>OZ251217.1:0-1720972 GCA_965240355.1 uncultured Francisella sp.
TGCCCATGGTAACAACCTTCAAACTCAATAATTTTATCTCTTTTTGTAAAAGCTCTTGCTACACGAATAGCACTCATAGTTGCCTCTGTACCAGAATTTACAAATCTGACTTGTTCTAAATTTGGCATAAGCTCAGTGATTTTTTTAGCTAACTGAATCTCTAAAGTAGATGGAGCTCCATAACTTAGACCTTCATCTAATTGAAGTTTGATTGCTTCAACCACATCTTCATCGCCATGACCTAGTATCATAGGTCCCCATGAACCGATGTAATCGATATATTTATGCCAATCTTCATCAAACATATAGGCACCCTTCGCCGATTTCATAAATATAGGGAAATCTTGACCTACATTTTTAAATGCTCTAACTGGTGAGTTTACACCACCTGGTGTATATAACTTTGCTTCTGTAAATAATTTCTCAGAACTAGATTGATTGTTCATTGGATTGTTCCTTTATCTCAATAATTTTCTCTTCAACTGCTTGCATTAGCAAACTTGCTATATTAATTTTTGTAGCTTTGTATATCTCTCGCATACATGTTGGACTTGTAATATTTATCTCTGTAAGTTTATCTCCAATTACATCGATACCTGCCAGCATTACGCCTTGTTTTTTAAGCTTTTTACCAACTTTTTTAGCCATTTTATATTCCATATCCGTAATTTCTCTAACTTCTGAAGTAGCTCCAGCAGCTAAATTACCACGATTGTCACTACCACTTGGAATGCGAGCAACTACATGTTTAATTGGATTGCCTTTTACTATAAGTAATCTTTTATCACCATCTGATATAGCTTCTTGGTAGTCTTGTACCATAATGTAGTTGGTTTGATGCTTTGTTAATGTTTCTAAAATTACAGCTTTATTTTTATCTCCATCTTTTATACGAAAAATAGAGCTACCACCCATCCCATCAAGCGGTTTTACGATAATGTCTTTATACTTATTATAAAATTTATTAATCTCACTATAACTACGAGTAATTAGGGTATTAGGTGCATATTTTGGATGATACGATATAGCAACTTTTTCATTAAAATCTCTAAGTGCTTGAGGGTTATTTACAATCAATACACCTACTTTTTTAGCTAAATCTAGCATATAAGTTACATATACAAATTCCATATCAAACGGAGGATCTTTACGCATAAAAATACAATCTAAATTAGTTAATGAAATATCATCTTTTTTTGATACAACATCATACCAAGGAGTCTTATCTTTTTTTATTTTAACTGTGAAAGCATTTCCTCTTGGATCGCCATTTAATATAAAAAGCTCACTCAGGTAAAATACATAAATTTCCCAGCCTTTATCTTCTGCTGAACACATCATCATATATGTACTATCTTTTGCGATGTTAAATGAATTTAAGTCATCAACAATAAAACCAACTTTCATAGCAACTCTATCCTATCTTATATCCAATATATTTACTTAAATCTCTGCCATTTAGAATGTCTACTATATTAAACATTTTTTTATTTGGAAACTGTAATTGTTTGAATCGAATAATCTTATCTGTGGTCGATACATCAAAACCAATCTTATTTATACTGACCACTTCACCTGCAGTAGTATTATCAGCATCAATTATCTCAAACTGCCCTACTTTTATAGTCTCTTTATCTAGCTTAAAGAATGCTGATGGCCATGGCGTAAATGCTCTTATATGGCAACCAATCGCATCTGCTGATTTAGTAAAATCAATCAAACCTTCTGCTTTAGTTATCTTATGAGCATAAGTAGCTTTTCCATCTTGAGGTTTTGCTGTTATATTTTCGATATTATCTAAAGTTTCTAGTAATGGCTTTATCGAAAGTTTAGAAAATTTATCATGAAGAGTTTGAGATGTGTCGGTATCTTTTATATCTATTTCAAGTTTACTCAGTATATCACCTGTATCTAAGCCTTCATCCATTTGCATAATACATACACCTGTTTTTTTATCTCCAGCTTGTATAGCTCTTTGGATAGGTGCAGCACCTCTCCACTTTGGTAGTAATGATACATGAATATTCAAACAACCATACTTTGGTATATTTAAAAATTCTTTTGGAACAATAATTCCATAAGCTATAACCACAATCACATCAGGCTTTAGCTTTTTTAGAACATCTAAACTCTTTGGATCTTTTTGAAAAGATTGTGGTTGTAGTACCAAAGTATCATTTGCTAACGCTATTTCTTTCACAGGAGAATACTGTACTTTTTTGCCACGACCTTTTGCTCTATCTAGTAGAGTAAGTACTGCTTGAATATTGTGTCCACTAGAGTATAAATCTTTCAAAACTTGAGCGGAAATATCAGGCGTTCCTGCAAAGACAATATTTAGTTTTTTCATTGGGTCAATACCTAAAAGCATAAGCCAGTAAAGATACACTACTTAACTGATCGATCTGACCTTCTGGATATAGGCAAGTATATTTAATTTCATGAGCACCATTTGCTGCTGCAAGTTCAATAGCCTTATTAAGATCTTTATTACATAGCTTTTGAAAATCTTTCTCATTATTTACATGAATAGAAGTTCTAATCATACCGATAGCACCTTCTGTATCACTTCTATAACGCAAGTTATAAACTTTTACTTCATTAGGTTTAGCATCAGGTAAATCTATCTCTTTACTAGGTAGATACACACCTTTAGCTTCGTAGTTTTTATTGAAAGTGAAAAAATAAATACACGCTGCAAATATCGCAACAAGTATAACTGCATACATAAGGTTTTGGGTCAATCTGCTCATAATCATTATTTGATAAATTTAATGTATGAATTTTAACATATAGTAGCTGATTAACGAAGTAGCTTAGCACTACATTATTTACTTATTTGCCACTACAAAATACTAAAGTCACCAGACAGCGATCAGAATTTCTTTATTCTTTAGAAACTAAAAGAAGATCTATAGACCTATATTTGTATTAGTATATTTTTTGCATTTGAAATTTTTAAAAATAAGAATTATAATAAACAACATATTTAAATATATAAATACATTAAAATAAATAACAACATAAAAATAGAAATCACTCAAACTTGTAAATTAAAATAAATAAGGGAAATACAATGGAATCAAATATTAAAAAATTAAGCTTCTTAGATAGATTTTTAACACTTTGGATATTCTTAGCAATGTTTATAGGAATATTCCTGAGCTATGCTTTTCCTTATATCAACAACTTCATCTCGATATTCAATACCGGCTCAGGCAACTGGCTGATCGGTATAGGGCTAATAATCATGATGTACCCTCCTTTGGCTAAAGTCAATTATGGCATTATGCATCAAGTATTTAAAGATACAAAAATACTATTTCTATCATTTATCCAAAACTGGTTAATTGGTCCTGTATTGATGTTGGTACTAGCTGTTGTGTTTTTCCATAATCAGCCAGAATATATGATTGGGCTTATCCTTATTGGTCTAGCAAGATGTATTGCAATGGTTATAGTTTGGAATGATTTAGCAAAAGGCTCGCGTGAATACTGTGCTGGTTTAATTGCTGTAAACTCTCTATTTACGATAATTTTCTACGCTGCGTATGCTTATATATTTATAACAGTATTACCTAGACTTTTTGGGCTTCAAGATGTTGTAGAAGTAAATGTTTCAGCACTAGAAATAGCAACTAATGTAGGTATTTATTTAGGTATTCCATTTGTAGCTGGTGCATTAACTAGAGCTATTTTGATACCTTCAAAAGGTGAAAAATGGTATACAGAAAAATTTATACCTAAAATCTCACCACTAACGCTAGTTGCTCTTTTATTTACTATCTTACTAATGTTTTCAACAAAAGGTGAGCAAATTTTAACGCTACCATTACAAGTAATAAAAGTAGCTATTCCACTACTTATATACTTTGTAATAATGTTTTTCATATCTTTTTATATGTCTTATAAACTTAAAGCTAGTTATGAGCAATCAGTATCATTAAGCTTTACTGCTGCATCAAACAACTTTGAGCTAGCAATTGCAGTAGCTATAGCGATGTTTGGGATCAACTCTATCCAAGCATTTGTAGGAGTTATAGGTCCTTTAGTTGAAGTACCTGTATTGATAAGCCTGGTGAATGTATCTCTATGGATAAAAAAGAAGTATTTTGATTGAGATAAGCTACTAATTGAGTTTGCTTTATTTTTTACACATTACATCATCTTACCAATATTCACTACCAACTCAATAATGGCAATAGAATAGCCCTTTTGGATTATATTGGTTTTTAACTTCTAGTAACTTAGAATAGTTAGAGCCCCAAAATACTTTTTGCCAATCTTTCTGGAAATAGTCAGCTTCATTAGAGTAAGTTCTCGTATCAGGCACTAATTTTATAATCATACCCATTGCCTAGCTAATTGCAAAAACGGGTTGGTAAAAAACGACTGTAAATAAAATATAATAAGGATTTAAAAAGGATTACTTACAAATGCTTGTAAGAAAACACTAAAAAATGTTTAAATTGTGATTCAAAACAGACTCAAAAGTATGGCACAAAAAAACAGCTTACAAAGATATAAATGCAACACTTGTGGCAAAGTATTTAAGTCAAAAAGATCTATTTATAGTCAAATAAATAACTATCAAGTAGAAATAAAAAGGCATGACTTTAGAGCAGTAACTTGAGAATGTGATACAACTTTTTATGGCAAGAGAAAAGATAAGTTAGGAACCGTTATTTTTTATGATGCTTAGATTCAAGTACTAAAATGCAAGATCTTGTTGTGGGAGCATGTTGAAAAAGAAAAGTGTGAATATTACAAAAAATCATTCAAGCAATTACTCTCCCCTTAGGATATACGATTAATAATTTTACTATGGACGGTAAAAGAGTCTTACACACTGTGTTCAAAGGGTATATGACACCAATGTGCCACTTTCATCAAAAACAAATAGTACAAAGGTACATAACTAAAAACCCTAAGTTACAAGGTTGGCGTGCTAAATATGAAAATTTTCTAGCTGAGATGACAGTCAATTATGAGACTGGTGAAGCAACTTACACTCACTATAAGCTAAGAGCAGCTTACACTAGTTTATGCTCTAATCTGTACTATCTTTTCACATATAAAAATAACAAAGCATTTTGCACTCCAAATAAAACAAATCATCTTGATGGTGGTAAATTTTCAGATTTAAAAAATAGGATTAGAGTACATAGAGGTTTATCTAAATTATTGAAGAAAAAATTGGTTGACTACTAAGTGAAAAACCAACCTATTTTTGCGATTATCTCAGTTTAGAGCTACTCTCTGAAGCTGGCTTATCAATACTATATGCAAAACCAACTGATGACATTAAAAAAACAAATTTTTAATACATTTTATACATAAAGAGCTTCTCCTACTTAAATCTAATTTCCCAACAATTGTGTATATTTTTATTTGATAAAAAATCTCAAGACAAGCACTTCTCGTCTATATTTTTACAATCAAATTGATCTAAAATATCTTGAGACATTTTAAACTTACGATAGTTATTTGAGAAATAAAGTAGACCACTTTTTTCTAAAGCGTTCATAGCTAAATTTAAAATTGACTCATGATCTCTTTGTACATCAAGAGTATTATCCATCCGTTTTGAATTTGAAACAATGTGGATCTAAAAATATCACATCAACTTTTTGTGATTTAATTTTTCACCAATTCATACAGTCGGCTTGCACAAACTTATGCTCTGATACTTTAATAGCATTTAGCTTAAAGTTGTGTTTACCCCAATCAAGATATGTATTAGACATATCTACACTTGTAGTCTGTGCACCTTTCAAAGTTGCATGTAAACTTCTTGTACAAGTATAGCTAAAGCGATTTAGCTGGGTTTTATTCTTTGCTTCTTTAGCTACTAACTGCCTAATTTTACGATGATCTAAAAATATACCAGTATCTGAATAATCTTAGAAATTCACATAGAACTTAGCATTCGCTTCGTTTATCATGAAAAAATTATTTAAATTATCTTCTTTTTGATACTGGTCTTTGTTCTTTTGAAGCTGTCTTACTCTATTATTAATATTTTCATAAGCTATACAAAGAGTTGCATGGATTTAATAAATCGCTTGATAAAATCTTTGCTTGGCAATATTTTTATAGATAGTAGCATAAGCTTTATATTCTTGTAAAAAAACTTTATCACTATAGATATCTACAGCTATCGCAAATGTAGGAATATCAGTAGCTATAAAGTCTATAACACTCTATACCTGTTTGCTTTAACCATGGAATGTCTTATGATTCTTTTTAAGCTTATTTACAAATTCAATATGCTCATCTGACTTACTAGCTGAAGTTTCTGCTATACGTATATTTTTCTCTAATTGAGTTTCATGCTTAAATACAGAATGCTTATTTATATCAAATTGATAAAGTATAGTTTCAATACCACCATTATAAAATTTATTGCGTTTATTTGTTCGTACTTGCATCTCTTTGATACTGTCACTAAAACTTGTAAGTATAGAAACTTACCAACCACCAAAATCTTGACCTAATTTATATCCAAAACCACTAAATACATCTAAAAGTTCATCTATTTGTTTACTATATAATCTCTCGCCATAAGGAGGGTTTGTAACTATTAGACCAGAACTATCAAATTCATTTTTAATATCTCTAATATCTAAATGCTTAACATTCACAACATCATCTACATTTGCTTGGTAAATATTATTATCAGCCTTGTCCAATATATCATAATCAATATCATACCCTTGAATAATAGCATTTGTAGTTTTTATAGATTTTTTAGCCTCCCATAAAAGACTATTCCAAAGCTCCTCATCGTGTATTTTTGAATTAAATATCTTAAAGTTATTATTCAAAAGTACTGGTGCTATATTTTTATCCATCAAAGCAGCTTCTATAAGAATAGTCACTGAACCACACATCGGATCTATAAGTATTGGTTGCTCTTTCTCAAGCTCATCTAACCACTCCGCTTTTAAAAGTATACCTGCAGCAAGAGACTCTTTAAGTGGAGCTTCTGCATGGTATTGTCTATAGGTATGTTTATGTAAGCTGTCGATATTTATACACAGAAATACATGTACAAAATGCTTCTTAAGATAGAGCTTGATTACATTATCAGGATCTTATGTATTTATATTTGGGCGTTCATTGGTTGTATGACGAAATTGATCTATTATAGCATCTTTTGCTTTTTTCGATACAAACATCGTATTGTTAAAATTCTAATGCTTACCAGAAACTACAATTTTAAGACTTTTATCAACAATGAAATAACTATCCAACTCTATATCAGATATAAAATTATAAAGATCTTCTTGTGTCTCCGTCTTTTGAGAGGCAATTTTTAGCATAATTCAACTAGCTAAATGTGAGTTTATACAAGTATTATATGCCTGCTCTAACTAACCCTCAAACTCAACTTCATAGAGCTTTTTATAGGTCTCTATACCAATTCTTGCTCATTCTTCTTTCAAAAGGATTTCTAGCCCCTTCGCAAAATTTATAAAATCTGTATTTGTTTGCATGAAATTATCAATAAAAAAATTATAGTCTTAATGCTAGCGTATATTAATTTATTATGGAATCTTTATCAGCTTTATATGGTAACTTGTAAGATAAAAACAATACATCTTAATATCATATTACAAAAGAAGCGTATCATTAGTAAATTTTGAAGCTTTTTGTTCCCATAATATTTCAGACTACTTCAGCATAGTGTTATATCAATAATAACTTGACATTCTTATAATAGTCTTTATGATTATAATTTAATAAATAAAATATAACTACAGGAATTAAAAATGTTATCAAATAATCTATTAGATGCTCTAAATAAGCAATTTAACTGTGAATTAGAATCAGCCAATATCTATCTTGCAATGGCAGGATATACTGAAGACTTAGGTCTAGGTGGTTTTACAAACTGGTTTATGGCTCAGTATCAAGAAGAGCTATTTCACGCAAAAAAAATCATGAAATTTATCAATGATAAAAACGGTCGCATAAATGTAAAAACTATTTCAGCCCCACAAAACGACTTCGAATCTCTACTACATGTATTTGAAGAAACTATAAAACATGAAGAAGAAATCACATCTAAGCTATATAAACTAATGGATATAGCATTACAAGAAAATGAGCATGCTACTAAAAGCTTCTTGCAATGGTTTATAGATGAGCAAGTTGAAGAAGAGGCTACTGTTGGCGATATGATTAATAAGATCAAGCTTGTTAAAGATAGTGGATTATATCTACTTGATCAAGAAGCTGCTAAAAGATCTTTCTCTCAAGAGCATCTTTAAATATATTAAGAACTAATCATACCTTGTTACTACAACTTGTACTTGTAGTGATCTTTTTACGACAATATCTTTTCTATATAAACTTGGATCCACAAAAAGAAAGTCTCCCTGAGTATTGGTTTTTTACTTCTACTTTTTTAAATTTATCATCTTCTTTTTTTATATAGGGTCTATTTAAGTGTGCCTTGCTTCATAAAAGTAATTGCTCATACTTTTTCTAGTGGCATATAAATATGCCTTATATATCTAGCAGGTAACTTCTCAAAAAGAGCAGATACTTTTAAAGGTGAAACTTATGCTGGTCGCTTTCACCAATTATCATAGACCTTAGCATAGCCAAAGCTTACAGCTAAAGCTGATATCAGTATTTGTTTTAATTATTTAACTCCTTAGGTTCTTATAATCTTTAAGTAAGTCTATAAAAACACATAATAATACTTTTATAAAAAAAATGTATATATTCCAACCTAAATTCTTATTATTTTTTAATTAACCACTGAAGATAAATGCTATAATACCACCCATCTAATATTAAATTTAAAACACTTACATTATGAGACTTTTTGTATATAATCACTGCTCTCATTGCGTCAAACCAAGATTAGTTGCAGATTTAAGTGGCTTAAATTATGAACTAGTATTCTTGGCTAATGATGATGAAAAATCACACCTTGATAGAATTGGCTCAAAGCTAGTTCCTTTCCTAGAAAAAACCCAAGGTACATTTCTAAAAGAAAGTATCGATATCTGTGAATATATCGCTGAGCTACAAGACTTTGATATAGCAAGATCTCAAATAGATGATGAAGTCAAAAGCATACTTGCTGAATTACCTGATAACTATAGAAAAATCATTTACCCTCGCATGCTACATCATCCAAAAAATAAATGTGACTTCCCAACCCAGAGTGCTAAAGATTATTTCATAAACAAAAAATCTAAATATATCGGAGATATGAGTCTTCTTCTAAGCCACCCTCCAACGTCTGCAATTAGTGCTATTAACAAATCTTTAGAGGCTCTTGATAAGTATATCCAAACTCCATTCTTTAATGGTGATAAATTTTCATGGGATGATATAGAGATATTCCCAGTATTTTTTATCTTAACAATGGCTAGAGAACTATTAGATATTCCTACAAATATAGAAAATTATATGCGTAGTATCGAATCCAATACAAATATAGAACTATACTAAAATGATTAACTCTGTAGAAACAATTGATCAAATACTTCCACAAACTCAGTGCAAAAAATGCACCTATGAAGATTGTCATAGTTATGCGAAGGCTATCACAAATGGTGAATTGCACAACAAGTGTATAACTGGTGGCAAAAAAACTTTAAAAGAACTCTCTCAACTTTTAGGTAAACAAGAAGTACCTTTAGATGAAAATCTCGGTAAAGTAAAACCTCGTGCAACTGCTGTGGTTGATGAAAGTATGTGCATTGGTTGTGAGAAATGTTTACTTGCATGCCCTGTGGATGCTATTGTTGGTGCAAAAAAACTTATGTATACAGTGATCTATAATGATTGTACAGGTTGTGAGCTATGTATAGAGCCGTGCCCTATGGATTGTATTTCATTGGTTAATCTAGCGGATGAACGCCAACCTAATAACCTATCTGTAGATGAGTATGAAAAGCAAAAAGATAATTATCGAGACAGATATAATTTTCATAAAGAGAAAGAAGCTCAAAATAAAATCAAGCAACGAGAAGTCTATAAAAATATAGTAACAGCACAAGATATTGATAAAAAAGCATATATTGCTGCATCACTGGCTAAGTTTAAAAAAAATAAAAAATAACCAATAATTATAGGTAGACCATGAATAAAGAAAAACGCACAGCTATATTTGAGATTTGGAAGCAAAACGATCCAAAGCCAACTACCGAGCTAGAATTTAATTCTACTTTTGAGCTTCTAGTAGCTGTTATTCTTTCTGCCCAATCGACTGATGTATCTGTAAATAAAGCTAATGAAGTTCTGTATAAGGTTGCTAATACCCCAGAGCAAATCTATGCTTTAGGCGAAGAAAAGCTAGCATTTTATATAAAATCTATTGGGCTATACAAAACTAAAGCAAAAAATGTGATCAAGACCTGCAAAGACCTTATAGAAGAATTTGACAGTACAGTGCCTGATAATCTCGATGATTTAATTTCACTTGCAGGTGTTGGTCGCAAAACTGCAAATGTGATTTTAAATACTGCTTTTGGGTTACCTGCTATAGCTGTAGATACACACATATTCAGATTGGCAAATCGTATACCTTTAGCAAAGGGAAAAAATGTAGTTGAAGTTGAAAAAAAACTTATGCGAGTAATTCCAAAAGAATACTTGATAGATGCTCATCATTGGATCATTTTGCATGGACGCTATATTTGCACCGCTCAAAAACCTAAATGCCGAAATTGCATTATTTATTATTATTGTGAATTTAAAGACAAGGAAAAGTACTTATGATAATATAAAATGATAGAGTCGAATTGCGTAGTTTAATGATTAACTCTTGGCAGAAATTTCAAGAGAATCAACCTGTAAACGCTATTGAAGAGCAGATTTATAGAATTATTGAGCTTCATCCTGAGTATCATGAACTTATAACGATGCAAAATATAGATACTGATTATTCTCCAGAAATGGGGCAAGTCAATACTTTTTTACATATAATTATGCACTTAGCAATAATTGAGCAAGTACAAACTAACCGTCCTAACGGTATAAACCAAGTCTACAAAGAATGACTTATCAAACACAATCATGATGAGCACAAAGTTTACCATACTATGATAGACTATTTAGCAGAAGAAATATGGCTCTCACAAAAGTACAATACTGCTCCTGATGAGCAAAAATATTTAACCAATTTGCAGAAATTAACTTTAAGCTAAACCATGAAAAAAAATGCCATAAGAAATATTACTAGAGCTAACATTCACTTTAAACAGCCTATTGGTCTGCATATTATAGCTATAATGACATTTTGTATATGTACAAGTATCGTGCCATTTATTACGCTTATGACACAACATGGATATATTTACATCTTTGACAATCGTGATGACCAAATATTTATATTATTTTTTGCAGGCGTTTTTGGTTGCTTGAGCAATTATCTATTAGGTTCTACAAAATCTATTATTCACGGTTTACATCTTATTGTCCTAGCAATCATTTTATCTTTTATTCACAATCTTATTTTTTTTAGTACAGCAGTTTTATGGACAGGATTTGCTATTACGGTTGTTAACCTTCTTCTGAGTCTTAGCTCGTTTTATTTAAAAACAGATTTACGCCGTTTATATGGATTTATTGGTATTTACTCTAGCGCTATACTAGGAATTGCTGCTGGTATTTTAGTTTATTTCACTCTTTTGAAAAACATCTATCATTTTAAAATATTCTACCTCCTGCTAATCTTTTCTTTACTTCAATTTTTCATGAAGAATAATTACAAGCTAAACACCTCTCTAACAGGAAGGACAGAACGGTTTGAAATCAGCTTCTATGGTGTTTTTGTTATTTATCTGATATTTGCTCTTGTATTGTTTTATCTGCTTTTACATCCAGCATTATTTGGTATTATCAATATAATAGCCTTACCTGTTTCATTGATAATACTACATATATTGACAATATCTAGTAATAAAGAAAACGGTTTTGAACTTCTTAAATATGTTTACTTCAGTTTAGCTCTGATAATAGTAAACAAGTTGATTTACTTAAGTTTTTTAAGGTATGAAAATGATATAAACCCAGAATACATAAACTCAGCAACGAGTACTTTTTTACTATTGATATTTCAATATTTATTGTGTGTAGGTATATATGTCGGTTGGCGCTATAAGCTTATAACTCTTAAAGTAGAAGCTATAACTAACTCTAGCCTTATAAAGGATATGTTATATATAGAAATTATTCGAGTGTTTATATTGATGATATCTATATTTACATCTAGCTATCTAATGAGTAATATTCTATTTATATCATCTATAATACTTGGGCTTATTTTAAATATTTTTATAGTCCCAATCTACTTTTCATTAGGTAAGATACTTGCAGGTGGTAAAAATGATTTACTTGTTACATCACTATTATATCTAATTTTTTCATCATTGATTTTTGTATCTTTTTTATATGATACTTGTCTCTCAGGTTTTACTTGTGATTTTTAGTATATACCCCATATTAATATTTGTATAGATTATGGTATAATGTTTGGCAATAAATATAGTTAGCGATTACAAATCCAAGACTAATTATAGTTTTAAAAAGTTGAATAAAATAACAATCTCAAAGGAGAAAAAAATGAACCAATTTAATAATACTAGACTTATAAACTCACTAAGACCAGAGCTAGCTTTAAGAGCTAATAAAGTTCTGAAAAACACCTACCTACTACTTTCAATGACACTATTATTTAGTGCATTTACTGCATATATTGCTTTTGCTCAAACTCAAGCAGGTGCTATGGTTATGCTTAACCCATTTGTATTACTAATAGGTTATATCGGCTTACTATTTGGTATTAATGCAACTAAAAACTCACCTTGGGGTATAGTGCTTACTTTTGCTTTAACAGGCTTACTAGGCTATTCACTGGGACCTATTTTGAGTATGTACATTAAGCAATTTAGTAATGGTGCTGAACTTATTATGATGGCATTTGGTAGCACAGGTCTTATATTTTTAGGTTTATCTGCGGTTGCTATGAGCCCTGCTCGCAACTTTAACCGTGTAGGTTCTTTCTGTGCTGTGGGGGCAATTGTTGCAATCGTTGCTATGGTATTAAACTTATTCTTACACATTCCTGCTTTAGGTTTTGTAATTTCACTAGTATTTGCTTTTATCTCTGGTGGTTTTATCTTATGGCAGACAAATGCTATAGTAAGAGGCGAAGAAACTAACTACATCCTTGCTACTGTAAATATCTATGTTTCATTATTTAATATATTTGTAACTTTATTACAAATATTTGGTGCAGTTGCTGGCAAAAGAGACTAATTACATACTGATTTCTGATCTACATTTTCTTTCTGAGCAATTATAAAATCATTTTTTCAAAGTATCTTATATATAACCAATTGAATAAAGGTTAAAATATTGTTGATACTGCACATTAAAAGTTAGTAGTTCGTAAAATAAATGATTAGAAAATAAAACTGTTTGAGTCAATTTTTATATTGATGAGTTTTTTATTTTTTATTTATTTTAAACTATGATAGCGAAGTGCTATTACATAAAAATGCTACTCTTGATAGAAGTCCTATGCTTAGCATGGGGAGGTGTGGCATGCCATAAAAAAAGTATGTCGCGATAACTTACTAAGTAAGTAGCGAAACCTAGAGTACTTATAAAAAATTAATTGACTTTCCAAGGATTATTAATTAATGCTTTCAAACCAAATCACTAAAAAAGATACTATAGTATCTAATGCTTATGGTGCTTCTTTTAGTATTTTTTTAAATGAATACGTAAAATCTGATAAAAACTTTAATTTTGTAATTACAGAAGACTCTCAACAAGCCTACAAAATTTATAAAGAGCTAGAATATTTATCAAAAGATTCTAAAACTGAAATATTGTATTTCCCAGACTTAGAGATTTTGGCCTACGATAGGTTTTCTACTTCTATAGACATTATATCTGCTCGTCAAAGAGTCCTTTATAAACTAACTCACAATCCTACAAATACGATACTTGTAGCAAGTATTCCAACAATTCTAAGAAAACTACCACCTATTAGCTTTATCACAGAATATAGTTGTGTAATAAAAGTCGGTGATACGCTAGATATTACCAAACATAAAACGCAACTTATCGAGTCTGGCTATACGCTTGTAAACAATGTCTTTGAAAAAGGAGAATTTAGTATCCGTGGTAGTATAATTGATATATTCCCTATCGGATCAAAACAAGCTTTTAGGATAGATTTATTTGATGATGAAGTAGATAGTATAAAAGAGCTGATTTTAGAAACTCAACGCTCAACAAATGAAGTTAAACACATAGACATTATACCTTCGCATGAGTTTATTTACAACACTCAAAATACTAACCTTGCATTAGCTCAGTTTGAAGGGCTTTGCTCATCTAAAGCGTTAGATACAAATATAGCAAATAAAATTAAAAATAATGAATACTTTAGTGGTATAGAGTTTTATCTACCTCTTTTTTACAAAGATTTTGCAAGTATATTCGACTACCTACCAAATAGAGCAAAGATTCATTTATTTGAAAATATCACAAATGCTATAGACGCATCAAACGATGCAGTCAGACAACGCTATAATGAGCTGAGACTTGATACTGAACGCCCTATTCTGCATTATAATAAACTCTACTTTACTCAAGAAGATACTAGTATAATGTTAGAGAAATTCTCTAATCTAAAATGGCAATCAGAATCTAAGTCAAAATCTAAGATTTTAGGCGTTCGACCATTAGAAAAAGTTTCTGCAAACTATAAACTTGCAAATCCATTTAAAAACCTACAAGAACTAATTGCAAAATCAAACTTTGAGAAAATTATATTTTCAACTGATTCTAATGGTCGTACAGAAGTACTATTAGGGCATTTAAACAAGCTCAACCTTAATATCAAAACACAACCTAGCTTTGCTAAAGCATTATCTAGTAAAGATAAATACTCGATAATTGTTTCGCCATTTGAAGATGGAGTTATTATAGAGGGTAAGGTGCTGTTTGTTACAGAAACAGATCTTTTTCCAGAGCATATAAAAAAATCAAAAAATTCTGAACATGATCATCACCCTACTGTTGACCTAAAAGATCTAGCTGAGCTAAAAGTTGGTATGTATATAGTCCATCTTGATCATGGAATCGGCAAATATATGGGGCTTGAGACTATCGAGTTGAATAACAAAAAAGATGAGTTTATCCTGCTTTTATATGCTAATGATGCCAAGATTTATGTGCCGAGTACATCGCTTAATCTTATCAGCATTTACAACTCTTCAATAACTGAGAGTATTGCCCTTAACAGGCTTGGCTCAGATAAATGGCGTAAGCAAAAAGAAAAAACTATCAAAAAAATTGTTGATACCGCAGCAAACCTACTTGAAATATACGCTAAACGAGAAATGCGTCAAGGCTTCACAAACTCATTAGATGAAGAAGAGTATCTTCGTTTTAGTGCTGATTTTCCTTATGATGAAACAGCTGATCAGCTTCGTGCTATTGATGATGTTTTTAAAGATATGATTTCTAAGAAACCTATGGATAGGCTAATCTGTGGAGATGTTGGTTTTGGTAAGACAGAGATTGCCATGCGTGCAGCGTTTCTAGCGACTCACAATCAAAAACAAGTTGCAATACTTGTACCGACAACCATCTTAGCACTGCAACATTACAATAGCTTCAGAGATAGATTTGCAAATATCGCTGTAAATATAGAAGTAATTACTCGTTCAAAAACTGTAAAAGATCAAAATGAGCTTTTTGCTAATCTAAAAGCAGGTGCTGTAGATATAATTATCGGTACACATAAGCTTATATCATCAAAGATAGATTTTAAAAATCTGGGGCTTTTGATAATAGATGAAGAACATCGTTTTGGTGTTGCTCAAAAAGAAAAGTTTAAAGCATTAAAAGCTGAGATAGATATTTTAATAATGTCAGCAACACCTATTCCACGAAGCTTGAGCATGGCGTTTTCATCGCTTAGAGATTTGTCAATAATCGCATCGCCTCCTGCTAAAAGATTATCAGTTAAAACATTTGTAAAAGAATACGATACTACTATCATCCGTGAAGCTATAAATCGTGAGACTATTCGTGGAGGGCAAGTTTTTTATCTTTATAATAATGTTGATACTATTCTAAAGAAAAAAGAGATTATCCAAGAGATATTCCCTCACCTAAGGGTATCTGTAGCTCATGGGCAAATGAGCGAAAAAGAAATAAAAAAAATCATGTTTGATTTTAAGCATCATAAATATCATATTCTTATTTGTACCACAATTATTGAGACTGGTATAGATATACCAAATGCAAACACGCTAATCATTGAAAATGCCAATAATCTAGGACTATCACAGCTACATCAACTACGCGGTAGAGTTGGTCGTTCTCACCATCAAGCTTATGCTTATATGCTAACTACAAGTGAGCTTGGTGTTACTAAAGATGCTGTAAAAAGACTAGAAGCTATTAGTAGCACAGAATCTCTTGGTGGTGGATTTACACTAGCAAACCATGATCTAGAAATTCGAGGTGCTGGTGAGATACTCGGTAAAGAGCAAAGTGGTAATATCAATGGTATTGGTTTAAACCTTTATATGGAGCTTTTAGATAAGACTATAGAAAACCTAAAAACAGATAAAGAATTTGATATCGAAAAAATAGTCAACTCTCAAACTTGTGAAATAGATCTTAATATCCCCACTATTATGCCTGATTATTATATATATGATGTAAATACTCGTTTGAATTTCTATAAACGTATATCTCAAGCAACTCATGATGATTTAATTAGCATAAAAATAGAGCTGATTGATAGATTTGGTAAATTACCCGTTGAAGTATTATATCTACTTAAAACAGCTCATATTCGCCTTGATACTATCAAACTAGGTATTGCTCAGATAAAAATGTTTGGCACTTCTGGTACAGTTGTATTTGCAGAGCCTGAAAAAGTAGATTTGCAAAAGCTCATCAAGCTTATACAAAGCAAATCTAGTGAGTTTAGACTTACAAAAGATCATGACTTACAAATTACAAAAACTACAAAAACTGCTGATCAAAGAATAGAATTTGTGGAGAGTTTTTTGAAGAGGTTGCAGTAAAACTAATCTCAATACAAAAATTTTACTGTCAACCTGAATTTATTTCAGGATCTCAATAACAAAAACACATTAAGTACATTTGACAAGCTCAGTAACCACCTGTCGAAATGTTTGATGTAAACCTAAAAAAAAGAGACTTCAACTCTTCTCAGCCAAAAGCCTATCATAAACCTTTTGAATACCCTCTGCTTCATTTTGGATTTTATATTTTAAAGTAACTAAGTCGTAACCATTTTGAGCTATTTGATTTCTTAATGCATCATCGTTCATAAGAATTACTAATTTTTGAGCTATTTGTTCTGATGATTTGGTATCAACTAAGTAGCCATTTTTGCCATCTGTGATCAACTCAGGCCAAGCTCCTGCTTTGGTAGCAATCACAGCACATTTACTAGCCATTCCTTCTAATGCTGGCAACCCAAACCCCTCATTATGGCTAGCACACACAACCACATCTATAGCCCTATACCATTTAGGTATATCATTTGAGTCTTCTAAAAAACCTGTAAAATTTATTCTAGCTTCTAACCCTGCTTCAAAAACTTTTTTCTCAAGAGACTTCTTAAATTCCAAATCTTTTGGTGTAGCTTCACCAATTATCACAGCTCCCCATTCAGGATATTTCTGTAGAGTTTTAATAACCGCATCAACAAACTCTAAAGTGCCTTTAGATTTTCTAATCCTGCCATAAATTCCTATATTATATTTACATGGCAATTCAATATTTTCTAATTTTTCACTTTTACTATTTGCTGGATAGAATATATTTGTATTGACGCTATGTGGCACAATATTTGGTGTTTTTTCAAGATATGCTGCTGAAATTTTAGATGGACATATAATAGCAGCCATTCTATTTATATAAAATTTTGTCAAAGATTTATGATGCCTTTGTGCGACTGATGTGAAAACTAGTATCAGTTTATATCTAAAAACATATTTTAGGACTATTCCTACAAGCATATCTATATTTCTACGAGCGTGCCAAATACGCCACTTATCACGCCAGCATCCAAATAAAAATTGCTTAAATGAAATTACAGGTATTTTGTCTGCATCAAGGTTAAAACCTACTCCCACAATATTCGTAAGTTTCGCTTGCTCTGGAATCACAGCCATCATACTAGCATTTATCCCTGAAAAGCGACGGCCAAGAGATGAGGTTATTACTTTGATTTTTTTGATATTTATCTTCTTCATACTACCTAATGAAGTAGTTGTAAATTACAGTAATTATATAAAATTTGATCAATATATGTAATAATAATAGATTATAATTATTAATACACCCATGACTTTATTTAAAAATATCAAAAAGGTCTTTTCAACAAAAAGACCCATCATAAAAGATAATACTTTTTTACTATGGGAGCCATGCTCAAGTAGCCATGCTGAAGTTGTCCCTGGCTTTGCAAAATATTTATTAGATTTAGGGTATCATGTTTCTATACTAATCACTCCAGCACGCTATAAAGAAGGACTCTTTTGTAGGTTTGATACTAATGAGAATATATACTATAACATAATGACTCAAGAGCAGATTCGTAAATTTTTTAGAGATGATTCTTTAACTGATATTAAAGGACTTTTAGTAACAACAGCAGGCAAGCTTTATGATGGAACAGATTTTTCTAAAGTTTATAATTCATTCAACAGTCAAGTGGATAAATCTAAACTTTTTTTTGTAGAGCATGAGATAGAAAAGCCGTTTGATAATGGTGCTTTAAATAGTTCAATTATTACTCTAAGACAAATGAATTATAAAAATGCTAAGACAATACCTATCAATCCTCATTATTTCGGTAAAATAGAAACCTCTCCTAAAAATAATATTACAAACTTTATAACAATAGGTGCATTATCAGAAAAACGAAAAAGCATTAAAGTCATTATAAATGCTATTGAGAAATTAATAGTGCAAGGAGTAAATAATTTCAATATTACAGTTATTGGTAAAGATAAAATATCTGAACTTCCAAATAAACTTCAACCGTATATAGATATAAAAGGTCGGCTTGATTTTACTGAAATGTATGAAGAAATTGAAAAAGCTGATTTCATAATATCTGCTTATGAAGATATTGAAGCACATATGAAATATGCTACATCTAAAACTAGTGGCACATATCAATTAGTTTATGGGTTTTTAAAGCCAATGATAATTAAAAGTAATCATGCAACAATAAATGGTTTTGATCCAACAAACTCTATTATTTATGATACAGATGTCGAATACTCTAATGCAATACTAGAAGCGATTAATATTAATTCAGAAAAATATTTAGAAAAGCAAAATAATTTGAAGCAGTATGCTGATGCTTTATACTTAAAGTCGATACAAAATTTTGAAAATTTAATAAATCTTAGATTCAAGTTGTAAGTGCGACAAAATAATTGTTTCACTAAAAAAGTAAGTTAGATATTGTCACACTTGCTAAAAATCTACTTAAGTAATAAACATAGGACCATCCTACACCCAACTTACTCAAGAACAAAGATATCAGATTGGATCACTATTGATAATAGGTGTTTCAAAAACACAAATAGCAATGGAAGTTGGTTGTAACCAAAGTAGCATATACAAAGAGATAAACCGTAACACCGGCAAACGAGGTTCTAGACCTAAACAAGAACAATCACTTGCAAACTCAAGAAAACGTAAAGGCAACAAACAAATTAGGCAATTTGGTTGGAGCTATGTAGAACATCTTATCAAACAGTATTGGTATCCAGAGCAAATAAGTGGCGGTTTAACATCTAATGGGTGGGTTAGATGTCATAAGTGCTGAAAGCATCTATAAGTATATTTATGGGAATAAAGAAAGAGGCGGTGACTTACACACTTATTTGTGTTGTCAGAAAACTTATCGTAAAAGAGGTACGGCTAGTCAAGAGCATAGAGGCCAAATACAAAATAGAGTTTTAATACATGAGAGAGACTTTGTTATAGATGAACTAAGTAGACTTGGAGATTTTGAGGGAGACACTATTATTGGCAAAGATCACAAGGGTGACTTATTAACACTAGTTGATAGAGTATCTAAACTAACTAAAATTAAACCTTTGGCTAGTAAGAATGCTGAAAACTTAGCAAACAGTTGAATACAAACACTTAATGCGTCACCTACTCACTCAATCACTTTTGATAATGGTAAAGAGTTTTCCAAACACATGCTAATATAAGAAGTATTAAATATAGATATATTTTTTGCTGATCCATAATCTTCTTGGCAACGTGGCACCAATGAAAATACAAATGGGTTAATTAGACAATTCTTCTCTAAAAACCTGAGATTAGATAATATTACTTAAGACCAAACTAGAAGAGTTGAAAACCTATTGAACAACAGACCTAGAAAAAGTCTTGGATTCAAAACTCCTCTTCAGGTAGAATCTAGAAATAAGGTTGTCGCACTTGGTATTTGAATCTAAGCAATACAAAAAGAAAACATTCTACAATAAATTATATGACTCCAAATCAGTTTGAATATATAATGGAAAGTTAATGGATAAACTGTCCTAAATTGACGTGGTAGACCATTTTGATGTCGCTACTAATCTCAAATAAATAATGAACTCAAATTCACTATGCTTCATGATAAAACCCAAATATGAAAATTAGTTTATTGAAGGAACCCTTATACTAAATTATCTCTATGTGCTTTTAAAAGATAATTATTCTGATATCCAAGAAAAAATTAACTATTATAATAATAATCCTAAAAAGGCATTTGAAATAATTAGAAATGCAAATGAATATGTAGCTCAATTTAAAGATATAAAAAAGAGAAGGTCTTATTTCACTACTAGTAATGAAAAAATATTTTGATTTACTAACTGACCTTATGCACTTTTTAAATACTGCAATTCAGCAAATGCGATTTGGTTAGCTTTTATCAATAGCTTTGACCTCAGAGCAAAATGATTTATCTTGTGCTTTATTTGCAAACACTCAAACTTGAAGAATAATAAAACTTATAAGTAAATATGATTGCTCTGAGTGCTTATAGTCTTATTTGGTGATTTAGCTAAATCAACATTATGTTTTAAAGATTTGTGAAATTCTTCAACTTTACATAGTTTTTCATAGATTGTTGAAATAGAATCTACATCAAGATCAGTATAACTACATATCAAATGCAAAACACCTGTACTTCCATCTTTGTTTGTAAAGATTAGGCGAACTATAACAACTTCGTTATCATAACCCTTCACATATCCTCGTATAGATTGTTTGTCTGATAATTCTAGTTCACTTACGCTAATGAATTCGTCGTTATGTTTATACTCTAGACTTGTAGCAAAAAGACGATTAGATTGCAAAGCAGCTATAAAGTCTTTCTCATGCTTAGTAATAAAATCAAAATTATCTTTCGCTGACAACTATGTGTCCATTTGAATATACCTGAATGTAAGCTTATTGTTTATTGCGACTTTAATCATATCTTGCATCAATTCGTTTGTAGCTTCTGACGCTCGTTTTAACTTTCTAGTCTTTATGTCACTAAACTGTACAGGCTGACTCACTATTTCAAATGCCACAGGTATTTATACTTCATTGATGTAGTATAGAGCGTTCAACATGTTGATACCTCTAACTGATTTGCCAACTGTATGATCAAAATGCCAACACATGATATCACTCTCTTTAGTCCATTTTTTCTCTTGAATAGTATCATCAAAAATTAGACAAGCATCTTCTCTTTCAATTTATCGCACAGTCGACTTTACTTGTTTACATAAGTCTTTTGAATCATATTTTTGTTTAGATAAAAAACAAGTTATTTTATCATGACTGACATCCCCTTACATTATTGATGACAATCCTGTTGCTGTAGCGTAACCATTTCCACTGATTAAATAATCAGTATAAAGTTCTGTATAAGCTATTTTTATTTCTACATGATACTATATTTATACATTTACTGCGTAAGGTTAGTGAGTAATAAACCGCTAAACAGCGGATACTTATATTATGAAAATTTTTTTCTAATAAATGACAAAAGATTATAAAATATCTTGAATGATTATCTTAACAAGTGTTTAATAAGTATTTATACAAAATTATATAGCATGATCTATTAGTAGGAAAAGTTAAATATGAAAAAAAATAAGAGAGTAATTACATTTGGCACATTTGATATATTTCATATTGGGCACATAAATATTCTAGAAAGATGTGTTACGCTCGGAGATACTTTAATTGTTGGTGTATCTAGCGATGATTTGAATTTCAAGAAAAAAGGCAGACTCCCTGTATATTCAGAAAATGATAGAATAAAAATTGTTCAATCACTAAAATTTGTTGATCAAACTTTCATAGAACATTCTTTAGAAAAGAAATTAGAATACATAGATTTCTATCAAGCAAATGTATTGGCCATGGGAGATGATTGGGCAGGAAAGTTTGATTATCTGTCCAATGCCTGTAAAGTAATATATTTTTCTAGAACTCCATCCATATCAACTACTAAAATAATAGAGGTTGCTAAAACAATATAAAGGGGATTGTAATAAATTCTGTGTTAGCTGATATTAGCTTCTCATAATTATACCAAATCTAAAGAATCTTTCAATCTCTCCTTAAAGTGAATATTTAACTGAGAAATAGTCAAACTCAGATCACGAATTGGTATAGTCCATTTTTTCTGAGCATTTCTAATTCCAACATAAAGCAATTTAAGGAAACTATTATCGTTTGGAAAAGCTCCCTTAGTCTTGGTCAAAGATCTAAATTGACGATGTACTGACTCAATAATATTTGTTTTATAAACCACTCTCCTGATAGGTTCAGCATACATGACATAGTTATATAAATTATCCCACTTATTTCTCCATGATTCGAATACTATAGGATATTTACTCCCCCATTTCTCTTCAAGTTTATCAATCTCAATTTCAGACTCTTATTTTGTCAATGCCTGGTATACTCACTTTAGGTCTTTGGTGAACTGTTTTTGTTTGTTAGAGCCTACATACTTAAGACTATTGCTTATCTGATGAACAATACATAGCTGAAACCTCAGTATCAGGGAATATAGCATTAATAGCTTCAGGAAAGCCTTTAAGACCATATACTGATGCTATCAGAATATCTGTGACAACTCTGTTTTGTAATTCTGTTAGAACTTGCATACAAAACCTAGAAACCTCACTCTCATTTAGAGACAAACCAAGTATCTCTTTGATTGCCATCTAAATTAACGCCTAAAAACGTATAGAAAGCTTTGGATATATAACGTCCTTCTTCTCTAACTTTGTAGTGTACTGCACCAAGGTATATAAATGGATATATTTCACTTAAAGGTTTCTTTTTCCATTCTTTTAATTTAGGGATAAGCTTGTCTATTACAGCTGTAATCGCAGGCTTTGAAAAATGCACTCCATACATATCTTCAATATAGTCTGCTATCTGTGAATAGCTATTACTTAAAGCAAATAGTGATAACATTTTTGATTCTAACTCATCGCTTACATGAGTTTTGATGCTTTTTGACTATTTCAGGTTCAAAGCTACTATTACGATCTCTAGGAGTGTCTAGTACAAACTCACCTGATGAAGATTTCATTGTTTTAGAGGTTTTACCGTTTTTACGATTTGACTCTAAATCTTGAGATAAGTGGGTTGCTAGTTATGCTTGTCAAGCCATTTCATTAAGCTGTTTAATTAATGGAGTTAATGCTCCATCTTTAACGCTAATGCCTTTACCAGATTTTAATTGTTCTCTAAACTCTGCTACATCAAGTTATAATTTCATTTTTGTAATTCCTTCTGTTATCAAATGCATTATATCAATTTGACACAAAATTATTTACAGTACATATAAATTCAGCAAACTATTATTTGAACATATATATCAAGCTAATATTACTGAATTATACTACTTTTATGTTTAACCTTCTATTTAAAATATAACTCTCCTAATTTTTCTTCAAGAAAAATAGCGTTAATATTATCTTTTATAGTATTAGTATAGTCCCAAGACCTAGGAGTCATAAAATCTTTACCATAATGATATTCTAAATGTAGAGGAATATCAGCAGGTGCAAGAACAGAATGCCCAAAATATTCTACTTCCTTAAAACTACTAATTGGCAAATACTGTTCTATCACTCTAACACCTTTATAGAACTTCATACTTTTAGTCATACTCATATTATTAAATCCTATAAAGGTGTGTGTTTTATATAGTTTTTCATTATGTTTACTATAGTAAAATATATCTAAGTGAATTTTCTTAAAACGATAAGTTTGTTCCATCCCATATATCTTTTCACCATCTTTCACTAAATAAGTTTTTAATAGTTTAAAGCCATATTTAGACATTTTTTCTTTAGTATTCTCATCATAATCATCAAGAAACATACTAAGATCTATATCTCTATCACCTTTAATAAAACCATTATCTCTATAGAAACCGAGTAAAGTACCAAAATCAATCCAAAAAGTTACTTTAGCCGAATTTAAAGCCTCTATAGCACTTATTAGGGTTTTTTTTCCATAAGATGAGAAGCGATATTTATATTTACAATGTTTAATTATTTTCTTCAAAGAGAATTTAATCATAAGAACTCTATTATTGAGAATATTACTAAGATTATATCTGTTTATAAAACAAATGTGTAATTCTTTAATCAACAACTTTCTTTTGTTGCTTAGATTCAAGTTGTAAGTGCGACAAAATAATTATTGCACTAAAAAAGTAAGTTAGCTATTGTCACACTTGCAAAAAATCTATTTAAGGAATCACCATGGGATCATCCTACACACAACTTACTCAAGTACAAAGATACCAGATTGGATAACTATTGATAATAGGTGTTTCTAAAACACAAATAGCCATGGAAGTTGGTTGTAACCAAAGTAGCATATACAAAGAGATAAACCGTAACACCGGCAAACGAGGTTATAGACCTAAACAAGAACAATCACTTGCAAACTCAAGAAAACGTAAAGGCAACAAACAAATTATGCAATTTGGTTGGAGCCATGTAGAGCATCTTATCAAACAGTATTGGTATCCAGAACAAATAAGTGGCGGTTTAACATCTAATGGGTGGGTTAGATGTCATAAGTGCTGAAAGCATCTATAAGTATATCTATGGGAATAAAGAAAGAGGCGGTGACTTACACACTTATTTGCGTTGTCAGAAAACTTATCATAAAAGAGGTAAGGCTAGTCAAGAGCATAGAGGCCAAATACAAAATAGAGTTTCAATACATGAGAGAGACTTTGAGATTTTGAGGGAGACACTATTATTGGCAAAGGTCACAAGGGTGACTTATTAACACTAGTTGATAGAGTATCTAAACTAACTAAAATTAAACCTTTGGCTAGTAAGAATGCTGAAAACTTAGCAAACAGTTGAATACAAACACTTAATGCGTCACATACTCACTCAATCACTTTTGATAATGGTAAAGAGTTTTCCAAACACATGCTAATATCAGAAGTATTAAATATAGATATATTTTTTGCTGATACATACTCTTCTTGGCAACGTGGCACCAATGAAAATACAAATGGGTTAATTAGACAATTCTTCTCTAAAAACCTGAGATTAGATAATATTACTTAAGACCAAACTAGAAGAGTTGAAAACCTATTGAACAACAGATCTAGAAAAAGTCTTGGATTCAATACTCCGCTTCAGGTAGAATCTAGAAATAAGGTTGTCGCACTTGGTACTTGCATCTAAGTTGTGAAATAAATATAGCTATTAAAGTTGCTATTAACGCAACACTAATTTGTAAAGTTATCAAATAACTCACACTACAACCTATAAAATAAGCGACAATAAGTATCCTCAAATAATTTTTATAGTTGCGCTCTAAATATTTTGCCTCATAAAATAAGGATATAAAAAACAGTAACAAACATATTCCAGAGAGTATACCTCCTTTAAAAATATAGTTGATAAACTCGTTATGAGGCATTATGCCACTATTTACAATATAGTCATCACTTCTGAGCTTCAAGTTATTTTCTATTAATTCGCTAGTACATTGTTCTACTCCTAAAATTCCAGTTGCATATCCACAACCAAACAAAAAAACTTTTGGATATTCCTTAAGTGTTTTTATAGCAGAATAATAATACATAAGTCTCAAACCTGTTGACTTTTTACTCAATTTTTGCTCGTTATTTCCACTTTTAACAAGAAATGTATTTATATCACTTATCATTTGAGTGGTTCTAATATTAAATACCTTAGAATTTTTATAAGTAACTCCAAGTAAAACAGATATAAACGCTATACTTGAGAGTGTTACTAATAGCCCTCTTTTAATATTTAGAATACCATCTTTATAAATATTTTTTCGTATCAAAGCAATACTATAATAGATTAAGATCACAAACTCTATTATGTATCCAGCTTTACTTTTATTTATAAATAAATCTGTAAAAAAAATTATAATAGCTAATGAAAATAATAATAACTTCAGCTTTATATTGCTCAATTTAATAGCATTTGTGGTGAAAATAACAGCAGATAAAGGAAAAATTAAAGCTACTATAGACTGAATGATACTTCCACCATTAATCCCTTTATATAAATCACTCAAAATAAAACTTTTACCATCAAAACTCTTATAAAGAAAAATTATTAAAGCAGCTATAGACATTATAGAAACTATACAAATAAGCAAATTAACTAAATACTTTCCATATTTTTTATTTTGAGATAAAAAGTAATTTAGGCAGTAAATATACAGAGCAATTAGTATAGGGTTTGAAAAACTCAATAACTCTTTACCATAAAACGTATGATTTAAAATCATAAGATATAGCATAGAGACATTAATAAAAATACCCGCAACCAATAGAAAACATAAAGAGGGATAATCCTTTAAACCTTTTAACAAAGGTCTTTTAGATAAAACACACATGACTATTATTAGTACAATGCATATTGATATAGCTACTCGAAGAAATAAAAATATGCTAAAAAACATTACTACTATAGATATAAATGCAAGATATTCAAAAATAACTAATTCTTTAAGTTTATTCATAAGAAATATAAACCTTGTTTTTTTATGACAAACTATTTCATAAAATAGCATACAATTTAACCATCAAACCTCTCAATATCATCCTCACTAATCTCCTCTCCTACTTGCACCTCAATTATTACCAAAGGAATATCTTGTTGATTCTCTAAGCGATGTTTTTGACCCATTCCAATAAAGCTAGATTCATTTGGATTTAACTGAAATTCTTTATTATCAAGAGTGACATTTGCAATTCCGTCTAAAACCACCCAATGTTCACTTCTTAATAAATTTTTCTGTAAAGATAACTTAGATTTTGGATAAAGTATGGTTTTTTTTACTTTATAACCATTTGTATCAACTAAAATCTGGTAACTACCCCAAGGTCTATAAACTAGTGTATGCTTATCAGCCAAATTACTATTATGTAACTTAACTTGCTCAAGGACTTTCTTAACACCTTGAGAGGAACCCTTCTTTGAGATTAAAAGTGCATCTGCAGTATCTATAACTAAAAGGTCGTTAGTATCTATCATCGAAACTTGCCTAAAATCTGCAACTATTAAATTGTTCTTTGAATTTACAAATACTGGCTCTTCTATATCTTCACTTTTTATGATAGCGTTATTATTCTTAGTATCTTGCATTTCCTCATCAAGAGAATCAAAGTTACCTAGATCAGACCAGTTTAGATCTTCACATTGCACTACTTTAACTTTATCACTATTTTCCATAACTGCATAGTCGATGCTATCATCTGGAATATCTAGCATTAACTGCTTATCAATACTTACCATTTGCTCTTGGTTATCATTAAAAGCTATTACAGATTTTTTATATATTTCTGGGGAATATTTTTGCAATTCATCAAGATAGACTCCTGCCTTGCAACAAAATATCCCTGCATTCCAAAAGTAATCATTTTGTGCTAAATATTTCTGTGCTGTTTCAAGGTTTGGTTTTTCTTTGAAAGATAAAACATCATTTCCACTAGCGTGTATATATCCAAAACCAGTTTCAGCCTTAGTTGGCTTAATACCAAAAGTGACAATACAGTTTTTATTAGCAAGTTTTTTTGATTCCAGCAATACTTCTTTGTATTTCTCATAATTTTTAATTAGATGGTCTGAAGGGGTTATTAAAACTACATCTTCCTGATCTAACGCTAAACAAGCTAAGGCTATAGCTGGTGCTGTATTTCTTGCTACAGGCTCTAGTATATATTTGTAGACTTCAATATTTAATTCATTTATCTGGTCAAGAGCAAGAAAATATTGCTCAATATTTGAGACAATCAAAGTTTTATCACAAAGACTAGAGTTTCTTAGTAGTGTTTTTTGAAAAAGTGACTTTCTATCAAAAAGTCGAACAAATTGTTTGGGAAATAGTGTCCTACTTAAAGGCCACAATCTTGTACCTGAACCACCACAAAGTACTATATTTATCATACAACAATCTCTTTTTATTAAAATACTAAATAATTATATGTTTTTTAATATCATTATTCTATCAATTTCAAAGACTTTATAATTTCATAGGGGACCTTTAAAAACTCTGTGTATGCAGATTAACTAGCTTCAAATTTATCACAACAAGGCGAAAATTGAGAGTAATAGTACATCTATTGCTAAAATTTACAATGCAGTTGTGAGGAGTTGGAGCATTAAGATATCTGCTCATGGGTTTTTAGAGTTGCCCTTATATGCTAAAATACTACCATAAAATATTAACTTGAGTCACTATCAATGAAAATCAACTTTTGTGCAGGACCTTCTGTAGTCCCAAATGAGATTATAAAAAATATTCAAGAAATGATGATTAATTATAAAGATACAGGCGTATCTTTATTGTCAATATCTCACAGAGATAAATCCTTTGAAGAAGTTCATACATCTATTCAAACGAACCTACGCAAGCTACTAAGCATCCCCAATGATTATTCCATACTACTTATGCAGGCCGGAGCTACAGCACAATTTTCAGGTATCCCTATGAACCTAAAGGATAAACACTGCAAAGCTATGTATATATGTAGTGGCCAATGGTCAGAAAAAGCTGCAAAAGAAGCTAGCAAATTCATAGATGTAGATGCTGTAACTTATGATAACGATATAAACAGTAAATTTGAAAGCAATAAATACGACTATATATATTACACAGATAATGAAACTGTTGATGGTTTTCAGATTAATGAATTAGCAAGATCATGTAACACCGAACTTGTCTGCGATATGTCATCTAGCTTCCTATCTAAAAAAATAAATATAAAAGATTACGGCTTGATATATTCTGCAGCACAAAAAAATGCTGGAATTCCAGGGCTTACAATTGTCATAGTAAAAAATTCTATTATTAAAAAGAAAACTAATCTACCTATAGTTCTTGACTATTTTGTTACAGAAAAATCAAACTCTGTATATAACACCCCTTCCGTAATTTCATGGGTGATATTTGAGCTTACTTTAAAATACCTATTAGAAAAATTTCAAACTATAGAATCTATCGAAACATTTAACAATGAGAAAGCTGAACTTTTATACTCAACAATAGATAATTCAAAAATTTACAAAAACTCTATACTTCCAAAGTACCGCTCAAATATGAATATAATATTCCAACTAACTACAGAAGATTTAACAACTAAATTTTTAAGTGAAGCTGATAAAAATAACTTCTATGGTTTAAAAGGACATAGGTTAGTTGGTGGTTGTCGCGTAAGCTTATATAATGCCGTATCTTTTGAAGATTTAAAAAAACTCGTAGAATTTATGAAAAGGTTTGAAAATGAACAATAATAAAATAATCACAATAGATGGCCCTAGTGGTGTTGGCAAAGGTACTTTAGCCAGAAAACTAGCCGAACATTTTAGTTATGATTTATTAGATAGCGGTGCAATATATAGATTAGCTGCCCTTCATTGTTTAAATACTGATATTGATGTCGAGGATATTAATACTGTAGCTAAACACTTACAAAGTTTTGATATCAAATTTGTACCGACTGCAGATGGTTTAGCTATTTATCTAAATGATGAAGTAGTTACACCTAAAATAAGAACAGAAGAGATAGGAATGCTTACTTCAAAGATAGCTACCTACCCTATCGTGCGTGAGATGCTTTTTGAAAAACAAAAGTCTTTTGCTACCGAGAAAGGTCTGGTTGCTGACGGTAGAGACATGGGAACTGTTGTATTTCCTCATTCTAAATTCAAGTTCTTCTTAGAGGCTAGCTCAGAAGTAAGAGCTCAAAGACGCTTTGACGAGCTACAAGCAAAAGGACAAAGTCATAATTTCCAAACTATTGAAAGCGATATAGAAAAAAGAGACTATCAAGATAGAAACCGTAAAGTAGCGCCACTAAAGTCTGCCGATGATGCAATTATAGTTGATACCTCAGAGCTTTCTATAGATGATGTATTTAAAATAGTTTTATCTAACATAGAATCTATATAGGAGTAAATTATGAATGAAAGAACCTCTCTTACTAGACTCTTAGGTGCTGTACTAATCATCACAGGTACTTGTGTTGGCGCAGGCATGCTTGTAATTCCTTTAACTACAGCTGCTTTAGGCTTTATATTTGCATCTGTACTATTGCTGATTATAGCCTTATTAATGACAGCGACGGGTTTCTTGATAGCTGAGGTCAATTTAGATATGCCTGATGGCACTAATTTTAGTACTATGGCTAGAATGACATTAGGTAGACCTGGTCAAATAGTTGCTTGGTTTAGCTTTTTATTGCTAATGTATGCACTAACAGCAGCCTATACAGCTCAATGCTCATCTTTACTTGGAGCTTGGCTTTCTGATGCTAATATCATTACACCTATGTGGCTTGCTAGCCTAATTTACATATTTGTAATGGGAACTTTTGTATATATAGGAGCATTTGCTGTAGATTTCTTAAATAAATTCTTGATAGTGTTTATGTTCGTGGCATTTTTTGCATTACCGATATTTATATCTCCTTACGTGCAGAAAACTCTAATAATGGCAAAAACATTAAAGATAGATTATCTATGGATAACACTACCGTTACTAATTACATGTTTTGGTTATCATACCGTATTACCGAGTATGCGTTCATATTTGAATTCAAATAAAAAAGATCTTTATACAGCTATTATTCTTGGTGGTTTTATAATCCCAATGGTTGTTTATAGTGTTTGGGAGGCTATCACATTAGGTACAATCCCTTTATTTTCTGATGACAATAATAGCTTTGACTATATAGTAAATCATGGTAATGATATAACTGCTCTTATACAAATATATCATACTTCATATAATCTATTTAGCCTGGATGCTTTTACTACAGCATTCTCATCTATAGCAATTATGAGTTCATTTTTAGGTGTAACTCTTGGTTTGTTTAATTTCAACCAAGACACATATAATCTGACTAAACCTAATCATAGATCAAAAATCTTGGTGTTTATAATCACTTACCTACCACCATATATATTTGCTGTGTACTACCCTCGCGGCTTTTTGATGGCTCTAGGTTATGCAAGTATATTTGTAGCTATACTACTTATAAGTCTACCTGCAATTATGGCCTGGAAAATAAGAAATGAAAAAGGCACTAATACACTACTCAGTAAGATTTACCTAACATTAATTGTCCTTTCTGGATTATTGATGATATTTTTACAATTAGCTACACAGTTCCATTTACTGCCTAGCTTTGTTTAATTTTCTAATTTGAATCTAACTGATTTTTTTCTAGACTAAAATCCTGTTTTGATAACTTCGCTATTGCTAATACCAGCAATAGAATAGCTTTTAGATAAGCATTAGCTACTACATTTACATCTACAGACTCATAACTTGGAAAAAAATGGACCATACTTTTCTAAGGCTTGAGTCACTACTGTTGGAATGAATATATTCACTCGGAAGTTTTTATACTCTAAAGATGCTGATTTAACAAAAGCATCTAAACCTGCATTAACTGTAGGAGCTATTGTTCCTTTAGCGATCGGTTCTATATTTAAAATCCCAGAAGTAATAGTAAAAGACCCTCCTTCTAAGATGTATTTAGCTCCAATTTGGACTAAGCTTATTTGCCCAAGTAATTTCTTGCTGAGATTTAAATCCCAATCAGATTGCCCTATTTGATCTATCTCTTTAAAAAAAATTTTACCTGTAGTTGAGACCAATCCATCAAAAGAACCAATTTTATCAAATAAAGCTTCGATAGATTTAGGATCTTGAATATCTACAGAATAGTCTGTTGTAGTGTAGCTCCCGAAAAGCGGCTGTAATAACATCACAACCATTACTTTCAAGCTTTGTCAATAAGTTATCTCATTTAAGATTGATGTACAAATACATCAACTACACTAAAGTAGTTAGCCATTGAAAACTTTATAACAGATGATATAAAGTAGAATTATTTAGATAGAAAAATATTAGATAGAATTATTATTTAGACTCAAGATACTTCATTACAGTTTCAGGAGAAGATTCACCATAAGGATCATCACCAGCATTGTCGCATTTACCTGGCTCAACAAACATTTTTTCAACTTCGCCATTATCAACAACCATAGAGTATCTCCATGTTCTGTGACCGAAACCTAAGTTAGATTTGTCTACAAGCATGTCCATACCTTTAGTGAATGCACCATTACCATCTGGAATTGGCTTGATGTTTTTAATGCCTTGCGCTTGGATCCATTTGTTCATTACAAAAGTATCATTTACAGATAATACATAAATATCATCTATGCCTAACTCTTTGAATTTAGCAGCTTTTTCTTCAAAACCTGGTAATTGGTAAGTTGAGCAAGTTGGAGTGTATGCACCTGGTAAAGCAAACACTATAACTCTTCTGTTATTAAATATATCACAAGTAGTTACATCTTCCCATTTGAATGGGTTATCACCACCAATACTTTCATCTCTTACTCTTGTTCTAAAAGTTACTTCAGGAACTCTCTTAGTCATAACATCTCCTTGGATTTTTATTTGTTATTAATCACAAAATTTTATACTTTAATCAGCTTGGAAAACCCTTTTATAAGTTGCATTCCATCAACTGTTGTGAATATATTGTATTATAGTTGCTTCTAATTTTTAATATATAAAAGTTATAGCTACTATAAGAATTGCCTATATAAATACCCACACATTAGAATATATCATTTCTGTATATGAAACTAAAAGCTTTATTACAGCGTCTGAAAAATATTTTGTTAGTCAACCTGCTCTTTTACATCCAAATAAAGAAATTTGAAGAGTTTGTCGGAGTCCAGATATTTGAACGTAAATCAAAGCAAATTATGATAATTAAAGTAGGTTGTAAGATAGCCAACCAAGCATACAAAGTACTTGATGAAGTCAACAACCTGCACAAAATTGCAAATTTTCATAAAAACTACAATAAAGTAACTATATCAAATCGGTGCATTTCCAACCTTATGCACGTATATAATGCCAAAGATACTAACACGAATCAAAAAAAAATCCCAAATATTAGTATAAGCATAGTTGAGGAAAAACAGATATATTAGTGGAGATGTTAGAGCAAAGCAAGATAGACTTAATCCTTATCGCGACCCCCCACATTAAACAGTCAATTTACTCGCAAAAAACGATTTAATGATAAGTTTTATACAGCTGTTGCATCAACCAACAAGCCAGCTAAAAGTAAGCAAATTAGTATAAGAGAAATTTTAAAACATAATCTAATGATTTTAGATGAGGGTAACTGCTTGCGCGATCAAACTTTAAAAGTTTGTTCTTTTTTAGAAAACTTTAACAACAATCATTTTAAAGGTAGCAGCTTAGAAACTCTTCGCCAAATGGGCTCTATAGATGAAGGTATAACTCTAGTATCAGAAATTGCTTGCAAAAAGGATGACAATGTTCAATACATTGAATTTGATGCCTCTAATTTTTATAGAGAAATAGATTTAGTCATTGGTAAAAGCGCGATGTATGGTGAATTGTTTTGGCAGATTGGGAATATTATCGCAGAAAGTTATAATTTAATAAACTAAATTTATAGGTACCCTTTATAAGTTTTCTTGTAGAAATAGCACATTCTGCTGCATAGTATTGTTATAAGCACTTTTATACCACACCTCCCTTTGCAAGCAAGGTATTCATCTCAAGGGGAGAATTATCTTTATCGTATGGACAAGTCGCGACTTGTCCATCACAAGAATATCTACTAAATTTACAGAAAATAAAAAGAGGTTAAATATATATTCCATTTACTGCCTAACCTTTCTTTAAAAAATCTTTTTTCCAAGTACTCAAACTATATTTTTTTTAATATAGATATCTAGCCTTATTTAAATCCATTTTAACTAAACCATCTAGCTTAAAAGTTGGCCATGCACATGTGTGATCACACCCAAATTAAGATGCGTACTCAGGCGTTTTTAAAGGTACATCATACTTATTGATTTGCCTAAAATAACCTATGAGCATCTTGATCTGGTCTAAACTCAGTTTGACGACTGTCTATGTAGTATCCGTACTGCGAGTTTATAAACTCTCTAGCCGGCGGTACATAAGCCGAGCCTTCTGCTCTTTATTCTTAGACTTCTGGGCCATTTTACATATTTTCACCTTCATGTAATACATATGTATTACTCATGGCAAACCCTAAAATTACTACTGCTACTAGAGTTACTTTTCCCTATATTTCTTTTCAATTGTCTAAGGTCATTATATATTTATGACAAAAATTTAACAATTCAAATAGTGATTATTTGTTACAATTATCAATATAAACTAAATATCTACAAACTTATGCAAGAATATAGTAAAAAATACAACAAAAAAGCTATCCTTTTAGTTAATTTAGGTACACCTGCAGGCTACGATGCTAAGTCTATCAAGAAGTACCTAAAAGAATTTCTATCCGATCCTAGAGTTATAGAATCTAATCCTATATTATGGAAGCTGATTTTGAATTTGATTATCCTACCTATTCGTTCTAGGAAAAATGTCCATACCTATCGTGCTGTCTGGGATAAAGAGCATAATAAATCACCACTATTACTTTACACAGAAAATCTTGCTAAGGGTCTAGATACTGAGCTTGATGACTATATAGTTGATTGTGCTATGCGTTATGGACAGCCAAGTATTGAAAGCAAAATTAAAAGCTTACAAGAGCAATGTGCTACTGAAATTGCTATATTTCCACTCTACCCTCAATACTCTGCTACAACTACTGCGACTGTTTATGATGAAGTCTATAGAGTGCTTAGCAAACTTCGCTGGCAACCGACTATCAAAGGTATAAATCCTTACTATGATAATAAGTATCATATAGATACTATCAGCCAACAAGTTGATAGTCACTTACAAAAATTAAACTACAGTACTGATATAGTTCTATTTTCATTTCATGGTTTACCTAAAGAATACTTTGAAAAAGGCGATCCTTACTATTGCAATTGTCATAAAACTTATCGTTTAGTAAAAGAGTCACTTCAAGCGAAGTATCCAAACATAAATTTTGAGCTATCTTTCCAGTCGCGTTTTGGTCCTAAAAAGTGGCTTGAACCTTATACAAATGTAGTACTTGAAGAGTATGCTAAACAAGAGAAATCTGTAGTAGTAATCGCTCCAGGATTTAGTGTAGATTGCCTTGAAACTCTTGAGGAATTAGCAATCACAGAAAAAGAAGGTTTTATTAAAAAAGGTGGTAAAGAATTCTCTCTCATACTATGCTTAAATGATTCCAAAGAACATGTACAAATGCTTAAAAATATACTTTTAGAAGAGCTATGAAAAAAATCGCAATCCATTGGTTTAGACAAGACCTCCGTTTAGCCGACAACCCTGCTTTAAATCAAGCTAGTCTTGCTGATAAAACTATTCCTATCTATATATTTGATGATAAACACTCTATAGGTGGAGCAAGTAAATTATGGTTACATCATTCTCTTATTAACCTAAACAAATCATTAGATGGTAATTTAAATTTATATATTGGAAATCAACCAGAAATCATTGAAAAACTTATCAAAGAAAACGATATTTCTGATTTTTATTGGAATAGATGCTACGAGAAATACAGTATAAATAGAGATACTAAAATCAAAGAGCTTCTAAATGCTAATGATATAAATGTAAAAAGTTTTAATGGCAGTTTATTAGTAGAGCCTTGGGAATGTACTAAAGATGATGGCACTCACTATAAAGTCTATACCCCATTCTACAAAGCATTGATGAAAACACGCCCTCATAAGACAAATATAGCTAAACCAAGCTTTAAGAAAATCACTAAGCTTAGCAACTCTAAAGATATTAGTGAGTTAAAACTTCTAGAACCCAAATTAAAATGGCAAGAGATAATAAATATCTGGCAAATTGGCGAAGGATCTGCAATTGAGAAACTTGAAAATTTCCTAGAAAATAAAGTCGATGTGTATAAAAAATCTCGTGACTTTATGTCGAATAATGCTACGAGCACCCTCTCTCCACACCTACATTTTGGTGAAATATCACCCAATCAAATCTTTAATGCTGTATATAGTTTAGATAATGTAAATGCTGATGCAGAACAATTTGTAAAAGAAGTTGTATGGCGAGACTTTAGTTATTATCAAGTTTTTTATTATCCAGAAATAGCTGATAAAAATATCAATCAAAAATTTGACGATTTTGAATGGGAAAACGATAAAACTAAACTGAAGGCTTGGCAACACGGCAAAACTGGTATCCCAATAGTAGATGCTGGCATGAGAGAGCTTTGGCAAACTGGCTACATGCACAATCGCGTAAGAATGATAGTTGCAAGCTTCCTTATCAAAAACTGTCTTATTCATTGGAAATATGGCGAACAATGGTTCTTTGATACTTTATTTGATGCTGATTTTTCTAGCAATCATGCAAACTGGCAATGGGTTGCAGGTTGTGGTTTAGATGCAGCACCTTACTTTAGGATATTTAACCCAGTTTTACAGGCTGATAAATTTGAAGCCTCAGAATATATCCGTAAATATGTACCAGAGTTAGCTAACTTACCAGATAAATACATTTCTAAGCTTTGGGAAGCTAAAGCTGATATATTAGAAGAGGCTAAGATAGAACTTGATAAAGATTATCCAAACCCAATTGTTGACCTAAAATCTAGTCGAGAGAAGGCTTTAGAGTTACATAAGAAGTTAAGTTAATTACGGGCACCTCTAAAAATTTATTGGCAAATTTATTTTTACTATCAATCCTAAGGGCTTCAATAGTAAAAGTTTAATGCTTCAATCATGCCCCTCAATAATTTTTTTGCTGGTGCTTAACCCTAATCATGACCCATAAACTTCACTATTTCTTGATTTATCAATACGATAAAAAGGTTCAAACAAATTGTTCAATACCCTGCTATCAACACCATTACTTTTATCAAATATTTCACATATTATTTCTTTCTTTTTTATTTGTCTAAATAAATTAATACTGACATCATCTTTGCCATATTTCAAAGCGTTATCAGCCAAGTGTACAAGAGCTATTAAGTATCATTACTTCCTAATATGGGTTCTTGAGCAAACTGACACTGTCATAATTTTGTAGTATAATTATATCATAAATAATTTTATATTTTCGTATCTTAGATTTCACAGGTAGACACTTCACCAAACTTTTAATTCTCCAAGCTCTTCGTTGGTATTTATCATATCCACTTAGCTATAGGCATGTAGAAGAGTTAATGAAATAGCTTGGAGTTAGTGTAGATCATAGTACTCTCAACCGTTGGATTATCAAATATGCTAAAGAGTTAGAAGTTACTTTAAGCAGAAAGTTTAGTAAGTATAGTGCTTATGTAAGTTGGAAGATGGATGAAACTTAAGTAAAGCATAAAGGTAAGTGGGTTTATCTCTACAGAGCAATAGATAAGCATGGAGATACATTATAGTTTATGATTTCTCTTAAAAGAGATGAAAGGGCTGCTCATCAGTTCTTTAAACAAACCATTGGTAAACATGGCTTGCCGGAAAAAGTCAATGTAGATAAGTCTGGTGCTAATGAAACTGCTTTGCTATCTATTAATATCTTTCTATTTTTGCTTGGGATATGGTTAAGTCATGGTATAGAGATAAGACAAAATAAGTATCTCAATAATTTGATAGAGCAGGAGCATAGGAATATAAAGAGATTGACTCGACCCATGTTAGGATTTAAATCATGGGATTCTATGGTATCTACTATAGCAGGGTACAAATTAGTTAACATGATTAAAAAATGTCAGCACATTAACGCTGGTAAAATGACTGTTTGGGATCAGTTTTATGCTATAACTGCATAACTGTAACTAATGATAACTGATTTTGGGAATATTATACCTATGCACACAGTTTGCGACAGAACCTATTCTTCTAATGTATATAGATACTGATGGGTTATCTATAATAGAACTAGCTACTTTTATTACTCTTGATGTCTTTGGCATGGGTAAATGTAAAACATTTTCAGGAGCTCCCATAATTTCTTTTCAAATAATGTTTGCTATATGCTCTTGCTATTCTGCTAGCTTACCTTTAACCATCCACTGAGTAGCTCTTAAAGTAAGCGCTCTTAATACCTCGTTCATTGGTATCACATGAGAACTTTTAGATAAATCTTCACATAATCTAGGAGCTATAAAAATCATCCAGCCACTAAATAGACCACTTATGCGGATTTTATGATTTGTTTTATTTGGAGGAATCCAACCGGTTCTATTAGAATGTAATACCCAAGAGCCATTAGTTGTAGTAACATGTACAAACCCTGATTCTATAAAAAAAATTTTACATCTGGAATGAATATACCAATCAGACTCATTTTTACTGATTTTATTTGCACTATCTGGTGTGTTATCAACCTTTATTGCAACAATAGATGGACCATAGACACATTCACCAATAGATAAAATATCTTCTGTAGAAATTTTTGACCTATATTCACATATAATGCTATAATACATTGCAATAATTATACAATAATTTAATAGTAAAATAAATCTTGTTAACAACAACTCTTTAGATGCTTATAAATTCGAGCATTTAGATCTCTTATATTTAAAACTAGAACATAATCACTATGCAAACTGAAACAAGAACCCAAAGCTTTTGGACTCAAAAACGCTCTATTGTTGCTATAGCAATAAGTTTGCTTGCTCTTGCTGAAATTGTCGATTTAACTATTGTTGCGGTTGCTATACCTCAAATTATGGGGGCAATTGGTGCAAATGTAGAAAGTATCGCTGATGTGACTACTATGTATATTGTAATGGCTGCAATATTTATATTACTATCTGGGTTAATGATAGATAAGTACGGAATCAAACGAGTAGCTTTATTCTCAGCGGTTATCTTTGGGATCTCATCTGTTATGTGTGGGCTATCTTCTTCTTTAACTGAGATGGTTATATTTAGAGCTTTCCAAGGTATTGGCGGAGCTTTTTTACCATCAGCAGCTCAAACATATATCGCCCAAAACTTTAAAGGTAAAGACTATAATAAAATGATGATTATCTACACTCTAGTAATCGTTATGGGACCGATTCTTGGACCTATCCTAGGTGGGGCTATATGTGAGCATATGTCTTGGCCATGGATTTTTTATGTAAATGCTCCGCTATGTATTATTGCGTTTATTATTATCTTTTTCTCTATGGAATATGAAAAAGTCAAAAAAATAAAAATTGATTATACTAGTTTTGTATTCTTAGCTATTGGTATTGGATGTTTAGAATTGTTTTTTGACAATGGTAATAAAAACGATTGGTTTAGTTCTTTAGAGATGATTTGGTTCTTAGCTGCTTCTATTATATCACTAGGCTTTTTCCTATGGCGTGGCTTACTTGGTATATCAGTAGTTAACCTAAAAGTTTTTAAAAACTTAAATTTTGTAATAGCTTGCTTCTTATGTTTTACATTTATTTTGCTATTTACAGCGGCTCTTGCTTACTTCCCGACTATGCTACAACAGATTTATGGTTATCCAGTTAAATTAGCAGGATATATAACAGCTCCAAGAGGCTTAGCTTCTATAGTGGGGGCTGGGCTTGCTCAAGGTATATTAGTGAAAACAATTGGCATAAGAAAGACTGTGAGTTTAGGTATAATTTTATTTGCTATTTCATGCTTTATGCTGGCATCATTTTCAACCGTTGCAAATGAAACACAGATACTTATGACCATGCTATTACAAGGATTAGGAATTACAATGTTCTTTTTGCCAATCATGCAGGCAATTGTTGTAGGTTTTGATGATAGTGAGCTTGGTGATATGTCTGGTGTATTTAACTTCTTTAGAAGTTTTGGTGGCTCTGTTGGTACAGCATTTATTGCTACAATAATTACTAGAAACCAACAAGTACACTTTCAAGCATTATCTTCAAACATATCTTCATTAAACCAAAACTTTCAAGGCTGGATGCACAAGCTACCTGCTCCAGAAGTAACAATTGTGGCTACAGCAAAACAACAAATAATTCAACAAGCTACTTTGCTAAGCTATTTAAATTCTTTTTATTTGGTTGGAGTACTAAGCTTGCTTTTAGCAATAGTTCCTTTCTTCCTAAAAGAACCCCAAAAAAATGCCCCTGTTGTAATGGCACATTAGTATAGGAAATAAAATGGCACAAGAAAGATCTCATGAAGAACTAGACAAAGTAGAAAACCCAGAATTAGAAGACAAACAAGTTTCTAAGTTTTCTCCAAAAAAAATTGTGATTGGTTGTAGCATCATAGCAGCAACTGCTATAACTATATACGGATATTACAAATATAACAAGATATTCCCCTCAACAGATAATGCTTATGTAGATGCTAATGTTATTAATATATCTGCAAAAGTTGGTGGTTATGTTGAAAAAGTCTTCGTACAAAACAATCAGTTTGTACATAAAGGCGATAAATTAGTTCAAATCGAGCAAGAAGATTATAGGTTACAAGTTGCTAAATCTAGCACTAGCATCATCCAAGCACAAGGACAATTAGCTGTAGCAAATGAACAAGTTAGTGTTGCCAAATCAAATCTTACAAAAGCTAAAGCTTCTTTAGCAACAGCAAGTGCAATGGCAGATAGATACACAAGTCTTTATGATCAAGATGCAGGCTCTTTACAAGATGCTCAAAAATACATAAATCAAAAAGTGCAGGCTCAAAAAGGTGTTGACCAAGCATTATCATCAATTAAAGAAGCTTTTATCCAAGTTGAAGTTGCTAAAGCTCAAGTCGAATCTTCCAAGGTGGGTGTTGAAAACTCCAATCTAAATTTAGGCTATACAACTCTTATAGCACCTTCAGATGGTTATGTCTCTAACCTAAAAATCTACAAAGGACAATTAGTAGCCCCAGGACAATCTTTATTTGGATTTGTAGATAATAAAAAATGGTGGGTAAACGCAAACTTCAAAGAGACTGACCTAGATAGAATTAAAAAAGGGAAAAAAGTAGATATTGAACTGGATATGTATAACCATACATACAAAGGTACAGTAGACAGTATTAGCTATGCTACTGGATCAGTTTTTTCATTATTACCTGCAGAAAATGCTACAGGAAACTGGGTAAAAGTTACTCAACGCTTCCCTGTAAAAATTACGCTAAAAGATAGTAAAAACTATCCTTTAAGAGTTGGAGCAAGTGCAGCTGTTAAAGTTTATACTTTAGGGGGTGAGTAAATGACAAAAAGAACCCTGTTACCATCTTTACTTACAGGCACCCTACTAATCTCTGGCTGTAGTTTTTTTAATCCAGAATATACAAAGCCAAAAGTCGCTACACCTCAATTGTGGAATAGTCAAAGTAGAGATATAGAGCAAACTAAAGATTGGGATTTGACAAAGGTCGCTTGGTGGCGTCAATTTGATGATCCTGTATTAAATAACCTTATAACTACGGCTTTAAAAGATAACAACAAAATACAAGTTGCTCTTGGTAATGTACTACAAGCAAATGCAGAGATTAATAAAGCCAACTATGGCTGGCTGCCTACTGCTAGTGTTGGTGGTGGAGGCTTTATTTCACAAGCTTTTGATATTAATGGTAGCACTAATATACCTGGCATTAATACTCGTAATTCATTTAATCCAGGTGGAGCTTTAGTAGGTATTTTACCTAGTTATACAATAAACATTGCAAGACAATTTAAGCTTGGAGAGATATCTCGTCTTTCTAAAAAGATGCAAGTAAACTTTAAGGATGCCACAAGACTATCTGTTATAAGCCAAATAAGTGCTGCTTACTTCTCATTTATAACAGCAAAAGAGCAATTAAGGCTTCAGAATATCATGGTTAAGCAACTTGAATTAATGCTGCGCTATTCAAATGAACAACATAGGTTAGGTGCTACATCACCTATGCTTACAGAGGTTATAAAGCAACAGCTTGAAATTCAAAAAGGTAAAGTTGCTAGTATAAAAAATGATATTGTCCATTTTCAAAATACTATAAAAATACTTATGGGTGAAAATCCTGGTAAAATCATCACAGCTAGAACATTAAACCAAATAAACGTAAATGTTAAAGTTCCTGTAAATCTACCATCTCAGGTATTGCAGAATAGACCAGATATAGCTATCGCCGAATATAAACTTATGACTGCAAATGCAAATATTGGTTTAGCTAGATCACAATTCTTCCCAAGTATTGATTTAACAGGTACATTTGGTAATGCAACTTTAGCACTTGGTGAACTTGCAACAATGAATGCATGGGCATGGGTAGGCGAAGCTGTTGCAGCTGTACCTATATTCAACATGAGTATTTTTTCTGATAGTGATAAGGCTACTGCACAGTTCTACCAAGGCTACTATGACTATGTAAATACACTTCAACAAGCATTCCAAGAGGTAGATGATGGCTTATCTGCGCGTACTGCAGATAATACAAATCTTAAGAAACAGAAATTATCTCTAAAATCGACAAAAGTTCAGGAGCAAATATTTGCTAAAAAATTACAGTCCGGAGCTATAAGCAAAGCTGAGTATACAGGCATAACGCTAAATGTACTTAATCAGCAGATGCAAGTTAATCAAGCTAAGCTAAAATCTTTGATTAGCGTTATTAACCTTTACCAATCTCTAGGTGCTGGTTATGATGTCGATAACTATGTCGATCCTCACTATGATACCCCTGCTTTTGAAAAATAATTAAAAGAGTAACTTATAAAAATATCCAAAAATATCGCTTATAACAACTATTCTAAAAAACTAACAAATTGGCTAAAAGAAACTTGCCTTAATTATCATGCTAAAGGGTTTGTGATAGGTATGATCTACCCAGTCAATGGACAGTTTATTCATTAATTTTCCATTATATATTAAAACTAATTTGGAGTCATATAATTTATTGTAGAATGTTTTATTTTTGTATTGCTTAGATTCAAGTTGTAAGTGCGACAAAATAATTATTGCACTAAAAAAGTAAGTTAGATATTGTCACACTTGCTAAAAATCTACTTAAGGAATCACCATAGGACAATCCTACACCCAACTTACTCAAGTAAAAAGATACCAGATTGGATAACTATTGAAAATACGTGTTTCTAAAACACAAATAGCCATGGAAGTTGGTTGTAACCAAAGTAGCATATACAAAGAGATAAACCGTAACACCGGCAAACGAGGTTCTAGATCTAAACAAGAACAATCAATTGCAAACTCAAGAAAACGTAAAGGCAACAAACAAATTAGGCAATTTGGTTGGAGCTATGTAGAGCATCTTATCAAACAGTATTGGTATCCAGAGCAAATAAGTGGCGGTTTAACATCTAATGGGTGGGTTAGATGTCATAAGTGCTGAAAGCATCTATAAGTATATCTATGGGAATAAAGAAAGAGGCGGTGACTTACACACTTATTTGCGTTGTCAGAAAACTTATCGTAAAAGAGGTACGGCTAGTCAAGAGCATAGAGGCCAAATACAAAATAGAGTTTCAATACATGAGAGAGACTTTGTTATAGATGAACAAAGTAGACTTTGAGATTTTGAGGGAGACACTATTATTGGTAAAGATCACAAGGGTGACTTATTAACACTAGTTGATAGAGTATCTAAACTAACTAAAATTAAACCTTTGGCTAGTAAGAATGCTGAAAACTTAGCAAACAGTTTAATACAAATACTTAATGCGTCACATACTCACTCAATCACTTTTGATAATGGTAAAGAGTTTTCCAAACACATGCTAATATCAGAAGTATTAAATATAGATATATTTTTTGCTGATACATACTCTTCTTGGCAACGTGGCACCAATGAAAATACAAATGGGTTAATTAGATAATTCTTCTCTAAAAACCTGAGATTAGATAATATTACTTAAGACCAAACTAGAAGAGTTGAAAACCTATTGAACAACAGACATAGAAAAAGTCTTGGATTCAAAACTCCTCTTCAGGTAGAATCTAGAAATAAGGTTATAGCATTTGGTACTGGGATTGTAATAAATTCTGTGTTAGCTGATATTAGCTTCTCATAATTATACCAAATCTAAAGAATCTTTCAATCTCTCCTTAAAGTGAATATTTAACTGAGAAATAGTCAAACTCAGATCACGAATTGGTATAGTCCATTTTTTCTGAGCATTTCTAATTCCAACATAAAGCAATTTAAGGAAACTATTATCGTTTGGAAAAGCTCCCTTAGTCTTGGTCAAAGATCTAAATTGACGATGTACTGACTCAATAATATTTGTTTTATAAATCACTCTCCTGATAGGTTCAGCATACATGACATAGTTATATAAATTATCCCACTTATTTCTCCATGATTCGAATACTATAGGATATTTACTCCCCCATTTCTCTTCAAGTTTATCAATCTCAATTTCAGACTCTTATTTTGTCAATGCCTGGTATACTCACTTTAGGTCTTTGGTGAACTGTTTTTGTTTGTTAGAGCCTACATACTTAAGACTATTGCTTATCTGATGAACAATACATATCTGAAACCTCACTCTCATTTAGAGACAAACCAAGTATCTCTTTGATTGCCATCTAAATTAACGCCTAAAAACGTATAGAAAGCTTTGGATATATAACGTCCTTCTTCTCTAACTTTGTAGTGTACTGCACCAAGGTATATAAATGGATATATTTCACTTAAAGGTTTCTTTTTCCATTCTTTTAATTTAGGGATAAGCTTGTCTATTACAGCTGTAATCGCAGGCTTTGAAAAATGCACTCCATACATATCTTCAATATAGTCTGCTATCTGTGAATAGCTATTACTTAAAGCAAATAGTGATAACATTTTTGATTCTAACTCATCGCTTACATGAGTTTTGATGCTTTTTGACTATTTCAGGTTCAAAGCTACCATTACGTTCTCTAGGAGTGTCTAGTACAAACTCACCTGATGAAGATTTCATTGTTTTAGAGGTTTTACCGTTTTTACGATTTGACTCTAAATCTTGAGATAAGTGGGTTGCTAGTTATGCTTGTCAAGCCATTTCATTAAGCTGTTTAATTAATGGAGTTAATGCTCCATCTTTAACGCTAATGCCTTTACCAGATTTTAATTGTTCTCTAAACTCTGCTACATCAAGTTATAATTTCATTTTTGTAATTCCTTCTGTTATCAAATTAATTATATCAATTTGACACACAATTATTTACAGTCCCAGGTATTTATTGCTTTAAACAGTTTTATAACTAACCCTTTCTCTTCACAGCTATATCACATAGCAATTCAAGAGCTTTCTTATAATCACTATCAGCTAAAAAGCTAATTGATTTTTTGGCTAACTTTGCATATTCACCAGCTTTTTCATAAGAATATTCGATAGCACCACTATCTTTAATGATAGAGATAATCTCTTCTATATTATATTGACTATTTTCTATGGCATTTTTGATAATATCTTGCTTATCTTTTGATACATTTGCTAGAGCATATATTGTAGGCAATGTCATTTTGCTCTCTTCTATGTCATCGCCGATATTTTTGCCCATACTTTCAGCATCAGACACATAATCAAGTACATCATCAGCAATTTGAAAAGCATGACCAAGATACATTCCAAAGTTTTTCATGTTCTCTGCATTTGCCAAATACTGCTCTTTATCTAAACTTATAACACCTGCAAGCTCACACGTAGCCTCAAAAAGCTTAGCTGTCTTACAATATATTACATTTGTATACTCTGTTTCATCCAGACTTGTATTACCAGCATTTAAAAGCTGTAAAACTTCACCCTCTGAGATTTTATTAGTAGCGTCAGCAAGAATCTGCATTATTTGAATATTATTTAAGTCAACCATCATTTGAAAAGCACGAGAATATAAAAAATCCCCTGTTAGCACGCTAGCAGCATTACCAAAGACATTGTTTGCTGTTGCTTTACCTCTACGCAAATGCGAATCATCAACCACATCATCATGCAGTAGCGTAGCGGTATGAATAAACTCAATCATAGCTGCACATGAAAGATGCTTATCTTTTTCATAACCTAAAGCTCTAGCAAAAAGCATTACTAAGAGCGGACGAAGTCTTTTACCGCCACTATTTATTATGTAATGACTCATTTGATTGATAAGAACCACATCAGAAGATAGTGAATCAACAATCGTTTTATTGTTTTTTTCAATATCGTTTTTTATAAGATTTTGAATATCTTGTATTGTTTGCATAATTTAACTTAACTCAATAGGTTAGCTTAAAGGATAATAGAGCCAGATATATTTATCAATATTTAATTATATAGATTAATGTATATTTTAACCTATTTGTATGTATCTCTAAGCAACTGAAATATTTCTTTAAATGATTTTCTAGGTCTATCTTTTTCAACTTCTTTATTGTAATTGCGGATAAGCTGCCTTAATTTTTGTAAATCTACACCTGGTTTTTCTGCAATGAGCTTATCGAAAGCAACTTTTGCTTTCTCAGGATTAACTAGATTATATCTAATATTTTCTATTCGTTGTAGCAATAAGTTTGCTGCTTTATCATTATTTGTAGCAACATCGTAAGCTTTTTGAACTTCTTCCATATTATCAATTTTTCTAAGAAGCTTACCAATAAACTGTAACTGTCTTTTTAATGCTATCTTCTGCATAGTTCTAGCATCTATTACATTTGACTTTATAGTTTCTATCAATGGAATGCTATTTAACTGCTTATTATTAAGCTCGACTAACAACCGACCAAAATCTGTGATTTCATAAACATCTTTCTTTACACTACTTTTACTTCTACTTAGTCTATAATGTGACACTTCTTCTTCAAACTCTAAACGATCTTTTTCATCAAGGTCTATTACTTTTCCCATAACTTAACTTAGATATTTTTATATATATTAATATAGTTTATAATCTTACACTATCAGAGTATTTTATTCATAAAAAGTATCATGGGAAAGACAACTATGTTTGATAATAACCTCAATAACCTTAAAAATTCCGATAAAGAGATTTACGATGCAGTAGAGTTAGAAGTAAAAAGACAGCACGAACATGTAGAGCTTATAGCATCTGAAAATTATGCTAGTCCGGCTGTAATGGAAGCTCAAGGCTCTCAACTTACAAACAAATATGCTGAAGGTTATCATGGTAAAAGATATTACGGTGGCTGTGAATTTATTGATATAGCAGAAAAGCTAGCTATAGAAAGAGCTTATAAGCTTTTTGGTGTTGATTATGCAAATGTACAACCTCATTCAGGTTCTCAAGCAAATGCTGCTGTTTATAATGCTGTACTTAAAGCTGGCGATACTGTGCTTGGTATGGATTTAAGTGCTGGTGGACACCTTACTCATGGTAGTAAAGTAAACTTCTCTGGTAAAGTATACAATTCTGTACAGTATGGTTTAAATGAAGATGGCGACATAGACTACGATCAAGTTGCCCAACTTGCAAAAGAGCATAAACCTAAAATGATTATCGCAGGTTTCTCAGCGTTTTCTGGTATTATCGATTGGTATAAATTTAGAGAAATTGCTGATTTTGTAGACGCTATACTTATGGCCGATATTGCCCATGTAGCTGGCTTGGTAGTTACAGGTCTTTATCCAAATCCATTCCCTCATGTAGATGTAGCCACTACAACTACACATAAAACTCTTCGTGGCCCTCGTGGTGGTTTGATTTTATGTAATAACAACCCAGACCTTGCAAAAAAATTAAACTCTGCAATATTCCCAGGTATTCAAGGTGGTCCTTTGATGCATGTGATCGCAGCAAAAGCAGTAGCATTTAAAGAAGCATTAGAACCAAGTTTTGTGGCTTACCAAACCCAAGTACTAAAAAATGCTAAAGTGCTAGAAAAAGTACTAAAAGAAAGAAATATTAATATCATCTCAGGTGGCACAGATAATCATTTATTACTTTTAGATATTACTAGCACAGAGTTTTCTGGTAAAGAGGCTGAAGCAGCTTTAGGTAGAGCAAATATCACTGTAAACAAAAATTCTATCCCTCACGATCCTCGCTCTCCATTTGTAACATCTGGCCTAAGAATTGGTAGTCCAGCTATCACCACTCGTGGATTTAAAGAAGCTGAGTCGGAGCTAGTCGCAAATCTTATGGCTGATGTAGTATTTAATTGCGGAAATGAATCGATAGAAAAAGAAGTTGCACAAAAAGTTTCAGAGCTTTGCGATAAATTCCCTGTTTATAAATAAAAATTACTTTTCTATCTCTTTTTTGTCAATTCCAGCAACTTTTAAAAAAAATAGTATTTTTTCTGTAGCTAAATAAATCATTTACTTTATTAATTGCCACCTCATTTAATATTTCTTCAATGACGTTAAATCTTTTATTTCTAAATTCTGCATAGATCATAAACAAATGAAATGAGGTTTTTATTATATGCACACTGCTGATCAGCTAGACAATGTTAATATCTATCAGGCAAATTTGCTTGCTTAATCTTAGTATAATGATCTTGGCTTGTTTCAAGTTTACTAATTAGCCCAATAATATTTTCATCAAACCAAGCTTTAGATAAAAATATTGCTTGTGATTTTGCTAATACAAAAGCTAATCTTTTTCAAGAAAGAACTAAAAAAAGCTAAGGAATAAAATCTCTCATAAATTAACTCACCATATAATGGTTTAACAATCTTATTTTCTATAGAAATAATTTTCTCACTTAAAAATGGAAAATTATATTTATAACCTGTGCAAAAAACAAACATAACCCTTTTTTACAAGGATCCCGGTAGGAGGTCAAATTATGAGGTGTTCGCTAACTTTTACTATGGCTTATATATTCTGTAGCTTCATTATCCACCAATTTATCTTTTGGAAAATGAGGTATTTCATAATGCCCATTACAGACTGTAATATAATCAAAAAGTTCAGTATTTTCATTATACTTCAAGGCCGTAGACATATTACCGATAAAATGATCCATCTCACCTTCGGATGCACCAAAGACAAACACTGCCTTGTATTAGTTCTTGATCAGATAATATAAACATTTTTCAAAATCTGTTGTGTCTTAATTATGATCAATATCAAACAGTTCACCTTCTGGGCAAATAATTGAATCAAAATCCCCTATTACGCAAAAACTTCTCAAAAAAACCAAATTCATAACTAGATTCAAATTTAATATTTTTATCACTGATATCAATAGCTCTACCCTGATAAATTAGGTTTGTAACAAATCCACCTTGAACTTTTATTTTTAATTCATTTTTATCATTAGTATATTTTTTTGTAAAAGGTAGTGTTTTACCAAAGCACCATTGCCAATTTTGCAGAGTATCCATTTCTTTAGTTATAAGCCCTTTGTTTTCAAGAGGAGTCTCTTCATTAATCAAACTTAACTCTATCGAAGGGAAGTTTCGTAAAAATGACATAGTAATATCTTGTGTCTGAATATCCCGTATCTCTGCTAAATTTAGCACCTTTGAACGATGAGACTTAACACCCTTAGTATCTAAAAATTTATCAATGGGCTTATGAAGATAGTTATATAACTTTGTAGTGTTAGCATTTATAAGCAATGTACCATGCTGAAACGCCCTATCCTTTTTCTCTCTAAACGCACTACCCGAAACCTTATAGGTAAAATCCTCATGGTCAATCACAATATCATTGCGCTCATTTGGATAAAGTGTAAAACCAATTTTATTAACCACAGAACAGACTAATTCTAAATTGGCTTTGACATCATGCTTTTCTTTAGTCGACAAAATCGTATAGTTTAGATTACCATAATCATGATAAACAGTACCTCCTCCACTTTGACGCCTTACTACAGGAATATTGTCTTTACCCATCTCCATTAAATTACATTCTGACCAAGGATTTTGAGCTCTACCGATCACTACACATGTAGCATTTTGCCATAAGAATAATATTTTCTCATCTTTAAGTTTTTCCAAAAAAAGCCAATTTTCTAGTGCCAAATTGAAGTAAATATTATTACTTTGAGATATATATATTTTCATTCTATTCAATTTTTAATACTTTATATGAATAAGTATAAGGTTTTATTGGCTCTATAAAAGAGTTTTGTGATATAATTTTTCATTATTAATTAGTTATATTGTTTGTTAAATTGCCTTCTATAAAAGAAACTCTAGAAATTATAAAAAGAGGGGCTGATGAAGTCCTTATCGAAAACGAGCTAATTAAAAAACTTGAAAAAGACAGACCTCTAGTCGTAAAATTTGGTTGTGACCCTACTGCTCCTGATATCCACTTAGGGCATACTGTAGTTATAAACAAACTTAGACAACTTCAAGATTTAGGCCATAAAATACACTTTTTAATAGGTGATTTTACAGCTAAAATTGGCGATCCTACAGGTAAAAATGCTACAAGACCACCTCTTACAGCAGAAGAGGTTGCTTTTAATGCTGAAACATACACAAAGCAAGTTTTCAAAATACTTGATAAAGCAAAAACCGTAGTTCGCAGAAATGGCGACTGGTTTGATAAAATGTCTTCTAGTGAAATGATTAAGCTTGCATCAAACTCAACTGTTGCTAGAATGCTTGAACGAGATGATTTCTCAAAACGCTATAAAAGCGGTCAGTCGATATCTATACATGAATTTCTATATCCTCTAGTACAAGGCTATGATTCTGTTGCAATTAATTCAGATATTGAGCTTGGTGGTACTGACCAGAAGTTTAACCTACTTATGGGTAGAGAGCTTCAAAAACAAAACAATCAAGAGGCTCAAATCATCATTACAATGCCTTTACTAGAAGGGATTGATGGTGTTAAGAAGATGTCAAAATCTAGCCATAACTATATAGGTATAGAAGAGACAGCTAACGATATTTTTGGGAAAATAATGTCTATATCAGACGATCTTATGTGGCGTTATTACGAGCTTTTAAGGTTTAAATCACTAGAAGCTATTGTAGAGCTTAAAAATCAAGTAGCTAATGGTAAAAACCCTCGTGATGTAAAAATTGAGCTAGCCAGAGAGCTAATCGAAAGATTCCACTCAAAAGAAGAAGCTGAAAGTGCTTACCAAGATTTTATACAAAGATTTCAAAAAAATCAGATACCTGATGATATAAATGTTTTAGAATTAAATACAGATAATTTACCGATAGCAAATCTTCTAAAAGAAGCTGGCTTAGTTACTAGTACTTCTGACGCTAATCGTATGATTAAGCAAGGAGCTGTTAAGATAAACGGCGAAAAAGTCGAAGATAACAAAGCTACATTTGGTAAAGGTACTGAAAATGTTTTTCAAGTTGGTAAACGTAAGTTTGCTAAGATTATTATAAAGTAAAGGAGTTAAGAAAATGGATAAGTTTTTATCAATATTTGTAGGTGTATTAATAATTGTAACGATTATTACTTTGTTTATTAATTTATTCCCAATCGCTTTGGAAGTATGTGTGATTGCTGCTATCATCAGTGTTGTGATATATGTAGCTCTAAAGATGATTGAAAAGTTCAGCAATTAATATTAGTAACTAATCATCCTTTTCTTTTTTAATGTTTATTATCTCATGGCGTTGCTTTTTAGTAGGTATATTGGCACTTATAAAGCTTGCTGTTTTCCTAAGTTCTGCTTCTTTCTCTCTTTGGGTAATACTTTCCTTAGTTTCACTATATAGCTTTTGAGCCTCTGTTGCAGATTTTCTTACTTCATCAAGCATCTATACAACTATGGTCTTCTTATTATAAGATTGCTGTATCTTATATGTATCACCAATATTTACAGTTTTACTACATTTAGTTTTTTGTCTTTGAAAGTGCACCTTTCCACATTCTATAGTTTTTTTGCTAAAGCTATAGTTTTATAAAATCTTGCAGCCCAAAGCCATTTATCTAATCGAACACCCATATATTTAAACCCAAATAATATAAATATTTTAACTTTTTTTAATAGTTTGTTATTCTAAATAGATATTTTATACCTAAAACAAAATTATGCAAAAAACTTTAAACCTAAGTAAAATAACCACTTATCTTGATAGTGAGAATAATGCCATCTACCAGATTGATGATATTAAATTTAATAATTTTATCGGTGAAGATATGACCCTAGAATTTCTAAATGAAATCAACTGTGTATCATGTGGAAATAAAACCAAAAAAAGCTACTCACAAGGCCACTGCTTTATGTGTATGCGTAGACTGCCCGAATGTGATATTTGCATAGTGAAGCCTGAGCTTTGCCATTTTGCAGAAGGTACTTGTAGAGACTCGCAATGGGGGCAAGAAAACTGTATGAAGACACATATTGTCTATCTTGCAAATACCGGAGACCTAAAGGTTGGTATTACTAAGCTTAAAAATATTCCTTCTCGATGGATTGATCAAGGCGCTAGCCAAGCTGTGCCAATATTTGCTGTTGAAACTAGACTGCTTTCAGGGTTAGTTGAAGTAGCTATTAAAGAGTATATATCAGATAAAACAGATTGGCGTAAAATGCTTCAAGGGATACCTGATATGGATATTGATTTTACTAAATTAAGCGATGAGCTGATTGAAAAATCAAAAGATAAAATTTCTGATATCAAAAAAAAGTTTGGAGAAAATAGTGTAGAGCCAGTTGAAACTAATATCCAACAAATCAACTTTCCAGTTTTAGAGTACCCAGTGAAAATAAAGTCCTTTAACTTTGATAAAGATCCTACTATAAATGCTAAGCTTATGGGTATAAAAGGACAGTATTTTATATTTGATACAGGCGTTATTAACATCCGCAAATTTAGTGGTTATAAGTGTAGTTTTACTGCTAACCTATAGTTACCGACTAATACGAAAAACTTAAATACAAATTATTTCTTAGATTCAAGTTGTAAGTGCGACAAAATAATAGTTGCACTAAAAAAGTAAGTTAGATATTGTCACACTTGCTAAAAATCTACTTAAGGAATCACCATAGGACCATCCTACACCCAACTTACTCAAGAACAAAGATATCAGATTGGATCACTATTGAAAATAGGTGTTTCAAAAACACAAATAGCCATGGAAGTTGGTTGTAACCAAAGTAGCATATACAAAGAGATAAACCGTAACACCGGCAAACGAGGTTCTAGATCTAAACAAGAACAATCACTTGCAAACTCAAGAAAACGTAAAGGCAACAAACAAATTAGGCAATTTGGTTGGAGCTATGTAGAGCATCTTATCAAACAGTATTGGTATCCAGAGCAAATAAGTGGCGGTTTAACATCTAATGGGTGGGTTAGATGTCATAAGTGCTGAAAGCATCTATAAGTATATCTATGGGAATAAAGAAAGAGGCGTTGACTTACACACTTATTTGCGTTGTCAGAAAACTTATCGTAAAAGAGGTACGGCTAGTCAAGAGCATAGAGGCCAAATACAAAATAGAGTTTCAATACATGAGAGAGACTTTGTTATAGATGAACAAAGTAGACTTTGAGATTTTGAGGGAGACACTATTATTGGTAAAGATCACAAGGGTGACTTATTAACACTAGTTGATAGAGTATCTAAACTAACTAAAATTAAACCTTTGGCTAGTAAGAATGCTGAAAACTTAGCAAACAGTTTAATACAAATACTTAATGCGTCACATACTCACTCAATCACTTTTGATAATGGTAAAGAGTTTTCCAAACACATGCTAATATCAGAAGTATTAAATATAGATATATTTTTTGCTGATACATACTCTTCTTGGCAACGTGGCACCAATGAAAATACAAATGGGTTAATTAGACAATTCTTCTCTAAAAACCTGAGATTAGATAATATTACTTAAGACCAAACTAGAAGAGTTGAAAACCTATTGAACAACAGACCTAGAAAAAGTCTTGGATTCAAAATTCCTCTTTAGGTAGAATCTAGAAATAAGGTTGTCTCACTTGGTACTTGAATCTAAATATTTTTAAAAAAACTTGTAACTTTTTCCTTTGAAATTTTAGTTATCTTAAGGGTTTTATCTTTATCTAATAGAATAAACTTTAATTCACCTAAACTATTTTTCTTATCTACCAGCATAGCATCAATAAATTTATCCAGATCTACATCAATAGGAAAATCTATAGGTACGCCAAAACTAACAATAAAGTCTTTATATTTCTTTGCTTCAAAATCGCTAATATTTCTTAAAAAGCATGAAAAATCTATAGCTTGAGCCATACCCACTCCTACAGCTTCTCCGTGCCTTAAACCCTCATAAGCTTGGCACTTCTCAATTGCATGACCAAAAGTGTGGCCGAAGTTTAGTATTGCTCGAGCACCTGTGAGCTCTTTTTCATCTTCTGATATTACTTGAGCTTTTATTTCACAGCTTCGTTTAATCATCTCAATTAAAACAGTCGTATCTTTAGCTACTATTGCATTTTGGTTACCTTCTAACCAGCGATAGAAAATTTTATTTATAAAGCCATATTTTAAAACTTCCGCCATTCCAGAGAGATATTCTCGTTGAGGTAAAGTTTTATAAAACTCGACTGTTGTGTATACAACTCTAGGCTGATAAAAAGCACCAATCATATTTTTACCTAAAGCATGATTTATAGCTGTTTTTCCGCCTACTGATGAATCAACTTGTGATAGTAGCGTAGTAGGAATTTGCATAAAATCAACGCCTCGTTGATAAATAGATGCCGCAAAGCCAGTGATATCTCCTATCACTCCACCTCCTAATGCTACAAGTACAGTAGAACTACGAGTGAATTTATCCTGTAATAGAGTACTAAGAATTTTATCTAAACTAGCCTGAGATTTATATTGCTCACCATCCTCAAGTACACAAGTACTTACTGTGGTAATATTTATAATATGACTTCTCAATTCAGCTAAATACAGTTCTTTAATAGTTGTATTAGTAATTATCAAAACCTGTTTGTTTTTGATAAATTGATTTATATAAGAATAGTCAAGCCCTGAATCTAAGACAATATCGTATCTTGGGCTTGTAGTAGGGTGTACTTGTAATTTCTGTATCACAGAATAGATTCCTCTACAATAAATGTAGAAATTTTGTTTACTATATTTTTTACAGTTGCACCATTTGTCTCAACAACAACATCGGCAATACTTCTATATAATGGCTCTCTTTCAACCATCAATTCTCTAAGTACAGTTTCTTTGTCATCAACTCTTAGTAGAGGTCTTGTAGTATCTTTAGTTGTTCTTTGTAGCTGTTGCTCAATAGTCGCTTCAAGATAAACTACTTTACCACGAGATGAAAGCAATGAACGAGTATCTGGATTATTTATAGCACCACCACCTGTTGCTAATACTATATTTTGCTTTTCAACAAGTATCTCAGCAATAACTTCTCTCTCACGATTACGAAAACAAGCTTCACCTTCAAGGTCAAAGATCCAGTTTATATCGACACCGCATTTTTTTTCGATCATGTCATCAGAGTCTACAAACTCAAGTTTTAATTCTTTTGCTAATTGTTTGCCTATTGTAGATTTACCAGCACCGACTGGTCCAATTAAGAAGATATTTTTAGTTCTTATCATTTTTGACTCAAAATTATAAGTTAATTATACACTGTGATAGCTGTTGACTAATCACCCTTTATTTATAAAATTATAGCTATATAAGATACCTAAAAACTTAGGTTTTTGCAAGACTTATATGAGCTTATCTCTCAATTTTTGATTCTATAATCTTTGAGGTGATAAATATTAATAATTCTTTATATGTATTCTTAATTTTAGTAAAGCTAAATAAATACTCTAAGTACGTAATATCACCTAGTAATGGAATTTGAGCTCTTGTCTAACTATCAACCTTATCATAGATACCAACTATAACTATAGTTTCACCATCTTTAGTCATAATTTTATTTACAATCTCTCTAGTTACAATACTATGAGGCAAATCTTGACCTTGACTAGTTTTACCTGTAGATGGTAGTACACTATTTTTTGTTACTAACAAATCTAAAACAATATTGCCGTCTGGAGCAATTTGAGGCATAATTTGAAGCTCTAAATGATCTTGAGCTGCAATTTATGCTGCTGTACCTACATACAAAATACTATTCATTTTTTTAGTAGCGAGACCTTTACTAACTAGAACTATATTCATCAACTCATTCCAAGGCACATTTTAAGATCTATAGAGATTACCCATTACATTACTACTAATTAGTATATTTAGACCAGCAAATTCTGATAATACTTGAAGTACAGTTTATACAGGAGATTCATTAAACTAAATAGAAATTGGTTCATTTATATTACAACCCTCTACTCGACTTTTAGTCTATCAATTTTAAACTTAAAAGTATCGCTTTCTTTTTGAGTTACAAGAGATATTCTATCAAGAGAATGTATTATAAAAACTACATTTCCACCATCTTTATGAATTTTAATACCATCAACTATTGTATTAAATACTTTAGTATCTATATTAATAATCTACTTATCAGAAATTGTTGTATCATTAAATGTAATTGTAAGCTTATAATCATCTTGAGAATCATTATATTCAGCAATTCTATTTGGCCTTCTATCTAAAAAATTCTCACGCGCCAAAGCCCTGAAGACATTCATTCTTGCGCTTTTGTTCTGCTCTGAGCATTCTAGCTTTTTTAGGATCTATAATCAGATCACGATAAATTTCAATTCTGTCGTTATCTTTCAAAGGGTGGTCTAAATCAACTATTTTACCATATATACCAAGTTTCAATCTATCAAGAACATCAATTTCTGGGTATTTATGTAAAATCTTAGATTTCATAATAGCCTGCCTAACTGTTAGGTTCTCATCAGTTTCTACAAAAAAAGATATTTGCTCATTTGGTAAAGCATATATAACTTTAACTTTCACAGATTAATAAATCTCTTTCGCTCGTTTGCAAAAAGCATCAAGCATTTTTTCTGCTAACCCCTTAAATACAGGTCCTAAAGACATTTCTACAAATTTATTTTCAAATGTAAATTCCATATTAAGCGAAACCTCAGATGTAGTATCGGTAAGAGATCTAAACCTCCAGTCACCTGTAAGAGTTTTAAATGGTCCTTTCACTAGATTAAGATGAATATGCTCATTTTTAATCATAGTATTATGAGTACCAAAATCAAGTTTTACAAAACCAGATTTAATTTTAAGAGTAGCTTCTTTTTCAGTTTCACCTTCTTTTATCATCTCTATATATTCACACATTGGCAAAAATTCTGGGTAATTTCTTATATTATTAACAAGATCATACATTTGAGATGCAGAGTAATTTACAACCGCAGATTTATTAACTTTATTCATTTATTTAATCTTTTGTCTTTTACTGCTAATATATAGCGTTACATTGTATATGTTTTAAAAAAAATAATAAAGTTATGAGTAAACAAAAAGTTTCTCCAGCAACCATAGCGAGAAACAAAAAAGCATTCCATGATTATACTATCCTTGAGAAGTTTGAGGCTGGTGTAGTTTTACAGGGTTGGGAAGTAAAAAGTATCCGTGCAGGTAAAGTGCAGATGGTAGATACTTATGTGCATATTCGCAAAGGTGAGGCATGGCTTTTCAATTGCCTAATCACACCGCTTTTATCTGCATCGACGCACATTACCCCAAATACTACTGCATCTCGAAAGCTACTGCTAAACCGTCGTGAGATTAATAAGATCCTAGGTAAAATTGAGCAGAAAGGTTTCACATGTGTGTCTTTAGCGATGTATTGGAAAGGTTCTAATGTAAAAATTGAAATAGCTCTAGCTCAAGGTAAGAAAGAATACAATAAACGCGATGCCCAAAAAGACAAAGACTGGAAACGCGAGAAAGATAGATTATTCAAAAAGGCTCAACGCTAATATGTCTACACATAGTATTTCAAAAAATGAGAAAAAGCTGCGTCATCATATAACTAAGGCTGTTGGTTCTGTCGCAAACTGACAATTGCGAAATTTTATAGTATTATTTTATCACAAATATAATTATGTTTTTCTATGTTAGATTTCACAGGTAGACACTTCACCAAACTTTTAATTCTCCAAGCTCTTCGTTGGTATTTATCATATCCACTTAGCTATAGGCATGTAGAAGAGTTAATGAAATAGCTTGGAGTTAGTGTAGATCATAGTACTCTCAACCGTTGGATTATCAAATATGCTAAAGAGTTAGAAGTTACTTTCAGCAGAAAGTTTAGTAAGTATAGTGCTTATGTAAGTTGGAAGATGGATGAAACTTAAGTAAAGCATAAAGGTAAGTGGGTTTATCTCTACAGAGCAATAGATAAGCATGGAGATACATTATAGTTTATGATTTCTCTTAAAAGAGATGAAAGGGCTGCTCATCAGTTCTTTAAACAAACCATTGGTAAACATGGCTTGCCGGAAAAAGTCAATGTAGATAAGTCTGGTGCTAATGAAACTGCTTTGCTATCTATTAATATCTTTCTATTTTTGCTTGGGATATGGTTAACTCATGGTATAGAGATAAGACAAAATAAGTATCGCAATAATTTGATAGAGCAGGAGCATAGGAATATAAAGAGATTGACTCGACCCATGTTAGGATTTAAATCATGGGACTCTATGAAATCTACCATAGCTGGTTATGAGTTAGTAAATATGATTAAAAAAGGGCAGAAAATGAATGCTGGAAAGATGACTTTCTGTGATCAATTTTATGCAATAGCTGCATAACTGTATCTAAAGGATGGTGATTTGGGAAATATTGTACCCATAAAACCAGTTTGCGACAGAACCGTAAAAGGTATTTTGGTATTTTTTAATATATATTACTTACCCTCATAATTAACTATATTATTTTTATTTAAGATTTTGATTATATGTTATGTTGCAAACAAATCATCTAAATTAAATCTTTGCCAACTATTATCTTCTGTTTTATTCTGTTTAATGTATAAATTTTTATTTTTAGTATCATATATAATTTGATATATTGTTAAATCCCATACTGCACCACCATCTTTAATGTTTTTATCAAAAATATCCATAAAATTATTTAAGTTTAAATGATTAGAATATTTCAATAATAATTTATCTAAATTACTTTTTCTTGTTACACCATTCCAGGTTGTCGCATCAGTTAGTTTAGCAATAAGAATACCCCAATCATCAATAGTAAAATAATTTGTTACAACATATTTACCTAAATTTAATTTCTTATATTTTGAACCTAAGGAAGGATTTTCAGAAAACTCTATAGTCGCCATTTTATCTTGATCAGCTATATTAACTATCAGTGAATAATCGGATTGCTCATTGTATAAATATTTTAATACTTCACTAATTGATGAAAAGTTTTGTAGTGATTCCAACATCAGGTCAAGCATTGTTTTATTAGTAGAAACAGTAGGTTCCCCACCTGAAGGAGAACCATTGTTAAGCTCAATAAAAATACCTTTATCATTAATACAACTTGGGCAGTAAATTTGTCCTGCCATTGAAATTATAGCTGTACTATTTTTACCTTTTTCTTTTAAAACATTTATAACTAAATTCTTAGAGATTTTATCAAAAGGTTCTGGATAATCATAATTTCTACCTATAATTGATTTTTTAGACTTAGATATATTAGGCCCTGCATAGGCGAATACACAACGAGTATTAGAACTATTTATTAATCCACCAAATGTTTCCATTGCATTTAATATTTTAGCATCATCAATAGTTATTTTAGCACCTAATGATTCACCTATAATAAAATCTTGGATATTTTTATTTAATTTAAAAAACAAGGAATCAGCTTTTTCTACAAGCTTACTATATGGTACATTATTATCACCTATATAATATTTTTTCAATAAGCCAATGTTTTCATGTAACTTACCTGATAATTCAGCACCATAAAAAACTCCTTGACTAAAATAATTTACACCTTGTGGTTTGACAACTTGTACTAAACTAAAGCCTAATGAGTATATAAAAAAAGATAGTAATATAATAATTTTTTTCATTTAATCTCCAAATATATGTTTTATTTTTTCTATAATAATATTACTCGCATTTACCTTAGAAATATTATCGTACTCCTCTGGCTTTTTATTTTTTTGAAGAAGATACATATTAGTTTTATCACTATCAAATATAAGTCCATTAGAAACATTCTTACCAATAATTATATCAACTTTTTTGTCTAAGAATTTTGGTAGTGTCATCACTTACCATTTAAGCCTAAATTTATGCATATTTATAAACAGTCCAATTACAGTGTCATGCATGAGAGTATCCTTTGAAAAACATATAGTTCTTCTACATAGCCTTTTAACTCTAGTTCTAAAAGTTAAAAACTTTCTTTCAATTTTTTGTGTATTCCTTTTTACTATTTGATGATGTTCTTCAGGAATATATGCCTAGTAAGCCTGTCAGTTACCACTAAAGCAAAGCTTTACTTTGAAAGACTTCAGCAAGCTTAACATCTCTTCAAAAGATTTGTGTATTCTCTTACCAAAACAATATGCTAGCACCTTACTTGTTGTATGACATATTGCTAACTATAACCACCTCTGTTGAACTTTATTTTGTACGAAAGACCATTGCTCATCTAGCTCCATGTATGGAACTAATGTAACTTCATTAGTCTTTGAAAGTAAATTCACATTCACTCTTGAGATATCATATTTATTTTTTTAAAAAACTCTAGTAACCGTATCTTTGACTATACAAAGAACTCTGGCGATATCTCTTGTGCCGGAGCTATTGATTGCCATTCAATAATTTTCTCTTTCACGGATGGCAACCTAGCTAAGTGTTTATAATCTTTCTGAAAACTCTTCATACAATTTTTACAATTATATCTTTGTGTACATTCACGATTGCTAGGACTTTTATTTTCACCAGCTTTAATAACATCTAACAATTTACAATCTATGCACTCTAAAGAAACTTTTATCATGTTTTTTTGAGATGAATGTTGTATAGTAAAATGCTAAAAAATGACACTACCATATTTATTATATTATTTATGATGGCTAAAGTAATAATAGTACCAATATGTTTTTTGTTGTAAATGCGCAAATGGGCATATTCAAACTCCCAGTCCTAAGCATAAATATAAGAACCATAGATATGTTAAACCTAGATTTACACAAAACTAAATACCTAATTCTCAACCTCAAAAATAAATGCTTTTATATACTATATATGAGCTGTTTAACTTCTTTCTTTAAATTTTTATATTTTAGTATAATTACAATTACATAAAAAATATTGCTACACCTCTTTATACCTTGTCTCTGGCATAGCCTTAATTATAGGAATCATTACCAGAGAAGATACGATTAAAAGCCATGCTGGTGTATTAACTCCTCTAAAAATAACTATCATTAAAGTTGAGATAAATGGTATGGTTCCACCAAAAAATGAATTACCAACATTATAACTGAACGCATTGCCACTATAGCGATATTTAGCTTCAAATAGTTCAGGTGCTGCAGCTTCATAAGATCCCCAAATAAGCATTAAAGGCACGATTAAAATTGCTACTGATAAATACAAATAATACTCTCCCATACTCATAAGCATAAAAGCAGGATATGAAAAAAATAGATAGATAAGAATAGCACTATTAACCAATGGTTTACGACCCACTAAATCACTTAATGCTCCCCATAACGGTGCAGAAAAAGCAAATATCAAACTAAACAATGTGACAACAGATAATGCAAAAAACTGACTATATCCTAACTCTACAAAATGGGTTTCCAAATAAGAAAGTACCAAGTAATATGCAATATTTCCATACGCAGATAGAGCTATTGCATAAAACAGTGGTTTTCTTTGCTTCTTAAACATCGATCTTACAGGAGTATCTGAGATATTATTATTCTTTTTCAATCTCTCAAAAGAGACGCTTTCAGGTATTGATAATCTCATTATCAATGCTATGATAGCCAATACTAAACCAACTATATAACAAAGTCTCCAACCCCAATCATTCAAACCCGCATCACTGATTAACCAAGACAAAAACATCACAACTAAAGATGCTAAAAAAACACCAGCACCTGAAGACATCGTAGCAAAGCTAGCTATAAATCCTCTATGATTTGGTTTAGCTGACTCTATCATAAAGACCATAACTCCACCATATGAGCCTCCGATAGAAAACCCTTGTATCAATCGCATGAGCACTAATATTATCGGAGCTAAAATTCCAATTGTATGGTATGTTGGTAAAATAGCTATTACTAATAACGGTATAGTCATCATCCGTATTGATATCACTAGAGCTCTCTTTCTACCTAGACGATCTCCAAGACTACCCATAACCATACTTCCAATGGGTCCCATAAAGAAGCCTGCAGCAAACACACCAAAAGTCATCAGTATACTACTCGCCCGGTCTGCGGTTGGGAAAAAATTAGAAGCAAAAATTGGTGTCAAATATGAAAACAGCATAAAATCATACCATTCTACAACTGTGCTTGCTGATGCAAAAAATACATGTTTTTTAGATAATTTCATTAAAACTCTAATCTTATAAAATGATTATACTTCTTACCCTTCTCTAACTTAGCTAGGTTATTATCATAGTTGCCATCAAATGCCCCTACAAACTGAGGTTCAAAGCATATAGCATCAAACTTTTCAGAAGCTCTGCCACTACTTAATACTAACGCATCAGGATAGTTTGTAGTATAAATCTGTACAGCTGGATAAGAGCTAGTAACTTTCATTTTTCTACCACTAATAGCATCTTTTAGCTTAATCGCATCATCAACTAGATAACAATGATCAATACCACCATTACTTAGGTACTCACCACATATATTAAGTTTTTCATTAATGCTATAGCCATCAAAAATCATTTGTTGAGGTCAGTCAATAATCTCACAAGGAATTTGCTTCTTATCAACATTCACAAACTGACTAGCAGGAACTTCTAAAGTATGATTCTGTATTGTAGTTTTATAATTACCTGAAAGATTATAGTAATTATGATTAGTCAAATTCAAAATTGTATCATCATCTGCGACAGCTTCAAAGTAAATAACAACAGCATTATATTGAAGCTCATAGATAATATCTATCTGAATATCTGCAGGAAAATCATCATCTGTACTTTTTTGTAGTCTTGAGAATTTCACTTTATTTTCAAAAACTTCAAAATCAAACTTTTTATAAGAGATACTATTTGAACCACCATGTAAAATATTAACACATTTTTCATTGGTAGCAACTTTATATTTTTTATAATTTAAAGTAAATTCGCCATTTTTTATCCTACCAGCAACTCTACCAATACTAGCTCCATAAAACGAAGGATTGCGTAAATAATTATCAATATTAGAATACTGTAAAATTATATTTTCAAGATTATCATTTTTATCTTTTGTTTTAAGGGAATAAACAGTCGCTCCTATATCCAGCACTTCTAACTCAATATCTTGATTCTTTAATGAAACTATAGTTATAGCATCTTTTGAGGTTTTTACTTTTCTAATAGATATCTCTAGCATAATCTAATATGTATTTAGCAATTTGTGACTTTGATTCATTATTATACTCTTTGGTGTTTTGCTGAGATAGTAGAATCACACTAGAAGCAGCATTTACAAATACACTTGTCGAATTTGCAACTATCATATTTAGCTTTTTCTTTTCTAGTTTAGCTTGTGCGTATTCTATTATATTTTGAGATTCTGCTGCAAAACCTATAGCAAATATATTGGGGTATTCTTTTTTGCAATTAGCTAATACATCAGGGTTTTTGATAAACTCTAAAGATAAATTATCACCATTTGTTTTTTTGATTTTATTATTAGACTTTTCTTTGATTTTATAGTCCGCAACAGCTGCACAACCTATAAATATATCACTATCTTGGGATTGCTGTAGCATAGCAGCATTCATATCATCTGCACTTTTAGTATTGATAATATTTAAATTACTATGACTAATATCAAAACTTATCGTCGTTTTTGCTTTTAAAACTGTGACAATAGCTCCTCTTGTAAGTAACTCACTAACCAAAGCAACCCCCATCTTACCAGAGCTATAATTTGATAAATACCTAACCCCATCAATATCTTCTACAGTTGCCCCCACAGTTATCAGAATTTTTTTACCTTCAAAGTCTTTAGGCGTTGATAATATCTCAAATAGTTCTTCGGGCTCTGCAAGTCGACCTCCTCCAACATCTCCACAAGCTTGAATGCCTTGGCTTGGATTTATAATATTAAAATCAAGAGATTGAAGCTTAGATATGTTTTCTTGTGTAAGGCTATTCTTCAACATATTCACATTCATTGCTGGAGCTATATAAACCTTAGAATTATTATTGTTTGCAAGAATGCTCTGGCTTAATAAATCATCAGCAAGACCATGAGCAAATTTTGCGATAGTGTTTGCCGAAGCTGGTATTATAAATATTTTATCAGCCCAACGAGATAGAGTTATATGAGCCATACTTTGCTGATAATCAAACATATCAAGATTATCATCTGTATAGACATCACAACCTAAAGCTACTAGAAGTTCTGGCTTTATAAACTGCTCTACTCCTTTTGTAACTATAGCCTTACACTCTGATCCATTTTTTATAAATAAACGGATTAGATTTATAGCTTTATATGCCGAGACACTTCCCGTTATTCCAAATAATATTTTATTTGTCATAATACTTTATTTAACCAAAACTTTCTTTCTTTTATAAAAAACAATTATTAACAGAACCATTATAGCTATACAAATTGCCATAATATTTATATTGAACCTAAAGCCAGCTTCATCTAAAACCCAATTTGTAAATATCAAGCCAAAGAAAATACTACTAGTTCTACCTAATGCAAAAATCATATTTGTAGCTAGCGAACGCACTTCTGTAGGAAACTCATTAGCAGCATATTGAGCAGACATAATATTATAGCCTCCGCCAATTAGGCCAATTACAACACCGTAGATAAATATAGTATTTGAGTCAATATATTTATACATAAAAATACTAGCTAGGAATATAACTATATTTACTATAAAAAATAAACTTGGCGACTTAAAGAACTGATTATAAATCCCACTGATAGTACAGCTGATGATATTACCTGCAAAAAAACCAAATAAAAATATCTTCACTAATGTTGCAAAATTCTCATCATTTGCGATAAATTTTACCAATGCAAACATAACTGTGATTACAAAAAAGTACGGAATTGTTATCAAAAAATTTAAAATCAAAGGCTTACTATAGTTTCTAAATAAGTAAAAAATATTACCTGCTTTTTTGAATTTATCTGAACCATATAGCTCTATAAAATATGGTGACTCTTCTAGTACTTTTCTTAAACTAAATATAAAAAGTCCTGCTACTCCACCAAACATAAACATTGCCTTGTAAGAAAACATACCAAATACAGTCGCTGTAATCCCGCCAGACACACCTAATATATATAGTAAGCTCATACCCCATGCAGCAAGTTTAGGTGGGAAGAACTCAACTATAAGCACTGTCGATATAGCAAACTCACTCGCTAATCCAAGATAAGATAAAAACCTTAACCCCATAAATACATAAATATTAGATACAAAGATAGTCAATATAGTTGTAATAGAATAAAGTAAGATACTATATTTAATAACTGTAATACGACCAAACCTATCAGATAAAGCACCAAATAAAATAGCTCCAACTAAAATACCTACCATCTGTATATTATTTATTGTAAAATACATTTTTTGAATATCAATAGAGTTTGTAATGCCAAATTGTTGCTTAAACAAATCCACATAAGAAACACTTATTACAGTTAAATCATAGAAATCTATAAAGTAACCTAGACAGAGTATAAGAAGTATCCACTTAGAATTTTTAGACATATAAGTAATCTTAATTTCTTTAAAAGAACTAAGAATGTATTATATGTGTGAAGGAGTTAGATAACTAGGGGAAAATAAGAAAATAAAGATTTTTAATCAACTATTATATTTTTATCATTCGCAGTTCTTTTACAGAAAGAAACATATCTTTTATCTGTAACAAACCAATAAAATATTGCTCCGACAAAGCCTTCAAAGACATAGTGGTTAATTGGTGATACTATACAAACGAATATTATGAAAGGTAATACTAGAGGTAAAAGGTTTCGCATACCGATTCTTCTATATTCTATACTTCCATAAATAGTCATTAATACTATTAGAATAATACCTATGTGTACATTAGTCTCAATTTCTACTGTATTTAGAAGTAAAGTAAGAATCACAAACACAACTAAACCATAAACTCTAGTCTTAGAGGCTAATGCGCCCATACTAATTGGTGCAGCCATATATCCAATAATATGAAAACCAGTAACCACAAGCATCAAAGCGGTCCAGTTATCTGAGAAGAATAAAAACAAAGCAGCCAGTAAGAAATTTGCTATTAATGATCTTCTTGAAATATTTACCTTGGCATCTATCTTAGCAAAATATCTTGGCAGTTGACCTTCACTAGACATAGCATAAAGCATTCTTGAAGATGCACCCAGAAATATATAACCTGTAGCTGATGGACTTATTATACTATCAACAATAAGTAGTATTGAAATATAACCTAAACCAAGCATAGTTGCTAGTTGCAATAATGGAGACTCAAAATCAAGACCAGCCCAACCTCCTTTAGATACAAGATAGTCATGAGGTACAGCCTGCATAAACGCATACTGCAAACCTAAGTAAAGCAGAAGTACTAGTACTAGTGCTAAAAATATTGCTAAAGTTACATTTTTACCAGGGTTTTTAACTTCACTTGCATAAGCTACTACTGTCTGAAAGCCATTGAATGTATAAATCAAACCACCACCAACTATAGCAGTAAGAGCTGAGCTAAAACCAAACTCGCTATTCCCAGGAATATCGGAATAAAAAATACTCACATGATCATTACTATGAGTAAAAGCATATATAACAAAAATTACTACAATAATAGTTGGTACAGTAATTTTAAATATAGTTGCACCATTATTGATCTTTGCTAAAAGCTTTACACCATAGAAGTTTACAAACAAATATACCACTAAAACAAATAAAGCAAATAATGTTCCAGCTGTAGTTAGTACATGATTCTCCATCAACCAACCCATAGTTTTCACACCAGCTAAATACTGAGTCGTAGCCAAAGCTTCTGAAGATATAACCACAACAATACCAAACCAGTTAGCAAATGCAAAAGGCATCGCAAAAACACTATTATGAGAAATTGCACTAGATCTTGTAGTAGCTCCTCGCACAGGATACATTGAAACAATTTTACCTAAACATAAAGCTATCATAAACACTAATATAGCAGCTAATATCCAAGCTAAAAAAGCCCAGTTACCAGCATTTTTTGCTGTAAGTTGAGTACCAAACAACCAGCCTGAACCTACCATTGATGTAGCACCTATCAGTACAGCACTAAACAATGACATTTTTTTTGAAGCATCACTTACCATTGATTTTTCCTTATAAATGTTTATCTATAATTAATATATTAGACTTCTCGTAAAATAGATAATTGGTCCATCAGAAGCCTTATAGATAATAGCTCAAATTTTCTACATGTCTATTGCGCAAGTAGTCTATTGATTTTAAAAATCATCAGAATGCCTTTTTATCTTTTTAAAAAGGTCAAAGGCATAACGATTAAAAATATCATCATGTATAGGCATTTGCAATAATTATTAGCAAACTAATTTAAAACACTAAGATTATGTTAAAGCTTCTTAACTAGTTTAATAACTAAGGAATTTGAAGCTATTCTATCCTACTCTTCTAAGCTCATCAAAGATGTATTACCTCCTGAAGCTGTAGTATCTACACTTACAGTTTTTTCTACTACAAATCTGCGTAAATAAAGTGGCGACGCAGTCTCAATAGCGAACTTAGTGCTTTGATGACCAACTTTTTCTACATTCTCAGCAATAAGAGGTAAGATAGCTCCCCTGCTGAACGCTAATGCTTGATGGACCTGCTTAACAGCATCATTACTCCCAGAAAATGCTACTAGAGCAACTTTTGAGTTCAATAACATTGCTGATGTTATCTCTTCAGCATCGCCAATTATAAGATGAATAACCTTAGAGCTAACACCTGCTTTTAACATCATTTTAACAATCTTGTATGCTACAAGATTTCCTGAATACGCAGCCTTAGTAATCACAGTGTTTCCGGCAAGTAAAGCAGCAATAGCCTGACCTACAAATCTAACTATAGAGTCATCACTTGAGCAAATACTCACAGCTACACCACGGCCTTTTAAGCTTATTTCATCTATCTCGCCAGTTGGGCTTGGTAAAAGCTTTGGATACGCAAACTCATTTCTTGCTTGAAAGCAATAATAAGAAATAAGCTCGATAACATTGTTTATCTGAACATGAGCATCTTCGGCTGTAAGCTCTGATTCCACCATTATACACGAAGCGATCATGTTTCTTTGTTTGTCGAAAACTTCTATGAACTTCTCTATAATTTCAGCTCTTTGTTCAGCATTAGTATTATTCCAATTATCAGCCTCTTTATAAGCAACATCTATTGCTTTATCTACCATAGTAGAGTTTGCTAGATACATATTACCTATGTTATCTCCAGACTTACTCACTAATGATGTTGGCTGAGATAATTTAGATCTATCGCCACTTATAATATTTGTAATACTGTATTTTGATTTAATAAGCTTTTTAGTTTGGCTTTGTTGCTCAGCTAACTTCTCAGGATTGTAAATTTCCTCTACTGATCCTACATTAGACAACTTTTCATTAGCTAATATATGCATATAGAATGGACCACCTGCTTTAGGACCTGTACCAGACTTACCTTGTCCACCAAATGGTTGTACACCAACTACAGCTCCTACGATATTTCTGTTTACATAGACATTACCCGCTTTGATGTTGTTTTTTATATAATTCTTAACTTCGTTAATTCTACTATGCACACCAGCTGTTAAGCCGTAACCTGTAGCATTTATGTCTATTACAAGCTGTCTAAGCTGATTGCCTTGGAACCTAAGGATATGCAACACAGGGCCAAATTGCTCACAACCAAGATCAGAAATCTTCTCAATCTCAAAAGCTGTAGGCATTACAAAAGAACCGCTTTCGGCTGTTTTATCAGATGACACTTGATGTACAAGCTTAAATTTTTTCTTTTTCTCTTCGATATAAGCATTCAGATTATCTGCAGCTTTTTTGTCAATTATAGGTCCAACATCTGTATCTATAAACTTAGAATCAGCTACTTTTAGCTCTTTCATAGCTCCAACGATCATTTTAATATAGCTATCAGCAATATCTTCTTGTAAGCAAAGTACTCTTAGAGCAGAGCATCGTTGACCAGCACTATCAAAAGCAGAACGCATTACATCAGCTGTAACTTGCTCAGGTAGTGATGACGAATCTACTATCATAGCATTTTGACCGCCTGTCTCAGCTATAAAAGGTATTATCTCGCTATCTTTTTTAGCTAGAGTTTGATTGAGAATCGCAGCAACTTCTGTAGAACCTGTAAATATAACACCTTTACAGTAAATACTTTTTACAATAGCTGTACCAACTACACCACCAAGACCAGGCACAAATTGCAATACATTTTTAGGTAGCCCTGCTTTAAAGAGCAATTTCACCGCTTTATAGGCAATGATTGAAGTCTGCTCAGCTGGCTTTGCAACTACTGTATTACCTGCTGCTAATACTGCAGCAACTTGACCTAAAAATATTGCTAATGGGAAGTTCCATGGACTGATACAAACCATCGCTCCACGACCTGTGAACTCTATATGTTGTAGATTTTCTGATAACGCAGGTAACTCTAATGGCCCTCTAAACTCTGCTCTAGCTTGAGCAGCGTAGTAACGACAAAAATCTACAGCTTCACGGATTTCGTCTATAGCATTTGATATTGTCTTACCTGCTTCTATCATAGCAATAGCGATAAACTCTGCAGTTTGCTTTTCTAATAAATCCGCAAATTTCTCTAGTATATCTGCTCTTTCACTCGCAGGTGTTGCATTCCAGCCTTCAAAACCATTGTGAACATTTTTCATAGCTTTTTTCGCAAGCTTTGCATCTGCATTTATAACAGTACCTATTACTTCACCATTATTTGGGTTAGTAACATCTTCTATGGCTTGTTTATCTATTGTGACATCTGTAATTAGCGGTTTTGCTTTATAGCTAGTTTTTGCTGTATATTTGATAATTTTGCTATACATAGAGTCAAGTTCAGTAAAGTCATTTATATTGTAGCCTTGTGAGTTGAGTCTTGGAGCAAGTATGTCTTTTGGATTAGGAATATTTGGGTGTTGGCTACAACCATAGTCTAAAGCCTTTTTAACAGGATTCTCTATAAGCTCTTCTATAGGTAAATTCTCATCAACAATTCTATTTACAAATGAACTATTAGCACCATTTTCTAATAATCTTCTTACAAGATATGCCAACAAATGCTTATGGCCACCAACAGGTGCATATATTCTGCATGGAATATTTTCATAATCTGCTTTACCAACGATATTATCATATAAGGCATCGCCCATTCCATGTAAACATTGAAATTCAAAATCAGTAATTCCATTAGCAAGCTCCATTACTACAGCTACTGTTTGTGCATTATGGGTTGCAAATTGTGGATAAATATACTGATTATTCTCAAAAAGTTGTTTTATACATGCTTGATATGACACATCTGTATGATACTTACGTGTAAATACAGGATACCCATCTAGTCCCATTTCCTGAGCATGCTTAATTTCAGCATCCCAATAAGCTCCTTTAACAAGCCTAATCATAAACCTACGATTAGTTTTCTCAGCAAGATTTGCTAAATAGTCTAGTACAAAAGGTGCTCTTTTTTGGTAGGCTTGAACTACAATACCTATGCCATCAAACCCTTCTAAAGACGGCTCATTAGCAAGCCTTTCAACTAGCTCTAATGAAATTTGTAACAGCTCTGTTTCTTCGGCATCTATATTCATACCTACATTTAGGTTTTTAGCAAGCTCTGTAATCCTTAAAAGCTTAGGATAAAGCTCTGTGTGTACTCTTTCATGCTGAGCAACTTCATAACGAGGATGAAGCGCTGATAGTTTTATAGAGATACCAGGGTTTTTCTTTATCTCATCATTAACAGCATATTTAGCAAACTCATTTACAGCATCATAATACTGCTTATAGTACCAGTCAGCATCATCCATAGTCATGGCAGCTTCACCAAGCATGTCATAAGAATATGTATAACCTTGCTGAGCTTTTTTCTCTGAAACTTTTAGAGCCTCTTCAATAGTCTCTCCAAGTACATATTGCTTACCAACTATTTTCATTGCTTGTTTCATAGCTTGGCGAATTACTGGCTCACTAGATTTTTTAATCAATTTTTGAAATACGCTTCTGAAAGAGCTTCTTTTTTCTTTTAAAATACTTCCTGTAAGCATTAAGCTCCAAGTAGCAGCATTTACAAATAAATGCTTCTCAGAACCTACATGATCTTTCCATGCAGCACTTGTAAGCTTATCTTTTATCAAAAGATCTATCGTATAGCTATCAGGTACTCTTAATAATGCTTCTGCTAAGCACATCAGCACAATACCTTCCTCAGAAGATAAATCATACTCAATCATGAAAGCATCTATACCAGATTTTTTGAGCCTGTTTTTTCTAACAGCATCTACAAGCTTATATGCCTGCTCGCGAATTTTAGCTTTTTGAATATTTGTAACTTGTGCTTTTTCAACTAGACTAGTAACAACTTCTTTTTCATTAGTTAGCCAGTGATTAGAAATACTCATTATTGCTTGGGAAATAGGAAAACTACCTGTGTGATTTAATAATTCATTCATACGACTTCTCTCTTTTTATAATTTTTTTTCAATTATTTAAGAATTTATTCTGATTATCAATTATCTTTTCTTGAATAATCTTATTTACTAAAGATTCAAATTTACTCGGAGGCGTTACACCTTTAAATAACCAATCAAAGATATCATTATCCTCACTAGTCATGAATTCTATAAAAAGTTTCTTATCCTCTTTTGTCTCATCTAAATAACAATTATTTAAGTATGGAGCTAAAAGAATATCAAGTTCAAGCATTCCTCTACGTGCAGAGTATTTTAACTTACCTAATGAATTAAAAATATGATCATTATCTTTTATAATCATAGTATCAAAACCTCTACTAAAACTTAGATAAAACTAGTTTATACTATGAATCAATAGCTACCAAGCAACATATACAAAAAAATTTAAAAATACTCTTTTAATTACTCCTACTATTAGGTATTATTTAAATAACCAATGTTATTAAGTTTATAAGCACTACAGCTGATTGCTTATTCCAAAAATACTCCACATAAATTGATACAAGGATTAAAATCTAATGGATATTAGTCAAAATGCAATAAAAATACTTTCCGAAATTGATGAGTTAGTGCTTTTTAGTAATATATCAGAAGAATGGTCTACATTACTAAATGAAACAAATGAAGAAGTAAAAATCAAAAAATTATACTCTGCATTAGTAAAAGAAAGCATCCGAAGAGAAACAGCTGAAAGACTAGCAAAAGATGCAAAATCATATTGTGACTTAGTACAAGAGCAATCTAAGCAAAGAATTACAGATATGAAAGAAAGTTTGGAAAGTCAAATCACATTTCTTACTCAGCAGATAAAAGATCTAAAAGAAGAGACAGCTAAAAACCTTGATCATTATAGAAGTGAACTAAAAAAAGCTACTAAAAAACTAATTGATAGTAAGGTTTAATATACTCAACGTAAGAGGTACTTTCAATCTATCTTTTCTGCTAAAACCTGTTACTTTTGACTCAACATATCAGTTTAATTATTACTCAATGCGTAATATTGGAAAAAAACTATGTCAAACATAAATTTCTTTCATAATTTTGAAATTTTCAAAAAACACCTTAATTTAACAGGATCTGATAAGCAATATAAAAGACTAGATATCGTAAAGCTTGCTAAACAAAAAGCTGAAAACAATAATATTATAAACTCTTACAAAATCAATAATTTCACCTTTGATGATTAATATATCCAGTTTTTAAATATTATTAACCCTTCAAAACATATTAAAGAAATTAAGAGCTCATAAAATTACACTTCATCTCTATACACTTTACAAGCTTTCACTCAAACATTCGCCACTGCAATCAAAGATAATCAAATATATTTTTATATCTATACTAATTATCGACTTGGATTATAATCATGGAAATGGTATTCAAGCGGCAAATAGGTGTTTCAAAAACACAAATAGCCATGGAAGTTGGTTGTAACCAAAGTAGCATATACAAAGAGATAAACCGTAACACCGGCAAAAGAGGTTATAGACTTAAACAAGAACAATCACACTGCAAACTCAAGAAAACGTAAAGGCAACAAACAAATTAGGCAATTTGGTTGGAGCTATGTAGAGCATCTTATCAAACAGTATTGTTATCCAGAGCGAATAAGTGGCGGTTTAACATCTAATGGGTGGGTTAGATGTCATAAGTGCTGAAAGCATCTATAAGTATATCTATGGGAATAAAGAAAGAGGCGGTGACTTACACACTTATTTGCGTTGTCAGAAAACTTATCGTAAAAGAGGTACGGCTAGTCAAGAGCATAGAGGCCAAATACAAAATAGAGTTTCAATACATGAGAGAGACTTTGTTATAGATGAACTAAGTAGACTTGGAGATTTTGAGGGATACACTATTATTGGTAAAGATCACAAGGGTGACTTATTAACACTAGTTGATAGAGTATCTAAACTAAATAAATTAAACCTTTGGCTAGTAAGAATGCTGAAAACTTAGCAAACAGTTTAATACAAATACTTAATGCGTCACATACTCACTCAATCACTTTTGATAATGGTAAAGAGTTTTCCAAACACATGCTAATATCAGAAGTATTAAATATAGATATATTTTTTGCTGATACATACTCTTCTTGGCAACGTGGCACCAATGAAAATACAAATGGGTTAATTAGATAATTCTTCTCTAAAAACCTGAGATTAGATAATATTACTTAAGACCAAACTAGAAGAGTTGAAAACCTATTGAACAACAGACCTAGAAAAAGTCTTGGATTCAACACTCCTCTTCAGATAGAATCTAGAAATAAGGTTGTCGCACTTGGTACTTGAATCTAAGTTTTATAAAAAATAAACAACAAATTTATAATAAAAAAGCCACTATAACCTCTCTTTTAGATCGTTATAAAATAGTTATAAGCTATTCTAAACACTTAAAAGGCTTTAGTGAGGATAAAGATTTATCTATAAATAAACCATATGATTAATTTATTTAATTTTCTTTTGTATTTGCTAAAAATGTAGCCACTGTTATTGAAAAAATAAACGGAATGATAAGAGAATCAATAACTGTAACAATGATATTTTGTACACTAGTTTCTAATGGGTTTATTTCTATATTAATACTTTTAAATATATAAGCTAAACCAAATGTCAAAAGTGTTTTTATACCCATTAAAGCTACTACCGCTAGAGTTAATCTAACCATATAAAAGAAATTTTCTTTTATGAACACGAAATTTTCTCTTATAGCATCAACAGCTCCTTTTTGTCCTAAAAGTACAGCTGGCAGTACAGTAAAAAACAATAGAGTTGCTATAAACATACCCAAATATTGAAAAAATACTGTAAGAATACTCATCACTATCATAGATAGGAGAAACGCTTCTATAAAGACAAAGATCCTTTTAGAGAAAACTTGTAGTAACAATCTTAAAGCATCAGAATTTTTCATATCTTGCTTGATTAGTATACCTTGTAGCAAGATTATCATTGCATATACAAAAATTGTTGCTACGATTATAACCAACACCATAAAAGCCAAAATGTTTCCAGAAGGAAAGTTTACTGGGATATCTTTGCCATTGCTTTCTATATAATCTAGCATTCCATGTCTCATAAGATATACAAAACAGTACTCTGATATAAATGAAAGCACAAATGCCAACACAAGAGTTAGTTTTAATGACTTTTTATATATTGCTGTAGCTAATGAAATTGTTCCTTTAAATGTTAGGTTACTCATAGATTATTTTTTTTATATTGTTAACAGGCTAAAATATATCATAATTTTAAAAGCTTGTGGTCGAATTTATCATTTTTATAATTAAAAAACTTGTAAAAATACAATTATCCCCCATATCTATAAAAAATAAAAATGTATAATTATTAAACCCACAAAAATCAGGTTGGTAACATGGAAATAATGAAAGGTACTACTATACTTTGTGTAAGAAAAAATGGCAAAGTAGTTATGGGTGGTGATGGTCAAGCAACTTTAGGACACACTATTGCAAAGGATAATATCGTAAAAGTTAGAACTCTAAACGGTGATAAGGTTCTTACAGGTTTTGCAGGCTCTACTGCAGATGCATTCACCTTATTTGAAAAATTCGAACAAAAACTAGAGTTTTATCATGGTAATCTTGAAAGAGCTGCTGTTGAAATGGTACGTGAATGGCGTCTTGATAGAATGCTTAGCAAATTAGAAGCTATGATTATAGTTGCTGATGAAAACAAATCTCTGTTAATTTCTGGTGTGGGTGATGTTATGGCTTCAGATAAGAACGACATTATATCAATTGGCTCGGGATCTACTTACGCTCGCTCTGCAGCAACTGCCTTAGTTGAAAATACTGACCTTTCTGCTAGAGAAATAGTTGAAAAAAGTTTAACTGTAGCAGCAGATACTTGTATTTACACAAACCACAACTTTACTATAAAAAATTTAGATAGCAAAAAGGAGAGTTAAAATATGACTCCTAAAAATATTGTAACAGAATTAGAGCGCCACATAATTGGTCAAAATGATGCTAAAAAAGCAGTTGCTATCGCTTTGCGTAATAGATGGAGAAGAATGCAACTCAAAGGTGAGATGCGTCAAGAAGTTACTCCTAAAAATATCCTAATGATAGGCCCTACAGGTGTTGGTAAGACAGAAATTGCTCGTAGATTAGCAAAACTTGCTGATGCACCTTTTATAAAGGTTGAAGCTACTAAATTTACAGAGGTTGGTTATGTAGGTAAGGATGTAGAGTCTATAATCCGCGACCTTGTAGAAATGGCTGTAAAAATGAAGCGTGAAGATGCCAAAAAGCTATATGCTAACAAAGCCGCTACACAAGCAGAAGAAAAAGTACTTGATGTACTTTTACCACCAGCTCGAACTGCTGAATCAAAAGGTGGCATTGCAAATGAGCCAACAGAAGAATCTGCTTCTAAAAAAGAGAAAGAAAACAAAACACGTGAAATATTTAGAAAGAAAATTCAAAATAGCGAGTTAGATGATAAAGAAATCGAAATCGAAATTGCTGCTACTCCTAAATCTGTAGGTGTAATGGGTCCTCCAGGTATGGAAGATATGACTAACCAAATTCAAGATTTATTCTCTAATTTAAGTAGTGATAAAAAGAAAAACAAAAAAATGAAAATAAAGGATGCTATCAAACATCTAAGAGATGAAGAAGCTGCTAAACTTGTGAATGAAGAAGATATCAAAGCTCGTGCATTAGAGTCTGTTGAGCAAAACGGTATTGTTTTCTTAGATGAAATAGACAAAGTCTGCAAAAAAACTGGCAACAATGGCGCTGATATATCTCGCGAAGGTGTCCAACGCGATTTACTACCATTAGTAGAAGGCTCAACTGTTTCTACTAAGTATGGAATGATTAAAACTGACCATATACTATTTATCGCATCTGGTGCATTCCATGTAGCTAAACCCTCTGACCTTATCCCAGAAATTCAAGGTAGACTACCTATTCGTGTAGAGCTAAAATCTCTTGAGATAAGTGATTTTGTTAGAATTCTAAAAGAACCTGATTGCTCAATATTAAAGCAATATGTTGCACTTATGCAAACTGAAGGCTTAGATTTAAAATTCGAGGATGATTCTATTCAACGAATTGCTGAGATTTCTTATCAAGTAAATGAAGAAGTTGAAAATATTGGCGCTAGAAGACTTCATACTGTTATGGAAAAGCTACTTGAAGAAATTTCTTTTGATGCTCCAGAACTTGATGATAAAACAGTAAATATTACTACTGATTATGTAAATAGTAAGTTAGGCAACATAGTTAAAGATAAAGATTTAAGTCAATATATTCTTTAGACTATCCTTAAAAAGCAAATTACCTATACTCTCCCTACCTAGTTTCTTGAACTAAATAATAAGTTTAATTTTCTAATAGTTATTGGTACTTAGATTCAAGTACCAAGTGCGACAACCTTATTTATAGAGTCTACCTGAAGAGGAGTTTTGAATCCAAGACTTTTTCTATGTCTGTTGTTCAATAGGTTTGCAACTCTTCTAGTTTCGTCTTAAGTAATATTATCTAATCTCAGGTTTTTAGGGAAGAATTATCTAATTAACCCATTTGTATTTTCATTGGTGCCACGTTGCCAAGAAGAGTATGTATCCGCAAAAAATATATCTATATTTAATACTTCTGATATTAGCATGTGTTTGGAAAACTCTTTACCATTATCAAAAGTGATTGAGTGAGTATGTGACGCATTAAGTATTTGTATTAAACTGTTTGCTAAGTTTTCAGCATTCTTACTAGCCAAAAATTTAATTTTAGTTAGTTTAGATACTCTATCAACTAGTGTTAATAAGTCACCCTTGTGATCTTTACCAATAATAGTGTATCCCTCAAAATCTCCAAGTCTACTTAGTTCATCTATAACAAAGTCTCTCTCATGTATTGAAACTCTATTTTGTATTTGGCCTCTATGCTCTTGACTAGCCGTACCTCTTTTACGATAAGTTTTCTGACAACGCAAATAAGTGTGTAAGTCAACGCCTCTTTCTTTATTCCCATAGATATACTTATAGATGCTTTCAGCACTTATGACATCTAACCCACCCATTAGATGTTAAACCGCCACTTATTTGCTCTGGATACCAATACTGTTTGATAAGATGCTCTACATAGCTCCAACCAAATTGCCTAATTTGTTTGTTGCCTTTACGTTTTCTTGAGTTTGCAAGTGATTGTTCTTGTTTAGGTCTATAACCTCGTTTGCCGGTGTTACGGTTTATCTCTTTGTATATGCTACTTTGGTTACAACCAACTTCCATGGCTATTTGTGTTTTAGAAACACCTATTATCAATAGTTATCCAATCTGGTATCTTTGTACTTGAGTAAGTTGTGTGTAGGATGGTCCTATGGTGATTCCTTAAGTAGATTTTTAGCAAGTGAGACAATATCTAACTTATTTTTTTAGTGCAACAATTATTTTGTCACACTTACAAATTGAATCTCATAAATCTAGATGTCTAAGATATTTTTATTTAAGTTGTTATGGATTTTTTCTTTTTAGGTTTAGAAGACTCATTAGGTAGTAATAATAAATTTGTTAAGTTAAACAAATTAGTTGATTTTGATAAGTTGAGAAGAACGCTCAAAAACATTTATACACAAGATATGACTTAGACAAGACAGACCTGATCATACCCTTTAATTTGGGACACTTAGGTGTTAAGATGTCTACTTGTATAAAATATAATTATTTTTATATTATCAATCTATTTAAAACCAACCAAATAATCTATCAAACATACTTGGAACGATATCATCTGCACGCATATTAATAAGATATTTATTTTTAGGATAATTTTTTCTGAGTACTTTTATGTTAGCTTCTGCCTGATCATTTAAACCTAGAGTTTTATACGCTCTTATAGTTAGTACTAAAGCATCTTCTGTTGATTCACTTTGTGGGTAATCCCTTATAACTTCTGCTGCTCTATCTATGGCTGCATTATATGCCCCTCGCTTAAAATAAAAGTACGCAATTTCATAATAATGTTTTGAAACAATATTATTAATATAAACCATTCTTCGCTTAGCATCAGGTACAAATGCTCCTTTTGGTTCTAAAGCTAAAGCTTTTTCAAAATTCACATAAGCGTCTGTATACCCTGTAGGATCGTGATGAGTCATATCATAAGGAGCATAAGTTTGTATAAGTCCTCTACCATCATCGAAGCCAATTACACCAATCATATAATATACATAACCCTTATATTTACTGTATGGGTACATTTTTATAAATTGTTGAGCAAGAGCTAACGACATTGTTTCTTCATCATCCATATAGTATACATATACCAAATCAACCATCCCTTTCTCAGCTAATGACGTAAAAGGATACTGTGCTGCTAAAGACTGATATGAGCGAATTGCATCGAAATATTCCTGATTATGCATTTGCTGATGAGCTTTTGCATAAATAAAACTAGCTGTGTAGCCTGTATAAACTTGCGGTAACTCACTATTTTTTTTAGCACCACAACTTACTAATGACAAAATAAGTGCAATTATAGTCAGTATTGATAAAAACCTGGTCATTTAATTAACTATCCTTTGAAAATTTTTAGTATAATTTTTTTATTAAAGTAGAAACGCTTAGGAGATTTTCGTACCAAATATGGAAAATAATAATACACTATCAAATAAATTTGAGCAAAACATTATTCTAACAACAGAGCATGCGGGAAAAAGATTAGATGTTGCTATCAACGAATTATTTGATGAATTCTCTCGCTCTCAAATTCATAAATGGATAAAAGATGGCTCAATAAAGGTAAATAACTCTAACAGTAAACCTAAGTATATATTGCTTGGTGATGAGGAGATTAGTATCAATATTGAAATTTTACCTAAAAATGAATGGGTTGCTGAAGATATAGAGCTAAACATTGTTTATGAGGATAATGATATTATTGTTATTGATAAACCTGCTGATATGGTTGTTCATCCAGGGGCTGGCAATATGACAGGTACAATTTCAAATGCTCTTCTAGGAATGTATGATAATCAAAAAAATCTCCCTAGAGCTGGTATAGTTCATAGGTTAGATAAAAATACTACAGGACTTATAGTGGCAGCTAAAAGTAGTCTTGCTTACCATAGCTTAGTAAATCAGCTCTCTGAAAGAAGTGTTTCGCGTAAGTATATAGCTATAATTGACGGTGATCTCTTTGAAGATGGAACTGTTGATGAACCAATAGGTCGTGATCCAAACAATCGCATTAAAATGGCAATAAACAGTAATGGTAAAGAAGCTATTACAAACTATATTCCCTATGAGAATTATGAAGGTTTCACTCTTATTGAATGCCAACTTGAGACAGGCAGAACTCATCAGATACGCGTACATATGCAGAGTATCAAACACCCTCTTGTTGGTGATCAAACATACAATAAACCTTCTACAAAACTCAAAGAGCTAGGTATCGAAGATTTCACAAGACAAGCACTGCATGCTTATAGCCTTTCTTTTATCCATCCAAGAACAGATGAAGCAGTTAGTTTTAAAAGTGATTTGCCTGAAGACATGTATGAATTAACTGTTAAACTAGCAGAATCTATAGAAGATGAAGGCGATATGGACTTTAAATATGAAACTTTTTAAGAATAAAATTGTTCGTTTAATTGTAATTACTTGTGTTTTTATACTAATCACAGGAACACTACCGTTTAAAAATACTACCATAAACCAAAGCGATAATTATAATATCGCCACAAACTCTAAGTTAATTAAAGATATCAAAAAGCCTGACTTTGCTAGTATACAAGATATTAAAGAAAAGAAAAAAATATTTATAGAATATATGCTAGCTGCTAGTTGCAATGCTGATAAAGAAATCTTTGCTGAGAAAAATGAGCTTAAAAAACTTACTCAATCTTTTCAAAAAAATAAATCCCTTAACGCTACTGAGCAAGCTAAACTAGATAGATATATAGAATATTACAAAATTAAAGATGCTCACACTATAAAGGAGAAATTAGAGCTTCTGGATATTAAAATAGGTACTATTCCTACAAGCTTTATCCTAGCTCAAGCAATACTTGAAAGTGGCTGGGGTAGCTCAAGATTTGCTAAAGACTATAATAACTACTTTGGCTTACATTGTTTTAGAGAGTGGTGCCATGCTAAGGCTGCTGGTGCTGATGTCTACTTAGAAACTTTTGACAATGCTACTCAAAGCGTACTTGGATATTACAATAGGCTAAACACAGGCTCTAAATTTAAAGACTTCCGAGAAGTTCGCCAAAAAATTAATAATGGAAAACTTCCACCTACAGAGTTACTTAACAATTTGGAGAATTATTCTGAACTTGAAGGAGATGAGTATAAAACTAGAATTGAAGGCATTATTAGTCATAATAAATTAGACCAATACGATGGCATTAAAACTTGTTAAGAACACATATAATAATCATTGTTAGCATAAATAGGTATTTTTTAGTATTATTAACGTAAAGTAGTGCTTATAAAGCGATTTATTAAAATGAATTTAGCCATATCTTACAATACTTTATATTTAAAAGGTCCGATGACCCTCAAAAGCGTTGATACTAAAATAGTCGCAAAAAAATTATCTAACCTCTCAAGTAAAATCAATCATATTGATGGTTCTGAGATACAAGAGCTTGATACTTCTGGTGCATACATTATATTAAAAATTCTAGCAGATCTTCAGCTATCTGAAGATGATTTAGTTAATTGTTCAGAAAAAAATAAAAACCTTATTAAACTAGTAAGTAGCAATTTACCAACAAAAGAAGATGATGAATTTAAAGAAAAAACAAATATGGTTTTTAATAGCATCTATATGCTTGGTAAAAACACCAACAGCTTAATAAATGAAATTAAAATAAGTATGTCTTTTTTAGGAGCTATAGTAATGGGTTATCTTAAATTTTTGAGACGCCCTTACCAATCATTTTTTTCTATAGTTATTGGAATAACTTATGATTCTACAATTAAAGCTTTAAGTATAATTATACTTCTTTCTTTAATCATTGGCTTAGTTCTTACCTACCTTCCATTAAATATGATGATGCAATATGGTACACAAAAATTTGTAGTAGATATGCTAGGCATATCCTCTTTTAGAGAGTTTGCCCCCCTATTTACAGCGATAATCATAGCTGGTCGGAGCGGTTCAGCTTTTACTTCTGAAATTGGTATAATGAAAATTAATGAAGAGATTGATGCTATACAAACTATTGGTGAAGATCCAATGCAACGCTTAGTACTTCCAAGAATCACTGCGTTAATGATAAGCCTACCCGTGCTTACTGTTGTAGCAATGGTTGCAAATATAATTGGTGGCATGATTATAACTAGTGCTATAGCTGGCATCACTCCTCTACAATTCATAGCAAGACTTTTTAGTCACGTGAATGTAAACAATTTTTATATCGGATTGTTAAAAACACCGTTCTTTGCAATAGTTATTGCAGGAATTGGTTGTTTAAAAGGTATCTCTGTTAAAAGAGACTCTCAAAGTGTTGGTAAAGCTACTACAGAAAGTGTTGTTTACTCTATATTTTTGATAATAATAGTCGATGCGATATTTGCTGTTGGCTTAAGTGGAATAGCTTAATATATGTCTGAAAATCTAATCGAAATAAGAAATCTTAGTACAAAATTTGGCAAAGAATGGATTCACAAGGATCTTGACCTTGATATTTCTACTAAAAAGATTAGCTGTATAATAGGTGCTAGTGGTTGTGGTAAAACTACTCTTATGCGAGAGATACTAATGCTTCAACCAATACACTCTGGTAAGATTTTTTTACAAGACCAAGAAATTTCAAAATTGGTAGACAACCCTGTCAAGCGTAAAGAAATATCTGCAAATATGAGCATGATGTTTCAGCATTGCGCTCTTTTCTCTTCATTGACAAATTTACAAAATGTTATATTCCCATTGAGACAGCATACTAAACTACCTGAAGACATACTTACAGATATAGCAATCGTGAAGCTAAAAATGGTTGGCTTAAATGAAGATGCTTTTAACAAGTATCCTTCAGAGCTTAGTGGCGGTATGCTCAAAAGAGTGGCTTTAGCTAGGACTATAGTTTTAGATCCTAAGATTGTGTTTTTAGATGAGCCAAATGCTGGGCTTGACCCCTACTCTGCCAGAGCTATGGACGAGCTTATACTTTATTTAAAAGAAGAGCTTGTAATGTCTGTTGTAATGATCACTCATGATCTAAGTACAATTTGGAATATTGTTGATGATATTATATATATGGATGAGAAAAAAATAATGATTCATGACACAGTAGATTTTGTATCAAAGCAAACACAATATGAAAGTATAAAGAAATTCTTTAGTTCACATGGTGACACTAAAAACAAGGAGCAAAACTAATGTATGAAAATAGTGTAAAAAATCTTATCGCAGGTTTATTTGTTATTTTTATGTTATTTGCAATGATTTTTATTGCATTTTTCCTATCGGGAGGATTTAAAACTCAAGCATCTACAACATACATAACAAAATTTAAAAGTATCACGGGGCTTAATGTTGGCTCGGATGTATCTTATAAAGGCTTTAGTATTGGTAAAGTTTCTAATATTTATATAAACAGAAAAGATCCCGAGCTTGTAAGTGTATCTATGCAAATACATAATGATATACCAATCTACAAACAAACAATTGCATCCTTACAAACAATAGGGATTACAGGTCAATCAAAAGTTGAGCTTTCTTTAGATATAGGAAAGAATAATACTGACTTAGAGCTTATGACTAAAGAAAAAGGCAAAACGCCTGAGATAATATCAAAGCCATCTCAATTTGAAAGTATTCTTAATAAAGTTGGAGGAATTGCAAATTCACTCCAAGAAATTTCTAAAAAAATAAACAAGATGATGTCGCCACAAAACTTAGATAGATTTAATGAGTTTACTGATAGTATAAATATACTACTTTATAACCTTAACAACTCATCTATATATTTTAATACAACACTACTAAACTTCAATGAAACAATGACAGAAAGTCAAGAAACTATCACTCGCTTAAATGATGTCATGAGAATGCTCCATTATGATCCATCAATTGTGGTTAGAGGCGTAGAATATTAAGGAAATTATGATGAAAAAATATTTATCAATTTTAACAACTTTAATCTTACCAATTCAGCTGTTTGCTTTTTCTCTAGTTGGCGGACCTATAAAAGTTCCCGATGAAAAACAATATATAATTTTTAGTAATCAGATTGAACAGAAAGCTTTACCAAATACTGAGAATGCAGCTATAGATGCTACCTTACTTGTATACAACATACAAACTCAAGCATCAAAATCTACTGAGATGTTTTATGTAAAAGATAATCAACTACATCCTTTTGATGATAGTGTCTGGGCTATACCTATATCAAAAATGCTTACAGTTGCAGTGTTTGAATATTTATTAGATCACAATGTTGTTGATAGCATTGCTTTTCAAGATATAAATATCCGCCAAGACTTCACACTATCTGGCTCAACTCCTTTTGGCCCGATTATTGACCTTGATAATAAACAATTTTTATTTTATATAACATTCTATTTAAAATATGAAAAAACTGGTGAGACAAATATAAAAACCATTAAGTATCAGCAAGCACTAACTTCTAATAATGTTTCATCTGAATCATATGCAAAATTAACAAACAAAGCATTAAGTCATATCCTAAAAGACTTAAAACCATGGCTTGAAGATAACCTAAAAGCACAAAAAAAGAAAAATCAAGAAATACTAATATCTAAAAATCTATTAGGAGTAGGATCGCCTGTAACTAAGAATATTCTTAAGAAATAAAACTTAAAACCAAGCCTATTAATCCACCAAATACTCCTCCCCAGACTACTAACCAGCCTAGATGCTCACGGATTATTTTTTGAATTAATTCTTTGACCATGCTTGGGGTTAGCTCTTTTAATCTCGTATTGATTACTTTTTCAATTTTTGCGATTTCTTGTACTGATATTTTAGAAATATCTATATCTACATTTTCAATTATTTGCTCGAGACTTTCATCTATCTTGACAATAAATGATTCACGCAACTTTTCAAGAGTGTTATCACTCATAAACATATTGATTAAGCTAACATACTTACTATCTAAGAGCAGAGCCACAAAACTATCAAAAATCTTATTATGATCAATCTTTTTTGAAATAGTTGCTTTTGCATACTTTTTAATCTCATCACCATTTAGAAATTTATCTAAATTTTTAGATGAAAAGAACTGTTCCATAATCATTTTTTTGATGGCAGATTTAAAGCTTTCAAATTTATTAGGTATAATCCCAGAGCCATATACAAAAGGTATTTTTTCAAATAGCATATAGATAGCTATCCAATTTGTTAATGCTCCAGATAAAGCGTAAAAACCAATATTTGTGACATGCTTATCTGCTATATAAACCCCTATAGATGTAATTACTAAGGCAATTAAATTTGTCATAAAACTTTTATTTAAAATACGCATTTTAACCTACTCATTTTTTTAAAAAAAACTATAATTAAGGATAGTATTTTATCAAATAAAAATAATATGAGAACTATTAGAGCTTTTTTTGCTGACATTTCCAGTTCTACACAAAATGTTTCCGTAACAGGTGAGTACTATAATTATTTTAAAAATGTTTTACGCCTAAAGAAAAATGATAGCATTGTACTTTTTAATAACCTTGATGGACTTGAGTATAGTACTGAAATAATTAGTATAACTAATAAAGCTATTGAGCTAAATATAATCAATACTTCTAAAATTGATAATGAAAATAGCTATAGGATAAATCTTTATCAGTCTCTTATAAAAATTGAAAACTTTGAATTAGTAATTCAAAAAGCTACAGAACTTGGTGTTAACAATATTTACCCAATCATCACGGACTTTACAAATTTAAAATTTGATTCTAAAAATATAGAGAAGAAACTAGAGCGTTGGCAAAAAATAGCTATAGGTGCTTCTGAACAATCAAGAAGAGTTTTTGTTCCAAAAATATATGTTCCTATAGAGCTAAAGTCTTTAGATATACCTAAAGATCAATTTAATATCACTCTTTGCCCTTATGCTACAAATGCAACAGACCTTTCTGACAAAATTAAAACTGCAAAGGATATACATATATTCATAGGCCCTGAAGGGGGATTTAGTGATATAGAAATGACTAACTTTAAAAGAAATGATTTTGCTACCATAAAACTTGGTAAGAGAATCTTAAAGGCAGAAACAGCTCCTATAAACATTATGTCTATAATAAACTTATTAAAAGAATCACTATCTCATTGAAAATAAAGCCATACAATGCTTGAATTATCTTCTTATATTCTTGATTTAAAGGACTATTTTTTATGCAACAACAATATAGAACCTTATCTGCACCATTTTGGATTGTCTGGGGTATTGAATTTTGGGATAGATTTGGTTTTTAAGGTTTCCAAGCAATTATCGCACTATATTTCACAAATAAACTTGGTATGAGTGAAAAGCAAAAAATTTAACTTATGGGTTTTTTTTTGCTTTTACTTTTGTTTTATTTGGGTTGGTGGACTTATTTGGAGAGAAGATGCTTGGAGCAAAAAGAACAATAATTGTTGGTGCTGTCCAACACGGTGCGGTCTATTATAATAATCTTGTACCCCATTATTCTTTAGAAAATTGATCTAATCGCAAAAATGAGTTGGTTTTTCACTATTTTCTACCGTTATTTAGTAGATAGTAGTCAACCAATTTTTTCTTCAATAATATAGATAAACCTCTATGTACTCTAATCCTATTTTTTAAATCTGAAAATTTACCACCATCAAGATGATTTGTTTTATTTGGAGTGCAAAATGCTTTGTTATTTTTATATGTGAAAAGATAGTACAGATTAGAGCATAAACTAGTGTAAGCTGCTCTTAGCTTATAGTGAGTGTAAGTTGCTTCACCAGTCTCATAATTGACTGTCATCTCAGCTAGAAAATTTTCATATTTAGCACGCCAACCTTGTAACTTAGGGTTTTTAGTTATGTACCTTTGTACTATTTGTTTTTGATGAAAGTGGCACATTGGTGTCATATACTCTTTGAACACAGTGTGTAAGACTCTTTTACCGTCCATAGTAAAATTATTAATCGTATATCCTAAGGGGAGAGTAATTGCTTGAATGATTTTTTGTAATATTCACACTTTTCTTTTTCAACATGCTCCCACAACAAGATCTTGCATTTTAGTACTTGAATCTAAGCATCATAAAAAATAACGGTTCCTAACTTATCTTTTCTCTTGCCATAAAAAGTTGTATCACATTCTAAAGTTACTACTCTAAAGTCATGCCTTTTTCTTTCTACTTGATAGTTATTTATTTGACTATAAATAGATCTTTTTGACTTAAATACTTTGCCACAAGTGTTGCATTTATATCTTTGTAAGCTGTTTTTTTATGCCATACTTTTGAGTCTGTTTTGAATCACAATTTAAACATTTTTTAGTGTTTTCTTACAAGCATTTGTAAGTAATCCTTTTTAAACCCTTATTATATCTTATTTACAGTCGTATTTTACTAACACGTTTTTGCGATTAGCTCGAAATTTATCTTTCAACGCTAAAGAAATAATCTCATTAATTCTCTATTTTTTATAAAATTTAATCAATTTCTTTTTATTTTCACGACTGTCTATAGGAAAACCATTTTCTTTATGCACATCAATAACCTCTGCAAATTCAGCTATCTCTTTACCGAAGTGAGTATCAAAAGCATAATAAACCTCTCTACTTGACGGGTGGGACTTAGAAATTATTTCTTATGCTACTTTATTATTCTTAACTTCATCTGTTAGGTTTGATATATTGAGCCTTTTTGATAAATATAAGTTTTGATAAGACTCTTCTATAACCCCTAAAAAATTCTCTTGTAATTCTTCACTCTTTCGATTTTGAATAGCATCAAATACCAACTTACTTATAAAACCAACTAACCCACAAAAAAATACATATATTGAAAAGTAAGCAACTGTAACTAAAGGAACATGTTCTCCGTGACTTAGATAATACCCTAAAGATATTGCTATATTTGTTACAGGGCCATCCGTCCAGATTATAGAAAAAATGTAGCCTTAACATTTGCTCTATGGATAGACGAGACCAGATCATTAAGATATGAATTATCTAACGAATTACAACTAGTTAATTTGCGTTTTAATTGTGATAATTTTTGTAAAAATTTTATAACTTTTTTTACGGAATATTTTCATTTTAACAAATCAATATTTAAACAACTACCATAGATTTATAAAGAAATTAAATATTTATAAATACTTTTCAGTCGGTTTGTTTTATAATTATGATGGTTTATTCAAAAATAACGGAATCCTAATGATCAAAAATTTAAGAAATATCGCAATTATTGCCCATGTAGACCATGGAAAAACAACACTAGTAGACAAACTTTTACAACAGTCTGGTACGCTAAATACGCGTGGTCCAGTAGTAGAAAGAGTTATGGATTCAAATGATATCGAAAAAGAAAGAGGTATTACAATTCTATCTAAAAACACTTCTCTTACATGGGAAGAGTATAGAATTAATATCGTAGATACTCCTGGACATGCCGATTTCGGTGGTGAAGTTGAGCGAGTACTTTCAATGGTTGACTCTGTACTTTTACTTGTAGATGCGGTGGATGGTCCTATGCCTCAAACTCGCTTTGTAACTGAAAAAGCATTTGCTCAAGGCCTTAAGCCTATCGTTGTTATCAACAAAATCGATAGAGATGGTGCACGCCCAGACTGGGTTGTAGATCAAGTATTTGATCTTTTTGATAGACTTGGTGCTACTGATGATCAACTAGACTTCCCTATCATTTATGCTTCAGCTATCAATGGGTGGGCTACGAATGAGCTTGGTGCAGTTAAAGATGACATGAACGATTTATTCTATGCAATTGTAGACAATGTATCTGCTCCTGATGTTGATGCTGATGGTTCTTTCCAAATGCAAATTTCATCTCTAGACTATTCTAACTTCTTAGGTACTATAGGTATTGGTCGTATCGAACGCGGTAAAATAAAAACAAATACAGCTATCACTCTTATCGACAAAAATGGCAAAAAACGCAATGGCAGAATTCTACAAGTATTAGGCTATCATGGTTTAGACCGAGTAGAAGTTCCTGAAGCACAAGCTGGTGATATCGTATGTATTACAGGTATGGAAAGCTTAAATATAGCAGATACTCTTTGCAGTCCTGATAAAGTCGAAGCTCTTCCAGAACTTTCTGTAGATGAACCTACTATCAGCATGACTTTCCAAGTAAATAACTCTCCATTCGCTGGTAAAGAAGGAAAGTTTGTAACTTCTCGTCAAATCAAAGATAGACTAGACAAAGAGCTTCTTACAAATGTAGCTTTGAAAGTTGAACAACTTGAAGATGCTGACAAATTTAAAGTATCTGGTCGTGGCGAACTTCATCTATCTATTTTACTAGAAAATATGCGTAGAGAAAATTTTGAGATCGCAGTATCTCGTCCCCATGTAATTTTCAAAGAAGTTGATGGTGTGCAACACGAACCTTATGAGCAAGCAATCATAGATGTTGATGATACTTTCCAAGGTATCGTAATGGAGCGTATGGGTCTTCGACAAGGTGAACTTAAAAATATTGAGCCTGATGGTAAAGGTCGTACAAAACTTGAGTTTATCATTCCATCTCGTGGTTTGATTGGTTTTTATACAGAGTTTTTAACTATCACATCAGGTTCTGGTATTATGAACAAAGTATTTGACCATTATGGCCCTGTTAAAAAACAAGCCTTAGAAACTCGCAAAAATGGTACTTTGATTTCTATCAACACTGGCAAAGCAGTAGCGTTTTCTATCTTTAACTTACAAGAACGCGGTAAAATGTTTATTACCCACAATACAGAGGTTTATGAGGGTATGATTATTGGTATTCACAATCGTGACAATGATCTTACTGTAAACTGTACAAAAGGTAAGCAACTTACAAACATGCGTGCCTCAGGTAAAGATGAAGCTGTAGCTCTTACTACACCGATCAACCTTACTTTAGAATATGCTCTTGAATTTATCAAAGATGATGAGTTAGTTGAAATCACTCCTAAGTCTATAAGACTAAGAAAAAAAGAGCTTACTGAAAGTGGTCGTAAAAGAAGCGGGCGCGTATAAAAATATAAACTCATAAAGAAATAAACTAATAAGTTTATTTCTGCTTAGATTCAAGTACCAAGTGCGACAACCTTATTGCTAGATTATACCTGAAGAGGAGTTTTAAATCCAAGACTTTTGCTAGGTATGTTGTTCAATAGGTTTTCCACTCTTCTAGTTTGTAATCATAACCTCCAATTTGGGACACTTAGGTGTTAAGAAAAGGAGACAAATATGTGTTACTAAAGATATACAAAGAACTTAAAGATATGGGTTGGAAAGTTACTCAACCTAGAGTATCTAAACGCATAAAAATACTAGGTTTACAAGCTAAGGCTATTCGTAAACATAAAGCAACGACAGACTCTCACCATAACAAACATGTGTCTGATAATTTATTAGAATAAAACTTCACTGCTTTATCTGTAAATCATAGATGAGTTACAGATATAACTTACATACCTACACAAGAAGGATGGTTATAGCTCTGTGTGATTATACACTCTGTCAAAGGATCACAATACTGTAGCAAACAGTATCAAGATATTATTTAAAGGACACTGGCTACTATCAAGTATGAGCTCTAAAGGATGCTGTTACAATAACGCTGCTTGTGAGAGTTGCTTTGGAACTTTAAAAGTAGGGTTAGTACATGATGAAAACTATAAAACTAGAGAAGAAGCTAAGTTATCAATATTTGAATATATTGAAGCTTATTACAATACAAAAAGAAAACATTCTACAATAAATTATATGACTCCAAATAAGTTTGAATATATAATGGAAAATGAATGGATAAAATGTCCCAAATTTACGGGGTAGATCATACAGTTATTTAGTAAAAGAAGATGAGGTCGCAAAAGTACGTCCTGCCCATCGAGAATTTTTATACACTGGCTATGAAAAAGGAATATTTCTCGCATCTGGACCTCAAACCTGTAAAATAGTCAGTATTATATTAGATAAAGAAAACATTGAAGAAATAAAGGTATTCATAAAAAATGATCTTTTTTATAAAAGCAATAGATGAATATATTTTCTAGTCATTTGATGCTGTAAAACATATTCCGGAGATAAACTAACAAATATTTATCCTGATTTCTTGCTAAAATTCATTTAGTGTGTAAAATAATCATCAAAACTATCCATCTTAAATTTCACCGCCAATGGAAACAACTTCAAAAAATCCACGTTCGTTTAAAAACAAACTAGTAATCACACTAATTTGTTACTTATGCTATTTTTATACCGCAAATATAATCTTGATAACCGGTCCCTTAATGAAGCCTTTATCAGAGTATTTCAATAATAGTAACATTGGCTTTGCCTTTACCTTCATTAATTTCGCAATGTGGTTTGCCATATTTATAATTGGTTTCTTAATGAATAAGTTCGCAATAAAACCACTACTGATAATAGCTGTTTTAATTGGCATTCTGTCATCTTTAATAACATATTATTACCCTTGTATGCTGACATTAAAAATACTTTTCACTTGCGTAGGATTTGCTAGTGGATTATTTATGGCTATATCTAGTTATATGGTTGTCCATATATATTATAGACATAGGATCAGAGCAATGAATGTAATTTTGACAGATTTCTTCTTTAGTTTTGGTGGAGCTATAATTCCAATTCTTGCTACATATTTAATCATTAACAATTTTCATTGGAACACTATATATTTACTTCTGCAAATAATAGCTCTTGGCATACTAATACTAACTTTTTTTGCGGATTTCTCTGTTTTTAACAGAAATAATAATCCTTCAGAAAAACATAGCACATTAAGCTTTTCATCATGGGGCTTTAGCTTATACTGCATTGCTATTGCTGCTTTTTTATTTTTACTTGCTCAGCTCACTATGACTAGCTATGCTCAATCATACTTTCAAGATGTATTACACTGGGGAGCTATAGATGCAAGCAAACCTCTTTCATATTTCTGGATTGCACAGTGTATAGGATTATTTTTAAGCCCTTTAGTTACATATAACATACCTTTAAAACGTATCTTACCAACTTCAATGATTATTGCTAATATATCTTTAGCTATAATAGCCTATATTCCTGATCTCGAGACTGTTCTAAAAGCTGCTATAATTTTTGGTTTATTTAACTGCTACATATATGCAGGATTATTAGCATTTGGTACTTTCCAAATATTTGATCCACCACCTACTCTAATCACAACCATACTACTTTTTGGTACAACAGGAACAGCTCTTTCAACAACAACAGGAGCTTTTATAAAAAAATACTGTGGTCTTACAGCAATAATGCATACAGTTGTAATACTCTATGTAGTAGCTTTCATACTAATAGTTCTATCCGTCATTTACTCTAAAGAACTTAAAAAAAATATCTAACATCAATTTTATTCACTGACCTTATGCACTTTTTAAATACTGCAATTCAGCAAATGCGATTTGGTTAGCTTTTATCAATAGCTTTGACCTCAGAGCAAAATGATTTATCTTGTGCTTTATTTGCAAACACTCAAACTTGAAGAATAATAAAACTTATAAGTAAATATGATTGCTCTGAGTGCTTATAGTCTTATTTGGTGATTTAGCTAAATCAACATTATGTTTTAAAGATTTGTGAAATTCTTCAACTTTACATAGTTTTTCATAGATTGTTGAAATAGAATCTACATCAAGATCAGTATAACTACATATCAAATGCAAAACACCTGTACTTCCATCTTTGTTTGTAAAGATTAGGCGAACTATAACAACTTCGTTATCATAACCCTTCACATATCCTCGTATAGATTGTTTGTCTGATAATTCTAGTTCACTTACGCTAATGAATTCGTCGTTATGTTTATACTCTAGACTTGTAGCAAAAAGACGATTAGATTGCAAAGCAGCTATAAAGTCTTTCTCATGCTTAGTAATAAAATCAAAATTATCTTTCGCTGACAACTATGTGTCCATTTGAATATACCTGAATGTAAGCTTATTGTTTATTGCGACTTTAATCATATCTTGCATCAATTCGTTTGTAGCTTCTGACGCTCGTTTTAACTTTCTAGTCTTTATGTCACTAAACTGTACAGGCTGACTCACTATTTCAAATGCCACAGGTATTTATACTTCATTGATGTAGTATAGAGCGTTCAACATGTTGATACCTCTAACTGATTTGCCAACTGTATGATCAAAATGCCAACACATGATATCACTCTCTTTAGTCCATTTTTTCTCTTGAATAGTATCATCAAAAATTAGACAAGCATCTTCTCTTTCAATTTATCGCACAGTCGACTTTACTTGTTTACATAAGTCTTTTGAATCATATTTTTGTTTAGATAAAAAACAAGTTATTTTATCATGACTGACATCCCCTTACTTTATTGATGACAATCCTGTTGCTGTAGCGTAACCATTTCCACTGATTAAATAATCAGTATAAAGTTCTGTATAAGCTATTTTTATTTCTACATTTACTACGTAAGGTCAGGTAATAAATAAAGAATATCAATTTTTATTACTACAAAATCACTTTGATATAATTTATACTTATACAAAACTTTTAATGAAACAAATAAAATAATGAAAAAATACTTTACTCAACCAATGATTTGTGGCGTTCTTTTAGTAGCAATACTTGCAGGGATAGCTTACCTATCGCTAAAATAACAGCTATAGCCGACCTTTGGATCAGTCCTCTTATCATAGTTATTATACTAGGAATGGCTTTAACTCACACACCTTTTAGATAAATAATACATTAATGGAAAGTCGGTGTAGTATTCAGTGCGAAGAAGATCCTAAGATTTGCAATTATTTTTCATTGTTTCAATCTAAAATTCCAGCTTATAGCTTCTGTAGGTATAGCAGGTTTCTCTGTATCTACTATCTTTATCGGTATCATATTAGAGACTAAATTATTTGGCTTAGATAGATGATAGTGCTGTATTAGTTTCATCTGGTAGTGCTATTTGTGGTGTTGCTGCGGTACTTGCAACTGATGGTACACTTAAATTAGAACCTTACAAAGCTGCGATGGCTGTTGGTACTGTTGTTTTGTTTGGTACAACTTCAATGTTTCTATACCCTTTACTTTATAAAGCTGGTTTATTAGGTGACTTAACAGAAACTCAATACGGCATATTTGCTGGTGGCTCTATTTATGAAGTTGCTCAAGCTTGTGTAGCTGGTAGTGGTGTTAGTGCTAAAGCTGAAGAAATAGCTGTAACAGTAAAAAATTATTCGTGTAATGATGCTTGCTACTATGTTGATTATACTGTGTATATGGGGATATCTAAAGCAGTTAAGACTTCTGCAACTGGTAGCAAAGTAGAAAAAGAATCTATCATGAAAATAATTCCATGTTTTGCTGTTGGCTTTATTCTGGTTTCTGGTTTTAATTCACTTGAACTTTTACCTCATACAACTGTAGACGCTATTACAACTGTAGATCAATTCTTATTAGCAATGGCTATGACAGCTCTAGGTTTAGAAACTTTTTTATCTAAATTTATGCAAGCTGGAATTAAGCAACTATTACTTGCACTAGTACTATTTGCTTGGCTATTTTTCGATGACTTGGCTATTACTCACCTAATTACAGCTATTATCTAATTTTATTTAGCTCTCAACTATCCTAATTTCAGTCTAAATCATGTATCATATCTAAAAATTATTAATACAAATATTATTTCATGAAACCTATTCTAAATGTAGTTACTACTATTGCTCGTAAAGCAGGTAAAATTATCATACAAGCTCATAATGACTTAGATTCTATTAGCACAACTAGAAAACCTGATGGCTCGGTTGTATCTAATGTGGATTTAGCTGTTGAAAACTTCATAGTTGAAAACATCAAGAAGTCTGGCTTTAATGATGACTTCTTTATCACAGAAGAAAATGGTGAGTTTGGCAATAAAGATAGTCGTTTTACTTGGATTATAGATCCAATTGATGGGACTAATAACTTTGTACACGGTCTCCCACACTGTTGTATATCTATAGGTATCAGAAAACAAGGAGAACTAATTTTAGGCGTGATTTACAACCCATTCTTAGATTTCATGTTTAGCGCATACAAAGGCGAAGGAGCAGAACTCAACGGTAAAAGAATCCGTGCTTCTAAAGCAAAAGATCTAAAAGGTACTTTAATCTCTGCTTCACTAAAATATTCTCGCACAATATTAAAAGATAGCTATGTCGCTGAGATGGTTATGCTACAACAAGAGATCGCAGGCTACAGATACTCTGGAAGTATAGCTATGGACTTGGCTTACTTAGCTTCGGGATTTGTTGACGGTTTATGGGCATCTGGTGATGTTAAAATATGGGATATAGCTGCTGGATATGTAATTGCTAAAGAGGCAGGTATAGTTATTACGGATATTAGAGGTAATAACAATATCGAAGGAGCTCCTGTGATAGTCGCAGCAAACAAGAAAATACAACCAAAAATCACTAAGCTTTTAGCAAAACATCTTAAATAGTAAGCTCAAAAATATCTAATCTTTCATAATGATACCTGAGCATAGCCGAAGGGCTGCTATGAAAAAAGTATGTCGCTATTGCTTACAAAGTAAGCAGCGAAACTATTTAAAAACTGAAAGAAATATTTTTTTCTGGAGCAACTAAAACAATGAACACTCGCACTCTTGCTGCTAAGTCTATAATAGACATCCTCAATAATAAACACTCTTTACTAACCTTAGATAATAAACTTTCTAAGCTAGAAATATCTGCCTCAGATAAGTCTTTTACTAAGCTTTTATGCTATGAATTTTTTAGAAATTATTATTCGCTTGAAAAAGTAATTAATGAATACAATACCTCTAAAACCAAAAATAATGTAAAAATATTGCTAATGCTTGGCCTATTGCAAATTCTTAAAATAAACCAACCAAGTTACGCTTCTATCAATGAAACTGTAAATACTTGTATAGATCTTAAACTTATTTGGGCTAAAAAACTTGTGAATGGAGTATTACGCAATATTTCAAGAGACATAGATAGCGTACAGCTTAAATTTGATAATTACTCACAGGTTGATTTGCCAGAATGGTTAATAGATAGTATAAAAGAGCAGTACCCGAAAAAGCTTCTTAGCATCTCCAGTAACTTAAACCAGCATGCTGATATGTTTATTCGCTTAAATAAATCAAAAGAACCACAACAAGTGGTCAACTATTTAAATGATACCAGAATTTCATACTCTCAAACCGAGTTGAAGAATTCTATCAAACTTGATGGTGCTATTGATGTAAAAAATAATAATTTATTCAATAAAGGGTTTTTCACAGTACAAGATTTATCAGCTCAATATGCTGGATGGATAATAAACCCTCAAGATGATGATACCATATTGGATGCTTGTGCTGCTCCTGGTGGTAAAACTTCACATATACTAGAACTCAACCCAAAAACTAAAATCACGGCTATAGACCTTTTTGATAAAAGACTAGAGCTACTCAAAAGCAACCTTAAAAGAGTAGATGAGAACAATTGTGTGACTATTTTAAAGCATGACATTACTACAACACTTAATGGTAAATTCAATAAAATAATATTAGATGCTCCGTGCACAGCAATTGGAACTCTGCGACGCAATCCAGACATAAAAGTACTTCGTAAACCAAATGATGTGGATAGCATACAAGAGCTTCAACAGATCATATTACAAAATCTATGGGATAATAACCTTGAAGAAAAGGGTTACCTACTTTATATAACCTGCTCAATCCTTTGGCAAGAAAATAAGATGCAAATATTATCTTTTCTTGCGAAGAATAAGAATACTAAAGTAATCGAAATAAATAGCCTAGAAAAGTATAAGAGTGACTGTGGTTATCAGATATTACCACAAGAAAATAGCGGAGATGGTTTTTACTATTGCTTACTTAGGAAATCCTAAGATTTTTAACCAATGTTAATTATCTCATCAAGTCTTTTTATAGCTTCTTCACGAGCAATAACCAATTTCAACTGATTTGTTTCATAGTCATTGCCAAAAAATATATCTTCAATTCTCTCTTCAATCTCAAAACCTAGTCTAGAATAAAATGCTAAAGCATGCATATCTGAACAATACGTATAAGTTTTTTCTACATCAAAAATTTTCTAGCAAATATTTAATAATAGTTTCGGCTAATTCTTTAACGAATAGTTTAGGTGAAATTGGTGTAAGTATAATATTATTACCCTTCATACAAGCAAAACCTATCATTTAGCCATCCATCCATTAAGAAAAATGAGATATTTCTGGATTATTTAAAAATTTTTCAAGTCGGTTTATTTCATTCGTAGTTAAAAGTAGCAATTTACCATAATACATTCTAACCATATATATGCCCTTTTAACATGGTCTTGAGGTGTATCTTTTTTTTATTTACATTAATATAAATTTCCTGTATATATAAAAATAAAGATATTTAGATAGCAAATATACTTTAAGAGCACAAGTTATGGAATAATTATTTAAAATCTAAAGATTAATTTTCTTTAATTATTTCTGTAAAAAAAATCGTTGTGTGAATTTTTTATCTAAAGATAGATTATTAGGGTGAGACCCTTTTTTACCTTGTGGTACTTCAAAACCTTCCTTGGCATAAAGCTCTACCCAAAAGTCGGATATCTTACCATCTTCTACTGAAAAATAGTTTAGTGTATGTGGAGTAAAAAATTCCCTATTATTTATAGAAAAAAAGGCTACGTGAACTAGCTCTGAACAATATAGTTTATTTGGTTGATACGGTAAAAATAAATTATTATAGCCATAACCCAGGCTCTTTTTAGCATTTTCAAGAACTTTTTGGATATCGTTAAAACTCAATTTCATTCTAGTTACTAAAATCTTATTATCTCTGTATTTAGAAACATCGCTCTCAATTACACCATGATATTTGACTGCTTCGATTAACTTCCCATTGCCTACATATATACCACAATGATAATAACTTAGACCATAATAACCAACAGACAAACTTGATATATTTTTTTCATTGTCATCAACAATAAATAACACATCACCTATTTTTAAATTTTTAAGATTAACGATATTTCTTTAAGCTCCGTCTCTGTAATAACTAACACACCTAAACTAGTTGCTTTCTCGAGCTTACTGCCTGCATTATCTCCACAAATGAGCATATCTGTCTTCTTCGATACACTTCCTGTAACTTTTGCTCCCATAGATTTTAAAGTCTGTGTTAAATCATTACGATTAAACTCTTCAAAAGTTCCTGTAATAACTATAGTTTTATCTGTGAAATAATGATTGATTTGTTTATCAACTACTTCTGGGTTAATAATTTGAATACCTTCGGCAATAAGATTATCAACAATACTATTGTTCAAATCATCTTGCCAAAACTTAACAATATTATTGGCAATAATCTCACCGATATCATCAATAACTACAAGCTCCTCATAGTTTGCTTTACGGATATTTTCAAGGCTAGAAAAATGATTGGCTAAAGCTTCTGAAAATACTGCACCTACATCTTTTATACCTATTGAAAACACAAACTTTACTAATGTTGGAGTTTTACTACTAGCTATAGACTTAAGTACATTTTTCGATGACTTATCTCCCATGCGTTCAAGACTCATCAAATCATTATAGCTAACTTTATATATATCTGCAGGGTAGCTAATTAGATCTGCGTGTACAAGTTGCTCTATAAGCTTTGTCCCTAGTTTGTCAATATCCATAGCGTTACGAGATACAAAATGCTTAAGTCGTTCGGTAGTTTGTGCCTGACAATGCCACCCCCCTGTACAGCGATATATTGACTGATCATTAAAGTTTTCAATAGTTGAATTACATCTTGGGCAATTACTCGGCATAGTAATTAGGCTAATATCATCTTTACGATAATAAGGAAGACTTGTGACAACTTCTGGAATCACATCTCCAGCTCTACGGATTATAACTCTATCACCGATGCGAATATCTTTTCGAGTAATTTCATTGATATTATGCAAAGTAGCATTTGAAACAACCACACCGCCAACCCCTACAGGCTTAAGCCTTGCAACTGGTGTAATGGCACCTGTTCGCCCTACTTGGAACTCTATGTTTACAACTTCTGTCTCAACTTCTTCTGCAGGGAATTTATAAGCTATCGCCCATTTTGGAGCTCTTGCGACATAACCTATAGCTTCTTGTAGCTTGATACTATTTACTTTAAAAACTAAGCCATCTATTTCAAAGTCTATATCTGCTCTTTTATGACTCATCATTTGATGATAATCCTCAACATCAGTAAAACTTTGAGCTAAGAATGTTTGGTCTGTGATTGTAAAGCCAATATCTTTTAGATAATTCATAAGCTCAAACTGAGTAGCTGGATATTTAAAATCATCGGAAAAATAACCAATTCCATAGCAGTAAAGTTTAAGAGGTCTTTTAGCTACAACTTTTGAATCAAACATTCTAATACTACCTGCAGCTGCATTACGCGGGTTAGCAAAAGCTTTTTGATTATTTTCTAACATGAAATTATTCAATGATAAAAAACTCTGCTTATCTAGGATAATTTCGCCGCGAACTTCTAGCTCTTGAGGTGTATTTTGAATATTTAATTTTAATGGGATATTACGGATAGTTTTTACATTTTGCGATACATTTTCGCCCTTAACACCATCGCCACGAGTCACCGCATAATCAAACACACCATTCTTATAAAAGATACTAATAGCTAAGCCATCCATCTTTGGCTCACATTCTAACTCTATATTTTGATAATCTAATTTCTCATAAAAACTTCTAAGCTCATCAATGCTGAAAACATTAGATAGTGACAGCATTTTCTTCTTATGCTCTATCGTTTCAAACCCAGACAAAACATCCCCACCGACTCTATCCAACACAGAATTAGAAGGCTTAAATTGAGGATTGTTTTCGATTAAATCTTGTAGTAACTGAAATAGTTTATCGTAATCAGTATCAGCAATTATCGGTGCATCTTTTGTATGGTAAAGATAACTCTGCTCGTTGAGATAATCAGCTAATTTAGCTATCTCATCTTTCAATTCATCTGAATTTAAAGTCTCATAGTTTTGAGAGAAAAAATACTTACTGTCCATAGTGCTATGTATTTTCAAATATAATTTGGTTGCTGGTAGATATTCTATACTATTGCATTAGAAATATAAAAGTTCTTAAAACAACATTCTCAGTCATTCTGAACTTGATTCAGAATCTCAACTAAATGAACACGAGAAGATTCTTAAAATGTTTAATCCACCTTATACGCGCCAAAGCCAAGCCTACCTTTTATAACTTCTACTTTTTTCTGTAGTTTCTTGATATAAGTTTGCTCATTTTTATTTATCAATAGGACACTATTACCTTTTTTGCCCATACGACCTGTTCTACCTGCACGATGCTGATAGTCTTCATGCTTTGTAGGTATATCATAGTTCACAACAAAATCCACATCATCAATATCTAAGCCTCTTGCAGCAACGTCTGATGCTACTAAAACTTGAACCTCTCCTTTTTTAAACTTTATGATTGTATTTGCTCTGTCAATTTTATTTTGCTCTCCATGTAGCGAACCTACAGCAATTTTTGCTGCATTAAGCTTTTTCATCAAAAAATTTACATCATTATTTCTATGTATAAATACAATAGCTTTTGCTGGTGATATAGCATTAATAAGACTTCTTAGGGTTTCATTTTTACGATTACCTTCAGCGACTATATAACTATGAGTTATAGTCTCTTTTTCTGCAGAATTATCAATCAGCTCAATGTCTTCTATAAAATTGCTTGCCACATCTAGGGCTTTGTTTTTAATAGTTGCTGAACCTAGTATGTACTGCAAATAAGTTGCTTTAGAAATTATTTTACGCAGATTTTTTAAACTATCGTCTTCAAGCATACGATCTGCTTCATCAATTATACAATACTTAAAATGATTTGCTTTTAGCTTTTTCATCTCAATCAGCTCAAGTATTCTGCCGACAGATCCAACTACTATTTGTGGTTTTTTCTTTAGTTTGTCTTTTTGTCTTTCAATAGATGCTTTACCTATTAAGGCTAGAGATTTAACACCTATAGCAGAGAAAGTTTCATTGATAAAGTTACTAATCTGTATAGCAAGCTCATGTGTGGGAGTAAAAAAGATTACCTTTGTTAAGGGTTGTTTCTCATCAAGAAGCTTATCTATAATTGGTAACAAATAGGCTAAAGTTTTTCCACTTCCTGTTGGTGATTTTAACCAGACATTTTTACCATTACAAATGCTATCGAAACTTAATTTTTGAGAGTTTGCTGGAGTAGTTATACTTTTATTTTCTAAAGATTTGATAATCTCTGAGTTTATTTGGAAATTTTGAAATGACATTGTGTTATTTTATAAAAATATATTTTGTTGTAATAATATCACAAAAAAATACTACAAAAATAGTTTATCGTTTCTTCATAACATCTATAAACAACTCTGATGATATCGTATCTCTTTTCCAAGCATACTATCTATAGTTTCATCTATAACCTTAGAACCAACACAAAGCACTGGTACTGTAACCTTACTAGAAGCATCAAGCATAGACTGAGGCTTATCACGCAAAGATACTTCTTGTATATCTACAATCAATCTCTGCCAAACAAATAGCCATCCTAGCTCTTATAGCATAGTGGCAATGGCTAAAACTATACAGTTTGGGAATATTACTCAAGCTCATCATATACTCCAGATATATGTAAATCATCAAAATTTGGATTTTCTTTTCTGACTAACTTTAATTGCAAATCCATATCTAATTTCTTTATTTCTTTTCTCTAGCTATAGCAAGTCTCATATCATGATAAGTTTCAAAATGAACGAGCTGATCTAAATTATGCTTTTTAGTAAATCCCTCAACAAGATTTTGTTGATGCTCATGCACTCTTTTTACAAGGTTTGCAGTTACTCCAACATACACAACGCTATTACTTTTATTAGAAAGTATATAAAGTATAGCCTATTTTATTTTTTGCTCTTCGCTCATAAAGTTACTCTAATTTTTAACTAAATATATTGATTATGATTATAGTTGATTTGATAAAAAATAATTAGTACTTAGAATTTAAACCATTTTAACAACTAATAACATCTTTATAAGTATACTCAAATTACCCTACTATCTGAGACCCTAAAACGTGTGCATAATCAGAATCAGTTAATGTAAAGACTATACCCGCTTGGGAACCCAAACTTTTATTTTATGAAACCATTCCATCGAGGTCTATTTAGGCTCTAGCTTTCCACCATTCATCTTGCAAATAGTTAATTATTTCTTTTTGATACTTGGTATTTTTATTAACACGTAAATATTTCGCCAAGTGATAATTAAGAATGCCTCTATATATTTCATCATCTTGGCCGCGCCATAAGATTCTTATTGTTTTAAATCTGCCCCTATAACATACGCCACAATTTTTTCTGCAGATTCCAGATATTTTGTATCTTTTGTTTTCTCATAAAGATAATATGAACAAAGTATATAAAGCCCATAATAATAGTCATAGCTACTATAATTCTAAGATCTATAGGCAGCATCTTTAGATTAGTTAATCCCATCAATTATTCTACCATTGTGTTTATAATACCGCAAGTATCAAACCATTACTATATATCTTTTGCTATCTTTAAGCTTTTTATTGTGCCATACTTTTAAGTCTGTTTTAAATCGCAATTTAAATATTTTTTAGTGTTTTTTTGCAAGCATTTGTAAGTAATCATGTTTAAACACTTATTAATATATGATTTACAGCCGTATTTTACCAACCGGTTTTTGCGATTAGCTCTATTTTTAAGATATCAACTTGGCTAAAAGTATTAGATTTTGTTGTAAACACTTCTTTGATTTACGAGATAATCAAAAGCTTTAGAAAGTATTCAAGAAAGTTATAGGTTGGTTTTAACTTATTAGTTCTATTAACTGCTCAACAGTAATCTCTTGTTTCTCTTGAGTTTTACGGTTTTTATACTCAATCAAACCTTGCTCAAGTAGTCTATCACCAATCACTACATTATGAGAGTAGCCTACTAAATCAGCATCAGCAAACATAACACCAGGTCTTGCACCACGATCATCTAGTAAGACATCTAAGCCTTTTGCAGTAAGTTCTGCATAAAGCTTGCTAGCAAGTTCTTTGACAGAATCAGACTTATTGTAATTAATTGGTAATATAGCAACTTGATATGGAGCGATAGCTTCTGGCCAAACAATACCTTTGTTATCATGTAGTTGCTCAATTGCTGCAGCCATTACACGAGAAACACCAAAACCATAGCAACCCATAAGTATAGGCTTAGATTTACCATCTTCACCGATCACAGTTGCTTTCATAGGAGCAGAATAGACATCTTCGAGCTTAAATATATGCCCAACTTCTACACCGTTTGTTAGCTCTATAGTTCCTTTGTTGTCAGGAGAGATATCTCCTGCTACTACATTTCTAATATCTGCACATTGGTAGTCTGTGACATCTTTATCCCAGTTTACATTTGTTAGGTGGAAATCATCTTCATTTGCACCACAAATTATGTCATTAACCTCAACAGCACTATAATCAGCGATTATTGAGATAGGGCAATTATATATACCAAGCGAACCAGGATTTACATTGAATGCTTCTAATATCTCTTCTCTTGTAGCTAAACTATAAGGTGCAACGATCTGAGGTAGTTTATTGATTTTTGTCTCATTAAGTTCATGGTCGCCACGAATAACTAGAGCAAAGAAATTACTTTCATCATCTTTGATAACCATTGTTTTAACGGTTTGTTTGATATCAAAATCCATTTCCTTACAAAGCTTTTTGATAGTTTTGATATTTGGGGTATGAATTTTTACTATATTATTTTGAGAAGCTTCTTTCTTACTAAGGTCTGGCTTTGCATAAGTCGCAAGCTCAATATTTGCTGCATAATCACTACCATTGCTATAACAAACCACATCCTCACCAGCATTTGCAAGTACTTGAAACTCGTGACTATTTTCTCCACCAATTGCACCAGTATCTGCTTTTACAGGACGATACTTTAGACCAATACGATTTAGTATGTCACAATACGCTTGGAACATAATTTCATAGGTATTATGTAAGCAATCCATATTTTCATGGAATGAGTAAGCATCTTTCATTATAAATTCTCTAGCACGCATCACACCAAAGCGAGGACGAATCTCATCTCTAAACTTAGTTTGGATTTGGTATAGGTTTAAAGGTAGTTGCTTATAACTTTTTATGGTAGCTCTAGCCATATCTATAATTGGCTCTTCATGAGTGGGACCATAGCAAAAATGACGGCCATGGCGGTCTTCTAGCTTTAAAAGCTCTGGACCGAACTTATCCCAACGATGAGTTTCTTGTAAAAGCTCAGATGGTAAAACACTTGGTAGCAAAAGCTCACTTGCTCCAGCTTTAGCAATTTCTTCACGGACAATGTTTTGGATTTTGTGTAGAACTTTTAAGCCCATTGGCATCAAAGTATATATACCTGAAGCGAGTTTTTTGATAAGTCCAGCCTTTAGCATAAGTTGATGCGATTTAAGAACAGCTTCTTTTGGAAGCTCTTTTGTAGTTGCAATAAGTGTTTGCGATGCTTTCATAGTGGTTGAAGGTTTCTAAAATAAATATGTGTTAGATTATAGCAAAAAATTGATTATAAAATGTAAAAAAGTAAATATTAGAGGTAGAGTTTGATATTGTAAAATCATTGATAATTATAAGCCTTTCATCCAATATCTTATAGGATCTGATTGGCATAGGTGTGGAACACATTCAACAAATACGCTTATAGTATTTGCTATAGTTAAAGGTATAATTAAAAATATTGCGATCTCTGTAATAAATTTCATCTTTCTCTTCTAGGAGTGTTTGGTGCAATAAGTCCATAGATTGAAGCATAAAGTATGATAATGATGCTTACTATAAAATTCCAAATACATATGCAATGAAAAAACAGCATCAACATAAGTACCTGTACTTGGGACAATGTGTAATAAAATTTGAGTCATTACCATAGCTGCGTTTAATAACGTAACTATAATAACTAAAAAGTAATGTTGTGATTTATTGCCATGTATTAGATTTAAAATGATTCCAAATGTAAGTAAGCTATGAGCCATTCGTTGGAAAACACATAAAGCACAAGGTAGCTTATGCAAAAATAATTGGTAGTAAAAAGCCATAATTAAAATAATTGTGATACCAATTATACCTAAAGATTCTTAGATTCAAGTACCAAGTGCGACAACCTTATTTCTAGATTCTACCTGAAGAGGAGTGTTGAATCCAAGACTTTTTCTAGGTCTGTTGTGCAATAGGTTTTCAACTCTTCTAGTTTGGTCTTAAGTAATATCATCTAATCTCAGGTTTTTAGGGAAGAATTATCTAATTAACCCATTTGTATTTTCATTGGTGCCACGTTGCCAAGAAGAGTATGTATCAGCAAAAAATATATCTATATTTAATACTTCTGATATTAGCATGTGTTTGGAAAACTCTTTAACATTATCAAAAGTGATCCAATCTGGTATCTTTGTTCTTGAGTAAGTTGGGTGTAGGATGGTCCTATGGTGATTCCTTAAGTAGATTTTTAGCAAATGTGACAATATCTAACTTACTTTTTTAGTGCAATAATTATTTTTTCGCACTTACAACTTGAATCTAAGAGTCAAAAAGACTAAGCATTTTGTTTTTAGTTATTTTTGTCATTTTGTTTCTCCCTATAGCTAAATATTTATGTATCTAATAGTATTTGGTATAAATACTATTAATAATGAAACTACCGCTATTATAAAAAGTGTTACGGCAAGATTGTATTTATTAGTACAAGCAAATATTAAACTAGCAAGAGTTATTAAAAATATTAAGAAAATCATGTTGATATCATGTCTTTGTTTTCATAACAGAATTCTATAGGACTTTATAAACAATTAAAATAAAAACAAAATTTAATAAATATAAGCAAAATTGATATAATGCTACATCCAATACAAAACGACATATTCTATATTTATATCAAAGGGTAAAAGGTGGCATAAACCACTTTGAAATAGTTATAGCAATTTGTATGTGAATTGGTGTAAAAGGGGTTGGATAGCTAGATTACTCTAAAAATTATATTGTTAAGCGATTATAATTATATATGTGTTTCGATTAATGTTATTTGAAATAATTTTGAATATTTGAATTTTGTGTGGCTCCCCGAGACGGATTTGAACCGCCGACCAATTGATTAACAGTCAACTGCTCTACCACTGAGCTATCGGGGAACTATAAGGAGTTATTCTATAGCTGTTTAACCACACTGTCAATAGCTTTTTGAACTTTTTGGTGTTTTTTTATTAAGTTTATAAGATTTGTTCTTTGTGATAATATTAGGTCTAATATTTTAAGCATAAAAGAGAGAGTTTTAGGTAATGAAAAATCAAGTTATTCAAAGGCAACAAGAAATTGTTAAGGAGTTGTCTTTTTTTGATGATTGGGAAGATAAGTATGATTATGTTATTTCTCTTGCAAAAAAATTACCACAATTTCCAGAAGATAAAAAAACAGTAGATAATCTTGTACGGGGGTGTCAATCACAAGTTTGGTTTGATCATGAGCTCAATGATGGGAGGTTGAATTTTGTGGCAACAAGCGATGCTTTGATAGTATCTGGTTTGATTGGGCTTTTAATGAGAGTTTACAACGATGCTTCGCCAGCAGAGATTTTAAATTCAAATAGTGATTTTATCAAAGATATTGGTTTTGGAAACAATCTAAGTGCTACAAGATCAACAGGGCTTAATTCCATGATTGATTATATATATAATACAGCTGGTAAATACTAAAATGAAAGTGCTAATTTGCAGGCCAGCAGAGGATGCAAAAGCTTTGGTGGAGTTAGTCGCAGATAAAGATATAAGAACATTAGCTCTACCAACTATAGAGATTAAGGATCTAGAAGCAACTATTAGGCTTGCTGATTTTAGTGATTTTATATTTACAAGTAAGCATGCTGTAAAAAGCTTTTTTGCTCAACATAACGCTAAGCTCTTAACGGATAAAAGTATATACTGTATTGGAGCTGCGACGACAAAAGAATTGAAAGGCTTTGCGTTGGGTTCACAATATCCTGAAAAACATAATTCTAAAGCTCTTTTTAACCTTATCAAAAAAAGCCCATTTACAGACAAAAAGTTTGTAATAATTTCTGGTGTCGGAGGTAACACTTATCTTGAGGATGAAATATCTAAATATGCATTTGTAAAAAAATTTACTGTGTATGAGAGGGTTCTTGTAGACAAAGAGTTTTTACAGAATACCTATAATGCAGAATATAGTAATTCTGAGCCAGACTTAATTGTAGCAACTAGTATTGATGTATTTAAATCATTGGTAAGAATTTTTAAAGAAACATCTTTGCCTGCAGAAGCAAAAGTTACAATTACTAGTCCAAAAATGCTAAAATTTGTGCTAGAAAGCGGTTTTAATCGTACACTAGAGTTAAAACAAATTGATAATGCCTATATTAGTAAGCAAATAATATCAAGTTTATAGATTTATAAGGAATGACAATCATGGCAGAAGAAAAAAATATCAAAAGTGAAGCTACAAAAGTTACTAATCCAACTTCACCTTTTAGCAAACTTTCAGCATTAAGCTTAATTGTATCAGCCGTATCTTTAGGTCTTGCAGGGTTTGTGTTTATAAATTCTGAGAACGAAGCTAAAAATATTTCAAAAACAAATCAAACTTACACTACTATGCAAAGTGAGATAGATAAGCTTAAAGAGAATCAATCTCAGCAGAAAGGTATTCTTGATGAGGTCAGTATGCAAAGCGATGCTCAAAAAGAAGGTGTAAAAGTACTACAGGCTCAGCTAGACACTTTGAATGCTCAAGTAGCTACGCCAACTAGGGATATATATCTACAAATGAGTGTTGCAAATATTCAGTCAGCGCTTGATTATCTAATTCTTGCAAAAGATGTGGCGCTATTTAGTGGCGATACTGCAAAGGCTGAAGACTTAGCTGAAACTGCTTTTGATAGAATAGAAGCTAGTAGAATTGCAAATATAGGTGCTAGTAAGCGAAAAGATATTAAGAAGGCTTTAGAGAGCTATGTATCTCGCAATGATGTTGCAAAAGAGTTTGCAGGTATTCAGCAGCAGTTTAGTGGGCTTACTTATATAACACCAGCGAATTTTGATAAGCCAAAAACAAAGCAAAATAAATACTGGAAATATCTAAGCTCAGTAGTTGAAATTCAAGATATATCAAAAGATCACCAGCTTGTAGCAACTAAACTTTCAAAACAATTTATCGCAGACAATCTATATAGTTCTCTAATTGATTTACAAACTGCAATGTATATGGATAATGAAAAGGCTATAGAGCAATCAAAAGCCAGTCTTCTTCATATAATCAATGAATATTTTGTGCAAAATGATAAAACACAAGCGTTAGAAAAAAGCCTAGAAGCTATAGAGCCTCAAAGAACAGCTAACCTTACTAACAGTATTGATATTGTAATTAGTGATTTAAATAAGCAGCAAAACTCATTAATAGCTTGTAATTCAAAAGCTAAAGATGTAAAAGAGCAGGTTAGTAGTAAGCAATATGTTAGTAATTTAAGTAAAAATGTGACTAAAGAAGAAGTATAAAATGTTAAAAATAATAAAATTAATACTTATAGTCGCTTTAGCTACACTAGCTGGAATTTGGGCAAGTAAATACCATGGTTATGTAATGCTAGTTATGGAAGATAAGACTATACGCATGAATTTAGTTGCTTTTGTATTTGTGCTTTTAGCCTTGCTATTTATAGGTGTGTTTGGTTATAGGTTTATCAAACTTGTGTTTAACCTGCCTTATATCATATTTAGCAGGTTTATAGGTATGTTTACTGTAAGTAAGCAGGAAAGGTTTATTGATTTAGTAGCAGACATAACACTTGAGCAAAATGCTCTTCTTGGTAGAATGAGTGTTGCAAGAATTGCCAAGCTTACACCTCTAGTATTTCAAGAGTATATGCTTTTTAGAAAGCTTGCGATGATTGTTCAACAAAAAGATATAAAAAGCTTAGATTCAGCTCTTAAGAATGTAGATAACGAATTGTGTACTTATAAGTTTTTTTCAATCTATAAGCTGTATTTAGAGAAAAACTTTTTTAAAGCAGAGGAAAGAGTCAAACAATTACTAAAAGATAAAAAGACTCGACTAAAGCTAAATGTAGTTAATCTAGCTGCAAAAATTGCGCTTGCTAATAATGATGGTACTTTTGCCTTAGAAGTATTAGAAAAATACGATAATTATCTTAGACTTAGTAATGAAGAAAAACTTGTTGTTTTAGCATTAAAAAAATCAAAAAATCTAGATCAAGCAAGAGTTATATTCGATAAAAATAATGAAACTGCCTACCTAACAAGAGTTTATGCAGAGAAACTAATAGAGTTTAAAGAAGAAGTTCTTGCTCATAAGCTTCTTAAAAGACATATAGCTGAGTCAAATGTTGAGCCAAAAATGCTTAGTATTGTTGTAAATGCTTTTAATGAGTCAATAGCTAAACTTTATTCTAAAGTTTGTAGCGAAAAAAATGCTGATTTAAATAGTGTCTTGGCACTGCTTGATTTAGCTATGATGAAGTCAGATAATCCTACATTTAAAATGACGCATGACTATATAGAAGCTAAATGTAAGTCAGAGTTCTCGAGCTTACAATCTGAAAGATACAATCATATACTTTGTAAGTTTTATATCAAAAATGGTAATGTGCCAGGTATAGACTTGTCAGAATCAAGATTGGTGTATGAGAATTATTAGGGATCTAATGAAGGAGTTATGATGCAAGTAAAAAGATGGTTTTCAAATAATAGTTTACGTAATTATCAATATGCGTTATATGATGATAACTGTGCTATAGTTATAGATCCTTTAAAAGCTAGTTTGTTTAGTGATTACATCAATGAAAATAACCTTTCTCTTGAAGCTATTCTTATTACGCATAAGCATGGTGACCATATAGCGGGTGTTAAGAAGCTCAAGGAGGAGTTTCCTAAGGTAAAGGTTTATGCTTATACGGATAATGAGTTATTTGCACCAGAAATATATGTAAAAGATGGAGATATTGTAGATTTAGGTTTTGTAAATTTCAAAGTGATGTATACTCCAGGACATATATCAGATCATGTAAGCTTTTTGTTTGAAAATGAAAAGGCTGTATTTTGTGGGGATACTTTGTTTAATGCAGGGGTTGGCTGTGTAAATGCTAAGTCTGCAAACACAAGAGATCTGTATAAATCTTTAGTTAAGATAGCAAGTCTTAATGGAGATATTGTACCTTATGCAGCGCATGATTATTGGCAAAGTAATTTAGATTTTGCTCTGAGCATATTACCCAATGATGTTAGCGTTAAACATTATCGTAAGAATGTAGCAGAGCTTCCAGCAGATGAAAAGCCTAGAGTTACACTAGCAGAAGAATCAAAGTTTAATATCTTTATTAGATCAATCAATGATGAGAAGCTTTTAAAAGCATTATCTGATTATACATTGGGTGAAGAGATGTTTGTGAAGCTTAGAGAGTTGAAGAATAAGTTTTAATTTTAAAAATCTCCAGCTTAGCCTCATCTTTTAAAGAGGGTGGGTGAGTAACATCTTTCTCTTATTAAGCGAGGTTGTGAAGTCTGTAACTCTAACTTATCAGTTTCAGCCTTATCATCGGTTATTTCTTTATCGTTGATGCTAGAGCTATCTTTCTTGTTAGTATCTTTTGGTTCGATCTTTTGTGCGACTAATTTCTCTTGTGAAACCACCATTTAAGCCCATTCTTTGTAGTTTAATAATGTCTGGAGCTATTGCACGGGAGCTATCATAAGGGCCTATATACATTCTAATCCAGCCACCAACTTGCTTAAACTTAGGTTCTAAGCCTTTAGATTTCATTTTCTTAACATAGTAGCTAGTTTCATTCATGTTTCTAAATGAAGCGACTTGATAAATATATTGGTAGGTATACTGAGCTCTTTGAGTTGCTGGTGCAGCATCGACCTCGACACTTTCGTTTTTGAGGTTATCATAGAAAGTAAATACCATTTTTTTACTATTTGACTTTGCATTTTCGTCAGACTTTTGTTGGGTTGTGGTTTCTTTACTTTCAAGAGCAGTTTCCTTTTTATTAGCTGGACTTTCTGCTAGTAAAGCTTGCTCTTGAGCTTTTTTCTTTTTTAAATGTTTGTTTATCAGTTTTGAACCAACTGCAATAGATAAAAGGCATACTATAGCTATAATTACGAGTTTTTTCTTTTTATTGTTAACAGGTTGTTGAGGCTTTTCAGTCTCTTTATTGTTTTCTGTTTTTTTCTTTGGTATATTAAATTTCGAAAGGTCTTTCATAATCTACTGTAATAAAATCTGCTAAATAAACTAAGTCATTTAATCTGTTAATGTTATACTAAAAAAGATTATAGTTAATAGTTTGATAAAAATATATAGGGTTACACATGACTTTTAGTAAAAAAGACAAATTTGTAGTTCGAGGCTTTGAAGAAAGTTGTCCTCAATCATTCAAAGATAAGATAATCGCTATGGGAGTGATAGAAGGCCAAGAGCTAGTAGTTACATATAAATCCATGATTGGTGGACCAATCGCTTTTGAGACAAATTGCGGTATGTTTTCATTAAGAAAAAAAGATTTAGAATTGCTAAAACTAGAAAATATAAATTAAGGAGTTTTCATTAAATTGAAAAAAATATTATTAGCAGCAACAGTTGGAGTGGCATCATTTTCTGCAACAAGCCTATATGCAGAAGATACAAGTTCAACCCAACAACAAATTAAAGAACAAAATTTTGAGATTAAGAAACTAATAATTTCTAATATTGATTCACTATTTCCATTCCAAACTCAAATAACTATTGTCAAGGTTGAACAAAAAAGTGATGGCACTGTAGTTGCTTCAAATGTATTGGTAATGAGTGGTGGTAAGGATAAGCCAAATGTATCTATAAACAGTATTGAGTTTACGGGGCTTGATTTTGGTGGCAAGGTCGATAAAGATTTTACTATAAAAGCGAAAGGTTTAAGTGTTACAAATCTGGCGACAAGTGTTGCAAGTAGTAATGTGGTAAGTGCGGGCGTTGATTCTAAGAATTTAGCTAACAATAATGGTTTATATAGTATTATTATGAATAGCTTTAGTCAGAGCTTGTATGATTTTACAATTGAGTATAATAATGAAGACCAAACTTTAGAGATAGATACAGATGCTAGTTATAATAAGAAGAAATTATTAGATGAAAAAGTGAAGCTTGCAGATGTCAAGCTGGCTGATAGCTCTGTGAATGAAGATTTCTTGGCTGGTTTTAAAAATGTGGTTTTCAATTCTAAGATAGAGCATGCATACTTAGATGCAGATATTACAGATATGATGAAACAGGTTACTACACAGTATTTTGGTAAAGATTATCAAAATACTTCAAATTTCGACACGGAAGTAAGTCTTGATAAAGGAAAAGGGGAACTTAACTTAGTTGTTGTTGGTAAGTTAGGTAGTAAAAATCATTTAAAATTTGATTTAGCTGTTGCTGGTATGGATTTTGACCATAGTATAGAAGATATTATTCAAAATGATGCAAATACACTTGAAAATGCTTATATAAAGTCAAATGATACTGATGTAAATATCGATATTGACTTTAAAAAGAGTGATTATCCAAAAGATCAGTTCATGCGGAGATTATTTAAGTTTGTCGGTAATGATAGTGTTAATCTTCTTGTAGATTTAACTCATCAATTAAAAGGTTTAAGCTATGATACTAATCTAAAAATGTCTGGTGGAGGCTTAGCTTCTATAGATGCAAGCTCAAAAAGTACAATAGATGGTAAGTTAAAAGTTCTACCATACTTAAATATGCAACCTAATTTAGATAATGATGGTTTATATGATTGTAAAGACCAGTTATGCTTAAATAACTTAAGTGTAAGCTTTTCAAATAGTGGACTTTTAGAGCAGGTGGCAAGATTTACAAATAACGATCCAAATACAACACCTATTCAAATCCTTAATTCGTATAGTGCACTGTTGCAATTGTTTGCGGTACAACAAGACAACAAATTTATTCAAAAGGGATTGTCTTTTTTATCGATATTCATGCAAAACCCTAAAAATATATCTGTAACTTTAGATGCTAAAAAGCCGATGAACCAGAATTCTTTATTAAAAATGCTTATGAGTGATGCTAAAAATATGAGAAAGCATAACCCAATACAAGGTGGTATAGTAGATTTAAAAGCAAATACAGATATTAAACTTTTGAATAATATTCAGAAATTGTTTAAAGTTGATTTCGAAGTTAATAAATAAAAAAATATCCGAATCTTCAACGTTAATCTGAAGCTTCTCATTGATTTTATTTTTATAAAAGAAATCTTTTTAGAGGTCTCCTATAGTAAATATAGATAATTAAAGCAACTCAGTATTGACTATTTTGTAAAATAGGGTAATATATATCATTGCTAATGCGGGAATAGCTCAGCGGTAGAGCACAACCTTGCCAAGGTTGGGGTCGCGAGTTCGAACCTCGTTTCCCGCTCCAATATACCAAGGCTGAGTAGCAAAATGGTTATGCAGAGGCCTGCAAAGCCTTGTACGCCGGTTCGATTCCGGCCTCAGCCTCCACTCGTTTGCCCGGGTGGTGAAATTGGTAGACACAAGGGACTTAAAATCCCTCGAGACTTAACTCTCGTGCCGGTTCGAGTCCGGCCCCGGGCACCATATACAAATATCAAACAATATCAAATAGTACCAAAAACCCTTTAAAATAAATACTTATAGCTGATTTGTGATTTTATATAGTCCCAAGTGATATTACTTAGACCCTTGATAAAGTGTATCCTGACTGTATCCTAATTCTTAGAAAAGTGCTTTTTAAAACATATTGGGAGACACTCACATGGCTAAAAACCTTACAGCAAGCAAGTTACTGAGTTTTAAAGAAACTGGTAAAGATTATAGGTTAGCTGATGGTAACGGCTTATACATTAAAGTTTTTAAGAAAATACTTGATCTAAAAAATGAAATGAATAATATTATAGTCACTTTTTGCAAAAAATGACACAATCCTACTCTATTAATCCAGTATTTATATCAGAAACCAATTGTTTCTGTATCAGATATTATAGAACCATTAAATATAAGTAAACAAACAAGTCATCTACTTATTAAAGATTTTGAGAAGAAAGATATTTTTAAAGAAATTAAAGGCTATGAAAGAAATAAACTTACGCATTTGAAAGATATTTAAATATTTATTATGAATCCGACAAATGAAGCTAGTAACCAAGAAGATATTATCTCTTGGCTAAGCTTACAAGTTAAGTATAAAAACTGCGAGATAACTGGATGTGCTGCTATTTTCACCAATGACAAAATTGCAAATAGACTATACTTTGTAGCTTTTAATGGTACTTGTCACACTTATGATAAAAATAACCTTTTCCTACATGCAAGAGAAGGTAAAAAATCCTGTAGTTGTAATGAAAGAAAAATCATCAACTACAAAAGTTTTGATATATTACTTAATGTCTGTTTTGATATGCTTTTCCCTGTATTTAACTTTAATGCTAATGACTACGACATACTGCTAAATGTAGCTTGTTAGCCATAATCTCGCCGTTAAAACATTGGAAAGCATTACTAAAAGCTCGTGCAATTGAAAACCAAGCTTTTATAGTTGCCTGCAATAGAGTTGGAGATGACCCAAATGTTAGTTATGCTGGGAATATTATGATTATTGATTATAACGGTGTTGTATTAGCTCATCAAGGTTTTGATGCAACTGTGCTATATGCAACTTTAGATAAAAATGCTCAAATAGAACATATTGAGAAATTGAGCTTTTTAACATCTCAAGACAAAATTACTATTCACCTCTAATCTCTTTAGAAAGCTTTTGTAGCATTGCATTTATAAATTTAAAACCCTCTTCTGTTCCCATATTAAAATCAATTTCTACATATTCTTTGATAATAACTTGATAAGGATTTTCTAAGCACTCAATGAGTTCAGCAATAGCAACTTGTAGTACAGCTAAATCTACTCCATTTGTGAAATCTGCACCATTTTTTGACTCGTCTAAAATGTGTTTATTAATTTGCTCGTCATTAGCTTCTACAGCATCTATTAATCTATAGAAAAAATTCCAATCTGTTTGATGTCTTTCTGCATTATCTGCAAAAAATTGAACTTTTAATTCTTGGTATGTATTACCTGCAACTTTCTTTTGATACAGTGCTTGCACGGCATATAATCTTGCATTATTTCTAGCTTTAGCATAGGTTTTCATTTGTAGCCTTTAGTGTTTTTTTGAGGTGATTTCATATATCATTGTTTTCAGTAGAGTATTATACCTAACAAAATCAAAATATGCATAAATGGTGGAAAGAAATTGAACTAAAAGATATGGATTCTAAACAATGATGGCTCAACTGAGGAAATGCACGCTCAGCAAAAATCAGCAAAACATTTTGCAATCTCAGAGTATGAAATGAGTGAGGATGATTATATAGAAGATTTTATCATTAAATTATATAACTGATTTTTTAGTTTTACTATAAACTTCGTTAAATGACTCTTAGTGAGCGTTCAAATGACTAGCCTATTACCAATCAATATTACCGATGAGAAAATCATCAAAGATTACGATACCAAGGGTTATTGCATTATAGAATATTGGTTAATAGATAATGAAAGTAGCTTTTTATTTAGTGAATTATCAAGGCTTTACGATGCGGACTGTTTTAGAAAAACGGCTATTGGAAAGAAACTAAATGAAACAATTGAAAGCTTCATCAGTAGTGATTTGATTTGGTGGATAGATGCAAGCCAATATGCCAAACCTTTTTTTACTAAAATATATAACTTCATCGAGTATCTAAATAAAACTTGTTTTGATGGTATAATCGCTAAAAAATTCAATTATGCGTTTTATACAAAAGATTCTTTTTATAAAAAAAGCTTTAGATACTTTTCAAAACGATGCTAAAAGAACTATCTAAATAGCTTTTTATATAAATGAATCTTGTAATATTTAACATGGTGGTGAGTTGAAGCTATATCTTAACGATCAAACCTTATTGATACTTCCTACATTCGGTAAAATTGTTTTATTTGATAGCAAAACCATAGAAAACGAGGTTATGGCTTTTATCTGCGCTAAAAAGGTTTAGTATGACAGGATGGCTAAAGACTTATTAGCTGATGATACTCAGTAATTAAGAAGTATACAGTTTATTTGTTATAGTCTTTTTGGAATAGTAACGCTATATACAAGGCAATAGTAATAGCAAAGAATAAAACTGCTACAAGAGTATTATGAAAAATTCCATTTTCATTCAAAATACCAAATATATAAACAAAAATCATATAGGCATATATACTCCAAGAAGAGATTATTGCAAGTATTGCTTTTTCAAGATTAAAACCATAGAAATTAAATATATAGATTAAAAAGAAGATAACATGCAATAACAATCCCCATAAAAGAGCCTTTTCACCGGCTTCTATAAGTAAATATGTCAAAAATATAAACATAATAAAGCTTAAAATAGAACCTCCAGGCATTTTGAAAAGTCTTTTTTCTTGATCTTGCTTTGTCATTCTAAGCTTTGTAAATGCAACAGGAATAGCTACACAAGATATTATTTGAAATACCGTTACAATAATCATTATTTCCTGCCAATTCTTAAAGAATATTGGGATAGCACTCGCTATCATCACAGAAAATATTAGAGATCTTCTAGGGTTGTTGTTTGCTGTTACTTTTGCAAAATAATTAGGAACATGATTATCCGTTGCCATACCATTAAGCATTCTAGCACCTGAACCAAGATATACGATACCAGCACCAAAAGGGCTCACAACAGCATCTGCATACAAAATTACTGCCCAAACATTTATATTGAACAAAATTAATAACTGAGCTAACGGCGAGTTGAAATTGATATTTTCCCAGCCTTTACTAATAATATCTGTAGGTAAGGCACCAATAAATGCCGCCTGAAGTAACAGGTAAATAGATAAACTTATTACAACAGATAAGACTAATGCTATTGGTATATTTCTTTGTGGATTTTTTATTTCACTACCAAATGTTGCTATCATACCGAAGCCATAAAAAGCATAAAAAATACCACATACGACTACAGCACCTAAAATTCTATTAGCTCCCATTGGTGCAAAGCCATAATCATTAAAATTACTTGGGTTAAATGCTACATACATCAAAATCAGAGCTGTAGCTGTTGGAATAACAACCTTAAAGAAAGTAATAACATTGTTGATTTTAGCAAGAGCTTTTATCCCCCAGAAATTCACAATCCCATATATAATCATCAAAACAAAAATAGCCGCTAAACCATATACTGTAAGCTCATGACTTAAATAAAAAATATGCTCTATATTTGGAAAAGTTGCACTTAAATACTGAACAGTTGCTGAAGCTTCAGATGGTATTATTATAACTAATCCTAACCAATTTGAAATCGCAATCACATAACCTAAGTCTCTATTTCTATGACTTATTATTAACAGTCTTGAAAATAAAGATGTATCTTTATACATTGTCGCAATTTCTGCTAATAATAGTGCTAAAATGAGAGCCAATGAAGCTCCTATTATCCAAGAGATACAGGCTGAAGTCCCTGTATATTGAGCTGCGTAATATGATGCAAAAAGCCAGCTACTTCCAATCATACATCCAAGACCTATACCTACAGCGGTAAATAGACTTGGCTGCTTATTGAGATTTGATAAATCAGTTACCATTGTTATTAAACTCAAAATATTTTTGTGATTACTCGATTTTAAAAAATTACACTTTATGAATGTTTCTTAGTAATTCAATATTACTAACTAGACTTTTCACTAGCTTCTGCACATCTTCATCAGAAGTAAAACAACCAAAAGAAATTCGTAAAGTGCTAGCAGCCTGCTTTGCATCTAAGCCTAAGGCAGTCAAAACATGAGAAGGCTGATCAGCAGCAGCTGTACATGCTGAACTCATAGACAAAGCAAATTCCGGCATTAGTGTAAACAAAATATCACCTGCCACACCTTCAACGGTTATACTTAATATCCCTACATAACTTTGGTCTAAAGGTGTATTTATGATTACATTATCAAGTTTGCTAAGGCTTTTAACCACAGTTTCTCTATAGCTTTCTATTTTTTCTAAATCAGTTTTTTGCTCCAACAATTCTACAGATTTTGCAAATGCAGCAATTTGTTGTGTTGAAAGTGTACCAGAACGCATAGCATTTTGATGACCTCCACCATGAATTTGCTCTGCCAACTCTACTCCTTCACGCACATACAAGGCACCTATTCCTTTAGGTCCATAACATTTATGTGCAGACATAGAAACTAAGTCAATATTCATTTTTTCAACACCAATATCTACTTTACCTATACCTTGTGCTGCATCTACATGAAAGATTATATTATGCTCTTTTGTAATATTACCAATTTGCTCTATAGGGTTTGCAACACCAACTTCGTTATTTACCGCCATTACAGATACCATAACAGTATCATCTGTTATAAGATTTTTTAACTGTTCAATATTTATTCTACCGTGATTATCAACATCAAGATAGCTAACAGAAATATTATCATTTTTGGCAGAAAGATACTTACATACGTCTAACACAGCTTTATGCTCTATAGATGTTGTAATAATATGTTTTTTAGTTCTATCACTGGCCTCAATTAAACCTTTGATAGCAAGGTTATTTGATTCAGTAGCTCCCGATGTCCAAATGATACTACCATTTTTAGCATTTATAAAATCACTGATAACTTTTTCTGAATCCGTTATTTTTTGTTTTGCTACTCTACCTAGGTAGTGAGTTGAAGCTGGATTTGCAAAATTTGTCCCGATTTCCATATATTTACTCATCTCATCTACAACTTCAGAAAATACAGGTGTTGTTGCAGCATAATTAAAAAACAAAATCTTATCAAAATTAAAATATTCTTGCGTTGAAGGTCGAATAGTTTTATTGCCATTTTCTCGCCAAGAGCTAATACCACCTTCTAAACAATATGCTTTCTCAAAAAGACTCACAAAAAAACTATGTGTTTTACCTGATCTATTAGCGGTTTCACAATAAATGATTACAGAATTATGATGCTTGTACTTATCAAAATTTATTAGCAGTTCACTGATGTGAATAGCTCCGGTGATCATATCTATCAAGTATTCATTATAGCTACGAATGTCTACAACCAAACCACTATCTTTAAGAGTTTTTTTCAAAAACTCATGATTTATCATTGCCATAATTATTTCACCAAAAATATAAACTTGTAATTCAAAAATACTATACAAAAACAACAATGTCTATATTTGTACCATTTAAAAGTTAATTATTTTGTCTATACCATAATTTATTATTTTACAGATATCACAAGGGTAACATACAAATACTAATTTGGGACATTTTATCCATTCATTTTCCATTATATATTCAAACTTATTTGGAGTCATATAATTTATTGTAGAATGTTTTCTTTTTGTATTGTAATAAGCTTCAATATATTCAAATATTGATAACTTAGCTTCTTCTCTAGTTTTATAGTTTTCATCATGTACTAACTCTACTTTTAAAGTTCCAAAGAAACTCTCACAAGCAGCGTTATCGTAACAGCATCCTTTAGCGCTCATACTTGATAGTAGCCAGTGTCCTTTAAATAATATCTTGATACTGTTTACTACAGTAGTGTGATCCTTTGACAGAGTGTATAATCACACAGAGCTATAACCATCCTTCTTGTGTAGGTATGTAAGTTATATCTGTAACTCATCTATGATTTACAGATAAAGCAGTGAAGTTTTATTCTAATAAATTATCAGACACATGTTTGTTATGGTGAGAGTCTGTCGTTGCTTTATGTTTACGAATAGCCTTAGCTTGTAAACCTAGTATTTTTATGCGTTTAAATACTCTAGGTTGAGTAACTTTCCAACCCATATCTTTAAGTTCTTTGTATATCCTAACACTTCCATATCTAGATGCTCATTAAATATAGCGGTAATAGCATCATCTAGCTCAGCATCATTAGATTGCCTTTTACCTATAGGTTTATGTATACCATCTGTAATATGAAGATGTGCGAACATTCAAAGATTTCAATAGTGTTGTTACTGGCATAACTTTACAATACTCTTTAATAAAGGCGTACCTTATAGAGTTTGCTTTGCAAAGTACACTGCTGACTTTTTTAGTATTTCACGCTCTGGATGCCTGTTTGAGTTTTTTCTTCAAATCAGTATTTTCAGATGATAATTGCTGATACTGAGTTTTATAATCTATTTTTATATTTTTTTATGGGGTTAACATAGCTTAAATTCAAGTTGTAAGTGCGACAAAATAATTGTTGTACTAAAAGAGTAAGTTAGATATTGTCACACTTGCTCAAAATCGACTTCAAGAATCACCATGGGATCATCCTACACCCAACTTACTCAAGAACAAAGATACCAGATTGAAGGGTATGATCATAATTTTATTTACAGAATGAATGTATAGTTAAATCTATAACCTTCGCAAGCAAGTCCTTCTAGGCATATCATTTACTAATTATAGTGGTTTCGAAGTAATATCAAATGATGATTAATTTATAGAAAAAATGAAAAGTGCCTAACTTCAGTAATTTACAAAATAAATAGTTACCACTAAAACTACTAACATAATAGAAAATATTAACTGTAGAATTTTATCATCTAATTTATCTCTTAGTTTGTTCGCTATAAACATCCCAACCATTCCACCAATTAATAAATAAGCTAGCTACATGCCAATTCATACTTTTCGAGTCATAATAGGAGGTAAATCCTGAAATTGAAACTACAAACATCACTAATAAATAAGTACTAATAGCCATCTTCATTGCCATAGCTGTTATAAAAACTAGTGCCGGTATAATTCAGAAACCACCACCTACACCAAAGAAGCCTGTTAGAGTACAAACTATAGCACCACTAATCAGTAAATATATTATGTACTTAAGATTTATAGTGTCACTCATAGATTCTTGTGAGTTTGACATAAATTTTGATTTGATTATACTCCATACAACAATTATTACCATTAACATAGAGAAGTTAGTCATAAGCTTTTCATCAGCTATTGATTGCGACACATAAGTACCGATTGGTGCACATATAACACCTGTAATAATCATTACTGCCGCAGCTAAGAAATTTATATTAAGGTTTTTGTAGTTCATTACTAAACCAAAAATAGCTGTCAATCCGACTACTAGTAAAGATATAGTCAAAGCATTATGAAAATCCAGGCCCACCCCATCAGTCAAAAGAGGTACTGCTAATATATAACCACCTCCTCCTGTTAAGCCAAGAGCTACTCCACAAATTAGTCCAAATATTGTAAGAGTCATTACTTAATTAAACCACACTTTAAGTTTGCTGGTACTGCTACATCCATATACTTAGGATGCGGAAGATTTAAATTAGCCATAAGATCAGCATACTCTTGAGCATTTTTCACTTGAAGTCTTGGGTTAAACCTTTTCTCTTCGCCAATAGTACTTCTTGTAGCACCATTGTAATCATGACCTGGTAATACAATTGTATCTTCTGGTAATTTAAATAATTTGTTCGTAATACTATCGTACTGAGCAAAAGAATCACCATGTTGGAAATCTGTTCTGCCTGTTCCTCTGATAAAAAGAGTATCGCCCGTAAAAAGCTTATCATCTAAGATAAAACTATACGAATCATCAGTGTGACCTGGTGTATAAATAGCTTTTAGCTTCATACCATCAAACTTTACAGTTTCATCTTCTTTGATTTTTACACAAACACATTCCGTTTTTGTATGTACTCCCATAATGGAGTTACAAGCAGTATCATTTCTTAATTGGCCAATCGCTGTAATATGGTCAGCATGCACATGAGTATCAATCGCAGCTACAAGATTTATATCTAGCTCATTTAATAGCTTATGGTACTTTGCTATTTGAGTATCTACAGGGTCGATAATTATAGCTTCACGACCTACACCAGATGCTAGAATGTAAGTATATGTCCAAGTATCTTGGTCGAATAATTGTCTTAAAATCATGATTTTCTCCTTTGTACTTTCTTTTATTGTATGTTAAGAATTCTAACATCATGGCAAAACCACAGGTTTCCGAAATACCAGCGAACAAAAGCCCCGCCCCAAAGAAGCCACTTAGTATCGCAAAGTACTGAGAAACTGTGAATGAAATAACTACTCCTAAAAGCACCACAAACCCAACCACAATCTGTACCTAACGCATAATTTGTAGCGGTTTCTTTGTATTTTTAACAGTCGGCTGCTTGTGTTGTTTCCATGCTGTGATGACTCCATCAAGTAAATAAACATTTTTTGCATTTAAACTAACAACTTTACTAGCAGTTTGATTTGTTCTATTACCAGATTGGCAATGAAGTACTACCACTGCATCATCACTAATATCTGCATCATCAATATCATTAACAGAGATATTCTCAGCACAATCAATACACTCTCTACTATGTTATTGATGAGTTCTAATATCTACCAACTTAACTTTTTCTTTATTTTGAAGGTTAAGAAACTCTTTTATTGAAATATTTTTACATTATGCATTTTTTACTCTCCTTTAAGTTTTTCTAATTTAGTTTATCCTAATATCTTTTACAAAATTTTACCGCAATATATACTATATAAAACTTCTAATATCCTCTTCACTGCAGGATCTTTTAAACTATAAAAAACTTTTTGAGCTTCTTTTCTAGTTTGTAATAACCCTTCCTTTCTCAATACAGATAAGTGCTGTGAGAAAGCTGACTGACTAAGATTAGAATATTTTGCAAGTTGACCGACAGTCATTTCTTCACCTAAAAGCAAACATAGTATCAATAATCTTGATTCATGAGATATTGCTTTTAGCAAAGCTGATGCTTTACTGGCATTCTCTTTCATTTGCATCAGATCCATATTTAAAGCCATTTAATTATTCAATACACTTATATTAGCAAAACCTAATTTAGAAGTCAATAATATAGATATAGGGTACCTCTAAAAAGAAAGAAGAAATCTTATAATAAAACTAAAACGCCTGAAGAAATTCTTCCGCATAATAAACAGTCTGGTTTTCAAGCTTTACTATTTAATTTGAAATGTCTAAAACCATAAAAACATCAGCAGGCATATCCTATTAACATTTTATCTGATATAAATTTGTCGGCTTAAAACCAAATTTTTGATAGTAACTAAGAAGGCCTAAGACAAAGATTGCATCAATATTGCTAACCTTTGCTTCTTGAATGGCTCTTTCAACTAGTTTAGTTCCAACACCTTTTTTTGATAATTTAGTTATACACACATCAGATCTAATCCATATATGTTCAGAGAACTATAATTTTCAGCAGTCATTTTTGAAAGAATTATTTGACCAACTATCTCGTTATATACTTTAGCAACTCAAGATAGTAAGCTTTGTTTATCCGTATTTAAAAGTCTTACAAGCTTCTCTTCATCATCAGACTCAAAGCACTCATCAATTAAACTATATATAAGTTCCTGATCCTCTAATTTCTCATAAAGAATACTTATAGTCACTAAAATTAATCCTCTATAACTAAGTCTCTAGTAGAACGAATTTCCACATTTGAAAATTTACCAGATTCTTTTTACTTTTCCGAATATCGCAAACTTAGCAATCTTGCTCTCATCAAAGACAAAATACTGTCCCTGACTTGGAGCTAGAAACACCGAAAACCTCACATCTTGATTGACTTTAAATAAAAGCTTAATACTATCTCCAACAATTGTTTTAGAAATACCAGTTATACTAAATATCACAACATACTGGCCATTAAGCTCATCAATTTTATATTTAGTAAGCCCAACCGCATTTAACTACATATTTTGTTTTGCATACTCTCTTATGAGCTTATCTACTAACAGCTTTTTCTTCTGAGGCATTGCAATCAGGGCAATATAAATTACCAGAATGAACCTTACTATTATACTCTTCTACATTGATGAAACCTTTTTTATATCTAACTGTATTCACTATAAATCCTTAAATTTTCTCAAAAAGCAAATCTGAAATAGTATGTTCAAGGTTTTGACCCCTTTTCTCAAATTTTGTCAATGGGCGCCATTCAGGTCGTGGAGCATATCCTGCATATAAATTTTGGTATTTATTATCATTACTCAAAAGCTCTAGCACTTCTTCAGCATACTGAAGCCAATCACTTGCATAATGCAAGACTCCCCCTCTTTTAAGTTTAGTAGCAAAAATATTGACATTATCTTGGTTTACTAATCTTCGTTTATTATGCTTTTTTTTATGCCAAGGATCAGGAAAGTATATTTGAATACCACTTAAAGAATTATCCGAAATCATGTTATTAAATATATCTACAGCATCATGACTCATGATTTTTAAGTTCGTAATATTCTGATGCTCTATTTCATGCAGAATATTACCAACACCAGCCTTATGTACTTCTATACCAAGGTAATTTTTTTGTGGATTCTCTATAGCCATATGCACCAGTGAACCCCCCATTCCAAAACCAATTTCTAAGATTACAGGATTATCATTTTCAAATATCTCAGAAAAGTTTAGCTTATTATCAGTGTAATCTAACAAATACCTTGTTGAATAATTCTGAAGTGCTTGTTGTTGTTTTTTTGTCACTCTAACAGCTCTCTGGACATAACTTTTTATCTGGCGTAAATTTTCTTGTGTTTTATCAGACATTTATCTAGCTTTATAGTAATTTTATAATTATTATTTTATAACAACTAAATGAAAAATAAGACCCAATAATGCTAATATTTTTAACTATTATTACACTACAGGTCAGTTGCATGATTTTACCTGGTCCAGACTTTTTTGTAACTATCAGTAATTCTATAAAATTTGGACAAAAACACGGCATAGTGACAGCCCTAGGTGTTACCGTTGGAATACTTATAAATGCACTTATAGTTTACTGGTTTGGCTCTTTCTTGCTTTATAAGAATCCTATGCTTTTTGATATGGTTATTCTTATAGGTATCTGTTATCTAATTTATATAGCCTTTAATTTATATAGGAATGTACTATCAAAACAAGATCCAGACTCTAATAATGATATATCTATCAAAACACTTGAGGGCTTCGAAACTCATTCAAAATGGCAATTTTTCATAAATGGTGTATTTACAAATCTAGCAAACGCAAAAGTATTAGTTTTCTTTAGCTCTATGCTAAGTATAGTTGATGAATTATCTAGTTTATGGATTTTTGCAGTTTGGATAGCAATAGGATGCAATACTTATATATGGTTTAGTACTGTGGCTATATTTTTTGGCAACTCTAAACTTAGACAATTATTTTTCAGAAACATCAAAAAGATTGAATGTATATCAGCTATATTTATAACTGCCTTTGTAATAATCATTTTAGTTGAGCATTCTTGGGTATAAAAAATTTAATCAGCTTATATAATAAATTTAATCATTTAAGCTTATTGAGTTATAATTTACTAATTACTGTTGTTTATATATTTTATGAGTAAACTTGAAATATTTAATCTAATAAATAATTGGCTTGAAACTGCCAAAGAAACAGAAAAAAATTAATCCAAATAATCGTAATCCAGTGATTGGTATTTTATCGATTATTAATAATGGCAAACCAATTGCTATAAATAAAATGTTTGAATATAATAGTCTTATATTTTTCACTCAGAAAAGTAGTGCAAAAGTAAAACAATTAACTATCAACAATAATGTTTATATAGTTATATATTTCCCACACCATAATAGACAAATAATATTTGAAAGTATATTACGCTGTTAGCAAAAAGAATTTCTATCAAATAATGAGAATCCAAAATAAATCTAACGATTACTACACTAGAGGAGCACAGGGTATAAATAAATATTTTGAGCTAGATATACCTAGAGATAGATTATCTTTATTTAAACCAGACTATTAGAATGGGTGAAAGCTCGAGATGAACAAATGCAAGAGTTAGCATTAAACTATATACCAAGGGTTTAACTACTAGAGATATCAATACTATATTTTTTTGAAGTGTATGATAAAAACCTATCTCCATCAGCAGTCTCAGCTATAACTAAAGAGTTCGAGCAAGAATTATTTGCTTCGCAAAATAAGGTTTAGAATCACAATACTACTTTATTTATATAGATGCCCTGTTTATGCCTATAAGACGCGGTAATGTAGAAGAAAAGATTCCTAATACAGAGTTTCAAAGATGTATTGTACACAAAATAAGAAACTTATTGATTAAGGTTAGATCATAAGATACAAGTACTTTATCTGATGACTTTAAAAAGGTCTTTGAGCTTGAAAATCAAGAATAGCCAAAAGAGAAAGCAAAAGTCAGATTAGAGCTGTTTCTTGAAAAGTGAGGAGCTAAATATTGATGGATAAAAAGTAGATTTGATGCAAGTAACTTTGATTATTACTTTACCTACTTGAATTTCCCATGGCAAATACATAGAATGATATACACAACAAATTGAATTGAGAGACTTAATAAGTCTATTAAAAGAACTACAAAGATTAGAAACTCATTTCCTAACTCTGATAGTGCTTTCAATTTAATTTCTGCTCATTTGATTGAAAAGGAAAGTAATAACTATAGAAAATATCCTGTAACTGCTTTTTCCGTAGTAAAGGATAAATTAGAAGATAAAATAGAAAAACTATAGACACACTTTAGTAGACACTATCGCAAAAACTGATAGTGTATATATAAAAATATTCAGTGAATTTGCAATTGAGGATGATTATTAGTTTAATTAAAATTATACGATTTCATAGCGAATTTTTAGCATATTTTTTCAAGAATTATTTGATAAGCATTTATAAACGCAAAAAGCCTCACTAGAGGTTATTTAATGGGGCTTTGAGTTGGTTGCTCTGGTTGTAGAGTCTTTATAAATTTAAATAAATGGCGACTACCTACTTTCACCTAGCGAATGCTAGACTATCATCGGCGTATTATAGTTTCACTTCTGAGTTCGGAATGGGATCAGGTGGTACCTACAAGCTATCATCGCCAAAACTTTATGTTTTGGATATATCTTAATAAAGATATTTAACAATTCAGCATAGAAATAGACTTAAGTCTCTCGGATCATTAGTACTGGTAAGCTTCATACATTGCTGTACTTCCACACCCAGCCTATCAACGTCGTAGTCTCCAACGTTCCTTACAGGTCCTAAGACCTGGGATATCTAATCTTGAAGGAGGCTTCCCGCTTAGATGCTTTCAGCGGTTATCCCTTCCGAACGTAGCTACCCGGCAATGCTTCTGGCGAAACAACCGGAACACCAGTGGTTCGTTCACTCCGGTCCTCTCGTACTAGGAGCAACTCTTCTCAAATATCCAACGCCCACGGCAGATAGGGACCGAACTGTCTCACGACGTTCTGAACCCAGCTCGCGTACCACTTTAAATGGCGAACAGCCATACCCTTGGGACCTGCTTCAGCCCCAGGATGTGATGAGCCGACATCGAGGTGCCAAACTCCTCCGTCGATATGAACTCTTGGGAGGAATCAGCCTGTTATCCCCGGAGTACCTTTTATCCGTTGAGCGATGGCCTTTCCATACAGGACCACCGGATCACTAAGACCTACTTTCGTACCTGCTCGAGCCGTCACTCTCGCAGTCAAGCGCACTTTTGCCTTTATACTCTTAGCATGATTTCCGACCATGCCGAGTGCACCTTCGTACTCCTCCGTTACTCTTTGGGAGGAGACCGCCCCAGTCAAACTACCCACCATACACTGTCCTCGAATTTCTCCTGAGTTAGAACTTCAAATAGTCAAGGGTGGTATTTCAAGGTTGACTCCATACAAACTAGCGTCCATACTTCATAGTCTCCCACCTATCCTACACATAAATATTCAAAGTCCAGTGCAAAGCTGTAGTAAAGGTTCACGGGGTCTTTCCGTCTAACCGCGGGTACACAGCATCTTCACTGCGATTTCAATTTCACTGAGTCTCTGGTGGAGACAGTGTGGCCGTCGTTACGCCATTCGTGCAGGTCGGAACTTACCCGACAAGGAATTTCGCTACCTTAGGACCGTTATAGTTACGGCCGCCGTTTACTGGGGCTTCGATTCAGAGCTTCGCTTGCGCTAACCCCTTCAATTAACCTTCCAGCACCGGGCAGGCGTCACACCCTATACTTCATCTTACGATTTCGCAGAGTGCTGTGTTTTTGATAAACAGTCGCAGCCACCTGATAATTGCAACCCATCTCAGCTCCAGGAGCAAGTCCCTTTACCTAATATGGGCACACCTTCTTCCAAAGTTACGGTGTTATTTTGCCTAGTTCCTTCACCAGAGTTATCTCATAGCCTTAGTATTCTCTACCTACCCACCAGTGTCGGTTTACAGTACGGTTACTTATACAATATACTTAGAAGATTTTCCTGGAAACATGGCATCAATAGCTTCGTCAAACAAGTTTGACTTCGTCTCGTATCTCAGATCAATAATTTGCCGGATTTACCTAACAAATCTACCTACTTACTTTCACCCGGACAACCATTCGCCGGGCCTACCTAGCCTTTTCCGTCCCTCCATCATTTATATAAGCAGCACAGGAATATTAACCTGTTGTCCATCGACTTCGCTCTTCAGCTACGCCTTAGGTGCCGGCTTACCCTACGTTGATTAACATTGCGTAGGAATCCTTGGGTTTTCGGCCAATAAGAATCTCACTTATTTTACGTTACTCATGTCAGCATTCGCACTTCTGATACCTCCAGCATGCTTCTCAACACACCTTCATCGGCTTACAGAACGCTCCCCTACCATATATATTAATACATATCCGCAACTTCGGTGCATAGCTTAGCCCCGTTAAATCTTCCGTGCAGGCCGACTCGACCAGTGAGCTATTACGCTTTCTTTAAAGGATGGCTGCTTCTAAGCCAACCTCCTGGCTGTCTATGCCTTCCCACTTCGTTTCCCACTTAGCTATGACTTGGGGACCTTAGTTGGCGGTCTGGGCTGTTTCCCTCTCCACTACGGACCTTAGCACCCGCAGTGTGTCTCCCGTGATTGAACTTGATCGTATTCTGAGTTTGCATCGAGTCGGTAAGGTCGTAAAACCCCCCTAGTCGAAACAGTGCTTTACCCCAATCAGTTATACACGAGGCACTACCTAAATAGTTTTCGGGGAGAACCAGCTATCTCCGTGCTTGATTAGCCTTTCACTCCGATCCACAACTCATCCCGTAATTTTGCAACATTAGTGGGTTCGGTCCTCCAGTTAGTATTACCTAACCTTCAACCTGGTCATGGATAGATCGCGCCGGTTTCGGGTCTACTCCTAGCAACTAATCGCCCTATTAAGACTCGCTTTCGCTACGGATCCCTTATTAAGTTATCCTTGCTACTAAAAGTAACTCGCTGACCCATTATACAAAAGGTACGCAGTCACATTACTAAATAATGCTCCTACTGCTTGTATGCAAGCGGTTTCAGATTCTATTTCACTCCCTTTATAAGGGTTCTTTTCACCTTTCCCTCACGGTACTAGTTCACTATCGGTCATTTGGTAGTATTTAGCCTTGGAGGATGGTCCCCCCATATTCAGACAAGGTTTCTCGTGCCCCGTCCTACTTGTTCGCATGTCTAGTTCCACTATGATTATTTCGTATACGGGACTATCACCCTCTATTGTCAAGCTTCCCAACTTGTTCTACTATAATTATAGCTATATCATACAAGGCTCTTCCCACTTCGCTCGCCACTACTACGGGAATCTCAATTGATTTCTCTTCCTAAGGGTACTTAGATGTTTCAGTTCCCCTCGTTCGCCTCTGTAACTATGTCGCTACAGATAACCATACTGCTATGGCTGGGTTCCCCCATTCGGAAATCTCCGGATCATAGGTTATTTACCACCTAACCGAAGCTTATCGCAGATTAACACGTCCTTCATCGCCTCCAAATGCCAAGGCATTCACCGCTTGCACTTATTTTCTTAAGTCTATTTCTATACTAAATTGTTAAATATCTCTATCTTCATGTAAATAAAATATGGTGGAGCCTAGCGGGATCGAACCGCTGACCTCCTGCGTGCAAAGCAAGCGCTCTCCCAACTGAGCTAAGGCCCCATAATATTTTTTATCTATCTTTATTGATCGAGGCAAAAGTTATTGAAGTTTACTTTAGTAAACGAAATGACTTTTAACGATGAACAGTGAAGAAAATGGTGGGTCTGAGTAGACTCGAACTACCGACCTCACCCTTATCAGGGGTGCGCTCTAACCAAGCTGAGCTACAGACCCGTATCTTATTTACACTAAAATATATTATCTACAAACACTAAGTTAACTTATCTGAATAATAAGTAGCTAAAGCTTATTTTTATTTTTTCGTATTTCCTTTAAGGAGGTGATCCAGCCGCAGGTTCCCCTACGGCTACCTTGTTACGACTTCACCCCAGTCATGAATCACTCCGTGGTAAACGCCCTCCCGAAGGTTAAGCTATCTACTTCTGGAGCAACCCACTCCCATGGTGTGACGGGCGGTGTGTACAAGACCCGGGAACGTATTCACCGCGACATTCTGATTCGCGATTACTAGCGATTCCTGCTTCATGCAGTCGAGTTGCAGACTGCAATCCGGACTAAGAATACCTTTCTGAGTTTCGCTCCACCTCGCGGTATCGCAGCCCTCTGTAATATCCATTGTAGCACGTGTGTAGCCCTGGTCGTAAGGGCCATGATGACTTGACGTCGTCCCCACCTTCCTCCGCCTTGTCAGCGGCAGTCTCAATAGAGTACCCAACTTAATAATGGTAACTATCAATAGGGGTTGCGCTCGTTGCGGGACTTAACCCAACATTTCACAACACGAGCTGACGACAGCCGTGCAGCACCTGTCACTAGATTCCCGAAGGCACCAAAGCATCTCTGCTAAGTTTCTAGGATGTCAAGACCAGGTAAGGTTCTTCGCGTTGCATCGAATTAAACCACATGCTCCACCGCTTGTGCGGGTCCCCGTCAATTCCTTTGAGTTTTAGTCTTGCGACCGTAGTCCCCAGGCGGAGTACTTACCGCGTTAGCTACGCCACTAGATCCTTTACACCGAACCCAACAGCTAGTACTCATCGTTTACAGCGTGGACTACCAGGGTATCTAATCCTGTTTGATCCCCACGCTTTCGTCCCTAAGCGTCAGTATTAGTCCAGAGTGTTGCCTTCGCCATTGGTGTTCCTTCTGATCTCTACGCATTTCACCGCTACACCAGAAATTCCCCACTCCTCTACTATACTCTAGTTTATCAGTATCAAATGCAGTTCCAAGGTTGAGCCCTGGGCTTTCACATCTGACTTAATAAACCGCCTACGAACCCTTTACGCCCAGTAATTCCGATTAACGCTTGCACCCCCCGTATTACCGCGGCTGCTGGCACGGAGTTAGCCGGTGCTTATTCTTCAGGTAACGTCAATTCTCGCCGCTATTAACGACAAGACCTTCTTCCCTGACTAAAGTGCTTTACGACCCTAGAGCCTTCTTCACACACATGGTATTGCTGGATCAGGCTTTCGCCCATTGTCCAATATTCCCCACTGCTGCCTCCCGTAGGAGTTTGGACCGTGTCTCAGTTCCAATGTGGCTGATCATCCTCTCAAATCAGCTATAGATCGCAGCTTTGGTAGGCCTTTACCCCACCAACAAGCTAATCTAACGCAGGCTCATCTATCCGCGACAGCAACAAGTTGCCACCTTTGATCCTCAGATATTATGCGGTATTAACAGTCGTTTCCAACTGGTATCCCCCACAGATAGGTAGATTCCTACGCGTTACTCACCCGTCCGCCACTTGTCAGCAAAGAGCAAGCTCTTTCTGTTACCGTTCGACTTGCATGTGTTAAGCATACCACCAGCGTTCAATCTGAGCCAGGATCAAACTCTTCAGTTTAATTAATTTCTGACTCCAACTAATGTTACTCAAATTCGTTAACAAAGTGTTTGTATATAATATATCTATTAAATATCTTAAGGCCTCAAATCTAATCTCTTCCTTGCTTACCGTTGGATCACTCCCAACCGGTGAAGACATATAATACACATCACTTTATAACTTTGCAACTACTTCCTACATCTTTTTTAATATTTTTTGAGCTAATTGCAAAAACGTGTTGGTAAAATACGACTGTAAATCAGATATACCATAAGGGTTTAAAAAGTATTACTTACAAATGCTTGTAAGAAAACACTAAATAATGTTTAAATTGTGATTCAAAACAGGATCAAAAGTATGGCACAAAAAAAGTTCTGTCTCAAACTGACAATTGCGAAATTTTATAGTATTATTTTATCACAAATATAATTATGTTTTTCTATGTTAGATTTCACAGGTAGACACTTCACCAAACTTTTAATTCTCCAAGCTCTTCGTTGGTATTTATCATATCCACTTAGCTATAGGCATGTAGAAGAGTTAATGAAATAGCTTGGAGTTAGTGTAGATCATAGTACTCTCAACCGTTGGATTATCAAATATGCTAAAGAGTTAGAAGTTACTTTCAGCAGAAAGTTTAGTAAGTATAGTGCTTATGTAAGTTGGAAGATGGATGAAACTTAAGTAAAGCATAAAGGTAAGTGGGTTTATCTCTACAGAGCAATAGATAAGCATGGAGATACATTATAGTTTATGATTTCTCCTAAAAGAGATGAAAGGGCTGCTCATAAGTTCTTTAAACAAACCATTGGCAAACATGGCTTGCCGGAAAAAGTCAATGTAGATAAGTCTGGTGCTAATGAAATTGCTTTGCTATCTATTAATATCTTTATATTTTTGCTTGGGATATGGTTAACTCATGGTATAGAGATAAGACAAAATAAGTATCTCAGTAATTTGATAGAGCAGGATCATAGGAATATAAAGAGATTGACTCGACCCATGTTAGGATTTAAATCATGGGATTCTATGGGATCTACTATAGCAGGGTACAAATTAGTTAACATGATTAAAAAAGGTCAGCACATTAACGCTGGTAAAATGACTGTTTGGGATCAGTTTTATGCTATAGCTGCATAACTGTAACTAAAGGATGCTGATTTTGGAAATATTGTGCCCATGAAACCAGTTTGCGACAGAACTTGATTTAGTTCTTGAATTTTTTGATTCTGACTTTTCACAAGTTCTTTAAGCTTAAATATCTCATTTTCTGATTGTTAAAAGCCTTTATTCTGCATGATATTTGCTGTTTAAATTCAATAAGGTATTATACCGTAAAAGTCTTTTATAATCAGCATTTTATGATTATTTATTAGTATAATAATATCATATTTTCGCTTTGAGTATCTACTTCTTCTGATCATCTAAACTAGACAGAAACCCTTGTAATTGTTTTGTTGTCAGACTCTGTGTTTTTTGATCATCAATAAGTTTTAACTTAGAACTTTCTAAGCGTTTATACCACAAACAATCACCATTAGTTTCCCAGTATAAGATTTTAATTTTGTTCATGCATTTATTGCTAAATACATAGGTGCTTTGGCTACCAACATCTTAGACAGGGAGTTTTAAAGTTATACCATATGGAAGGTATAATGACATATACTTACTATCAGGCTTCACTTCAGGTTTAATATTATCTAGCCTAGTAAAACTGAGAGGCTCTTCAGATTCTGCTGCTAGCTTATGTCTCCATCTGCTACTAGCTGTAAATAATCCTTATGATATACTCTTAGTTCTACAATATTTGAAATCATTGTGAGCTAGATTATTGTGTATACAAAATTCTTGTTGGGTAAGCTCAGATTTCTACCAGTCTTCTATTATCAGATACCAATCTGATTCTGCCATATATATCCTATGATAAATAAATTACTTTGGTATATATGTTATATGCTAGAAATCTTTATGGGAGATGTACTTCGTGAGATGCTTACCTCCATATTTACTATTTAAATATGAAAACTAACATGATAAGTTGCAACTAATAATTTGTTGTACTTCTATTTATAATTAGAGAATTAACCATAGTTTTGCCATAAATTTAATACCTTACCCCATAAGTGTTAATAAATTCGTAATGGTTTGAGATGCAGAAATTTCTATTTTTAATAAGTTCTGTAGTAGTTTGCAAAATTCGGTTTTATCTAATTCAATATCCTTAGTCTGTATTTCATAAACGCAACAATCATCAAGAATAACTTCTGCTGTTAAAAAGTATTCATCATTACATATACTATCAGTACCAATATAATCACCTGTACTAGCAATACCTATATTACTCTGCCAGCCACCTGATGCTGTTAAATTCAAAGCAACAAAACCACTTTGTAAAAGATACAACTTATCAGCTTTAAGACCTTCTTTTATAATATTGTCATCGGCATCAAAAGATCTTAACTTAGCTTTTTTAGCTAATTTAACAATAGTTTTTTTATCTATAGACTCAAATATATTAAACTTATCAAAGTCTTGAACTCTTTGTTTATAACCCTCAACTATCATGTCGTTTATGTTATCTGAGCTAATATCTGTCCAAGCAAAATTAAGTTTTTTCATCACTCTATTTGTATAGTCTTGCTGAACAACAAAAACTGTACTATAGTCATCATCCAACCAATTATTATGAAGCATATAATTTTTAATATAATCAACAAATGCAGACTTACTATATTTCTTGCGGATATTATTAACAAACTCTTCAAATGAAACTATATCCAAAGATAATCCAAGCTTATTCTCTGTCAAAATTTCATTTAAATCAGTTAGCTTAGAGTTATAAGTATGGTAGATACCATTCTGTAAATCAAATTTATCAAAGATACTACAGATAGCTCTTGCAGTATCATCTATACAAGACATTTCTACTGAAAAACTGTTATAGACTTTACCTATATTAAGTACAGATGTTAGAGTTTGAAAGAATCCATTATCTTTTAAGTTCTCTTGGTGCTTTTGTGTTTGAGAATTATAAACAAGATTTCCAACACGATAGATATTTGTTTTAATACCATCTTCACGAGCTTTAATAGCTTCAATTTCACCTTCAAGTTTAGTCAAAATATAAACATTATTGATATTTTGAGCTAATGGTAAATCTTTTTCATTAAAAACAACAACTTGCTCTTTATAATAGCCCTTTTCACATACAGATCGAGTTGAAATGTAATTGAAAGAAATATTTTTATTTTGTTTAACTAGATTTATTAAATTCTTAACAGGTACAACATTATCTTGATAAAACCTATCATACTCACCATAATGACTAACATTTGCAGCAGTATGGATAATAGAATCTACATTGCCTACAACATAATCATAATCGATTTTAATTAACCCTAATGAAGATTCTATTAAATCACCAGCAAATACTTTGATAGTGCCTCTTTCAAGGCTAGAGTCTAGTTTTTTACCAAAATAATAATTTAGTTTTAGCTTAGTTCTATTAAAAGCTTCAATGTCATTCTTGCCTCTTACGATGGCTATTACATTCTTATTATTACTAATAAGTTCATTTACAATATGACTACCAAGAAACCCAGTTGCCCCTGTTACAAGTACCGTATTAATATCACATATCTTAGTTACATCAAATTTTTCTAACTCATTTTCTAAAGATTTAACCCTCTTGTGAGCCTCTTGCTGAAGATTAGCCAAATTCTTAATATATTGTTTTGAACCTTGTTGTGTAGCTATTTGAATTATTTGGTTAAATTTTATGTTAATATCGAAACTATTAATACTAACATTCTCAGTGATATTACGAATTGTTTTATAGTCAAATATGTCAGCTATAGATAATTGTAAACCACTTGATTGTAGAATAGAAATAACACTGATTGCCTTAATAGAGTTCCCTCCAATAGCAAAAAATGAATCATCGATACCAATCTGGTTAATATCAAGTACTTCTGCCCATATAGTGGCTATTTTTTCTTCCATTTCATTTCTCGGAGCTACATATTCAGCTTGCAATGATGATAGATCTGGCTCTGGCAAAATTTTTCTATTAACTTTACCGTTAGGAGTTAATGGAAATTTGTCCATTTGTACATAGACATCTGGGACCATGTAATAAGGTAAATATTCTTTAAGTTTATGTTGGATAGGTAAGCGATCAAGCTTATTATCTGCCACATAATAGCCACATAAATATTTATTATTATTCTTATCATCTAAAGCCAATACGACAGCATCACTCACCCCATCAATCAATACTAATCTAGTTTCTATTTCACCTAATTCAATACGGTAACCACGAATTTTAACTTGTAAATCAATACGCCCTAAATATTCGATATTACCGTCGTCTTTCCACGTAGCTAAATCTCCTGTTCTATAAATTCTTTGTTTTAAAGTAGGATGATTAATAAATACTTTATCAGTTAACTCATCTAGGTTCACATAACCTCTAGCAAGTCCTTCACCTGCCACGCACAGCTCACCAGGGACACCAATAGGACATATATTGAGATTGTCATCAAGGATATAAACTTTATAGTTCGCAATAGGCTTCCCAATAGGTATATTGTTATAAAAATCATCTACAATAAACGCTGTAGTAGAGACACAAGCTTCTGTAGGACCATAGTTATTAGATACAAGCAAATTATTATTTTTTGTTATTGTCTTGAGTTTATCACCACCCGTCCAAAGATATCTTAAACTACTGAGATCAAGTTGCATGAGTATTTCAGCAAACTGCGTAGGTAAGAAAGATATAGAAATTTTATTATCGTTAATATAATCTGCTATTAGCTGTGGCTGTAATTTTATATCTTTGCTAATCATATGTAAGCTACCACCCACATATAATACTGGAAAAATCTCCCATACAGATGCATCAAACCCAAAACCAGCATATTTTGTTAATTTATCTTTATATGTTAATTGATAAAAATCTTGATTCCATTGACAGTAATTAAGCAAAGCTTTGTGTTCTAGCATTACACCTTTAGGTTTTCCTGTAGTTCCCGATGTATAAATGATATATGCTAAATCAGTATTGGTACTGTATATGTTAGGATGTTTATCACTATATTTGTTATAGTCAAACTCATCGATGTTAAAGCACAATGTTTCTTTATCAGTCATATTAAGTATAAATAACTCTTGTGTTATTAGTACTTTAGCACGACTATCTTTATAGATATAATTTCTTCTTTCGAATGGAAATTCAGGTGCAATTGGAACATATGCAGCGCCTGCTTTAAAAACAGCAAGTATAGAGATAATCATTTCAATAGAGGGGTCAAACAACAAACATATCGTATCATTAGTGACAAGACTGTAAGTGTTTATTAAATAATGAGCTAATTGATTAGACTTCAGATCTATTTCTTTATAGCTTATTGATTCAGATTCATTAATAACGGCAATATTATTGCCATAAATATCAACAATTTCATCAAATTTGTTAAGAAAAGTCTCATTTTTTGGTGGATTGGTTTTATTGTCATTAAACTCATCTAATATTAACTTCTTCTCTTTAGCATTAGCAAGCTCTAATTCTTTTAATTGTTTCGTAGTATTTAGGTTAACGATAGATTCTAGTAAATGTATGTAATGACCAAGCAATCTATCTACAGTCACTTTGTCAAATAGACTCTGTTTATACTGTACAGTTGCAAACAAATAATCGTCAAGCTTTTCTATAGTAAGAGTTAGGTTAAACATAGCATCTTCAACTTTTGACAAAGTAGTTTTCACCGACACATCACCTAAATCATTTTCTAACTTTTGTTCAAGATAGTTAAAGAAAAAGCTTATCAAAGGTATTTGTCCATCAACATACTTAAGGTTTGCATCCTGTACTAACTGTTCAAAACTATAGTCCTGATATTTAAGGAGATTGATTGAATTATCTTTTATTTGAGTAAAATACTCTGAAAGTGTGATTTTATCATCAATATTAATTCTAAAAGGTAAAGTGTTTACAAACATACCAATATTATCAGATATTGCAGTATGAGTTCTACCTGATGTAGAAGTACCAACAATTATATCTTTTTGCCTTGAATATCTAGATAACAATATAATATAGACACCCATCGTTAACATGTAAGGTGTGATGTTAAGTTTATTACAATACTTAGAAATGCTTTTCTGTAGGTTTGCTGATATTTCTAAACTTACGTAACCAGCTTTATTATTTTTATTAAAAGATTTTGTATAATTATAGGTAAATTCAATTTCACTAGCATTCTTAATATTTTTGATCCAATAATCACGAGTTTCTATATATTTTTTGGAGTTACTATAGCTATGATTGTACCAATAGGCATAATCTTTATAACAAATACTTAAAGGCTCTAAGTCCTCTCCCCTATATAGCCTACATAAATCATCAATAAATATATCTATAGATTTGCTATCAAAAACAATATGATGAAAATCAACCAGCATGATATATTCTGTACGACTTAGTTCCAATAAGCAAACCCTAAATAACGCAGGTCTTGATAAATTAAATGGTTTTATAAAGCTATTTACATTCGTAGCAAGTTCTTGATGTGATATTTTTTTATATTCTTTAGAAACAGTAATCTTCTGATGAACGATTTGTACAACCTCATCATTAATATATTCAAAATGAGTTCTTAATGATTCATGTCGTTTTATAATATCATCAATGACAAGACCTAAATGCTCTTTATCTAAATCTCCTGTGAAACTTAATTGTAGGGGGATATTGTAAGCTGTACCTTGATTGCCAAGCATATCCGTAATATACATACCTTTTTGAGAGCTTGTAACAGGATAAGTATCTTCTAATGGTGCTAGAGATATAATCTCATATTTAGTTTTTCTAATAGTTTTTATAAAAACTTCAATAATAGGGTTTTCTAAAATATCTGCTATCGTAATTGTGAGTCCTCGCTTAGCGAGTTCAGAAACTAAAGCAATCGCTGTTATAGAGCTACCGCCAAGTTTGAAAAAATTATCCAATACACTTATTTGCTCGATCTTAAGAATCGTTACAACGGCTTTAGTTACTATTCTTTCAACCTCATTTCTAGGAGCTATATATTCAGATTGTAATGATGATACATAAGGTTTTGGCAGACTTTTTCTATCTACCTGACCACTCGGTGTTAATGGAAATTTATCTAAGTATACATATATTCTAGGAAGCATATATTCAGGAAGGTTTTTTTCAAGTTCCTGTTCAATAATGATCTCGTCTATTTCTCTATTAGCAACATAGTAAGCACATAAATATTTAATGCCATTATTATCATCTAGGGCTAGAACAACACCTCCACTTATACCTTTGATATTAGTCAACCTAGTTTCAATCTCCCCTGTCTCAATAAGGTAACCATTTATATTAATATCTTTAGGTGGTTTAGTCATAGCTTTGGAAATTCAAGTACTTAATGTCTTATATTTTATCACTAAATTATTGGCAATTTCAGCTCTATCTGCTCCTTCTGCTAAACATAGTTTAACTGCCTAATCAATAAAATCTACAGGGTATCTTTTTGTATCACATTTTTATCTCCTTTTTCTGACATGGTTAGTGTCCCAAATTGGATGGGTAGATCAGATCCCATGGTGCTTCCTGAAGTCGATTTTTAGAAAGTGAGACAATATCTAACTTACTTTTTTAGTGCAACAATTATTTTGTCGCACTTACAAATTGAATTTAAGTTCTAATAAAAATTCATTAATTGATGAAAGATCTTTGCATATATTTGAAATATGTATTTGTTTCATTAAACTGTTTTCTTAGCTTCATCAAGGTTATCATAAACAGATATAAGCTTAATAAATCCAGATACTCTTAATACATCTTTCACAATATTTGACGGATTTATGATTAACAGCTTTTTCTTCTGTGCAGCAAGACTTTTAAATAAAATAACTAAAAATCTAAGCCCTGCACTACTAATATAAGTTAGCTTAGAAAAATCTAAGACTATATTATACGGCTTACTTTTGACTTCATTTGCCATATTAATACTAAAATCACTACAAGTAGATGAGCTTAACTCACCAACTAAATAAATAACCAGTATATCTTCAGACTCTTTTAAATAAGAAAGTTTTAACATTCCCACTCCTGTTTATTATTTTTTATAATATTGATTGCTATTGATGTTTTAAACTTATTTTCCTTAAATTTAAAAATTTTCTTTGATACTTGCCAATTAAACGCATGAAGAGTATCAATACTTTTAACGTCAAAATACAGCCCCATTCCCATACTTTTTATTATTGACTCTTTAGTGTTAAAAACTTCAAAAAAGAAATCTAATTTATCTTCATCTGTTATTAATTGATTGTAATGCTGGATTTCATTTTGATGCATGATAATATCTTTTAGCTCATTATGATTAATACCCTGATCAATATATTCAATATCAGAGCCAATTTGATACTTGTCACTTACAGCTATTAAGATGTAGTCTTTGGAGTAGGAAAGACTGAAATCTATATTTTTATTATTTTTGAGATATGGTTTATTATATTCGTTATATTCAAGCTCAAAATTTTCTATTTGATACACACTTTGTAGATACGCATACAAAAAGCTTCTAGATAATAATCTTTTATTGCGATCATGCTCAAATTTGTACTGTTGTATATTTAATAACTGGCTATCTGAGATGATACCTTTATTTACACACTCAATATCATTACTAGCTTTTAACAAAAAGATATTTATATTATCTAAGTGTTTTCTGCAATATTTGAATTTATCAATCATATACTAACCGTTAATATTGATGCTAGCGAGTTTCTTGAAAAACTCCTTTCTAAGAGGATGATTCAGATTATTATTAAGAAAATCTTGTAATTCTTTAGGTGTAGGCTTTAATAGTTCGCAAACCTGTTGACTATGATAACCATTTCTTCTTAGATGTACTTCTAATGTTCTAAAATCAAGCGATAGAACATCTTGAACTATCTCTTTTGTGATTTGATTTTCTCCAACATTATAAGCATATTGTACGGGTTTATTTAAATAATTCTCTATATGTAAAGGCGTTTGTAATGATTCAGCAAGGTATTGAACTGCTTCATGAGTCATTACATCAGATGGTTTTGTAGGTTTAATTTTATATTTATTTAACCAACCATTGATGAAACTTATTTTGTCTGCGGCTGAAGCCGTTATGTTAAATATTTTACTTCTAGCTCCAACTTCTTCCATAGAGGAAGTATTAAGATAATTTCCTAGTTTAGGATGAGATAATTTACAGACAGCCCTAAGTACAATCTCTACAACTCTTTTTAATGATATTAGAGTTTGTCCATGAATATCATGAGCTTCATCAATAAAAAATACGACAGATTTTTTTTTCTTCTTAGTTAAAGAAGTTAATTCCCTTTCTCTTTTTTCACTTTGTGGGATTTTAACTGCTCTCTCACCTGGTCTTAAATCATAAAATAGGGCTGTATAAAGTGTAGTAATGTTAACTTTTTTCTTATCAATACTGAAAGAGTTAAACATTATAACATTGTTATTTTTTTCCAGATAATCTTGCATGCGGTTGATTAATGAGGTTTTACCTGAGCCTACCATTCCAGTAATCACATATATACCACCAAAACCGATTAATTCTTTAATGTCATCAAATATCTCCTTATGTTTAGGAGCTTCAAAATAATAATCTCTATTCAAAGGATTGTTTAAATTAAAGTGTTTATAAGCTTGTAAAATTATGATTTTATCTCCTGTGAGTTGTATTTTATAGAGGTATATGTAGTGTCATCACTTACCATTTAAGCCTAAATTTATGCATATTTATAAACAGTCCAATTACAGTGTCATGCATGAGAGTATCCTTTGAAAAACATATAGTTCTTCTACATAGCCTTTTAACTCTAGTTCTAAAAGTTAAAAACTTTCTTTCAATTTTTTGTGTATTCCTTTTTACTATTTGATGATGTTCTTCAGGAATATATGCCTAGTAAGCCTGTCAGTTACCACTAAAGCAAAGCTTTACTTTGAAAGACTTCAGCAAGCTTAACATCTCTTCAAAAGATTTGTGTATTCTCTTACCAAAACAATATGCTAGCACCTTACTTGTTGTATGACATATTGCTAACTATAACCACCTCTGTTGAACTTTATTTTGTACGAAAGACCATTGCTCATCTAGCTCCATGTATGGAACTAATGTAACTTCATTAGTCTTTGAAAGTAAATTCACATTCACTCTTGAGATATCATATTTATTTTTTTAAAAAACTCTAGTAACCGTATCTTTGACTATACAAAGAACTCTGGCGATATCTCTTGTGCCGGAGCTATTGATTGCCATTCAATAATTTTCTCTTCCACTGATGGCAACCTAGCTAAGTGTTTATAATCTTTCTGAAAACTCTTCATACAATTTTTACAATTATATCTTTGTGTACATTCACGATTGCTAGGACTTTTATTTTCACCAGCTTTAATCACATCTACTAATTTACAATGTATGCCCTCTAAAGAAACTTTTATCATGTTTTTTTAGATGAATATTATATAGTAAAATGCTAAAAAATGACACTACCAATATTTGAATATATTTAAGCTTACTATAATACAAAAAAGAAACATGCTATTATTAATCAAATGACTCCAAAGCAATTTGAGAGTATAATTAAGAATAAAGTTTAAAACTGTACCAAATTAACGGGGTAAATCAATTGACCTTAAATTAGGCAATAATTTATATTTAATAGACTTAAGGGTAGTTTATGAATAGTAAAATAAACGAATCTATTTTAAAAAAAGTAGTCCTCGCGCTTGTCATATATAGAACAAGTCATATATCAGTTTTGATAGAAGTAAATTCACACAAAATATTATTCAAACATGATGATGAAAAAACATTTACAAATTATTTAGATTACTTCTTAAACACAGATGCTTTTATTATAGATCACAATGGAGCGTGCATATTAAGTGAATCATTTAATGATAAAGATATTTGTTTTGAGTTTAAGGAGAGTAAACTTTTTTTATCAAATATAGTTTTATCTATAGATGAAATAAAGGATCTAGAAGATAAGTTTAATTATGTCATATCTAATTACAACTTAGATATACAACTAAAAGAGATATGTTTATCAGATAATTCTGCAGATACATTTATAAAAAAAAAAGAAAACTTTTTGAATGAAAAAATTCCTTTTCTACCATTACAGATTTATAATCAACTAAACTCTGAAAGAGATTATGTTGCAGTCTTAGATAAACATAATAGTTATTCTAACAAGGAGCTATTAGACCTAATCAATAAATCCTATATTCTAATAGAAAAATATAATTTGCCAGAAAAAACTACTATTATTTTACATGGTCAATTAGATGCTAAGATGATCGCTTCATCAATAGCAATATGGCTCAAAGGATATACTGTAGTTTTATTGGATAGTGAATTAGGTGATGAGAGAAAAAGACAGATTTTGTCTTCAATAAATCCTGCACTTATTATTTCTAAAACTATTGATAATAGTTTTAATTATAACCAAGCTATATTTAAAGAGATTAATACTGTAGATAGTACTAAAACTATCAATATAAATGAACCACAAAATTGGCATAAAATACCTGCTTATATAACCTTTACATCTGGGTCAACTGGAGAACCTAAAGGTATACTATCCTCTCATAAAGGTTTTTCACATTTTATAAATTGGCAAAAGCAAGAGTTTAATATTAATGAAACACATAGGTGTGGGCAGTTTACATCTATGACTTTTGATGTTATTTATCGATCTGTTTTTACTCCGTTATTAGGCGGAGCAACTTTATTATTATCGCCTTTTGATGTTTTTGAATCTCAAAATATTGTTACCTGGATGAGTAAAAATAAAATAACTATGTTTAATATTGTTCCATCAGTATTAAATTTTTGGTTAGATACTACACAAGTAGAAGAATTAAAGAATTTAAAATATATATTTAGTGCAGGCGAGAAACTAACAAATTCCTTATTAAAAAAATTAAAGGTAAAATGGAGATACCACTCATACGTAATAAATTTCTACGGACCTAGTGAAGCAACATTAGCTAAGTTTTATAAGAAAATTTCAAATAATCAAAATTTTACTCAAGAAATAATAGATGTAGGACAACCAATTCCTAATACAAACGTTTATATCTTTAACTATTATAAAAAATGTTCTTTGAATGAAGTAGGTGAAGTTGTAATTAAAACTCCATTTATGAGCTTTGGATATTTAAATTATGATAACAAGAATTTTAGGGTTGTAGATATAAATAATCCTGAAGATGTTTATTATTTTACGGGTGACTTGGGTAAAATAACTTTAGATGGTGATTTATTAATTATAGATAGAATTGATAATCAGGTAAAAATCAATGGTATCCGAATTGAGTTAGGCGAGATAGAGAGTATTGTTGCACAAAGCAACTACACTAAAGAAAGTGCAGTTGTATTTTATGATGATAAGCTTTTTCTATTTATAGTGCCGCAACTATCTGATCAAAATATAAAAGATAGCTTAGAAAAGTTTTTAGAAAAAGAATTACCTGAGTATATGTTGCCAACAGAAATATTGATTGAAGGTAGTTTACCTAAGAATAAAAATGGTAAGCTAGATAGAATATTATTATCTGAGCGATTAAAATTAATTCTAAAGAATAAATCTTCATTACAGGAATTGGACATTAATGAATTAACAGAGGAAGAGTATAGTCTATTAGATATTTGTGAAAAAATTCTGGATACTAATATTGATAATATTGAAGATAGCTTTTTAAAAATTGGCTTTAATTCTATATTATTGATAAAGCTAGTATTTGATATCCAAAAGCAGTTCTTAGTAAAACTTTCCATAAAAGAAATTTATAAACATAATTCTATAAAAAAATTAGTTAAGAGAATATTTGAAAAAACTACTGAGTATAGCAACACAATTTTTACAAAAGCTAAACAAAAACAGAAATTTCCTGCGACACATTCACAAAAAAGAATATTTTTTTCATCTAAGATAGATTCTTCCGGTAAAGCATATAATATTATTTCTGCTTTTAAAATAAAAGGATGTCTCAACGTAGCAAGGTTTGAAAAGGCATTAAGTACAGTAGTAGAATCTAATAATATATTAAAGAGTTACTTTCAGTTAGATAGCGATAGATTTGATCTAATAATTCCAGAATTTCATGAGCTAAACTTTTTAAAATTAAAAATATCAGAGAATCAAATAAATACCCAAATACAAGCCATAAATAAAAAATTTGAATTAGAGCAAGGACCATTATATATTTTTGCTTTATTTGAGATAAATCAAGAAGATTTTGTATTCGCTTATAACATACATCATAGTATTTTTGATGGTCAATCTCATCAAATACTTTTAAAACAACTCTGGAATTTCTATTTTGATAATAAATTACCAAATACAAGTTTTGAATATAATGATTATGCATATTTTGAAGATAATTTTATTAAGAATAACTCTGATAATTTAAATTATTGGTTAAACAATCTCAAAGATGCTCCTATACTTGAATTACCTGTGGAACAGACTCGCCCAATAGAAAAAAATCACAAAGGAAATTTATTAAGTGTAAGAATTTCTGATGAAATTCAATCCAAGTTATCAAATCTAGCTATCAATATGGGCATAACAGACTTTTCATTATTGATGTCGGCATTTTCACTGATAATAAGAAAATATTCAATGCAAGAAGATTTTGTTGTTGGGATACCAAGTATAGGCAGATCAATAGAAGAAACTCAAGATATGATAGGAATGTTTGTTGAAACTCTTCCTGTAAGAATACGGCCAGAGGGTAATAAACAATTCAGTAGTTTTGCAATAGATCTTCATAAGACTATATTAGAAAGCTTAGATAACCCATATCCGTTTGATGATATCATTAATAAGCTAAATTTAAAACAACAAGGAGTAAGAAATCCTCTAATAGATGTTATGTTTACTTTTTGGGAGGGAGCAACACAATTTCGACTAAGTAAAAGTTCAAGTTTAGAACTACTCTCTATAAAAGAGATTCATAATCAGACATCTAAATTTGATATTCTATGTTATTTAGATATTAATTTTGATGGTTGGTTTATTAACTTTGAGTATGACATTAATCTATTTAGTGATGAGCTTATAAAAAGAATGCTCAATAATTTTATAGTTATACTGGATGATATATCTAAAGGTTATCAGAATAAAAAAATAAAAGAAATTAATTGTATATCAAGGATAGAAAAATATCTTATTTTAAATGAATTATCATATACACCATTTGAGTTAATTAAAAATACTAACTTTATTGATCTTTTTTATATTCAAGTCAATAAATCACCCAATAATTTGGCAGTTGTAGATAGTCTTCAATCTTTGACATATAAACAGTTAGATATTTTGTCAGATACAATTGCTCATAAGCTTAAACAGCTTACAAATAAAGAGAATTTTATTCCTATTTATATGGAAAGAAGTGTCTATATGACGGCCTCTATTTTAGCTATTCTAAAGAATGGCATGGTATATGTGCCTATAGATTTAGCTTATCCTATCGATAGAATTAAATACATACTAAAAGACTGTTGTGCTAAAACCATTATTTCTAACGTAGATAGCGCTAAAAAATTTGCAACTCAAAATAGTATTAATTTAAATATAATTTGTATTGATGAATTAGCTGTACAGTACGAAAAATTTGATAACATTAAAGTAAATGATGAAACCCCATTTGTTTTATTTTATACATCAGGTACAACAGGTAATCCTAAGGGAGTCATTCAAAAACATCAAGCACTAGTAAATTTTGCTAACTACGAAAATACTGTTAATGATATAAATGAAAATGATAAAGTTGCTTTTTATTCAAGCTTTGGTTTTGATGTTTCAATGTGGTCATTATTATTACCACTATTAAAAGGTGCTGCAAGTTACATTGTGCCAGAAGAAGTAAGGTTTTCATTATATGATTTAAATGATTATTTTGAGAAAAATAATATCACAGTAGCATTATTACCTACTCAATTATGTGAAAACTTTATTTCCTTAATTGATAACAAATCACTAAGATTATTATGGACAGCGGGAGAAAGGTTAAAAAAATATACAGATAGACCTTATAGGCTAATAAATGGGTATGGACCAACTGAATATACAGGATGTACAACAAGATATGAAGTTACACAATCACATGAACATATACCTATAGGTAGACCTCTAGGCAACACTTGGATTTATTTATTATCTCAATATCATGAACTGCAACCTATTGGTGCAAACGGAGAACTTTGTATATCGGGTGTACAACTTGCTAATGGGTATTTAAATTTACCTGATGAAAATAGTCAAAAATTTATTTATAACCCATTTACAACTAATAAGATTAATCAAAAACTATATAAAACAGGTGATATTGCTAGATGGCAGTCAAATGGCGAATTAATTTATTTAGGAAGATCAGATCATCAGTTAAAGATAAGAGGTTATAGGGTTGAGTTAGAAGAAATTGAAAATGCATTATCATCTATATTAGGAGTATCACAGAACTGTGTATTATATAAAGATAAGAGTGCTAATAAATATTTAGCATGCTACTACATGCTAAAAAATAAAGAGTTAAGCAAGAAGACTATCCTAGAAAAGTTATCAAATAAATTGCCAGAATATATGATACCAAGTGTATTAGTCGAGGTAGAAGAGTTTAAGTTAACAGCTAATGGTAAATTAGATAAGAAAGCATTACCTGATGTTGAATTTGTTAATGAAGATAAGTACGTAGCTCCAGAGAGTGAATTAGAGAAAAGTTTATGCACTATCTGGCAAGAGGTATTAGGCTTAGAGAAAATAGGAATAGAGAATGATTTCTTTAGCTTAGGAGGAAATAGTATTTTAGCTATTCGCTTATCTCATATAATATCTAAAGAATTAGATACTAATTTTAGTGTAGCTGATGTATTTAAATATAAGAGTATATTAAATATATCAGAACATATAAGTAATACATCTGGACCACAGATATTAATACCTAAGTTAGAAAAAGATAGTTATGAATTATCATATGCCCAAGAGAGATTATGGTTTATAGAGCAATATGAGCAAGGAACAAATGCATATCATATACCAGTATTATTATCTTTAGAAGATATAAATATCAAGTACTTAAAGAAAAGTATAGAATCTATAGTAAAAAGACATGAAATTTTGAGAAGTGTATTTGTCTTAGAAAGTGATAGTGATATTCAAGTAGTTAAAGAAAATACCTTAATTATAGAAGAAAAAAATATTAAAAAATCAGTATTTAAGGAAGAGATCAAATTAGATATAAATAAAGTATTTAATTTAAGAGAAGAATATCCTATAAGGGTAATAATATATGATGTAGATGGGGAATATAAACTATTAATTACAGTCCATCATATAGCATTTGATGGTTGGAGTATTGAAGTATTTGAAAAAGAGCTTGAAGCTTACTATTTTTATTATAAAGATGGTAACATTCTTAATTTGCCAGAGTTAGAAATTCAATATAAGGATTATGCAATATGGCAAAGGGATTATTTAACAGGACATATTTATCGAGAACATGTATCATATTGGAAAAATAAATTATTAGGATATGAATCTCTTAATATGATTACTGATTATATGAGGCCTAATGAAATAGATTATAGAGGTAGTAGAATTGTTTTTGAGATAAATAAAGAAATATCAACTAAATTAAGAGATATAGCTAAAAAAAATGGTTGTAGTTTATATAGCCTACTGTTGAGTATATTTTATGTCTTATTGAGTAGATATAGTAATCAGCAAGATATATCAATAGGTTCTCCTATAGCAAATAGACACTATAGGCAGGTAAAAGATCTAATAGGATTCTTTGTTAATAACGTGGTATTAAGAGAATGGATTAATCTAGAAGAAGATATCTTAGAACTAACTCAAAGAGTACATAAAGATTTAATAGATATTCAAAGTTATCAAGATATACCATTTGAGAAATTAATTGAAGAACTCAATGTGGAACGAGATCAAAGTCGTCATCCAATATTTCAAGTGATGTTTGGAGTACAAAGTTTTGGTCGTAATACGACTAATAATAGTTTGTTCAAGACACATGATATAAGAGAGGTATATGAAGTAAGTAAATTCGATTTAGAATGCTTTATAGATGAATCCGAAGAAATCTTGAGAGGTAGCTTAGTTTACTCAATAGTATTATATAAAGAAAGTACAATTAAAAGGCTAGCTAATAGTTATATATATTTATTAGAACAACTTACTAAAGAGGAAAATAAAAAAATAAAAGATTATAAACTTTTAAGTAAAGAAGATTATGATCAGATAGTGTATAAATGGAACGAGTCGAGTAACGAGTATTTAAATAATCAAACGATATATAAACTATTTGAAGAACAAGTGGCTAGGAATCCCGATAATATAGCATTGGTATTTGAAGAACAAAAATTAACTTACAAAGAACTTAATAAGAGAAGTAATCAATTAGCTAGATATATAAGATTAAAATATGAACTAACAACAAAACAAGACTTAGAACCTGATACATTAATTTCCTTATGTATAGATCGAGGTTTAGATACGATAGTATCTATATTTGGAATTATGAAGGCTGGGGGAGCATACGTGCCTATTGATCCAGAATATCCAATTGAAAGAATTAATCATATAATTGAAGATATGCAATCTAAATTACTAATAACTCAAAATAAATATGTAAATAAATTTTCAAATCAAGAAGCTATAAATTTAATTGTATTAGATAAAGAAGAAATCGCGCAAGAAATAGAGAATCAAGATGGAAATAATTTATTAGCACAAAATCAATCAACAGATTTAGCATATGTAATATATACATCTGGAACTACTGGATTGCCTAAAGGGGTTATGATTGAACATCAATCAGTAGTTGAATATTTATCAGATATAAAGATCTATTTTAATAAAGATATATCCAATGTTGATTTTTCTACTAATATTGCATTTGATTTAACTGTAACAACTATATATGGAGCATTACTTAATAATAAGAAACTCATTATTTATTCCAATAAATTAAATGATGTCAATAAATATATTCTACATCTAAAGGAAAACAAAATTGATTTTATAAAAACTACTCCATCATATGCAAATGCTATATATAGTATAATGCCTAAAATAAAAAAGGCTTTTTTAGGCGGAGAAAAGTTGGAAATTAACTTGTTAAAAAAATTATTAAATAAAATCTCTATAGTTATTGATGAATATGGTCCAACTGAGGCAACAGTTGGCAGTCATATATCTGTAAAATCAGATAAAAGTGTTCTTAATAATAGCATTGGAAAAAATTATCCAAATAATAAAAGTTATATACTAGATGAAGATAAAAATCCTGTTGCGATAGGAATAATAGGAGAGTTATATATAGGTGGAGCTGGATTATCACGAGGATATTTGAATAGACCTGACTTAACTCGAGAGAAATTTATAGATAATCCATTTGCTACAGACAAAGATAGAAATAAAGGTTATACAAGACTGTATAAAACAGGTGATCTTGTTAGGTGGCTAGAAGATGGCAATATTGAGTATATAGGTCGTAATGATGATCAAGTTAAAATTCATGGTTATAGAATTGCATTAGGTGAAGTTGAGAATAGCTTGTCATCTATAGCAGGTATATCTAAAAGCTGTGTATTATGTAAAGAAAGAAATGATTATAAGTATTTAGTAGGATATTATAAGTTAGATAATAAATACCTTAATAAAGAAACTATCTCAGAAAAGTTATCTAATAAATTACCTGAATATATGATACCAAGTATATTAGTAGAAATAGAGGAGTTTAAGTTAACTATAAATGGTAAGGTAGATAAAAAAGCTTTACCTGATCCTAAACTTGTAGATGAAAATAAGTATGTGGCTCCAGAAAGTAGTTTAGAGCAAACATTATGTAGCATTTGGCAAGAAGTATTGGGATTAGATAAAATAGGTACTGCCGACGATTTTTTTAAGATAGGAGGGAATAGTATCTTAGCTATAAGATTAGCCCATAAAATATCTAATGGCTTAGATATTAGTTTTAGTGTTGCAAGTATATTTAAGAATAAAACTATCAAAAATACTGCGTTATATGTTACCGTATGTAGAAATAATAAGTCTAACAAAAAATATAAGTATTTAGATCTAATAGATGATTTTAATTATAATAAATCAACATTGTTATTAATACATGGTATAGGTGGAAATATAGCCAGCTATAACAGCATAGTACAAAAATTAAGAAAGAATTATAATATTTGTATCTTCGAACAAGATTCGAATAGTTTTCCTAATTCTTATAAAGAAATGATAAAAGAATATAAAGCTGAATTAGATGACTTCTTGGTATTTAATAATTTAAGTGAAATAAATATTATAGGTTGGTCATACGGAGTAGCAATCGCTTTAAGTTTATTAGATTGTTTATCAAAAAATATAACTTGTAATAAGTGTTTATTGATTGATGAAATTCCTTATTTAATATATAAACATAATAATAATTTATCTTTTGATAAAGAAATTTTAACAGAGAATAATATTAAAAATTTGATTACTATCTATGGTAAAGAAAACAAATATCTAAGAAATTTACTAAACCAGAGTTTGCACATAGACGATTTATTAAATAATATTTACAAAGCTTTTAAATATTATGAAACTAATGATCTATCAGAAATTAGAAATAATGTTTCTCTTATTATAAATAATATTAGGAACTACTATATATATGTAAAAAGTATTGAAACTCTACCAACTCTTGATAGATCAAATTTTTATTATATATACCTAACTAAAAGCAAATATATTAATAATTATGAATCTCTAAAAGTTTATGATAGAAAAAAAATTAAAATCATAAAAAATGAAGAAGATATGGATCATTATTCTATTCTTAAGTCAGAAAATATTATAGAAATAATGCTTAATTATTGAACAAAATGTAGGTCAAATAATGAGTTCAGAAAATAAATATATTATAATTGTAAACGCTTTCTCAAGTGGAAAATATTTATCAAATCAATTAAAAAATGATGGTTTTAATATTATCCATGTATTAACTAAAGAAGGAAAATATTTTTATAAAGAAAAACTTAATTATTCTTATTTTTATAAATGTATTGATTTTACTAATAAAAATTGGGAGGTTCTACTAAAGTCTCTTGATAAATTTAATATTAAAGCTGTTATACCAGGATGTGAATTAGGCGTTTATGTGGCTGAGAAACTAGCTTTCCTATTAGGCTTTAAAGGTAATGATCCTCGAACTACAGATCTTCGGAGAAACAAGTCTCTAATGCAAACGACTTTGGCAAAATATAATTTGGATATAATTAAAGAAATCGTATTAGACAAAGAAAATTATATGAAACAATTACAAAATTTTTGTAATTATCCCTGTATATTAAAAACTATTGACGATGGAGGGTCAATTAATGTCTATCACTGTAAAAATAAAAGACAAGTAGTAGAATACTCATCAATGCTTTTTGGATCTAGAAATATAATGGATAAACCTATTAATAAATTACTTTTGCAAGAAAAAATAAATGGTAAAGAATTTATTATTAATACTATTTCTATAGGAGATAAGCATTTTATTACTGATATGTGGAGTTACAAAAAAAAATATATTAAGAATGGTGGTGTTATTATAGAAAAAGTTTTTCTTGAAAATTATAAAAATTATTATAAAGAGTTTGTTTCGTATATAAATACTGTTCTATCTGCTCTTGGAGTTGAATATGGAGCATCTCATATAGAAGTATTTTATACTGATAAAGGATTGAGATTAATTGAACTTGGTGCAAGAATTATGGGGGGTGAATTTGATAGAGCATTATGGAGTAGGATATCAAGTATTTCACAGGTTGATGCTATTTCAAAAATATTGAACAATGAAAAGCTAGAGCAAAATATGTTTTTTAGAAAGGCTAGATTTTGTTTTGTTCTATTTCCCTCATATGAAAAAGGCATTGTTGAAGATGTTCTGGAAATAAGTAACATTAAGCATGATTGTAAAAGTTTATATAAATATAAAGTTCTAGTCAAAAAAGGAGATAGTCTTGATGTAGCTAAAGATGATGAGGGACCTTTTCTAGCATCATTTATGCTCATACATAATAATGATGAAATTTTTAAAAAAGATTTACAGTATATAGAAAGTCTTGAGAATAAATTTATAAGAATATGTGATGAAAAGTAAAGCTTTTTTTTCTATTTTAGTATTATGCTTTATTAATGCTTTGGGAATAGGAATAATGTCAACTATTTCCCCAAAAATATTTTATGATCCTTCATTTGGCTTACTAAAAGGATGGAGTGTAACTCAATATGCAACTATATATGGATTAGCCTTAACTATTTATCCATTAGGTACTTTATTTGGTATGCCAATTATTGGTACTATAGCTGATAAAATGGGAGAAAAAAGTACTTTAATCAAATTTATAAAAATAGACTTGCTTGGATTAATTATTGCTATTATTTCTTTATATTTTCAAAATTTATTTTTTTTCATTATTTCTAGATTTATTTGTGGATTCGCTACAGGTAACTACGCAATAATTAATTCAATACTTGTTAAAGTAGATGATAATAAAGATAAAAGCCTTGTTTTTAGATACCCTATATTATCTTTTATATTGGGGTCAATAATAGGACCGATTTTAGGAGGCTACTGCATATCTATATTCAATGCACAGATATCGATGCCAATACCTTTCATCATACTTATGATATTTAGTATAACTAATCTACTAATGTTAAGAAAATTTTTGAAAGATGATAATTTAGAAGAAACAAAAATAAAGAAATACAGCTTACTTGTGAAGGAAGCTTTTAAAAGTTTATTTTATATTTTTTACAAAAAAGATATATCATTAATAGTTTATATTTTTCTTATACTATGTTGTACGCAAGGTTTATATACACAATCCATAGCAGTTGTACTAAATCAAAGTCTTCATTACGACTCAATTAGTATAGGTCATTTTTTTATAGCTATGGCTATAGCTAGTATGATTTCTATGCTATATATTCAGATCAAAATTAGTAAAATTTTAAAATCTATATTTTTTAGAATCTTATTTTCATTAGTAATTAATATGATAATGTTTTTAGTATTAACATTATTTGTTAATAAAGGGGCAATTTTATGGATTGCATTTATGATAATTTATATCTTTTCATCAATATTAAATACGAATTGCTTTGCACTATTTTCTTTAAAATTACCTGTTAGTGAGCAAGGTAGATTATTTGGCGGAGTAGGACAAATCCAATACATAGGGTATATTTTTGGAGGGATTATAATAAGTATTAATAATATTTCAGTTTTATTGATAACTGTTATACCTTTAACTTTATGTTGTCTAGCGCTCTTTTTAATTTTGATTAAAATTTATACTATCGGTTTACACACGTATTCCGACTAGCCCCCTTATATGTATCTGCTTGCAAACATAAACGCTATACTGATTTGCAAAAGTGGTTTGATCTACCCCGTTAATTTGGGCCAGTTTTGAACTTCATTCTTCATTATACTCTCAAACTGATTTGGAGGTAAGCGTCTCACGAAGTACATCTAAAAATTTATAAAATTTGTAAGGAATTATTTTTTTGATTTGTTTTTATCTATTTTTGCTACAAACTGTTGAGAATATTTAGGAGTTAATGCTTCAAAGTCCTGATCGGTTTTAGCAAATGAAATATGGTCAAAAACATATTTGAGATAATCAAATATCTTAAAATTAAACATTTTAGCATTCTCAAATAGGGTAAATAGATTTGCACTAGATCGAGCTCCTGTCTCACTACCTGAGAATAGCCAGTTATTTCTACCAACTGCAAATGTTCTAATATTATTCTCAATATCATTATTATCAATAGGCAAATATCCAGCTTCTGTATAATTAATAAGCTCCTGCTAATTATCCAAAGTCTAATTAATAGCTTTACCTAACAAACCTTTAGGTGGTGTCCTAAATACAACATAATATAGTTTAGCTTATATTTTTTCCAATATCGGGACAGATTTGATTTGCCCTATCTCATAAAGCTTCTTTATAAGATCTATAAACTCATGGACATGTCCTTTAGAATCTTTCTTTGAAAGTGCTTTTGTTACATCTATAAACTTTCTGCGGGCGTGTGCCCAGCAGCCTACCGATATCTTATTGCTTCCCGGTGTACATACTCTGGAATAACCGCTAAAGTCATCTGATTGAACAAACCCTTGATAGTCTTCTAGCACCTCTACAGCATTAAGCCCAGATCTATTCTCCTTATACTAAAATACACACCCAACTGACTTATGGTGATATACCCACATATAACCCTTACCTGATTTAGAATGATTATCCAAAACTCCTCTAACTGTTGTTTCATCAATCTGAACATATGGCTGGAGCTTTATTTGTTCTAGCATATCATCTATAACAGGCGTAATCATTTCTCCTAACTGGACCATCCATCTACTCATGCTAGCCCTTGAAAGGTCAACCTCTAGATCCTTCCATATCTCTTGTTGTCTATATAATGGTAAATGATAAGCATATTTAGATTGTGCTATATGAGCTCTAACAGACGATTAGAAGATACACTCTTAGGTATTACTTGACCTACTATAGGAGCTATTTTAACACCATGCTCTTCATGAGCTTTAACAGCATACTTGTAACGCAAATGTTTAATCACTTTTACATCAGCAGGAATAATCTCTAACTGCTCAGACTCCATGCTACCGATCTCTTCATACTTTAAGCCATTATCTAAAGTAATTTCATTCTCACTAAGTCTATGCTCTACTGTCTCACGAGGTAGATAATCTGGCAGTGGTTTGCGCTTACCTTCATTTTTATTGCAAGTAAGTTTAGAAACAACAGTCTCTTGTGACTCTTCACAATAATCTTCGACTGATACTTCTGACTCATCAAACAAACTTATTTGAGGATTGTCTGTATCAAGATACGATTCAGCAGAGAAACCAAATCTCTTAGATTTAGCTACTTGAAATGCTTCTTTTAATTATTCTATAAACTGTTTGTTATTTTCTATACTTTGATCTAGTTCTTGAATTTTTTGATTCTGACTTTTCACAAGTTCTTTAAGCTTAAATATCTCATTTTCTGATTGTTAAAAGCCTTTATTCTGCATGATATTTGCTGTTTAAATTCAATAAGGTATTATACCGTAAAAGTCTTTTATAATCAGCATTTTATGATTATTTATTAGTATAATAATATCATATTTTCGCTTTGAGTATCTACTTCTTCTGATCATCTAAACTAGACAGAAACCCTTGTAATTGTTTTGTTGTCAGACTCTGTGTTTTTTGATCATCAATAAGTTTTAACTTAGAACTTTCTAAGCGTTTATACCACAAACAATCACCATTAGTTTCCCAGTATAAGATTTTAATTTTGTTCATGCCTTTATTGCTAAATACATAGGTGCTTTGGCTACCAACATCTTAGACAGGGAGTTTTAAAGTTATACCATATAGAAGGTATAATTACATATACTTACTATCAGGCTTCACTTCAGGTTTAATATTATCTAGCCTAGTAAAACTGAGAGGCTCTTCAGATTCTGCTGCTAGCTTATGTCTCCATCTGCTACTAGCTGTAAATAATCCTTATGATATACTCTTAGTTCTACAATATTTGAAATCATTGTGAGCTAGATTATTGTGTATACAAAATTCTTGTTGGGTAAGCTCAGATTTCTACCAGTCTTCTATTATCAGATACCAATCTGATTCTGCCATATATATCCTATGATAAATAAATTACTTTGGTATATATGTTATATGCTAGAAATCTGTATGGGAGATGTACTTCGTGAAACGCTTACATTATAATGCTTATCCATGATTGCAACCTTCTTATATTTTTGAGACATTTATTTACTCTTAGATTCAAGTACTAAGTGCGACAACCTTATTTCTAGATTCTACCTGAAGAGGAGTTTTGAATCCAAGACTTTTTCTATGTCTGTTGTTCAATAGGTTTTCAACTCTTCTAGTTTGGTCTTAAGTAATATTATCTAATCTCAGGTTTTTAGAGAAGAATTGTCTAATTAACCCATTTGTATTTTCATTGGTGCCACGTTGCCAAGAAGATTATGGATCAGCAAAAAATATATCTATATTTAATACTTCTGATATTAGCATGTGTTTGGAAAACTCTTTACCATTATCAAAAGTGATTGAGTGAGTATGTGACGCATTAAGTATTTGTATTAAACTGTTTGCTAAGTTTTCAGCATTCTTACTAGCCAAAGGTTTAATTTTAGTTAGTTTAGATACTCTATCAACTAGTGTTAATAAGTCACCCTTGTGATCTTTACCAATAATAGTGTCTCCCTCAAAATCTCAAAGTCTACTTAGTTCATCTATAACAAAGTCTCTCTCATGTATTGAAACTCTATTTTGTATTTGGCCTCTATGCTCTTGACTAGCCGTACCTCTTTTACGATAAGTTTTCTGACAACGCAAATAAGTGTGTAAGTCACTGCCTCTTTCTTTATTCCCATAGATATACTTATAGATGCTTTCAGCACTTATGACATCTAACCCACCCATTAGATGTTAAACCGCCACTTATTTGCTCTGGATACCAATACTGTTTGATAAGATGCTCTACATAGCTCCAACCAAATTGCCTAATTTGTTTGTTGCCTTTACGTTTTCTTGAGTTTGCAAGTGATTGTGCTTGTTTAGGTCTAGAACCTCGTTTGCCGGTGTTACGGTTTATCTCTTTGTATATGCTACTTTGGTTACAACCAACTTCCATGGCTATTTGTGTTTTTGAAACACCTATTTTCAATAGTGACCCAATCTGATATCTTTGTTCTTGAGTAAGTTGGGTGTAGGATGGTCCCATGGTGATTCCTTAAGTCGATTTTTAGCAAGTGTAACAATATCTAACTTACTTTTTTAGTGCAACAATTATTTTGTCTCACTTACAACTTGAATCTAAGAAATTTATTATAGAGTTTGTAATTGTTTATTTATTATAGCAAATCAATATTTAGCGACTAATGTTTTATGGATTAATTTATTTTCTAAAAAACTTATGGTTTTAACCTAATACCTCTACTTAGTAAATACCAAACAAGTACATACAGCATGAGAGTAAAAGCTACTACCGCTGAAAATGATAAATATGGATTAACCGTAGATACACCAATAAAACCAAACCTTACAAAATCAACTATATAAAACAATGGATTACACATTGATATAAAGTGCCAGCAACCATCTAGTTTATTTACATTATAAAATACTCCACCAAGATATATCAAAGGTGTAAGGACAAATGTAGGAAAGATCGTTGTATCATCAAAATTTTGTGAGAATATAGCATTTAAAAGCCCTCCTAATGAGAATAATGCTCCACAAAATATAAATCCTGCTATTATCAAAACAGGGTGGTGTAAGCTAGCAAATCCACCTAAAATAAATGCTGCTATACTTACAAGTATTCCCACCATAAAGCCTCTAAATATTCCACCAGAAATATAGCCTAAAATTATTATATTATTATTTACAGGTGAAACTAAAAGCTCTTCAATAGATTTACTAAATCGAATCCCAAAAAATGAACTTACAACATTACCATATGAGTTTTGAATAACTGCCATAATTATAAGACCAGGTGTTATATACTGCATATAAGTTATGCCATCAACCATATTACCAATACGAGAACCTACTATTTTACCAAATATCAAAAAGTATAATACTATCGTAATTACAGATGGTAAAAGCGTTTGAGTCCATATTCTAAATATTCTATTACTTTCGCGACAAAATATAGTCACATACATTATCCAAATATCTTTTATGCTCATAATTTATTCACCTATTTATTTCTTGCAACATCAATAAACAACTGCTCAAGTTTTGCAGCTTTAATTCTTACATCTATTACTTCTAAACCATATTTAGATGTTAGCTCCGAGAAAACCTCATTTAAAACCACACCGCCACTAACCTCAACTTCAAGAGTATAAGCATCTACTAATTTTGTAGTACCATTTGAAAGAACAATCTCTTGATCACAGCCTTCTTTTAGGTCAAATACATAAACATGCTTGTCTGCTGATTTTAAGAATGTCTTCATATCTGTATTCACATGCAGTTCACCCTTATGAATAAGTGCAATACGATTACACATACTTTCAGCTTCTTCAAGATAGTGTGTGGTTAATATAATCGTTAAACCTTCTTTATGGAATTGTGAAATCATCTCCCATAGGGAATTTCTATGCTCCACATCAACGCCTGCTGTCGGCTCATCTAATATAAGCAATTTAGGTTTGTGGATTAATGCTCTAATCACCATCAACCTTCTTTTCATGCCACCAGATAGAAATCTTACCTGAGTATCTTTTTTATCATAAAGCTCTACTTTTTTAAGTAGCTCTTGGACATAGGGTTTAGCATCCTTTTTAGATATACCAAAAAAGCCTGCTTGAGTAATAAGTATGTTGATAGGTGTTTCAAATATATTAAGATTAATTTCTTGAGACATTACTCCTAGACTTTTTTTAGCATTAGCATAGTCGGTCTCAATATCATGACCAAAAATTTTAATTTGACCAGAGGTCTTATTAACTAAAGAAGATACCGTACCCAGTGTAGTAGATTTACCGGCTCCATTTGGTCCTAAAAGAGCAAAAAAATCTCCTTTATTTACATCAAAACTAATGTCTGAAACAGCCGTATAACCACCCTTATAAGTTTTAACTAAATTTTTTATTTCTAGTGCTTTTTCCATAATACATTCACATCTATAAAATTTATTAAATTATACCATTTTAGTATATAAATTTTTCAACTAATTTTAGAGATTATAAACGATACTATAGTTACACCAACCACACACATAAATATTGGTCTCACAAACTTCGATCCTTTGAGCATAACCATTCTTGAGCCAGCCAGACCTCCAAAGAAACTTCCAACTGCCATTAATAACCCACAAAGGATATTCTCATGGCCTGCCAAAGCAAATACTAGTAATGCAAATAAATTACTTTTCAAGTTGAGAACTTTAGCATAACTAGAGGCTTGTAGAAATGTATAGCCAAGAAAGTAAAATATAGATATTATCCAAAAATTACCTGTACCATGACAAAAAAACCCATCATCAGCTCCTAATAAAAAACTAGATATACTAAAAATACAGGCTCAGACATTCTTTTTTTACCAACTTCTACTCCAAGATTTTTATTAAAAATACTAAAGACGAACACAAACACCAGAAGAACAGGTACTACAAAGTTCATAAAGTCACTATCTATTATAAGCACCATCAATGAGCCTAAGCAAGCTCCAATAAATCCAGCGACCAATCCTCGAACAACTGTCCTGAAATTTATAAGTCCTCCTTTGTAGTACTTAAATAAAGCCACCGCAGTACCAATACTTGCTTGAAGTTTATTTGTACCCAATACAAATGTAATTCGAAGCCTTGTCATACTAAAAGCGGTAAGCTAATAATACTACCCTTCACCAGCTATAGCATATATAAAGCTTGTAAGCAATTCCATTGTGATAATGAATACACAAAGAAAATAAAAATAATTAGCAAAAAACTCGTGCATCAGCCTAACCCTTAGTGTGTAATGCTAGTCAAATATTTGGATTATGTGTATATGTAACCCAATGTTCGGTATTTGCATGTATAAGTAAGATCTCTCCCTTTTGTAATGAAACCTCGATATCTTCTAGTTTCAATCTAGCATTACCATCTAGTATTAGAACCCACTCATCATGACCTTGTAGATAAGGCTTTTCAATAGGTTGATCACACCCTCAATTTGGGACACTTAGGTGTTAAGAAAAGGAGACAAATATGGTTTACCAAAGATATACAAAAGAATTTAAAGATGAGGCTGTTAAATTATGTTTGCAACCAGATGCAAATAGACGAGAAATAGCAGATAATTTAGGGATAAAATATAAGACATTAAGTACTTGGATATCCAAAGCTATGTTAACCCCATAAAAAGATATAAAAATAGATTATAAAACTCAGTATCAGCAATTATCATCTGAAAATACTGATTTGAAGAAAAAACTCAAACAGGCATCCAGAGCGTGAAATACTAAAAAAGTCAGCAGCGTACTTTGCAAAGCAAACTCTATAAGGTACGCCTTTATTAAAGAGTATTGTAAAGTTATGCCAGTAACAACACTATTGAAATCTTTGAATGTTCGCACATCTTCATATTACAGATGTATACATAAACCTATAGGTAAAAGGCAATCTAATGATGCTGAGCTAGATGATGCTATTACCGCTATATTTAATGAGCATCTAGATATGGAAGTGTGAGGATATACAAAGAACTTAAAGATATGGGTTGGAAAGTTACTCAACCTAGAGTATCTAAACGCATAAAAATACTAGGTTTACAAGCTAAGGCTATTCGTAAACATAAAGCAACGACAGACTCTCACCATAACAAACATGTGTCTGATAATTTATTAGAATAAAACTTCACTGCTTTATCTGTAAATCATAGATGAGTTACAGATATAACTTACATACCTACACAAGAAGGATGGTTATAGCTCTGTGTGATTATACACTCTGTCAAAGGATCACACTACTGTAGTAAACAGTATCACGATATTATTTAAAGGACACTGGCTACTATCAAGTATGAGCTCTAAAGGATGCTGTTACGATAACGCTGCTTGTGAGAGTTTCTTTGGAACTTTAAAAGTAGAGTTAGTACATGATGAAAACTATAAAACTAGAGAAGAAGCTAAGTTATCAATATTTGAATATATTGAAGCTTATTACAATACAAAAAGAAAACATTCTACAATAAATTATATGACTCCAAATAAGTTTGAATATATAATGGAAAATGAATGGATAAAATGTCTCAAATTTACGGGGTAGATCAGGTGTCACCTGACCGTAAGATATAATTTTTTCTATATGAACACTTTGATTTGAATACAACTCTTTGAATATTTCTTCGTTAGAAAATTTATCAGAAATTTTAAAAACATTAGTTTCAGACTTCAATATATTTTCTTTTTCTTCCATAAAACTTTCCTTTTCAGCATCAACTTCCAGCTTCCGAATAGGCTCTTAACGCAGTATATTTAAGACTACTGAGTTAATAACTGAAGTTATTAATACAATATCATTCCCAGGAAGACAATAAAATAAACAGTTTTTCTTTGGCAAATCAAGACTTGTCACTACAAAAAGTATAGAATATCAGGACACCGATCATGATTCTCTTTTTTAAAAAATGATCTTATTTAAATCTATAGCCCCCTAAAAAGCAAAGATATTACAGGTATTCTTATAGGTTTGCTTTGCAATATCGTCATAACTCACACCTCTTAAATCAGCTAAAAATTGAGCAACATATTTTACATATTCAGGATAATTAGGTCTTCCTCTAAATGGCACAGGCGTAAGGTAAGGAGCATCTGTTTCTATCAAGATTCTATCTAAGGGTAGCTTCTTTGCTGTCTCTTGAATATCTTGTGCATTTTTAAATGTCAAAATTCCTGAGAATGAAATATACATTCCCATATCTATAGCTTTTTTAGCCATATCATAATCTTCTGTAAAACAATGGAGTATACCACCACAATTTTCTACATTTTCTGATTTGAGAATATCTAAGGTATCTTCTTGTGCATTACGCGTATGTATTATTACAGGCTTTTTAACTTCATTTGCAGCATGCATATGATTGACAAACTTATCAATCTGAGCCTTTTTTGTCTCTTCACCATAATAGTGATAGTCAAGTCCTGTCTCTCCAATAGCCACACACTTAGCATGATTTGACCTAGTGATTAGCTCTTGTACACTTGGCTGATGGCTATCTAGCTCACTAGGATGCACCCCTACAGAAAAATATACATCATTGAACTTCTCAGCAATTTCTTGCATACCATCTATCTCATGCCAAGCAATAGCTATAGATGCAATTTTATCAACACCCGCATTTTTAGAGTTAGATATAACTTGCTCTAATGAAGTATCTTCAAGATTCAGATAATGAAGGTGGCAATGTGAATCTATAATCATTTTTATAAGTAACTAATATATTTTATATAGAAGCATTATAACAATCCCAATACAAATTAGTAGATAGTCTGCAATAAATTATTATAGTGTCTACTAAATTATCAGCGTCTCTCAAACAAAACTCCACCTAAACTCCTTTTTAAGAGAGGAGGAGCACCCCCTATCTCTTGTTAAGAGAGACTGGAAGAGAGTCATAGAAATCAAAACAATCATTGAACTTCTTAGAGATTATCAATCAATAAATTAAAATTAGTAACTGATGCACACCGAATATTTTTTTATAATTAAAACGCTAAAATATAAGAAATTTAGATATAGACACAGCACATATTATACTACGCCTATTTTAAAGATATTTATTTTACAACTGGATCTAATTCTCCAACTTCATATTTTTGAAACATCGTTTCAAGACAGATTGGCTTGATTTTACTAGCTTGACCAGCTGAGCCAAATGCTTTAAAGCGAGCTACACAGATTTCAGACATAGAAACTTTAGCTACCGCATTATATTTACGCGGATCAAATTCTGTTGGGTTTTCAGATAAGAATCTTCTTACCGCGCCAGTAGCAGCCATACGCAAGTCTGTATCAATATTTACCTTACGCACACCATACTTGATAGCTTCTACGATTTCACTTACAGGTACACCATAAGTCTCACCCATAGCACCACCATACTCATTGATTACTTTTAACCAATCTTGCGGTACAGAAGAAGAACCATGCATCACAAGGTGAGTATTAGGGATTCTTGCGTGAATCTCTTTTACTCTGTTTATAGATAAAATATCACCTGTAGGTGGCTTAGTGAATTTGTAAGCACCATGAGAAGTACCGATAGCGATTGCCAAAGCATCTACTTTTGTTTTCTTAACAAAATCAGCTGCTTCTTCTGGATCAGTAAGCATTTGATCCATAGATAAAGTGCCTTCTGCTCCCACACTATCTTCTTTGCCAGCTTGACCAGTTTCTAAAGAACCAAGACAACCTAATTCACCTTCAACAGATACACCACAAACATGAGCCATATAAACTGTAGTTTTAGTTACATCTACATTGTACTCATAGCTAGCAGGAGTTTTGCCGTCACTCATCAAAGAACCATCCATCATTACTGATGAAAAGCCTAATTGAATAGATCTTTGGCAAATCGCTGTAGATGTACCATGATCCTGATGCATACATACTGGAATATGTGGATACTCTTCTATAGCAGCTAATACAAGATGTCTAATGAAAGGAGAACCTGCGTACTTTCTCGCACCAGCTGAGCATTGTAAAATCACTGGTGAGTTTACTTTATCTGCGGCTTCCATCACAGCTCTAACCTGCTCTAAGTTATTTACATTAAACGCTGGAATACCATAACCATGCTCAGCAGCATGATCTAAAAGTTGTCTTAATGAAACTAATGCCATTTTATTCTCCTATTTATTTGTTATCTTACTTGACCTGCAATTATTACTTTAATCTTATTTGTACTACCATGCACACCCATACTATCTCCACTTGTAAGAACAAGAATATCGCCATCTTTGACTAATTTTCTAGTTTCAAGCTCCATACAAGCAGATCTATTTACATATAATTTAGACATTCTAGTAGCGTCAAAATGTAAAGGAACAACACCTCTAAATAGAGTCATAGCACCCAGTGTAGTAGGTTCACGAGATAGAGCATAAATAGGTAAACTTGTATTTATACGAGACATCCAACGAGAAGTATTACCACCCTCTGTTAGCACGATTAAACCTTTCGCGTCTATTTCGTTTGCAATTTTAACAGCTGCTACAGATACAGCTTGGTCTACACGAATACAATTTGCTAGTTTTGGTTTTTTAACCATGTGGCTATATTTGCTATGCTCTGCAGAATCACATATACGAGACATTGCTTCAATAGTTTCTACAGGGTAGCTACCTATAGCAGTTTCAGCTGAAAGCATTACAGCATCAGTACCATCAAATACAGCATTTGCCACATCTGAAGCCTCAGCACGCGTTGGTGATGAGTTATCTATCATAGACTCCATCATTTGTGTAGCTGTTATAGAACCTTTTTCATTTTGACGGGCAGTTGTGATTATTAGCTTCTGTGCAGCCGGTACATTTTCATCACCAATCTCTACTGCTAAATCACCACGAGCAACCATTACCATATCAGACGCTTCTACGATCGCTTTAAGATTATCATAAAGTACAGCTTCTGCCCTCTCAATCTTAGCAACCATTGCAGGCTTCCAGCCAGCTTCATTTACTAATTTGCGAGCATAGTCGATATCCTTACCATCACGCAAAAAAGATACTGCCAAGAAATCAACCTTCAACATAGCTGCTGTTTTGATATCTTCAATGTCTTTCTCAGTAAGAGCAGGAGCAGTCAAGCCACCACCTTTTTTATTGATGCCCTTATTGTTAGAAACTTTACCACCTACTAAAACTTTAGTAGTAGCTTTGGTGCCTTTTACAGATTCAACTTCTAGTACAATCTTACCGTCATCGACAAGCAATATATCTTTAGGTTTAACATCCTGAATAAGCTCTTTATAATCAATACCTACAGTTTTATCATCACCATCTTCAATACCCAAATCAGCATCTAATACAAACTTCTGATCTTTTTTAAGAATTTCAGAACCGTTTTTAAACTTAGAAAGTCTAATCTTTGGTCCCTGTAAATCAGCTAATATACCTACATAAATATCTTGCTCTTTTGCAATACTACGGATTAAATCAACTCTTTTACGGTGATCTTCTGGTGTACCATGAGAGAAATTACATCTCACAGCATTTACACCGGCTTTAATCATAGCAGTAAGCACTTCTTTTAACTCACTAGCCGGACCAATCGTTGCTAATATTTTCGTTCTTTTCATTTTAACTTTTCCCTTTAAGTCCTAGCTTATATTTTGTCTTGTGCTTTTTCTTTTAGTATTTCAACAGCAGGTAACTCATTACCTTCAAGAAATTCTAAAAACGCTCCACCTGCTGTAGAGATATAAGAAACTTTATCTTCTATATCATACTTCTCAATTGCTGCGATAGTATCACCACCACCAGCTACAGAAAAACCACTTGATTCAGCTATAGCAAGAGACAAAGCTTTTGTTCCTTCACCAAAATTATCAAACTCAAACACTCCTAATGGGCCATTCCACAAGATAGTATTAGAATTTTTTAAAAGTTTAGCTATATTTTCAGCAGATTTAGGACCTATATCTAAAATTTGCTCATCATCAGCAACATCTGCAACATCTTTGATAGTTGCTTCAGCAGTTTCACTAAATTTTTTAGCTACTCTTACATCAACAGGTATTGGCACTATTATACTTTTAGCTTTTGCATCAGCCATAATCTCTTGTGCTTCTGCCACTAAATCTTCTTCATAAAGAGATTTACCAACATTATAGCCACTAGCTTTTATAAAAGTGTTAGCAATTCCGCCACCAACAATAAGTATTTCAACCTTATCTACAAGGTTATGAAGTACAGATAACTTAGTAGAAACCTTAGAACCACCAACTATAACAGCCATTGGTTTTTTAGGTTCTTTTAACGCTTTCTCTAGTGCTTTAATTTCTTTTTCTAGCAATAGTCCAGCACAAGCTACATCAATGTATTTTGCAACACCAAAAGTAGTCGCTTGAGCACGGTGTGATGTAGAAAATGCGTCCATTACGAACACATCACCTAAGGCAGATATCTTTTTAGATAACTCTTCATCACATGCTTTTTCGCCTTTATTAAAACGTACATTATCACACAAAACTATATCGCCTGCTTTTGCATCAATACCTTCTAACCAATTTTTCTCAAATATTACTCGTTTATTGATGATATTTTCTAATGACTTAGCTACAGGCGCTAATGAAAACTCTTCACTATAGTTACCCTCTTTAGGACGACCTAAGTGAGATAATAAGATTACAGCTCCACCTTGTTTTAAGATATATTCTATAGTTGGAATAGCTGATTTGATTCTGACAGTACTAGTAACTTCAGCATTTTTAACAGGGACATTAAAATCAACTCGAACAATTACTTTTTTGTCCTTTAGATTAACATCTTGTAAAGTTAGAAAATTCATTTTGACTCCAAATTATAAAGAACCAACCAATTTAACTACTCTTACCATTTGGTTAGTATAAGACATTTCATTATCATACCAAGATACAACCTTAACTAAAGACTTATCACCAAGTTCAGTTACTTTAGTTTGAGTAGCATCAAACAATGAACCTTCTGAAATACCTATAATATCGCTAGATACTATCTCTTCTTCTGTATAACCGAATGATGGGTTTGCAGCACTCTTCATTGCAGAATTTACGCTATCAGCATTAACTTTACCATTTACAACAGCTACAAGCTCAGTTAATGAACCAGTTGGCACAGGCACTCTTTGAGCAGCACCATCTAATTTACCAGCAAGTTCTGGAATAACTAAACCAATAGCTTTAGCTGCGCCAGTTGAGTTTGGTACTATGTTTGCACCAGCTGCACGAGCACGACGAAGATCGCCTTTTGCATGAGGACCATCAAGAGTATTTTGATCGCCTGTATAAGCATGAATTGTAGTCATAAAACCTTTTTCAATGCTAGCTAAACCATGTAACGCGTTAGCCATAGGAGCTAGGCAGTTTGTAGTACAAGAAGCTGCTGATACGATTTTATCATCTGCTTTAATTAAACCTTCATTAACTCCAAATACAACAGTAAGAAGATCATTACCAGCTGGAGCTGATATTACTACTTTCTTAGCACCTGCATCAATGTGTGCTTGTGATTTGTTTTTTAATACATAAAAACCAGTACACTCAACAACAACATCAACACCTAGATCACCCCACGGTAACTTAGAAGCATCTGCCTGAGCATAAATTTTAACTTCTTTGCCATCAACTACGATAGAGTTTTCTTTAGCTGAAACCGTACCATCATATCTACCTTGGGCAGTGTCATATTTTAAAAGGTGCGCTAACATCTTAGGATCAGTTAAATCATTAATAGCTACTACTTCTAGACCATCTTTACCAAACATTTGACGAAACGCTAAACGACCAATTCTACCAAAACCATTAATTGCTATTTTCATTATACTTATTATCCTTTTTATATTTAGGTCTTTTATTTTTATTACACATATTTAGCGACTATTTCGCTTAAATCTTCTACCGTGAAACCAAAATGTTTCATCAGATTATTTATAGGAGCTGACTCACCGAATGTAGTCATTCCCTTTACTTCACCGCCAGCTTTTGGCATGTGCTTATACCACATATCTCCTTGAGCCAGCTCAACAAATACTGCAGGAATATCTTGTCTGATAACAGTGTTTTTATATTCTTTTGATTGTTTCTCAAACTCCTCTACACAAGGTATAGAAACCACATTGATATTCACACTTTTATCAGCTAATTTTTTAGCTGTCTTCATAGCAAGCGCAACTTCTGAGCCAGTTGCTACTAGAGTAAGTTTAGCATTTTGATGCTCACTTATCAAATAACCACCTTTGACAACATTCCTAGCTTTTTCAACACTATCCACACAAGGCTCTAGACCTTGGCGAGTTAATACCATTACAGATGGAGTATCTTTAGAACTCACAGCTTCACGCCATGCAACCATTGTTTCAACAGCATCAGCTGGACGCCATACGTTTAGATTAGGAATCAATCTTAAACTTGGAACATGCTCAACAGGCTGGTGTGTTGGACCATCTTCACCAAGACCAATAGAATCATGACTCATTACATGAACTACAGGTTGCTTCATAAGAGCAGACATTCTTATAGCATTACGAGAATAATCACTGAATACTAAGAATGTAGCACCATAAGGCTTAATACCACCATATAAACTCAAACCATTCATAATAGCAGCCATACCAAATTCTCTCACACCATAAGACAAATAGTTAGCACTATCATCAGTGTTGTTAAGCCATACAGAGCCTGACCAATTTGTATTGTTTGAACCCGTGAGGTCAGCTGAACCACCAAACATTTCTGGCATATGTGTACAAAGAACTTCTAAAGCCATCTGAGATGCTTTACGAGTAGCAACCTTAGATGGATTTGCAATTTGTTGCTCTATATATTTATTAACTTCAGACTCAAGTATACTTGGTAATTCTTTTACAAGCACTCTTTCAAGCTCATTATGATTAGAAGCATTCCAAGAATTAGTCCAGTTAGCTTCTAAAGCTTCGCCTTGTTCTGTTGCATTCCAGAACCTATATATATTTTGAGGGATTTCAAAAGCATCAAAATTCCAATTTAATTGTTTAGCAGCGGAAGCTCTTTCTTCGCTAGATAATGGCGAACCATGAGCAGATGCAGTACCTGCTTTTTCTGGTGATCCAAAACCAATAACTGTTTTACAACAGATAAGAGTAGGCTTTGATTTTTCAGACTGAGCTTTAACTATAGCTTGTTCGATTACAGCAGTATCATGACCATCTACACCCTCAATAACATGCCAACCATAAGCTTTAAATCTTTCAACAGTATTATCAGTAAACCAACCTTTTGTATCTCCATCTATAGAAATACTATTATCATCCCAAAAGGCAATTAATTTATTTAAGCCTAGAGTACCAGCTAACGAGCAAGCCTCATGTGAAACACCTTCCATTAAACAACCATCACCCAAGAATGCATAAGTATAATGATCTATAACTTTAGAATCTTGTGTGTTGTATCTCTCAGATACAAGCTTTTCACCTAAAGCCATACCTACAGCATTTGCAATACCTTGACCTAATGGTCCAGTAGTAGTTTCAACACCCGGAGTATAACCATACTCAGGATGACCTGGAGTTTTTGAATGAAGTTGACGAAAATTTTTGATATCTTCTATAGACACATCATAGCCACTAAGGTGTAACAATGAGTATAAAAGCATGGAGCCGTGACCATTTGAAACCACAAATCTATCGCGGTTTAACCAGTTTGGATTTTTAGGATTGTGCTTTAGAAATTTTTTCCACAAAACTGTAGCAATATCAGCCATTCCCATTGGCATCCCAGGATGTCCTGAGTTAGCTTTTAAAACAGCGTCAATTGATAAAAATCTGATGGCGTTTGAGTATTCTTGAGATATTTTTATAGACATTATTGTTGGATCCTTAGAGAATAATGATTATTTAACAATAGTAAACATTACTACTATAATGATACCTTAACAGCTTTAATAAAACAAGAAATCAAGATACAATAACACATTATATATGTATATTTAATAAAGCTGACAAAACAAGATGACAAATAGAACTATAGTTAACTGCCAAGTTTATGCCAAACAAAAACGAGATCTGCTCAATTACGACATACATATCAACAACTTAAGCACTTTTTCTGATGTTATTGAAAATACGCCTCACACATTTGTTTGTGACTTCTTTTTTTTTGAAGAGAAAAAACACACATGTATAAAGTATTTTCTAAAATCGACATTAAAACTAATCTGCCAAAACACTTTAGAAATATTTGATTACGACTTCAATCTAGAAAACACAGTGATAATAATTGAAGATGATAGAATAGCAGAAAACAGTCAATTTGAACCCTTTATATGTAGTGAACCAGCTCTTGATTTACGCGAGATTATTAAAGAAGAGATTTTATTGGACCTACCTTTAGTGCCAAAAAAAGATAGTTATACTTGTAAAAACACAAAAAAACATTCATACTATGTCGAACAAGAAAATGTTATAGAAGAAAAAAAGAACCCTTTTGAGATTCTTAAGAAACTTAAAATAACATCAGCTTTATAATAACTAACTAAAACTAATAAACAAAATTTCTATCGGAGGTTTATTTTAAAATGGCTGTACAAAAAGTAAGATCAAGCAGATCTAAAAGAGACATGAGAAGATCACACGACGCGTTAACTGCTGCAACTGTATCTGCAGATAAGATAACAGGCGAAATACACTTAAGACACCATGTATCACCTAATGGTTTTTACAAGGGTAAAAAAGTAGTAAACACAAAATCTGACGACTAATATTTTTTCTAAAAGCAATCAGACTTCGAGTATACGTTTTTCAACATAATAAAAGAATAGGAAGTTATATACTAGTATGGGTTACAAAATATCTATAGATGCAATGGGAGGAGATCACGGTTTAAACACAACTATTCCTGCAACATTAGAAGCAGTAAAAAGAGATCCTAACTTACAAGCCGTTCTTGTTGGAGATCATCATAAAGTTAAAAGAGCTTTAGACAGATACTCAAAAGTAAAAAAAATTAAACTACCTATCCTTCAAAGAATTGCTGTTCATCATGCAAGTGAAACAGTAAATATGGATGAACCCCCTGCTGACGCAGTTAGAAAGAAGAAAGACTCTTCTATGCGTGTAGCTATTAATTTAGTAAAAGATGGTTCAGTAGATGCTTGTGTGAGTGCTGGTAATACTGGCGCCTTAATGGCAAACTCTAAATTTGTTTTAAAAACTGTAAATGGCGTTGATCGCCCTGCTATAGTTTATGCTTTACCAGCTTACAACAGAGAAACTAAAAATATAAGCAAGACCTACATGCTTGATCTTGGTGCAAATGTAGTATGCTCTTCTGAGCAATTATTTCAATTTGCAATTATGGGATCTATACTAGCAGCTAGTTCTAAAGGGGTTGCTGAACCTCGCGTATCTTTACTAAATATTGGTGAAGAAGAAATGAAAGGTTTAGATAACATCAAAAATGCTTCTAAGATTTTACAAGGGTGTGTCTTCATAAACTACCAAGGTTATATCGAAGGTAAGAATATTTTTGATGATTTAACTGATGTTATTGTTTGCGATGGTTTTGTAGGAAATGTTTCTCTAAAAACAATGGAAGGCACTCTTCGATTAATAGAAGCTCTTATCAAAAAATCTGTAAAAGAAGGATCCATGTTAATGAAGCTGCCAACTATAATGGCACTACCTATTTTCAGAAGAATGAAAAAGAGCATGAATTTAGACAGCTTTAACGGAGCATCTTTATTAGGCTTAACAGGCATAGTAGTTAAAAGTCACGGTGGCGCAAGTGCTAATGCTTTTGAAACAGCAATTTTTGAAGCAGTTAAAGAAGTTAAGCACAATATACCTAAAACAATCCAAGAATCATTAGAAAAAGTTCTTTAATCTCCTCTTTCATGCTACAATAATCCTCAATTACAGGCATTTTTGTGCTTTGTAAGTAATACTTTATTATTAATCTTAATAAGATATAGGTCATACTAAATGTTTGCACAAATATTAGGTACAGGAAGCTACCTACCTGAAAAAATATTGAGTAATGACGACCTTAGCGAGTTCGTTGAAACATCAGATGAATGGATTAAAAAAAGAGTTGGCATTGAAAGACGCCACTGTGCCAATGAAACTGAAACAACTAGCTTTATGGCAACACAAGCAGCCAAGAGAGCCTTAGAGGCTGCAAATCTTGATGCTCAAAAAATTGATGCCATAATTGTAGCCACTAGCACTGCTGACTATATCATGCCATCTACGGCATCTACAGTTCAAAACAATCTTAAAATAGAGGGCTACAAAGTTCGCTGCTTTGACATCTCTGCAGCTTGTAGCGGCTTTGTTTATGCACTAGATATAGCAAAACAATATATTGAAACAGGAGTCTGTGAAAATGTACTCGTTATTGGTGCGGAAAAAATGACACGCGTGCTTGACTGGAGCGACAGAACCACTTGCGTATTATTTGGCGATGGTGCAGGCGCTGTTGTTGTATCTAAAAGCAAAGAGAAAAAAATACTATCTTCACTTCTTTTTACAGATGGCGCATGCTTAGATATGCTGAAAATTCCAAATAACCTCCCTACTACTCGTGGAGAGGGTGTAGATATAGACCCCTACCTAACAATGGAAGGCCACAAAGTGTTTAAATTTGCAGTATTCCGCTTAGCATTACTAGCTGATCAACTTATTCAAGAAGCTAATATTACAACACAAGATATCGATTGGTTGGTACCACACCAAGCAAACTTTAGAATACTTACTTCTACTGCAAATAAAATCAACATGCCAATGTCTAAAGTTATTACTACTCTTCAAGACCATGGCAACACTTCTGCAGCATCTATACCATTAGCTTTAGATCATGCAATAAAGAACAAAACCATAAAGAAAGGCGACACCATTATTTCTGAAGCATTTGGCTCAGGTTTTGTTTGGGGTGGATTCATCGCTAAAATATAAATTTATTATATGGAACTATATATAAATAGGTTATTCACTTAACCTATTTGATTATTGAGTGTCTAACATCAGTTAATAAAAAGGAGAAAATTATGTCACAAAAAACAGCCATTGTATTTCCTGGCCAAGGCTCACAAAAAATAGGTATGCTGAAGGATTATTACGATAACTTTGAAACATTCAAAAATATTTTAGATGATGCAAAAAATCATCTAGGTTATGATCTATGGGATATTATTCAAAACGATGAAGCTAAACTAAGTAAAACAGAATATACACAACCTGCTCTTTTAGCTACTAGCTATGCTATTTTTAAAATACTAAAAGAACAAAAACCGGACTTAGAGATATCATATTTCGCTGGACACAGTTTAGGTGAATATACTGCTCTTTTAGCTGCAGACTGCATATCTTACAAAGATGCTCTTGTACTGGTATCTACTCGTGGTAAATTAATGCAAAACGCTGTAACAGACAAAGAATGTGCAATGAGTGCTATCTTAGGGTTATCTAACGAAGATGTAGTGGCTAGCTGCGAAGAGGCAAGTAATGTAGGCATTGTTGAAGCTGCAAACTTTAATGCAACAGGTCAGGTAGTAATCTCTGGAGAGAAAATAGCTATAGAAAAAGCAAATGCTATCGCAAAAGCAAAAGGTGCAAAACGAACTCAAATACTAGCTGTAAGCGTACCTTCACACTGCTCCCTAATTAAAGATGCTGCAAGTAAATTTGAAAAAGAATTAGCTAGCGTAGCGTTTAGCGCTCCAACAAATGCTGTAGTACAAAACTTTGATGCAAAATCACACAGCGGTCTTTATGAGATAAAACAAGCCGTAGTAAAACAACTATACAAGCCTGTACTTTGGACTCAATCGGTTCAGGAACTAGCAAACTTAGGTGTACAAGAAATCATAGAATGCGGACCAAACAAAATACTTTGTGGCCTTATGAAGAGAATTGATAAAAGATTAACTTTAAAAGATACAAACTCTATTGAAAGCCTAGAAAACATTTAATAAATAAAGGAGAAACAATGTCTTTAAATGAAAAAACTGTACTAGTAACTGGCGCAAGCCGTGGTATAGGTAACGCAGTAGCACTAACATTAGCAAAGCAAGGAGCTATGGTAATAGGTACTGCAACATCTGAAGGTTCTGCAAAGAATTTTGTGCAAGATTTGACATCACAAGGATTCAAAGCAAAAGGAATGGCTTTAAATATTTCTGAAAATGAAAGTATCAAAAACTTTTTTGCTGAATTAAAATCTGAAAAAATTTCTATCGATGTATTAGTAAACAATGCTGGCATTACTCGTGATAATCTAATGATGAGAATGTCTGATGATGAATGGAATGCTGTAGTAAAAACAAATCTAAGCTCAATTTTTACAGTATCTAAAGAATGTGTCCGTGGCATGATGAAGAAAAGATGGGGCAGAATAATTTCTATAGGCTCTGTTGTTGCTTCAGCAGGTAATCCAGGACAATCTAACTACTGCGCAGCTAAAGCTGGTGTTATTGGCTTCTCTAAATCATTAGCTTATGAAGTATCTACTCGCGGTATAACTGTAAATGTAGTGGCTCCTGGATTTATAGCTACAGATATGACAGATAAGCTTTCTGATGAGCAAAAATCTTTTATAGCAGCTAAGATACCTTCTGGTCAAATGGGCGAGCCGAAAGACATCGCTGAGACAGTAGCTTTCTTAGCTTCTGATGCAGCTAAATACATTACCGGACAGACTTTACATGTAAATGGTGGAATGTATATGGCTTAATTTTTTGTAATTTTATTGCAAATGCTATAAAAAAATAATATTATTAGTTAAATTTATTAGTTTTCAAACGACAATAACAAATAAAAAGGAAAAAAAATGAGCGCAAACGAAGTATATGCTAAAGTAAATTCTATTATAGTTGAACAACTGGGTGTTAAAGAAGAGAACCTTAAACCTGAAGCTTCTTTCATAGATGATTTAGGTGCTGACTCACTAGATACTGTTGAATTAGTAATGGCTCTTGAAGAAGAATTTGATACTGAAATTCCAGATGAAGATGCTGAAAAAATCAAAACAGTTAAAGATGTTTACGATTATATAGATTCTAAAGTAAACTAATCAAAAATACCTCTAAGTTGCAAGATATAGTTTATCTTGTTTTTTTCTCAAAGTATTAAACAGGGTATTCTGAATATGAAATCTGATCGTAGGGTAGTTGTTACTGGCTTAGGCATGGTGACAGCTTTAGGACATGATGTACCAACAACATGGGCTAACGTACTTGCAGGTGAAAGTGGTGTTGAAACTCTTACAGTTTTTGATACTCCAGCTCCAGATATCAGTGAATTTAAAGTTAGGTTTGCAGCTAGAATCAATGATTTTGATGTAAACACTTTAGTTGGTAAAAAAGATGCTAAAAGAGTAGACCCTTTCTGCTACTACGGTATTGCTGCTGCTAATGAAGCTATGAAAGATGCTGGAATAGAAAATCTTACTAAAGAAGAGGCCTTCCGTTTTGGTGTTGCTGTAAGCTCTGGTATCGGCGGAATTGAAACTTTAGAAACTACTAAGGCCGTAATTGACGCTAAAGGACCTTCTAAAATATCTCCTTTCTGCATACCATCATCAATCATCAACATGCTTTCTGGTGTTATATCTATTAATCACGGTCTTCGCGGACCTAATGTACCTATAGTTACAGCTTGTACTACAGGTACTCATAATATTGGTATGGCAGCGAGAATGATCGCATATGGTGATGCAGATACGATGCTTGCAGGTGGTTCTGAAAAAGCTAGTAATGCTATCGGAATGGGCGGCTTTGCTGCTGCTCGTGCATTATCTACTCGTAACGAAGATCCAAAAGGTGCTTCTCGTCCATGGGATAAAGACAGAGATGGATTTGTTCTAGGTGATGGTTCAGGTGTAGTTGTACTAGAAGAGTATGAAAAAGCAAAATCTCGTGGCGCTAAAATATATGCTGAAGTAGTTGGCTTTGGTATGTCTGCTGATGGTTATCACATGACTATGCCTTATGCTGCAGGTCAAGAAAGATGTATTTCAAACGCTCTTACTGATGCTAGTCTTGATAAGAACCCTGATGCTATTGACTATGTCAATGCTCATGGTACTTCAACACCTCTAGGCGATGTTCAAGAAAGTCAAGTAGTTGAAAAAATGATTGGTCAGCATAGAAAAGGCTTAGTAATGAGCTCTACAAAATCTATGACTGGTCACCTTCTTGGTGCTGCTGGTGCAATTGAATCTATATTTAGTGTATTATCTATTAGAGATCAAGTTGCTCCACCAACTATAAACCTTGAAAACTTAGATGATGGCTGTAATCTAGATTATGCGCCAAACGCTCTTAAGAAAATGAAAATTGATTATGTACTGAATAACTCTTTTGGATTCGGAGGTACTAATGGTTCCGTAATCTTCAAGAAAATCTAAACTTATTTTAGAATCTATTTTTTTAAAAACATTGAAAGCCACTTCTTGTGGCTTTTTTTATGTCTGCAAGTCTGCAATCTTTATGAATAAAATAACTAACAATGCTTATTCATAAAATTAACTTAGTGATCACACCCTTTAATTTGGGACACTTAGGTGTTAAGAAAAGGAGACAAATATGGGTTACAAAAGATATACAAAAGAATTTAAAGATGAGGCTGTTAAATTATGTTTGCAACCAGATGCAAATAAACGAGAAATAGCAGATAATTTAGGGATAAAATATAAAACCATCTGCAGCTGGATATCCAAAGCTACTTATATTCAAGTACTAAGTGCTACAACCTTATTTCTAGATTCTACCTGAAGAGGAGTTTTGAATCCAAGACTTTTTCTAGGTCTGTTGTTCAATAGGTTTGCAACTCTTCTAGTTTGGTCTTAAGTAATATTATCTAATCTCAGGTTTTTAGAGAAGAATTGTCTAATTAACCCATTTGTATTTTCATTGGTGCCACGTTGCCAAGAAGATTATGGATCAGCAAAAAATATATCTATATTTAATACTTCTGATATTAGCATGTGTTTGGAAAACTCTTTACCATTATCAAAAGTGATTGAGTGAGTATGTGACGCATTAAGTATTTGTATTAAACTGTTTGCTAAGTTTTCAGCATTCTTACTAGCCAAAGGTTTAATTTTAGTTAGTTTAGATACTCTATCAACTAGTGTTAATAAGTCACCCTTGTGATCTTTACCAATAATAGTGTCTCCCTCAAAATCTCCAAGTCTACTTCGTTCATCTATAAGAAAGTCTCTCTCATGTATTAAAACTCTATTTTGTATTTGGCCTCCATGCTCTTGACTAGCCTTACCTCTTTTACGATAAGTTTTCTGACAACGCAAATAAGTGTGTAAGTCAACGCCTCTTTCTTTATTCCCATAGATATACTTATAGATGCTTTCAGCACTTATGACATCTAACCCACCCATTAGATGTTAAACCGCCACTTATTTGCTCTGGATACCAATACTGTTTGATAAGATGCTCTACATAGCTCCAACCAAATTGCCTAATTTGTTTGTTGCCTTTACGTTTTCTTGAGTTTGCAAGTGATTGTTCTTGTTTAGGTCTATAACCTCGTTTGCCGATGTTACAGTTTATCTCTTTGTATATGCTACTTTAGTTACAACCAACTTCCATGGCTATTTGTGTTTTAGAAACACCTATTTTCAATAGTGACCCAATCTGATATCTTTGTTCTTGAGTAAGTTGGGTGTAGGATGGTCCTATGGTGATTCCTTAAGTAAATTTTTAGCAAGTGTGACAATATCTAACTTACTTTTTTAGTGCAACAATTATTTTGTCGCACTTACAACTTGAATCAAAGCTGTCTTAATTTAACTTTCTTATCATTTTATTTTTATAAAAGTCATTATTTTTAATGACTTTATAATTTTTTTAGTTTATTATGAAATGTAAGTTTTGCTCTACATCAACTATGTTTACTGGTTTCTGCGACATGAATAGAGTGTTACTTAATAAAAAAATGAGCCTTCAACCTTCATTATCTATCTTGTTTTTGTGTTGAAACTCTAGGTAAGAAAAAAGCTGATTGAATTATTTAAAGATCAGGATATACAAATGATTACAGATAATAGTAAGCAACCAAATAAATCGAATAGCAAAAAAAGTGTTTTACCATTCTGGGTACTATGGACTTTAGAACTATGGGAGCGTTTTGGTTATTATGGTTTACAAGCCATTCTAGTAGTCTACTTTACAAAAAGACTAGGCTATAGTGATGCTTATGCGATGCTCATATTTGGTTCATTCTCAGCACTACTATATAGTGGACCACTCATTGGAGGCTGGATAGGAGATAGTTATCTTGGAGCAAAACGCACAATTTTTGTAGGTGCATGTATATTAACTGTTTCATATATTCTTCTTTGTATGAGTTTTGATTATCGCTTTAATAACTTTTTTGGTACAAATGAAAAAGAGGTTGTTCTTTATGCTTTAGCTGGTATAGCTATTGGCGGAGGTTTGTTTAAACCTAACCCTACCTCACTGATTTCAAAAATGTTTGAAAAAGGTGATCCCGCTCAAGATGGAGCTATGACTTTATACTATATGGCTATAAACATAGGTTCTTTTGTCTCTATGATAATCACTCCTGTAGTAGCTTCAAAATATGGTTATGAATATGCTTTTGCTTGTTCTGGGGTGGGTCTTATATTAGGTGTTATAAGCTATACAGCCTTTTACCCAAAAATAGCTCAACTTTCTACAGTAGCTGGTCTACAAAAGTTCTCGTTCACAAAGGTGTTTGTAGTACTTTTAGGCTCATTAATTGCGATAGTTATTACAGCTAACATTTTAGAAAATACTAAACTATGTACAGAAATAGTTATATCTATTGCTCTTATAGCATTAGTATACTTTTTTGTCCAGCTGTTTAGACAAGCTCCGCATGAAAGAAAAAGAATGATTGTTGCATTAGTACTGATTTTACAGGGGATACTTTTCTTTGTCATGTATCAACAAATGCCTACATCATTAAACTTTTTTGCTATAAATAATGTCGATACATATTTCCTATGTTTTAAAGTTTATGGAGAACAATGGCAGGTACTCAATCCTTTATTCATATTTTTAGTATCTCCTATACTTTCAGTCTTTTATAAAAAAGTTCCAGGAACTCATGTTACAAAATTCTGTTTTGGTATGAGCTTATGCGCAATTGCATTCCTAATACTATATATACCACAATTTACAACAACTACAGGTATAGTATCTGGATGGTGGTTAGTAGCAACTTACTTCTTCCAGTCTATAGGTGAGCTTCTTATATCTGCATTAGGGTTATCTATGGTTGCAGAACTTTTCCCTCGTAAGATGAGTGGTTTTGCTTTAGGTATGTGGGCTCTTACTACAATGGTTGCTGGACCTATAGGTGGTTTTGTAGGGTCTCTAACAGCTCCTCCAGGAGGTGTTGTATATTCTAAAGCTGAAAGTATAGTAGTATATGGAGATGTATTCTTGAAATTGGGAATATTTGTGACTGTTGTAGCTATCATAATGTGGATAGCTAGAGGTTGGTTGAATTCAATTATAGAAAGTACTCGTGTTGATATTGCTGCAGAAGGCGTTCATGGTATGCATGAAGAAGCAAGTATTTTAACAAATACAGAAGTTTAATCTCTAGGTTTTTTAACTCTCGCACTCTTATTATCATTAATTTTTTTCTTTATTTTTGAAGAAAAGTTCTTATTGGTGCCTGAAGCTTTTCTATTATTGTGAGCTCTTTTTGCTGCAATAATTTTTACCTCATCAACCTTCTTTACTTTGGTTCTACGAGACATACTAGTAATAGGAACAATATGCTTAGCTTCAAAACCTTCTAACTCATCTCTTGGTAACAAATGCCCTATTAGATGTTCGATGTTTGATAGTGATTCAGCTTCATCCGCACTAATTAGAGATACAGCTATACCTCCACGCCCTGCTCTACCTGTACGTCCAATTCTATGTACATAATCTTCTGCAACATTAGGTAGATCTAAGTTTACTACAAAAGGTAGCTCTGCAATATCTATACCACGAGCGGCAATATCTGTAGCAACAAGCACTGTGATGCTATTTGTTTGAAAATCAGCTAACGCTTTTGTACGGGCACCTTGACTTTTATTACCATGAATAGCACTACTGTTGATACCAACTTTATTTAGCTTTTCTGCAATCTTATTAGCACCATGCTTTGTACGACAAAATACAAGTACTTGATTCCAATTTTCTTTTTTTATCAGCTCAATAAGTACACTTACTTTTTTTGATTTATCTACTGTGTAGATTTTTTGATCTATCTTTTTAACTGTTGTATTTACAACATCTGCAGAAACTGACTTTGGATGATGCAAAAACTGCTTAGCAAGCTCTTTTATCTCTGGAGAAAAAGTTGCTGAAAACATTAGTGTTTGAATTTTCTTTGGTAAAAGTTTATGGATTCTTTTTAAGTCATGGATAAAACCCATATCTAGCATTCTATCTGCTTCATCAAGAACTAGTGTAGTTAAATCACTAAAACTAATAGCTTTTTGGCCATATAAATCTAAAAGCCTACCAGGTGTAGCTATTAGTATTTCAACACCTTTTCTTAGTTTCATCATCTGTGGGTTTATGCTTACACCACCAAACACAACTGCTGAACGGATATAAGTATGGGCCCCATATAATTCAACTTGCTCTTGAATTTGAGCTGCTAGCTCTCTTGTAGGAGTTAGTAATAGTACTTTTGTAGTATTAGTATGAGCTTTTGGCTGTGTTAAAAGTTTTTCTATAATTGGTAAAGTAAAGCCAGCTGTCTTACCCGTACCCGTTTGAGCTGATGCCATTACATCATTATTTTTTAAGATAAGCGGGATAGCTTTCTCTTGAATTGGAGTTGGCTTAGTGTAGCCTTTCTTTTCTAATGCTTCACATATAGCAGACGATAATCCTAGATTTGAAAATTTTGTAGACATTAATTAACCTGTGTATTTTATTAAACGATGTTATTTTAACACTAATAACCTTTTTTTACCCTATAAAGACTTAGATTCAAGTTGTAAGTGCGACAAAATAATTATTGCACTAAAAAAGTAAGTTAGATATTGTCACACTTGCTAAAAATCTACTTAAGGAATCACCATAGGACAATCCTACACCCAACTTACTCAAGAACAAAGATACCACATTGGTTCACTATTGAAAATAGGTGTTTCTAAAACACAAATAGCCATGGAAGTTGGTTGTAACCAAAGTAGCATATACAAAGAGATAAACCGTAACACCGGCAAAAGAGGTTATAGACTTAAACAAGAACAATCACACTGCAAACTCAAGAAAACGTAAAGGCAACAAACAAATTAGGCAATTTGGTTGGAGCTATGTAGAGCATCTTATCAAACAGTATTGTTATCCAGAGCGAATAAGTGGCGGTTTAACATCTAATGGGTGGGTTAGATGTCATAAGTGCTGAAAGCATCTATAAGTATATCTATGGGAATAAAGAAAGAGGCGGTGACTTACACACTTATTTGCATTGTCAGAAAACTTATCGTAAAAGAGGTATGGCTAGTCAAGAGCATAGAGGCCAAATACAAAATATAGTTTCAATACATGAGAGAGACTTTGTTATAGATGAACGAAGTAGACTTGGAGATTTTGAGGGAGACACTATTATTGGTAAAGATCACAAGGGTGACTTATTAACACTAGTTGATAGAGTATCTAAACTAACTAAAATTAAACCTTTGGCTAGTAAGAATGCTGAAAACTTAGCAAACAGTTGAATACAAACACTTAATGCGTCACATACTCACTCAATCACTTTTGATAATGGTAAAGAGTTTTCCAAACACATGCTAATATCAGAAGTATTAAATATAGATATATTTTTTGCTGATCCATACTCTTCTTGGCAACGTGGCACCAATGAAAATACAAATGGGTTAATTAGACAATTCTTCTCTAAAAACCTGAGATTAGATAATATTACTTCAGACCAAACTAGAAGAATTGAAAACCTATTGAACAACAGATCTAGAAAAAGTCTTGGATTCAAAACTCCTCTTCAGGTATAATCTAGAAATAAGGTTGTAGCACTTGGTATTTGAATCTAAGCTTTAAAAAACTACCTGTACTAGAAGTTATTATGTTCAAAACAACAAAAAATACTTCTCAAAAAGAAGTTGTAGAAGCATCTAAGAAAGTTATAACAGTTTTGTTAAAATCACATTATCTCAGGACTCTTTTAACCCCAATAGATGTATAGATATTATCGAATGAGACAATATCGATGATGGTATGGTTGCATCAAAAAAATTAACTGATAATAAAAATATGGCAAACTTTACCAATTTAATTAAACATGGTTAAAGAAACTATAATTGTGATGTAAATTTCAAGCTAATGACCCAGAATAAAATAATCTATAAATTTATCTCTCGAAAAACATTACTCTCTCAAGAAAACATATCCTTCAAGGCAGACAGACTCTTTTTAGAGCTTTCTTTACGAGCTTCTAAGTTCTCTTTTTCCCCACCAATCCAGTGAAGATCTGATTCTGGAAATTCATCAATAAATCTGCTTACTTGTGTTTTGATCTTCTCACCAAATCTATTACGAAATTTAGTTAAAGTAATTGTAAGATTCTCTTTTGCTCTAGTAATAGCTACATAAGCCAACCTTCGCTCATCTTCGATAAAATCATCTTCTATACTTTGTTGATGTGGCAATACGCCCTCTTCCATACCCATTACATAGACTTTCTTATACTCTAAACCTTTTGATGCGTGTATTGTGATAATTTGCACCTGATTATCATTTTTATACTCATTGTCTCTATCTAGCATATCTATAAGCAACATTTTGTTTAGTATAGAGGACAACGAACTCAAACCATTATAAGACCCTTCTTCAATCTGTTTTATAACCCAGCGAATAAGCTCGATCACATTAGCATATTTAAACTCTGCCTGCTTTTCTGAAGAACTAGAGTCGTTAAGCCATAGTTTATAAGACATATCCTCTAAAAAATCCCCAAGAATTTTTTTAAGCTCTCCAGCTGAAATACTTTTTGTTATCTTATTTTGTGTAGAAAGTATCAAATCTTTAAAATTTAATAATTTAGTTTTTGTCTGATCCCGTAAATCTATATCATCAAGATTATATAGTGTATAAAAAAAACTACAATGTACATCAGATGCAAATTCATTTAATTTATGGATTGTAGCACTACCTACTTTGCGTTTTGGTGTATTAATAACTCGCAAAAATGCCCTGTCATCTTCAGGGTTGACTATCAGCCTCATATAAGAAATAATATCCTTGATTTCAGGCTTTGAAAAAAATGAAGTTCCGCCAATTATTACATAGGGAATTTTTTGCATTTGCATATATCTTTCAAGCAAAAATGACTGATAATTGCTACGGATTAATATAGCATAATCACTATTTTTGGTATTAGTTTTTACTCTGTCAAAAAATATATCACTAGCTATAAACTGAGCTTCATCTTCTTCATTTAAAAGGCTAACGACCTTGATCTGATCACCATAACCTTTTGCTGACCATAACTTTTTTTCAAATATATGACTGTTGTTTTCTATAAGCTTATTCGCCACATTCAAAATTCTACCTGTAGAACGATAGTTTTGCTCAAGCTTGATAACTTTTAGACTCGGAAAATCCTCTTGCAAATGACGTAGATTTTCTGGCCTTGCACCACGCCATGCGTATATAGATTGATCATCGTCACCCACAACTGTAAACTTGTTTTTACCTTGTGTCAGGTATTTGAGGAGCTGGTACTGAGATTCATTAGTATCTTGATACTCATCGATTAGAATATATCTAAATTTATCTGACCAAAATTTTTGTATATCAACATTATTTCTAAATAATTGTATTGGCTGAAATATTAAATCATCAAAATCAAATGCATTATATGATTTTAAGTATTTTTGATACTCTTTGTAAACTAACTTTGACTGATCATCAAGCTCATCATTTACTTCAACCATATCACTTGTTAGTAAAGCAGACTTCCAAAAAGAGATCTTTGATTGTATAAATTTAGCATTTTGCTTAAGTAGTTGAAATTTTTCATAAGCAATATCACTGATCAAAGTCAAAGAATCATGGCTATCAAAAAGCGTAAAATTCTTTTTATAATCTAATTGGATATAGTGTTTTTTCAAAATAACCAAGCCCAGAGAGTGAAATGTAGATATTGCAAGTCCATTTGACTTATCTTTATCTAATCGAGCCTTAACCCTTTCTTGCATATCTTTTGCAGCTTTATTAGTAAATGTCAATGCCAATACACTCCTAGCTGGATATAAAAGCTCTTCAATAAGATAAGATATTTTTTCTATAATTACACTAGTCTTACCACTACCGGCACCTGCTAATACAAGTAATGGCGAACCTATATGTTTGATAGCTTTTTGTTGCTCTGGATTGAGTCTATCTAGCATTTAATTATAACTTCGCCACTATCGAGCGTATACTGCTCTTGAGTAGATTCCTTATGAAATACTACAAGCATATAGCACACATTATCAATAAAGACTTTATTAACTACATTAGCTAATGGCTTTGAATTTTCATCTTTTAATTCTAATTGAGCTATATCACAATTAGAGTAAACTACTCCAAGCTCTTTTTTAAGCTTAGCTTTGTAGTGCATTCTAGCAATTACTTCTTGCCCCATATAACAACCTTTTTTGTAGCAAACTACTCCTTCACGATTATCTAGTTCAAGTTCTGCTGGTAAAAACTTCTCAAAATTTTCAGTATTAATAAAAGCTAGTTTATTTATGATATTTTGCTTTTGCACTTCAACATAACTTACACTAGATTCTAAAGAATTAGCTTCTAAAATTTTATGATTATAAAAACCAGTTTCATCATAAAACAACGAGTAATCATCATTAATAGAAAAACTAACTTTTGAAAACATTCCATACTTTTTGAGCCAAGAAATAAGATCATCTTCGACACCTTCATCTACAGATAATAAAAGCTTATTATCATCAATATACTTTATAAAGCATAATGAAATAATTCTACCTTTCAAATTAGCAAAAGCTATAAAAAGCATATCGTTTTCTAATGTAAGCTTACTTAAATCTGCAGTAGTAAGCACTTGTAGAAACTTTATAGTATCCACGCCGCTTACTTCTAGAATTTTTATATTTTTATATTCGTAATTTATCATAAAGATCTATCACCAATCCCTCTAAATTGATTGTTTTGAATACCTCCCTGTGGACCATCTAGCATCATCTCTCTATTTAGTCTAATAGTTTCCCCATCAGGAATTCTCAGGTTATTATTAATATTACTTGTATCAGGTTGAGCTATATTTTTTAGGTTTTCATTCTCTTCTTCCTTAGCATCTTTATGATTATTATGAGAATATCCTTGCTCTTTACTCTTTGTTTTTTTATGATGCTTAGTACTATGATGATTAGGGTTTGGTCTATCATTATGTATTGCTGAGCTAGTTTCTTGAGTCTTTTTGTCTTGATAATGTCGAGGAGGCATTTGCTCAGTTTTTGTATTAGCTTCTACATCCTTATTATTTTCATCATGTTTTTTATTTGATCTATTGTACTCATGAGGTCGCATATTTGAAGAAGTAGTATTGCCTTCAATATTTGTATTATCCATATCAGCCCCCGGAAAAGCACTAAAAGCAGGTACTACGCACAGCATTCCCAACAAAGGGGTTAATAAATATTTTTTCATAATTTTTCTCCTATAGATATTTTTTAATAATTTCTTCTAGCTCTATTGTATCTTTTGCAAACTGATTTATTCCTTCATCTAGTTTATAAGTAGCCATAGTGTTCTCTTTTAAGCTATTGCGAAATGTTGCTTCACAGAGTTTATCTTTTTTTACAACTTTTTCATCGACTACTGATAATTTATTGTCTAAAGCTTCAAATTTATTTGATAATTCCTCTAATAAAACTGGAGAAATAGTTAAAGCATCACATCCAGCAAGAGCTATTATCTGATCCACATTTCTAAAACTTGCTCCCATTACAATAGTATTAAACCCTTGCTTTTTATAAGAAGAATAAATTTCTTTTACAGATTTAACACCCTCATCATCTTCAGTACTTGGGAATTGTAATAAATTATTATCTTTAATTTGCCAGTCTGTAATTCTACCCACGAATGGCGAAATCAAATATACTCCTGCTTCTGCGCATGCTTGAGCTTGGTTTTTATCAAATATAAGTGTTAAATTACAGTTAACGCCTTCTTTTTGCAAGAATTCTGCAGCTTTTATGCCTTCCCAAGTAGCTGCTATTTTTATCAAAACTCGGTCTTGTGGAAGACCACTTTCTTCATATTTTGAAATAATTTGCTGAGCATACTCTATTGTTTTAGCTGTATCAAAAGAAATCCTAGCATCAACTTCACTTGAGACTTTACCATCAATCACCTCAAGTATTTTTATACCAAATGTAACTAATACGTCTATTACACATTTAGTCATAATTTCTTTATTTGACACACTAGAATTTGATTTTTTAACCCGATTAATTATTCCCTCAACTAGAGACTTGTATTTATCATCTTTTACAGTTTTTAATATCAAGCTAGGATTAGTAGTTGCATCGACTGGCTTGTATTTTTTGATAAGCTCAAAATCACCCGTATCTGCGACAACCATAGAGATTTGTTTTAACTGTTCTAAAACAGATTTTTGCATATTTTAAATTACCTTTTTTGAAAATATTATATTTTAATTAGCATACTTATCTTTAAGCATAGCAAACAAAGTCCTAACCGCCATCATTTCACCTCCCTTTGGCTTACCTGGCGTGTTTGCCAAATTCCAGCCAATAAGATCAAAATGCACCCATTTTGGAGCATCTTTCAAGCCTACAAAATGCTCCATAAACAATGCCGCTTTAGTTGCTCCAGCAAACGGAGATAGATCACAATGAGAGATATCTGCAAAATCAGTATTTAGATTTTTTCTATAACAATCGGCTAATGGTAATCTCCAAACTTGGTCTTGAGTACATTGGCTATATTTATAAAGTTCATTCGCAGTTTCATCATCATTACAAAACAATGCAGATATTTCAGGACCTACTGCCACTCTAGCAGCTCCTGTCAAAGTTGTAAAATCTATAAGATAATCAGGTTTTGTAGCAGCTTCCTCATTTAATGGTTCTGCTAATATCAATCTACCTTCAGCATCTGTATTTGTAACCTGTACAGTTGTACCATTTTTCATAGTAATTATATCACTAGGTCTATAAGATTTTGCATCTGTAGAATTTTCTACAGTTGGTATTACTAAGCTTAAATTTACAGGTAGCTTATACTTCATTATTGTATAAGCAAGACCCATAGCATTTGCCGCTCCACCCATATCTTTATGCATAAGAGCCATGCCTGCACTTGGCTTTACATCTAAACCACCTGTATCAAATGACACACCTTTACCCACTACAGATACTTTAGGATGAGATTTATTACCCCAATTTAACTTAACTAATCTAGGCTCACGATGACTTCCTTTACCTACTGTATATATTCCCATATAACCATTTTCGCATAGATCTTCTCCGACAAGCTCATCTATAGTAGCATTAAACTCTTTGGCTAATTGCTTAATGACATTTGAAATATCTTGAGGACCCATATCTTCAGCAGGTGTAGTTATCATATCTCTCACTAAATAAGTTGCCTCTACTTCCGCAAGTATGTGGCTATACTCTTCTGGTAAAAATAAATTAACTCCATTAGCTTTAGGTTGAGATTTATATTTGTTGAACTTATAAGACCCCATAGCAAAGCCTATATAGTATAATGAGAGATTTTCTACTTCTGAATACTCAATATGATAATCACCATCTAAAAGCCCATTAGCCAAGTTTGCAATACTGTACATATCATCTGTAACTAGACACACTACTTTTTCAGTAGTTCCAGTTGTAGTATTTGGTATTTTTAGCAAATCTGTTTTATTATCAAAGCTGTTGTTCTTAGCGAAATTTTGGATGTATTGATTTTGTTCAGCCAACCATTTTTGGGTATTATCTTTTAGGATTAAATCTATAGAAATTGAATTTGGTTTTTTAGCAATTGAAAAGCATTTAAGTTGTGTATTTAGATACATTTATAACCTATAAATAAAATATTTGTTTGACCTTATTATACCAAATTAGTATTTTTTTTCTTACAAATCAACCTTCTGACCAAACAAAATCCAGTTATTAAAGTCATTGACTGTTTTAGTTGTTAAAATACCTGCTGTTTTATACAAACTTAAAAAACCAAGTATATAATCAAATTCGGCGTTGTTTAGATCTATTAAGAACTGATAATATTGATTCAAAAGTATAAAGTACTGCGTAATAGTTGTAGTACCTTGTTCATATTTGTACTGATACTTTTCATAAGCAATTTTGGCAGCAGCAACTGATTTTCTAAGCTCATTAATTTGCTTCTTTTTAAGCTCTACAAACCTATAAGAATACATTACATCATTTTGTGCTACCCTACCTGTTTGAATTGCACTAAACTCTGAAGACTGGTAATCATAAGCAGCTTTTTTAAGCTCGGCATAGTTTGTACCACCGGCAAATATATTCCACTCAATATTTATACCCACATAAAAGGTATTCACCACTCCGTTTGCAGGTAGAAACTTATCAAATACTGGGTTACCTAGAGAACTCACAGCATTATTACCTGGAGAGTATTTGAGCTCATAATTTACTTTTGGCATAAATGGACTAGTCGCTGACTGGTAGTTGTAATACTTGCTTTCTTTAGTGTGATATGCCCCTAAATACGATGGATTACTTCTTAGAGTAAGCTCCTCCCAACCCTCTTCAGATTTTGGAGATTGATCTTTCAACTCAAAATTATTATCATATAAAACCACATCATAATCATTATCTGTAAATTTCTTAAGCTCAGCACGAGCTACCTTTTCTTCCCTTATAGCTGCAGCATAATCAGCTTGAGCAATATAAAAGTTTGATTTAGCAGTTTCATAATCAGCGATATCTGCAACTCCAGAGTTAAATTTATTCTCTAACTCAAATTTACTTCTTCTGTTTGATTTTAAGTTATAATAATTATAATCTACATTTTTTATTGCTTTCACTAAGTTAAAATAAGCGTAGCTGACATCATATAGAAATTGCTGATAATTAGTTCTATAGTCTTGTTGACCAAACTGAGCTGTCTCTTGGGCTGATTCCCAGTCTTTATATGAACCATAGTCATATAATGGTTGTGTAAGAGTTAGTAAACCTTTACCATAATCAAAACGCCCACCAGCAATATATCTACTAGCAGCGGTCTTACTATCTAAAATGTTTTTTGCGTCAATAGAGCCTCCCACATCTACTTTTGGAAGTAATCTCCCAAGGGCAATAGATGGGCTCATTTGTCGAGAATTCAGTTGGAAACCAATATATTTATACTGAGGTGAATTGCTAACAGATCCAGATATAGTTCGCTCATAGTCAGCTACAGCATTTGAAGCATAGCTAACGACAGCACAAAATATGCCCATTAATATTAATAAACAATTACCTACAAATCTCAAAAAACTACTTTTAATTGATGCCATCTAAAATAAACTTTTCTGTTTTAGATAATGCTTGTTCTATATTACTAGTATTATTACCGCCACCTTGCGCCATATCTGGGCGTCCTCCACCTTTACCATCTATATGGCTACTAAGCTCTTTTGCGATATCTCCAGCTTTAAGCTTATGTATTATAGACTTACTTACACCAATTACAAACTGTATTTTATCAGCAACAACTGTACTAAGCACAGCTACAACACTAGTTTTGCTTGATTTATAATCATCAATTTTATCACGAAGAGTTTTTACATCTACGCCATCTATATTAGCAATTACTATAGTGATACCATTATGCTCAAGCTTTTTGACAGCATCATTTGACCCAGACAATACGTCTTTCTTTAGTTTAGATATTTCTTTTTCTTGAGATTTTAATTGTTCTCGTAAAGATGTTAGTTTGTCAAATAAATTACTATCATTTGCTTTTATAGTATCTTTAACAGCTATCATTTTGTTTTCTGTATGCTGAATATACTTTATAGCATCTTGTGCAGTTACAGCTTCTAATCTGCGAATACCTGATGCCACACCACCCTCTGAAGTGATTTTAAATAGTCCAATATCTCCAGTACGATACACATGCGTACCACCACATAGCTCTACTGAGAAATCACCCATTGAGATAACACGAACTATATTTCCATACTTCTCACCAAACAAAGCTTCTGCACCTAAAGCTTTTGCTTTTTCTTGTGATGTCTCTATTGTCATTACATTGAAGTTTGCTCTTACTTGAGCATTAACGATTTCTTCAACTTTTTGAATATCTTCATTAGTCATAGAGCCATCATGAGTAAAGTCAAATCTTAAACGAGCTTCATCAACATAAGAACCTTTTTGCTCCACATGTGTACCTAATACGACTTTCAGAGCCTTATGCAATAAGTGAGTAGCACTATGATTAGCTGCAGTTGCAAGTCTAGTATTTATATTTACATAAGCGGTTACTTCGTCATTAGTATTTATAATGCCTTTTGCTAATTTACCTATGTGCAAAATAGCATTGCCTGGCTTTTGTACATCAGATACTTCAAACTCTAAACCTACACCTTCAAGTATACCTTTATCGCCTGCTTGCCCACCAGACTCTGCATAAAAAGGAGTTTGATCTAACACTATTAAAGCTTCATCAGTATTATCAAGTTTAGTTACAAGCTCTCCATTTTGATAAATCTCTAAAACCTTAGCATCATCAATCAAGCTTGCATAACCCTTAAACTTAGACTCCTTGGTAGAATTGATAGCATCGTTATAGTCAACACCAAATTTACCAGCCTCTTTTGATTTTTTTTTCTGCTTAGTCATTGCTTCATCAAAAGCTTTTTGATCTACTTGTAGGTTTCTTTCACGAGCCATATCAGCAGTTAAATCAACAGGGAAACCATAAGTATCATATAACTTAAATGCTAACTCTCCAGAGATAGTATATCCTTTCAAGCCTTTTACTTCTGCTTCAAAGACTTTAATGCCATTTTCAACAGTTTTTAAGAACAACTCTTCTTCTTTTACTAGAATTTTTTCTATCAAAGATCTCTTTTCAACGAGCTCAGGATAAGCTTCGCCCATTTGGTTTACTAGCTCATCTACGATTTTGTAAAAGAAAATATCTTTAGCACCAAGTTTATTACCATGACGAACTGCTCTACGAATAATTCTTCGTAATACATAACCACGACCCTCATTAGAAGGCAGCACTCCATCAGCTATCAAGAATGAACATGAGCGGATGTGATCTGCGATTACTTTTAATGATGCAAAAGTTTTATCACTAGCATTTGTAACTTGTTGAGCTTTATTTATAAGTGCTTGGAATAAATCAATATCATAATTACTATTTACATGCTGAAGTACTGCAGCAATTCTCTCAAGCCCCATACCTGTATCAACAGATGGCTTAGGTAAGTCCATAGTACTTCCATCAGCATAACGGTTGCATTGCATAAATACAATATTCCAAATCTCGATATATCTATCGCCATCTTCTTCAGGTGTACCTGGTAAACCACCCTCTATATGCTCACCGTGATCATAAAATATCTCAGTACAAGGTCCGCATGGTCCAGTATCTCCCATAGACCAGAAGTTATCTGCTGTATTTATACGGATAATTCTCTCCTTAGCCAAACCAATATCATTATGCCAAGCATCAAATGCTTCATCATCTGTTGCATAGATTGTAACCCATAACTTATCTACAGGAAGTTTTATTTCTTTAGTTAGAAACTCCCATGCAAATAAAATTGCTTCTTTTTTAAAATAATCTCCAAAACTATAGTTACCTAACATTTCAAAAAAAGTGTGATGTCTTGCAGTATAACCAACATTTTCTAAATCATTGTGCTTTCCACCTGTTCGTAGACATTTTTGTACAGATACCACTTTTTTGAAATCTACCTTTTCAGTACCCAAGAATATATCTTTAAATGGAATCATACCTGCATTAGTAAAAAGTAGTGTCTCATCGCCACATGGTATTAGGGATGCACTTTGATGATGTGAATGCTCTTTTGACTGAAAGTAGCCTATAAATTTATTACGTAATTCTTTCGTTGTAATCATCATTTACCTTAATTAAGTATAAACTGTCGAAACCGATAAGATTTATTTCAAATAATACAGAGCCTATTATAAACTATTTTGACAGATAAAATAAAGTCTACCAATCGCATTTGATATAAATAGTATATAACTGACCTTACGCAGTAAATGTATAAATATAGTATCATGTAGAAATAAAAATAGCTTATACAGAACTTTATACTGATTATTTAATCAGTGGAAATGGTTACGCTACAGCAACAGGATTGTCATCAATAATGTAAGGGGATGTCAGTCATGATAAAATAACTTGTTTTTTATCTAAACAAAAATATGATTCAAAAGACTTATGTAAACAAGTAAAGTCGACTGTGCGATAAATTGAAAGAGAAGATGCTTGTCTAATTTTTGATGATACTATTCAAGAGAAAAAATGGACTAAAGAGAGTGATATCATGTGTTGGCATTTTGATCATACAGTTGGCAAATCAGTTAGAGGTATCAACATGTTGAACGCTCTATACTACATCAATGAAGTATAAATACCTGTGGCATTTGAAATAGTGAGTCAGCCTGTACAGTTTAGTGACATAAAGACTAGAAAGTTAAAACGAGCGTCAGAAGCTACAAACGAATTGATGCGAGATATGATTAAAGTTGCAATAAACAATAAGCTTACATTCAGGTATATTAAAATGGACACATAGTTGTCAGCGAAAGATAATTTTGATTTTATTACTAAGCATGAGAAAGACTTTATAGCTGCTTTGCAATCTAATCGTCTTTTTGCTACAAGTCTAGAGTATAAACATAACGGCGAATTCATTAGCGTAAGTGAACTAGAATTATCAGCCAAACAATCTATACGAGGATATGTGAAGGGTTATGATAACGAAGTTGTTATAGTTCGCCTAATCTTTACAAACAAAGATGGAAGTACAGGTGTTTTGAATTTGATATGTAGTTATACTGATCTTGATGTAGATTCTATTTCAACAATCTATGAAAAACTATGTAAAGTTGAAGCATTTCACAAATCTTTAAAACTTAGATTCAAGTTGTAAGTGCGACAAAATAATTGTTTCACTAAAAAAGTAAGTTAGATATTGTCACACTTGCTAAAAATCTACTTAAGTAATAAACATAGGACCATCCTACACCCAACTTACTCAAGAACAAAGATATCAGATTGGTTCACTATTGATAATAGGTGTTTCAAAAACACAAATAGCCATGGAAGTTGGTTGTAACCAAAGTAGCATATACAAAGAGATAAACCGTAACACCGGCAAACGAGGTTCTAGACCTAAACAAGAACAATCACTTGCAAACTCAAGAAAACGTAAAGGCAACAAACAAATTAGGCAATTTGGTTGGAGCTATGTAGAACATCTTATCAAACAGTATTGGTATCCAGAGCAAATAAGTGGCGGTTTAACATCTAATGGGTGGGTTAGATGTCATAAGTGCTGAAAGCATCTATAAGTATATTTATGGGAATAAAGAAAGAGGCGGTGACTTACACACTTATTTGTGTTGTCAGAAAACTTATCGTAAAAGAGGTACGGCTAGTCAAGAGCATAGAGGCCAAATACAAAATAGAGTTTTAATACATGAGAGAGACTTTGTTATAGATGAACTAAGTAGACTTGGAGATTTTGAGGGAGACACTATTATTGGCAAAGATCACAAGGGTGACTTATTAACACTAGTTGATAGAGTATCGAAACTAACTAAAATTAAACCTTTGGCTAGTAATAATGCTGAAAACTTAGCAAACAGTTGAATACAAACACTTAATGCGTCACATACTCACTCAATCACTTTTGATAATGGTAAAGAGTTTTCCAAACACATGCTAATATCAGAAGTATTAAATATAGATATATTTTTTGCTGATCCATAATCTTCTTGGCAACGTGGCACCAATGAAAATACAAATGGGTTAATTAGACAATTCTTCTCTAAAAACCTGAGATTAGATAATATTACTTAAGACCAAACTAGAAGAGTTGAAAACCTATTGAACAACAGACATAGAAAAAGTCTTGGATTCAAAACCCCTCTTCAGGTAGAATCTAGAAATAAGGTTGTCGCACTTGGTACTTGAATCTAAGAAACATAATGTTGATTGAGCTAAATCACCAAATAAGACTATAAGCACTCAGAGCAATCATATTTACTTATCAGTTTTATCATTCTTCAAGTTTGAGTGTTTGCAAATAAAGCACAAGATAAATCATTTTGCTCTGAGGTCAAAGCTATTGATAAAAGCTAACCAAATCGCATTTGCTGAATTGCAGTATTTAAAAAGTGCGTAAGGTCAGTATATAATATTTATTAATTTATGTATTAAAACAATCACTAATGAAAAAAAAACTTAGTATTTTTATTGTAGTATTATCAATTATTGTAGTAGCTTCTTTCATATATCACGAACTTCGCCTTGAGTTTGCCGAAAAAGCACAACAAGCAGAAAATAAGAAAGACTCATCAAAGCTATCCGCACCAAAAAATTACTGCTTAATTACTTACAAAGTATCTACAGACAGTGAAAAGACTTGGCATGAAGTTGTTATAAACAGTGGTCAAGAACCAATATATAAAGCTGAATGTTGGAAAAAGTATATCCATATCTTAGATGGCTTTAAGGCCAGCACTTCGAATGACGGTAAATGGTATAGTAAAAATCAAGAAGGCAAAACTATTGATCAACCTTCTTTGCACTTCTCTGACGAACCATTTGAAAGCCTATCTAAAAATCCTAATCTTGATTTAGAAAGTAGTGATTAAGATATTGATAACGATTAATAAGCAAATTTTTCAAAGCTACAGTAATAACAAGAAAAAAATTATATTTTCTTAAAAGTACTACCTCGTCAGTCTAACGACTGCCACTCCTTCAACCCTTGAAGAAGAATGTCTCAGCTTAATTTATCCAAAAACATTATTTTAGTAATCCCCTTTTAAGCTTTACCCGCAGTCACTTTCTTATGATAACCCTTAAAAATTTTATGGTTTAAATCTTTGGTTTGTATATTCTCAATATTACTCAGATAACCCTAGCATTCCTCTAGGTTGCCTTCATAGAGAAACCTTCGACTGTTTTTGCATTTCATATCTTTTGGATGAGTGTTTGTTTTAAGGTCATACCATGCAGGTATTCTATTGACATCATCTGCTGAGACTATAAACAAGTGTTTTTTAACACGCGTAATCGCCACATAGAAAAGTCGTCTCTCTTCTTCAAGAGTTTCTTCGGTAACTTTTGAGTTATTTTCACCAAAAAAACCACCTTCTGTAGCATCGTGCACAACTACAACATCCCATTCTAAGCTATGCGCTCGTTGCATAGACATGATCTGAATTTGATCTTAATCAATTTCTGATTGATCGATAGATTGAATATAAAGATTATAAAGTAAGTCAATAAAATCATTAACACTCGACTTCCTACTTTTTGCAAAACTTGCTATACCCTCTATAATCTGTAATTTAGATTTACAAGAATGTGTATATGTAAATGCTTTTGCTATTACCTTTTCAAGGCCCATAGTCTCAATTATAAAACTTATAGCTTTATCGGCTTTTTTAAGTAGAATATTATGCAATACTGTACACCAATCATAAGCTATTGATAGGATATTCTTTTCTTTAAAGGGCTTATCTGCATCAGAAGATAGTCTTTCAAATACATCATTAGCCTTTGAGATAGCTTTAGCAATGTCATTGGCAATTTTTTCTTTTAGAGCTTTTTTAAGATATAGTGATGGATAATCAAGCATAGCTTTTATAAACTATACTTTCTGCTCTAAAGTGCGCTTACCAAAAACCGTAACCCTTATTTATAAGCATTAGATAAGCATAAACGGCTTTAAATAACCCTTCACTAAAAATATTCTTATCAGCAACCACATTATAAGCAAGATAATTGTCTCAACAACTTAGCTCAAACACTGTAGTAGAGTTGTATTTTCTAACTAAAATAACTATATCTTTAGCTTTTACTCCAGAGTTAATCAGAGCTTTTAGTTTTAGCACAGCATTGTCACTAGTATCTAAAATGCTTACATCTGTTTTTCTGTCTATATTAGGATAAGTAATACATAGGTTATCATCACGGTTGTTGTTGTTACTGATGATATTATTTGCAATTAAAGAAACTAAATCACAATAACGACAAGTATATGAAAGCTGATAACTACTTACATTTTAAAAATCCTTTTTGAATCCCACAAGTATATAATACGGTGTTGAACCACGCCATTGATAGATTGTCTGATCGACATCTCCACACAGACATAAAAGAAGTATTTTCTCCAACCAAGCAGCGTAAAAAATTCTGTTGAACTTGGTTTATATCGTGGTACTCATCTATAATTATATGCGAGTAAAGACTGTGAGCTTTTGTCACAGTAAACTTATTTTTCTCAAAAAACTTTGCAGTCAAATAAATCATATCATCATAAGGGATGGCATTTAGCTTCTGACATTCACTATTAAACGCTAAAAATACTTTATCTAAAAGCTTCCTCTCGCTAGTCTTTATATCTTTAATTTTTTTGTTATTTAGAGTAAGGTCTGATTTTAAAAGAGATATATATTCTTTAAAAGTCTCAATTCTCTCACTATCTAACTCCTTTGTTATTCTGAGCTCTTTCTGATGAATTTTATGTAACTTTTGTAATATACCATCAACTTCATACTCTTTGAGAATCTTATCAAATTTTATAAAGCCTGCCTTTGCAAATTCTTGTAGGAAGCTATTATCGAACGAGTGCATAGTTCTTACATTTATTTGTCTTGCTTGAGATCCATCTAAAAGCTTTGTCAACCTTTCTGTAAAATCCATCTGAGCAGATTTGTTATACATCAAAAATAAATTTTTGACGGGCTTACACCCTGTGAAAGTAAATACTTTATTCTTGCTATAAGTGTTTGAGTTTTACCACTACCGGCTACTGTAGAAACTATCGCATGAGAATTCATGTCATGTTTTATAATATTTTGTTGTTCTTGAGTGTATTACATTTATAAATTATCCATCAGAAGTTTTATGGCTATACACAGAATCTAATATTTATCTTTGTTTTTTGATAAAAGTTTTGAAATCATATAAGAAATAGTCAGTAAGATTTCTTTTAACATATTAAATACTATTTTGCAGATATATAGTAAAGTAAATCCAAAATACTTAACATAGATAACAAAACCAATCTTTGCTTTTTTGTCTTTCATAAACTTAAAGGGGGCAAATATCAGTAGGACAAAGCTTACCATGAATATATAAGCAAAAATTGAGCCTAAAGCTTGCTCATACCATCTAGCAAATCCATAAAAAAAAAAGATCCCTATAATCGTAATTACTATCAAACTAATATATAAAAATATATTTTTCTTTTTCATCTTTATAATACTGCAATTCTTAGATATGACATTATAATACCACCATTATAACAAGTTATGATATAATCTTGAGCTATAAAGTTAAAATAAAATCTATACAAACATGACTACAGACCAAAGACTAAATATTATCACAGAAGTACTTGAAGATTTTAAGGCTGTTGACCTATTATCACTAGATGTAAAGCACTTAACTGACATGATGGATTATATGGTTGTTTGCACAACTTCATCCACTACTCATGCAAAATCATTATCTAAAAACTTAGAGATGGAATTAAAAACAAAGAAAATCTCTATTCTAGGTATAGAGGGTGACAATAAATCTGACTGGGTTTTAGTTGATACTGGCGATATTGTTGTCCATATTATGCTAGAAGAAACTAGAAAGATTTACGCACTTGAAAAGTTATGGGATATGTCTACTCGTTCAGAAGCACAAAATGACTAACCTCAAAATATGAAGCTAAAGTTAACTTTATAGTAATGGCAAGACATTAAAAACCATGATCTTAACGAATTAGGCTTATCTTCAATCTCAAAAGCTGATTGTGACCTCTCAGAAGTATATACCTTATTACAATAAATGAATAGAAAATGGTTATCATGCTGACTTATACTATATGATTAAGCATGGTATTAAGAGGTTTGTACCTAATGAATTAGTCGAGGGTACTAATAATAGTGTAATTGTAACTAAGCTAAACTATCTCAACCGCCTTATCTCTACTAAAAATGAAGTTAAAAAACTTAGAAACCCAGATGATACTGCTGAAGTATCAATCTAGGCTCATGGTCGAGATTACCATAAAGTTATGAAGAAAAAACTTCAAAAACTTGGTGAATATATCAGCTTTATTGATAAGTAACATTCCTTTAGAGTTTTTACAGATAGTGCCTCTGTACTTGAGAAACATATAGCTATAAAAAAGATGGACTTGGCTGGATGGGTAAAAATTCAATGCTTATGAATCAGGATCAAGGATCATTTTTCTTTATAGGTTTAATTATAGTCACCTTTATTTCTCAGAACTACCTAATAAGCCAAAGATAGTTGATGCTTGCTGTAAATGCCAAGCCTGCATAAAGCTTTGCCCTACAGGAGCTATTATGCCCGGTAAAATGATAGATTCTAAAAATTGTATATCTTATCTAACTATTGAAAATAAAGGAGCTAGCCCATTAGAGTTTAGAGATGCAATAGGTACAAGAATATACAGTTGTGATGATTGACAGCTTGTTTGTCCTTTCAATAACTCTGATCCTGAAACCAAAGAAAATGATTCTAAACTAAGAGACTTGCTTATAAATAGACCTTTATTAGAGCTTTATAATTGGACTAAAGCAGATTTTGATAAAAATACTCAAGGATCAGCTATCCGCAGAATTGGCTTTGATTCATGGATAAGAAATATAACTATAGCAATAGGTAATTCACCAGTAAATATACTAGATATAAAAATGTTAGAGAATAAAAAACTTGAATTTAAGGATAATGATCTCATGTTAAAATATATTGATTGGTAAATATATAACAAACAATAATATTTAAATAATTATTGTGATTTAAGTTTATAGTTTGTAAAATAAACAAAAATATAATTTCAAAAACCAAAGGAGAATAAAATAATGAAATTAACTACAACTCTACTTGTAGCTCCACTAGTTGCTGGCGCCTTAATAAATAGCTCTTTTGCAGCTGATGCTAACAAAGATGATGTAAGCTACTCTGTTGGTTATACAATGGGCAAAACTCTTGAAGCTCAAATGGAGCAAGGTAACATCACAACTGACAACAGTGAAATGGTTGGTGGCTTCAAAGATGGTATAGAAAGTAAAGATGCCAAATTAACTCCTGAACAAATGCAAACAGTTATGACAGAATTCCAAAAGCAAGCTATGGCTGCTCAAAAAGACGCTCAAGCTAAAAAATAATTAATTTTATAAACGGAGTAAAAACATAATGACTAAAAAAAGACTTTTAAAAGCAATAGCTATAGCAACTATAGCAACAGGTTTAGTAGCTTGTTCAGGTAATAGTTCTGAGTCTACTGATGACACAACTGTAGAAACCCCAGTAGCTTCAAGTGGTGCAACTACTGCTACACCTATGGATGCTGCTACTGTAAAAAGTAATTCTAACTACACTATCGGTTATAGTATGGGTTCAAGCATCTCTGGGGATAAAAACCTTAAATGTTTCGGTATAAACAATGACAAAGTTTTAGCTGGATTTGAAGATGCTCTAAACAAAAAAGACCCTGCTGTATTTCAAGAAGATATAGATAAAAATATGGTATATCTTCGTGAGCAAATGATGAAAAAAATGAATATTGAAAAAGTATCTAGCTTCTTAAAAGTTAGTGACAGCATTTACAACTCTGATTTAACTCCTAAGACTGATGTAAAAGACCCTGTTGTAGTTATATATGAGTTCTTTGATTATCAGTGTATGTATTGCTCTAAAGTATCTCCAGAGATAGATAAATTAATGGCTGATCATAAAGATACTCAAGTAGCATTTGTTGAGTTCCCAATCTTTGGTGAAAAAGCTCCTGCTTCTGAGTACGCTGCTGAAGTTGGTACTGCTATCTATAAGATAAATGGTGTTGATGCTTATCTGAAGTATCATGATGGTATATTTGCTACTGGCGAAGATGAAGGCAAGCTCAAAAATGAAACTGTAGACAAAGTAGCTAAAGACGCTGGTGCTGATATGAATAAAGTTAAAGAGGCTATCAAAGATGATAAAATTGCTGAGCACATAAAATCTACTTTACAAATGGGCTTTAAAGATCTAGGTATTCAAGGTACTCCTTATATAGTAGTAGCTCCTGCAAAAGGTGCTGATGCTGATAATACTACAGTAATCGCCGGTTATAGTGATCAAGAAGGGATTACAGCAGCTATCATAAAAGCTAAAACCGATAAGGCGTAATATACAAACTATCTTAATCCTTGTAATTCCTACAAGGATTTCTCGATAATAATTCAATTACATAAATATAATCATTATTTAGCGAGTTTTTGTTATTATATAACAAACTATATTAAATAGAATAATTTCTCTAATGTTTAAAATCCGTAAAGGTAGTAAATACCTTGTATTCTTTGTAGTAATCTTTGTTGCTCTACCTCCTTTTGCTATCGACACTTACATTCCAGCTTTTGGTAATATAGCAAATGATTTTAATGTAAATGTCAATATTATGACGATTACCATTTCAACTTATATGACAGCTTTTGGTTTTGGTATGTTTTTTTGGGGAGCATTATCAGATAGATATGGTCGTAAAAAAATATTAACGATAGGTATGCTTGTTTATATAGTTAGTACGATACTCTGTGCTCAAACTGATAACTTTAACACCCTGATTTTTATGAGATTTATTCAAGGGCTTGGGGACTCACCTGCTGCAGTTGCGGCAATGGCAATCCTGAAAGATTGCTATCGAGGTCAAAAACTTGTAAAAACAATGGCCACTATGATTATGGTATTTATGGTAGCTCCTATAATAGCCCCTATTATTGGTAGTGTAATTATTTATACAACGGGTAAATGGCAAAATATTTTTTACTTCCTCACTATATATGGTATTGTTCTTTTATTTATAACACGTATGATGCCAGAAACTCATCAACCTAGTAAAAGATCTAAAAACTTACTAAATAGTTTCTTTGTCTATATAAAACATATGTTGAATGTACCTTTTATACTTGGCTCGTTTACAGGGGCTCTAGGCTTTGGATCAATGTTTAGTTTTATTAGTGCATCATCCACTCTTTTAATTGAGCATCTTCATTTAGGATATCTTCAGTTCTGTGCGATATTTGCATTAAATATATTGGGGCTTGTTTTTGCAAGTAACTTAATTAGGAAAAAAATTACCAAAGAAAATAGAGTGAGATTTACCTTTTCTGGGTATGCTTTATCTATAGTCTCAATATTTTTAAACTTAACTCTTTCTCTAACGATAAACAATATCTATGTTTTTGTAATACTCAATTCTTTTGCAACAGCTGGATTTGCATTTACAAATATAACAATATCTACTGGGACTATAGATATCTTAAAAGAAGGTTTTGGAGCAGGCAATGCTATTATGAGGTTAGTTAAGTTTATAGTGGCTGGATTAGCTGGATTTTTAGTAAGCTATGTTTCAATATCCCAATTAATGGTTGGAATACTAATACAGCAACTAGTTTTCATTTTATTATCAACAGGATTATTTATTATAATAAAAGATAAATTGTTTCAGAAAGATTAAAAAATCTTAGTGTGACTATGACAATACGGTATAGAACCATTTCTTAGATAATAATCTAGATGGTAGTCCTCAGCCACATAGTAAGGCTTAACCTCTCTAACATCAGTAGCTACTTTATATTTATAGTCTTTTTTCATGAGAATCGCGATCAATTGTTCAGCTATTAGCTTCTGACTTTCATCATAATAAAAGATTGCTGATTGATACTGCTCACCAATATCTTGACCCTGCCCATTAATTTTCGTAAAATCATGTATTTTAAAGAAGTACTTTAATACAGAGTCTAATGAGGTTTTGCTTTTATCAAAAATAACTCTCACAACTTCAAGATAATCTGTACCACCAGAGCAAACTTTTTTATAATCAGGATTTGGTTCATCGCCACCACAATACCCAGACTCTGCAAGCAAAACACCCTCTAATTTTTTTAAGTAATGCTCTACACCCCAAAAGCACCCTGCAGCTAAGATTATCTCTTCTGTCTCATCAAAATTTTCAAATGGTATGAAATCAATAGAAGCAGAATTCACACAATAACGAGTGTTTAACTTTGTATAACCCTCACCTTGAAATATATGTCCTAAGTGACCATCACAAATATTGCATAAAATCTCTATTCTGAGCCCATCAGCATCTGGAAGAGCTTTTACATTATTATCAATATGAATATCATAACTTGGCCATCCGCAAGTAGATATAAATTTACTATCTGCCTTAAAAAGCTTTGTTGCACAATTTCTACATATATATATACCGTCACTATCAACTTCATTATAGAGACCAGTAAAAGGTTGTTCAGTATCCTTATTGATGATGATCTCAAACTGCTGAGGGATTAGGCTTTTAGTTTTTAGCATAATTGCTCCTAAATCTACTATCTGATATTAAGCACCAAACACAAATCGAACTTGTTAAATTTACTTTAAAGTGCAAGGAGTAAGTTGTATGGTCTACTACTTTTATAATCGACTTATTCTTTTTGGAAAAGACTTTGGTATACTTTACCATATGTTTTCATAGATTCAGAAGATAAATTGGTTAATAATAAAATCTTTGACTGATTACTAAAGCTCAACTTACTCTTCATATAATTAAACATGTCTTTCGCTTGCGAATAATAACTAGGTAATAAAAAAATACATTATTTAGAATATTGGATTTTTTATAATTACTACCATACCATGAAAATATAGGAATATTTATTTTTCTGGTTTTTTCTAATAAACACACATCTGTCAAAGGCACCGTCAAGTTAACCAACTGGGGCGTAGAAAACCACTTTTACTAATATTTAGAAACAGTAAACCTCTTTAGATGCTTCTTGCCAAACAGTTACAGCCTTATAAAATTTGTGTTTTTGAAGAGATGCTGAATTTTTATATATATCTACTGGCACAGCAAATATATTTCTAACTCTACCCATGATGTTAATGTTCTTTGAATTCCACTAGGTGATTTAAATTTGATTAAACTCTTTTCCTTCTTACGTGTAGGTTAATATGCATTTTCTACTCTATTATTGAGACCTTGATGTCTTCTATGGTCTGACTTAGTCATGTTTTTGATTGTCTTTGTATAACTCTGCAACTTATCAGTGACAATAACTCGTGGTGATGGGTAAGAACCCAATAATCTATTTAGAAAGCATATCGCAGCCTTTTTATTCTTATGTTTCTGTAAGAATATATCTAACTCATGTCCATTAGAGTCTAAAGCTCTCCATAGAATAAACTTAACCCCATTCATTTTAATAATCATCTCATCTAGATGCCATTTGTATGTAGGTTTAGGCTCTTTCTTTTTGATTACATCAGCAAAAGATTTACCAAACTTATTGCTCCATGTTCTTACTGTTTCATAACTTACTAGAATGCCTCTATATCTAAGTATTTCTTCTACATCTCTATAGCTAGTATTAAATCTATGATAAATCCAAATAGCATAACTGATAATTTCTGCTGGATAACGATATCGTTTAGGTTTTTGTGTGAGCATGATTTAGAAATAATTAGATGAATTTGATATAATTATACACTAGATGGATTTAGTCGTAGTTAATTTGACGGTGCCGTTTTATATGCTATTTGCTATTGTTTGATATTTGTATATGGTGCGAAGACCTCACCCGAATTATAAGCTGTAACCACTGCTATATATAGTTAATAACGCATATATTGTAGGCTAGTATGTATATGAGTATGTGTCTTGTTATTTGTACCCCCACATTTTAGCTAAAACACTAATGGTAAAATAACGGTAGCTAAATATCTTTTCTAGGCTGTTCATGTCCACCTAAAATATCATTATGCCATATTTTATACTTTAACAAGTCGGCTTCCTCTTGATAGTCTACTTGTAGCCCAGCTTTTCTTTTATCCCACTGTTTGAGTTTAGCCACTGTGTTAATAGCCTGTATCTTTTCACCCATGCTACTATTATCACTATCTATAATATCATCTAGCTTATCTAAGTATTTCTGCCTAGTATTAAACACTCCTAACATTTCTCTTTTTTGAACACTCTCTATAAATGCTATTACTTTCTCATTTTTAAGTAGTTTACTAGCTTCATTATAGATTGTTTGATCTTTCATGTTTTCAGTGTCATAAGCTTGTTCATAGGCTTCTGTTGCACTTGCACTTTGTAGATAGTGTTTACAAAAGTTTAATTGTTTTGATGTTAAGCTATTCATTAGTTTAGATATAAGTTTTACTTATAAATATTATATCATCAATAAGATTGTCTTATCTATATAAACAAAAGGTTTTTAAAGTCATCAATAAATTGATAATATTAATGTATTCATAAAATATGCTCTAAATTTCACATTATTTTCTTTTTATTTTGTATCTAAAATAAGCAGGTAAAAATATTTTTTTAACTAAAACTGCTCTCAACTTAAAATAAAACTTTATCAATTCAGAATTTATGCCTACAGAGCTATACCTTAAAGACCTCTCACCGTCAATATCAGATATAAAACCATTTTTATCTTGAATACATATTTGCTTTTTGTATTGATATACTTTTACAGCAGGTTTTAGTTGTTTATACATATCTATACCAAAAAAAGGATAGTCTCCTAGACATATTAATATGTTTTTTGCAGCTTTATTATTTATATAGTATGCATGAGCATCTAAAAACTTATTTTGAGCAGAAAATATAATCCTGTTATTAATGCTATATTCCTTATATTTAATAGCATTCACAATCCCACCTAATCTTAAAATAAATGGATTATTTTCATTAAATTCTAATACATCTTCACTTATATTGTGAATATTTACATTTTCAATAAAACATATATCATCTTCAAAGATGAAAGCTCCATGTAGGTTTTTACTTAATATTTCTTTATATATTTTAAGGTGGCTAAGTGCACAGCCTATTTCATTCAAACCAAATTCACCCTCTCTATAAATACTCTTTTGTAATTTTGAGCGACATTGGTTAATTATATTATTATCTAAATTATTTCCATTAACAGCTTCTATAAAAGAATAATCACTTATGTTATGTTTGTTGAAAAGCTCAACGATATGTTTTCTTCTATCATCTCTATTCTTTAAGTTTATTACAAATATTTTCATTAAAAGACGTATTTATATGTGAATTATTATATTAGCTATATTTTAACAGAAAAATATACTTAGCATTATTTTATTCTCTAACACAACCAACACATTTAACACAATATAGCTGCAAGTATTGGTATAACTATATTTGAGATGTGTTAGATTAATAACACAACCTTAACACAATATCATTATTTTATAGAGTTGTGTTACTTTTGTGTTAGAGTAGTAACACATCATAAAGTATTTAAAATAAAGGGTTATAGGCTAGATGTGTTAAATGTGTTGGATGTGTTAAGAGATATATTTATAACCAACAGTATTTAGTATATTTAGTTCCATAGTTATTGGCTTTTTTAATATGGTGATAACTTTCTAAAGTATCTAAAGCCTCTTGCACCAAGTCTTTATCCAAGTCTCTAAAACTATTTTTACTTCTCATGATATCACCAACGCTAAACCCATTCTTTTTATTGAGTTTAGTTCTTATGCTAGCTATACTTTTTGCAAAATCTAAAGCCTTATTAAAATTATAACCATAAAGATACTCAGCACAGTCATAGAAGTATTTTAAAGTAGATATCACCTTACTTATAGTTTCTTGAGCTATATACTGGCTATCTTGATTATCTTCTAAATGATATATCAAAGCTAAAGCATGAAAAGTATTATCAGCCTTGCCTAAATACTCAATCATTAAATCACTTTGACCAACCTCATGCTTTCTTTTATCTGACTTATTAAACCAATCCTTATATAGTCTCTTAGCTTCACTAGTATAGTAGTACTTTTTAGGCTCTGCTGTGACTTTTTCAATGCCAACTACATCAAACCTTTGTGGTATCTCTTTTAAACTGTTAAGTAGGCTTAAATACTCATTCCTTATTTTTAAATCCACCTTAGTATCTTTGTACTCTCTTTGTTGTTTTTCAGCTATAGAGATTAGTTGAAACCTAGCAAGTAAACCACTACCACTATAGCTATTAGTAAAACCTATAATCCTTTGGGTCTGTACTCCACCAATTATAGAGATTGTTACATTTTCTACATATTGACTGCCTCTTCCTATAGTTTCACTCTTAAAGCTACCATTATTATAAGCCTCTACATATAGCTTATGATCTTCAGTTTTTTCAGTTCTAATAATAGAGTTTATAAAATCCATTAGCTCATCAATTTCTAGTAGCAAACCATTTGGGCTATCATCTGCTAGCTTTTTTAGTAAAGCTTCTTTAGTAGCTGTATTTAGTATTATCTCCCTTGAATATGGTTTGGTTGGCTTAGTCTTTACAAATTCATATATCTCCTCTTTAATGCTATCTTTACTATCTTTTGGAATGACATTAAATGTCTTTGTATTTGCATCAAACATATCAGGTGAAGTAGTTTTATTATCTTTAGTATTTTTGAGATTATTTTGTAAAGACTTCAGCTCTATATCATATATACCCAAGGTGGTTTTATAGTTAGCATATTCTTTTTTATAGTCATCTATGAATTGCTTATCTATTTCTTTGATGAATTTCATTGGCTCATTTATACAAGGTGTTTTACCTGTGCCACTATCACCTATCAACATGCCCCAAAGAATAGGATATATTTTCCGTTCATTAAGCTCTATACAGACTTTATTACCTAGTAAACCTGCAATGCTCACTAAACTAGAAGTAGCTATATACTGTATTGGTTGTTGCATGGCGTTAGCCAAATCATTTACATAATCACCGATAACCTTTGGTAAACATTCAGTATCAAATATTGGTAACTCTTTGCTATCCTCTGGGATTTCTAAAGGAATTGGCTTTATATACTCTTGTTTACTACCTGTAAGCTTATTGGCTTTATCATTTAGCTCATTGATATCATAATTTGACATCTTCATAACCGTAGCAAAAGTTATTGGTTTGTCTACATTAAGCTTAAACGACTTCCATCTTACAAAATTGGCTTTTTCTACTTCTATACTGTAACCGCCTCTATTTTTAGAAAATTTATCTAATAGTTGATATGCCCAGTGATTTCGACTACTTATATTGGTGTCATCAACTAGTAAAGTTTGATTCTTAAGCCCTGCACATACCTTAAACCATGAGTTATTATCATTACCTATATCATTAGGCAGGCAAGAAACTACATAGTCTATTTGCTCCTTATTTAAATACGTACCATCCTCGTTTGTAATACCCGAACATAAACTAGCCAAACTATTATCGGCTAAGTTACTATTGGACTTATTTTTTGATAGTATATTATATTGTTCTTGTATTATTTCTGGAAATCCTATATTAAATAGTTCTTCTATACTCTTTCCATCTCTTGTTTTGTATAAAGTGTTATTGTTCTTATCGCAATACAAAACTGATCTAGTCGCTGGTCGTATGTCAAACCCTTTAATTCCAAGATAATCAGAAGTAACAGTAATTTTAGATGTATCAAAATTTGAGCATTTAAAGATATAATGCTTACCATTTTGTGGTGTCGACTGGAAGTATGAATTCTCTAAGTCAAAATCTAATCCTTTATCTTTTAGATCTTCTATTAGCTTATCGTTTTTATAGAAGTCCAAATCTATTCCAATATAGCTTTCTGGCACAATAAAGCCTGTCATCTCAGCAGTATCTACACCAGTCGAGTTATACCACCCTTTTAATGGTCGTTTATTATGTTTATCAACAGCAAAAAATTTTAATTGAATGGTATTTTGCGGAGCTTTAGACATTCTCATACCCTCCATCTCTAATTTTTACTCTTGACTGTATCCAATCATTTATATCAGTATCTAACCAACCTACACTAGCATTAGATAAATTAATTGGTTTTGGAAACTCATTTTTATTTATCCAACGATATATAGTCGTTTTACTCATCCCAGTTATTTCTATTACCTGTGGTAGTCTTAGTAATTTATTACTCATTTTAATTTACCCTTATGGTTTCAATTAAACATTTATTTTTTATCTAATTGCTGCAGCAACCAATATAGATACCAATGAAACTAATTAGCTTTTCTTGTATCTGATAGGTATTGTAAGTGATTATTTAGACTTTTTTTGTATGGCATAATGGCACTAATAATATGCCACTATATGCTGTATAGTCTGAAAGTATTGAATTATAAGGGTTGGCGATATGCCACTATTTTATATTATAGTGACTCTTGATTAACTGGATTAGCACTCTAATATCACCAGTATTGATAAGACTGTTACTTGAATATTCTTCAAGCCATGGCTTTATATGGTTAGTAACTTGTATTTTTGTATCTTCTTTGCTTAATCTTTGATACTCATTATCAAAAGCCAAAATAATATCATTGTATGGTCTTAAAACTTTACTATAGATATAATTATCATCTTGGTTATTGCACAGTACTGGTTCATTGATAGTAATATTGTTATCTTTTTCATATTTATATATATCAACTAAATGGATAAATAAGTCTCTTACCTGTATAAACGCTTTAAAGCCTTCTTCTTTTAAATTTATATCGTTAATGCTTTCTAATTCTAAACTTATGTATGATTGATAATATTCACTAATAAATAAATCAATAAATTCATCTAAGGTAAACTTAGAAAGATAAAAGTTACCTTTAAAATCCAGCTTAAAATTATTTATTTCAATATTATTGTTTTGATATACCTTTTGCCTAATATACTCTTCTTCACCTGCATAGATTAAATTGCTTTCGACCTTATAAAAGTTCACTTTTTCAATATCAAATAAAAATGGTAACTCTGAAATAATAGTATTTATATTTTTTTCTAGTTGTCTAAACTCAAACCTTACTTCTTTATCGTATATTAATTTATCATTTTTACTAGCATTCCGCCATCTTTCCTTAAATAAATTAACTAAACAAATATCTTTTGTACTTCCTAAATCAAACATAAATATCCTTAAGTATCTCAAAACATTAGGCATTGCCAAAAAAATACTTGGGTTGTATTCTTTTGGTAGCTAACCTAGACAATGTTAACCTTTATTATATCTAACTAACTTCCATATTTATAACATTACTATTAGCCTTAACCTCATCAACATAATCAGCCCACAGTTGTAACATTTGACTACGCTCTAGTAAAAAATCATTCTTATCATAGATGTTATCTATAGCATTTTCTTTAGAGTGGCTTAGTATCATTCTTATACCGTCAACACTCCAATTATAATCACTTTGTATACTACTAATATAAGTTCTAGCCGACTTTCTAAAGCCATGAGTAACCTGTTTAGGTTTATCTATACCATTGTAGCCTAGTGTTTCTCTTAATGCCTTAGATAAGCTATCTTTGCTTATATGCCTACATTTTGAACTTGTAGAATAAAAAACATACTCACAACCGCCGTTATACTCTTTCATTTTCATTAGTATTTTATATGCCTGTTTACTTAATGGCTGTCTAAAATCCCTACTCATTTTCATATTCTCAGCAGATAGAAAAATATAATGTATTGTTTTACCTTTTATCTTGGTATCTTTTATATTCTCCCATCTTAGAGTAGCTATATTGTTTGGTCTAAAGCCAACCAGTACGGCTAATTTTAAAGCCATAGCAGTGTTATATTGTCCTTTGTAACTATCTATATCATTTAGCAATTTACTAAAATTATATTGGTCTTCTACGGGATTGATAAAAGCAAATCCATCTGTCTTAGCTATATCAGCTTTTATCTCTCTAGCTATATTATATTTACATAAACCTTTTTTACTAACTGAATAACCAAAGATACAATGGAATATTGCTATTATTTTTTGTTGATTGTTTGGCGTTTCTTTTGATAAAACCTGTGATATTTGTCTTGGCTCTATATCTACTATTTGAAATGATTTTAAACTTGGAAATATAAATCTTTTGTAGATGGATATATTTTTTTTATAGGTTGTTTCAGTCCATCCATTTGACTTACTTGGGTGTCTACTTTCTAAAGCCTCTGCAGCAACATTAGCAAATATACCATCATCTTGATGTTTGGTTTTTTCTTTTTCTAATTTAGGATCTTTACCACTAGCTAGCATTTGGTTATATTTAAATGCCTCATCTCTAGCTTGTTTTAAACTTGTAGCGGGATAACTTCCAATACCAATAGTATTTCTTTTGCCACTCAAAGCATATAGATAGAAAAAATATTTGTTATCTTTCTTATCTATTTTTATATTTAACCTATCTCCTAAAGACATACTCTTTTGGTCTTTATATTTAAGGCTCTTAATCTTGCTATCAGTTACTTTAGTAGACATATATACATACTCACTTAGTAATTATGTTCTTAATATAAAAGCTAGTATGTATCTTAGTATGTATATTTGCAAGGGTTTTATTAATACTTATTGGAACTATATGGAGCAGGAAAAGTAGTTAAGATGTTGATTTTAAAAGGTTTTATATGCTATTTGCTATTGTTTGATATTTGTATATGGTGCCGAAGACCGGATTCGAACCGGTACTCTATTACTAGAATCGGATTTTGAATCCGACGTGTCTACCAATTTCACCACTCCGGCAGAAGTAGATTAAATTAGTTTATAAGTCTTCAGACCAGTTATCTATTGTTGTGCCTAAAGATAAACCTAATTCAGATAGTTTATCTTTTATTTCAGTAAGTGATTTCTTACCAAAATTTGGTGCCCTTAAAAGCTCATTTTCAGTTTTTTGAACTAGCTCACCAATATGTCTTATATTTACCGCTTTTAAGCAGTTAGAAGATCTAGCTGTAAGGTTAAGCTCTTCTACATACTTTAATAAAACAGGGTCAATATCTTTAATAGGATCTTCTACAAATACACCTTGATTTATTTCTTCAACATTAACGATATTTCTAAGTTGATTTTGAATCTTTGTAGCAGCTAATCTTATTGCTTCTTCTGAAGTGATGTTGCCATTAGTCTTGATATCAAAATCAAGTCTATCAAGGTCAGTTCTTCTACCTACACGAGCATCTCTTACTTCAAATTCGCAAAATTTAACAGGAGAGAATGCAGCATCCAATAAAAATTCGCCATCGTTGAAGTTTTCTACAGATTCTTTATAACCTACACCTTTTTCTACTTTAGCTTCAATTTTTAGTTTTTTTCTACCGTTGTAACTACAAATAAATATCTCTTCATTGATAGTCAAACCTTCAGATAGCTTAGCTTCTTCAGAACAAATTTCTTCTGCAGAACCAGAAAGCTCAAAAGTAATAGTACCGCTCTCAACACCTTCTTCTAGTGAAACAGAAAGTGCTTTTACATTCAAAATAATGTCTGCAACTGTCTCAACACAAGGAATAAGGTCTTCTAATGAAGTTACTTTTCCATCATTTATTTTGATGCTCGTAACACATGTACCATTTATTGAGAAAAGCATAGTCTGCTTTAATGCAAAACCAAGCGTATAGCCCACACCTCTTTCTAAAGCCTCAAAAGAAAACTTAGTAGAATTTTTCGCATAATCATCAATGTTGATGTTTGTAGGATGTAATAAATTTTCTAATGCCATAATTAGTTAAAGCCTAGGTTTTATATTATTATTTTTTCGATTTACAGATTATAACACACAAATATTATTTTTCGTAAAAATTTATCTCAACTTTGCGATACTTTCTAGCTTGTTTTTAATTTTGCTTTCAAAGCCACTTTCTACTGGATTATAAAAACTTTTTTCTAGTCCTTTTGGTAGGTATTGTTGCTTTACATACGAGTTAGGATAATTATGCGGATATAGATAATTACTATCTTTATAATTCTTAAGATGCTGTGGTACATCTATATTTCCCATATTTTTAGTTACTAACTGTGAATTTGCTAAAGCTTTGTAGCAAGCATTGCTTTTAGGTGCAACAGCTAGATAAATAGCTGCTTGAGATAATACTAGTCTACCCTCAGGCATACCAAGTTTCTCGTATGCATTCCAAGCATCTAATGCAATCCTTAAAGCTTGCGGATCTGCATTACCTATATCCTCTGAGGCAATACAAAGCATTCTTCTAGCTACAACCAAAGGATCTACACCATTATCTATTATCAAACTGAGCCAAAAAATAGCTGCATCAGGATCAGTTCCTCTCACAGACTTATGAAATGCCGATAGCTGCTCATAATACTCTTTTCCTTCTCGATGAAAATTTCTAGCAGTCTCGCCTGCTACTTGCTCAAAAAGCTCTCTATCAAAAATAATTTCTTTATCTTGAGAACTTATCATAAACATTCTTTCAAGCAGATTTAAAGTTTTACGGCAATCTCCCTCACTATAGTTATATATTGCTAAGTACAAGTCTGGCTCTATAGCAATCGAATGTTTTGAAAGTATCTCATCTTGAGAGATAGCTCTATTTACCAATTCTTGGCTTGCTTTCTTATTTATTCTTCTTAGCCTTAAAATAAAAACTCGTGAAAGCAAAGCATCATTAAGATAATAGACAGGATTTTCAGTTGTAGCTCCAATCAAGATAATTTTTCCCGACTCTACGTACGGCAAAAGCAAATCTTGTTGTGATTTATTAAAACGATGTATTTCATCAAGAAATAATACAAAACTACCAAGGTGCTTATTGTCTGCTAATATCTTCTTTACCTCATTTACCCCTGAATCTACAGCAGATAACTCAAAAAAATCTAACCCCTTAGATTTAGCTATAATCATTGCCAACGTAGTCTTGCCCACACCAGGCTTACCGCAGAAAATCATTGAGAAAATACCATCTTTTTTAAGAATATTTGTTAATACTCCATTTTCTGAAAGTAAATGCTTTTGCCCGATAACTTCAGATATTTCTTTAGGTCTTAATCGAGCCGCAAGTGGTGTGTATTTCATAATGAACCTTAAACCTTAATTTTATCAAATAAATTTTAACACATAGACATACCACAACAATAGCTTCAAATCTGGTTCTGTCGCAAACTAATAACAGTGTAATTTTGTAGTATTATTTTATCACAAATATAATTGGCACCGTCAAGTTAACCAACTGGGGCGTAGAAAACCACTTTTACTAATATTTAGAAACAGTAAACCTCTTTAGATGCTTCTTGCCAAACAGTTACAGCCTTATAAAATTTGTGTTTTTGAAGAGATGCTGAATTTTTATATATATCTACTGGCACAGCAAATATATTTCTAACTCTACCCATGATGTTAATGTTCTTTGAATTCCACTAGGTGATTTAAATTTGATTAAACTCTTTTCCTTCCTACGTGTAGGTTAATATGCATTTTCTACTCTATTATTGAGACCTTGATGTCTTCTATGGTCTGACTTAGTCATGTTTTTGATTGTCTTTGTATAACTCTGCAACTTATCAGTGACAATAACTCGTGGTGATGGGTAAGAACCCAATAATCTATTTAGAAAGCATATCGCAGCCTTTTTATTCTTATGTTTCTGTAAGAATATATCTAACTCATGTCCATTAGAGTCTAAAGCTCTCCATAGAATAAACTTAACCCCATTCATTTTAATAATCATCTCATCTAGATGCCATTTGTATGTAGGTTTAGGCTCTTTCTTTTTGATTACATCAGCAAAAGATTTACCAAACTTATTGCTCCATGTTCTTACTGTTTCATAACTTACTAGAATGCCTCTATATCTAAGTATTTCTTCTACATCTCTATAGCTAGTATTAAATCTATGATAAATCCAAATAGCATAACTGATAATTTCTGCTGGATAACGATATCGTTTAGGTTTTTGTGTGAGCATGATTTAGAAATAATTAGATGAATTTGATATAATTATACACTAGATGGATTTAGTCGTAGTTAACTTGACGGTGCCGTTTTTATTTCTACTTGATAGTTATTTATTTGACTATAAATAGATCTTTTTGACTTAAATACTTTGCCACAAGTGTTGCATTTATATCTTTGTAAGCTGTTTTTTTGTGCCATACTTTTGAGTCTGTTTTGAATCACAATTTAAACATTTTTTAGTGTTTTCTTACAAGCATTTGTAAGTAATTCTTTTTAAACCTTTATTATATCTTATTAACAGTCGTATTTTACTAACACGTTTTTGCGATTAGCTCGGCAATGACATACCGCTCTTACAAAATCTTCCATCTCATAAAATCTAGCACCTTTGACAATTATTTTAGCTGACTGATTTTTATACAACTCTATACAGCTAAGTAGTTCTGTCTCTAAAGTTTCTTTTGAATCATATAACTTTACTCTATCATCATTTTTTAAAGCTAAAAGCGTAAAATCTAGATCTTCCTTATTACCAAATAAAAATACTCTATCAAGATTAGCTTTAGCTATCCATTTACCCATTTGAGTATGATAATTTTCTGCCTCACCACCAAGCTCACGCATTGAGCTTAATACTAGCAATTTTTTACCATCAAAATTTTCTAAATCTGCTACAGCTGCTTTGACAGAAGTTGCACTGGCATTATAAGTATCATCAACTAAAATTAAATTATCAGTGATTTTTTGTGATGAAAATCTACCCTTATAACTCTGAATATTCGTGGTATTTTCAAGAAACTCTTCTGTAGCTAATCCTGTAGCAAGTATAGAAGCTATCGCCATTATACTATTGAATAAATTATGCTTACCTATCGCAGGTATTTTATAGCTATAAACCTTACCAAAAACACTAGTTTGAATGTCGTAAATATCATCATTCTCAGTATATTTTTTGATAAAGATATCTGCATTAGCATCAGACATTGAGCAAGTAATTTTTTTGCAATCTAAATTATTTGTGTAGCGAGGTATTCTTTCATCATCTAGATTTACGATACAAATTCCATCTTTTGGCAATGCTCTCAGAAGTTCGCCCTTTTCTGTCATTACACCATCAAGTGTTTTTAAATTTTCTAAATGGCAAGCCCCAACATTTGTAATCATCGCGATATCAGGTTGAATAATCGAAGCTAAAGCAAGTATTTCGCCACCCACACTTGTACCTGCTTCTATAACCGTAAATTCAGCATCTTGAGGAATCTCTAGTACAGTCATCGGTACACCTAAATAGTTATTTAGATTACCGTGAGTGAAGTGAACTTTTCTATCGCCTAATAAAGTAACGATCATTTCTTTAACGGAGGTTTTACCGCAACTACCTGTTATCGATATTATCGGCATTTTTAGGCTTTTGCGATATTCTTTTGCTAAAGCTCTCAAACCTTTGATAGTATTTCCACATACTACTTGTGCGATGTTTATATTATCTTGTTTTTTAGATACTAATAGAGCCTTAGCTCCATTAGCTATAGCACTAGGAATAAATTCATGGCCATCTCTATTTGCTACGATTGCAACAAATAGGCTATTTGCTTTTATAGCATTTGAAGTAATTGAAACTGTTTCTATACTTACATCTTCGCCGATAAATTCTAAGTTGGCTTGTACAGCTAGTTCTTTTAGTGATTTGATCATCTCTCTTCCCAACTAAAAACTAATAACTTTTGAATTAAACGTCACTTGATTAGGAACAGTCTTATTGTAAATAATACCTGAACAAATTACTAATGTTACTATCAACAATATACCAATTAGTTTTTTATACATAACTACAAATAACTTTTCGCTCATCAAAATATTCTTTAACACCATTTTTATCAAGGTAACATTCATGACCTTTACCTGCTAGTAAAATAATATCATCATTTTCAGCATTTTCAATAGCATACTTTATAGCTTCTTCTCGTGAGTTGATAAAAACATGATTAGTAGGATTATAAAAACCTTTCTTTATATCTGAGAATATATCATCAATTTTTTCAAAGCGATTATTATCTTCCGTCACAACCACTTTATCTGCATATTTTTCAGCAATAGTCGCCATAATAGCTCGTTTAGAAGTATCTCTATTACCTCCACAACCAAAAATACACCAAAGCTTATTTTCTTTATATTGCTGTACAGTTTTTAGTACATTTTCTAACGCAGAAGGAGTATGTGCATAATCTATAATTACTTGATTATTTTTTTTAAGTGGAATTACTTCCATTCGCCCTTTTACAGGTTGAATATCATTTATTCTTTTTAGTATATTTTCAAGACTACAATAAGTTTGTAGTGCTGTAATACTCAAAGCAAGATTCATAAGGTTAAACTCGCCTAAAAGCGTAGTTTTATAGTTTCCAATTTTCTCACAAGAATTATATAGTGCAAAGCTTGTAGACATATTTTCAACATTTAAAACTTGCAGATAGATATCAGCACGCTCATCTTTTAAACTTACGGTTAAAATCCTACCCTTTGCCAAACTTGCAAGCTTTTTACCATACTCATTATCTATGTTCATTATTGAATATTTAAGTGTGTCATTTTGGAATAATTTAGCTTTCGCTAAGAAGTAATTTTCCATAGTTTTATGGTAGTCCAAATGATCTTGTGTAAGATTACTAAATACTGCAATATCAAAACCTAAACTTTTAGTACGCTCTTGATCTAATGAATGCGATGACACTTCCATTACTAAGTTCTCTAATTCTCCTTTAATACATATACCGTCATTCTGAACTCTCGGTTGCTGAGCGGAGCAGAAGTAAAGAATCTCATTAGTCTTACAAGATATAGTCTCATACAACGAAAGTACATCTAAGGTAGTATGGCTACTTTCTAAAAGATTTGGATAAATGCCATTACCATTTGTACCAAGTAGTAATGACTTTTGACCCATAGAATTCTGTAACTGTGCAATATAGTTAGATATTGAAGTTTTACCATTTGTACCTGTAATACCAATTATATTTAATGGCTTCTTATAGTTATAAAACCACTTTGCTAAAGTTGCTAGTTTATTTTTTAAGTCTTCAACATATATAACAACAGGTAATTCCCCATCACAGAAATCAGTCATTTCATGCAACGACACGGAATCCACCTCAGAATCACTCAAAACCAACTTCACGCCTTTAGTAATAACTTCTTCTATATAGTCATTGCCATCTGTAGAATGACCTTTAAGAGCTATAAAAGCTGATTTACTATGACATTTACGGCTATCTAAATATAATGAATTAACAGATGAACTAGAAATATTGTTTGATGATATTTTTAAAAACTTAAGGATTTTAGATATAGATTTCATTGCATAGACCTAACCTTATAGTCATTCTCTAACAAGAGAGATTCTTTTGAATAATTCATATTAGTACAAACAAAGCAAAGCTCGCAAAAACTATTTTTTCAAAACAATTTATGATATTCCATGGATAAACCGATTAAATGAGGTATTACTCCTATCTAAATTTTAGTTTCCTTAAAAGCAGGAAAGCCTAGCTTTTCACGAGAATCATAGTACTCTTTTGCAACTTCTAACGCTAGTTTTCTTAATCGCAAGATATAGCCTTGTCTTTCAGTTACAGATATAGCGTGGCGAGCATCTAAAAGGTTAAATGTATGAGATGCTTTTAGTACAAATTCATAAGAAGGCAATGGTAAATTTTTCTCAACTAACCTAAAACCTTCTTTCTCTAATAAATCAAACTGATTCAATAGCTCTTCTACATTCGCTTCTTCGAAGTTATAAGTAGACATCTCAACTTCGTTTTGCATAAATATATCACGATAGTACAAAGGACCATTTTGAGTATTTGCCCATAGTAAATCATACATACTATCTACATTTTGGATGTACATAGCAAGTCTCTCAAGACCATAAGTAATCTCACCCATTATAGGCTTACACTCAAGACCACCAACCTGTTGAAAATATGTAAACTGTGTAATTTCCATACCATTTGACCATACTTCCCAGCCAAGACCCCAAGCACCAAGGGTTGATGACTCCCAGTTATCTTCTACAAATCTAATATCATTTTCAAGAGCGTCCATACCAAGCTCTTTTAAAGAATCAAGATATAACTCCTGAATATTATCAGGCGATGGCTTCATCACAACTTGATACTGATAATAATGTTGCGTACGATTTGGGTTTTCACCGTAACGACCATCTGTTGGGCGTCTTGATGGCTGAACATAAGCAGCTGTCCATGGCTCTGGACCTATTGCACGAAGTGTAGTAGCTGGATGAAAAGTACCGCACCAACTTCCATATCTAGTGGTTGAATAATTGCACAACCTTTTGATGCCCAATAATTATGTAGTTTTAAAATAATTTCTTGAAATGTAAGCATTTTTACTATTTTGTCTTAAAAATTTATTATAAATTCTAACATATTTAGAATTAGAGTTGCGAAAAATGCTTCGATGATAAGAATATTGTTCTTTAGGTTCTATAAAAAACTACCATATATAAATCAACTCCTCACTCTAATGCATTTAAGACAACTTTATATCTTGGTATTAATTTTGGTAAATAGTTATAATAGATAGTGTCTACTAAATTGTGTAATTCATAGCGTTGTAAAAATGAATCAGTATATTATGACCTTAACTCCCTCGGCAGCTTTTTTTGTAAAAGGAATAATATTAAATGAATGGCATCCATGGTTATTATTACTAACATTATTAGTACCACTTGTATTATTAGGAGATAAAATTTTTAAAAATCACAGCTGACAGCTTTCAAAAAGTCGTACCAATTTATCCTAAAAACAAACCCACAAGAATATAATTATAGTCGAGTCTGATAGCCAATGAATAACAACAGGAGCTATTACACCTTTTACTTTATATCTTATAACGGCACCGTCAAATTAACTACGACTAAATCCATCTAGTGTATAATTATATCAAATTCATCTAATTATTTCTAAATCATGCTCACACAAAAACCTAAACGATATCGTTATCCAGCAGAAATTATCAGTTATGCTATTTGGATTTATCATAGATTTAATACTAGCTATAGAGATGTAGAAGAAATACTTAGATATAGAGGCATTCTAGTAAGTTATGAAACAGTAAGAACATGGAGCAATAAGTTTGGTAAATCTTTTGCTGATGTAATCAAAAAGAAAGAGCCTAAACCTACATACAAATGGCATCTAGATGAGATGATTATTAAAATGAATGGGGTTAAGTTTATTCTATGGAGAGCTTTAGACTCTAATGGACATGAGTTAGATATATTCTTACAGAAACATAAGAATAAAAAGGCTGCGATATGCTTTCTAAATAGATTATTGGGTTCTTACCCATCACCACGAGTTATTGTCACTGATAAGTTGCAGAGTTATACAAAGACAATCAAAAACATGACTAAGTCAGACCATAGAAGACATCAAGGTCTCAATAATAGAGTAGAAAATGCATATTAACCTACACGTAAGAAGGAAAAGAGTTTAATCAAATTTAAATCACCTAGTGGAATTCAAAGAACATTAACATCATGGGTAGAGTTAGAAATATATTTGCTGTGCCAGTAGATATATATAAAAATTCAGCATCTCTTCAAAAACACAAATTTTATAAGGCTGTAACTGTTTGGCAAGAAGCATCTAAAGAGGTTTACTGTTTCTAAATATTAGTAAAAGTGGTTTTCTACGCCCCAGTTAGTTAACTTGACGGTGCCGGTATAGGTTCTTATACCTACTGGTAATATATTTGCAGTAGGTATTTGTTTAACTAGTTCATTCATATATATTGCACCTAGTCTTTTACGTGCATCATATTTATTCCAAACAACAAGATGATCAGGTTTTTTATTTTAAAGTTAGTTGTTATTCTTTTTATTTCATTTCATATCATTTCTAATCCATCCATAGCATATAAATAGCTCAATTAATAGGTAAAGAACCCCATATAGTATGGAAATAAAGATCAGGATTTAAAGGAATTATAATAATATCTGATGCACATATAGCAGAAGCACTAACTTTATTTATAGCTGGAGGGCAATCAATTATTATTAATTCATAATCGTTAATAACATCTTCCAGAATATCATGTACATGATCTTTTATATTTATAGTATCTGCTTATAATATAGGTGATATAAGTGTCTACTAAAGTCAAAATTCAAGATAAGATATTTTCAATCAATCTTAATTGGTTTGAGTTTGATTCTAAAAAATCTTTGGAAGAACAATATCAATTATTAAAATCTAGCTATGACTGTTCTTATACAAGAGCAGTAGTTAATTCTGATGGTATCAAGGTTAAACAAAGTTTGAAGTGCTTGACTGATTAAGAGCCTATCATCTTATTATAGTTTAACTGCAATTGTAGCTAATGAACTCAAATCAGGAATATTCATTACTGATAAGCTCAGTGTTCAAAATAATAATTATATTGTATCTAAGCAATACTGAGTGTGTATTTTTCAAAATAGATAAGTCATCAATAATATAGAAATACAATCTAAGCAAAGAAATATTAAGCTAAATGGAGATCAGTTATAATGCATACATGTTTTATATAGTCAGTTTATAACCCTTATAACTACCAAAAACCTTAAAATCTTATCAAACATCTTTACTATTTATTATAATGAACTATAATACATGAATAGTTATGCACATATTGTGTTGAATATTTATGAAAGGAACAAGAAAATGTCTACAAAAAAACAAGCACAATGGACATTTTTTACTAATCATTCTCATGTACTATATCTCATAAATAGTAATCCCAAAATTACTATTCGAGATATGGCTATCAAGATTGGAATCACTGAAAGAGCAATCCTAAATATCCTAAGTGACCTAACAAAGACAGCCTATTTAACCGTCAAAAAAGTAGGTAGAAACAATCAGTACAGTATAAATAAAAACAAAAATTTGCGTCACCCTATCGAAGAACATTGCACAGTTACAGATTTCTTTAATGCTTTGAGTTTTTCTGAATAATTTTAGTCGCTAGATTATTTGATATTCCTAGTGTTAGCTATCGGCAGACCCTAACTCTACCAAATCACTTTTGATTTCTTTCTTAGGCTTTATATTAGAAACTATTTTGAGTTTTTCAGCTTGACCGATAAGATTACCATTACCAGACTTTAGTTTACTAAAGGCGTTATCATAAGACTTATTAGCATCATTAATTGATTGACCTACTTTCTCTAAATCCTCTACAAAACCAACAAACTTCTTGTAAAGCTCTTCTGCTCTGCTATATATGACACTAATGTTCTTAGATTGCTTTTCATACTTCCAAGTATTTTCAATCACTTTTAATGCTAGCAGTAGAGTAGTTGGGCTAACTAAAATAATCTTTTTTTGAAAAGCGTATTCATAAAGATTTTTATTATAGTTTGGAATATTTTTACTTAGTACTAAAGTTAAAGCATCCTCAATTGGCACAAATATAAATATAAAATCTAACGAGTTAACACCCTCTAGTTTTTCATATTCTTTAAGAGATAATCCATCTATGTGGTTCTTTAAAGCATTGATATGCTCATTTGTATACTTATTTTTTTCATGCTCAGTTTCAGCACCTATAAAGTTATCATAAGCTACTAAAGAAGTTTTAGCATCTATGATTATATCTCTATTTTCTGGTAATTTGATAATTACATCGGGTCTAAACTTAGCATTTTCATCAGCTTTTAGCGTAAATTCTCTAAGGTACTCTTCACCCTTTCTAAGCCCTGAGCTTTCTAGTACCTTCTCAAGTACCATTTCACCCCAATTACCTTGCTGTTTTTTATCTCCTTTAAGAGCTGTTGTAAGGTTATGAGCTTCTTTAGACATTTTTTGATTTAGATCTTTTAAAGTTTGTAGCTCATGTTTTAGCTCAATCCTACCAGCAGTATCCTTTTCATATATAGTCTCTACTCTACTTCTAAAATCCTTTAACTGTTCACGCACAGGATTAAGAACATTACTTAAGCTTTCTTGGTTTTTTTGATTTAGCTTTTGGCTATTACTTTCAAAGATTTTATTAGCAAGATTTTCAAATTCTGTTTTTAGATTAGCTTCACGATTTTGTAACAATTCTAATTTATCTTGCATTGAAATATTTTGCTCTTTAAGCTGAGTTTCTAACCTTGAATTTTCAGACTTATAATTCTTAATCTCTTCAATAAAATTATCAACCTTACTTCTAGCCAAACACAGCTCTTGCTTTAAGTCTCCTATTCGTTGAGTTTTGTCTTCTTTTAGCTCAATATTCTTTTGTTTTTCTTGCTCTAGTAAAGTATCAAAAGTTACCTCTTTAGAACGCAATTGCATCAGTTCATTTTGTGTAGTATTTTTATAATCTTCAAAAGACTTTGCTATATTTTGTACTTCTTTGGTTTTCTTTGACAACATCATCAAAAATACAGTAACTAATACAACTACTACAAAAATCAAACCTACTATTATTATCATTTTTTATCCTTTTTTATATTTATTTTTATAATACCCGCAAGTATACACAGCTACTATACTTCCAATTATCGCACCTGCGATAAGGTCACTAGCATAATGAAAATACTGTAAAAGCTGAGCCATAGTTACTAAAAATGCCAACAAACCATAGAACCATCTAAATTTTGGAAATAAGATCCACATACTCACAGCAAATGAAAATATAAATGTTGCATGCCCTGAAGGAAAAGAAGCATAATTACCACTAAACTTGAAATAATTAAAACCATAAGCATTATCATGAATAAGTGACAGATTATTATTTCTAAATGTAGCTGCCCAATATCTCCCAAAAACACCCTTCAAAATCTCTTTTATAAACTGCCCTATCAAAATAGCATTAGCAACGAGTATAAACTTAGAATCAATATCTGAGAATCTTTTACAAATAAGCTTCATAAAATAGTATATGTAAAAAAAGAATACGATGAAATTTATAATAGTAACTATGTGATCAGACAAGATATATAGTATTGTATACTGCCTAAAATCATGATTATGAGCAAACCAAACCACTTGCCTATCAACAAAGAAATAACATATCACTATAAAAAATAGGCTAATTGAACTAAGTAATATTAAATTTTTATTCTTCATAATGCTCCTAATTAAAACATTTTCAAATTTCTTGAACTAACCTTTTCACTGAACTTATTGATATGAACCTAGGTTTTTACATTGCTCTTTTACCGTATTAATCTAGTACCAAGAACAACAATAAATCTTAGATTCAAGTACCAAGTGCGACAACCTTATTTCTAGATTCTACCTGAAGAGGAGTTTTGAATCCAAGACTTTTTCTATGTCTGTTGTTCAATAGGTTTTCAACTCTTCTAGTTTGGTCTTAAGTAATATCATCTCATCTCAGGTTTTTAGGGAAGAATTATCTAATTAACCCATTTGTATTTTCATTGGTGCCACGTTGCCAAGAAGAGTATGTATCAGCAAAAAATATATCTATATTTAATACTTCTGATATTAGCATGTGTTTGGAAAACTCTTTACCATTATCAAAAGTGATTGAGTGAGTATGTGACGCATTAAGTGTTTGTATTCAACTGTTTGCTAAGTTTTCAGCATTCTTACTAGCCAAAGGTTTAATTTTAGTTAGTTTAGATACTCTATCAACTAGTGTTAATAAGTCACCCTTGTGATCTTTACCAATAATAGTGTATCCCTCAAAATCTCAAAGTCTACTTAGTTCATCTATAACAAAGTCTCTCTCATGTATTAAAACTCTATTTTGTATTTGGCCTCTATGCTCTTGACTAGCCGTACCTCTTTTACGATAAGTTTTCTGACAACACAAATAAGTGTGTAAGTCACCGCCTCTTTCTTTATTCCCATAAATATACTTATAGATGCTTTCAGCACTTATGACATCTAACCACCCATTAGATGTTAAACCGCCACTTATTTGCTCTGGATACCAATACTGTTTGATAAGATGCTCTACATAGCTCCAACCAAATTGCCTAATTTGTTTGTTGCCTTTACGTTTTCTTGAGTTTGCAAGTGATTGTTCTTGTTTAGGTCTAGAACCTCGTTTGCCGGTGTTACCGTTTATCTCTTTGTATATGCTACTTTGGTTACAACCAACTTCCATGGCTATTTGTGTTTTAGAAACACCTATTTTCAATAGTTATCCAATCTGGTATCTTTGTACTTGAGTAAGTTGTGTGTAGGATGGTCCTATGGTGATTCCTTAAGTAGATTTTTAACAAGTGTGACAATATCTAACTTACTTTTTTAATGAAACAATTATTTTGTCGCACTTACAACTTAAATCTAAGAATGCTAATATTCACATAAAGTAGTTTTTTCTTTTAGTCTAAAAACTTTAACCAATTATATCTGATCTTATATGGCTTTCTCGAGAGATTTTTTGATTTTTGAGTTAATAGTTATATCTATACAGCTTAAAAAGCAAAGATTGCAAATAATGTCTATATTTATTTTATGCAAAATGCTATCATTTCAATTGAGAAATATTCATAGAATAATATATAGGTTTAGACAATATTGACTATAAATTTTAAACTACTAACAACTACATTTATTATATTTGCAAGTATAGCTAGCTCTTATGCCTCTAATCGTAGTGATATACAATACCTTGTAAAAAAATATCATCTTAGTAATGCTAAAATAAGTATTGCAGCGAAAAGAACTCAAACAGGAGCAAAGTTATATTCTTATGCTCAAAATAGAGCTATGAAACCAGCTAGTAACAATAAAGTATTTACCATCGTTGGGGCTTTATTTGCTATACCTAGCAACTTCACTTTTTCTACTACAGTAAACTACTCATCAAATAAAGTAAAAAACCATGTACTTTATGGCGATATGTATATCAAATTTACGGGTAATCCTGATTTAACAGGTGATCAACTTTCTAATTTAATTAAGAAAATCAAAAACACCAAAGGTATTTCTCAAATAACTGGAGATGTGTATCTTGTTGGTAGTTTTTCTGGTCCATATATACCACAAGGATGGTCTAAAAATGATAGTACTCTCTGCTTTGGAGCTCCTGCTTCTAGCTTTACACTAAATCGTAACTGCACTATCATTAAGCTTGCGAAAAATCCTAATAGTACCTCTACACGAGTTATCAAGCTAAGTAACGCAAGCAATATAGACTACAAAATCTCCAGTACTTATACAAGGTATTCCAGAGCAATAACTATATCAATGAATGATGAAAATAAAGTTTACATTGGTGGTTACTTATCTCGTACTGCTGAGAAAATGTTGGAGCTTGCTATAAAAAATCCTGCTCTTAAAACATTAAACACTGTAGATGACTTTTTATCTTCAGCTGGTATAAAGCATAATAAAGTTTCCATTGCTGGCTCTATACCTGCAGGTAATACTGTGCAGATAATTACAAACTCTGACAGAATCGGAAGTATTATTGACCAAACACTAAAACATTCTGATAATTTATATGCTGAAACAATTTTAAATACAGTTGGCTTAAAGCAAAAAGGTATAGGCTCAACTAAAGCCGGTACAGAAGCTGTTCAAGAAATCTTATATAAAAAATTAAACCTAAATACCTCTGACCTTACAATGTATGATGGATCAGGGCTATCTAATCTAGATAATGTTACGCCACAATTTATGGTTAACTTTTTGAATAAGACTTTCAATAGCTCTGTAGGTAAGAAGTTTTATAACTATCTACCAGCATCTGGTATAAGTGGTACTATTGCTTATAGAATGGGTGGCAAACTAACAGGTAAAGTTCACGCTAAAACTGGGACACTTTCTGGTGTTTCTACTCTTTCTGGATATGTACTTACAGCAAAAAATCATCGTATTAGCTTTTCTATCATGCTAAACGACCTTAAGTATTCAGATAGAACTAATGCTCGCAGATTCCAAGATAAAGTTGTAGAAGTTTTTTATAAAAATTTATAGGAACTTATAGAATGCAGAAATCAATAAAACTACTTAGTATTGTATTTATAGTAGCCCTAATTGGATCATGTGCAACGCCACAGCCTAAGAATATCAACAATGCTTGTAGCATCATTCATGAAAATCCTGACTGGTACTACAGTATGATAGATTCTTACAATCGTTGGGGAGTACCAATAAATGTTCAAATGGCATTTATTCGTCAAGAATCATCTTTCAGAAGTGACGCAAAACCATCTATGAAATACTATCTAGGCTTCATACCATCGGGAAGAGCATCTTCTGCCTATGGTTATTCTCAAATTCTTGATGGGACTTGGGATCACTACAAGAGAAAAACTAAACAGTCTTTTGTATTAAGATCAAACTTTGCTGATGCTACTTATTTTATCGGTTGGTATCTAAATAATGTGCACAACAAAACAGGCATAAGTAAAACAAACTCTTATGACTTATACTTTGCTTACCATGAAGGTATTGGAGGCTATAAACGAGGTAGTCATAAGAATAACTCTTTCTTAAAAAACTATGCTCGCAAAACTGCAGATATTGCTCAAAAATACTCTGCTCAGCTAAAAAACTGTGAAGTTCCAAGGAAACCATTACTATCATATATTTTTTAGGATAAAACATGTCTTTCACAACATCTTTCAAATTTAACTCTTTAGTAAGATTTACAGATACCGACAAGTATGGTCATGTAAACAATAGTGTATATTTCAAATACTTTGAAGAAACTAGAACCCAATGGCTTTTTGGTTTCCCAGACTTAGTAAAATGGGGAGAGGATAATCATATTCAGTTTGTAATTGCAGAACAATCTTGTAAATACATCCTGCCATTATTACATCCCAATAAAATAGAAACTACACAGTCAATCAAAAAATTTGGAGCAGCTAGCATAGGATTTTCCTATGAATTAAGAATAGCTAGTACTGAACAGATTTTAACAACCAGTAACACAAGGTTAGCATTTTTTAATGCCAAAACAAATAAACTACAAAAAATACCTACAGAATTAAGGCAAAAGCTTCTAAATGACTGATACAAACAAACAAGCTCTAAAAAAACTAGAAAAACAAATGGTTCGTAAAACCGCTCAAGCTATCAATCAATACAATATGATTGAAGATGGTGATAAAATCATGGTTTGCTTATCTGGGGGTAAGGACTCTTATGCTCTACTAGAAATGCTAATGCTTTTGCAAAAAAAAGCTCCCATTCACTTTGACATCATAGCAGTAAACCTTGACCAAAAACAGCCTGGTTTTCCAGAGGAAATTTTACCAAACTACTTAAAGTCTAAAGAAGTTGATTTTCATATAATCGAGAGAGACACTTACAGCGTGGTTAAAGAGATAATTCCTGAAGGTAAAACTACTTGTGGACTTTGTTCGAGAATGCGTCGAGGAATACTTTATGAAAATGCTGTTGAAAATGGTATAACTAAGATTGCTTTAGGTCATCATCGTGATGATATAATTGAAACTTTCTTTCTAAATATGTTTTATAATGGCTCGATTAAATCAATACCACCTAAACTACTAAGTGATGATAAACGCAATATTGTAATCCGCCCTCTTGCCTTTGTGAGCGAGAAAGAGACTACAGAATATTCAAAACTTAAAGACTTTCCAATCATCCCTTGTAACCTGTGTGGCTCACAAGATAATTTGCAAAGAGTCTTCATCAAAGGTATGCTTAACAAATGGGAAGGGAACAATCCTGATAGAAAAAATGTAATTTTTAAAGCACTTTCTAATATCTCACCATCACAGATGTTAGATAAAAAGCTTTTTGACTTTTTGAATATCACAAAAAACGATCTAATAAGATAGGAAAAATATATGAAACTAAAAAAATTAGCCGTATTAATGTCTTGCACAACTCTAGCAATAGCTGTAAGTTCATGCTCAGCAAATAAAGTTAATGAAGATACTGCAAAAGTTCAAGAATTAAATACTGCAATTCAAGCAACTACTGATACACAGCAAGCAACTTATACTTATAGCTCTAATGATTCTAATGCTAAAACAGCAGAAGCTACTCCTACTGATACAGAAAAAGCACCTACGACACAAGCTCAAGCAGAAGTTACAAAAACAAAACTTACTATAGGTACCGATGCAAGATATACAGTTGGTTATCAAGTTGGTCATGGTATCGCTAGTCAAAACTTTGACTTAGATAACGATCAAATCACAGCTGGTTTCCAAGATGCTATTGAAGGTAAAGATGCTAGATTATCTCAAGATAAAATTGATCGCAACATGAATTCTCTAAAAGATAAAATGATCAAAAAACAACTTGATGTTGCTAAAGACAACAAAGTTAAATCTGCAAAGTTTATGGCAGAAGTTGCTAAGATGGATAACGCTATCAAAGTAAATGATCAAGCTTTCTACCAAGTAGTAAAACAAGGTGAAGGCAAAAAGCCTAATGCAGATAGTACATTAACTATCGCATATAAAGGTACTACACCTGTTACAGCTTATGATGCAGACAAATTTAAGCTTGATGATGTAAAAGAAGCTAAGTTAATAGGTAATTCTTTTGACTCTAATGATAATGCGACATTCTCACTAGGTAATCTGATTCAATGTTGGAAAGATGCTATCCCTGAGATTCCAGTTGGCTCTACAGTTATCCTATACTGTGCTCCTGAAGCTGCTTATGGTACTCGTGCGCCTGCTAGCATTGGTCCTAACCAGGCGCTATCATTCAAGATTACTGTTAAAGATTTTAAGTAAATAAACAAATATGTGACTCATATCACACTTTGCAAAACATCTCTATTTTTCAGCTTAACAGCTTTTTCATACTCAATCCAATCTAATCTAAAAAAAAAAACATTTTTCTAGCTTTTTTTTATATAAGGGCACCTATAAGAATCTATAGGTACACATCTTAGTGAAAACACTCCCATATTTCTTGAGCTAGTTTTTTACTTATTCCTTTTACTTTTGCCATTTCATCAGCTGATGCTTTGCTTAATTCTTGCCAGCCACCAAAATGCATAATCAACGACTTGCGTCTTTTAGGCCCTACACCTTCGATTTCTTCAATTATAGAGGATTTACGATTAGAATTTACTTTTTTTCGTTGTGCTTTTATTGCATGGTCATGGGCAGAATCTCTTACTTGACGCAGCAGCAAAAATCCTGCATTGTGTTCATCTAAGGTATATTCAGTATAATCAAAGCCTTTATAGATTTTCTCTTTACCGCTTATTCTCTCAACACCCTTTCCTAAGCTTACTAGCTGAATTTTGTTTTGAAGGTTAAATTCTTTAACAACCTTTTCTGCTTGATGAATTTGTCCTTTTCCACCATCTATTATCATCACATCTGGAAGATTATCTGATTCTATACCTGATGTCAATCTACGCGAAACGGCTTGAGCTATAGCAGCATAATCATCACCAGCTTTTACATCTTTGATGTTGTATCTACGGTGGGATTTTCTATCTTCACCTTCATCTGTATAAACCACACAAGATGCAATGGTTGCCTCGCCCTGAAAATGCGATATGTCAAAACACTCTATACGTTTCAGATCCTTTTCTAAATTTAAAAAATCTTTCAGAGAATCTAAGCGTTTCTGATACTGTGATTTTGAAGCATTATGAGTAGTTAGTTTTTGCCTAGCATTTACCTCGGCTAATTTTAACCATTTTAGGTTATCAACTGCTGGAGCTAATATCCAATTCATAGAGTGGCCAATTTTTTGTGAAATACTAGTCATCAAATCTTGTATCTCTTCAAAATTAACTTTTGATAATATAATATTTTTTGGCCAAATATTACGAATTTCATTCCCTAAATAGAAATGCGATAAAAATGCATGCATAATAGCTGTTTTACTCTGCCCTTTTGCATCTATACTCCAATGTCTATCTGCAACTACATCTCCATTTTGAATTTGTAAAAGTGCAATACCTGCTGAATTATCTTGCAAATGTATACCTAACACATCGAAAGTCTTATCCACTTGAATGTCAATGATTTGCTGTTCCTGAAGCTTTCTTAATACAATTAATTGGTCGCGATAAACTTGGGCTTTTTTGTACTCCATTTCCTCGCTAGCTGTGTGCATTTTTTGAGAAATATAATCTAACACATTGCTAAATTTACCAGCTAAAAATTTCTTTAGAATGCTCAATTGCTCATCATATTGTTTTTGTGACACTAGCCCTACACATGGCGCAAGACAGCGTTTTATCTGATATTGTAAACAAGGTCTAACTCGCGACTTATAGTAGGTGTTTTCACATTGTCGGATTGGGAATATCTTTTGAATAATATTTAGTGTTGATTTGACAGAAGAAATTGATACAAAAGGTCCAAAACACTGTCCTTTTTTATAAGCTGATTTTCCCCTATAAAATGCAACTCTAGGAAATTTGTCTTTTGAAATAACTAAGTATGGATAACTTTTATCATCTTTAAATAGAATATTGTACTTTGGAAGGTGTTGTTTAATGAGGTTATTTTCTAGAAGATAAGCCTCATAATCACTCGGGGTAATTGTGATTTCAATTTTCTCAATTTGAGAAACTATCATAAGTGTTTTACTATCTTTTAAGCCTTTTGAGAAGTAGCTATTTACACGGTTTTTAAGATTTTTAGCCTTACCTACATAGATGATCTCACCGCTACAATCAATCATGCGATATACGCCTGAATGAGTAGTGAGATTGGTTAAGAAGCTTTTTAAATCAAAATCATTTGACTTATTTACAATCATTATCTAAGAAACTATCGTTTTAAATATTTAATAAATATGCAAAAATGTTAGCATATATTAGCTTTTAAATATATCTAAACAATAATGCTCATCCAATCTCAATCAATACTTGATCCTGTTATTGCAGAAATCTCTCAAAATTCTCACATAGCGGTAGATACAGAATTTTACTGGATGCGAACTTACTACCCAGAGCTATGCCTTATTCAGGTAGCTACTGCTAACAACATCTACCTGATAGATACTCTTGAAGATCTTGATTTTAGTGGTTTAAAATACATCTTTGAAACTCACAATATTCAAAAAATTCTTCATTCTGCTGCTAACGATGTGCCGATTATAAAAAGATTTTTAAACTGTGAAATAAATAACATCTTTGACACACAACTTGCCGCAACCTTTTTAGGGTTTGCAAACCAACTTTCTTTGAAAAATCTTCTACAAGAAATTTTGAATACAGAAATGGAAAAAGAATCCCAATTTTCAGATTGGAGAAAAAGACCATTATCAGCAAAGCAAATTGCTTATGCAAAAAAAGATGTTGAGTATCTTATAACACTACAAAAAGATTTGAACAAAAAGCTAGTAGAGATTGGCTATAATGATTTTTTTAAAGAAGAACTTATAGAGATAACTCAAATAGGTTTCAACAACCTCGAAGTTATTCATAACAAAGTAGGTAATATTCAAAAATTTAGTGAAAAAGTCCAACGCAATATTATAGCTATAGCTAGATGGCGTGAAGAAACTGCTCAAAAGAAAGATATTCCTGTTAGATTTCTTTTTGATAATAAGGTTTTATATTCTATTGCTCGTATTGCCCCTACCTCACAAAATGACTTTGATGTCCCAGAAATAACAAAGCTAAATTCATCAATAAAAAATGGAATTATAGCAGCTATAAAAACTAGCAATGAGCATCAGCATCTAAAAGGCGAGAGAAAGTATACAGCAAAGCTTGATAATGAGACTGTCGATAAGATCATCACTTTTTTTAATAGTGAGCTTGATAAGTATAAATTTGATCACTCTTCTGTAGCCTCTAAAAAAGATATTCGCTCCCTTATATATAATCTAAAATTAGAAAATGATGATATAAATAACAAGCTACTTAAAGGCTGGCGTTATGAGATAGTCGGTAAAAAATTAAAAGATTATATTTTAGGGGAGTTTAATAAATTCTGTCTCAGCTGATATTATCTCCTCATAATTATACTAAATCTAAAGAATCTTTCAATCTCTCCTTAAAGTGAATATTTAACTGAGAAATAGTCAAACTCAGATCACGAATTGGTATAGTCCATTTTTTCTCAGCATTTCTAATTCCAACATAAAGCAATTTAAGGAAACTATTATCGTTTGGAAAAGCTCCCTTAGTCTTGGTCAAAGATCTAAATTGACGATGTACTGACTCAATAATATTTGTTTTATAAATCACTCTCCTGATAGGTTCAGCATACATGACATAGTTATATAAATTATCCCACTTATTTCTCCATGATTCGAATACTATAGGATATTTACTCCCACATTTCTCTTCAAGTTTATCAATCTCAATTTCAGCCTCTTATTTTGTCAATGCCTGGTATACTCACTTTAGGTCTTTGGTGAACTGTTTTTGTTTGTTAGAGCCTACATACTTAAGACTATTGCTTATCTGATGAACAATACATAGCTGAAACCTCAGTATCAGGGAATATAGCATTAATAGCTTCAGGAAAGCCTTTAAGACCATATACTGATGCTATCAGAATATCTGTGACAACTCTGTTTTGTAATTCTGTTAGAACTTGCATACAAAACCTAGAAACCTCACTCTCATTTAGAGACAAACCAAGTATCTCTTTGATTGCCATCTAAATTAACGCCTAAAAACGTATAGAAAGCTTTGGATATATAACGTCCTTCTTCTCTAACTTTGTAGCGTAATGCACCAAGGTATATAAATGGATATATTTCACTTAAAGGTTTCTTTTTCCATTCTTCTAATTTAGGGATAAGCTTGTCTATTACAGCTGTAATCACAGGCTTTGAAAAATGCACTCCATACATATCTTCAATATAGTCTGCTATCTGTGAATAGCTATTACTTAAAGCAAATAGTGATAACATTTTTGATTCTAACTCATCCCTTACATGAGTTTTGATGCTTTTTGACTATTTCAGGTTCAAAGCTACTATTACGATCTCTAGGAGTGTCTAGTACAAACTCACCTGATGAAGATTTCATTGTTTTAGAGGTTTTACCGTTTTTACGATTTGACTCTAAATCTTGAGATAAGTGGGTTGCTAGTTATGCTTGTCAAGCCATTTCATTAAGCTGTTTAATTAATGGAGTTAATGCTCCATCTTTAACGCTAATGCCTTTACCAGATTTTAATTGTTCTCTAAACTCTGCTACATCAAGTTATCATTTCATTTTTGTAATTCCTTCTGTTATCAAATTAATTATATCAATTTGACACAAAATTATTTACAGTCCCAGGCGTGACTTATTAACACTAGTTTGATAGAGTATCTAAACTAACTAAAATTAAACCTTTGGCTAGTAAGAATGCTGAAAACTTAGCAAACAGTTGAATACAAACACTTAATGCGTCACCTACTCACTCAATCACTTTTGATAATGTTAAAGAGTTTTCCAAACACATGCTAATATCAGAAGTATTAAATATAGATATATTTTTTGCTGATACATACTCTTCTTGGCAACGTGGCACCAATGAAAATACAAATGGGTTAATTAGACAATTCTTCTCTAAAAACCTGAGATTAGATAATATTACTTAAGACCAAACTAGAAGAGTTGAAAACCTATTGAACAACAGACCTAGAAAAAGTCTTGGATTCAACACTCCTCTTCATGTAGAATCTAGAAATAAGGTTGTCTCACTTGGTATTTGAATCTAAGTAATAAATTATCAGACACATGTTTGTTATGGTGAGAGTCTGTCATTGCTTTATGTTTACGAATAGCCTTAGCTTATAAACCTAGTATTTTTATGCGTTTAGATACTCGAGGTTGAGTAACTTTCCAACTCATATCTTTAAGTTCTTTGTATATCTTTGGTAAACCATATTTGTCTCCTTTTTCTGACATGGTTAGTGTCCCAAATTGAGGGTGTGATCATAAGCCTTATGGAGTCTGCAAAACATGAGAAATGGAATGGCACTCATAGAAGAATATCTGAGCTCAATCAAATGCTAACTGTAAATCATAGTACATCAAAAGAAGAGTTAGAAAAAGTAATTCATTCTAGTGATTTACAAAATAAGCCATAAAAGGTTTATTTACATGACTACGAATGTAATAGTAAGAAAAATATTAAAATTTTTAGCAAGCTAAGAACCTTTCCATCTAAGTGTGTAAATTAACTTACATGAAGTTCTGCATTCTATTTTCAAACTCTATAGCGAAATAAGGCATAGAATCATTCCAATATCTCACAGGCATAGACCATTTTTTAGTTATATAGTCTATAGCTAAAAATAACGATTTGAACACAGAATCATATTTAGGAAATAACTTCTTGTTTTTAATAACTTTCCTAAACTGACTATTAAGCGATTCTATCGCATTAGTAGTGTAAATTACTTTACGAATTTTTGATGTATATTGCAAGAATACTGTCAAATTATCCCAGTTATTTCACCATGCTTTCTATATCAGTGGATATCTAGAATCATATTTAGCTCCCTCATTTTGACTGATCCATAAGCCTAATACATCTTTGTGACCAGTAAGAGATATACCTAAAGCAACATATACTGCTTTATTGATTATTCGTTTATCTTCTTTAACCTTAACAACTATGCAGTCAAAAAAGACTATTAGGTAAACTGATTCTAAGGGTCTATTTTGCCACGCTCTAACATCATCTATTACGGCTTCTGTGACATTGCCTATAAAGCTTGTGATTATCTGAGTATCATACAGTTCAAATAACTATTGCTGTATATCTTACAGACTCATACCTTTAGCATATAATGACAATATTTTTTTATCTAAACCATTTATCTTTGTTACGCTTTTAGGAATTATGTGAGGTTCAAAGTCACTTTCTCTATCTCTAGGTACTGATATATCTAAATTAACTGTATCTGTAGATGTTGTTTTGCTATTGTACCCATTTCTAGAATTTGTAGTGGTGGTTCTTTGATGCTTTGAATAACCAAGATGGCTATCCATCTCAGCATCTAAGGCTTTTTCTAATAATCTTTTAGTTAATTGCTTGAGTAAGCCATCTTTTTCAAATATTTGACTAAGATCTGCAACTGAGTCAATTATTTGATCTGCAATAGTGGCGTAAATATCATCTGATTTGTTTTTTCTAGACATTGTGTTTATCCTGAATATTTTACTAGATTAAATCTAGCATCTTAATTAAGAATTTACACACTTATTTGGAAAGCCCCTAGTGCAAAAATAAATCATCAGAAAATAAAACTGCAACTCTTCACTGCCAACTTATTTTTATTAACTAAATCTCTATTTTATACTTTGACTTAACTATCTCATAAAGCATACCTTCTCGCACAGCTCCATTAGAAAGATTCATTTCAGAGATATCTAAACTTTCAAATATAGCATATAAAATAGATACCCCACCCGAAAGCACACTTTCTCTATCTTCTCGCAAACCTTTAAAACTAATCTCTCCAACCATCGCCTTATCAATCATATTCATGATAAGGTCGCTTAAAAAATCTTTAGTTATAACTGCTTTACCTGTCATTTGCAAACAAATATCAGCTAATGCAATTATAGTCCCAGAGGAACCCAACACACTATTCCAACCAGTATTTCTATATCTTGCAAGTACTGGCTCTAGTATTTTTTTTGCATTAAAAACAGCAGTATGAAAGTTCTTAAAATCAAGCTTATCATCGGAAAAACAGTCTATTTGAGCTCCTACACAGCCCATAGCAAAACTTCTTGCAACTAGGATTTTATTTCCTCTACCAATTACTAATTCCGTAGAGCCCCCACCAATATCTATAACCATAGTTTTTAGCTTAGGATCGTGATTATCTCTAGCACCGACATAGACTAGCCTAGCCTCCTCTGCACCAGAGACTATCTTTATCTTAGCACCTAATGCTTTATCTAACTGTTTTTTGAATACTTTAATTTTGTTTTTTGCTCTTCTAAGAGTATATGTGCCAACAGCACTTACATACTGAACATTATGCTTTTTTATCTCTTGTGAAAAAAACTCTAAACACTTTATAGCTTTCTCTTTAACTTCATTTGTAATAGTTAGATTTTTATTTAACCCTGCTCTTAACTGTACTTTTTGCTTTTGCTTAGATAGAGTAACTACTTCACCATCTGCTTTTATTTCACTGATTAACATATGAAAACTATTTGACCCAAGGTCTACTGTAGCGACAATTTTTGACATTTTAAAAACAAGTTTGTTTTAAATGAGCTATATTATAACTGATGTTGCGCAATAAATACAAACTTGAGTACTATAATACTGAATTTATAAGGTCTTGATCCTGGTTGTGGTTGTAGTGACAGCACAGTGAACCATCTAATTTACGATTTTGATTTTATACAATTCAAATTTAGCCTAAATAAAGAAACTCTAGATCGAAAGCCGGAGATTAGGGAGTTATTTATTTTAGGATTAATCTTACAAGCATATTAAAAAATAAGTTAAGAGTAGCTCTAAAAAATATCATTGAAAAAATAAATGAATCCATGAACTCGTTTCAGGGTCTACATAACTCAAACACTAGCTTTAAATTTCGGTAACGATACTATTTAGTGTAAATAACTTTTAGTATTTAAAAGTCAGTTATAAAAAAAGCACCTAAATAACTAAAAAATTTTGTCTAGGAAGATTTATTTGTTTATAATGATACTTAGTTAGTCAATCATAATTAACTGATGTCTTGCAAAATCAGTTTTAAAATCACAAAAGGAAAAATCAAAATATGTCAAAATGTATCGATATATCAGATAGTCAGTTTCAAAATGAAGTAGTAGAGAGCACTATTCCAGTAATATTAGATTTTTGGGCTCCTTGGTGTGGCCCTTGTAAAATGATATCTCCAATACTAGAGCAGATTGCTGAGCACTATGGTGACAAAGTCAAAATTTGCAAATTAAATATTGATGACAATGAAGAAATTACTATGAAATACGGTGTGCGTGGTGTACCGACACTGATGATCTTCAAAGATGGCGAAAACAAAGAAACTAAAGTTGGTGTAGTTCAAAAAAGCCAATTAATCTTAATCGTGGACAAATATCTATAACCTCCAATAACATCAACCTTTCTTTACAAATAGAGAATCACTAATGAATTTAAATGAATTAAAGTATAAATCAGTCAATGAGCTAATGGATATTGCTCAAAGTTTAGACCTTGAATCGCTTCGTTCTAGAAAACAAGAACTTATTTTCTCAATCCTCAAGCATCATGCTGATACCGGAGAAGATATTTATGGTGAAGGTATCTTAGAAGTACTTCAAGATGGTTATGGCTTTCTAAGATCTTCTGATAGCTCATACTTTGCATCGCCTGATGATATATATGTATCTCCTGCGTTTATTCGTAAACTAAATCTGCGTACTGGTGATAGCATTGTCGGTAAGATTCGTCCTCCGCGTGAAAGTGAGAAGTACTTTGCTGTTAAGCATATTGATAGTGTAAACTTTGATTCTCCTGAATTAGCTAGAAAGAAGATTTTGTTTGAAAACCTAACTCCTGAATATGCTAAAGAGCGTCTTAAAATGGAGATAGGTAATGGTTCAAATGAAGATATAACTGCTAGAGTTATCGACTTAGCCGCTCCATTTGGGAAAGGTCAACGTGGACTAATCGTTGCACCACCAAAAACTGGTAAAACAATTATGATGCAAAACATTGCAACATCAATCGCTAAAAACCACCCAGAATGCAATCTTATAATGCTATTAATTGATGAGCGTCCAGAGGAAGTTACAGAAATGCAACGCTCCGTACGTGGTGAAGTTGTAGCAAGTACATTTGATGAACCTGCTGCTCGCCATGTACAATTAGCTGAGATAGTAATCGAAAAAGCTAAAAGGCTAGTTGAGCATAAGCAAGATGTAGTTATATTACTAGATTCAATCACAAGACTTGCTCGCGCATACAACACTGTCTCCCCAGCTTCTGGTAGAGTGTTATCTGGTGGTGTGGAAGCTAACGCATTACAAAAGCCTAAGCGATTCTTTGGTGCAGCTCGTAACACTGGTGAAGGGGGTAGCTTAACTATCATCGCAACTGCTCTAGTTGAGACTGGCTCTAAAATGGATGAGGTAATCTTTGAAGAATTTAAAGGTACAGGTAATATGGAACTTCATCTTGATCGTAAGATTTCTGAGCGTCGTGTCTACCCTGCTATTAGCTTCGATAGATCTGGTACGCGTAGAGAAGAGCTTCTTACTTCTGATGAAGAACTTAAAAAATTATGGATTCTGCGTAAGATCCTTAGCGGTATGGAAGATGTACAAGCTATGGAATTCCTTACAGAGAAGTTGAAAGGGTCACTAACTAATGAAGAGTTTTTTGAGACTATGAAGAGGGGTGCTATTTAATATAGCATGTCAATATCTTCTAAAGATAACAATTTATATTCTGTTTCGTAATCATTATACTGACTAATGAACTTTTTTGGTACTGACTTTTCTCAATTGAAAACTTTATGTAGAAATGGTAGTTATAATAATCGCAGCTATTCCAACAAAAGTCTTTCAAAAAGATTTACTTATCATAATAACTAAATATTACCCACTTCTATTCTGTTATAAATGGATTTGATGGCTTAATATCTATTTCATACCCTAAAAGTGACAATATATGATTTATTTTAACAATGCTTGTATTTGCGGTTCTGTCGCAAACTGAGTGCATAGGTATAATATTCCCAAAATCAGTTATCATTAGTTACAGTTATGCAGTTATAGCATAAAACTGATCCCAAACAGTCATTTTACCAGCGTTAATGTGCTGACCTTTTTTAATCATGTTAACTAATTTGTACCCTGCTATAGTAGATCCCATAGAATCCCATGATTTAAATCCTAACATGGGTCGAGTCAATCTCTTTATATTCCTATGCTCCTGCTCTATCAAATTATTGAGATACTTATTTTGTCTTATCTCTATACCATGAGTTAACCATATCCCAAGCAAAAATAGAAAGATATTAATAGATAGCAAAGCAGTTTCATTAGCACCAGACTTATCTACATTGACTTTTTCCGTCAAGCCATGTTTACCAATGGTTTGTTTAAAGAACTTATGAGCAGCCCTTTCATCTCTTTTAGGAGAAATCATAAACTATAATGTATCTCCATGCTTATCTATTGCTCTGTAGAGATAAACCCACTTACCTTTATGCTTTACGTAAGTTTCATCCATCTTCCAACTTACATAAGCACTATACTTACTAAACTTTCTGCTTAAAGTAACTTCTAACTCTTTAGCATATTTGATAATCCAACGGTTGAGAGTACTATGATCTACATTAACTCCAAGCTATTTCATTAACTCTTCTACATGCCTATAGCTAAGTGGATATGATAAATACCAACGAAGAGCTTGGAGAATTAAAAGTTTGGTGAAGTGTCTACCTGTGAAATCTAACATAGAAAAACATAATTATATTTGTGATAAAATAATACTACAAAATTTCGAAATTGTCAGTTTGCGACAGAACCTGATACAATTATAGCATTAATTTGATAGAAAAAAATTTTGCTTAACAGTTACATAAAATCTAGCATTTCATTTTAACATCATATATCTCTTCCCATTTTGATATATTATCAAGTTTCCAAATATTTTTACTATCTATTGTTTCAAAATTTAAATCATTTATAATCTCTTTTAAGATTTTAGATTTTTTTATACTTTCTTTCATTTCATTTCAAATGCTATCTAACCATGTTTTTGTTGGAGCCTCAAAACCAAACTTATTTTTTTCTCCAAACTATGTTTTTAGGTAATATATTCTCGACTACTTTTCTCAAAATATATTTAGTCCAACCATTTTTTATTTTGTATTCGCTTTTAGTCTAAATAGGAGTTTGTAAAACGTTGTAATCTATAAAAGGTAATCTTGTTTCAATAGAATTCATCATAGAGTTTTTATCTTCATATCTTAATAAATGAAGCATTTGTGTTTTAAATATATCTATTGATTGTAGGTTCAATACATTTAGATAACTTTTTGCATTTTTTACTACTACTTATTTATTTATTTCTGAAATGAACTCTTCTTTTAGATAATTACTTTTTTTTGTATAATATTTTTAACCTTATTTTTGCACTTGTAAAATATACAAAATATTGCATAAAAACAGAAGGTCCCCAAAAAGGTTCTTCTTGAGTATAAATAACTTCATCTAGTTTTTCGATAAATTCTTTCTTGGATGGCTCTACAATATTTAAATCTAAATTACAGTGCTTATTAACTTCTTCGGTAAAAATACTTTCATCATTTTTCTTTTCTGTTGATTTTGCATGAATAGCAGTAAACTTTTTTCCAGTACTTTCAAAAGATTTATTGATACTTATTTCATTTGTTTTTAGATCATAGCTTAAATTATGAAATTGATCCAATTTATAAATATTTTCAAAAAATGTTTCATTTGTATGATCTTCGTACCTAATCACTAAATAATCCATTAAGATAGATTGATTCACATACTTTTCACCATAAAATTCTAAAAGCCGTTTTAACTCAGATCAAAATATAAATTTATCATTAATCTCAGTATAATAAAAAGGTTTTATACCAAATCTATCACGACTACATAAAATCATCTCTTTCTCTTTATCGTAAATTGCAAAAGCCCACATACCATTAAATTTAGCTACACATTCTTCGCCCCACTTATCATAACTTGCAAGTATCACTTCTGTATCTGTGTTTGATCTAAAAATATAACCATCTTTTAAAAGTTCTTCTTTTATCTCAAGATAATTATATATCTCTCCATTGTAAGTGATAGTATATTTATATAAATAATGCATCGGTTGATGTCTATCACTGCTTAAATCTAAAATAGAAAGTCTTCTATGTCCGAAAGCGAAGTTTTTTTCAAAATAAAAGCCCTCATCATCTAGACCTCTATGAGATATTAAATCATTAATTTTTGTATTTCATCTTTATTTACAGATTTATCATATTTATTTATTATTCCACATATTCCACACATATAAGTTACACTCCTAAAATTCTTAATAACTAATGCTTGTTCATTAATAGCGATATATAATCATCTCTGTACAAGCCTACAATCTAAAGATCTTACTCTAAGTATAATCAACATAAGATATGATAAATATAAAACATACTGATACACTACAAACCAAAAAAAGAACTGAAAGTATGAAACCCGAACAATAAAAAAGAAAATGACAAAAATAGCTATACCAAATAATAAATAACTATATTGCCATATTGATAACAGCTTATTATCATTAGAAACTATCAAAGATACGCTCAAAGGAGATACTATAAATGTTATTAAAAAAGATAATGACAAATACTTAATAATTTCACCCGAAACATTCCAGTTAACCCCAAACACCAAAACTATTAAATATGGTCCGATAATAAAGGATAAGATAGCTATTGGCAAACTTATAATAGTTAATTTTTTGATTGCTTTTAATAAAATAGGCGAACATAGTTGATTGTTGTTTTTTGCTGTAGTGAGTTTTTGAAAAAAAACTTGGGAGAATGACGAACTAACAAATGATGCTGGTAAAGTTACTATTCTCTGAGCTATCATGAAAAAACCGATAATTGATACTCCATATATTGTTGTAATAATAAAAACAGGTAATTGAGATGACATACTATTAGCAAATGCAGATATCATAGAATACTTCGGAAAATCCCTATACCTCTTAGCCATTGCAATAATTTTAACTTTTGATATTTTTGACATTAAAACTTTATCTTTAACAATGTTTGTAGCTAGTCGCATATTGCCAAATATACTAGACAATATCCGTCCTGTTATCAGACCCATAGCACCCTGCTTGACAAAGCCAATACTTAATTGCACCACAGCTAAAACTAGAGATTTCAAAACTGTAGCTTTTGCTATATCTTTGTATTGTTTTTTACGGCTATTAAAATAGTTCAAGATATTCCAGATACCCATAAAAAATACTGTAAAAGGGATGCAATACAACCATAGAGACAATGAATCACTACCTAGCCATCGAATAAGTTGCGAGTGAAACAAAACGATAAATACTAGTATAAATAACGATAAAACAACATTTATGATAAAACCCAAAGCAAAGACATTGATAGCATCTTCATCCTTCTTTGGTAGCATAATAGCTAATTCATATCGAGCATTTATAATAGTGCCTAATATAACAACTATTGAGAAAAATAATGCAAAGACACCAAAGTCTTGTGGAGTATATATTCTAGTAAGTATCGGAGAGATAGCAATTGGTATAGCTTGTGATACTGCTGTACCAGTCATAAGTGTTATAACATTTTTTGTGAAAGTACTCATTTTTTAACACCATTAAACATAAATGTAGAATAAATCCATGCTAATAGTATAGAAAAAAACAAGCCATGCGTTAACATGGTTGTAGTTAAAGAGCTTGAGATAAATAAAGTCAATATAGGTACTAAAAATATAACCAATATAACGCTCGCTTTGATATTATCTTGTTTCATAAAAAAATTCATCAAATAAAATATGCAAAATACATAAATACTATACAATACCACCCATAGAAAGCCTCCTAAGATATATGCTGATGCTATATATCCCCTATTAGCTGCATCTCCAGAACCATTATATATACCTATTTCCTTAACTGTACTAATGCCTTTTAAGGATGCTTGAGTAGTTTGATATGTTAGATGACCGTACCCTATAATAATATATTCAAAATAATCATTATAGAATTTAGCTGGTACAAAAAAAGCTCTCCTCATCAAAACAAGTATAAAAAGTGAAATATTTAGTAAACTTAAAGTAATCCCATATGATAAAATAGTGACAAACAATTGCAATAGTTTTTTGAGATAGATTAAATTTGAAATATATAAATCTTTACTTAGGAATATAAATACAAACAAAATTAAAAAGAAATAAAACAATAATGACTTATGCCCTGAAGATATGAACAACAATAGATCCAACATCAAAATCATAAGGTAAAATATATACTTCCTTTTCACTAGAATTAGTATACCTAAGAATGGAGATACCACTTTGAATACCATTGAATTCATATAACCCCATATACCATTATTAATAATATCACCATAAGTTTCTCTATATATACACCTGTTGAAAAGATACAACAAATGTTTTAGAAACATAGAAGGCATGCAAAATAACAACCATTTCTAGTATCAATAAAGCACCAATAAGATACCATACATTGACTTTCTTCTTGTTTTTAAGCACTATTTTTTGAGTCATTCTCACACTTTTAACTTTAGTTAAAAAATATAAAATTAACACAAAAAAAACCTGATGTACAAAAGAAACAATAGCTCCCCATATCGGACAATGAGTAATATGCTAATAATGGCAAAAGACAAAACAGTTATTGAAGAATTTATCTTTTTAAATTTCATAACATGTTAGTACAAATTAACCGGTAAGCTCAAAACAGTATCACACAAATCTTGGCAACCTGTAAAACAATCCAACTCTATCAACTTACCCTGAAAAGCACCCTGCTTATGCATTGGCTTATTATAATAAATCATAGTTGGAATACCTTTGGTTTCATACTCACTTTTTAAAGCATCTCTTTGCTCTTTTGAGTCAAGCCTTATAGTATATTGAGAAAAACTAGATATATTGCCATCTGGTATATATGGCAACTGATAATCATTATTTTTAAATTCTAGATTATAATTTTGTGCTATTTTATTTACAGCATCTAATTCATAATTCATAAAAGCCTTTAACTTAACTCTCAAAATAGCAGCTTGAATAGTATCCAACCTAGAGTTCACTCCAACCATGACATTATCATATTTATCGTCACCATTTTTACCATGGACAACATAAGAGCGAATGAATTTAGCTAAATTATCACAATTAGTAAATATAGCTCCACCATCTCCATAACAACCTAATGGTTTAGCTGGAAAAAATGATGTTATTGCAATATCTCCAAAGCTACAAGCTTTCTGACCATTGATACTACCACCAAAACCTTGAGCAGCATCTTCTAATATAAACAAATTATATTTATCTGCTATTTTTTGTAACTCTGAATAATTAGCTGGTAACCCAAATAAATCAACAGCCATTATTGCTTTGATATTATTACCATAACCTTTTTGATTTAATTCAGATATCGTTTGTTCTATTTTTTTAGGGCATATATTAAATGTTTTATCATCAACATCTACAAATACAGGAGTAGCTCCTACAAAGGAAACAGCCTCACCACTTGCAAAAAATGTAAAATCAGGAATTAAGACTATATCTCCCTTTTCTATACCTAAAGCTTTTAATGATATTGACAATGCATCTGTGCCATTAGCACATGTTATACAATGCTTAACACCTACATATGCTGACAACTTTTTTTCTAAAGATTGAACTTCTTGACCACCAATATACTGACTAGATTCTAAAACATTCAAAACAGCACTATCTATTTCTTTTTTTAAAGCTTTATACTGTGCTTTTAATCCTCTGAATTCCATTAGGTTTGCTCCTTCAAGTTTCCATCAACTAATATATATTTCCTATCACAAAATTCACATTTGTTAATATTTCTAAGCACTTCTCCACACTCACATACCCAACCAATTTGTTTAGCTGGAATGCCTGCTACCAATGAATAATCTAACACTTCTTTTGTGACAACAGCTCCAGATGCTACCATAGCCCATCGACCTACTGTATTACCGCAAACAATTGTAGAATTAGCCCCAATAGATGCACCATATTTAACTAATGTGCTTTTGTAAACTATTTTACCTTTAGGATATTTAGCTCGAGGTGTTAAATCATTTGTGAAAACCATAGATGGACCACAAAACACATAATCCTCTAGCTCTACACCCTCATATACAGATACATTATTTTGTATTTTAACGCCGTTGCCAATTTTGACATTATTGCCGACATTTACATTTTGCCCTAATGAACAGTTAAAACCAATACTAGCACCACTATGAATATGTGAGAAGTGCCAAACTTTTGTGCCACTTCCAATTATTACATTATCATCGACATAGCTTGATTCGTGTATGAAATACTTGAACATTCTATAATTTCACCTTCTCACAAAACGAATGATACTCACCCTCAAGACCAATAGCTGGTAGGTTTCTAATAGTTGAAACAGTACGAATAGATACATAAGCTTCATCAAGCCCAAAGCCACCACCATTTAGTATATGCTCGTAACTTTTAGTATGTAAATCAGTAAAACCATGACTAAATTCTATCTCATTACCATCTACAGTAATTGAGCGATAAGTTCTTAATCCTTTTTCTTTTACTTCTTTTGGTATATAGTCATAATTCACAGAAAGGAACCATCTAACAGTAGCATTTTTAAGTTTGAAATATCCAGCATTGATATCTCCTTGCTTTATATGAACAATATTTTTCTCTACATCACCAAATATCCAACATAGCATATCATAGAAATGAACACCTATATTAGACGCTATACCTCCGGACTTCTCATTTTTGCCTTTCCATGATTCAAAAAACCATTTACCACGACTTGTTAGATATGTTAAGTCTATATCATATATTTTATTTGGATTTTCTTTTAGTTCTTTTACAACTTTTTCTTTTAAAGCAATAATAGAGTCATGTAATCTAAGCTGTAAGATATTATAAACTTTTTTACCCGTCTCTTTTTCTATAATTTTTAATTCATCTATATCCGCTGGATATAAAACAAGAGGTTTTTCACATATAGCGTCTGCACCACTTTTAATAGCTACGCGAATGTGGCTTTTATGCAGATAATTTGGTGACATAATACCTATATAATCTATTTTATTGTTTCTGTTATATTTCTCTACAAAGTCTTCAAACCTTTCTAACTCTGTGAAAAATGCTGCTTGCGGAAAATTACTATCCATAATGCCAATACCGTCATACACATCATATGATGCAATCAATTCGTTACCAGTTTCTTTGATAGCTTTCATATGTCTTGGTGCAATATATCCAGCAGCACCTATTAATGCAAATTTCTTCATAGTTTAATTTCCTTAGTAATCTATCATACTAGATATGATAACTGCACTAGCATTTCCAAAACCATAGAGATTCTTCGAAAAGCAATTGTTATCAAACATAAATATATCATCAAATGCTTGAAAGATTTTGCCTTTATCAGTCTCAACTAGCACATTAGCCCCACAATCAACTAAATCTACCCACTAAGTTTCATCACGAACTCTAATACATGGCTTAGCAAAGAAATACGCTTCTTTTTGTAAACCACCACTATCAGTCATTACAAATTCACAATTATCTATCAACCAAAACATCTCAAGATAACCTATAGGATTTATAATTGTTAGGTTTTCAGTTGATATATTTAAACTAAAAATATTTTTTTTGTTCTAGGATGAAGCGGTAATATTATTTGTTTATCTTTTACTATTTGATTTCAAGATTCAAAGATATTTTTCAGCCTATCAGCATTATATGTGTTTTCAGCTCTATGAATAGTACATAAAATATATTTTTTAATTTTTCATTCTGAATTTACAAATACTGATGGTTTTTTTGCTAAACCTTTGTAGAAAATAGCTCCATCTTGCATTACATCGCCGGATTTTATTATCTTACAGTCAAAATTTTCATAACCTTCATTTGTAAGATTTTGTATAGCTGCGTCTGTAGGGCAAAAAAGTATATTACTAACTCTATCAGTCAATATTCTATTAACTTTTTCTGGCATTCTCATATTAAAGCTTCTAAGGCCTGCCTCTATATGTGCAAGCTTAATATGTAGTTTACTTGCAACTATAGCCCCAGCTAATGTTGAGTTTGTATCTCCATAAACCATTATCCAATCAGGATTCTCTTTTAGGGCAACCTCTTCAATTTTCTCAATCATCTGACCAGTCATAGCGCCATGAGAGTTACCACCTATACCTAGAAAATAGTCTGTCCTAGGTATTTTCATCTCATCAAAGAATATATCCGACATATTTGCATCATAATGCTGTCCCGTGTGGACTATTATTTATCCAATATTACTATGCTTAGCTTTTTCTCTACTTACAGACCAGCCTTTATAAATTATGGTCTAGCTCCTAGTATGGTTAAAATTTTAAGCATTTAATAAACCATCATATAATTTAAATAACTTAACTTCCTCAAAACCCCAATTATATTTCTCTAGCACGGCTTTTTTACCATTTTGTCCCATTTGTTCTGCTTCATCTGGATGAGTCATGATGTATTCTATAGCTTCTGCTATTTCTCTTGGCTCTAATGGATTTACACATATACCGCAATCATTAAATTCCACTATTTCTTTCCATAATGGGAAATTTGAAGTAATTATAGGTAGTCCTGCTGACATATATTCAAACATTTTGTTTGGTTGTGCATCTATGTGATTTGGTAAAGGATGAAGAGTTACAAGTCCTGCTGTTGAGTGGCTCATAACTTTAGCAACTTCACTTCTTCCTAAAAACCCAAGTTCATTTACCCTTTGCCAGCCACTATAAGTTTTCACCTCTGCCTCTAGGGTTTTTTCACTAAAAAAACCACCAAGATTAAGTTTGACTTTATCAGTAAACTCAAGTGCTTTCACCATTTCTTTTATACCACGAATCTCACTAATACCACCTACATAACAAACTTCGTCTTTTTTTTCACTCCATGGAGTTTCATTTGAAAGCTCACCTAATATTGTAAAATTATTTATATCTAAGCTATTTGTATTTATCTTTAGAAATTTATCCCTAATATATGGTGTGGCTGTTATAATCGCATCAAATTTGGGCATTTTGATTTTCTCATATAAATCAAAACTTTTTGATAATATAAGTTTAGTAAATTTATTTAAATATGGTTTGCCAAGTAATTGCTTAGGTAAATCTTCATGAGCATCAAAGATAACTTTTTTACTAAGTTTTTTAAGTTTCAGACCCATAGGGATAAGTTCAGGATCATGAAGATGATATATATCACTATCAAGCTCTTTTGCTTTTGTAAAAACTTTGTTGACAGTGGTTGTCATGCGAGATAAACGACCACCAGTTTTGGCTCCTACATCTACTATATTGACATTGTTTTTTATTTCATAGCCCTTATCATCTGCCACCACAAGACTAACTATATAGTTGCCTTGTTTGGCTAGACTACAGCACATTTTTATAAATATACGAGTGTCATATCTTGAGTGTGCTGATGTTAAGTGTGTTATTTTAATCATATTTCAAATCCTACAATAATTCCACATTATCTCTAAACTTCACATTTGCCATAGCATTTTTAGAATCAAATATAATTTTTGCATTTTGTTGTACAAAATCATAATCTATATTGTTATGATTAGCTCCGACAAATACCAAATCACTTGCTTGTAAAGTATCTTTAACCAATTCTTTTAGCCCCACTTTGCGAACAGATTTATAGATATATTTGTCAATATGAGAGTCATAAAACTCTACCTCTGCCCCCATATCTTCTAACATTTCGATAATTGGTAATACTGGACTTTCTCTGTAGTCATTAATATCATTTTTATAAGCAACGCCTAGCACAAGTATTTTAGATCCATTAATTGACTTTTTATGTTTATTTAAAATCCTAGAGACTCTCTCAACACAATACTCTGGCATTCTGTCATTTACCATCATTGATGCTTCTATCATAGAGGTATGAAAGCTAAACTCTCTAGCCTTCCATGATAAATAATATGGATCTAATGGTATACAGTGACCACCAAGACCAGGGCCTGGATAAAATGCTTGAAATCCAAACGGCTTAGTTTTAGCAGCTTCGACAACCTCCCAATAATTAATACCCATTTTTTCACTAAGAATTGCCATCTCATTAGCTAAACCAATATTTATATTTCTATAAGTGTTTTCTAAAATCTTACTCATCTCAGCAATCGCGGGTGTAGATGTCACAAAAACATCTCCATCTAAAACTTGTCTATAAACTTCAGCTATCAATTCCTTAGCATCTTCGCCAATAGCACCCACAACCTTGGGAGTATTTTTTGTTTTGAAAAACTTATTACCTGGATCAACTCTCTCAGGTGAAAAACCCAGATAAAAATCATTACCACATTTTAGACCAGAAACTTCTTCTAGGATTGGTTTTATAAGCTCTTCTGTAGTACCAGGATAAGTTGTCGACTCTAGCACAACCATAGAACCTTTTTTAAGATACTTCGTAACTTCTATAGTTGACTCTCTTACATAGCTAAGATCCGGCTGCTGATATGAATCTAACGGAGTAGGCACACAAAGAGCAATAAAATCAACATCTTTCATAAAACTAAAATCTGTAGTAGCACTCAGCATTTTAGCATCAACAACATCTTTAAGATGGCTATCTACCACATCTCCAATATAGTTCTTACCTTTATTTACAAGCTTTACCTTTGAATCTTGCACATCAAAACCTATAGTTTTAAAACCCGCAAGTGCTTTTTCCACAGCTAATGGTAAACCTACATAGCCTAAACCAACTACAGCAATTACTATCTCTTTATCTTTTATTTTATTTAGAATTTTTTGTTTAATAATCTTTTTTTACTCCTAAAAGGATTTCATTGAGTTTTTTTGCATGTACTTTAAAGTCAAAATCTTTAGCTGCTAATAAGGCATTATTGCAATAATTAGTATACTCAACTGTATCTTTTATATTATACATATCTATTATAGCTTTTTTAACAGAATTTACTGATGAGTCTATTGTAGTTACTCCTGCCTTATACCTATCTATAAATGAAAAACCAACCTGAAATGTTGATAGGATAGGTTTTCCTGACGCTAAGTAGTCAAATAATTTATTCATAGACACACCATATTTATATATGTTGTTTTTGGGCTCTATATTTATGATATTCAAACTAGCCCTAGAAACAATAGATGCTACATATTTCTTTTCAACCAAACCAAAAAACTTAATATTTGACAAACTATTGTCTTTGCAATATTTCTCTAATTCTTCCTTATCTGAACCATCGCCAAATATTAGAAATTTAATTCCTCGGTGACTCTTTAAACTTTCTGCGGCTTTTACAATTTCAACGACTCCATTAACCTTAGATATTGTGCCAGCATAAACAACATTAAATAGATTAGGATTATCTAAATCTTTATTTTCAAATATATATTGTTCTTTATTTTTATTAAAAGTATTCGAGCAAATACCATTGTTTATGTAGTGCACTTTTTTCAAATTAACAACATCATTCCAACCCTTATCTTTAATATACTGCTTACCGCCTTCCATTGAAAATATAAGAGCATCAGCTTTTTTATAGCACCACTTCTCTAATTTATACAAGGCTTTTATTATTATATTTTTATTTGTCAAATTAGAGTACTCTACTATTGATAGAGGCCAGAGGTCTTTAATCTCACAAACACATGGAACCCCTAATTTTCTAGAAATCTTAATTCCAGCAATCAATGTCAAAGGGTGGACACTTGAAGCTACAATAATATCAGGCTTATTTTTAATTATTTTTTTATATGAAAAAAGTAGTTTTAAATAAAAATCTAATACATTCAACCATCTTTTCTTTGTTTGAACTCGACTATATTTAAGTGTATTTACAAATATCCAACTGTTCTTATTATCATCTTTTAAGGTTTTAGATACTTTTTTATTAGTATCAACAAGATAATCACTATAATGATCAATATTAGAGCAAATAACATTCACACTATAACCAATTTCAGCCAATTCTTTAGCAAAATAGTATTGCCTACCACCTCGACCTTTGAATGCCCTGGTTGCATAATGGTCTATTATTAATATATTCAATTACTTAACCTCTTTCCTATAAACCAAATTCCCACAACCTTATTCACAAAGCCGATTTTATAGCCATCAGCACAATGATGGGATTAAATACTTTTGTTAGATAAGTCTTCTTACCCAACCGCTCTGCCCTATACTCTTTTATAAACTCAGAAGTACAGAAATAATTATCATCTTGTGGCATAAATATACTGCTTTACTTATTTCTTACTAAGCTTTTAGATCTTGAGATAAATTATCAATATGTAATACACTTATTTGATTTTCAATATCTGGAAATATAAAAGCATACTTCGCTAATTTAACCAACTTAGGATAATTACTCTTTGAACCATTCCCATATATCATAGGTGGGCAAATTACTGCTATTTCATTTTCTACATAAGCTAATAGCTGTATTTTTAACTCTGCTTGAAGCTTACTATCACCATAACAATAATCTGACTTTGGGTCAGTGTTTTAAGTTATAACTTCCTGCTGACAAATAGGGGCAATATCGCCATGAATTATTATACTGCTAATAAATATAAATTGAGATACATAATCTTATTGTGTCTTTTGTGCAATTTGATATGTTAGCTCTGTATTTACTGCATAGTATTTATCTTTTAAACTAGGGTCTTTTGAAGTATGTGCTATACCTGCTACATGCAGTACACTATCTTATTTTGAAAAATCTAAATCTTTTAAATCACCATCTCTTATTGAGATCTTAAATATATCAAAATCATTGACAAGACTTTCAGTAAATTTATTGGCTACATAGCTGTTGACTTCTGTTATTAAGATTTTCTTTTTCATTTCAAACCATCTTTATAATTAAGAGAGCCAGTACCACCCTCCACTACACCTTCATTTTTAAATACAGAAAACGCTGTAAGCCATATACATTTCATATCTAACCATGTACTTTTATTTATTACATACTCACCATCTAATTTTGCTTTGTCAGGTATTGGCAACTCATCGCGACCATTTATTTGTGCCCAACCAGTTAAGCCTACAGGTATATCATTAGCACCGTATTTATCACGCTCTGTTATCAAATCATTTTGATTCCACAATACAGGTCGAGGGCCGACAATACTCATCTCACCTTTTAAGATATTTATAATTTGAGGGAGCTCATCTAGTGATGTTTTTCTCATAAAACCACCAAATTTTGTGATGCACTTAGTCGGATCTTGAAGTAAATGTGTAGGCATATCTTTAGGTGTATCTACATGCATAGTTCTAAACTTATATATATAGAAAAACTTTTTGTTTTTACCAAAACGCTTTTGCTTGAAGAATATAGGACCTTTAGAATCTTTTTTTATAAAAAAAATCAATACTATAAAAATTGGACTCAACAGAATCAAACCTATCAAAGACAATAGAAAATCTAAAGTTTTCTTAACTATTTTATAAAACATTTACTACTACCCATTTAACCTATGCTCAAAATCTGGCAAAATCTTCTTCAAAACTTCATCCTGCTAAGAGTTTTTTATTAAATTTTCAATATCTTTACATAAATTATCGACTTCATAAAAAGTCTTTCTACCGATAAAAAATATCTTTATAGTCAGTCCCAATATTATTTGCATCAACAAGAAGCTCTTCATAAAGCTTTTTATCTGGTTTTAAGTCTGTAATTTTTTAATATCTTCTCTTCCTGACAGCTTATTAACTGCTTCAGCAAACTCCATTATTTTAACAGGCTTGCACATATAAAGCAAAAAACTTCTGATTTTTTGCAATAGCTCCAGCTTGAAGCACTAGCTCACACGCCTCTGAAATAAGCATAAAGTATCATGTGATTTCAGGATGGGTAACTGTGAGAGGTCAACCTTTCTTTAATTGCTCTTCAAATTTAGGGATTACACTACCACTATTACCCAGTACATTACCAAACCTTACAGCCGCAAGTTTTGTGTTTTTATAATTTACATTCTGCAAATATAGCTCACATAATCTTTTTGTCGCACCAATTATATTTGTTGGACGCACAGCTTTATGCTTATAAATTTCAACAATTAGAACCTCTAACTTATCTTTATTAGCATCAAAGCGTTCTAAACCTTGCTTGTAGAATATCTCAAATTCTTGCTGTGAATATGGTAGGTTAATTTCCCTTTGGTACGAAGGGGTGGCTTGAATAGCAAAAAATGGTAGTGTTAAATAATCAAAAAAAACTCAACCCAATAGCTATATCAATAAGTATATCTTTTGAGCTATCTAGCTTTATGGCTATTGATAAACTAGCTAAATCATTATTTTTAATTTTTTGAGACAGACCATTCTCAAAATTAATTTTCACAAGCCTCATTAAAGCATTTTTCATTGAGGTTTGAGCTTCTTTTTCAGTACTTTATATGCAACTTTCACTCTATCTTTTGCAACTTCAAGACAATTATAAACCTCTACTTCTATACCGTATTGCTTTACAAAACGAGTCTTTTGAATATTCGTAAATTCACAATCATAATAGACAAACTATTTTTCTTGTGAGATTGGTTTAGTAACTACGCGTCTAAACTGTTCTTGCAGCTTAGCAAGGTCTTTATTTATAGCTAAAACACCACCCTTTTCATCAACTACTTTCATATTCATATTAAGATGATTTTCAAGCTATTCATCTTGCCAGACAGTCTCATCAATTATTGTACCTACAATCCTAGTCATATGCTTAACTAATAATGACTTCAAAGGTTTTAGCCTGTCACTTTTACAATCAATTGACTCAAATATAGTTTTTGCATAAGTTGGTACTGGCACACAAGACTTGCGAATATTTTTAGGTAATGCTATCAAAAGTGCTGTAATTTTCTCAAGCAAAAAGCAATATACACCCCACTATATGACGATAGCATCAATATGATTTAAAAAAATGCTAGTGGTAGCACAAGTGTTGCACCATCGTCACCTAATAGAGGGGCAAACTTATATTCTATAGATAAGTTTATATTACCAAAATTAAATGTGTCTGGATATTTTTCATGTGTAATAGATTCGGCATCATGTTTCATAAGATTTTCAAGATCGTAGACAAAAGAATTCTGTGTAATCTTATCTAAAGCCTTAACCCATTTCTCGAATGATACCTACTAAACACATTTCAGTAACTATCTCATCATAGTGCTAATACATAGTCTCTTCATCAACAAGAATATCCCTGCTTCGAGATTTGTTTTCTAATTCCTCAACTTCATTGATTAATTTAAAGTTTTCATTAACAAGATAAGCTTTAGTCTCAAATTCACCATTAACAAGAGCTTCTCTAATAAAAATCTCTCTTTCTACTATAGGATCAATTTTTGAATACTGAACAGATCATCTTGAAACAATCTCTAAGCCATACAGTACAACTCTTTTATTAACCATAACTGCTTTGCGTTTTTTACTCCAAACTGGTTCATCATAATGCTTTTTTACTAGATGTAGAATCAAGCTTTCAATCCATTATGGCTCAATTCTCACAATATTTTTTGGCTACGAATTTATACATGAGGTTCTAAAATATCACTGCAAAAGTCTATCAATCGTATTAATTGGTATTTTTTCTGTATCTTCACTCTCGGGATATAGAGAAAAAGTATCGACTAAAAAGTCTCCTAAATGGGATTCACCACTTTTCTATGACAACCCAACACTCGGGGGACTACCTGATATGGTTCGTTGCACCTTCTTAAATTCAGATCTAACCTCTTTGATTTTCCTTACAGAAACCTTTAACTTTCTAGCTACCTGCTTGGCTGTAAGGTTTAAATTAAATAATAGGATAAATGCCTTTTCTTTGAGCTTTTGAGCTTTCTCTGCCCTTACTACACCACTTTTCTTACCTCTTTCACTCTGTTTCTCTATACACCTATCTTTCTGTTCTTTACTCTTAGGTCTACTTATATATTGCCAGATAGATTTAGCTATATGTCCTAATTCTTAACTTTCTAATGGAGTATCTAAGGTTTGGTTATATTTCTCCGCTATAGCTATTATCGGCTCTAGCGATGCTTTTCTTAGCTTATATGCCTCTACTCTTGTACAGTTAAATATCTTTTGATTACGACCTATTACTATCGCTCTATCTTTAGCTTCTTTTAACTCTTTTAGATTATATATTGGCACTAACTCGCAATACTCTGCCAATTCTCCCAGATCATACCCTTTTTTATGTATATGCTACTTTGGTTACAACCAACTTCCATGGCTATTTGTGTTTTTGTAACACCTATTTGCAATAGTGATCCAATCTGGTATCTTTGTTCTTGAGTAAGTTGGGTGTAGGATGGGTCCTATGGTGATTCCTTAAGTCGATTTTTAGCAAGTGTGACAATATCTAACTTACTTTTTTAGTGCAATAATTATTTTGTCGCACTTACAATTTGAATCTAAGAGTCTTAAAAATATACTTCTAAGTATATACTAAAGCTCATATAAAAAATACAAAAATTTTCAAAACCTGCTAAAATATACCCATTAAAATATATTATTTAAATTACAAATGATTTTACGCGTTTTAAAAGGCTGGTATCAAAAGAAATACTTAAATAATGAGCCAATAATTTTTGTTGGGCTGATGCTGTTTTTCTACTTGATTATAAAATTTATGGGAGACTATATAGCTCCTATATTAGCAGCTTTAGTTATAGCTTATCTATTAGATACTTTTGTAAATATACTCTATAAAGTTACTAAGATAAAAAGAATTGTCTTGGTTTATATTGTTTATATTCTTTTTTTAGTAGTATTGCTTTCAATGATATTTGTATTATTTCCTATTATTATTAATCAAACGATAAGCTTTGTACAGCAAGCATCATATACTTTATCGAGTCTAAAAAGTGGCTTAGATGAGCTATCTTTAAAATACCCAACACTACTTAATGGTGATAGGATTAATTCTATAGTTAGTTGGTTTAATACTATAGATTGGAAAAAGACAGGCGCTAGTATAGGCTCTTTTATTCTTCAAAATACAGCGACTACACTGCCAATATTATTTTCAGCTCTTATATATCTGTTTTTAGTACCATTGATGGTATTTTATTTTTTAAAGGACAAAAAAAATATAATCAATTGGTTTAAAGGTTTTTTACCTAATGATAATGGAGCTTTATACTATGTGTGGAATGATTTAAAACCAAAATTAGCAGATTATGTACGTGGTAAGGCTATAGAATTTTTTATAGTTTCGATCGCTACTTATGCTGGATTTGCATATTTTGATTTAAATTATGCAATTTTGTTAGGCTTTGGAGTTGGTCTGTCAGTTATTATCCCTTATGTGGGTATGGTAATCATTACAGTTCCTGTGATTATGGTTGGTATACTTCAGTTTGGTCTTAGTATGACTTTTGTGTGGTTATTAGTTGTTTTCTTTATAATCCAAGCATTAGACGGCAATTTACTCGTACCATTACTATTCTCAGAAGTACTTAATATGCACCCAGTAGGTGTGGTCTCTGCGATACTTATATGTGGCGGAATGTGGGGCTTGTGGGGAATATTCTTTGCAATACCATTAGGTTTACTATTTATGTCTGGTGTAAATATGTTTAGAAATCATCTTAAAGGCAAACGAGAGGCTTCGAATATAAACTTATGCTAATCAAAAAAAAAGTCCTAAACTCTAAAATTTACGATAATCTTATTTCTCAAAATTACGATTCATTATTGGCTCAAATAATCTCTGCTCGTGTGAATAATGATGAAAGTATAGGCTTAGTTTTAGATGGCGCAATCAAAGATTTATCATCGCCTTTTTTATTCAAAGATATAGAAAAAGCAGTAGATAGACTTTATCAAGCAATTGCTGATGGTGAGGTAATAGGGTTAGAGACAGACCACGATTGTGATGGTCAAACCTCTCATGCGATATTTCACGAAGCCCTTACTAAAATTTTCAATCATCCTAAAGAGAAGATTCGTTCTTATATAGGTCATAGAATGAAAGAGGGTTATGGTCTTTCAGAAGCTCTTATGAATAGAATACTTCTTGATGAGGTTCGTCCAAGTTTAATTATAACTGCTGATAATGGCTCAACTGACGAAGCTAGAATCTCTATTCTCAAACAAAATGGTATTGAAACTATAGTTACCGATCATCATGGTATACCGCCAGAAGGAACTCCTAAGAGTGCTGTAGGTGTGCTAAATCCAACACAAGCAGATTGTAATTATCCAGATAAGGCTATCGCTGGTTGTATGGTTGCTTGGCTTTTTATGGCAGCTTTACGTAGAAAATTTATTGAAAACAACAAACCACTATCAAAAAATTATGGTTTAAGTAATTTATTTGATTTGGTTGCTATTGGTACAGTTGCAGATTGTGTAAGTATGGCAAATAGTCATAATAACCGTATTGTAACAAAATTAGGTATCGAACAACTAAAACAAAGTAATCGAGTTTGCTGGGATTTTTTTGAGAAAGAGAATTTATCATCAGATTACATAGGCTTTAGTATAGCTCCAATTTTAAATAGTGATGGTAGAGTAGCTGATGCTCTAGGTTCAGTAAGCTTTTTACTAGAAGAAGATGAACTAAAAGCTGCTGATACATTTGAAAAACTAAAAGAACAAAATAATAATCGAAAAGCTATTCAAAAACAGCTAACAATTGAAGCTATGGCTCAAGCTAGAGAACTTGATAGTACTAAAAACTCATTATGTATATTGCTTGAAAATGGTCATGCGGGTATACATGGCATATCTGCAAGTAGGGTCAAAGAAACATTTGGTAAGCCGATTATTATATTTTCACAAACTCAAACAGATGAAACTATGATATCAGGTTCAGCTAGAAGTACAGATGATATTCATATAAAAAGTATGCTTGATGAAGTTGCTAAAAAAGCACCAGGTTTATTGGTCAAATACGGTGGGCATAAAGGTGCTGCTGGATTAACTATCAAGAAAGACGATTTTGAAGAGTTTTATAAGTTTTTTGAAGAAAGTATCACAAATACCGTTGAGAAAGAAAGTATTACACTTGAACCATGTATTGAATACGATTATGAGCTTGAAGAGCGAAATTTTGATTTAAAAACATTAGCAAAGATTGACTCTTTAGAACCCTATGGTAGAGAATTTGAGAAGCCTATATTTTGTAATTATTTTATAGTTGAGAACTTTAGGATGGTTGGCAAAGATAAATCTCATGCCCAACTAGTTCTACGCTTTGAAAGGAAGTCTATAAAAGCTATATGGTTTAATGCTATAGACAACGCTGTCGCTAGTGATATTAATATTGGAAATACAGTTAAAGCTTGTTATCAGCTTAAAAAAGAAGAATTCTTGGGGCAGGTTAATTTATCACTAAATATTAAAGCTATACAACTATGAAAAACCATGACTACATAAAAGAGAAACTTAAATTAAATCTAGGTGATATTTGTATAGAGCATTATGAAACCATAAGTTCGACTAATGACTATCTTTTAGAGAAAAATTTTACGCATAAATATCATCTTTGCTATGCAGATGTTCAAACAAAAGGGCGAGGGCGTCAACAAAGTAATTGGGTTTCAAAAGTTGATAGTAATATTTATTCTACAACAGGTTTTAGGTGCGAGTTTAGTATTGAAAAAGTCCCACTGATAAGCATAAAGACTGCTGTAGGGGTGTTGGAGGGTATCAAAGAATTTATCCCTCAAAACCTTCAACAAAAACTAAAGATAAAGCTACCAAATGATATTTATTTCAATGGTCAAAAATTGTCAGGAATACTGGTTGAAACAAAAAATATTAAAGCCAATAGTTTTGATATAGTCATAGGTGTTGGGGTCAATGTAAATGCTTTAGAGCTAGGTAAAAAAATCCAAAGAGATTGGAGTTCTTTAGCAATGATTAATGACTGTCAGGTTGATTATTCAACTGTTTTGATAAGTATGGTGACTTGCTTAATCAAGGCTTTTGAGTATACTCAAGATGAGGTGATGGAAAAATTTGCCGAGCATGATTATATTTTAGGTAAGGCTATTAGCTTTAATTATGGCGATAAAAAATATAAAGGGGTTGCTAAGGGTATTTCTAGTGATTTGAAATTGATAATACAATCAGAAGAGCTTTTAGAGGTTGATATTGCTAGTATAAATACTGTTAGAGTTATATAGGTGTTACTAAAGTCATACTTCCAATAATGTAAATAGCAAGCTTTAGGAATAGGGACTTTAGTCCCTCCAAAAAGAAAAAAATGAAAAAATATAGAGAATTAACTCATATAGATATAGTTGGGTTGTATCAGTTTGTAACTTTTCGCACTAAGGATATTATTGATGATTTCGTTGTAAAATTACAACAGCAAACTATAGATGTGAGTACTAAAGAGTTTCAAATAGATAAATATTTGGATAGCTCTAAAAAAGGGTGCTATTTTTATGACATAACTCTCAAGAAAATGTATTTGTTTTTGTTAAGCAAATATAAAATAATTTATGATTTGATTGCTTTTGCGGTAATGGTTATCATATTCATTTGCTGTTTAATCAAACCATGCCTTAAGCAAAAACGATGCAATTATTGAAATGTGGCTCAACACATTACTTAAAATCATGTTCAATAATAGGGCTGAGAATTATTTCGATCAGGCCATAAGAGATGACGATCATTTTAGGTTGACCTATGAATATATAAATAACAATGCAAATAACTCTGGTCTAAAAGATTATGAAAGTAGATTTTATGGAATATATAAGTAAGTTTTATGGAGTGAATGTAAGTAAATGTCTTGTAATAAAAATACTATAACCAACATCAAAAAACGCGCAGAATATCTCGAAAAGATTAGTAACTATTTTAAAGACTTAAATGTTTTGGAGGTAGATACTCCGCTTGATTATACCTATGGTGTAACATATCCCTTTATAGATTTGTTTGCTATAGATAAAGTTGAAGGTAGGAGATATCTGCAAAGTTCCCCAGAATACGTCATTAAGGGAATTTTAGCGAAAGATAGTGGGAGGGGAGGTCTACCAAATATGCAAAGCATTCCGTGATGAGCCTTGTGGCATCAACATAACCATGATTTGACGATGATAGAGTAGTATAGAGTTGGCATAGATTATTTTCAGCTTATGAAAGATATGGAAGGTTTATTTTTAGCTGTTAAGCCAAATGTTAGGTTTATTTATCTGAGCTAGAAAGAAGCATTTGAAAGATACTACGGTTTTAATCCGCAAAATATTTCTCTTGATGTGCTTAGTTAATAAAGTTCATAAACATCTCGGAGAAATCCAAGGATTAGAAAAACCAACCATAGCAGACTGCCTAGATATACTTTTTAGTTATAAAATTTAGAAAAATCTAAATAAAGCCAAGACAGCTTACTTCATATATGACTATACAGTTCATCAATCAGCTTTAGCTATAAAAGTCAAAGATAAAAGAAATCAATAAGTTGCTGCAAGGTTTGAGGTTTGCTATAATCGAATAGAGCTAGCAAATGGCTATTATTAGCTTATAGAAAAGGCTGAGCAACTAAAACGATTTGAAAAAATTTAGCTATTCGCAAAGAGCAGGGTAAACCAATTTTAGAAATAGATGGGGAATTATTAGGATGTTTGGATAATATACCAGAATGCTCTGGTGTAGCCTCAGGTTTTGATAAATTGTTAATGAGCTTAGAAGGTATTAAGGATATTAAATAACTTTCAATTTTTTGATTGTGTTGTTTGTTCGCTATTTTCAATCTTAATTGTAGTAGGATTAATTGCAAAATCTATGCCTAAAGTATCAAATGCTTTTGCAATATCTAAAAGGATTCTATTTTGTACTTATAAGAAATCTGTAAAAATACCTTATTTACCATAGCATAAATTTGCAGTTTTATGCCATTTGATCCAAAACTACCTTCATATTTATTACCAATAGTAGTGTTACCTACAGCTAAAGACACAGCGATAGTTTTGTTTTGATCTATATTTGGGTTAGATTTCAATATTTATATACCCCGTAAATTTGGGACATTTTATCCATTCATTTTCCATTATATATTCAAACTTATTTGGAGTCATATAATTTATTGTAGAATGTTTTCTTTTTGTATTGTAATAAGCTTCAATATATTCAAATATTGATAACTTAGCTTCTTCTCTAGTTTTATAGTTTTCATCATGTACTAACTCTACTTTTAAAGTTCCAAAGAAACTCTCACAAGCAGCGTTATCGTAACAGCATCCTTTAGAGCTCATACTTGATAGTAGCCAGTGTCCTTTAAATAATATCTTGATACTGTTTACTACAGTAGTGTGATCCTTTGACAGAGTGTATAATCACACAGAGCTATAACCATCCTTCTTGTGTAGGTATGTAAGTTATATCTGTAACTCATCTATGATTTACAGATAAAGCAGTGAAGTTTTATTCTAATAAATTATCAGACACATGTTTGTTATGGTGAGAGTCTGTCGTTGCTTTATGTTTACGAATAGCCTTAGCTTGTAAACCTAGTATTTTTATGCGTTTAGATACTCTAGGTTGAGTAACTTTCCAACCCATATCTTTAAGTTCTTTGTATATCCTCACACTTCCATATCTAGATGCTCATTAAATATAGCGGTAATAGCATCATCTAGCTCAGCATCATTAGATTGCCTTTTACCTATAGGTTTATGTATACATCTGTAATATGAAGATGTGCGAACATTCAAAGATTTCAATAGTGTTGTTACTGGCATAACTTTACAATACTCTTTAATAAAGGCGTACCTTATAGAGTTTGCTTTGCAAAGTACGCTGCTGACTTTTTTAGTATTTCACGCTCTGGATGCCTGTTTGAGTTTTTTCTTCAAATCAGTATTTTCAGATGATAATTGCTGATACTGAGTTTTATAATCTATTTTTATATCTTTTTATGGGGTTAACATAGCTTTGGATATCCAAGTACTTAATGTCTTATATTTTATCCCTAAATTATCTGCTATTTCTCGTCTATTTGCATCTGGTTGCAAACATAATTTAACAGCCTCATCTTTAAATTCTTTTGTATATCTTTGGTAAACCATATTTGTCTCCTTTTCTTAACACCTAAGTGTTCCAAATTAGAGGGTATGATCAAAAAATATAAGCTAAACTATATTATGTTGTATTTATGACACCACCTAAAGGTTTGTTAGGTAAAGCTATTAATTATACTTTGGATAATTAGCAAGAGCTTATTAATTATACAGAAGCTGAATATTTGCCTATTGATAATAATGATATTGAGAATAATATTAGAACATTTGCAGTTGGTAGAAATAACTGGCTATTATCACGTAGTGAGACAGGAGCTCAATCTAGTGCAAATCTATTTACCCTATTTGAGAATGCTAAAATGTTTAATTTAAAGATATTTGATTATCTCAAATATGTTTTTGACCATATTTCATCTGCTAAAACCGATCAGGACTTTGAAGTATTAACTCCTAAATATGCTCAACAGTTTGTAGCAAAAATAGATAAAAACAAATCAGAAAAATCATTCCTTACAAATTGTATAAATTTTTAGATGTACTTTGTGAGACGCTTACTTTTATAGAAAAAGCTAACAAATTACTTCAAATATTTTCTGTAAGTTCATTAAGTTTATAACTAGCTATATTTTTACACTTAGCATCTTCTTCGCTTATAATAGCAAAGTCAGCATCAGCATAGGCACATAAGCTATCTTGCTCATTATAAATATCAACTTTTATCCAAACAGTTGTTTTGCTTTTACGAATGACTGTAGTTTTGAATTTGTAGGCGTACTTGCTATATGTCGGTTTTAAGTATTTGACATTGAGATTGCGTGTTACACAAAATGACTTTGTGACCATTAAAATATGTTTGCCAAGAATATCATCACATATTAAAGCTATAACTCCACCGTGTATAACATTTTCCCAGCCTATATGATTCGGTAAACATTTGAATTTAGTGTACATATGTTCATCTATATGATACAAAGGAAGCTGTATTCCTATAGGATTTTTAGTAGTTTTGCTAAAACATGTGAAATCCCATGGAAAATTCATGGGAGTGTAATCATCTAAGTTTATCATTTTAGTTAGCCTATATTAAATTTAACAAGCTTCAATAATACTAGCAGCACCCATACCAGTACCTATACACATTGTAATCATGCCATATTTTTTACCAGTACGTTGTAAACCGTGAAGAGCCTTAACTGTAAGTATAGTACCAGTTGCACCAAGAGGGTGTCCAAGTGCAATAGCACCACCACAAGGATTTACTTTGGTCTCATCAAGTTGAAGATCATTAATCACAGCTATAGATTGAGCAGCAAAAGCTTCATTTAATTCTATCCAATCCAAATCTTCGATTTTTAATCCTGTTTGTTTAAGCACTTTTGGGATAGCTTCAACAGGACCTATACCCATAATGCGTGGATCAACACCAGCAACAGCAAACCCTAGAAATTTACCTAGTGGTTTTAAGTTATGTTTTTTCAGGTATGATTCACTTACTAATACGACTGCACCAGAGCCGTCAGAAACTTGTGAACTATTGCCTGCTGTGACAGAGCCTTTAGCTGCAAAGGAAGGTTTTAATTTAGCTAATACTTCTAATGATGTATCGCTTCTTGCACCCTCATCCTTTGAGATAGTTTTTTTATGATTTACTATTTTATTTGTAGCTTCATCTGGTAAAAAGTGATTGACATCAATATCTAATATCTCCTCTTTAAAATCTCCACACTCAATAGATTTTGTTGCTTTTTGATGACTTTGTAGAGCAAATTCATCTTGTGCTTGACGAGAGATATTCCAATCTTTAGCAACATTTTCTGCTGTTATTCCCATGCCATAAGCAATAGATATATTTTCGTCTTTAGCAAAAATCTCTTTTGAAAAAGACATTTTGTTACCACCCATAGGAATCATAGTCATACTTTCAATACCAGCACCAATTGCTACATCCATATGACCTTGAGCAATTTCATTTGCTGCAATAGCGATTGATTGTAATCCAGAACTGCAGTAGCGATTAATCGTAAAAGCTGTGACTTTATTTGGTAGTCCAGCTAATAGAGTTGATATTCTTGCTATATTTAGTCCTTGTTCTGCTTCTGGCATGGCACAACCAACTATAATATCTCCAATATCTTCTGGATCTACTTTTGATTCTGCTACTGTCTTTTTTAGTATATCAGCGAGTAATTCATCAGGTCTTTTTTTGGCAAAACCACCTTTTTTAGCTTTTGTTACCGCTGAACGTTTTGCTGTTACAATATATACATTTTCTCTCATTGCAATATCCTTAAAATTTAATTTCTTAGTGGTTTACCTGTTTCTAACATATGCTTCATTCTTGCTTCAGTTTTTTCAGACATTGCTAACTCTTTGAAGTTTTCTAATTCTTTCTCTAGAAGCCAATCTTCAGATACTTGTGTATCTTTTTCAATTTCTCCACCACACATTGCATTCGAGAGATTTACAGCTATTTTATAGTCGTGTTCAGAGATTTGATTGCTATCACGCATATTAATAAGTAATGCTTTAACATTTGCTATTCCTGTTTCACCAAAGACATTAATTCTTTGTTTAATAGGTGGCTGATATTGACTAAACGCAAGTAACTGAGCTTTTTTAAGAGCAACTACTAATATCTCTTTACTATTCATTACGATAGTGTCTGTATCGCGTAAGAATCCCATTTCGATAGCCTCATAACCACTTTTTGCAACTTGTGCTAAAGCAAGGTTTTTGTAGCGCTTTTCAAAGTCTTTCCATGAGCCTTGAGCATTAGATGCTCGTTGAGCCATCTCTTTTGAACCACCCCATCCTGGGATAATGCCAACACCTGCTTCGACTAATCCAATATAACTCTCATGAGCAGCCACTGCAGCATCACTATGTAGGATAGTTTCACAACCACCACCGAAGGCAAAACCTTTTACAGCTGTAACTACAGGAATTTTACTATAGCGAAGTTTTTGGGAAACTATTTTGTGACCTTTACGAATAACTTCTTCAATAGCAGCTTCGCCATTCATTGTGAATTTGATACCAAATTCTTCAAGGTTAGCACCTACTGAAAAGATGTCATCGTATTGCCATATAACCATGCCATCAAGTTTTTCTTCAGCATAGTCTATAGCATTGGAGATGCCATCTAAGACATCATCACCAATTGAGCACATTTTACTTTTAAAAGAGAGTATCCCAATACCTTGATAAGCATCAACCTGCCATAGTTTAACACCATCATTTTCAAAAAGTGTTTCAGTTTGCAAAGTGTTAGAATGCTCAATGACAGTATCAGGAAAAAGTTGACGATTATATACTTTTAATTTATCTCGAGATATAAGCTTATTATCTGTAAAGCTAAATTCTTTATTATCTTGGTATACACCAATATCTAGCTCATCTACCCAACTCGGTAGAGGGTTTTTAGACAAAGATTTACCTGATGAAATATCTTCTTTAAGCCATTTAGCTACTTTATGCCAACCTGTTAGTTGCCAGATTTCAAATATTCCTTGTTTCCAGCCAAAGCCCCAGCGGATTGCCAAATCCATATCTTTAGGGAAGTTTGAAATATCACCAACTAAGTGAGCTGCATATAAAAACATTTCCCTAAATGTCTTCCACAGAAATTGAGCTTGAGTATTGTCACTATTACGCATCCATTCAAGCTTTTTAGCCCAGTCCTTTTCTGATAATATTTCTAAAACTTCATCATCAGCATTTTTATCAGAAGGACGGTATTGTTTGCTATCTAAATCAAGAACTTTGATACCGTCAGATTCTTTTATATATAAGCCTTTTTTAGTTTTTTGACCTAGTGAGTCATTATCGACTAAATTTTGAATCCAGCTTGGAGTATTGTATAAATCTTGCCAGCCATCTTCTAGATTATTTTTCATTGTTTCAATTACATGATATAGCACATCTAACCCAACTAAATCAGCTGTACGGTATGTCGCACTTTTTGCTCTACCTAATTTTTTACCAGTCAGATCATCAACAACTTCAAGAGGTATATTCATTTTCTCTGTATAGTGACAAGTTATAAGCATAGAAAATACACCTAATCTGTTTGCAACAAAGTTAGGCGTATCTTTTGCTCTAATAATACTTTTACCGAGTTTTTCTACCAAAAATGTTTCTAGTTTATCAAAAATTTCGACATTAAGTTCTTCATGGGGAATAAGTTCAACTAACGGCATGTACCTAGGGGGATTGAAAAAGTGTATACCACAGAAATTAACCTTGAGATTTTCAGGTAAAAGACTTGCAATTTTTGTAATGCTTAAACCAGAGGTATTTGATGCTAGTATGGCTTTTTCTTTTACATGTCTAATTATTTTGGTATATAAGCTCTCTTTGATGTCTAATATTTCTGCTACAGCTTCAATAATAAGGTCGCAATCTTCAAGTAATTCAATATCATCTTCATAATTTGCAGGAGTAATATAGTCAATAGATTCTTTTGAACCAAAAGGTGCAGGATTGAGTTTTTTTAGATTTTCTAGAGACTCTTTGATGGCCTTATTGGGATTGTTTTCATCATCAGATTTTAAATCAAATAAAACAACAGGAAACCTTGCGTTGGCAAAGTGGGCAGCTATTTGAGCTCCCATAGTTCCAGCGCCTAGTACTGCTATTTTATCGATGGCTTGTCGTTGAGACTCTTTTTTGGCAGGCTCGAGTTTTTTGGCTGTTTCAGATTTTGAGTCCTCAGTCTCAACTTCATAATAAGGGAGATACTCATCACCAAAGATTTTTAGATAAGAACGCATAGCACATTCTTTTGACATGCCTTTGATTGAGCTCCAAGCTGTCCATTTAGCACGCTTAACCATCTTTAGAGCAGAAGGTTTTTTGGTGTCATTATCGCCTTCTTTAATCTGCTTATAAAAAGCATAAAGCTTTAATTTTTGGTTGTTGTCAGGTTTGAAATCAATGGTAGCGTCTTTAACAGCCTTTAACATTTCTTCAAATTTTTTCTCTAGTTCATTCATATTGCCTCCTTGGGAGTCGATATTCTAATTATTTTCTTTACTCTTTTTTTTGCCATTCAGGGTGAGCATTTTTAGGTCCTAATGCATAATCATCAAACTCATCTGTTTGGATTACATTATGAATCTTTTCAGACATTGATTTAGATTTCTTATGATCATCTGAGGTAATGATGTTTTTTTCTAATGCTTCATCAATCAGGTTACTCCAGAAATCTTTGTGAAGATCACCATTTTTCATTGCTTTGTCTATCTTTGCTTTTACATCCTGAGCTTCGAGCATAGCCAAAAAAGCATTCTCGACTCTACCAATAGGGTCTTGATCATCAATTGGGACATAACATATATCTTTCATCCATTTACGAGTACCTTTATTCGCTATTAGATCTTGGCAAATTTTAGCATCTAGTTTATCTGAAGGTCTTCTGAATTTACGCCCATAAGGGAAGACAAAAAATTGCATTTTGATACCCAGTATTCTATTAGGGAAGTTCCTGAAAAGACTAATCATTGACTGCTGAGCATTATATAAACAATATTTTAATCCCCATTCTACAAAAATATCATCATCAGTTTTCTCGCCATTATCTTTGTAGTATTTTAAAATAGCACTTGCCATATATAAATAGCTCATAATATCACCAAGACGCGAAGATAGTCTTTCTTTACGCTTAAGTCCAGCGCCTAAGATAGTCAAAGAAACGTCATTAACATAGGAATAGGCTGTACTCATTTGATAAATGAATTTATAGTATTTGTTAAATTTACTGTTATAGCCAGGCGCTGTAAAGCCACCACTTAAACTATACCAAAGTGTACGTGCTCCATTACTAAACATATAAGCTACATGTTTTTTAAGGTTTAAAGAAAAATCTTTTTTATTACTATCCATTAGGCTTTGTATTTCGTTACGTATATATGGATGGCATTTCATCGCACCTTGACCAAAAATCATTAGGTTACGAGTCATAATATTTGCACCTTCTACAGTAATTCCTATTGGAGTTGCCATATATGGTATTGCTAAGTAGTTGTTTGGCCCCATTATGATTGCTCGTCCTCCATGAATATCCATAGAGTTGTTTATAGTGACTCTACCCATTTCGGTTAGGTGATATTTTGATATAGCAGATGAGACAGAAGGACGGATCCCGCTATCAACAGCGGCAACTGTGAATTGACGTGTTGCATTTGCTATATATGCAAATCCAGCAATTTCAGCAAGTTTTTCTTGGACACCTTCAAACTGAACAATAGGGACGTTGAATTGCTCACGAATACTTGCGTATGCAGATGTCATAATTGCCGACATAAGGGTGTTAGCTGTACCACAAGCAGGTAAGGAGATTGCTCTACCAATAGATAAACATTCAACAAGCATACGCCACCCTTCGCCAGCCATTTTTTGCCCTCCTATAATCCAATCTATAGGTATGAAAATATCTTTAGCCTTAATATAGCCATTCATAAATGCATGATTTAAAGGAAGCCCTCTTTTACCAATTTCTAGACCTTTGTGATCATGAGGTAAGAGTGCGCAGGTAATACCTTCACTACCAGTTTCATTTAATAGATTATCAGGATCTTCTAATTGAAATGCAAGACCTATAAGAGTGGCCACAGGTGCTAATGTAATATAGCGTTTATCGATGTTTTTTAGTTTTATACCTAAAGTTTTTTTACCATTGAAAGTCTCATGACATACTACCCCTCTGTCAGGAAGTGATGTTGCATCAGATCCTGAAGTTGGGCCTGTTAAAGCAAAACAAGGTATTTCATCACCTGTTGCAAGTCTTGGGAGGTAGTTTTTCATTTGTTCATCTGTACCGTAGTGCGATAAAAGTTCACCTGGTCCAAGTGAGTTAGGTACCATAACAGTGATAGCAACAGTGACACTTTTTGTAGCAAGTTTCATCACAATCTCTGAATGTGCAGCAGCAGAGAAACCCTTACCACCATGCTCTTTGCCTATAATCAATCCTAGAAAGCCTTTCTTACGGATAAAGTTCCAAGCCTCTACAGTTAGGTCCTTATCTTTGTAGTTGATCTTCCAATCATCAATTATTTTGCAAAGTTCAACAGTTTCGTTTTCCAAGAATGATTTTTCTTCCTCAGATAGCTCGAACTTTTTTAGGTCATGTAATTTCTCAAAGTCAGGTTTACCCTGAAATATCTCTTTCTCAAACCAATTCTCTCCAGCATCAAGCGCAGTCTGTTCAGTCTTTGATATTTTTGGTGCTGCTTTTTTAGCTATCTTATAAATTTTATCCAACATATTATTAGCTCCTTAATCAGAAAGCTGTTTAATTATTATTGCTCATACTTCTCAGCATATTCTTTTTGTAAAGCGTTTACATCTATTTTCCCTACAGCATTTTGAGGAAGTTCATCTTTAAAAATTATTTTTTTGGGTAGCTTATAGTGTGCTAGTTTTGTTTTACAGTATTTGAATATTTGTTTTTGAGTTAGTTTCTTACTATCTTTTAGAACAACGAAGGCAACTGGCATTTCACCTGTTTTTTTTGAGAATGCTTTTATTACAGCGGCATCTTCTATTTCTTCTTTTTCTGTAAGAGCTAATTCAATTTCTTTAGGAAAAACATTGAAGCCAGAAACAATAATCATGTGTTTGATTCTTCCAGAAATAACTAAGCGACCAAGCTCATCTAAGTAGCCCATATCACCTGTTTTGAGCCAACCATCATCTGTTAAATGCTCTTTATTTATTTCTGGTAAGCTCCAAAATCCAGGAGATTTTTGAGGTCCTGTAACCCAAATTTCTCCTGTTTCGCCTTGAGAGAGTTCGTTTCTTTTTTCATCATATATTTTGATATCTGTATTTGGTAATGGAAACCCTACAGATCCATTAAAGGCAGACGACTTTTCTAATGAGTTTACAGTTACAACTGGAGACATCTCAGATAGTCCATAACCTTCTTTAATACTCACACCAGTAGTTTTTTTCCAGTTATTTACTACGGTATCAACAGTTGACATCCCACCACTTATAGATAGTTTGAAGTTAGGAAAATTACTATTTTTGAATTTTCTATTATTTAATAAAGCGACATACAAAGTATTTACACCAAAAATTGTTGAGAAATTACTTTTTTTCATTTCTTTAATTAGACCATTGACATCTTTTGGATTTGGAATCAAAATCTGCACACTACCAGAAAAATAAAAAAGGAACAAGTTCGCTGTAAGACTAAAAATATGATAAATAGGTAAAGCAGTTAATACAATTTGTTCATCAAGTTCAATATCAAAACCCTTTGTCCAAGCTTTAACCTGATATATATTCGCCACTATATTTCTATGTAATAAAATAGCACCTTTTGGAGTACCTGTAGTACCACTAGAGTATTGTAAAGCCACCATATCATCTGGAGTTATTTTTAAATTAGAGTAATCGGGATTATATCCAGCTTTTATAGCATCCGCTAAAGAATCAAACTTGTCTCTTGAGTATTTATCTTTCATACCTTTAAAATATCTAGCAACAAAAGATATAATTTGTTTTTTAGGAGTATGATAAAAATCTGCAATGTGTGTGACCATTTTATGCTTAAGATCTTCACATTCATCGGCAATCGCTTCAACATTATGAGCTAATGATGATAAAACAATAATTCCTTTTGCTTTAGAATCTTGAAGGATACCTCTAACTTCTCTACTTGTATAAAGAGGGTTAATGTTTATAAAAACACAGCCAAGTTTGATTAGAGCAAATATCGCAATAGGAAATTGTAGTAAGTTTGGTAGCATTATAGCGATGTGATCACCTTTTTTAAGCTGCCATTTGTGTTGTAAAAAACCAGCTAAATTTTCAGCATATTCATTTACTTGTGTGAAGCTTAAATTTTCATTATGACATATTAGTGCATCTCTATTAGGGAAATTATTTGTGGTTTCTTTGAGCATATCATCGAGTGTGATATCAGGAATATCTATTGAGAACGGAATTTTTTCAGGGTAGTTTTTAATCCAAGGTTTAGGTGTCATAAAGCTCTCTTTTTCTTGTTTGTTTTAATGTGATTTAAAACTATACTCTTTTTAGTTTTTGTTGGATTTAAACTATTCAGTCAAATATGACGATAATTTCATTATAATAGATATTGTTATTTGTTCCAAATCTTTTTAACACCAGCTTTAAATTTAAAATTTCTAGCAAGTAACATCATGTTAGTAAACAGTAAAATAATTAGAGAGCTTTCAACCTATATTTTATTGCCGATTTCATTATAATGGTAGTTATTATGCAAATATTATGTTGATTATATGAAAATTTATCATAATCCTAGATGTTCAAAATCGCGAGAAAATATCAGCCATCTTGAGGAAAATGGAGTAGCTTAAACTAGTCATTTATATTTATATAACCCTTTATCAAGTGAAAAAATAGAAGCTCTTTTAGTGAAACTTGGTTTGACATTAAAAGATATAATTCGTACTAAAGAGAGTATTTGGAAAGAAAACGTTAAAGATGGAGTTTTTAGTGATCAAGAGCTTGTGAAAATCATCGCTAGATATCCAAACTACTTGAAAGACCAATAATTGAACATCAAGAGTTTGCTGTAGTGGCGAGGTCTGATGAGAAGATTGCAGAGATTTTAAATAGATCCTGAAATGAGTTCAGGATGATGAGATTTTTTTAGAAGTTAAATTTATAGAATTGGAGATATGAATATGAATAAAATAATTTATACAATTACAGATGAATCACCAGCGTTAGCTACGGGTTCTTTTTTAACAATGGTTGAGAAGATGACAAAAGCTGCGGGTATCTCAGTTGAGGCAAAAGATATATCATTCGCAGCAAGAATACTTGCAAATTTTGATGAGTATCTTACAGAAGATCAGAAAATCTCTGATGATTTAGCTATGTTAGGTGATTTAGCTAAAACACCTGGAGCGAATATTATTAAGCTACCAAATATTAGTGCATCAGTACCTCAATTATTTGCAGCTATTGCAGAACTACAAGCAAAAGGTTTTAAAATCCCTAATTATCCTTCAGAGCCTAAAAATGATGATGAAAAAGAGATAAAACTTCGTTACGGTAAAGTGCTAGGTAGTGTTGTAAACCCAGTGCTAAGAGAAGGTAATTCTGATCGTAGAGTTGCTGCAGCAGTAAAAGAATATGCTGAAAAATATCCTCATTCTATGGGTGAGTGGTCAAAAGATTCTAAGTCTCATGTGGCGAGTATGACAGATGGCGATTTCTATGCAAATGAGAAGTCATATATTGTGCCAAAAGCGATAAGTGTAAAGATTGTTCATACTGATGCTAGAGGTAACGATACAGTCCTGAAAGATTGTTTAAAACTAGAGCAAGATGAAATAATCGATGCTACTAAAATCTCAGTTAAAGCTTTAAGAGATTTTTATAAAACTGAAATAGCGCATGCTAAAAAAGAAGGTACGCTTTTATCTCTTCATTTGAAAGCTACAATGATGAAAGTATCAGATCCAATTTTATTTGGTTATGCTGTAGAAGTATTCTTTGGTGAAATTTGTACAAAATATGCAAAAGAGTTCAAAGAGCTTGGCGTAAATGTACGAAATGGTTGGGGTGATGCTGTTGAGAAAATTAAACAACTACCTCAAGATGTACAAGATAAAATCAATGCTGATATTGAAAAAGTATTTGCTGATCAGCCAGATATGGCTATGGTTGATTCTGATAAAGGAATCACAAACCTACATGTACCAAGTGATATAATTATTGATGCTTCTATGCCTGCAGCTATTCGCTCATCAGGTATGATGTGGAATAAGAACAACAAGCTTCAAGATATGAAAGCAATGATTCCAGACAGGTGTTATGCTGGTGTATATGCTGCGACTATTGATTTCTGTAAAGAAAATGGTGCTTTTGATGTAACGACTATGGGTGATGTCTCAAATGTAGGTCTTATGGCTAAAAAAGCAGAAGAATACGGTTCGCATGATAAAACTTTTGAAATCCAAGCAGATGGTAAGGTTTCTGTGATTGATGCAGATGGTAAAACTATCTTAGAGCATAATGTAGAAGCTGGAGATATATGGAGAGCGTGCCAAACTAAAGATGTTGTAGTAAAAGACTGGGTAAAATTAGCAGTCAATAGAGCAAGAATTACAGGTAATCCAGCAGTGTTCTGGTTAGATTCTGAAAGAGCTCATGATAGTAATCTTATCTCAAAAGTAAAAGAATACCTTGCTGAACATGATACTACTGGTTTAGATATTCAGATTCTAGCTCCTATCGAAGCTACTAAGTACTCTCTAAAAAGAGTAAAAGCGGGCAAAAACACTATCTCAGTAACAGGTAATGTGCTTAGAGATTATTTAACAGATTTATTCCCGATACTAGAGCTTGGAACTTCTGCTAAAATGCTGTCAATAGTACCTTTACTTGCAGGAGGTGGTTTGTTTGAAACTGGTGCTGGGGGCTCTGCACCTAAGCATGTTGAGCAACTTATCAATGAAAATCATCTAAGATGGGATTCTCTAGGCGAGTTCTTAGCATTAGGTACATCACTAGCAGATTTAGCTCAAAAGACTAACTGTAATAAAACTAAGGTGTTAGCAGAAGCTCTTGAGCAAGCAAACAAAGATTTTTTAGATAATGATAAGTCACCAAAACGAAGAGTTGGTGAACTTGATACTAGAGGAAGTCATTTCTATCTTACTTTCTACTGGATAAAAGCTTTAGCTAACCAAGAAACAGATAGTGATTTAAAGATTAAGTTTTCTCCTATATATCAAGAATTCGTAGCAAATGAAGATATTATAGTTAAAGAATTATCAGAGGTCCAAGGTCAGAAAGTAGATATTGGTGGTTATTACTACCCATCATTAGAGAAGCTTGCTAAGGTTATGCGTCCAAGTGAAACTCTAAATGCTATCTTGGCTAAGGTATAATGAAATAAAATGTCAGAATTAAAAAATAAAGAGTATATAGAAATTAATATATCTAAAATATTTATGAGTTTTTTGTAAATATTTACAAAAATATAAGGGTGTTCTTGGTAGTATTGGTACTTGGCTGTTTATTGACAGTTGGTTATGTGTTAGTCTTTAGTAAAAGTAGCTGTGTTTATAAACAAATAATATAGACACCATCTTATTTTCATATTGAAAAAGAAAAGACTATACTTACCGACACTAGAATCAATATCATCATTCAAAGTATTCTAAAGCAATTGCAAGACAAAAGTCCTGAAAATAAATTGCTCCAAAATGTAAAAATTCTTTATCCATTTTATAATTATGAAATTAATTCTGGAGATAAGGACGCTACTAAAAAAATAATAAAGAATGATAATTTTCTTTTAAAGCAGCAGTTTGATAATCAGATGCAATTTTTTACAATACTAATTTTTGCAAATAAATCAGATATTGCTGAAATAACAAAGCTTGATAATTATTTGATTCAACAGTGTTCAAATTCATCTGTTATTAAAAAAGAAATATCGTTGTGGAAGAAAAATTTAGAAAATAAACTTAAATTGACTGAGGAAAATTTGACTAGAAATGAGATTTTGTTGAAGAAAAAACAAAATTACTTTATGAAGTTTATTAATCAGCAAACTAACATTTTAGGTATTAGTAGCCAGTCACAATCAATTATTCTAAAGTATATTGGAAGTATTGATAGTTACCAAAAAGAAATATTTTCATTACAAAAATCTATTTCTGTTAAGAAGCTTGAGTTAGAGAATTGTGAAGCAAAAATTTATGGTTTTGGAGATGTTTACTCTGAAAGAGTCGATGCTACTTCAATAACAATACTTTTAGTGTTAGGGTTTATAGTTTCTTGATTGATGTCTATATTCTTGAGTTTAGGATGTGCACTATTTAGAAAAGTTGCAGAAAAAGCTAATTTTGTTATTCTATCTGAGAATATTTTTGACCATACCAAGGAGATAATATGTAAGTAAAACAAGTAAGTATTACTAGAGATAAAACAAATGAAAATGGTAATCTGTCTTGTATGCTGACTATAGCAATTGATTGATAATTTGCATAGAAATAAACTCCTAAAAAGATAAAAAAATAATGCTCAATATAAAACTTATTTTATCTAACTGAATAATCGATTTAAGTCCAGAATTTACTGTCACAATAAACATAGTCGCAAAAGCAAACAAAGTTATCATGGCTTTTGAGTAGGCAGGAAAACAGCTTCCATACATACTGCTATATAATGTATAAAGTTTGCTCCAAAACCTAGCATCGCTACCCACAAACATATTGCAGTAAATATTCCAAAACTTTTATGAGAGCGGTAGTGGAAAAATTAAGTAACGCTTATATCATCAAATTCTTTCCACTTTTTAGCTACAGTGATTGCATAAAAGAACAGTACCAGTAAAAATACCAAGCCCAATGAAATCAAAGAAAAGCCATAAATATACCCCAAACTAAAAAAGCCTATAAGGGCAGAAGTATTTAATTTAGTCATAACCAATGTGGATGTAAGAGCAAAAAAACCCACTTTTTGCCAGCTTTATAGTAGTCTGCTTATAGTTTTTTATAACTCATAATGACTTTCTAATTTAAAAGTAACTTTCACACTACAACAATCCTAAATCACCAAAACCTATATTATTTAGTGCACCATATAAAATCACTGCAACGGAATTTGATAAATTCAAGCTCCGACTATCTTTATGCATAGGTATCTTTATTTGTGTTTCTTTTAAAAGCTCTAAAACATCCACTGGCAACCCGCGAGTTTCTGGTCCAAATAGCAACATATCATCACTAGTATAATTTACTTGCTGATAATACTGCTTTGCTTTTGTAGTGCATGCCAAGATATTTTTGTCTTTATGCTCTATATAAAACTCTTCAAAATTTTTATAAATTCTAAGATTTGCAAACTCATGGTAATCAAGACCCGCTCTTATTAATTGTTTGTCTTCTAGCTTAAACCCTAAAGGTTCTATCAGATGTAGATTATCTCCCACATTAGCACACAAACGAATTATATTACCAGTATTAGGTGGGATTTCGGGCTCAAATAAAACTATATTTATCATAACAATTATATTTTTAATTCATTAGTCACATACTGAGTAAAATCTTTATTTGCCTTTTTCTTTTCATAATTGATTTTTGAGGTTAAAAAAATACTTAAATTGATAATAAACCAGATATTCTCAAAGTACAATAGATTACTAATCTATTTTATAATATCTAGCCACCCTGCAACATCTAGAGCTGTATAGGTAAGGATAATTTTAGCTCCTGCTCTCTTCATAGATGTTAATGTTTCTATTGTGATAGCTTTTTCATCAACAAGACCTGCTTTTGCAGCTGCTTTTATCATCGCATACTCACCACTTACATGGTAAGCAGCAATCGGTAAGTCGATTACATGACCAAGCTCATTGATAATATCAAGATAACTTAAAGCAGGCTTAACCATGATAAAATCAGCACCCTGCTCTACATCTTCAATAGATTCTCTGATAGCTTCTCTTTTATTACGATAGTCCATCTGATACGTCTTACGATCTCCTCTTAAAGAAGAGTCACAAGCACTTCTAAATGGTCCATAATAGGCAGATGCGTATTTTACAGAGTATGACATTATTGCAATATCATTAAAATTTGCACTATTAAGAGCTTCACGCATAGCTATAATCATACCATCGATCATACCACTAGGTGCAACTATGTCCGCTCCAGCTTGTGCATGAGAAACTGCTGTTTTTTGTAAAATTTCTAAAGTTTTATCATTATCTGTACTATCATTTTCATCAAGTATTCCACAATGCCCATGTGGAGTAAAACTACACATACACACATCCGTAGCGACCAATAACTCTGGTGCTAGTGCTTTGATTTTTCTGATAGCTTGTTGAGTTATACCGTTATCATCATAATTTTCGCTTGATAAAAGATCTTTAGTTTTTGGCACACCAAATATCATCAAACTTTTTATGCCTGCTTTTACTACCTGTTCAACCAATTCATCAAGTCTATCTACAGACCAATGATATTGGTTAGGCATACTAGAAATTTCTTTCTTTATATTACAACCATGCACTACAAATATCGGATACATTAAATAATTTGTTGTTAATGAAATTTCTGCAACCATATCTCTTAATGCTTCGGAGCGTCTAAGTCTGCGAGGGCGTGTTATAGGAAAACTCATCAATTAACCTTCCTTTTTTAATTCCTGATTTTTGCTATATAAAACAAGGATGTTTCCAATCATTTGTACCAGAGTAGATTTTGTAGATTTTTTAATTTCATCTACAAGCGCTGTCATATTTTCTTTTAGTAAACTTCCTGCTTTTACTTTTATAAGCTCATGTGATGCTAAAGCTAAATCTATCTCCAGCATTACATTCTCAGTAAGCCTTTTTGCACCCATAAGTACTAAAGGTTTTAGGTAATGAACTTCCGCTTTAAGTCTTTGTTGTTGTTTTACTTCCATTTTATTGCCAATTTTATTTATTAAAATTCTTGCTCTAATTTATAGAAATAAAATATATATGTTACTTCACGATATCTAATATTAAATTTTCTACAGCTAGCTCTTTATCTACATTGTTATAATGTATGAAATAATTTTTTGCTTCGAGGGACTGCTTATAGATTTTATAAATTGCTTCACTATCTAATTTAGTCGCTATATATTTTACAACTGCCAATTTATCATAATTAGCAACCCCTATATCATTAGCATCCAGCTTATAATTATATATATCAATTATTATACTTGTAAGCCAATACAGCGTATCTTTAAAATTTGGGCTAACCTCTTTAAGAAACACATTCAGATTAACCTGATTAACAAGTACTTTCATAATAGAGTTTCTAATCTGCCAGAATGATGGCTCTAATTTTATCTTTGCTACAATATTGATATCATCTCGAGCCATAACCAAAGATTTCTCTATTGCTGCTTTTGGCATATCAAAAGTATAATTAAGATAGTTATATTTATCTTCATTATCAAAAGCTATATCGTAAGATAACGAACGACTTTTTACTGTCGCAAGAACATCATTATGATTACGCGTAAACATCAAAAAGAAAACGCTACCATTAGGCTCTTCTAAAGTTTTTAACAAAGCATTTGCCGCAGAGTCGTTCAATAATTCAAGCTCTGGAATAATTATGATTTTAGCAAGATTATTATGTGCTGTAAGCTCACAGTTTTTTATGATTTTTTTTATTTCTACGACTTTGATTTCATCATTTTCAACTTTAGCAATAGTGATATATGGACTATCTTGATAATCTTCTACAGATTGATCTAAAAGCAATTCACAAAAAGATTTAATAAAACTATCTAACAGTACAGTATCTTTAACTTTAAATATAAAAGCATGATGAATATTATTACTAGCTTTTTGAGTACGAAAGTTCTCGAGTAGATTTTTATGACTATTGATAGATAACACTTTGATCCTATACTATTTTACGAGCATATAAAAAATTTGTCATTGTTCTCTTTATCATCTCAAGCTTAGATTTTAGGAAACCTTTTTCTTTTTTTATAACATACTCTACCCGGTATACATCTAAATCATTATTTAAATGCTCTATAACATAATCATCATAAGTTTGAATTTTATCAACTAAACCAAGCTCAAGAGCATCTTTACCAAACCAATATTCACCAGTACCAACTTTCTGCATATCAAGTGATGGTCTATAAGCTAATATATGTTTTTTAAATAACTCATGAATATTTTCTAAATCCTGCTTAAACTTCTCACGGCCTTCTTCGGTATTTTTACCCATAATTGTAAGAGTGCGCTTAAATTCACCAGAAGTGTACATTTCTACATTTACGCCATTCTTCTCTAGTAAATCATGGATGTTCGGTACTTGTCCTATAACTCCTATAGAGCCAACTATTGCAAACGGTGCTGATATTATTTTATGCCCAACTGCAGACATCATATAACCACCACTAGCAGCTACTTGGTCAATACAGATAGTCAGAGTTAAGCCTGCTTGGCGCATTCGCTCTAGTTGAGCTGTAGCAAAACCATAACCATTGACAATACCACCAGGGCTATCTATACGCACAATTATCTCATCTTCTTCTTTAGCTGCCACTAATACTGCTGAGACTTCCTCACGAAGACCTTCAACTTGAGAAGCATGTATATCGCCTTTAAAATTTATTACAAAAACTTTATTTTTAGGATTATCTTTTTTAGTTGCTTTATTTTGCTCTTTTACGTATTTTTTATAGGCTTTTTTATCTAGTACAGTTTCTAAGACTTCACTTTTAGTCTCTTTATAACCATCACCAAGCTTTGTGACTGTAAGTCGACCTTTTGCTAGATCTGCAACTTCTTGTTTTGCTTTTGCTAGTAGTGAGAAAAAGCTGCCAACAACAAAAACTATTGCAACTACAACCAACACTAAGCTTAATGCAAAAAATACAAAGCTTATAAAATTCTCATACCACATAATTACTACCTATTAGCTCTTAGAGTTTTTAGTAATGAGTCATTCGCACTACCTTTAATATTTGCTTTTCTAACAGAATCACGAGCAAATACGCGTTTTTTATACTCATAAATTGCACCATAGCTTTCATCAAACACAAAACCTTCTGCTTCTAATGAAATCATCAATGCAGCAATATAACAATCAGCTAGAGTAAAACTTGTAGAGATAAAATAATCAGACTCAGAAAATGCTTTTTCTACAGCCATAAGACTTTCTTTCAAGTCATTGAACAAAGATTTGATTTTGGCTTTATTAGATCTATTTTTTTTAATTTCTTCTAATACTGGATACCATTCATTGTCTATCTTTTCTAATGATAGACGAATTTTGATTCTTTCATTAACAATACTAGGTATAAGATCAGGAGCTGGAAATCTTTCATCAATATATACAAGCAATGCTTTTCTATTGTTAATACTGAAGTCTTTTTCTTTTAAAACTGGAAATAGACCATTTGGTGAAACTTTTTTCTGCATCTCAACAGTTAGATCAACTGACTCGACTATTTCCATAGCCATCTTTTTTTCTGCCAATGCAATCCTTGCTCTTAGTGAATAAGGACAATACTTAGCCGTGTATAAAATTACTTTCATCAATCTGCCTTTTTAATAGAATTAAACAATTAAACTCTCTAATGTTTATTGGTATAATTGTAGATAATAAAAACATAGTATCAAATTTTACCATATTTGTGGATAACTACAACATAGACAGTGAAGGATTTTTACTCGATTTTGATAGTTGGGATACCAATTTCTGTAATTTAACTGCTAAAAATGAAGACATCGAACTATCAGAGGAGCATCTTTTAGTAGTAGATTTCTTGCGTAATTTTTACAAAGAAAATGAAAAATCTCCAGCTATAAGAGAGCTAGTATCTTCACTTAAAAAATCACAAGGTGAGAAAATTGGCAATAGCCTATACCTACAAATGCTGTTTCCAGTCTCCCCTGCTGTACAAGCGGCTAAGCTTGCAGGACTTCCTAAGCCGAAGAGATGTATTTGAGTAGATTCTATTTTTTTAGACTTAATGTTGTATTTGCGTGGTAAGCCTCTCCAGCCATTGTCAATGAAATATTAACATCAGTCGTATATACCCCTGATGGAACAGATGAGCTACAACAAAAGATTACAAGAAAAGAATTAAATGGCATACCGTAAGGTTTCATATCTTGGCTATCAGTAGTAGCCGTAGTAGTTCATGATATTTGAATTAGAATCCAGTAGTTGACAGTCATTCGCTGCAATTAGAGGAGATAAAGCAACAACAGGTGTATAAGTAACGGTTACCTGTGTTGGTGAAGCATCTAAAGCATTTTGAAAGCCTTAATGCTCGCACTATCAATACCAGCAGCTGTTGCACCATTCTAAGGAAGACAAAACTTGATTACATTTTGTAATAATACATCCTTATCTGAACTAGTGTCAATACAACCAATGAATGCTGTCGATCATATTATTAAACAGAGAACTTTCTTTTTCATACTTTGTATCTACATAAAAGCTTATTAATTTACTGAAGTAAGCTTGACTCAATTTAAGATAAACTACTAATGTTTAATCAAAATAAAAAACCATCAAAATAAGTAGTGAGAAGCTTTCATTACACTAAGAAACTAATACTTTCTATCTTGATATTAACATATAATTCTTAAAAATCTTTGCTTTACAAAATACGTAACTGTTGAGAATGAAGCTAAGTAATCTTTCTTTTCACTTCTAATTTCTTTATATTTTGTAGGGCTAAAGCCATACTTCTTTTATAGCATCCTCGTAAAATAGATATTTCTACGCCTATTATAGTAACAGCCCAACTAATAAGAGCGAAAACATATATATCCTCTTACAAAACCCTTGTGCATATTACTTAGCTTGAATATAATTGTGAACATATCAATTACAAGTTAAAAAAAAATGTCAAAAGTACTATGTAAAAAATACAATCAAGAATTAGACGCCCTACTATTTCAACCATTACCTGGCGCACTGGGTAAAAAGATCCAAGCTGAAATATCTCAACAAGCTTGGCAGGCTTGGCTAGCTCACCAAACTATACTTATAAATGAGTATCGCCTTAACCTAATCGAACCAAAAGCTAAAGAGTTTCTAAAAGAAGAAATGAATAAATTCCTCTTTGCAGGTAAAGAAGAAAAACCTAAGCAGTTTACTGAGCTTTAGTTTGCTGAGAAATCATCTACTAAACTATGGATCCATGGTCGATGCACTTCGATGACAACATTTAAGGTAGAAATATATTTTTCAAAAGGATAGCACATAGCGGTTAGAGGTTATAAAAAACAAATGATTAAAAAATAAAATTGTCTGAGTCAATTTTCAAATTGGCTAGTTTTTTATTTTCCATTTTTTTAAACTACAATAGCGTTGTGCTAGGCAGTTTTACATACTTTTTCTGCTATGAAAAAAGTATGTAGCTATTGCTTACAAAGTAAGCAGAGAAATCGTTATTTTATAAAAACTTAGATTCAAATATTGATAACTTAGCTTCTTATCTAGTTTTATAGTTTTCATCATTTACTAACTCTACTTTTAAAGTTCCAAAGAAAATCTAACAAGCAGAGTTATCGTAACAGCATCATTAGATTGCCTTTTACCTATAGGTTTATGTATACATCTGTAATATTAAGATGTGCTAACATTCAAAGATTTCAATAGTGTTGTTACTGGCATAACTTTACAATACTCTTTAATAAAGGCGTACCTTATAGAGTTTGCTTTGCAAAGTACACTGCTGACTTTTTTAGTATTTCACTCTCTGGATGCCTGTTTGAGTTTTTTCTTCAAATCAGTATTTTCAGATGATAATTGCTGATACTGAGTTTTATAATCTATTTTTATATCTTTTGATGGGGTTAACATAGCTTTGGATATCCAAGTACTTAATGTCTTATATTTTATCCCTAAATTATCTGCTATTTCTCGTCTATTTGCATCTGGTTGCAAACATAATTTAACAGCCTCATCTTTAAATTCTTTTGTATATCTTTGGTCAACCATATTTGTCTCCTTTTCTTAACACCTAAGTGTCACAAATTGGAGGGGGTAGATCACTTTTGATAGTGGTAAAAAGTTTTCCAAACACATGCTAATATCAGAAGTATTAAATATAGATATATTTTTTGCTGATCCATACTCTTCTTGGCAACGTGGCACCAATGAAAATACAAATGGGTTAATTAGATAATTCTTCTCTAAAAACCTGAGATTAGATAATATTACTTAAGACCAAACTAGAAGAGTTGAAAACCTATTGAACAACAGACATAGAAAAAGTCTTGGATTCAAAACTCCTCTTCAGGTAGAATCTAGAAATAAGGTTGTCGCACTTGGTACTTGAATCTAAGAAATATTAATTAACTTTTTCAGCAAACTATAACTTCAAAATAGATTCTATGGTCAAGCCATGGAATGACAAAGTTATTTTTACTTCACTTTCTTATAAACATACATAGGATTTATTGTATCTGCTAAAAGCTTATTCTCAAAGTCTATTCTTAGTAAAATACCTATCGTATAACACATAATAAGCAAACTACTACCACCATAACTTATAAACGGTAGCGTAAGCCCTTTCGTTGGGAGTAAGCCTGTATTTACACCGATATTTACAAATACTTGAAAGCCCATCCAAAAGCCTATACCGTAAGCTAAAAATGCCTGGGAGTGTCTTTTTAAATCAAAAGCTAACTTAGCAATATTTAAGGCCTTGAAAACTATAAATAGGTATACACATAACAAAATAGTCAGTCCAACCATACCTATCTCTTCTGCTATCACAGATGTGATAAAATCAGTATGAGCTTCTGGCAAGAAGAATTGCTTTTGCACACCATTGCCAAGACCATCTCCAAACCAGCCACCTCGACCAAAGCCGATAAGAGCTTGTACCAGCTGATAGCCCGAGCCATTAGCATTTTCCCAAGGATGTAAAAAACCTGTAATCCTATGCATACGATACGGCGAGACTACTACAAGTATACTTGCCATGACTACCATAACTGTTAAGAGTAAACCATACCATTGAGCCTTATTACCTCCGACAAATAGCATACCCATCACACAGATTGATATAACTACAGTCGAACCAAAATCCGGTTGCATAAGCAAAAGTATAGAGATACAGCCAAGTAGAGATAGCGGTGTTAAGATACCCTCTTTAAACTCATTCATTTTACTCAGATTTGTTGAAAGATAACCTGAGAAAAAGATTATCGCTAAAAGCTTAGCTAGCTCTGCAACTTGGATATTAATTACAATCAAAGGAATCCAGCGTCTTGCTCCATTCACACTTTTACCAAGCCCTGGAACAAGTACAGCCACAAGCACTATTAACATTATAAAGAAAAAGGCATTGAAGTTTTTCTCATAATTTTTTGTAGGTACAAGTAAAGCAAGGAGAAATAAAAATATCGAGATAATAGCAAAAAAACCTTGCCTGATAGAATAAAAATAAGGGTTGTTATAATCATCAAGAGCCACAAGCATAGAAGCAGATGTAACCATTACCCAACCAAAGGTAAGAAGACCTAGCATTACAAATACTAAAGATATATCTATCTCAAGCTTTGCTTTTACTCTCTCTCTCTTTACATTCTGGCGACTTAATAGAAGCTTTAATCTATACAGCACTTTCTATAGTTTCCCGACCATATTGTAAATCTAAAACCAGTCTTTCAAACACATGACCTCGTTCTTCATAATTACTAAACTCATCAAAACTAGAGCAAGCTGGAGACAAAAGAACAACATCATTAATTTGAGCTTTTGCTGAGGCTTCACTAACCGCCTGTTTCATATTTGCATTTAACTCATAATCACAGAAACCTTTTACCTGAGCCTCTATATAATCTCTATCTTGTCCATATATATGCACATATTTAACATATTTTTTCATGATTTCTTCCATAAGTGTGAAATCTCCTCCTTTAGCAACTCCACCAAGCATAAGGACAATGTTTTTCATATTTGTAATACTATTGAGAGCGGCTATTGTAGCTCCGACATTTGTACCTTTTGAATCATTTATATATGTCACTTGGTTAATTTTTTCAACAACTCTACAACGATGAGCTAACCCTTTAAAAGTCTGAATCGCGTATACATCCTGGTAGTTATCAATCTTTAACTTATCAAGTATATTTAAAACTACGACTATATTTTCAAGATTATGCAGGCCAAATAAACTAATCTCTTCTATATCTAAGATTTTTTGTGAATTTCTATAGATATTCTTTCTAAGTACTGCGTAGTTTCCATCGTACTTAACGCCTTTACTATCAACATCATAGGCAAAAAAAACTTTTGAAAATTTTTCTAAATTAAGCTTCGACTGTTTATACTCTTCAAAACAAGTATATCTATCAAGATGGTCTGGTGAAACATTAATCACACAACCAACATCAAACTCCACATCTCTTAATAAATCGATTTGAAAGCTAGACAACTCTATGACACAGAAATCAAACTCTTGCTCTAACTCTTCAAGTGCAGGCACACCAATATTGCCAATCAACAAACTTTTATAACCTAAGTAGTTAAGTACATAGTTAAGCATTGTTACAACTGTACTTTTACCATTAGAGCCAGTTACAGCTATAGTTTTTGAAAGAGTTTCTTTAATTTCTTGATAAAACAACTCAATATCGCTGATCATTTTATCGCCATAAGTATTAAGCTCTCTATAGATTTCTTTATTTAGAGGTATACCAGGGCTTACAGCAATTAAATCATACTTTGCAAGCTCAAAAATCTTAAACTCATCATCATTATGAGATATATCCACCTCTATACCTTTAAAAGATTTAAGATAGTCACTTATAGACTTACCTGTCGAACCAAATCCGACTATTAGTACGCTTGAGATTTTAGAACCATTAAAATAAAAATTTGACATTATCGTACCTTTATTGCGATCACACCTATTAAAAACAACACTACTGAGATTATCCAAAAACGCGCTACAACCTTTGTTTCTGGCCAGCCTTTTAATTCAAAATGATGGTGAATTGGAGCCATTTTGAATATTCTCTTACCATTTCTTAGCTTATATGAGCCTACTTGAAGTATGACAGACATAACTTCTACTACAAATAAAAGACTCATTATAAAAAACACCAATTCTTGACGAATCATCACTGCAATTACACCAAGTACAGCACCTAGCGTAAGAGATCCCACATCTCCCATAAAAACTTCTGCAGGATGTGAATTAAACCATAAAAACGCCAGACCAGAACCTGCTATCGCTGCACAAAAAACTGCCACTTCTGCAAGACCAGCATTATTTATATAATCGAAAAGCAAATATGCCGATAAATTATGATTTGTCTCAATATATGCATAGATTCCTAAACCTGTAGCTACTAATACCACAGGTACTATAGCCAAACCATCAAGACCATCAGTAAGGTTTACGGCATTACTACTTCCATTTATTATAAAGAAAGTTAAAATAGTAAAAAATACTATTCCCATTGGAATGTATAAATTTTTTGAAAAAGGAATTGATAAGTTCATCGAACCATCTTTATTCAACAAATAAAACATAACTATTGCTACAATGACAGAAAACAAAGACTGTAAAGCAAACTTATAACGAGATTTTAAGCCTTGAGGGTGCTTTAAAACCAGCTTTAAATAATCATCTAAAAAGCCAATAGCTACAAAAAACACCACTACAAATATAAGCACCCATAAATATACGCTACTAAGATCACCCCATAGTAAAGATGCAATAACTATAGAAAGTATAATAAGAACTCCACCCATAGTTGGAGTATTTCTCTTTGAAAAATGACTTGCAGGTCCATCATCTCGGACAACTTGACCAATCTGCATTTTTTGCAACCAACGAATCATTGGATAACCTAAAAACAAAGTAATAAGTAAAGATGTAAATGAGATCATTAAAATTCGTACAGACACGAACTTATAAAAGACCTCTAAAGACGAACAATACTTACTTAGCCAGCCAAATACATAAATTAACATAATTTAAAACTCAAAATATAGTAACTACATTATAGAACATATAGAAGAACTTTTATACTCACAAATTATATGAAAATGCTAAAAATCAGCACTAAAGAACAGGTCCAAAATCTTTATATTTAACAGCAAAATCATCTGCTTCAAACATTTTATAGTTTTTAATAAATTCTTTTGCTAATGTTTTATAATCTTTTTTATACTTATCTTTATCATCCCAAATATTTTTTAGATGAAGAGTCTCATCAGTATCCTCTATAGAAACTAATGCTTTAAAATTAAAGTATTTCTGCCTAGCAAAGTTAAAAACAACACTCTTAGGCTTATTTAAAAGATAGTTAATAACTGTTTTTGTTTCATCTACAGGAACTCTTCGACCAGTTCGGCAATCTCCATCTATCCAACCAACATTTATAATATAAATTTTAGCGTCGCTGTTTTTAAGGCGATTACGGAGAATGCTTGCGTAGCGGGTAGGATTTAACAATAAAAATGGTTGAGCATAACAGCTTGAAAATTCAGGCTTAGGTTCTTTTACACCTTCCTCAACACCAGTTGAAGTACTTGTATAACCAGATAGAAAATAGTATATAGCTTGACCTTTTGTAAGCTTAGAAAATCTAGGAAATACGCCCTTAGTATCTTTTACTAAAAAAATTATAGTATTTGGATTTGTAGAATTGACAATACTGTGAGTAAAATTATCTCGTGGAAATGTAATGTATGTATTATTGAGTGACTCGTCTTTACTACCAAAGATAATTTCACCTTCATTATTTATATTTGGGTTCTCTACAAGCATCTCATTATGTAAGGCAGATGCTATGCAAGGATCTTCCTTCTTAAAACTTCCAGCTTTGATAGTCACACCAGACTCTAAAGCATACATCCCTCTTGACTCAGTCCAAGCAACAGCTTCATTTGTTATTATATTTTTACCATTCTCAAGAGCTAAAGTTGCCTTTCCACTTCCTGACAACCCAAAAAACATCGTACTTTGTAACTGCTCATCAGCTGCTGCCGCACAATAAAACACACCGATATCATTCAACGATAAATAGTAACTCATAATAGATAACAGAACCTTATTGATCTCAGCTAAATAATGAGTTCCAGCAAAGATACTTTCTCTCTGCTTAAGATTAGTAGCTATAACTTTTGATGAATTTAGACCATACTCTTCAAAGTTTTCTATAATTGTCTCTGGAGAATGCATCATTGTCCATTGAGGCTTAAATTCGACTAATTCCTCTTCTGTGGGAGCTATAGATATAAGTCTGAAAAAATATGCTGCAGATGCTTCTGTAGTTATAAGCTTAACAGCTAGCCTATGCTTTGTATCATGATTATAAAAACCATCTACAACAAACAACTCTTTTTTGACTATATCTTTACAAACAGCTTTTTTTATTAGATTCCAATGAATTCTTTTTAATCTCTTATTATCTGAACCTTTTTCTTGCCACCAAACATTTTTTTTAGCATATTTAGTTTCTACTACATAATTATCTTCAGGTAGCCTACCTTTAATATCGCCACTATCGACTACCAACGCCTCTCCGTCTTTACGTACAAAACCACATCTATTTTCTGTATGCTTTGCTAAATCTTTTAAAGACAAGTGATGATAAACGGTTTCTGTAGTATAAAGATACTTATTGTCGTCGATGGTAGCAGGGTACATTTATATGAAATTCCTTAAAATTTATAGGGGTAATAAAATATACCTAGATTATATAACTAATATAATTTTTTTTCAAAAAGTTATGTTATTAGTTTGCTAATAAAGTAAAATACGATCAAGCTCAAAATTGAATAAGTATTCTCATATAAAAATGGATAATAAAAAACCTATAAATAAAACGAATTTTATAAAAAATATTATAAAAAAAGATCTTGGTAGCAAAAAGGTTCCAAGCATATTAACTCGCTTCCCACCAGAACCTAATGGTTACTTACATATAGGTCATGCAAAGTCTATTTGTTTGAATTTTGGTATAGCTGAAGAGTTTAATGGAAAATGTAATCTGAGGTTTGATGATACAAACCCAGATAAAGAAGATATTGAATACATCAATGCAATAAAAGATGATGTCAAATGGCTTGGTTTTAATTGGGAAAATAAACCACATTTTGCATCAGAATATTTTGAGCAAATGTACGATGCTGCGGTTTTACTTATAAAAAAAGGCAAAGCATATGTCTGTGATTTATCTGCTGATGAAATTAGAGAGTATCGAGGCACACTAAAAGAAGCTGGCAAAGATAGTCCTTTTAGAAACCGTTATGCCGCAAAAAATCTAACTCTCTTTGAGCAAATGAAAAATGGAGAGTTTCATGAAGGGAGTAAAACTTTAAGAGCTAAGATAGATATGTCTTCTGGCAATATAAACTTACGCGATCCAGCTCTTTATAGGATAAAATTTGCCACTCACCCAAATACAGGTGATAAATGGTCAATATACCCAATGTATAGTTTCGCACATCCATTAGAAGATGCTATTGAGAATATAACTCACTCTCTTTGTACACTTGAATTCCAAGATCAAAGACCTTTTTATGACTGGGTTATAAGTGAAACAGAGTTTGAAACTAAGCCACAGCAGATAGAATTTTCTAGACTTAACCTTAACTATACGATTACTAGCAAAAGGCAGCTAAAACATTTAGTTGATAATAAGCTTGTAAATGGTTGGGATGACCCACGTATACCTACAATAAAAGGCTATCGCCGTCGCGGCTATACACCGAAGTCTATCCGTGATTTTTGTGATACAGTTGGTATTTCTAAGCAAGATTTTATTATAGATATCTCTATACTTGAAGAAGCAGTTAGAAATGACCTAAACCAATCTGCTTTAAGAAAAAATGCTGTATTAGATCCTATTAAAGTAACCATCAAAGATCTTTTTCAACAAATTCTTAATGTGCCAAACCACCCTCAAAACCCTGATTTTGGTCGTAGAAACATTACTATATCATCTGAGATTTATATAGATCGGGAAGATTTTGTCTTTGAGCTTGAAAAAGGAATGAAGAAACTAAGCCCTAATGGTCGAGCTCGCTTGATGAATGGTTTTGTAATTGATTGTGAAAATGTAATCACTGACAGTAATGGTCTCGTTACAGCTCTTGAATGTAGTTACCTACCAGAAACTCTAGGTGGTAAAAAACCAAATGATGGTAAAAAACCAAATGTAATTCTTCACTGGGTAGATGCTAATAACTGCTTAGATGCAGAGGTTAGAATCTATGATAGATTATTTAACAATAAGAACCCTGCTGCAGCTGAAGATATTGAAACTAATCTTAACCCACAATCATATAGCTCAATCAGAAATGCTAAAGTTGAAAAATCACTAGGCGAAATTCAGCCTGAAGATAAGTTTCAATTTAACAGAATTGGATACTTTGTGGCAGATAGAGAAGATTACTCAAAAGAAAAACTAGTATTTAACCGTACTGTAACTTTAAAAAATACTTGGGAAACTAAGTAATATCAATATTGTAGTGGCATTCTAATACTAAAGACTACTGATATAATTGTATTATAGCCACCAAAAATAATCGTCATCCTCGTGCTTGAAACTTTGATATTCTAGCTATTAGAGAGATTCCCGCCTACGCGGGAATGACGGCTGAGATTAAGTCAATAGCCTTTTACAAAAATAACTAAGCTGAATATTTATTCACAAACTTTCTAATCAACAGTATCACTAAATAAGTCATAACCGTTATCAGTATAAAGGCATCTAAACCATCAGCCATATTTACTTTTGCTATAGCTAGATTATCTTCTGGTATATAGAAATAACTTGCCAATATACCGCTAAGTTTACCACCTATACCAATAGTTATAAGCCATATTCCCATATATAGTGACACAAAGCCTCGCGGTGATATTTTCGTAATCATAGATAATCCTATAGCAGATATACAAAGCTCTGATACACCAATAATAAAATAACCAATTATAAAGGCAAAAGAAGAAACTTTAACTCCCTCACTAGAACCATAAAAAAAACCTCTACAACTATAAAGATAATAGCTATTATGATAAAAGCTAAATTAAACTTATCAATATCATTAGTCATTATCTCTTTACTAGCTAAAAACATCCATAATCGTCCCATTGCTACTGCAAACAATAAAATAGTCAATAAAGTGACACTTAATAGTTGACTATAATTAAAAAGTTATTGATCCACCGAATACTCTGTAGATAAAAGAAAACTTATAAACTTTTGAAAATATAGAGACCAATAAATAATTGATAATGTGAAGAAAACAATCGCGACTATAACTTTAGTTAAGCTAGTTATTCGTATAGATATTAATAGAATTATAAGAGAAATCAATGCCGCCGCAAACACAGAATAGTCAGCTACATCTCGAGATTTAAATATATAAAACAGTAGTTAGATATATAAAACTAAAATCACAAATAATCTAAAGATAACTAGTGGAGTTATTTTTATAGTTAGTAGATGTTTGTATATTAGCTTATAACCTCCCATCAAAAGAAGAAACATAGCAAAACTAACAACTAAACTACTATAAAAAAACTTCATAACCATAATGATCTTTCAATGAAGTTCCTAAAATAAGAACGATAAAAGAAGCTATGTTAGATTTTATCAAGCCACTACTGATGCAGATAAAACTAAGTCCTAAGCACAGACCATCATCATTTGCTGTTGCACCTAATATAAAGAACCATGCTAGCATCAGTACAGAACCAAGTATCCCCCTGCCCTGTAGTACCCTAAAAGTATTTCTGCGATATATCCACCTACAATAGCAGATATATATCATTGGCAATGCTGTACCAACAAGTGACGCTGAAAGATCCTGCGCTATATAATATTTTTCAATAAGGAAAAAATTAATAAAGCTTGGACAACATAATCAACATATCTTTCTGCAAATTCAGCTAAAGAAGTAACTGTTAAAATTTTTCTTTCTTCTATCGCATCATGGCGCTCTCTTTTATATGTTTTCATAAAAACCCATTTTTATAACTACTTAGATTCAAGTTGTAAGTGCGACAAAATGATTGTTGCACGAAAAAAGTAAGTTAGATATTGTCACACTTGCTAAAAATCGACTTAAGGAATCACCATAGGACCATCCTACACCCAACTTACTCAAGAACAAAGATATCAGATTGGATCACTATTGAAAATAGGTGTTTCAAAAACACAAATAGCCATGGAAGTTGGTTGTAACCAAAGTAGCATATACAAAGAGATAAACGGTAACACCGGCAAACGAGGTTCTAGATCTAAACAAGAACAATCACTTGCAAACTCAAGAAAACGTAAAGGCAACAAACAAATTAGGCAATTTGGTTGGAGCTATGTAGAGCATCTTATCAAACAGTATTGGTATCCAGAGCAAATAAGTGGCGGTTTAACATCTAATGGGTGGGTTAGATGTCATAAGTGCTGAAAGCATCTATAAGTATATCTATGGGAATAAAGAAAGAGGCGTTGACTTACACACTTATTTGCGTTGTCAGAAAACTTATCGTAAAAGAGGTAAGGCTAGTCAAGAGCATAGAGGCCAAATACAAAATATAGTTTCAATACATGAGAGAGACTTTCTTATAGATGAACGAAGTAGACTTTGAGATTTTGAGGGATACACTATTATTGGTAAAGATCACAAGGGTGACTTATTAACACTAGTTGATAGAGTATCTAAACTAACTAAAATTAAACCTTTGGCTAGTAAGAATGCTGCAAACTTAGCAAACAGTTGAATACAAACACTTAATGCGTCACATACTCACTCAATCACTTTTGATAATGGTAAAGAGTTTTCCAAACACATGCTAATATCAGAAGTATTAAATATAGATATATTTTTTGCTGATCCATAATCTTCTTGGCAACGTGGCACCAATGAAAATACAAATGGGTTAATTAGACAATTCTTCTCTAAAAACCTGAGATTAGATAATATTACTTAAGACCAAACTAGAAGAGTTGAAAACCTATTGAACAACAGACCTAAAAAAAGTCTTGGATTCAAAACTCCTCTTCAGGTAGAATCTAGAAATAAGGTTGTCGCACTTGGTACTTGAATCTAAGCTATCTTATTTATAAGCTTCAATTTAAAAACCTATTCTAGATCTAAAATCTCTTCCCAAAGTTCATATTTTTCAGCTAAATATTTCTTTGCAGTATCTAATTTACTTTGTACACTACCAATCTCTTTTTGAGATTGTTTATAAAAGCTAGGATAACCCATTAGAGCTTCTATATCTGTTATAGTTTTTTCAAGCTTATCTATTTGAGTTGGTAAGTTTCTCAAAAACTTTCTTTGATCATGACTAAGTTGGCTTGCCTTCTTGGGTTCTGTCTTATCTTTAGCAACGACCTGCTGATTTGATTTAGTATCTGGTTTACTTGCTAGAGCTTGTTTTACTCTTTGAGATTGAGCTAGCCAATCCTCATAACCACCAACATACTCTTCAAGACCATGCTCTGCAAATACAATCGTACTAGTTGCAACATTATCTATAAACTCTCTATCATGACTTACTAACAAAATAGTACCTTGATAATTTATCAACATCTCTTCAAGTATTTCAAGAGTTTCTATATCAAGATCATTTGTTGGTTCATCTAGTACAATCAAATTACTTGGTTTAGACAAAATTTTTGCTAATAGCAGTCGGTTCTTCTCACCTCCAGATAAATACGTAATTGGTGCGTGTATCCTATCTGGTGTGAATAAGAATTTTTGCAAATATGTCATTACATGGATCTCTTTACCTGCAATATTTATAAAATCAGAACCTTCCTTTACATTATCAACTATACTTAAGCTCATATCTAACTGATCTCTTAGCTGGTCAAAATAAGCAACTTTTAAGTTATCTGCGTGCTCTATAGTGCCATCAGTTTGCGAGCTATTGCCAAGTAAGCAATTAAGTATAGTACTTTTACCACAGCCGTTTTTACCAATAATCGCAATTTTGTCACCTCGTTGAATTTCTGTTGAAAAGTTTTTAAATAAATAATCTTTCCCAAACTTAAAACCAATATTTTTTGCTTGAATGAGTTTACGAGATGACTTCTCTACGCTCGCCACTTTTACATCCACAGTACCAACTTTAGCTCTTCGCTCTTTACGCTCACGACGCATCTGTTCCAAAGCTCTTACCCTACCCTCATTACGAGTACGGCGAGCCTTTACACCTTGGCGAATCCAGACTTCTTCTTGTGCTAGCTTTTTGTCAAAGTTACTATTTTCTTTTTCTTCTGCGTGTAAGATTTGCTCTTTCTTTTCTAAGAATCGCGTATAGTTTCCATCAAATGAATATAATTGGCCTCTATCCAATTCAACCATGCTTTTTGCAACATTATTCAAGAACTTCCTATCATGAGTAATAAAAAGTATTGCTCCTTTAAAATCATTCAAAAAATCCTCAAGCCACTTGATAGAATTTATATCTAAATGGTTTGTTGGTTCATCTAAAAGTAAAAGATCTGGTTTTTTAATCAAAGCTCGAGCTAATATTACTCTTCTTTTCATACCTCCAGATAATTCACTGAATATAGCTTCTGGATCTGGATCTAGTTTTAGCTTTGATAATAATACATCTACATCATTTAGATAATTCCATGCGTGATTTTCATCAATATACTTCTGCAAACCTTCAAGCTCATCAGACTCAAAGTCTGTCTCTAGTAAATGTTGATATCTTATAAGTTTAGGCCCTATCTCTTCTAATCCGCCTAGTATTACATCTTTAATGCTTCCTTTAAGATCAGAAGGTACATCTTGTACCATACTTGAAACAATCGCATTATTGTGTGTAATAATTTCTCCACCATCAGGAATAACATTTTCCTCAATAATTTTCAGCAAAGTGGATTTACCAGTACCATTTCTACCTATTAGACAGATTTTTTGCCCTTTAGTGATTTCAAGGTTTGCCTGATCAAGTATTATTTGTGTACCAAAGCTAAGAGAGATATTTTTAAGAGATATAAGTTGCATTCAAATTAGATAATGATACAAAGAGAATCTATTTTACCTTTTCATTTAGAACTTTGGTAGCAAATATAAAGATTATTACAGCAATAAAGAACATTCCTCCGCCAAATGTAATAGGACTAGATGGAGTTACAGAAGAAAGATGCCCAATCATAATATCATTTAAGAACCATGCAAGTCCAAATCCAGCACCGGCTGCACCCATAGCTTTACCTTGTTCCTTTTCTGATACTGCAGAAGATATCATAGTCAAAAGAGCTGTATAACATAAAAGTTGAGATATTGATAATATAATAGCTAAAAGCCATTGACCTGCCTGAGCATCTAAAATTCCTACTAATATAGATCCTACTCCTAATACAATGCAAGCTTGTACAAATATGTTTGAATTAGTATATCTAGCAAAAATCATAGGTTGAAGAGTAAGATTTGTAACTGCTGTAGCTATACCCATCAAACCATAAAACAAACCAATATCAGACACGCTATAACCATAAGCATGGTCTAAGAATAATGCTACACCTTGTCCATAGAAACCCCAACCAAACTGTAATAAAAGATATACAACTCCTATAGCTCTAACCCTCTTATCTGAGACTAAGAATAAAATTGTCTTATAAATACTCCCCAACTGAATAATTAAACCAGGATTTTTTGGCAAGTCTTTTTTCATTGCTAAAGCTACGAATACAACATTTATTAAAGACAACATCCCTGCAAATATAAATGTTAGCATATGGTGTTCATTCATACTTGAAACAACACTCGTAATAATAGGGCCTATTACCAAGCCAAGCGATGCTGCCATCGTTACAAAGCCGATATTTTTGGCTTTTTCCTCTTCTCGTGACATATCTATGATAGTTGCTTGGGCAATCTCAAAAGCTCCACCAGCTAAACCACTTATAAATCTACTCGCTACAAAGAGTATAAAATAATGTGAATAAACTGCATATACTGACAATACATATGCAAAACAAGTAATTGATAGAGCTACCATTAGAATAATTTTTCTACCATACTTATCCGATAGCTCACCAATTATAGGGCAACCAATAAGTAAGCCTAAAGGCCAGCATGACAAAGCTAGAGAATAATACCAGTTCTGGAAATTACCACCTGGATCGCCAAATGTGACACATTCATTACCAAAAAATAACGACGGCATAATTGGAAAAACCAATCCAACACCCATTATATCTATGATAATCGTTGTGATAAGAATCATAATCACAAGATTTTTAGGGTAGAGTTTCATTAAATTTAAACCTTTTAGTATAAAAATAAGTAAATATACGAGCTCTAATGATACCCAAAAAGACAAAACATATCAATGTTTAGAGAGTAGCAGAATGTAGTTGTGCTCTATTACCAACCTTTCTAAAGCCTTAAGAAACATTTTTACACAAAATAAGAAAGTTTGATTATCATACTTATCTTTTAATAACGGCACTATATGTTTATCAAAACTTATGATTTGTTGATAACTTACACGCTTTCTCTTTTTTATATCTTGAATAACATAAGCAAGAGATTTCATTATATGACTATTAAACTCAATAAAAACCTCATAAATTTTAAAATGTGCAAATTTGGTGTCCTTAGATTGTGACTCAGTAAATTCATACATCACAATCATATAACGATATAGTCTGCGAATCTACAAGATCATTTTCTCAAATTCCTTCACACTTTTAGCTGACTTCTCATACTTCAACTCTTTAATAAGACTCAAATGCTTAGCAAATTCCAGAAATAAGCTTTCTCTTAGCTTTCTATGGTAATCATCTCTCAAGTAAAAGAATCTCAAAAAAAATCTCGTATTTCTTTAACTGATTTAGCATAACATTGCTTCAACCTTGTTTCAGCACGAATTGGATAAATAAAAATATTTACCACAAGTGCTATAGCAATTCCTAGAGATATCTCTGTAGCTCGAAGAAGTGCTTCTGGTAAGTTTGGGTTTTTATTTAAAAGAATAATAATAAGCATAATACCTGAGAGCTGACTTGCATAGCTATAAAGAGAAGATGGTCCTGTGATATAAACACAAAGCACTATAAATGGAAGCATCCCTAATACAAGCAAATCTTTTGGTAAAATTATATTCACTGCTATGGCAACGAAAGCACCGATTATTGTACCAAGAAACCTCATCAAAGCTTTATCTCAAGCTCAACCAAGATTTGGCTGTGTAGACTTCACAACTAGTACCGTTATAACCATCCAAACATACATTTGTCCAATACCTAAAATCTCTCCTAGACACATCCCCACAAAATAAGCTAACCCTGACTCTATAGATGCTTTTAAGGCATTAATCGCAGCGTACTTATTACTATTTAAAAAAGTAAATTGCATTTAACTTTCCTATTCTAATTTTATTGGTAACTGACGCACATTGCGTTAAGCGAATTATTAAAACAATGATTTAACGACTTCAAATCTTTGAGCGTAGCGAGTTTTTTAAAACTTCATTGACGTAGAAGTAACGCATGAGCTAAGTGCTAGCATTTTTGCTTACTATTTTGTCAATGCAAAAAGTAAGAAGCATCAGCTTACGAAGTAAGAGGCGCAAAACTAATCTTTATTACCTTAACCCTCTCTGCCTTACACTCTCATACAGTGCAACACCTGTGGCTACAGATACATTCAAACTTGAAACTTCACCAAGCATCGGTAGTTTTGCTAAAAAGTCACAATTTGCTTTTAGTCTAGCTCGCATCCCCGAGCCCTCAGCTCCTACTACAACAGCTATTGAATCTTTTAAATTCATCTCATAGAAGCTTTCATTTGCTTCTCCGGCTAAACCTATTATCCATACACCCTGTTTTTTAAGTGTCTCCATAGCTCTAACCAAGTTTGTAACAACAATAATCTTTGTATGCTCAGCCGCACCGCAAGCGACTTTTTTAACTGTTGCATTAATTGGTGAGCTATTATCTTTTGGTACAACTATAAAATCTACACCTGCAGAATGTGCAGAACGAATACACGCCCCAAAATTATGAGGATCTTGCACGCTATCAAGCACTAAGATAAATGCTTCTTTATCTGTAGGTAATAATCTCACAAGATCATTTTCGCAATAAGTTTTAAAATCAATCTTCTCAACCGCAAAAATTCCTTGATGTTTTACACCCTTTTTTATTCTAAAAGGAAGATCCTTTATACTTTCGATATAATTAACACCAGCTCCACTAGCCATAGCTTTTTCAGCTATATTAGTTATTTTAGAATTCGCTTTCTCTTTCTTAAGAATAAAAACCTCTTTTGCTTGATTTACATTTACCAAACTATCAATAGCATGGATTCCATATACTAAATTACTCATTTATTCTCCAATAATTTCACTAGTCTTTCTCTGAGACCATCAAACGAGCCATTGCCCATCATTACAAGCTCTAATTTTTTATTTTGATTTACTACTAAGCTTCCAATGTTATCAACAAAATCCTCAACTGTATTAATATATTCTACCGAACTATTTTGACCTAACAGTTCTCTAGCATTCCACTTTAACAACTTATGATCATACAGTAACACACTATCTGCTTTTAAAATCGCTTCAGGCAAGCTGTCTTTATTATTTCCTTGTCGCATCGTATTTGAGCGAGGATCTATAATCGCAACTACAAATGCTTCTGGGCTTTTATTTCGTAGAGCTTCAAGAGTTAGTCTAATAGATGTTGGATGATGTGCAAAATCATCATATAGCGTTACACCCACTGACTTATAGAGTATTTCCAACCTTCGCTTTATACCTCTAAATTCTGCAACAGATTTTTCAATCAAACTATCTTTCAATCCGATTTGTTTAGCTACAGCATAAGCACTTAAAGCATTAAGAGCATTATGCTCACCGATAACATTCCACTCTATTGATGCAGGTTTATTATCACTCGAACATATCTCAAATTGAGAATAATCAGCTTTATGCTCACCAATGTGGAAACCATGAGCATCTTGTGTTTTCACAAGTTTTGACCAACAACCCATATCTATAATTTTTTGAACATTCATATCTTTGCCATTATAGACTATAGTTGCTTTAGCAGGCATTTTTCTAAGTAATTGATGAAACTGCCAGTATATTGCATCTATATCTCTGAAAATATCGGCATGATCAAACTCAATATTATTAATAACTAAAATAATTGGAGAATAATGGATAAGCTTTGAGCGCTTATCAAAAAATGCTGTATCGTACTCATCAGCTTCAATCACAAAATATTCTGAGTCTGTATAGCGAGATGAAACTCCAGAATCTGCACTAATTCCACCAACCAAGAAACTTGGATTTAAACCAGCTTCTTCAAGTAGCTTTATAGTCATAGTTGTTGTTGTAGTTTTGCCATGAGTACCTGCAAGAGCGATAACTTTTTTATGCTTTAGAATATTCTGATAAAGCCACTCTGGACCACTATAATAATCCAACTCATTATCAAGAATATACTCGATTATAGGCATACCTCGTTTCATTATATTACCGATAATTATTTCATCAGGTTTTGTAGCTAATTGCGATAAATCAAATCCTTTTATAATATCAATACCTTGAGACTCTAAGTAAGTACTCATTGGCGGGTACACACCCAAATCTGAACCTGTCACCTGATAGCCCTTTTGCCTAGCAAGTATAGCTAACGAGCCCATAAAAGTCCCACAAATACCTAGTATGTGAATATGTTTTGACATTATAATTTTCAAAAATCTAGTTTACATACATTATAACAACTTATTGATTTTTCTAGTATAGCTATTGGTATTTATCAGAAATTTATTTATACTTACACAAATATACATTGTAAAGACACAAAATAATGTTTATAGATTTCGCCATTAAAAGCCATGTACTTAGATTTGGTGAATTTACACTCAAATCAGGCAGATTAAGTCCATATCTCTTTAATGCTGGACTTTTTAATACCGGTAGTCAACTTGCTACTTTAGCAGACTTTTATGCACAAAAAATAGTAGAAATTGGTATAACATATGATGTACTTTTTGGTCCTGCTTATAAAGGTATACCACTAGTTGCTACCATCTCAACTGTACTTGCATTAAAGTACGATATAGATATTCCTTATGCTTTTGACCGCAAAGAAGCTAAAACTCATGGCGAAGGTGGTGTATTTGTTGGTGCTGACATGACTAATAAAAAAGTTTTACTTGTTGATGATGTAATGACTGCAGGCACTGCTTTTTTTGCATCTAAAGAAAAGCTACAAACAATCAATGCAACTATTGCTGGTGTGGCCCTATCTATTGATCGTCAAGAAAAAGCTAAAGATAGCGATATTTCTGCTACAAAGAAAATATCTCAAGACTATAATATACCAATAATTGCCGTTACAAACTTTGAAGAAATATACGAATTTGTCAAAGAAAAGCTTGACCAAAAAACTTTAACTAAATTTAAAGACTATCGTGAAAAATATGGCTTATAAAAATATCTACATAATTGCTGATTTACATCTAAATGAAAACCATTCTGAAATGGCTTATCTATTTAAAAGCTTCTTAGAAGAGATTACAAGCGAAGAAAATAAACTCTTTATTATGGGAGACTTATTTGATTACTGGATTGGAGATAATAATAAAGATGAGTTTTATCACCAAATAACCTCATGGTTAAAAACTGCTTCAGATAGTGGTCTAGAAATTTTATTTATGCACGGCAATCGTGATTTTCTTATCGGTAAAAAGTTTGCAAAGCAAAATGGTGTAACTATTGTTAGCGACCCCTATTACTTAACTATAGCTGATAAAAAAATACTCTTCTCTCATGGAGACTTATTTTGTACTGACGATACAAGCTATCAAATTTATAGAAAGTGGATTGCTTATAATAAGCTTTTGAGATTTGTATTTAGAAGACTACCATTATTTATACGAGAAATTACTGCAAAAAATGTACGCAAAGCAAGCTATTTAAAGAATCGTAAAGATCCAACAGTCGATGTAACCGTTGAAGGTATAGAAAAATACCGTCAAGATTGTGAAACAATAATTCACGGACATACTCATAGAATGAATATTCATCATGAAAAAACTCACACTAGATTTGTATTAGGCGATTGGTTTAAAACAGGCAATTATATAAAGATAACTCAAGAAGGGGAAATTTCACAAGTTAAAGAAATATGCTAGTACGTAAAAGACTGCTAGCTTAGCCATACTATAAATGTAATTTCAAGGGACTGTAAATAATTTTGTGTCAAATTGATATAATGCATTTGATAACAGAAGGAATTACAAAAATGAAATTATAAATTGATGTAGCAGAGTTGAGAGAACAATTAAAATCTGGTAAAGGCATTAGCGTTAAAGATGGAGCATTAACTCCATTAATTAAACAGCTTAATGAAATGGCTTGACAAGCATAACTAGCAACCCACTTATCTCAAGATTTAGAGTCAAATCGTAAAAACGGTAAAACCTCTAAAACAATGAAATCTTCATCAGGTGAGTTTGTACTAGACACTCCTAGAGAACGTAATGGTAGCTTTGAACCTGAAATAGTCAAAAAGCATCAAAACTCATGTAAGCGATGAGTTAGAATCAAAAATGTTATCACTATTTGCTTTAAGTAATAGCTATTCACAGATAGCAGACTATATTGAAGATATGTATGGAGTGCATTTTTCAAAGCCTGCGATTACAGCTGTAATAGACAAGCTTATCCCTAAATTAGAAGAATGGAAAAAGAAACCTTTAAGTGAAATATATCCATTTATATACCTTGGTGCATTACGCTACAAAGTTAGAGAAGAAGGACGTTATATATCCAAAGCTTTCTATACGTTTTTAGGCGTTAATTTAGATGGCAATCAAAGAGATACTTGGTTTGTCTCTAAATGAGAGTGAGGTTTCTAGGTTTTGTATGCAAGTTCTAACAGAATTACAAAACAGAGGTGTCACAGATATTCTGATAGCATCAGTATATGGTCTTAAAGGCTTTCCTGAAGCTATTAATGCTATATTCCCTGATACTGAGGTTTCAGCTATGTATTGTTCATCAGATAAGCAATAGTCTTAAGTATGTAGGCTCTAACAAACAAAAACAGTTCACCAAAGACCTAAAGTGAGTATACCAGGCATTGACAAAATAAGAGTCTGAAATTGAGATTGATAAACTTGAAGAGAAATGTGGGAGTAAATATCCTATAGTATTCGAATCATGGAGAAATAAGTGGGATAATTTATATAACTATGTCATGTATGCTGAACCTATCAGGAGAGTGATTTATAAAACAAATATTATTGAGTCAGTACATCGTCAATTTAGATCTTTGACCAAGACTAAGGGAGCTTTTCCAAACGATAATAGTTTCCTTAAATTGCTTTATGTTGGAATTAGAAATGCTGAGAAAAAATGGACTATACCAATTCGTGATCTGAGTTTGACTATTTCTCAGTTAAATATTCACTTTAAGGAGAGATTGAAAGATTCTTTAGATTTAGTATAATTATGAGGAGATAATATCAGCTGACACAAAATTTATTAAACTTCCAATTTCAAAAATCATAGTCATCCTCGTGCTTGATACAGGGATCTTCTAAGTATTTAAGATTCACGCATACGCAGAAATGACTATGAATGTCAATCAACACTTTTCATAGAATTTATTTAGTTCAATGTATGCAGTGCTAAAATACTAAACTCAATCACTTTAACTATTCAGACAGTTGACCCTTCTAATCTTAGCCTGATCACTAGGTATAATAATAGCTATAATTAAGCTTATTATCCCGACTATTAGCAGTAATAGACATAAGCCTTTTGTAGCAGACACATAGCCCATAGTAATCACTGCAATCATAGTAGCAAAACCAGATAATGATGCTACAAAACCGAAGACTATAGAGTAGCATGTAGCTCTTACCCTAGGAAGAAATATCTCAATATAGTATGGTGTAGATTCCTCTTGGATCATAGCTGTTAAAACTGCTATTGAAACCACCATTCTTGCTACGACATAGATACTATTAGACTCCATACTAACAACAAGCGGTATCGTACATAACAATAGTAGCAAATACCCTATAATATGCATTTTCTTACGACCATAAATATCAGACATATAACCAAATAATAGCATTGCTAAACACATAGCAATTATACTTATAGTATTAATAGCCAAAGCCACGGATAAACTCAAATGAAGTTCTGTTTCCATATAAGTAACCATATATGTAACATCTAAATAATATAAAACCATATCTGTAGTTGAAAGCACTACAATTAAAATTAATCTCCATAGATAATATTTAAGCAATTTCTTTATAGGAGCTCTCTATTAATTTGATTTCTTTTAGTCTTTTATTTCTTTTTGAATTTTCTCATGCTAATAAAACCCCAACCACTGATGTAAAATAAGCGATATCTAAATTAAAGCCTCTATGAGTTTGATTACTTTCTTCTGATGTAATAGTCATAAGATTACCAAATTGCCCACCAGCAGATCAACCTTGAAGTAAACTAACTATCACCAATAATATCGGTGCCCATAAACCATTAAGGCTATAGTCTGGCAAGAAAGCCATAACTAAAGTAGGTACAGCCATAAAATTATAGCTAAATTCATTACATAATGACGCCCTAACATATCTCCAAGTCTCCCAAAGAATACTTCACACCTATAGGTCTAGCTATAAACCCTGTAGCAAATGCCCCAAAGGTTTCTATTAATGCCACAAACTGACTATCATTAGTAAAAAACTGTGAGGCTATTAATGTAGCAAAATAACCATACAATGAAAAGTCATACCACTCTATTATATTACCGAACGAATTTTTGAATGTTGTTTTTCTTTGTCTAAACATACCTTTAAACTATATCTCGTTATTTTATTTAATATAATTCCTTATATGAAAATCCACTAAAAAATGAACTATACAAAAATACTCCTATGAAAATCATTGTTTTGTATATATATAACTTAACGCCATTGTAATAAAATATCAAGTTTTTCACAAAATAGCATATACAACTAATCAACACCGAAAAATCATAAATATAAGATTAGTTATCAATTGGAATTAAAGGAATGAGAATAAAGATTTCATACTTAAGCTAAGCATGAATTGAAAAGAATTTATTAGTCTTCTACTGATACGAATTTACGCTTTAAAGCACCGCCAATATGGAATTTAACAACACCATCTTTTAATGCAAATAAAGTGTGATCTTTACCACAACCTACGTTTACACCTGGATGAGTTTTAGTTCCGCGTTGTCTGATTATGATAGAACCAGCTTTTACCACTTCGCCACCATATTTTTTTACACCTAAATAATTAGGGTTTGAATCTCTTCCGTTTCTAGTACTACCACCAGCTTTCTTATGAGCCATCTGTATACTCCTTTTTTATTTTAAAAATATTATAAACTAATTGATGAAACTTTCAATGCAGTGAAATACTGACGGTGACCTTGCTGCTTCATACTGTGCTTACGACGACGGAACTTCATAATTTTTACTTTAGCGTTACGTCCTTGCTCTACAACCTCAGCTACTACTTTAGCGCCTTCTACAGTTGGAGCACCAACTTTAACTTCGCCTTCTGCAGTCTCAGCTATTAAAACTGTATCAAATTCTACTTTAGCACCAATACCTAGCTCCATTTTCTCAAGTTTAACAACTTGACCTTCAGCCATCTTGTATTGCTTACCGCCATTTTTAATTATCGCGTACATTTAAATCTCCATTAGATTTTGTCTCAGAACTGCCTATTACAATAGACTTCTGACTTTTTTGTTATTATTAATAGGATATCTAGCCATAAAACTAGACACTAAATTATAACAAAATGTATATCAATAGCAAATTTAATTGACAGTTTTAAGCCAACAATCACTAACATGATCATCAACTAAACCACATGCTTGCATATAAGCATAAATAATAGTACTTCCTACGAAGCTCATACCTCGAGATTTAAGTTCTTTTGATATTTCGTCGCTTACTGTAGTTGTCGCAGGTACATTCTCAATACTATACCAATTATTAATTAATGGCTTATAATCGACAAATCCCCATAAGAACTTTGAGAAAGCACCGTACTCTTTTTGAATTTCTAAAAACACCCTAGCATTCTTTCTTACAGAATAAATTTTCAATTTATTACGAATGATACTATTATCAGCGCTTAAAAGCTCTAGTTCATCACCACCCATATTTGCAACTTTTGTAGGATTAAAACTATAAAAAGCTCTTCGATACCCACCTCGCTTATTTAATACAGTCTCCCAATTTAATCCTGCTTGAGCTCCTTCTAGTATCAAAAACTCAAATAAAACATTGTCATCGTAAGTAGGCTTGCCCCACTCATTATCATGATAATCTGCATAAATTTGAGAATTAGAGCCAAAGCAACGAAACTTGTTATCTATCATAAAAACTGAATAATAATTAGAATGATTGAAAAAAGAAAGAAATAAAAGATCTCATGCTTATGTATTTAGCCTTCGACTTTACCATGACACTGTTTAAACTTTTTACCAGAACCACAAGGACACGGATCATTTCTTTTTACTTTAGGGCCTTCTCTTTTAACTTGCTGAATCTTAGGAGCTTCTTCTTGCTCTTTCTCATCTTGTCTTTCATTATTATCAATTACACTTGCATGCTCAGCTTTGATATCACTCATAGAGTCTTTCCACTCTTCTTGAGCTCTTTGAGTTTCTTCTTCTGTTGCGATTATTATTTTAGCAAGCGAGCTAATCACATCGTACTTGAAGTTATCAAGCATGCTTGAGAAAAGTTCAAAAGCTTCTTTTTTATATTCATTCTTAGGATCTTTTTGAGCATATCCACGCAGATTAATACTATTTCTCAAGTGATCGATAGCAATTAAATGATCACGCCAGTGAGTATCCATAGATTGCAACAATGAGAACTTCTCAAAATTCTTAACGACTTGGTTATCAAGCTCTTTTGTCTTTTCTTCAAATTCAAAATTTATAGCAGAAACTACAGCATTCTTTAGATCTTCTTCAGTAAGATCGTCATTTTCTGCATAAAACTTTTGTAAATCAACCTCTATCATAAAGTCAGATTTTAAAACTCTTTCTAATCCTTCTAAATCCCACAATTCAGACATAGAACCAGCTGGCACAAAATCATAAAACACTTTATCAGCCACATCAAATCGAATATCTGCAAGTGTATCTGCCACATCTTCAGCATATAAAAACTCTTGTCTTTGCTCGTATATAACCTTTCTTTGCGTATTTACAACATTATCATACTCAAGTAAGTTTTTGCGAATATCAAAATGATACCCCTCTACCTTACCTTGTGCTTTTGATATAACCTTAGACATGAAGCCAAATGCTAGAGACTCCCCACCTTTCAGACTTTTTTTAACTCGCTCTGCCATTCCCGGAGATGCGAATATTCTTAAAAGATTATCATCCATAGATAAGTAGAATTTACTTTCACCCGGATCACCTTGACGAGCTGCACGACCACGCAACTGGTTATCAATACGGCGAGAATCATGTCTCTCTGAACCTATGATAAAAAGTCCGCCAGCTTTCTTAACAGCGTCATTTCTTTCTTGCCAAGCCTTCTTAACTTCTGTAATTTGTTCCGCTGTAGGCTCTTCGATATCTGCAAGCTCAACTTCCCAGTTACCACCTAGGATAATATCTGTACCACGACCAGCCATATTTGTAGCAATAGTTACATTGCCAGGGTAGCCTGCCATTGCAATGATACCGGCCTCTCTTTCATGCTGTTTAGCATTTAGTACATTGTGCTTAATCTTTTTCTTTTTCATCAAAGTTGAAAGTATTTCAGAGGCTTCAATAGATGCTGTACCAATCAATATTGGCTGACCATTAGCAACACGACCTTTTATTTCCTCAACTACTGCTTCAAACTTTTCTCGTACACTACCGTATATCTCATCATGATGGTCTTTACGAATAAGTGGCTTGTTTGTTGGGATAATAATAACTTCTAAACCATATATAGAATGTAGCTCAAATGCTTCAGTATCAGCTGTACCTGTCATACCTGCAATTTTATTATAAAGCTTAAAGAAGTTTTGGAATGTAATAGATGCCATAATATGATTTTCAGCATTGATTTTTACACCCTCTTTCGCTTCTATAGCTTGGTGCAAACCATCTGACCACATACGACCTGGCATAGCACGACCTGTACTTTCATCAATAATGATAATCTCTTGATCACGTACAATGTAGTCAACATTCAACTTATAAAGTGAATGTGCTCTCAAACAAGCATTTAAATAATGCATTTTTGTAATGTTATGAGGACTATAAAGATTGTCACCTTCTTCAAGCACACCCTCTTTCTTAAGCATACCCTCAACTTTTGCATAACCTTTTTCTGTTAGGTACGCATTTTTAGATTTTTCTTCAAGATAAAAATCTTGTGTCTCTTCGCCCTCTTCAAGCTCTTCTTTTTCTTGCTTAGTTAGAAAAGGCACCAACCTATTGAATATTCCATACATTTCTGAGCTATCATCTGATGCTCCAGATATTATCAATGGAGTTCTCGCTTCATCAATTAAGATAGAATCCACCTCATCGATAATTACAAAATTACGACTTCTTTGCACTTGATTTTCTTTTTCATACGCCATGTTGTCACGCAGATAATCAAAACCAAACTCATTATTTGTACCATAAGTGATATCACAAGCATATGCTTCTTTACGCTGCTCAGGGCTTAAGTCTGCAACAATAACGCCAACACTAAGTCCAAGGAAGTTATAAACCTCACTCATAAGCTCAGCATCTCGTTTTGCAAGATAATCATTTACCGTGATTACATGAACACCTTCCCCTGTGAGAGTGTTAAGATAAGCAGGAAGAGTTGCAACTAGAGTTTTACCCTCACCAGTACGCATCTCAGCAACTTTACCTTGATGTAAAACTATTCCACCAATAATTTGCACATCATAGTGACGCATATTCTTAGTTCGTCTTGATGCTTCTCTTACTAAAGCAAAAGCTTCCGGTAATAAGCTGTCTAGAGATTGCCCTTTAGCAATCCTTTCTTTAAACTCTGAAGTCTTAGCTTTTAGATCTTCATCTGAAAGCTTTTCTAGCTCCGTCTCATAGGAACCTACTTTTTCAACTGTTTTAGAAAGCTTCTTAATGAATCTGTCATTACGACTACCAATTACTTTTTGTACTAAACCTAGCATGATTTCAAACCAACGTTTTTAAATTTTTATAAAAATACTACTATGAGAATATATTATATAGAGTTTATGAGAAATTTAAATTAAGATAGTTGTATAAACACAAAATAAGCAGCTAAATTGTAAAAAAATGTCATTTAAGATACTAAAAAAAGTTTGTCTTTATCTATCTACAATTATATTTTTTGACTGTTCAACAACAAATAAACCTGCAGATGTAAGCAATAGTATCTCCCCTTTACCCAAAACAAGCACAATTCAATCTATAAGTATCGTACCAAGATGGTTTACACAAAAATTAAACAATAGTGACCTGTACCTCTATGGTGCTGGTTCAGATAATTCATATCAAAAAGCTATAGATAAAGCTTTAGCAGATATGGTGCAAAGACTCGAAGTGTCTTTTTCAGCAAGTACCTCTTTACAAACCATAAACCTAAATGATGATATATCTCAAAAACTAGTCCAAGAAGTATCTAATCAAACGGCAGATATTAATATCACAAACTACAAAATCATCAACCAAAGAGAATCTAACGGTATTTTTTATGTCCAACTAGAAATTAACATAAATGAAACCATTGCATTACTAAAGCAAACAATATCTAACCAAGTTAAAGAATCATTACAACTCATCAAAAACTCTGAAAATAAAAGTTTCTTGAACAGGTTTGATAGCACACAAAAACTAAATAAGAAAATACAAATCATAAAAAACAGTTTACGCACTCTTATAATCTTAGTTCCAGAAACATATATTGAGAACAGTATGGTGGAGCTTGATCAAATAAATAATGCAACCCTGAATCTAAAGAAAGATATAGTAGTTAAAATTACTCGCAACAATAGCGATTATTTTTTTGATTCACGAAAAAAATACCTTCAAGTAAATAATTTTAATTACTCACAAAAAAATCCAAACATCATCCTATCACTCAAAATACTAGACTACGACAATGAAGTAAAAGAAGATCAATACTATATAAAAACCAGAATTGAAATCCATACTAGTGACGCAATATCTAAACAACTTGCGCCAGAAACATATAATATGCGTGCTTGTCCAAACGAGGCATATTAGAAGCCATAGAAAAGATAAAAGAAAATTTTTACCAACAATTAAACAGCGAGGCGAGCATATCTTAGCTTATGAGTATAAAGATCATCCCAGAAAAACTAGCTGTAATTGAAAAGCACAAAACACGGCATAAAACTGAAAAAACAACCTATGCATGTAAAGAGCTAATTTCAAGATCCTCTCATCTAGTTAGTTCGGTTGATGTTGCAAATAAACAGCTTCAGCAAATAGATATCCCTTACATCAAAGATTGTAGTATTGTATTTTACTCTCCTGAAAAAGTAATCATCAGTAGCGATAAAGAAATACTAAAAACAAAGGTGAAAGAGTTACACTCCCAATTTATAAAATTGCTAAATAAACATACGTTTTTTTCAAGATTGCAAAAAATAGAAATACAGATAAATTACAATCAAAAACCAATAAATGAAAAAGCTCTAAAAAAGTCAAATCAAAAGGCAAAGGATCATATTAAAAACCTTAAACAAACTTTTTCTTAGGAGACAGTAAGATGACACAACATCCTAAAGGTATCTGGTACTTAAGTATACTTTATATATAAGAGTACTTCAGTATATAGGTAATGAGAGATATCTTTGTATTATATCCTATAGATCAAGTAAAAATATCTGATCACCAAGCCTATGGTATCTACGGAGCATTTACTGCTGTGTCTTGTTTGGATCTATTGGCAGGTGGCATAATCCTGATAAGATCATTAGTTTTAGAAATGCATTGATTCTAGGTGGATTATTAATGACTATTGGACATATCATTTTAGGGTTAGACCCTAATGATTTATTTTATATTGCTCTAGCATTTATCATTTGCGGTTTCGGTTATTTTGAAAACAATATTGCTGGATTAGTAAATGAGCTTTACACTGAAAATCATCCTAAACGAGATGATAATGGCTTTGTGATCCTTGATGCAGAAGCCAATATTGGTGCAGCACTAGGGCTTATTTTTTGTGATTTTGTTGCTAATTATTATGGTTGAAAATATGGATTTGGTCTTGCTGGCTTAGGCATGCTTACAGATATATTAGTATTTTTAACGGGTAGTAAGCATGTACCAAATATAAGCAAAATAACAGATGATAATTTTATTAAAAGATTATACAAAAGTATTTTTGTGACAATCGTTAGTTTTTTTAATTATAATAACTTCTATAATCGTAATCCAAAATGAATATGAAAGCTACTTAGTTGGCACTATTAGTATTATTGCAACAATAGCATTCATATACATTATTATAAACAATCCTCAATATCGTAAAAAGTTCATGTTTGCAGCTCTTTTCATGCTCTTTGCTTTGTTTTTCTGGGTTTTTGATGCATGATACTAGCTGCGGTAGAAGTTTTCATTGATAAAAACGTCGACACTTCTTTATTTGATATAAACATTCCTGCATAAGCTTTAATCTGTGTAACCCCCATTTACCATAATAATTTTAGTTTCCGCAATAGCTTTAATATGGCAAAAAACTAAGACTTCAGCTATCTATAGGACTATGCTTAGATTTTTATTTGGATTTATACTACTATTTTTATCTTTGACAATGTTTACTTTCGCAGCCTACATTGCCACTTTCGGTGGTAAAAGCTCTATGATTTGGGCGACTATATCATTCTCTCTATTAGTAGCTTATAAACTCTTCAAACCCAATAGACTCATCAAATATAAGCAAAACTAGTGGAGCAAAATATGAAGGTTTTATGGCTGGTCTATATACCTTATACACAAGTAGCATAGCATAGTTAAGCTCATCAAGATTAGCTCAGCTTGCTTTAGAAAAAGATATTGAAAAAGTTCATGATTTGAAAGCTCAAGCTGGATTATTTATGGAACTTTTTGGGCAAGTAGCAATAGTACTTTTTGGTATAATATTGGTTTGATTAACAATTACACTCATTGTAAAATATAAGAATAAAAAATTTAAGTTTAAATCGGAAAAATAAGGTACAAACTTAAAAATCTCCTAACGTACCTAAAGCTATTTCCATCATATCTGTGAATGTTTTTTGTCTTTCTAGTGATGTACTAGACGCACCTGTGACTAAACAATCAGAAACTGTCATTATAGCAGCCGCATTCTTACCTATAACTTTAGCATTTGCAAATAATGCTGCTGTCTCCATCTCAACTATCTGGCAACCATGGTCTTTATTTACAGCCTTGTAATCATCAAAGTTTTTTCTATAAAAAACATCTGTACAGTGCGCTTTAGCTTTTTTAAAATGGATATTCTGAGCTTTTGCAGAAGCTTCAAGTTCTGCATTTAATTTTGCACTAGGAGAAACTACTTTTGTTTTTTCTCCAGTAACTATTTCTATAAAATCAGACTCACCATAACTTTCTTCTACAAATACAACATCATAAACCTTATAGTCTATATCGTAAGAACCACAAGACCCTATACGGATAATATTATCAACATCATATTCTTTAAAAAGCTCATGAGAGTATATACCAATACTTGCCATTCCCATTCCTGAGCCCATGACAGTTACTTTGCTTCGTTTATAAGTACCTGTATAACCTAGCATATTTCTTACTTTGTTGATTCTAACAGTATTTTCTAAGTAGTTTTTTACTATAAATTTCGCCCTTAAAGGATCACCAGGCATGATAACCGTCTTAGCAATTTGATCTTTAGTTTCTGTTTCTATATGTGGAGTTGGCAATGGCATATTAATCCCTTTTAATTAATTAAAATAATTATTGAATATTTTACCACAAACTCATTACATATATGTATATAGAGTGTGAGAAAAATAGCTATATGGATAGCTTTTAAGGATTTTTGAGATTATTCTGTTTTATCAAAGTCCTGAGATAGTTTATCTTCTTGATTTTCTTCTTTTGCATCAGGCGCAATTATTTTACCCTGCTCTTCTTTTGGCTTATAACTATTTCCATAATCACCAGGTTCACGAACCTCTATTCTTGCCATAAGATCATCAACTTGCATTGCATCTATAGTTTCATATTTCATCAACGCATCAGCCATTGCATGAAGAATATCTATATTATCTTCAAGAAGTTTCTTAGCTTTCGCATAGCTCTTATCTATAAGCTTACGTACTTCTGTGTCAACTTCAAGTAAAGTACTATCAGATAATTTAGAAGACTTGCCACCACTTCCACCAAATGGACCATCATCCTCTACATTATATAAAATTGTACCCATAGAATCAGAAAGACCCCATTTAGCCACATAGTTACGAGCAAGATCTGTAGCAACTTGTATATCATTAGATGCTCCTGTAGTAACTTGATCATATCCGTAAATAAGCTCTTCGGCTAATCTGCCACCGAATATACTGCACAAACGACCTTTAAGTATCAGTCTACTTTGACTCACAGTATCACCATCAGGCATATACATAGTCACACCTAAAGCACGCCCTCTAGGAATAATACTTACCTTATAAACAGGGTCATGCTCTGGCATAAGTCTACCAATAATTGCATGACCAGCTTCATGGTAAGCTGTAAGTTTTTTCTCTTTTTCAGTCATTGCCATTGAGCGTCTTTCTGAGCCCATCAAGATCTTATCTTTAGCTTGCTCAAAGTCAGCCATAGATACTTCTTCTTTACCGCTACGAGCTGTAAATAGTGCTGCTTCGTTTACAAGGTTTGCAAGCTCTGCACCTGAAAATCCTGGTGTACCACGAGCAATCCAATCTGCACGGATATCATCCCCAACTGTGATTTTTTGCATGTATACTTTAAGTATTGCTTCTCGACCTTTTACAGTTGGAAGACTCACATTTACTTGTCTATCAAAACGCCCTGGTCTTAAAAGAGCATTATCTAACACATCTGGTCTATTTGTAGCTGCGATTACGATTACACCTTCATTATCTGCAAAACCGTCCATCTCTACTAGAAGCTGGTTAAGTGTTTGCTCACGCTCATCATTACCACCTCCCATGCCTGAGCCACGATGACGACCTACAGCATCTATCTCATCAATAAATACCAAGCATGGTGCTTTTTTCTTTGCTTGTTCAAACATATCTCGTACTCTTGAAGCACCAACACCAACAAACATCTCAACAAAATCAGATCCTGAAATTGAGAAAAATGGTACTTTAGCTTCACCAGCAATAGCTCTAGCTAAAAGAGTCTTACCTGTACCAGGAGGACCCACCATTAATACACCTTTAGGAATTTTAGCACCAATTTTTTCGTATTTAGTTGGTTCACGCAAGAAATCGACAATCTCACCAACTTCTTCTTTTGCCTCTTCTACACCTGCTACATCATCTAGAGTGACCTTAATTTGATCTTCACCAAGTAGTTTAGCTTTACTTTTACCTACAGAGAAAGGTCCACCCTTTCCAACACCGCCAGATTTCATAATCATGAAGATAAAGAAACCAAATATAAGTAGCATTGGCAACCAATTAAGTATAAATGCCACTAATAAATTAGGCTTAGCAGGAGCTTTTGCATCAATGACTGCTTTACTATCTTCCAGTTTATTTACCAAACTACCATCTAATAATGGTGCATAGGTTATAAAATCTTCACCTGTGCTAGTTTTACCTTTGATAGTTCTGCCATCAACATCAACTGAAGTTATACCATTATCTTTTAATTTCGATACAAATGTTGAGTAATTAATACTTTTAGAATATTGATTTGTATCATTTATACCATTAAACATTAGTAACATACCGCCAATTATCAATATCCAAAAAACAATATTTTTTGTCATATTGTTCCTGTTATTATTTTTATCTGCCATATTCTTATTTATGCCTTTTTATCTGTAAGGTGTGAATGAAACTTTAGTAGTATACTATATTAGAAAAAGTATTTATACGCCAATATTTTAGCAACAGAATTTTAATTAAAAAGTCACAATTAACTTTACAAATTAGCACCTCCAATATTTAAACCATATTTGTAAATAATATTAAAATACTGTAAAGTCTATTGTACAAACAAATGTATTATTGTATATACAAATATGAAAAAACTTATAACTATAGCTTTATCAACTTTTAGTCTATCCAAACTGTTTGCTTCATACCTAAATAGCTTTGATTCCTCAAACACAAGTATCTCTTTTATGAATTAAACTTTTAAAAATATCGAGATATGTAACAAAAATGGTGTAAATTGCCAAAGCAATAGTCTCACTCTATCTCAAAAATACCTTTTTAACGATGATCGTTTTTGTGAGCATAATCCACAAGAAAAAATTATTACTGTTATTTCAAAGTTAAGACAGCTGATACTTAAGAATGTGACCAAAATAATTACCTTACTTTTAAAGCAGCCCCCAATGATAACGACGGATATAGAGTTAGTGTTTTTGGAAATATCTGTGGAAATATAGCTACATCACATAAAAATTAAGAGAATATAAAACCAAATCAAAACAATGATTTTTTATATCTTATAAGCAATAACAACCCCAATAAAACAGATACTAAAACACTCTATTCATTTGGAGTACTTAGGATAGGTTCTGAAGCATAATCTATACTCCTAATTAATTGATCTTACTCAAATTACTTCAATAATTTTTTTAAATACTTACCAGTATAAGACTCTTTTTGCTTGATGATATCTTCAGGCGTACCTTCAAAAACTATTTGTCCACCTTTATTACCACCTTCAGGGCCAAGATCAACTATCCAATCAGACATTTTTATTACATCAAGATTATGCTCAATAATTATAACTGTATTGCCCTTATCGCGTAAATCTGTGATAACTTTCAAAAGCTGGTGAATATCATAGAAATGAAGTCCTGTAGTTGGCTCATCCATTATATACAAAGTTTTACCTGTAGAGCGTTTTGCTAACTCTTTAGCTAGCTTAACGCGCTGAGCTTCGCCACCTGAAAGCGTTGTAGCACTTTGTCCTAGTTTAATATATGACAATCCAACACTCATCAAAGCAGCTAATTTAGTACGAATACTTGGCACCACATCATAAAACCTTAGTCCTTCTTCAACTGTCATTTCTAGAACTTCGTAGATATTTTTACTTTTATAAAGTACAGACAAAGTTTCACGGTTGTATCGCTTACCATTACATACATCACAAGCTACATATACATCGGCCAAGAAATGCATTTCTACTTTTATAACACCATCTCCTTGACAAGCTTCACAACGCCCACCACGAACATTAAAACTAAACCTACCAGAACTATAACCTCTTGCTAGAGATTCAGCTGTAGATGCAAACATATCTCTAATTTGAGTAAATACACCTGTATAAGTTGCAGGGTTTGAACGAGGAGTTCTACCGATTGGTGACTGATCGATATCTATCACTTTATCAAAGTGATTAAAACCTTTATGTAACTTATATTCCATCGGCACTAATTTACTACGGTTAAGTAGTCTTGATGCTAATGGATATAGAGTTTTGTTTATTAAAGTTGATTTTCCCGAGCCTGATACTCCTGTGACACAAGTCAACACACCAATTGGAATTTTCAGGTTATCTCCTTGCAGATTGTTTCCTGTAGCACCCTTTATCTCAAGGTAAGTATTCTTTACTGCTTTTAATCTATTTTTAGGAACTTCTATTTTCTTACGACCACTCAAGTAGTCTGCAGTAAGAGACGTCTTACTTTTTAAAATAGCTTCATAATCACCTGCAGTAACAATCTCTCCTCCATGCACACCAGCCATAGGACCCATATCAATCACATAATCAGCTTGTTTGATAGCATCTTCATCATGCTCAACTACAATCACAGTGTTACCAAGGTCTTTAAGGTTATGTAATGCATCAAGTAAGCGTTGATTGTCGCGCTGATGAAGACCTATAGATGGCTCATCAAGTATATACATTACACCAACCAAACCTGCACCAATCTGACTAGCTAACCTTATGCGTTGAGCTTCTCCACCAGAGAGAGTATCTGCTTGGCGAGAAAGACTTAGGTATTCTAATCCTATATTTGAGAGAAACTGCACTCTTAATCGAATTTCTTTTAGAAGATTTTCTGCTATTTTTTGCTGCTGCCCGACAAACTCTAGTCCATCTAACCAACCCAATAAATCATCAACTGATAACGCACATATATCAGCAATATTCTTTTCTGCAATAAATATATGACGAGCATATTCACCAACCCTTGCACCCTTACAAGTATTACACTTAAGAATGCTCATATAATCAGAAAGATCTTTTTTAACCATATCAGAATCTGACTCATAATATCTTCTTTCAAAATGAGGTATCACTCCTTCAAAAGTTTTTGAGCGAGTTTGTCTACCTCCACGAATAGAATCTATAGTTATTTCTATAATTTCAACGCCAGAACCATATATTATAATTTGCTGTATATTTTCTGGTATCTTTTCAAAAGGTGTCTCTAAAGAAAACTTATAATGCTTTGCTAAAGATTCAAGTTGTGAGTAGTAATATTGATTACCCTTAGTCCACTTAACAATCGCTCCCGCTTTTAAAGATAAACTTTTATCTACAATAACTTTCTTTTCATCAAAAAACTCCTTAACACCAAAGCCATCACAGCTACTACAAGAGCCTAATGGACTATTAAAAGAGAAAATTCTAGGGGAAAGTTCTTTTAATGCAAAATTACACAACGGGCAAGCATGCTTAGATGAAAATAGCGTATCTGGAACACTTCCACTTATATCCACCAGCTTGATAATACCATTACCTAAATCTAAAGCTGTTTCTAGAGACTCTGCAATGCGCTGCTCATTATCTTTTCTTGGCCTAAATCTATCTACTACTACTTCAATATTGTGCTTTTTATAGCGATCTAATTCAGGATAGTCTTCATCAAGATTATAAAACTCTCCATTCACTCTTACACGAATATAGCCTTGTGCTAATATTTTATCGAACAGAGTATGATGAGTACCTTTTTTTTCAGATACTATTGGCGCTAAAATCATAAGCCTAGCATCATCGCCAAACTCTAAAATTTTATCAACCATTTGGCTTATGGTTTGTGCTTTAAGCTCGATGTTATGCGCTGGGCATTTTGGTGTACCTGCTCGTGCAAAAAATACTCTCAAATAATCATAAATCTCTGTCACAGTACCAACTGTAGATCGTGGGTTATGAGATGTAGTTTTTTGATCTATCGATATAGCTGGAGATAACCCTTCTATATGCTCAACTTCTGGCTTATCCATCATTGATAAAAATTGTCTTGCATAGGAAGATAGTGATTCTACATACCTTCTTTGACCCTCTGCATATAGCGTATCAAAAGCTAGTGAAGATTTACCTGAGCCACTTAACCCTGTAATGACGGTAAGTTGATCTCTGGGTATTTCAACATCGATGTTTTTAAGATTGTGGGTTTTTGCACCCTTGATAGTAATTTTTTTCATAGAATAGTTATGGAACGCCACTTGATTAGTTGCTTATATTTGGGACTTAGTGTCAATTATTTATACTCGACTTCGACAATCTCGTAAGAAACTTTGCCCTTTGGTGTTTCAAGAGTAAACTCATCACCCTCTTCTTTTTTTATCAGAGATCTTGCTAAAGGTGATGCCACAGATATTTTGTTATGCTCAACATCAGCTTCATCTTGACCAACTATCTGATAGCTGCTTTCTACTTCAGTTTTTAAATCCATCAAAGTAACAGTAGAGCCAAATATAACCATACCGTTAGCAGGAATTTTAGTTACATCAATCACTTGAGCATGAGACAGCTTACCTTCGATATCTTTAACTCTACTTTCGATTATGCTTTGGCGTTCACGAGCAGCATGATATTCAGCATTTTCTTTTAAATCACCATGATCACGAGCGTCTGCAATTGCTTTTATAATTTCAGACCTGTCTACTTTTTTTAGTTGATTTAGCTCTGCTTTTAGTGCTGTTTCACCTGCTGGTGTCATTGGTACTCTATCGCTTGTCATTTGTTATTCTCCTTGATAAATAAAACTTTATTAGCAACTATAACTACCTTGTTGATCGGTATACCTAACTCTTCCCACTAAATTTGTAACTAAAGCTACCTGGAACTTGTTGCTCTTATCACAATAAGTGATGTTGCCATTCCCAGTAGCCATTAGACCATTAAGTTTAATCTTCATATAGCTCGGACTAGCAGATAAATGTACATATAAATGCTCATTATGTCCTTGATATAAATTAGCAATTATTTCATCATAAGCCCTAATATAAGTTGCTTCACCACTCTTACTTTCAAAAGCAACTATAAGGTCATACCCCCAGCTTTGAGTATTTGAACATGCAAAACTATTTGGAGTCGCTGCACATATAATAACCGTGCTTCCATCAGATTTTGCCCTTATAACAGAAAACTCTATCAACTTTTGTAAGTTAGTGAGCCTTGTTTCAGCAAAGGTTTTATAATAAAAAGAAAAAAGCTTATAGCAGCCATCATAAGTATTGTCATAATGGCTATAACGACCATTAGCTCTACTAGTGAAAACCCTTTTTTTTTATTTGTAAGCATTTATTACTTTAATACCTTTTGTATTAATTTCTTTGTTGAATCATCTAGTCCTGTAAAAGCATCAGATTTATCATCTTTCATAGCTTTTAATACATTTACACCGAGTTTTTTGCCAATTTCTACACCCCATTGATCGTAGCTATTTACATTCCATAGCACTCCTTGTGCAAATATCTTATGCTCATAAAGTGCTATCAAAGCCCCTAGATTATAAGGTGTCAGCTCTTTTAACAATAGCGTCGAACTTGGTCTATTTCCAGGTATAACTTTATGCGGGGCTAATTCTTTAACTTCAGCCTCGCTCATACCCGAGCTCAACAAATCATTATATACCATTTGATGTGATTGTCCAAACATGAGAGCTTGAGACTGCGCAAAGCAGTTTGATAAAAGTGCTTCTTGATGATTGTCATAACCATGATAACTCTTTGCTATAGCCACAAAATCAACTGGAATAAAAAGGTTTCCTTGATGTAAAAGCTGATGAAAAGCGTGTTGACCATTGGTACCAACACCACCCCAAAGTATCGCACCAGTTTGGTAATCAACCTTATCTCCAAATATATTAACTGACTTACCATTACTTTCCATATCGGCTTGTTGCAGGTAGTCTATAAAATAGCTAAGCCTATTATCATAAGGTAATAGTGCTTGTGATTGAGCTTCATAAACTGCAGAATAGTAATTGGCTAAAAGAGCCATCATGATAGGGATGTTCTCACTAAAATCAGCCTCTTGTAAATGCTTATCTATAGAATAAGCTCCTGCTAATAATTTCTCAAAATTATCATACCCAATAGCAAAAGCTATAGACATACCAATAGATGACCATAACGAATAGCGACCACCAACCCAATCCCACATTTTATAGCAATGCTCGAGGTCTATGCCAAATTCTTTTACTTTATCCAAATTGCTAGATATAGCCACAAAATGATTAGCTACAGCTTTTTGATCATTATAATGCTCAAGCAACCATTTGCGTGCAGAGGTAGAATTCATCAAAGTTTCCTCTGTTGAGAATGATTTTGAAGCCACTATAAATAGTGTAGTCTCAGGATTAACCAAACTTAACGCTTGTAGCAAAGAGTCTGCATCAACATTAGAAACAAAGTGTACTTTTAGGCCTTTTTCATTATAAGGTTGTAATGCTCTAACCACCATTTTAGGACCAAGATCTGATCCTCCGATTCCAATATTTACAACATCAGTTATTTTCTTACCTGAAAAGCCTTCCCAGCTACCATAAATCACTTTTTCTACCAAAGCTTTGACTCTTTGCTTCTCTTGTGAAACTTCTTTGCGAATATCTTGACCATCTATAACTAGAGGCTTATTAGACATATCTCTTAAAGCTGTATGTAGCACAGCTCTATCTTCTGTAGTGTTAATTTTCTCTCCTTCGAACACTGCAGATATTTTGCTTTGAAGATCACTTTCTTTAGCAAAAGAAACTAGCGTACCTATAATCTCATCATCAACTATATTTTTTGAAAAATCATAATAAACCCCTTCATGCTCTAAAGATAATTTTTCTAGTCGATTAGAATCTTTAGCAAACTCTTCTTTCAGATTAACTTCTTGCTGTAAATTTTTTTCAAAAACATCACGAAATTTCATTTTTGCACTCTATCCTTGTAATTATTATGTGATATGAAAAGCAATATATTTCCTCTAGCATAAGATATCGTTACAGTATCTTCCACTGCATAATTGCGTGTCCCTATCATTGCCCCTAGAGCCATATTTTGACCATCAAAAGGATATTTTAAACCATTATAATGTATATTTTCTACAATACCAAAAGGCATAACAGAAAACATCTTACCTATTACACCGTCTACACTAAAATTTTTAGCAATAAAAAAGTAACGCGAGTATTTATCAATAAATTCTATTTCAATCTTTTCATTATACTTCAAGGCCGTAGACATATTACCGATAAAATGATCCATCTCACCTTCGGATACCCCAAAGACAAACACTTCCTCGTATTCGTTCTTGATAAGATAATCTAAACATTTTTCAAAATCTGTGGTGTTTTGATTATGATCAATCTCAAATAGTTCACCTTCTGGGCAAACAATTGAATCAAAATCCCCGATTACTTTTATAATTTTTGGATAAAGATTTTTAGATTTTTGAATTTTGTTGAAAGAACCATCTGCACAGACTACGGGTAAATTAGAATGATTTTCTGAAATATAATTTGCACAAAATTCTAAATCGACCGTGCCATTTAAAAACAATATAGCTTGCTGAGTCATATAATCTAAAAATAGATTTAAAGATATAAGATTATAGCTTTTTCAGAAAAAGATTATAACCATAATTAATCAAGATTATTAAAATAAAAATGTGAGGCACATAGCGACCCGTAGTTCAAAAAATAAATTATCAGATAATAAAACTGCTTGAGCTTAATCGAGTTTTTTATTTTCTATTTATTTTTAACTACGATAGAGTAGTGCTAGGCAGTTTTGCATACCGGTCCCTGAGCGAAGTCTGAGGGCTGCCATGAAAAAAGTATGTCGCAAAAACTTGCTTAGCAAGTAGCTAAAACCACAAATAAAATATATCTAAAATAAGTTAATAATAGCCTTATTTTTATTTACGACTGATAATTAGGTGGCTCTTTTGTGATAGCAACATTATGTACATGAGACTCATTAAACCCTGCACCAGTAATTTGCACAAATGTCGGCTCTGTACGCATTGTATGAATGTCTTTTGATCCAGTATAACCCATACTTGATTTTAGTCCACCTATCAACTGATGAATAACTGCAGCAAGCAAACCTTTATAAGGAACTCGACCTTCTACACCTTCCGGCACAAATTTCTTAGCGTCTGTATCTGCTTGGAAATAACGATCCGATGACCCTTTCTCCATTGCACCAAGTGAACCCATACCTCTATAAGATTTATAAGATCTACCTTGGAAAAGCTCAACTTCACCTGGTGATTCTTCAGTACCAGCAAAAAGCCCACCCATCATCACAACAGATGCACCTGCTACTATAGCCTTTGCGATATCTCCAGAGAATCTAATTCCGCCATCAGCAATCACTGGCACACCAGTACCTTTTAATGCTTCTGCAACATTTGATATAGCTGTAATCTGAGGTACTCCCACACCAGCTACAATCCTAGTAGTACAAATAGATCCTGGTCCTATCCCAACTTTTACAGCATCTGCACCAGCTTCGATTAGAGCCTTAGCAGCCTCTGCAGTTGCGATATTACCACCTATAACATGTATGCGCGGATAAGTATCTTTTACCCACTTAACCATATCTAGCACGCCTTGTGAATGTCCATGAGCAGTATCGACTACCACAACATCCACACCAGCTTTATCTAGTGCTGTAACTCTTTCTTTAGTATTTGTCGCTGTACCAACAGCTGCGCCTACTCTTAGACGACCAAGAGAGTCTTTACAAGCATTGGGCTTATTTTGAGATTTCTCAATATCTTTAGTAGTTATAAGACCTACAAGCTTACCAATATCATTAACTACTAGCACTTTTTCAATTTTATGCTCATGAAGCTTTTTCTTAATAGAACCTTGACCGGCATCTTCTGGTACAGTAACTAGCTCTTCTTTTGGAGTCATAATAGTACTTACAGGAGCATCTAAATCTTTAGCAAATCTAAAATCTCTTTTTGTAACTATACCTACAGTTAGGTTATTTTCATCTACAACAGGAAAGCCTGAAAAATTGTGCTCACGAGCCAGTTGCATTATTTTTTTTATAGAGTTGTGTGGATTTATAGTTATTGGATCAATAACCATACCATTTTCAAATCTTTTCACCTTTTTTACTTCTTGAGCTTGAGCTTCTATAGACATATTTTTATGAACTATACCAAGACCACCCTCTTGCGCTATAGCAATAGCAAGACGCGACTCCGTTACAGTATCCATAGCAGCTGAAATTAGTGGAATATTTAACTGAATATCTTTAGTAACATTTGTCTTTAGACATACTTGGTGAGGAAGTACATTTGAATATCTTGGGCTTAAAAGAACATCATCGAATGTGATTGCTTCTTGACTAATTCTGACCATTTTAAAATCTCCGTAATCAATTTTGAGAGTATCAATTTAATTACAAAAGAATTTTATCATATAACAAAAAATATACTAGGGGACTATCCATAAATAATTTAACTTATTTGGTAGCTCCTCCTAAACAAAAATATAAAGAAGAAATAACTTTTAAAATATTATTTAGACTGAGAAAGTAGGTATTGAGTAAGTAATGGTACTGGACGACCACTTGCTTTACAGTTAGCAAAATCACCCATTGCAGAACCTGCAATATCAAGATGAGCCCACTCATAATCTTCTGTAAATTTAGATAAGAAAAGTCCAGCAACTATAGAACCTGCTGATCTGTCTCTACCACAATTATCCATATCTGCAACTTTACTATCTAGTTTTTTCATATATGGCTTGTGTAAAGGTAATCTCCATATCAAATCATTTGAAGCTTGAGATGCTTGTTGCAAACTATTTGCAAGCTTTTCACTATTTGCAAACATACCTGTAAATGCATCACCTAAAGATATAATAATAGCACCTGTAAGAGTAGCAATATTTATAACAGCTTTTGGCTTGTATTTACCAATATAAGTAAGAGTATCACAAAGAACTAGACGACCTTCTGCATCAGTATTACTAACTTCAACTGTAATACCTTTCATACTTTTAAGTACATCACCTGGACGATAAGATCTAGCATCTACAGCATTTTCAGCTAAGCCCATAACACCAACCACATTTATAGGAAGATTAAGCATCGCTAGAGTTTTCATAGTACCAATAACAGCTGCAGCACCACCCATATCCATTTTCATAGAGTCCATACCTGCTGCACCTTTAATGCAAATACCGCCATTATCAAATACTAAGCCCTTACCTACTATTACTATAGGATCTTCATCATCAGTTGTGCCATTATACTCCATACATACAGTGTAATTAGACATATCTGAACCACGACCTACAGCTAAAGCACAACCCATGCCTAACGCAGCCATTTGTTCTTCAACAAGGTAATCAAGGTTAAAATTATCATTTTTACTTGTAAGCTCTCTAGCCTCATTTAGCATATAATCTGTTGTGCAGATATTTGCCGGTAAGTTTTGCAAGTCTTTCGCATAGTTTTGACCACAAGCAATAGCTGAACCAATTTTAGCAGCTTGATCAATATCTTGCTCACCGCTATAAACTAGTTCAATAGCATATAATGAATAGTTTTCTCTTTTAGTCTTTAACTCATCAAACACATAAGTTTCTGAAATTAATGCTCTCACAGTCTCGCGAGCGAAACTATCCATATCGCCAACAAAAGCATAATCTATAGTTACTGCAACTTCTTTGATATCTAATTTCTTAAGCTGTACTGCAGCATTTGCTATAGCTTTATCATATTCAGACTGTAAGAATTCTTGTTTAGCTCCCAAGCCAAGCAAAACAACTGTTCGTTCACCATGTAAAAGAGGTAAAACCTCCCCAAACTTTGCTTTAAATACTTTTCTGCCAAGTAACGCTTTGGAAATAGGACACTTAGTTGCATCAACTAGTTTTTGTAAGTTTTCTTCAGCTACTATAACTAGCTCAGAAAGCATTGTTGCTTGATTTGTTACTATTAATTTCATACAACGTTCTATTTTAATTGAACTTCAAAAACATAATAACAAAAAATCTAGCTTATCGCACCATTAATTTACTAGTTAGGTAACAAACACAAGCTTAAAACGTGTAAGTTGTATAGAGGTAATAAAATATCATTACACCCCTAATAACTAATCATAGCTTTAACTACGACATTTATAAATTCTCATTTTGACAAATATTAAAACTTATCTGAACTATAGTTTTTGGTTATTCTTAATTTACACATTACTTTTTTGAAATAAAAAATGAAATTCTTTCAACTCAAATTATCACTATTTTTAAACTTTTTTGTGTGTGCTATTTTACTAAATAGTGTAGGCATCGTAATTTTTCAATCTGTAAAGCATTACGGTGTGACAGAGGTCCAAGCTAGTATACTCGATGCCTATAAAGACTTAACTATTGCAGGGGTATCATTTTTAGTATGATCATTTATCCCTAGACTTGGTTATAAGCGAGTGATGCTCATCGGACTTGGATTTATAATTGTTGGCTGTAGTGCAATGCCTATTCTTAATAATTTTTTATCCACAAAGTTATTATTTGTGATGATTGGTGTAGCTTTTGCACTTATTAAACTATCTATATATTCAACTGTCGGCATTATTACAAAAAACTCTCAAGAGCATGCTATTTTAGTAAGTTTTCTTGAAGGAAGTTTTCAAATGGGGGTTGTCCTTAGTTTTTTATTTTTTAGTGCTTTTAATATATTTGGGAAATTGATTAAATACTTACTGGGGCATTACATTACTTGCAAGTATTGCATTTTTATGATTGCTATTTACTACTCTTGATGAGTCTTCAGTAAAAAAAGAAACTAATTCAAACGCCCTTACAGACACAATCACTATACTCAAGCTTATAAAGTTACCGATTGTAATGCTATTTATAGTAAGCGCTTTCTTTTATGTATTTATAGAACAAGGTGTTCAAGCTTGGTTGCCTACATTTAACAACTACATTTTGAATCTTTCAGAAACTACTAGTGTTATTATGGCTAGCTTCTTTGCCCTTAGTATAGCAGCTGGCAGAATGTTTTTTGGTATTAAAATGAAAAAAACGAGCTGGAAAAAAGTTTTACTTTTAGGTTTAGCAAGCTGTGCAATACTACTTATCTGTACACTACAGTTATCTCAGCTAGTTCCTGATAATGCTAAAAATTCTGCTACCGGAATTGGCGTTGCTTTGTTATTTCCTTTAATAGGTTTTTTTATGGTTCCAGTTTACCCAACTCTTTGCTCAAGCATTTTGAGTAGTCAACTAGCTAACATACAAAGTGCGATGGCTGGCCTTATAATTATATCATCAGCACTTGGTGGAACTATTGGATCAAGAATTGTTAGTCAACTATTTGCATATTTAGGTGTAATTACGGCATTTTATTGTGTTTTAATACCTATAGCTTTACTGATACTACTAATCCCACCATATGCAAAACTACACGAAAACAGAATAACTCATGAATTAATTCGAAACAGATTCAAACATCTGGAGGACTCTTTGAAGCAGTACAATTGACACCTTGCTTTTAAGACTCTAAATATTTTGTCGATATGATCCCAAAGTATGATTCTAAAGATATATGGGTTAAATCTCATAATTCCAAAAACTCTGAAGATTTCAATATTCTAGAGTTTGTGGAAGCGAACTTCATCCCGCCATTTGGAGAGAAATCTTATCAACCTAAAGATAATGCTTCTCTCAAAGAATATATAGAGCAGATGTGGAGCTTTCTTTCACAGCAAAATGATACTAAAGATAAGGATAATTCTTAAATTGCCCTACCAAAGCCTTATATTATACCTGGTGGTCGCTTTAGAGAAGTTTAATATTGAGATACTTACTTTACTTGTGAAGGTTTGAGAATATCCAATGATCTTGAAATGATAAAAATATCGCGTATAACTTTAAGTATTTAGTAGCAACTGTAGGCTTTATTCCCAATGCTAATCTGACATACTCTCTAAAAAGGTCTCAGCCACCTTTGTTTTACCTAATAGTAGACATTCTACATCAAGAACTAGGAATAGATGCGGTAAAAGGTTATCTACCTGCATTAGAAAAAGAATATAGTTTTTGGATGAATACAGCTAGAAATATAGATGGCTTATAATAGATGCTGGGATGAAAATAATACTCCTAGACCAGAGTCTTAGATAGAAGATATAGAGCACGCAAATAGCATAGAAAATAAAGATAATTTCTACCGTAATGTACGAGCAGATTGTTAATCAGGTTGTGATTTCAGTAGTCGTTGGTTTTCAAAAGACGATGATTTTAATACTCTTCAAACGGCAGAGATCCTACCTATAGATTTAAACTCTTATTTCTATTGCTTTTAAAATCTTACTAGTAAATGGTTTAAAGAAATTGGTAATTATGCTAAAGTTGCCAAGTATGAAAATATAGCAGATGTTAGAAAAAATAAAATTCAAACTAAGTTTTGTAATGAGAATGATGATTTTTTCTGTGATATAAATCATAATTCAAACTCTCACTCTCATATACTAATACTAGCAAGTAATACACCATTATTTTTAAATATAGCGACACCTAAACAGGCTCATAAAATTGCAGAAATTATAGAGAAAGATTTCTTAACAGAATATGGTCTAGTAACTACTCTTCAACATATTGCACAACAATGGGACGCTCCAAATGGTTGGGCTCCTCTACATTGGCAAACGGTAATAAGATTAAGAAACTATGGTTTTGATGAGCTTGCAAAAACTATAGATACACAATTTGTAAATACTGTAAATAATCAATATCTAAAAACCAATAAAATTCGTGAAAAGTACGATGTTGGTAACCCAAACTCAAAAACCACAGGTGGCGAATATGTAGTCCAAGATGGTTTCGGCTGGACTAATGTTGTGGTGCTTGCTTTTATGTATGTATAGTTTATAAAAAAAATATTTTAAAAAAGCCGATAAAATGTATACAATCCAATAAATACAAGCATATAAAAAAAACAAGAATCGCTATGAGTGCATCTTCAACAAAATCAGATATATTTGGTAGCTTAATTCTCCTTGTAGCTGCTTTACTTGCGATAATGATAAATAACTCCCCTTTATCTTCATACTACGGCATGCTAGAAACCAAATGCTAAGCTCTGTATAAGAGACCTAATTATAGATAAAACTTAATGCACTAGATTAATAATGGGCTGATGGATATCTACTTCTTATACATAGGTTTAGAAATAAAAAGAGAAGCCATAGAGTAATCATTATCTGAACCACCTAACATCATAGCACCGATGATAGATGCCTTCTCAGGCTTAATAGTTCCAAGTCTAATTTATTTTACAATAAATTTTGGCAACTCCAACGCAATGAATGGTTGGGAAATTCCATCGGCTACCGACATCGCCTTTACTCTTGTAATACTCGCAAAATTAAAATTACTCGTTATAACTATAGCTATTTTTGATGACATTGCTGTGATAGTTATTATTGCTATTTTCTATAACAAAAGTTTATCGCTGCTATCGCTTAGTTTAGGTGGCTTTTTCATAATCTTAATGGTTATTTTAAACCGCATTTTTAAAATAAATAAGGTATCAATATATGTTGTGATTGGTTTCTTTGCTTTGTTTTGTGCTATTAAGTCACGTGTTCATGCTATATTATAAGGCTTTATTACAGCCTTATGCATCCATTTCGATACTGAAAATAAACAAGAATCTCCAGCTAAATTTATTGCAGACTCATTAAAATCATGGGTTATATTTTTTATCATTCCAATTTTTGCCTTTGCAAATAGAGGAATAAGCTTTTCTGGAATAAGTTTTTCTGTACTTTTTGAAACAATAACACTAGGAATTATATTAGGCTTATTTATCGGCAAACAATTAGGAATCTTTGCGGTTTTAAGTACTTTTAAAAAGCTAAACCTACTAAAAGTGGCTAAAGATATACCAAACACTCAACTTTATGGTGCAAGTCTACTTTGCGGTATCTGATTTACGGTGAGTTTATTTTTATAGGAACACTCGCATTTAATAACAATCACACGTTAAACTCAATTAAAATAGGTGTGATTGTTGGCTCTATACTTTCTGGTGTTTGTGGTTATATGTTGTTAAGATGCACCTCTAAGAAAGAAGTAACAAGCTCAAGTAATATCTAAACCTCTTGTAAGAGATTACCTTTTACAAGTCTATAGATTTTATCCATCTTTTTAGCTAAAGATTCATCATGAGTAACTATCACAAAACTAGTTTGGAAGTCTTGACTTAACTCGCACATAAGCCCAAATATGCTATCAGAGCGTTCCATATCGAGATTGCCTGTTGGCTCATCAGCTAATATACAGTTAGGATTTGTAACCAATGCTCGAGCTATGGCAACTCGTTGGCGTTCGCCACCAGAAAGCTCGGATGATTTATGATTAAACCTTTCATCTAAACCAACTCTTTTCAAAAGCTCTTTTGCTTTTTTGATTGATTCAGCTTTACTAGACTTTTTAGTAATAGCTAGAGGAATCATCACATTTTCTATAGCAGTAAATTCTGGCAATAAATGATGCAACTGATATATAAAACCAAGATTTTTATTACGCATCATTGCGCGTTTATTGACAGACTGATTATCAAATCTTTGCCCTGCTAGGTGTACCTCTCCGGAGCTACATTTATCTAGCCCACCAAGTATATTAAGTAGTGTAGTCTTACCAGAGCCTGACAATCCAAGTATTGCAACCTTTTCACCCTTTAAAATATCTATATTGATATTATTAAGTATCGCAATATCGCTTTTGAACTCTGTATATTTTTTAGAGACATTTTTACAACTTAAAACAACTTTATTACTCATATCTTAGTGCCTCCACAGGTTGTACTTTTGATGCACTCCACGCAGGATATAGAGTAGCTAAGAAGCTTAGTATCATCGAAACTATGGTTACTTTTACTACATCAGACCACATTAGTGTTGATGGGATATAATCTATTATATACACGCTTGCACTGACTATTTGTATGCCACTAACTTGCTGTATAAAACTCACAATCTCAGTAGCATAAGTAGCAAGCACTATCCCAAGTAATACGCCCAATATAGTCCCTATAAGACCAATTGTGAAACCTTGATATATAAATACTGTAACTATATGTCTTGAAGACATGCCCATTGTGCGTAAAATTGCAATATCCCTTCGCTTATCTGTAACAACCATTACTAACGAGGACAGTAAGTTAAATACTGCAACCGTAATTATCAGAAGCAATATAAAAAACATCATGGTCTTTTCCATTTTCAAGGCATCGAAGAATGATTTATTTGCATCAGTCCAGTCACGAGTGAAATAGTAAGACGCTAATGCTCCATCATTAAGTTTGTTCTTGATTATCGGTGCATCGTAAATATTTTTAGTACCAAGCTGTAAAGATGAAACTCTATTGCCCATCTCGAAAACTTTTTGGGCATTTTTGATATTAATCATCGCATAATAAGCATCGTACTGATAGCTGACTGAAAAAATCCCCGTAACTTTAAACTGCTTTATACGAGGAATCATACCAGCAGGAGTAATATTTACTTTTGGTACTATCAGTGTAACCTTATCTCCAACCGTTACACCTAGGTTGTTTGCTAAAGCACTACCAAGCACTACATTGTAGCCTTTACCGTCATCAAGAGATGCGATACTACCATCAACTATATGACCTGCTATTGGTAGCACCTTAGTTTGATACTTAGGCTCTATCCCTTGCACTTGCACAAATGACGTAGTACTACCACCCTTATTTGCACTTAACAAACCTTGTGACTCTACAAGAGGTGCGGCTGATTTTACTTTTGGTGCTTTCGCTTCTATAGTCTTTGACAAATCTTGCCAATTTTTAAGCTCTCCACCCATTTCATAAACTTTTAATGGTGGCACCATCATTAGTATTCTGCTTTTGATTTGATCATCAAAACCATTCATTACCGACATTACTGTGATAAGTACTGCCACACCTAAAGATATTCCTAGAAATGAAATCGCTGAAATAATAGATATAAAACTATTTCGCTTTTTCGCGCGAATATATCGTAACCCAATAAATAAAGGAAGACTTTTAAACATCTTATATTCAAATCTAATAAAATTGTAGTATAGGATAACATATTTAGAAGATGAAAACATTTGTAAAATCTAGGCTTATCAATTTTTAACTTGCCCTATCAATTTTACCCAATTGTTGAAACGACCTACTTGGTTTATCATTCATCACATACATTGAAGGCTCAAATTGGAGATTTAAACCATAATTAAAAGCACAGTTTCAATACACCCTACAATTCCTGCTTACCTATGCGCTTTAACTGCATCATATATAGTTGTAGCATCAGCATTTGCTAAATTAATATTTTAGTTTAAAAAAGATGAGACTTTAAAGATTTTTTAAAAAATTTTTGAATAGTGTTGACGATTACCTACTTGCACCTAGCGAATTCTAGACTATCATCGGCGTAAGTCCTTTTCAATTCTGAGTTCGGAATGGGATCAGATGGTACCAGACTGCTATTTTCTTCAATAGGTAGTATAATACTTTTATTTAAGATAGTATCAATGATAGATTTTAGTTTTTGTTATAATCTCTAGTAGCCTGCCAAGCCAATCTATCAGTCTCATTAGATAATATTCCATGATAAAAGTCTTTATCTGCAAAAAGTTTTTATGATTGAGGTGCGTTCTTACGATAAACTAAAACTCTTCTATCATTCAATACAGCAACTTTATAATTTTTTTTGAGTTTACAACTATATAAAATATTCACATCATTACTAAAATTAAATGTTAATAATATATATAATATAGAATGCTCTCTATTATTAAAAACAATATCACTAACAAATTATGATGTTAATATTGATGCAAATAACATGAATCAAACCATTATGAGAAGACACCCTTTCAACATTTTTTGGCAATAATGAGCCTATAAACCAACAACCGTAAAACTAATTATTGAAATTAACATAATATATTCAGAACATAGTAGCAAATTAAAATCTAGAACAAGTATAATCAAGGTCGAGCTAACTCTAAAATTAACAGAACTATACCCTATAACACTATATATAAAGTTGTTTGCCTCATTATATAATACTGCATAGATAAAGCTTCCTAACAATTAAGACAGCACTAAAAAATACTCTTAATAAGAATTGAGGAATAGGTAATAGCAATATAACTTCATACAATACCCATACCAAACTTAACCATATATACACTAGAATTAAATAGATTATTATATTCAAATAGCTATTATTAATCCCACACAGATCATACCAGCTAAAATAAGAAGAAATATAAAAGCATAGCTATATACTAAAAAACTAATTTTATGAAAAATTCTTTCATAATATCATTAACACCTAAAAATCATCCACCCAAACTAACAGTACTACCTTCTGCTATAAGCTTACTAATACTATTGACAAAATCATAGGCTGAAAATGGCTTACTTAGCGAATCAAAGCTTGCTTTGACATCATCTAAAGCCACACAAATTTCTAAAATTTTATTTTCACTAGCTTCTGAATTGGTTATATTTGTCTTTAGCTCTTCTAGCACTTTTTCAAGATTTGTAGTATTTACCTGCTCACTTTTTAAGGTTAGCGAGATTTTATTGAATGTCTCATCGATATACTGTGCAATAGGTAGCACCTTATCGACACTCAGACTATTTGTCTCTCGTTTGTTATCTCTTCTTACCTTTCCCTCGACAACAATTACATCATCGACTTTTATGTTATCTTTCACAGATGCAAATGTTTCTTCACCGATAAGACAATCACTTCTATCCTTTTCATCATCGATATTTAATATATAAAGAATTTTGCCAGTCTTAGTTTTTCTACGAATTGCCGTAGTGATTAAGCTAGCAATAATTCTCACAGAATTACCATCCATACTTGGTTGCTGAATTTTTGCTAAATCGCTAAAATTCACATGGTTTCGCCAATGACTTTCTTCATCGATGATATGCCCACTAAAGTACATACCTAAAGCTTTCTTCTCATTGATTAGAAGCTCTTTTAAACACCACTCATTACGATAGCACTCTTTTTCTAGCTCTACATCAGTATAATCATCTTCTTGGTCATTAAAGCCAAATAAATCATCTTGACCTGCTGCAGCCATATCATTCACATAACTTGCATTTTTTATAGCTTTTTCAATACTGTTAAATGCTGTAGCTCGGTTTATAGATATCTCACTTATTGCACCTGCAAAACATAGTGTTTCAAGAGCTTTTTTATTTACCTTTCGTAAATCCACACGGCGTGTAAGGTCAAACATCGAGCTAAATTTACCATTTTCTTGCCTTTCACTAAGAATACTTGTTATAGCCTCCTTACCCAAACCTTTTATAGATCCAAGCCCTAGCATCATCTGTCCCTTAGAAACCGCAATACAATCATAAAAACTTTCATTTATATTTGGAGCTTTAACAGAGATATTCATATCCTTACAATCAAGCATAAACTTAACTAACTGCTCTGTGTTGCCCATATCCCCAGACATAAGTGCAGCCATATATTCATCAGTATAACGCGCTTTTAAGTATGCTGTTTGATAAGCAATAAGTGCATAAGCTGCAGCATGAGATTTGTTAAAACCATAACCTGCAAATGCTCTTATTTGATCAAATATCTCATCAGCCAAGCCAGCATCTATGCCGTTTTTCTCTAAAGCACCCTCTTTAAAGATTTTTCTTTGTAATTCCATTTCTGAAGGGATTTTTTTACCCATAGCTCGGCGGAGTAAATCTGCTCCACCAAGCGTATAGCCTGCTAGTTTTTGAGCCATCTGCATTACTTGCTCTTGATAGACTGGTATACCATAAGTCTCTTGGAGAACTGTTTCCAGTAGCGGGTGCAAATATACTGTGCGTTTTCTACCATGTTTACGATTAATAAATGTCGGGATATTGTCCATCGGACCAGGACGATATAATGCTACTAAGGCAATAATCTCTTCAAAGCTTGAAGTTCCTAGATCTTTGACAATTTGTCTCATCCCTGGTGACTCTAACTGAAACACACCTGTTGTATTACCTGCTTGTAAAAGCTTATATGTCTGTTTATCATCTAATGGAATATCAGATATATCAAAAGGCTTTTCACCATTAGCTTTTTTAGCATTTATGCGATTAGCTGCATTCTTGATAATCGTTAAGTTTTTTAAGCCTAAGAAGTCAAACTTCACAAGCCCTACATCTTCGACATCGCCTTTATCAAATTGTGTAACAATATCGCCACCTTTACTTTCACAGTAAACAGGAGCAAAGTCTGAAATCACAGTAGGTGATATTACAAGTCCGGCAGCGTGTCTTCCAACACTTCGTGGCAAGCCTTCTAGCTTTTGCGCTTTTTCGATAATTTCTGCTACATCTTCGTTACTTTGAATTTCATCATATAATGGTTCACAAAAATCATCATTTGGCTTACCATCTTTCTCTTTAGCAATTATCTTTTTAAAGGTAGTTCCTGGCGTCTCTGGGATAAGCTTGGCTATCATATCACCAAAGCCATAACCTTTCCCCATTACACGCACTACATCTCGCACTACGCCCTTAGCTGCCATAGTACCGTAAGTTATGATTTGTCCTACACTTTGCTTACCGTACTTCTGCTCTACATATTTGATAACTCTATCGCGACCCTGTATACAGAAATCAATATCAAAATCAGGCATAGATACCCTTTCAGGATTTAAAAATCTCTCAAAAAGCAAACCATAAGGTAGTGGATCAATATCTGTAATTAGCAATGAATAAGCCACAAGTGAACCGGCACCAGAACCACGCCCTGGACCTACTGGTATATCATTTTCCTTACACCAGCGAATAAAGTCTTCTACAATCAAGAAATACCCCGGAAATCCCATATCGCAAATAATATCTATCTCTACTTGAAGTCTATCTTTATAAACCTTTATCACATGATCATGCTTGTCTTGTGGCTTACTTACTAGTATTTTTTCAAGTCGCTTTTCAAGACCTTCATAGCATAGTTTTGAGAAATATTCTTTTTCCGTTAAGCCTTCCGGAATATCTACCGTTGGCAAACAAGGCTTTCCTAAGTCAAATGAGACATTACATCTTTTTGCGATGGCTATAGTGTTTTCAACAAGTACAGGAGCAAAATCAAATGAGGAATACATTTCATAAGATGATTTCAAATACTGCTCTCGCGTAAATTTAGTTTTGCGAGTTTCATCAAGTATAGTTGTTTTCTCATTTATACACGCTCTAATTTCGTGAATATCAAAATCCTCTGCTTCCATAAAAACCGTAAGGTTTGTAGCAGCTGTAAATAGATTGTTTTCACTGGCAAGATTAAGAGCCTCTTCATTATAAAGGCCCTCGTTTTCGTAGTTTAATTTATGAATCTCAACCACAAAATTATCTTCACCAAATACCTCAATGTATGAATCAAGCACTCTTTTTGTAGCTTCTTTATTCTGCTGTAGAATAGCCTTACCAAGCTCGCCATTTTGACCACCATTTAAGCAAATAACACCATCAAGGCAATTGCTTTTCATCCAATCTTTTGGAATTAATGGAATTGAGCCAAATCTCTCTGCTTCTTGATATGATTTTGATACAAGCTTTACAATGTTTTGATAGCCATCATTATTTTCAGCTAGCAACACTAACTCACACACACCATAGTCTGTGTCGATCTTTAGCTCAACTCCAAATATAGGCTTTACACCTGCTTTTAAGGCTTGTTTATAAAACTTAACTGCCGCAAATAAATTTGATACATCTGTCAATGCTATTGCAACAACTCCTTTAGCTTTTGCTACTGCAAAAAGATCGTTTAATCTGACTGTACTGTCAACTACAGAAAATCCTGAGTGTACCCTAAGGTGAGAAATCATAAGAGATATATTTATATGGTAAATCTAAGTAATGTTATTATACCAATCCCAGTACAAATTGGCATAATTATCTCAAAGAGAGTTTATAACTAATTATTATTAAACATAGCAACAAAGCTGCATCTGCAATTTGATTGTTAGTTATTTGCTGATCTCCAGTAAAGTATGTATCAACATTATCGCCAGCTTTGACTAGAGTGTCTGGTATAGTAGTAAAAAGGTTTGTAGAGTAAATTTTTGCTCCAACATTATCTAATAAGCCTATTACAATAGAAGATTTAGCTTTTGTAAATGATGCGCACATATGACCGCATTGATCGCCATTTTTATAGAACCTTGTAGATTCTTTTGATATTGATTCAGTATAAACATAAGCACTATTATCTTTATCTTGATACGGCCCGAACACTCTAAAATGGTTACCTCCAATATCAGGACCAGGTACATCTTCGAATGTATAACCATGATAATTTTTATTGACTATACCCCTATTTGTTTATAAAACTCTAATCTACCATCTTTATTCTTAAATATGCCTGCATAGCCAATAGTATGCTGATCAGAATATTCTTTAGTAAAACCAGCTTTATTTAACTCATTAACCAGGAATTTATTGGCTTTTTTCGCATCTTTAAAACCTTTAACTACAAAGATGAAATTAATCGGCTCTAAGACCCTATTGTATGGTTGAAAATGACCATCAACAGCTTCTGCCGTCACCAACCCAATATACCCATGCTGCAGGTATAAATTTCTTATACTCATTTGACCACACCATCATAAAAGGACTGATTTCTGGTAAGCTTACATAGTTAGTTTTTGCATTTCTTAAATTATATGGAAATATCTAATACTTTTTTAGCGTCTTCCATGAACTTAAGCTCATCTTATTAAGTTCGTCTTTAGAACCTAGGGCCTTTACATCTTCAGGTTTAAATGTAGAGTTATCTTTTAAACCTAAAGAACGAAACTGATAGCTAGCTTCCGGGCAAACTGGCTGTCTTTTATATCCACAAAGTTATAACCATCTTCTTTAGCATATAATGTAGAAGTTGCTAATATTACTACAACTATAAACAATAATTTCTTATACATATTTAAACTAACTTTACCTAAAACTCTGCATATCTGACAAATTATAATCTAAAAAGTCACTTATCTTTTCTTTCTTATTTTTAAATACAAAATTATTGTAGACAACAATATACACTAATACTTCACGGATATAATGGCGAGTTTCTCCAAATGGAATATTCTCAATCCATTGCTTAGCAGGTACTTCTTTTTTAGTCAGCCATTTAGCTACATTACCAGGGCCAGCATTGTATGCTCCAATACCCAAAATCATATTTTTCTTAAAGAGCTTCTCTAAGAAATACAGATTTGTCGTACCTATTTTGATGTTATTTTCTGGTGAGAATATCTGCTTCACGATATCATTTTCACTACTCAATTTAAGGCTATATTTTTTCGCAATAAACTTAGCAGTTGGGATAGTTACTTGCATCAAACCTTTAGCACCTGCGTACGAAACAGCCTCTACATCAAATAAAGTCTCTTTACGCATGATAGACAGCACTAGATCTCGGTCAATACCATATTTATCTGCATTTTTATTTACAATAGAAATGAATGCTTTAGGGAAAAGCAGATCAACATCAGAGTACTGCCCTATAACTGCCATATTAAATATAGCAGCACAATACATATCATTCTCTTCGGCTAACCTTGCTAGCTCTTTAATTTGGCTGATTTGCCTTTGCTTGAGTTTAATTCTGATATCATATTTCCAAAGACTTGTAGAATCCTTATATTTACCAATTTGATACAAATCTATAGCTTGCTGAACACCCTCTTCTTTAAGAAGCTTTTTAGTATCACTAGCAGATAGTTTATAAACACTAACATTACCGAAATTATAAGGCTTACCAAGTTCATCAGATGCTAAGAATGAATAATACTCAAGTGGCTCCTTTGTAAGCTCTTCAAGTATAGGCTTAGCTTTTGGCTGCTGGTTTGTTTTATTATAACTATAAGCTAACCAATATTTCCACGCATCATCTTGCTGAGATTTCTTCGGTAATTGACTATAGAGTTTTATATAACCTTTATAGTTTTCGTTATAAATACTTACTCTTAGTAGCCATTCCCATGCGATAGTATCAAGATACTTTTTATCAACCTTTGCGAGCCAATCTTTAGCTTGCGGTGATTGTGAACGAGCAAAACTAACAGCTATTGCAGATATACTTTCTTGCTTTGCCTTATCACTTAAGTATCTTTTATTTTTAAGGTTATCCCACACTTTTGCATAAGCTGTTGCATCTTTTTTAACCCAGTCTTTTGATATCTCAATAAAAATTTTATCAACATATCTATAATTGTGATATTTCACTATAAAGCTATCAAGCTTACTAAGGTCTTTTGTAGCTGCTTTCCACGCATTTATATAGTTTACATAATCATCATTTTTTTCTACATAAGTATCTAAAAGCCACAATGCATCACTAAACTTATTTGCAAACGCTAGATTATAAGATTTACTTACAATATATGATTTTGGTTTATAATCAGCATCATCCCAAAGCTTTTGTATTTCACTACAGTCTGAAGGCATATACACACGGTTTTGCCAAATTTTACCGTAGTCATCTAGCGCTTTTTTCTTATCTCCTAGCTCATACTCTGCCTGCATTGCCCAACATTTACCAGATATACCTGAGTTATGATCATAAAACTTATTAAACAATTCCCATTTATGATTTTTAGCATAATGTGCTGAAAGGTCATCATTCAACCTATTTGTCCAATAGCTACTCTTATTTTGCTTAATATAACTGTCGATCGTAGATTGCTCAAAAATATCTGGATCGGTACTTATTTCTTTATATTGTAAATACGTATAAATACTTGCATTTTTAAGCTTTGATTTTAAATAATAATATGACTTGTAATCTTTCGTTTCCAAGGCCTCTATTGCTTGTTTTGAAAATTGGGCTTGCTGATTGGTTAATGTGTAAGCAAAGCTAGCACTTAAAAACATCAGAGTAAAAACTATATTTTTTTTCATTAAAGTAAATCTATAAAAAAACAATTTAAAACATTAGTCCCTATAATACATACTTATATAGTCCAAATAAAGCAAAGCTATTGTAAAAAATCTCCTTTCAACAATGAAAGTTAGACTAATTATAGATATACTTCTATACCATAAATATGTATATTAAAAAATCATAGAACATGAAAAAAAAACAATAACCATAGCTTTTGGTTTATGTTACATAAGCATTACTGTATTATGCTATATATTTTCCACGTACAAAAACTCTAGCTTATTAGAGGAACCGAGCCATTTAAAGGTTACTAAGATAGCAACACTGAAATACAATATTTACAACCATGCCTCTTCTATAACAAAAATGGGCAATAAATTATTTGTAACTTGGTATAGTGGCTCTAGAGAAACTAGTTATAATACAAACATCATGTTTGCATCAGCAAAGAAAGTTGGTGAACACTGACAAGTTTCAAAACCAAAGAGTATTATGAATGCAAGTAAGTATCAGACTATTTTTAAAAAAGGTATTGATCATTTAGGTAATCCCTCGATACTATAGCAAGGAAATAAAATTTGACTGTTTTTTAGCTCTTCTTCTGGGGGATGGGCAACTTCATCACTTAACATTATGTACTCTGACCACCATGGTGAGACTTAGAGCATTCCTAGGCTTATAATTAGCTCTCCTTTATTTAACTACAGCACTCTAACATGAGGAGCCGCCGTAGCACTCTCAAATGGCTACTGAGCATTACCTGTGTATAAAGAATGCAATAAAATAGATGGAAGATGGTTAGTCTTTAATAAAGATGGACAGCTAATAGATGCTTCTGAAATTATGACAACGGGGTAAATCTTCAGACTAATATAGTACCAGTATCAAAAAAAACATGCTATAGCATACTACAGAGAAATGGCTAGCAACAAAAAAAAGATTTATACTAATGAAAGTTTTGATGCAGGTAAAACATGGTCTAAGAGTAAATCTACCGAGTTAAACAATCTTGACTAAGGTATATCCGCATTAAAAACCAAAGATGGTATTCTTCTAGCTTATAACAATTCAACAGTAAATAGATTAAATCTTAGTTGAGCCTACAAAAAAGATGGTAGTTCAGAGTGGAAAAACTTATATACATTAGCCAATAAAGATAAGCATATTCTAGGATACCCAACGCTAATTGTAGACAAACAAAACATCTTACTATCTCTTTCAGATGGTGGATATATTAAGGATCGTAAATCTAGTAGAACCAACATAGATATCTTTAAGATCAAAGGAGATCAATAATGCTTAACTTTTATGGGCTAATAAGCTACCAATATTTTTTTAGTGTATTTTTTTATGAAGATTTTATCTTTTCTACCGAAGAAATATAAACTTACAATTACATTACTTATAATTATAATATCTAATTTCTTACCTGTTGTGAATAATAATACAGCCGCTAAACTAGCATTGAGCTATATTGGATACTTAAGTATTTGCTCAACTCTATTTATACTAATAATCATAGTAAGTAAGTTATATAACAATAAAGTTGTAACATTTTCATATACATCTTTATCTTTTATAGCAATCTGTATAATTTTTTATGGATGTTTTTTCATATCATCATATAAATTATATGATATTGGTTTTAATGCCTATATTGTAGTGCCGTTTATATTTACTTATGGATTTGTTTTATTATTAATATCAAAAAGATTCATCGTATTTAATGCTATATTTTTAGCTGCTGTACTGGCATCTTTAAGTTATTTACTACAAATTAATATATGGAATTATCTTATCGATCCAGTGCTAATTATTATTTGCTTAATTGAACTACTATCGGATTTGATAATTTTTCTGAAAAAAAAAGAGAGAAAATACAATAGCAGTTAAATATTTGTAGGACCCACTAAAACTCTGTGTATGCAGATTAACTAGTTTCAAATTTATCACAACAAGGCAAAAATTGAGGGTACAGTACATCTATTGCTAAGATTTTTAACACAGGCGTGGGAAATTTGGTCATTAAAATTCCTACTCAAGGGTTTTCAGAGATGCTTTTTGATTAAACTCATAACAAAATCTGCTGATCTTTGTGCTCCCATCATAGAAAATTCATCAAAATTCTCAGGATCATCACCATCAGCAGTATCTGATATACTTCTCAAAATAAGGCTAGGTACATCGAGTTCTTTACATACAAGATTAACACTACCACCTTCCATATCGATAGCTTTTGCAGCAAATTTTTTGATTACAAAATCTTTTCTCTTAGCAGAATGTACAAACTGATCTCCTGTAGCAATTGCGCCTATTTTTCAATCAAGCTCAATTTCCTTTGCGACCATATCTCCTTTTGAAAGTAAGTCTTTTGGAGTTTCTATTTGTACTTCAGAAATTGGAATCTTACCATACGGATAACCAAAAGCTGTTATATCAACATCATGTTGAACGGTAGCTGTTGCAGCAACCATATCACCAACTTTTAAGTCTTGCAAACCACCTGCTACCCCAGTAAATAAAAACTTCGGCACCAAAATGCTCTATCATAATAGTAGCAGTCATAGCCAAAAAAACTTTACCAATTTTGCTATAAGCAATAACTAGTTGATATCCGTTATATTACGCAGTGTAGTATTTATTGTTCGCATACTCGACAACTTCATAGCTTGCCAGCTTCTCTAACAAAGGCTTTATCTCTTTTCAATTGCTCCAAGTACAGCTATCTTTTTTATCAATTTTCCTCTGTCTCAATCTTTGTAATCTTTCTAAATCCTTGTGGTAGAAATACTCCGCCGCCGGTTGTTTTATCTGTAAAATATGTCTCTATATTTTTATTATCAACACGAATAAATCTTTTGCCTGCACTTAGAACCACCTCTTGAGTTTCTGAATTAAATGCTTGTACGAACTTTAGTTTATCTTTTTTATCTAACTTTATAAGTGTCTTACCTTTACCTTTTTTGATTAATGCAAAGCTTTCATATCCTCGTATCACAGCTATACCTTGCGTACTCACTAGGAGAATCTTATTGTTTTCATCAAATGGTATAAAGCTACACACATCTTTAGCATCAAAGACATTCTTTCCTGTAACTTTATTGCTTAAAAGATCTTCAGCCGGTATCACAAAACCCTTACCTTCTTGGCTTAATATCAAGAAACCTGGAGCTTTATTTACAAATTCCATACCAATAATTAAATCACCTTTAGCTAAAGGTATATAAGTAGTAATATGCTCTCCATAACCTCTAGCAGATGGTATTTTATCTATATACATAGAGTAAGATTTACCAAATTTAGTGAAAAATACCACTTTTATATTGCTATTGCCAGAGCACTTTAAATGATGACTATCTTCATGCTTGTAGTTAAATCCTGTAGCATCAACATTCTCTCCTTTAGCACATCTTATCCAACCTAATTTTGAAAGTATTACAGTAACTTTTTCATTAGGGATAAGATCTTTCTCTTCAAGAGCTTGAGCTTTATCAAATTGTATAACCTTTGAGCGTCTTTTATCGCCAAAATTCTCCAGAATGTTTTTAAATTCTTTTTTCATCAGATTTCTAAATTTAACATCGCTATTCAGATAACTTTCTAAAAGCTCCTTTTCTTTAGCTAATTCTGACTGCTCTTTTTTAATTTCGATCTCTTCAATTTTTGCCAATTTACGCAAACGGATATTTAAAATTGCTTCGGCTTGAATGTCACTCAAAGCAAATCGATTTTGTAACTCAATACTTGGATCATCAAAATTACGAATTATCTCTATCACTTCATCGATATTTAAAAATGCAATCAACAAACCATCGAGTATATGTAGTCTTGCTAACACTTTATCTAAACTAGTCTGTAATCTTTTACTCAAAGTAAGTTTTCTATACTCAAGCCACTCTTGTAGTATTTCTAACAAGTTTTTTACTCTAGGGCGATTATCAAGCCCGATCATATTCATATTTACCCGGAAACTTTTTTCAAGATCAGTCGTAGCTAAAAGATGTCCCATTAATTTAGTGGTGTTTTTCTTTGTAGTGCTAGAGTATAGAACTATTTTTATAGGGTCTTTATCATCAGACTCATCTTGAATATTTTTTATCCAAGAAATTTTTTGAGCTTTTAGCTGATTTGCAATCTGCTCCATTACGCTTGCACTTGCAACTTGATGAGGTAGATTAGTTATTATCACATTCCCCGAACTACCAAAATTATATACTGCCTGCTGTCTTATTGAACCTGCACCAGCCCTATAAACCTCTTCAATATCTTTTTTTGATGAAATTATATTTGCTCCACCCGGATAGTCAGGAGCCTCGACTATCTCTAATATATCCTCAATACTGGCTTTAGGTTTCGACAAAAGATGCAAACAAGCATTTATAATTTCTGTAATATTATGCGGGGGAATATATGTAGACATTCCTACAGCAATACCCATAGCACCATTTAAAAGTATATTTGGTACTTGTGATGGTAGAAGCTTAGGCTCATCCATTGTACCATCAAAGTTTTTAACCCAATCAACAGTACCCTTTTTTAGCTCTTCTAAGAGCAAAATTGCATACTTTGAAAGTCTTGATTCTGTATATCTCATCGCCGCAAATGACTTAGGATCATCAACTGAGCCCCAGTTACCTTGCCCATCTATAAAAGGATATCTATAAGAGAAATCCTGTGCCATAAGAACCATAGCTTCATAACAAGCACTATCTCCATGCGGATGGTACTTACCCAGTACATCACCAACTGTACGGGCAGACTTCTTATACTTAGACAAGTGACTAAGACCTATTTCGCTCATTGCGTATATTATACGGCGTTGAACAGGTTTCAAACCATCAGATATATGCGGCAATGCTCTATCCAAAATCACATACATTGAGTAATTTAGGTAGGCTTGCTCTGAAAATTGACCAACAGATTGCTGGTTCTCTAAAGAAGAAAATAAATTCATTTTATAAAAAAGTCATTATAGTATTTTGTTATAGATTATACACAAACCATCTGGAAAATACTAAGTCTATATAATTGCATATTCAATAGAATAAAAGTAAATTTGTATATTTAATATCTTTAATATCTAGTCATCTATTATTTTTTCAATTTAATTTATAAAGTCGACTAGATACAGACACAATTTAGTAGACACGCTCAGAACTCTTAGAATATATAGCAGCATATCCACTTTTGGGTAAAGTAGTAAAGATATAAAAGATTATCGACGTAATAGAAATGAAAAAAATGGATTAATTATGATCCAAATATCTAAAAGAATTACTATCCCTTGGATAATCAATATAATGCAAACAATTATTAGACTCAAAATTATTATAATAAGTACCTTTAGATGCTTTGATACTATAGGCTGTACAAATAATAAAGATATTGCAACACCTATAAACATAATAGTAAAAAATCATCCAATTTCACTTGTTCTATAACCAAATCTTTTTGCTAAAAGTAATGATACTGACTGTATAAAGAGACCTATTGAAAACTGATATCAACCATAACTAATATTTAAAATTTTTAGATTTTAAATCACTTAGATGTACTTCGTGAGACGCTTACGTATAAAATAATTGGGAGTCATGTGAAAAATTATCCCTGATCCAATAGAATCTCCAAAAATAATTAAACATAAAATAAATATTATCTTTCTATCCGTCTTTTTTACTTCGCAATGATATGATCATTTCAAAAACTCTAGAATCATTCTTTAAAAAAAAGGGCTAGGACATTAAAAACAAAACAAATACAAATATAGTTGTATCTGCTAAACTATAACAAGAATAGTTTCGAGATTATTGTGATTGTTGCTGGGGATGATACTTTATTCATTGCACCTTTAACTATAAAAAATATAGAAAAACTAAGAGATAATATTGAAAAATTTCTTTTTTCAAAAGCTTAAGGGTGATCATACCCTCCAATTTGGGACACTTAGGTGTTAAGAAAAGGAGACAAATATGGTTTACCAAAGATATACAAAAGAATTTAAAGATGAGGCTGTTAAATTATGTTTGCAACCAGATGCAAATAGACGAGAAATAGCAGATAATTTAGGGATAAAATATAAGACATTAAGTACTTGGATATCCAAAGCTATGTTAACCCCATCAAAAGATATAAAAATAGATTATAAAACTCAGTATCAGCAATTATCATCTGAAAATACTGATTTGAAGAAAAAACTCAAACAGGCATCCAGAGCGTGAAATACTAAAAAAGTCAGCAGCGTACTTTGCAAAGCAAACTCTATAAGGTACGCCTTTATTAAAGAGTATTGTAAAGTTATGCCAGTAACAACACTATTGAAATCTTTGAATGTTCGCACATCTTCATATTACAGATGTATACATAAACCTATAGGTAAAAGGCAATCTAATGATGCTGAGCTAGATGATGCTATTACCGCTATATTTAATGAGCATCTAGATATGGAAGTGTTAGGATATACAAAGAACTTAAAGATATGGGTTGGAAAGTTACTCAACCTAGAGTATTTAAACGCATAAAAATACTAGGTTTACAAGCTAAGGCTATTCGTAAACATAAAGCAACGACAGAATCTCACCATAACAAACATGTGTCTGATAATTTATTACTTAGATTCAAGTACCAAGTGCGACAACCTTATTTCTAGATTCTACCTGAAGAGGAGTTTTGAATCCAAGACTTTTTCTAGGTCTGTTGTTCAATAGGTTTTCAACTCTTCTAGTTTGGTCTTAAGTAATATTATCTAATCTCAGGTTTTTAGAGAAGAATTGTCTAATTAACCCATTTGTATTTTCATTGGTGCCACGTTGCCAAGAAGAGTATGTATCAGCAAAAAATATATCTATATTTAATACTTCTGATATTAGCATGTGTTTGGAAAACTCTTTACCATTATCAAAAGTGATTGCGTGAGTATGTGACGCATTAAGTGTTTGTATTCAACTGTTTGCTAAGTTTTCAGCATTCTTACTAGCCAAAGGTTTAATTTTAGTTAGTTTAGATACTCTATCAACTAGTGTTAATAAGTCACCCTTGTGATCTTTGCCAATAATAGTGTCTCCCTCAAAATCTCCAAGTCTACTTAGTTCATCTATAAGAAAGTCTCTCTCATGTATTGAAACTCTATTTTGTATTTGGCCTCTATGCTCTTGACTAGCCTTACCTCTTTTATGATAAGTTTTCTGACAACGCAAATAAGTGTGTAAGTCACCGCCTCTTTCTTTATTCCCATAGATATACTTATAGATGCTTTCAGCACTTATGACATCTAACCTCACCCATTAGATGTTAAACCGCCACTTATTTGCTCTGGATACCAATACTGTTTGATAAGATGCTCTACATGGCTCCAACCAAATTGCATAATTTGTTTGTTGCCTTTACGTTTTCTTGAGTTTGCAAGTGATTGTTCTTGTTTAGGTCTATAACCTCGTTTGCCGGTGTTACGGTTTATCTCTTTGTATATGCTACTTTGGTTACAACCAACTTCCATGGCTATTTGTGTTTTAGAAACACCTATTATCAATAGTTATCCAATCTGGTATCTTTGTACTTGAGTAAGTTGTGTGTAGGATGATCCCATGGTGATTCCTTAAATAGATTTTTTGCAAGTGTGACAATATCTAACTTACATTTTTAGTGCAACAATTATTTTGTCGCACTTACAACTTGCATCTAAGCAATACTAATTATCCGCAATCAACTTTTATATCTACTAAAAAATATTTTTGCCATATGCAGAATACTACTTATATGGATTTTAACTTTGAAAATGCTGATTTTCATGTGTTAGAATGTTGGGAGGTCCCTAGTAAAATAGTCTTTGAATCTGAAAATAGATATTCAAATTTGGTCTCTAAAGTATCAAATTTCTTTGGTAGAAACCAAGAGCTACCAGACTGGGTTTATAATGTTGTAATTCTCGGCATACAAGATGGTAAGTATGTGGTTTCAGAGAAATCTCAAAAAGCTATAGATGAAGACGTACAAGTTTCAGAGATATGAGCACAAGATTGGCAAGGTGAACGCCGCACTATTTTTGGTAAAAGATTTAACTTAAACTGGCAATGGGACAAAGAATTATATCCAAAACTAGATACAGAAATCTTCAAACTTAAAGAAAAAAGTATTCGATTTGTATGGTATATAAATCCATATTTGATAAAGGATTGCCCACTTTATAAATAGGGACTTGAGTTAGGTTACTACGCTACAGATAAGGATAATGGCGAGTATACAGTAGACTTTGGTGAGTCTTATTGTGCTGTTGTAGATTTTACTAACACAGATGCTTTTGAATGGTATAAAAATAGATTAATCAAAAAAAAATTAATTGAGTTAGGTTTAGATGGGTGGATGGCTGATTTTGGTGAATATCTTCCAACTGACTGTAAGTTACATGATGGTACAGATGCAACGGTTGTACACAATGACTGGCCACGACTTTGGGATAAGGCAAATTTTGAGGCAGTAAAAGAGTGTGGCAAACTTGGTGAAATTGTATGATTTATGAGAGCAGGTTTTAATAGCTTTCAGCCTTATAATTTACTTTTATGGGCTGATGACCAATGTATGGACTTTAGTTTGCCTGATAGTTTAGCTTCGGTTATCCCTGCAGCACTTTCTGAGGGAATGTGTGGGATGAGATTAAGCCATAGCAATATTGGTGGTTATACTACGCTTCATGGCTTAAAAAGGTCAAAAGAGCTATTTATGCGTTGGGTAGAAATGGCTACATTTACGACAGTAATGCGAACGCATGGAGTTAATAGACGTGCTGATAATTTCCAGTTTTATCAAGGTGCAGATGAGTTAGCTCATTTTGCTAAAATTACAAAAGTCTATACTCATCTTAAACCGTACATAAAAGAGTGAGTAAAAGTAAATGCTGATAAAGGTATCCTGTACAAAGAACTTTGTTTATGAACTATAAAGATGATGCTAGGTGTTATAATATACAGTATCAATATATTTTTGTAGAAGATATACTTGTAGCTCCTGTACATAAAGAAAGTCAGGAAGAGTGGATGGTATATCTACCAGAAGATAATTGGGTGCACATTTTCACAGGCGAAAAATATAGCGGTGGAGATGTTATGATAAAAGCACTATTAGGTTGTCTGCCAATATTTTTCGTGAGCAATCTGAATATAAATATCTTTTCGAAAAGGTTAAAGGAATTAACTAAAAAGCTATAAAAATAGTTTTAATGACTCTTAGGTTCTTTAAAATCCCAAACGATTCTGAATTTTTTCAAGATAGAAAGTATCATATAAGTAATATCGATCTGCCAGAATTTAAGGTTATTTCTCACAGAATAGGCAAATTTATGATGATTGTTATGCCAGCCTTCCCCAAAAGTAAGCAAAGCTATAAACCAATTGTTGCGACTATCGTCACCTGTTTGATAATCTCTTTTCCCAAATATATGACAAATAGAGTTTACGCTAAAAGTTGTGTGGTATAAAAGCACGGTACTAAATATCCCACCCCAAAGTACAAAAGATATACCTGAAGTTTCAAGGCTAGGGTAAGCATAAGATATAGCAGAGCCTAAAATAAAAAGCCCAACTAAATATAGTGTAAATGAAAGATGGCAGTATTTATCAAGCCATACAAGTTCTGGGAATTTTATCCAATCTTTTGTGAATTTAGGATCAACAGCATCATATTCGGGATTAAATACCCATCTTACATGAGATTGAAAGAAACCATTTTTAGGGGAGTGTAGGTCTGTTTCTTTGTCTGAATGAATATGATGAGAGCGATGATGACCTGACCACCACAATGGACCGTTTTGGGATGCCCATGAGCCAAGTAAAGCAAGTATAAACTGAAACACGCGTGTAGTTTGAAATGACTTATGTGCAAAGTATCTATGGTAGCCTGCAGTTAGGGCAAAAGTTCGGATAAAGAAAGTAATTAGAAAAACTACTAAAGCAGTGGTATTCCAAGTCATAAAAAATATCAAAATACATCCTAAATGCATTGCAATAAAGGTTATAAGAGCTAGTGTATTTGTTTTCTTTTGCATTTTTTTCTCTACATCATTTTTTTAGCAACTATAAAATACAGCTTATAAGGTAAGCTTGCGATAAATTTTAGCGTGTATGTAAATTTCTTGGCGAAATGTATTTCAAATATATTTGAGTTTAAGCCTTTTATTATAGCATCTGCTGCATTTTTAGGTTCTAAAATCGCAGGCATTTTGAAATTGTTTTTCTCAGTAAGTTGGGTTTTTACAAAACTTGGGTTTATCAGGCGAATATCTAATTCTTGATTTTCAGCTTTCAAGCTCTCAACTAAATTTATAACGCCAGCTTTAGTTGCTGAATAGGGTTGTGATCTTGGTAGACCGACATATCCTGCAACACTTGCTGTGATGGCGAGTTGGCAGTGAGAATTTTGCTTTAGATAAGGTAGTACAAATCTTATAAGATAAAATACTGCTGTTAGATTTGTTTGGATAGTTTTGTTGAGATTAGCTAATTCAATATCACAGATTAAAGATGGTTCATAAAATGCAGGTAAATATATAATAGCATCAGCTTTAAGCTCTAATGCTTGATTAGAAGCTTTTGCAAAGTTTTCAAAATCTGCAACATCACAGTTTATAATTTGAGTTTTGTTTTTTAGGCTACTTGCTATAGTGTTTAGCTTATCTTCAGAGCGAGCAGAGAGTATGAAATTAGTATCATAAGTTGCATCTATCTTTTCAACTAACGCTTTACCTATGCCATCAGTAGCTCCAATTATCCAAATAGTTTTGCCGTTGTAGTTCATAGTTTTCCTTGCTTGTTTTAAAGTACTAACCCGAGCTACTTCGTAGCCCACCTCTTCAACCCTTGAAGGGGAATGCACTGTATTTTGAAGGTTTCTTTTTATTTGTGCATCATTAGTGTTAAAGCACCGACATTTAAGCCAAATTTTTTGAAGGTGTTTTTGTTAATTAATGATCCATCATCCATCAGATACATCCAGTCATCAAAAGTTATTTTATACTTTTTATCACCAAATGGTATATTCATCTGATATTTCCAGTTCATAGCATTGCCTTCAACATAGATTTTAGCAATACCGATTACATCATCAGTTATGCCTTCATAGTAGTTGTCACTTATCTTCTTAATAGTCCAAATACGGTGGTCTTTTGAGCCATCATCATAAACCATGTGTTCATCAAATGTGGCAGTTTCTCCACTCCAGCTAGCTACGCCACTAAAGTCAAATTTCTTGGTAACTTTGCCTTTGTAGTCTTGAATCATGCCAGAACCAGCTATTTTGCCTTGTAAATATTTTTTTAAGTATAGCTTTGGTGTAGCATCTCTGTATTGTGATATATCTGTTGAGCAGCTTAATAATCCTAGTGCCATAATTACTCCTATTTTTTTCCAAAAATTTATCATTATCATTTTAAACCTCTTAATTTTTTAGACATTTTGTGATCTGAAGTTTTATCGCTTAACCATATTTCAAAAAAGTATTTTGAAAGATGTTTATCACTTATCTTACCAACAAGTTTTTCTTTAGTGAAAATATACGCATAACCATCACTATCCATATAGCCATATAAGTCGCTATTTTTTGCAATATGAGGAATTACAGAATCTATGATTTGTTGGTGTTCTTGTTTATGCGATTTAATTTCTTTTGGGTGTTGTTTTGTAATCTCACTAATAGTGCTATTTGCTACAGTCTTTGATTTGAAGCCAATGAGATAGTGTATTTTTAATACAAAAGGTTTCTCCCAACTAAAGTTACCTGTTTTTGTAAAAAGCTCAGCATTATATACATGAAAAAACCATTTTCTAAATTCAACTTTGCCAACGCTTTGATTGTTTTGCGTTAGAACACTATTTAGAGTAGGTTCATCAGCCAAGCTTAGCATTGGTAAAGTTATAAAAAAAATTAGAACTAGTTTTTTAAGCATGTACTATCTCCAGTTGAGCTACATCAATCCTACCATGGTCAAAAGCGGCACTGCATGATGTTAGATAAAATCTCCACATTCTTTGAAAGCTTTTATCAAAACCAAGTTTTATTAATTCGCTTTCTTTAGTTATAAAATTATCATCCCAAATATCTAAAGTTTTTGCGTAATCTTTACCAAACAGCTCTTTATTTACACATTTAAGTTTAACCTTTTTTAGCTCAATATCGATTTGCTCAAGACTAGGTAAAAATCCACCTGGGAATATAAAGGTTCTAATCATATCCGTACCTTTTGAGTAGCTATCAAAAAGAGCGTTATCAATCAGTATACTTTGGATTACGATTTTGCCATCTGCTTTAAGTAGCGATTTTAGTTTTGAGAAGTAAGTATTCCAATATTGTTTACCAACTGCTTCTATCATTTCGATAGATACTATATAGTCGTATTGACCTTGTTGGATACGGTAGTCTTCGATAACTATATTAGCATTTTTGTTAATTAAGCGGTTTTTAGCATAATCATGTTGCTCTTTCGAGAGTGTAATCCCTTTAACGCTATACTCACCCTCCGTTGTTGCAATTTCTGCATAGCCACCCCAGCCACAGCCAACCTCAAGTATTGCACCTTCTTTTTTATCAAAAGTTTTTAGTATGTTTGAGTATTTATTAATTTGAGCTTGTTCAAGTGTGTCATTAGCAGTTCTATATAGTGCTGATGAATATGTCATAGTTTTATCTAGCCATAAGCTATAAAAATCAATACCAAGATCATAGTGTTCGTAGATGTTTTTCTTACTTTGCTTTAAGCTATTTCTTTTTGTAAGGTAGCTTAGTTTTTGCATTATTGTGTAGAAGAAATTAGGCTTCATGTATTGACCAAAGGCTTCTTCGTTGTCTATACCAAATCTTATAAGAGCCTTTAGATCAGGAGTTTCCCAGTAGCCGTCACGATAGTCAGCAGCAAAACCTATATCTGCTTTAAATTTAAGGTTTACAACTGTACACCAATCTTTAAGTTTCAAATCAGCAGTTTGACCGGCTTCTTTACCCTTATAATAAAAAGTATCGCCCTCAGGAGTTGTTAGATATATTTCGCCGTACTTTATTTGTTCTAGCGAATTTAGTAAGTTTTTTTTGATTATTTTCTCAAACATATTGTTTCAACTATACTTATCATTTTCTTAAGTATTATATTAGCAAATTATTATTGTGGTAATATTGCAGGCAGGTTAAATTTTGTTAATGTAGTATTTTTAAGAAACTTAGATTCAATTTGTAAGTGTGACAAAATAATTGTTGCACTAAAAAAATAAGTTAGATATTGTCTCACTTGCTAAAAATCTACTTAAGGAATCACCATAGGACCATCCTACACAAAACTTACTCAAGTACAAAGATACAGATTGGATAACTATTGATAATAGGTGTTTCTAAAACACAAATAGCCATGGAAGTTGGTTGTAACCAAAGTAGCATATACAAAGAGATAAACCGTAACACCGGCAAACGAGGTTATAGACCTAAACAAGCACAATCACTTGCAAACTCAAGAAAACGTAAAGGCAACAAACAAATTAGGCAATTTGGTTGGAGCTATGTAGAGCATCTTATCAAACAGTATTGGTATCCAGAGCAAATAAGTGGCGGTTTAACATCTAATGGGTGGGTTAGATGTCATAAGTGCTGAAAGCATCTATAAGTATATCTATGGGAATAAAGAAAGAGGCGTTGACTTACACACTTATTTGCGTTGTCAGAAAACTTATCGTAAAAGAGGTACGGCTAGTCAAGAGCATAGAGGCCAAATACAAAATAGAGTTTTAATACATGAGAGAGACTTTCTTATAGATGAACGAAGTAGACTTGGAGATTTTGAGGGAGACACTATTATTGGTAAAGATCACAAGGGTGACTTATTAACACTAGTTGATAGAGTATCTAAACTAACTAAAATTAAACCTTTGGCTAGTAAGAATGCTGAAAACTTAGCAAACAGTTTAATACAAATACTTAATGCGTCACATACTCACTCAATCACTTTTGATAATGGTAAAGAGTTTTCCAAACACATGCTAATATCAGAAGTATTAAATATAGATATATTTTTTGCTGATACATACTCTTCTTGGCAACGTGGCACCAATGAAAATACAAATGGGTTAATTAGACAAGTCTTCTCTAAAAACCTGAGATTAGATAATATTACTTAAGACCAAACTAGAAGAGTTGAAAACCTATTGAACAACAGACCTAGAAAAAGTCTTGGATTCAAAACTCCTCTTCAGGTAGAATCTATAAATAAGGTTGTCGCACTTGGTAATTGAATCTAAGTTTGTTTATAAAACTTTTTGCACTAAATAAGGTAAATTATGGGTCACATTGAAAATGCACAAAAGACTTTTGAGCTTGAAATAGAAGCGTTAAATAATCTTAAAAATAACATCGACCCTGAATTTGAGAAGGCTTGTGAGATAATTCTTAAAAACAATAGTGGTCGTGTGATAATCACGGGAATGGGGAAGTCTGGGCATATAGGCAAGAAAATTGTAGCAACACTAGCTAGTACAGGAACACCATCCTTTTTTGTTCATCCAGGTGAGGCTGGTCATGGCGACTTTGGTATGATTACTTCGAACGATGTCTTAATTGCTATATCAAAATCGGGTAATGCTAGCGAAATCATGGGTCTAATGCCAATGATTCAGCATCTTGGTATACCTGTTATCAGCATCACAAGTAATAGCAAGTCTTTAATGGCAAATTGTAGTGATGTTGTACTAAACCTTGGCGTTAAAAAAGAGGCTTGCCCACTAAACCTAGCTCCCACTTCTAGTACCACAGCCACTTTAGTACTTGGTGATGCTTTAGCTGTAGCGCTTTTAAAAGCCAAAAACTTTTCAGCTAAAGATTTTGCGTTTTCTCACCCTAGTGGTGCTTTAGGTAAAAAGCTTATTCTTAAAGTTGAAAACATTATGCGTAGTGGTACAGAAGTGCCTAAAGTAAAGCCAACAGACACTATTCGCAAAGCAATATTAGAAATAAGTGACAAAGGTCTCGGAAGTACTTTAATTACTGAGAACAATAAATTATTAGGTGTATTTACTGACGGTGATTTAAGAAGAATCTTTGAAGCAGATGAATTTAACTCTCGACGGGCGATATCTGGTGTAATGAGCAAAAACCCTAAAACAATAACAAAAGATGACTTAGCAGTGAAAGCTCTCGAAAAAATGGAAGAGTTTGCTATAAGCAATCTAGTTGTAATAGATGACAATACCGAAATTACAGGGGTAGTTACACTTCATGATCTAGTGAAGTTAGGATTAAAATAATATAATTTGTTTAGAAAGTTTTTAAGAGTGAGAATTCCAAGTCAAGCCTCTAAATCCGTGAGGCAATTTATTAGTATTTAAAGAACATTACCCATAGATACACTGTGGTAACCCGCATCTACATGGACATTTTCACCTGTGATGCCAGAAGCCATATCTGAGCATAAGAATGCTACTGTATTACCAACTTCCATAATGTCTACATTTTTTTTTAAAGGAGAAACTGTAGCATTGTAGTCTAGCATTTTCTTAAAGTTAGAAATTCCAGAAGCAGCTAATGTCTTGATTGGACCCGCAGATACAGCATTGACATTGATACCATCTTCACCTAAAGCTAAGGCAGTATAACGAACTGTAGCTTCTAAAGATGCTTTTGCGATACCCATAGTGTTGTAACTTGGCATAGCTTTTTCAGAACCAATGTAAGTAAGAGCTACCATAGAAGCATTGCGACCTTTCATTAGGCTACGTCCTTCTTTAGCTAATGCTGCAAAAGAATAAGCACTGATGTCATGAGAAATAGCAAAGCCTTCACGAGTTACACAATCAATGAAGTTACCTTCTAACTGATCACGCGGAGCAAATGCGATAGAGTGAATAATGCCATGTAAACCATTCCAAACTTTTGCAACATCTGTAAATAAAGTTTTGATTTGCTCATCTGAAGTTACATCACATTCTAAAACAGCTGCTGGATTAAACTCTTTAGATAGCTTCTCAACTCTTTCTTTAAATTGACCAACATAAGTAAAGATAAGTTCAGCACCTTCCCTATGAAGAGCTTTTGAAATACCATAAGCAATTGATTTGTTACTTAATAGACCGGTTACAAGTATTTTTTTTCCTGCTAAAAAACCCATTTTATTTTCTCCTGTGTGGATTTGATTGAAATATATACATTAATGATAACAAACTACAGCATTTTTGTTATATAAATATTTCAAACTAATGGTTATAATTATAGATAATTGGGTGATAAAAATCACTAGTTAAATTACTAAGGTGGGTAAAATATGACAAATAGAACTAAAAAAATAGTAACAAATAATAACGGTGAAGTAAGTTTCGATAGAGCGAAAGAGACTTGGAACATTATGAAAATAACTTCAGAGCTAGTAGAGGGTTGTGAAAGATTAGATAAACTAACCCCTGCAATAAGTATCTTTGGATCTACTAGACTTAAACCTAACCACAAATACTATAAAGAAACTGAAGCTCTTGCTGAAAGACTATCTAACCATGGGTTTACGATAATCACAGGTGGTGGGCCAGGAATTATGGAAGCTGGCAATAAAGGTGCATACCAAGGTAATTCTCCGAGTATTGGCTTAAATATAACTCTGCCTCGAGAGCAACATCCAAACAAGTATCAAGACATAAACTTACTTTATAGGTACTTCTTTACGCGTAAAGCAATGTTTATCAAGCATTCTATGGCTTATGTCGTTATGCCTGGTGGCTTTGGTACTCTTGATGAGCTTTTTGACACTGCGACTCTTGTTGAAACAAAGAAAAAAGCCCCTATGCCAATCATTTTATACGGTAAAGATTTTTGGGGAGGCTTAGTAGACTGGGTTAAAACGACGATGATTGACTATGGCGTAATTAACCAAGACGATATGGAACTACTACATTTAGTAGACACTACTGATGAGGCAATTGATATTATCGACAAACACTATAATAATATCTATAATTCTGCAGATCACGCAAAAATAGTATTTTAATATGAATATAAACGATATTTATGTAACACTTCTAAATAATTCTCTACCGATTATTACAGCATTTACTGTGTGATATACCCCGTAAATTTGGGACATTTTATCCATTCATTTTCCATTATATATTCAAATTTATTTGGAGTCATATAATTTATTGTAGAATGTTTTCTTTTTGTATTGTAATAAGCTTCAATATATTCAAATATTGATAACTTATCTTCTTCTCTAGTTTTATAGTTTTCATCATGTACTAACTCTACTTTTAAAGTTCCAAAGAAACTCTCACAAGCAGCGTTATCGTCACAGCATCCTTTAGAGCTCATACTTGATAGTAGCCAGTGTCCTTTAAATAATATCTTGATACTGTTTGCTACAGTATTGTGATCCTTTGGCAGAGTGTATAATCACACAGAGATATAACCATCCTTCTTGTGTAGGTATGTAAGTTATATCTGTAACTCATCTATGATTTACAGATAAAGCAGTGAAGTTTTATTCTAATAAATTATCAGACACATGTTTGTTATGGTGAGAGTCTGTCGTTGCTTTATGTTTACGAATAGCCTTAGCTTGTAAACCTAGTATTTTTATGCGTTTAGATACTCTAGGTTGAGTAACTTTCCAACCCATATCTTTAAGTTCTTTGTATATCTTTGGTAAACCATATTTGTCTCCTTTTCTTAACACCTAAGTGTCCCAAATTGGAGAGGGTAGATCACTTGAGGGAGAGAGTGGTTTAATAGACTGAATAACTGCTTTTAGAACCAATATTTTGAATCAATTTGGCGACAAAAAGAGAAGTTTTTACAGGATGTAGAAAATTAAACTATAGATAAACTCTATAAAGATGGAAATTGGTACGCTGATTATGTACGTTTACGAGTGGTCGCTAACAAGGTTTCTATTTAAAATAAATTTCTCAATATCCTTCTTAACAATATCTAAGACACCATATTCACCCAAAAAATGGCACACACCTTTTATAATTTCAATATTTTTGAACTTTTGCTGAAAAAAATTATTATCTGTAATATTATCTAACTCAGCCAATTTAACCCTAATTCTCTGGTCAAACTTGCCCATTTTACCACTAAAAAACATAAGTATATAGCACCCAAAAAAATCTTTGGGTGTAGCTTTTAAAAGCTGGAAAATAGGTTTTGTTCGGAGGTAGAAAGGCGTAATTAAGCAAACCTTACTAAGCAACTTATCGTCAAGGATAGAGGTTATACAAGAAGACATCGATACTAGATATATATAATCATAGTCAGCTGGATTATATTTAGCCAAAACGCTTTTTAGTTTTTTTTTAAGCAATACCGGTTTACCTATAGGTAACATAGTTATATTTATACTTTTTCCGGCTACTTCTATAGATTCATCCATATTTGTTGAGCTATCATAACCCCTTATAATTAAAACCTTCATGATTATTAAGCTTTCTCTATTAATTCTATTTCATACCCATCAGGGTCTTTTATGAATGCTATAATTTGCGTACCTCACTGGCTTTGGCTGGATGGTCGAGTAATGACCCCACCTTTTTGCTCTATTATTTCACAAGTCTTATATACAGCATCAACCTGCATACAGAGATGTCTAATAGCATTACCATGATCATAATTGTTTTTACCCCAATTGTATGTAATCTCAAGCACTATATTTTCTGAAATATATCCATAAACTAAAAATACCAAGTCGTATTTATACTCGACATTATCCATTTTTTTAAGCACTTTCATTCCTAAAATCTCTGTATAGAAACTTACAGATTTTTATCAATCCTTTATCCTAAGAATTATGTGAGCAAATCTCATTTTTAGACCTTAAAATTGTTAGTAATAACTATATTTGATATTATATCATATTCTAAAGTTTCATAAAGCTAGCGATTCTCAATGAGCAATTTTAAATTATTACTATTATATACACTGATCAACTTCATAGTGATGTTTCTAACCTATCGCTTTTTTGGTATAAATGGTCTAATTATATTTATAGTTATAAGTGTTATTGAAGCACACAGCCAAGTAAACAAAGGTGTTGAATACAGCATTTTTGGTTATCAAATTATCGCTAACATGGGTAATATCATGTTTAGCGGAATATTTATGGCAAATGATCTTATCAATGAAAAGTACGGAAGAGCTAAAGCTAAAAAAAATGGTTATCACATATTTATTTTTTGGCATAGGATTTAAGTTCCTAATGTTTTTTGCGACGCTTTTTCAATCTATCAGTCAACAAGGTTATAACGATATTAACCATGCGATGAACCTGTTTTTCTCACGAAATGGTGGTGCGATAAAAGCTATGATTATAGGAAACCTTATATATCTAATTTCACAATCGTTTGATGTCTTAATATACTCAAAGCTTAAAGTTATAGTACAGACTTTAAATGGCTATGGTTTAGAAACTCTGGATCTACAGCATTATCACAAATAGTCGATAGCTTTTTAATAACTGATGGATTTGTATTTGCAGGTATCATACCTAAAGAATATGATTGAGAAATGGTGTTTTCAACATTAATAATCAAGTATATAATTACGATTATAAATACACATTTGTTTTATATATTAGCAGCAGTTAAACCCAAAAATGAAGGTAACTCTATCTGCTCTAAAGAAACATAACAAGTAAAACAGCAATCATAATAAAGAGATAAATAGTGTTTTGTATTTTATTAGGAATACTCTTTGATAACTTAACACCAAAGGAAGCACCTAAGATAGATCCTGCAATAATTCCAATTGCCGCTGGCAAATATACATAACCTAAGCAATACTTCGGCGCACTTGATGAATCGGCTCCCAAAATAATATAGGATATTGCACCAAATAATGCTAAAACTGGTGTAATTGATGTAGTAATAGCTGCAGCTTGAGTAAGTTTATAATTACGATGCTTCAAGTAAGGAACAATAATTATACTCCCTCCTATACCCAAAAGTACTGACACAGTACCTGTTATAAACCCATAAATGTACAAAACCTTAGATGATGGCTTATTTACAGGTAAATCTTCAGCAGCTACACTAGACTTTGAATTACTTAGTAGTGTCGAAAACCATTTTATTATTGTGTAAAGCATAAATATAACAAATAAAACTTTTAAAACTTCACTAGAAAAGTAACTAGCTATAATTGCACCAAAAATAACACCAAATATAAGTCCAGCTTTAAGCTTTATTACAAGATTCCAAATAATATTTTTAGCACGATGATGAGCATAGGACGTCGTTAATGAAGTGAAAATCATACAGAATAAAGAAGTAGCTATTGCGATATGCATAGAGTCACTTGCAAATTCTGGTTCATATATTGTTATATATGTCATGACTGCAGGAACTACTATCACTCCTCCACCAAAGCCAAATAATCCAGCTAAGACTCCTATAAGCAATCCAATCAGCACAAACCCTAGAAGTATAAATATCATTAATTAAACATCCCAGTTATCGATTTTAGTTATAGCATGGTAAATACCATCTTGATAATTAGTTTCAGTTATAAAGCTAGCTTTCTTTTTTAACTCATCAGTTGCATTTTCCATAGCCACAGCAACATCTACTCTATTAAACATCTCAAGGTCATTGTTACTATCACCAAAAGCATAAGTCTTGTAGTCTTCCAAACCTAGATGCTTAATTGCTTTATTAATACCATCAGCTTTTGTATTACCTTTAAGGTAACAATCTACATAACCATGTACAGGGTGTGGTGCTGTAACAAACTCATCACCCAAAGTATGCTGTAAACCAACAACATCCACATCGTAGCCTAATATCAAAGTATTATATATAGTTTTATCGCCTAGATTACTATGATCAGCCTCAAATATCTTGTCTTTATTGACTACAACGCTTTCATAAAAAGCTATTAGAGCTTCTGATTTTATGTTATTCGTGTAAGCATCTTCACCTTCAAATAACCAATCATGATTATGATTCTCACAATATTCTAAAACATAATTTAAAGATTCTTGAGGAAGTAGCTTCTCATATATAACCTCACCTGCAATTTCGACTACCGACCCATTAGCAGTAATAAAACCATCCATAGGCAAATCAAGCACTGTTGGAGGTATAAAGCCTTGCGACCTACCTGTTGCGATAAATGTTTTATAACCTTGATCTCTAAGCTTTTTTATAGCTTGGATATTTTTATCAGATACAACTAATTTATCTCCGACTTTATGTACTAAAGTACCATCTATATCAAAAAAGAATGCTTTTTTCACTTTATTAAATCCTTAGTAATTAAAAATTGGTTGTTATGCTACCAGGTCACTGAGCTAAGTCGAATTGCCGTGTAGTAAAAAAATTGCGAGGCTTCGACTACGCTCAGCCATCTTGTATCTACTAACAAATAAACATCGCATCGCCATAACTAAAGAAACGATATTTATTTTCTATAGCATACTCGTATGATTGCATGATTTTTTCTTTATCTGCAAATGCACTTACAAGAATTATCAAAGTTGATTTTGGTAGATGAAAATTTGTAATCATTGCATCTACCACATTAAACTTTTTACCTGGATAGAAGAATATATCTGTCTCACCTTGATATGGCTCTATTTCACCATTCTGCCAAGCTGTTTCAAGTGACCTTACAGAAGTAGTCCCTATAGCTATAACTCTACCACCTTTTGCTTTAGTTTTGTGAATCTTCTCACAAACTTCTTCTGATACAGATATAACTTCAGAATGCATCTTATGGTTATTCACATCATCAACTTGTATAGGCTTAAATGTCCCAGAACCCACATGAAGAGTTATATAAACTGTATCTACACCTTTATCTTTTATAGCTTGCATAAGCTCATCACTAAAGTGCAATCCTGCTGTTGGTGAGGCTACAGAACCCAAGTCTTTTGCATAGACTGTTTGGTATCTCTCAGCATCAAATTCTTCATCTTCTCGCTTCATATATTGAGGTAATGGAATATGCCCAAACTCATTCATTATCTGATAAATATCTGCATCGCCCTGAAGCTCAAGTAAATATACGCTAACATCTTTCTCTAAAACTTTTGCTAAAGTATTTTCTATAAAGATTTCACTACCTATACTTGGAGCACGATTAGCCTTGATATGTGTTTCAAAAACTTTAGGTGTTTTAATTTTCTCAACTAGAAATTCAAGCTTAGCACCTGTAGTTTTTTTACCATACAATCTAGCAAACATTACTTTACTATCGTTAAATATCAGTAAATCTTTATCTGTCACAAAGTCTATAAAATCAGTAAACTTATGATCAACAATATCGCCTGTTTGCTTATCTAACTTTAATAGCCTACTAGCATCTCTGCTTTCAAGAGGATAACTAGCAATTAATTCTTCTGGTAATTTATAATCAAAATCATCTGTTTTCATTTTTTATTTATCATTATTTACTTATATAGTTTAGCTTTCTGACAAATTACCCTCTTGAGAGGGGTGCAGACTTTGTCGGTGTGGTGTGTTTACAAAAGTATACTTTGCTGTTTAAGTCCGCTTTCATCAGCCACACCTCCCCTTGCTACGCAAGGTACTCCTCTCAAGCGGATAATTATCTTTTACTACAAAGCCTGCTTAACAACAATCTTCTTCAAGATCTCATTTTTATCAACAAAACCTATGACCCATCTACGAGCCTCTTGTATATATTTATTATCATTAGCAAAACCTTCTTTAAAAGATTTCATTAAGGTTATCATCTTTTTATTATCAAGCATTCTATCTCGTTGATATTTATCCAATGTTGAAAGATGGCCTAAAAATCTTCCTTTTTTAAATGCTTTCTCTAACACATCAATCAAAGAAACCACATCTTTAAAACCAAGGTTTACCCCTTGACCTGCTAATGGGTGTATACTATGGCAAGCATCTCCAACAAGCACGACATTATTTTGTATATAAGTGCTAGCATGGCGTTGTATCAGCTCAAAACTAAATCTTTTAGATAAAAGTTTTACATTTCCTAACTCATTACTTATAGATTCAGAAAGCTTTTGTTCAAAAACTGTCTCATCAAGCTTCATCAAATATCCTGCATAGTCAGTTTTTACAGACCAAACTATCGAAACTTTGTTATCATCAGCTAATGGTAAAAATGCTAATACGCCCTTATCATAAAACCTTTGATAAGCTGTATGTTTATGAGATTGCTCAAGCTTTAAAGTCGCAACTATTGCAGTATGCTTATAAGTATTCACTTTGGTTTCAAAATTAAAATAATCGCGGATAAATGAATTTGCGCCATCAGATCCAACTATTAGATTGGTTTCAATAGTCTTACAATTAACGGACTCTAAAACCGACCCTTCGACTCCGCTCAGGGATCTATTTGATAAAGCAATTTTCTCAGTAGTACCATTTCTTTGGATTTTCTCTATTTTTTGATTCTCTAATATTTCTATATTTGTAGATTGAATTTTCTCCATTAATACTTGAGTAATCAAATCATTCTCAATAATGCTTCCTAAGCTATGCTCAGATATCTCTTCTGCTATGATAGTTATCATATCATCAAGATTATCATCCCAAACTTGCATCTTATAATACGGAGAAACTCTACTTGACTGAATACCACTCCATACACCAAGCTCTTTTAAAAGCCTTTTCGATGAGTGGTTAATAGCACTAACTCTAGCCTCAACTCTGTCACTAGCTAAAGGCTTTTGAGTGGCAGGTCTAGCTTCGACAATTGCAACTTGCAAACCTTTCTGATGCAAACCCAACGCAAGGCTAAGCCCTACAATTCCAGCACCAACTATAACCACATCATATTTCATCATTATTTATGCTTAATCTCTACACAAAATCCCTGAGCGGAGTCGAAGGGTCGGAGTTTATTTAATGAATTACTACGCATCAATCAACTACCTTTCTCATTAGTGTTGAACTTTTACTAAGTTTACCCATCATCACTCTTGATAAACATTTTTTAGCAAACTTACTTCGTTGTAACAAATGCAAACCAATATTTCGACTAACTGAAAGTAAAGGCTCATTTGAAACAAACCACTTTATAAATCCATGAGTTATATAGATAGTTCTATCATGATCAGGTTTTCTATTTTTGGCAAATTCTGCTAATATGCTTTTGATTGAATCTTTAGAAAAATCATCTATAGAAACCACACCAAGCCTATCGGCACCCCTCTCAAGAGGGGAATCTGATATTTTGACCAACAAATCGTACAAATATCCAATATCACGAATACTTAAATTCATGCCCTGGCCAGATACTGGATGTAAAAAATGCAAAGCATTACCAAAGAATAATACATTATCCTTATAAATATCATCAGATTGCACAAGGTATAATGGAAAAACAGCCGGCTTAGAAGCTAATTTTAAGTTACCAAGCCGATAACCAAACCTATCTTGAATTAGTGCTTCAAATGACAATTGATCTAAATCTAATTTATCTCTTGAACTATTTCTATCTACAGTCCATACACACCCCATAGTACTACTTGATTTCGGAAGCATTGCTAACACCCCATCACTCATAAACCTCTCAAAAGCTATATTCTCATGCTCAATATCACTTTGTATATCAAAAACTACAGCATCTTGATTGTAATCATTTGTAGTAGCAGAAACAGCGAGCATTTTACGTATACTTGAATTAGCTCCATCACAAGCTATTATTAGGTTCGCGTGCATCTCATGCTGAGCATTGTTTTGTTCAACTATTAGAGAATATTTACCATCTTGCCTTTTCATATCAAGTACATTTGTAGCAAATGACTTTGTGATTTTTGGATTATCTGCGACTGCTTGCAACTCTGCTCTTAAAAGCTCTTTCATTGGAGCTATAGACCCTAAAAACGGAAGGTTTTCATCTTTAGCAAATATCTCAGCTCGACCGTATTTACCTTTATCTGATATATGCACTTTTTGAATTGGTTGAGTAAAACTTGAGATTTTATCCCAAAGCCCTAGAGTATTTAAAAACGCTATTGATGAATACGATACGGCGATGCTTCTATTATCATCATGTAGCTCAAGCTCATTTCTTTCTATATGAATAATCTTACGATCAAGCTTCGCAAGGGCCAAAGAAGTCAAAAGACCTACAACCCCTCCACCAACTATAGCTATATCATATTTAGTATCCATGAGGTTTTAAACCTTTTCACTATCTATTATTAGTACTGCGACCTTAGTATATTCAAGCAGCTCCATAAAATCAGCTTCGCTATCCTCATCATCCCCTAAAGAATCATGATCTATATAAGATATTTGCATCAAATCATGGATTGCCTCTTTTACTTCTTTATTTGTAGTATTTTCATAATCTAAGCCAAAAAGTCCTACTCCAGAAAGAAAAGCTTTTATCCAATTAGCTAAACCTTCAGCTCTATAGCCAAGTTCTTCATCATCAGCAGGGATAAATAAATCAAAGCTTAGACCTTTCTCATCAAACTGTGCTTTTGTGTAGTCAAAAAGCTTCTTCAAAGTTTGTAATGCAGATATAGCTACCAAGTCTCCTTTCTCTAATGATTTTGTCATTAAAGAGTCTGACCAAGCGGTAAATTTAACCACAGCTCCAAAACTAAACAAAGCACAAAGTAAGCCATGTGCTTCTGATGGAGCCGTCAAAGCTTGCATAACTTTTAGTGCTTCACGCACATCTTCAAATTTTGGTTTTTTATTTTGCATAGAAGAAATTTTATATTTCATTATTATATTAGGTAATATTTTACGCGATATCTCAGATTAGTTATAGATATTTTTTGAAAGATTATGATTATCGGGCACCTTCAAAAACAGATTAACTAGTTTCAAATTTATCACAACAAGACGAAAATTGATGGTAACAGTATATCTATTACTGCAATTTGCAACGCAAATGTGGGTAATTTGGGCATTAAGATGCGTGCTCATGGATTTTTAGAGCTGACCTATAGCCTTTTCACTATAAACTACTTGATATACAAAGTCCCTATATTTATAATTTTTATCTCTATCTAGATTACTTGTGATTTAGTTACAATCTTGAGCCGATAATAATACTACATGGAGTCCTGGTGTTTTATCTAGAGAGCAAGCTGGTGCTTTTTGCATTATCAAAGAAGACCAACAATAAAACTATGACACCTACTTGAACCTTAAAGGGATCAAGAACATTGAACTAAAACGGTAACTTGGATAGCTATCCCTCCTATGAGCAAAAAAGATATTCGCAAAAGACTTCTTTTAATTAGAAACAATCTTGCAAATAAAGATGCTCTCTCTACAAGTATAAATATCAAAGTAATTGACTTTATACAGACACTTAATAAGAAAAACCCCCAATTAAAAATAGCAAGCTTTTTATCTCTAACAAACGAAATAGATACCTCGCTAATAAATTCCACATTTAAAATCTACTTACCTACTCTCCACCCAACTATCAAGCATGGACTATGGTTTATAAGAGATAATGGTAATTACTATAAAAATAAGTACAAAATAAAAGAACCCATATACAAAGCCACTGATGTTGTTGCACCCTGGGAGCTTGATGTAGTTATCGTACCGATAGTGGGTTTCAATCAAAATAAATATCGCATGGGAATGGGTGGCGGTTTTTATGACTATTCTTTAAGCTTCAAAAAACACCTTAAAAAGCCAATTACGGTGGGTATAGCCTTTGATGAGCAACAAAATAATGATATTATAATAAATAGCTATGATATTAAGCTTGATTTAATTATCACGCCAAAAAGGATTTTATAAATGAATAAGTCTGATTTAATAAACAACATTCACATAAACATTCTTACCAAAATTGATTCTCAAGCAGACATAAAAATCATTGATGAAACTCACAAACACAAAAAACATAAAGGTTATATAGAGGGTAAATATCACTTTTTAGTTGAAATCACTTCTAGTAAACTAAGGTCTATAAGTAAGATTTCTGCACATAAAAATATTTATAAAGCTGTTGATGAGCTTATGCCCTTTATACACGCATTTTCAATAAAAATAAAATCGGAGTAAACAATATGTTTGATTTTATTGTACATTTTAATGAATCCATTAATTACTTCATTACCTCCCTTGGCATGTGGTTTTATGTATTGCTATTTTTTATAATTTTCTGTGAAACAGGTATTGTCTTGGGTATATTTTTTCCAGGAGACTCTCTACTCTTTACTGTAGGCTTAACAGCCGCTGCAACAGGTTTAAATATTAACTTAGCTGTTCTTACTATATGTTTAGGAGCCATAGTCGGTGATACTTGTAATTATCTTACGGGCAGATTCATTGGTGATAGGATGTTTAGCACTCATGCAAGAGTTCTTAAAAGAGCTTACCTTGTAAAAACAAAAGAGTTTCTTGAAGAATACGGAACAAAAGCCATTATATTCTCAAGATTTATAGCGTTTGTTCGCACACTTACTCCTTTTGTAGCAGGCATAAGCAGAATGAACTATTCAAAATTTGTAACTCTAGGTATTATTTCCGCAATTATCTGGTCTTTTTCTATTACCTATACTATATATTTATTTAGTGGTTATAGCATTATTAAAGATAATCTCAGCCTAATAATCATGCTAATCATTGCTTTAGTTGTAGCACAAGTAGTCATCAAACAAATTATCAATAAATTAAAAGCAAAAAAATACAAACCTTAACGGCTTACGATTTCAAGCATTTAGTAGCATATACATCTTTCTTCTTACCTAGTACTTCAACGTAATTTATACTTTTCACTTTGTAGCCTATACCTGTTTTTTTATGTTATTTAAGTATATAATCTAACGATTAATAAAATGCACATAGCCATCATGGATACTATTTCAGCATTACTACATATCATCTTACACCTTGATCAGTTTATTAGTACTTATACAAACATATTAGGTTGCTGGACATATCTTTTGTTATTTGCAGTTATTTTCTGTGAAACTGGTTTAGTAATCACTCCTTTTTTACCTGGAGATTCTTTGATTTTTGCAATTGGACTTATCAGTGCCGCAACCACACTGAATATTTACATTATCGCGCCTATTCTTGTATTGGCGGCCGTATGTGGCGACTCGTGTAATTACTTATTAGGTAGGATAATCGGTAAAATAATATTTAAAGATACTGCTCGAATTTTAAAGACTGCTTATATAGAAAAAGCAGAGAACTTTTTTAACAAGTATGGAGCTGCAGCAATTATACTAGCCCGCTTTACACCTATTGTGCGTACATTTATGCCATTTAGTGCTGGTATGGCTCGTATGCGTTACTCTAAATTTGTAATAATTGGAATAGTTGGAGCATTTATTTGGGTTTACTCAATTACATACCTAGCATTTATATTCAGTAATAATAATTTTGTAAGAAAATACTTCGGAGTATTTATAATTTTAATTATCGTTGTGTCTCTAGTTCCCGCTGCAGTATCAATAATTAAACGCATTAAAGATATAAACTTCTAAAGAAAATTCCTACAATTTAAAACTAACTTTTCAAATTTAAATAATCTACCAAAAGCTTACGGCTTTTTAACTCTTTGCCTGCAAGTAGATAATCAATATTCATCCTGACAACTCGAGATATAGCTTTTAAATCATCATCATTCCAGCTAGTTATGGGTTTATTTATCTGTATTAAATGCCTACCTTTTACCGTATTAACCATCTGATTTTCACTTAGTTTAAAACCTCCTACTACAATATGATAATCGCCCTCTAGTTCAATATCTTGCCCCAAAGTGTCTTTATCAACATGAATACCATACCCCATACTTTCTAGTAGCTCAATTTCAAACATCCTTAATAAATACTTATAATTTTCATCATCAATATTTTGTACAATAAAATCATACTTATCAAAAAGGACAATCTCTTCATGAGTGTAGCTCAAAAGTAAATATATAAGCTCATTAATGTATTGTAATGACAATAGACTTATATAGGCTTTTTTATAAAATGACTCTATATAGTCGATATTAGTAAATCTACTTAAGCTAGTATCTTTTTTAGCTAGTGTTAAATACCCTCGTAGCTTAACTAGGGGCTGATATAAATTTAATTGTTTTTTATTGACTCGGATAATCGCTGATAGCTTACCATAATCACGCGTGAATATTGATACTAACAATGAGCTTTCTTGATACTTCCTCTGATGTAAAATAAAAAAATCAACAGCTTCGGATTTCATTTAGAGGAGGCCTTTATTTGCTCGATTAATTCTAAAACTTGTACAGCATTTCGAAACTTTACTTCTGGTAAATCAAAAAGCTCAACTAAATACTCCAAAGTTATATCTTGCAAATATTCAGTTCTAACCAGTTTAAGTTGCAACCATTTTGTCATTGCGACAATATAAGCATCGCCTTGTACCCTATAAGAAATATCAGATTCACCAATGTATATTTCTATATTAGAAAAACTATCATTTACATAATATCTCTTTTGGTTTTTATAGACATCTGCATCTTTTACGCATACTTTAGAAAGCATATCTTTTGTAAGCTTATTATACATGTACACCTCTCTTACTTGGAGATATAGCTCTTAGCAACCCAACCTTTTCTTTTATAAGCTTTGCAACCATCAAGACCTCTTGCTTTGTAGTCATAAGTCCAAATGAAACTCTAATAGTGCTATCAGCTTCATCAGAACTTAAACCTATTGCACCTAGTACATGTGAGGGTTCAACAGCTTGTGAATTACACGCTGACCCCATAGATAAGCAAATCCCATCAAGCATTGCCAAAAGAGCCTCTCCTTTTACACCTTTAAAGGTAATACTTAAAATACCGGGATAGCTATTCTTCAGATCCGTATTTAGTTGAAATTGTAGTCGACATTCCCCTTCAACACAGCTATCGTCATACTGAACCCCATCGCCGTCATCTTGAACTTGATTCTGGATCTCATAAATATAGAGCTCACCCAAAAACAAATCTCTCATAGCTGACACATGTTGATAGTTCAGCTCTTTTTTTGCAAACATTTCCTTACAAGCTGTAGACAAAGCAAATATTTGATAGTTCGCCAGTGTACCTGCTCGAAGATTAGATTCTTGTGCACCACCATGAATCTGCTTATATATCTTTACTCTTGGAGCCTTTGAACATACAAAAAGAAAACCAACTCCTTTTGGAGCATATATTTTATGCCCAGACATTGACAGCAAATCAATACCCATATTTTTAATAACTAAATCTGACTTGCCATAAGCTTGTGCCGCATCGACATGAAAAATTACCTTGTTCTCTTTAGCTAATCGTCCTATTTCATATATATCATTGATAGAACCTAATTCATTATTTACAGCCATTATACTTATAAGTATTGTTTTATCTGTTATAGCTAATTCAAGATCATGAGTATTAACCCTACCAAAACCATCTACATCAAGATAAGTAATTTCAAAGCCTTGTGTTTCAAGGTATATACATACATCAAGTACAGCTTTATGCTCTGCTTTTGAAGTAATGATATGGTTACCTTCATGCCTATAAGCAAGTGCTACCCCTTTTATAGCAAGGTTATTTGACTCTGTGGCTCCAGATGTAAATACTATCTCTCTAGGCACCACACCTATGGTATCTGCTATGTCTTTACGAGCCATCTCAATTTTATAATTAACTATTTCAGCCTGCTCATAAGTCGAAGATCTCGAGTTAAAAAAATCATTTTGATTACTAACAGAGTCTATCAGAGTATTTTTTACAGCTTTGCTTAATGGCGTAGTTGCTGCATAATCTAAGTAAATAAAGCCCATTAAACTTTAATATTTCTTTTAATTAGTAGCTAATATTGCTATTATATCAAATAATTACGTACATAGTACTTTAACCATGTTGTCAGTTCATGTAAGTGTTGAATTAGAGAGGGTAAATCTAATCAGTTTCGAAAAAGAAATAGCTTATAAACTCACTACAACTTATTAAAAGAGACCATTTTGGTCATAAAACAAGTTAATCAGTTAAAAGATTAGCTATGAAATACATTGATTTAAGGAATTCATAAAAAATGAAAAAAATACTAATTAACAGTAATAGTGGCGAAGAAACTAGAATCGCTACTTTAGAAAATGGAAAACTAATAGATCTTGATATCGAAAATGTCGATAGAGAGCAAAAGAAAGCGAACGTTTACAAAGGTTATATTTCAAGAATAGAGCCTAGTTTAAACGCTATATTTGTAAATTACGGTGAAGAAAAAAATGGTTTTTTACCATTTAAAGAAGTTTCAGAATTTTACCTCAAAGATACTCCTAAGGGTGAAAATATTGCTCATCTTTTAAACGAAGGTCAAGAGCTAATCGTTCAAATAGATAAAGAACAACGAGGCGATAAAGGTGCTGCTCTTACTACATTTATCACTCTAGCCGGCTCATATATGGTACTACTACCAAATAATGCTACAGGTGGAGGTATTTCACGTCGTGTAGAAGGTGAAGATAGAGAGAAACTAAAGAAATATTTAGAAGATTTAAAAATCCCTAAAAGCATGAGCGTAATCGCAAGAACTGCTTGTGTTGAGTGTACTTTTGAAGAATTAAAGCTTGACTTTGATACTCTAGTAGAGCTATGGGGATCTATTTCTCGTGCATCTCACAAAATCAAACTTCCTGCTCTTTTACATAAAGAAAGCGCTATCATAATCAGAACTGTAAGAGACCACTTAAAAGAAGATGTAAAAGAAATCATTATTGACTCTAAAGAGTGCTTTGAAGATGTAAAAAGACAACTTACTCTTTTAAGACAAAGTTTCGATATCAATAAAGTAAAACTTTATAGTGATGATCTACCTATGTTTACTCAGTTTAGCATTGACCAACAAATAGAAAATGCTTACAAAAGAGAAATTCGCCTACCATCTGGTGGTTCTATCGTGATTGATACTACTGAAGCTCTTGTGGCTGTTGATGTAAACTCATCTCGCGCAAACAATGCTGAAGATGTAGAAACTACTGCATTTAAAACAAACATGGAAGCTGCTGAAGAAGTAGCTCATCAGCTTAGAATCAGAGATCTTGGTGGTCTTGTGATTATTGACTTTATTGATATGAGCTTCTTCCCAAATAGAAAGCAAGTTGAAGAAAAACTTATGGAAGCTTTGCAACAAGATAAAGCGCGTATACAAATGTCTCGCATATCTAAGCTTGGATTAGTTGAGATTTCTCGTCAAAGACTAAGCTCGTCTTTAAATGAAAGTGTTATGCAAAAGTGCCCTCGTTGTGAAGGGCATGGCTTTATTAAAACTACTCAAGCAACTGCTCTTACTATATTGCGTAAGATTCGTGCAGAAGCAATGAAAGATGATACTAATGAAATCCGCGTTCAGGTTCCTGTAGATATCGCAGCATATATTTTGAATGAAAAAAGAGACATTGTCGTAGAAATCGAGAAAATTTCTGAAGTAAAAGTTATGCTAATACCTAACTTTAATATGGAATCTCCTAAGTTTCAAATGCAAAGAATCTGGGGCTCAAGCTACAAATCAAACCGTACTAGCCCTGAGCTTATAGAAGAAGTTTATAGCGTAGAGATACCAAAAGCTGCTAAGAAAAAACAAGCTGTTGTAGAGCTTACAAAGCCAGGAAAGACTGAAAAACATGTAGATAAAAAAGAACCAAAGAAAGGTTTCTTTAGCAAGCTTTCTGGAATAATTTTTGGTAGCAAAGATGAAAAAGAAGCTCCTACTAAACCTGAGTCTAAAGCTAAAACTGAAGCTGAGACTAATAAGCATAACAATAAAAACAACAACGCTCAGCAAAAGCAAAATAATGAGCATAAAGCTGATAATAGCAATAAAAGACAAAAAGATAAAAAGGATTTAAATAAAAAACCTCGTCCTGACAACGCTAATAAAAATGAGAATGCAAATCAACAAAAACAAGGACAAGCTACTCGTCATAACGAGCAAAAAAATAATACTCATAACGATAAAAATGATAGAAACGATCGCAATAATGATCGTGATGGAGATCGTAATAAAAACAGAAGAAGCGACAAATTTGATAAAAAATCTGGCGGTAATAGAAATAATTCAAGTAGAAGCTGTAACATAAATGTAAATAATGCTGAAGAAATGGTTAATATTACTAAAATAAAATACGAGGCTAAAGTAACAACTAGCCAAGTTGATAATATCAAAAAAGTTTTATCTAAAACTCCAGAAGAATTTGTATCTGTAATGGTTAAAGATGTATTAGATAATTACGATAGCTTAAAGGATGATGGTTCGGCAAAAGTAACTACTGAAAATAGAGTAAAAACTCACAAATACTTGGGATTTGAAACTGTAAGCGTAGATAGCGAACTTACACCAAAAGAAGAGGTTGTAGTTGCAAACACTACTAAAACTAAAGCTACTACTCCAAAAGTTAGTACTAATACTGAAGTTTCTGTGAATCCTAAAAAAGAGCAAACTAAAAAAGCTGCTCCTGAAAAGAAAGCTATAAAGCAGGTAAAAGCTAACTCTGCTGAAACTAAAGCACAATCTGAAAATAAAGATACAGATGAAGTAAAAGTAGATACAAAAACAGAGAAAAGGTATAAAGCCACTAAAGCTAAAGTAAAAGCTAAAACTGAGAATACAGAAAAAACTCAAGCTGAGTTTATAAGTTATTCTCCTGCTGTAGACTTTGAATCTCAATCTATAAAATAAACTAAGGTTATCATAAATGTTACAGTATCCTCATATTGACCCTGTAGCTATACATTTAGGACCTATCAAGGTTCACTGGTATGGCTTAATGTATCTTTTTGGCATCTTCTCTGGATGGCTTCTTCTTAACTATAGAGCGAAAGTAAAACCATGGGCTCCTGTAAAACCTGAGCAAGTAGGTGATCTTACTTTTTATATCGCTCTTGGCGTTATTCTTGGTGGCCGCATAGGTTATATTGTATTTTACAAACTGCCATTTTATTTCCACAACCCATTACAAATGTTTATGCTTTGGGATGGAGGTATGTCGTTCCATGGCGGATTTATCGGTGTGCTTGTAGCATTTTGGTTATATTCAAGACAACTCAAAGTGAACTTCTTTGATTTAGGTGAGTTTGCAGCTCCTGTTATACCAATTGGTTTAGGTGCTGGAAGATTAGGAAATTTCATAAACGGTGAATTATGGGGCAGAGTAAATGATTATCCTATCAGTATGATATTCCCAACAGGAGGTCCATTACCTCGCTATCCATCTCAACTATTTGAATTCTTCTTCGAAGGAGTTGTATTATTTAGTGTACTTTGGCTAGTAACGATCAAAAAACGACCTCGTTACTTAGTACTTGGTTTATTTATGTTCTTATACGGCTGCACTAGATTTATTTGTGAATTTGTAAGACAACCAGATCCTCAGTACGGATTTATCTTTTTTAACTGGATGACTATGGGGCAGATGCTTTCTCTACCTATGATTATTCTTGGTGCTGCTGTACTTATATTTGTATTTATAAAATCTAGAGGTAAAAAATGCAAAAGTATTTAGACTTTCTAAAACATATACAGGATAACGGTGTTGCGAAAGGTGATAGAACTGGTACAGGTACAAAAAGTATCTTTGGCTATCAGATGCGTTTTGACTTACAAAAAGGCTTCCCTTTAGTGACTACTAAAAAAATCCATCTACCAAGTGTAGTTCATGAGCTTCTTTGGTTTGTAAGTGGTGACACTAGTGTAAAGTATCTTAATAAAAACGGTGTTCGTATTTGGAATGAGTGGGCTACTGAAGATGGAGAGCTTGGACCCATCTATGGTACTCAATGGCGTAATTTTAACAACCAAGGTATTGATCAAATCGCTGTAGTTATTGAGCTTTTAAAGACTAATCCTAATTCGCGCAGAATATTAGTCTCTGCTTGGAATCCATGTGTTGTACCTTCTGAAAAGCTTTCTCCTCAAGAAAATGTCAAAGAAGGTAATTCTGCACTACCCCCATGTCATGCAATGTTTCAGTTTTATGTAGCTGATAATAAACTATCATGTATGCTTACGCAAAGAAGTGCTGATGCTTTTCTTGGTGTTCCATTTAATATCGCAAGCTACTCGTTACTTAATCACATGGTAGCCCAGCAGTGCGACCTTCAAGTTGGTGAATTTATTTGGTCTGGTGGTGATTGCCATATATACAACAATCATACAGAACAAGTAAAAGAGCAATTAACTCGCAAGCCTCTTGAATTTGCTAGACTAAAAATTATCAATAAAGCAAAGTCTATATTTGATTATAAATACGAAGACTTTGAATTTGAAAATTATAAGCACCACCCTGGTATCAAAGCAAAAATCTCAATATAAAGGAATCTCTAAATGTCTCATTTATCTTTAAGTAAGAAAAAAATACCTATATTACTACTAGAGGGTATTCATAATAATGCTATAGAATCATTTAAAGCTGCAGGTTATGAAAATATCGACTTATTATCTACTGCTCTTGAAGGTCTAGAGCTAATAGATAAACTAAAAGACTACAAAATGGTTGGTCTACGTTCACGCACTCAGCTTACTAAAAATGTTTTAGCAAACTCTCCTCATCTTGCAGCTATTGGTTGCTTTTGTATCGGCACTAATCAAGTAGATATAAAGACTACTCAAAAACTTGGTATACCTGTATTTAATGCACCATTTTCAAACACTAGAAGTGTTGCGGAATTAGTTCTTGCTCAAGCAATTTTATTGGTAAGAAATGTAATAGATAAAAATGCTAAAGCACACCGTGGCGAGTGGTTAAAATCTGCTGATAATGCTAATGAAATTCGTGGTAAAACTCTAGGTATTGTTGGATATGGTCATATTGGTATACAACTAGGCATACTAGCAGAAAGTATGGGCATAAATGTAATGTTTTACGATGTTGAAGAAAAACTACCTCTTGGTAATGCTACACAAGTAGATTCTCTTGGAAAACTTCTTGGCATGTCTGACATTATCTCTCTTCATGTGCCTCAACTACCGACTACTAAAAACCTTATCACAGCTAAAGAACTTGCTCAGATGAAAGACAATTCTGTGCTAATCAATGCCTCTCGTGGTAATGTTATTGATATAAACGCCTTAGTTAATGCTCTTGAAAGCAAAAAGTTAAAAGGTGCCTCTATAGATGTATTCCCTGTTGAACCCTCATCAAAGAATGAAAGTTTTGAAAGTCCTCTAAAAAGTTTTGATAATGTATTTATCACTCCACATATTGGAGGAAGTACAATTGAAGCCCAGGAAAATATTGCCAATGAAGTTAGTGCTAAGCTGATTAAATACTCTGACAATGGCTCTACATTAACTGCTGTTAATTTCCCAGAGCTATCACTACCATCTACAGATAACTGTTCTCATAGAATTTTACATATTCACGAGAATATCCCTGGTATTATAAATGAATTAAATAAAATTATTGCTGAAAAATATATAAATGTAGAAGGTCAATATCTGCGTACTCAAGAAAGCATTGGTTATGTGGTAATGGACATTCAATCCACTGATGATGAAGCTAAAAATCTAGTTGAAGCATTTAAAAAAGTAAAAGCTACAATCAGAGCACGCTATTTAGTTTAGATGAACATCTCTTCTCTTTATATTACAAAAGAAATTCTTAAATATAAGCCATCTCATTTAATTATTGGCTATAGTGGTGGTATCGACTCAAGTGTATTACTCAATATCTGCTCAACTATAAATCTTCCTGTCATTGCTATATACATAAATCATGCAGTGCACAAAGATGCTGATAATTGGGCAAAACACTGCAAAAACAAGTGTGATCTTTTAGGTATTAAATTTATTAGCCACAAACTATCTCAAGTACCAAAAGGAGAAAATTTTGAAGCTTGGGCTAGTAAGCAAAGAATGTCTTTTTTCCAAAATGAAATGGCTAACTACCCTAACCCACTGCTACTTCTTGGGCATCACCAAGATGACCAAGCCGAAACATTTCTATTACAAGCTATCCGTGGCTCTGGACTTGCGGGATTAGCAGGTATACCAAAATATAAAAAATTAGAATTTGGTGCTGTAATAAGACCATTGTTAAAACATACAAAACTTGAAATAGACAATTACGCTAAACTATATAATATAAGCAACATTTATGATGACAGTAATGAATATAGTAAATATCGTCGGAACTTAATCCGCAATCAAGTTCTACCTATCTTGGAAAATATAAATCCAAGCATTAGTAAAACTCTATCACGAAGTGCTAGTATTTGTGCAAAGAGTAATAATCTTTTAACAACGCTTCTAAACAAAGAACTGACAAATATAACTACAGAAAATAATATCCTTATAGAAAAACTAATAAAACTTAGTCAAGAATTACAACAAAACCTTTTACATTTATGGTTTAAAAACATTACAAATATAAGTTTAAAAAACAGTCAAATAAGGAGTATTTATAACTCTTTAAACAACCCAAATACGACTACAGGCTGGAAACTAAATATAACTGATAAACACTCTATATCACTAGAGTATAACTTTCTAAAAATAGATTTAGCTTCTTTCAATAGCCCAGAGTCTGATAATGAATCGATTATCAAATGGTTAGAGAATAATCTTGACACTCCTATAAATACTAAAGAGGTTTTAATTCGTGAACGATTAGGTACTGATAGATGCCGTTATATTGGTAGAAATAAGTCAGCTAAATTAAAAACTCTCTTTCAAGAACTACAAATAACAGAAAGAGAAAGAAAAGGTGTAAAAGTTATAGAATTAAACCAAAAAATAATAGCTATCTATCCATTTTTTGTTTGTGCCTGAAAGATTATACCGAAACTAATTACTATTTAATTTTTTTAACAAATAATGCAATCACTAACCACAAGGTTATCATGCCTACAATTACTAAAGCTATATATGTAAACAATACTTCAAAAAGATGTGCTTGAGTCACTAAATCTGTATGCTCTGATACATTCTTTAAAGAAGCTAGGTTAGCAACTTTTGCACCAATAAACCCAGCTAAACTACCCGTAAATAGCATATAGATTGCAGCTAAAAAGCTGGTATTATGATCACTATCAATAGAAGTTATTTATGAAAGAGCAATAGGGTCTATAAACAGTTCAGATAATCCTAAAGCAAATATTGCAAAAAGAACCCATAAAATATGAGCTTCACCATAAATAGCCAATTGACCTGCAGATAAAATCAACATAACAAAACATAGTAACTGTAATATAAATCCAAACATAAACTTAAGTATACGTCCAAAGTCACCAACTAGACACGGTACATTAGTTTTAAAATACCCATAACCACATATAATAAAAGCCATTCCTAAATAAAGTAACTTGCTACCATTTATACCGGTAATTAAATGTCTGCATGACATAAGTAAAGCACCAATTATAACCGTCTGCTTAAAGCCCAAAAGCTTATCAGCCAATACACCTCCGAATATAGGAATCAAATAAACCAAAGTTACAAATGAACCGTATATAGCATAAGATTTGCTATCTGAAAGTAGCAGTTCTTGAGTTAGATAAAGTATCAATAAAGCTCTCATCCAATAAAAGCTAACATACTCCCACATATATATAGCCATTATGTACCATAATGCTTTTGGGTGCTTGTTTGAATTTATATTTATAGTTTCTTGCATAATTTATATTCCTTAGATTCAAGTTGTAAGAGCGACAACCTGATTTCTAGATTCTACCTGAAGAGGAGTTTTGAATCCAAGACTTTTTCTAGGTCTGTTGTTCAATAGGTTTTCAACTCTTCTAGTTTGGTCTTAAGTAATATCATCTAATCTCAGGTTTTTAGAGAAGAATTATCTAATTAACCCATTTGTATTTTCATTGGTGCCACGTTGCCAAGAAGAGTATGTATCAGCAAAAAATATATCTATATTTAATACTTCTGATATTAGCATGTGTTTGGAAAACTCTTTAACATTATCAAAAGTGATTGAGTGAGTAGGTGACGCATTAAGTGTTTGTATTCAACTGTTTGCTAAGTTTTCAGCATTCTTACTAGCCAAAGGTTTAATTTTAGTTAGTTTAGATACTCTATCAACTAGTGTTAATAAGTCACCCTTGTGATCTTTGCCAATAATAGTGTCTCCCTCAAAATCTCAAAGTCTCTCTCATGCTCTCTCATGTATTGAAACTATATTTTGTATTTGGCCTCTATGCTCTTGACTAGCCGTAACTCTTTTACGATAAGTTTTCTGACAACGCAAATAAGTGTGTAAGTCACCGCCTCTTTCTTTATTCCCATAGATATACTTATAGATGCTTTCAGCACTTATGACATCTAACCCACCCATTAGATGTTAAACCGCCACTTATTTGCTCTGGATACCCATACTGTTTGATAAGATGCTCTACATAGCTCCAACCAAATTGCATAATTTGTTTGTTGCCTTTACGTTTTCTTGAGTTTGCAAGTGATTGTTCTTGTTTAGGTCTAGAACCTCGTTTGCCGGTGTTACGGTTTATCTCTTTGTATATGCTACTTTGGTTACAACCAACTTCCATGGCTATTTGTGTTTTTGAAACACCTATTATCAATAGTGATCCAATGTGGTATCTTTTGACTTGAGTAAGTTGGGTGGAGGATGGTCCCATGGTGATTCCTTAAGTAGATTTTTAGCAAGTATGACAATATCTAACTTACTTTTTTAGTGCAACAATTATTTTGTCGCACTTACAACTTGAATCTAAGTTTTTATAAATAACAAATTTTTTAAAAAAAAATGATAACCCAATTCAGATTAATAGCATAGCTAGTATAGCAAAAGTAATATAAACAAATAATACTTCAAATAAGTGTGCTTTGGCGATTAATTGAGCTAATCGAAAAATGGGTTGGTTTTTCACTATTTTCTACCGTTATTTAGTAGATAGTAGTCAACCAAGTTTTTCTTCAATAATATAGATAAACCTCTATGTACTCTAATCCTATTTTTTAAATCTGAAAATTTACCACCATCAAGATGATTTGTTTTATTTGGAGTGCAAAATGCTTTGTTATTTTTATATGTGAAAAGATAGTACAGATTAGAGCATAAACTAGTGTAAGCTTCTCTTAGCTTATAGTGAGTGTAAGTTGCTTCACCAGTCTCATAATTGACTGTCATCTCAGCTAGAAAATTTTCATATTTAGCACGCCAACCTTGTAACTTAGGGTTTTTAGTTATGTACCTTTGTACTATTTGTTTTTGATGAAAGTGGCACATTGGTGTCATATACTCTTTGAACACAGTGTGTAAGACTCTTTTACCGTCCATAGTAAAACTATTAATCGTATATCCTAAGGGAGAGTAATTGCTTGAATGATTTTTTGTAATATTCACACTTTTCTTTTTCAACATGCTCCCACAACAAGAGCTTGCATTTTAGTACTTGAATCTAAGCATCATAAAAAATAACGGTTCCTAACTTATCTTTTCTCTTGCCATAAAAAGTTGTATCACATTCTCAAGTTACTGCTCTAAAGTCATTCCTTTTTATTTCTACTTGATAGTTATTTATTTGACTATAAATAGATCTTTTTGACTTAAATACTTTGCCACAAGTGTTGCATTTATATCTTTGTAAGCTGTTTTTTGTGCCATACTTTTGAGTCTGTTTTGAATCACAATTTAAACATTTTTTAGTGTTTTCTTACAAGCATTTGTAAGTAATACTTTTTAAACCCTTATTATATCTTATTTACAGTCGTATTTAACCAACACGTTTTTGCAATTAGCTCCAAGAAACGGATATCAATAAGCAGAGGTATGTGAGTTACTTAATGCTACAAAAAAAAGAAGTAAGAGATTTTTTTGATGGTAAAGGAAATAAAGACCGACATATAGAGTTTAAGCAAAAATTACATCAATTGAATATTTGAAGTAATTTTTATGTTCATATAAAGTGAGCATGGAAATTCTTATTTGCCAATAAAGTTGGTATGAGCAAATCCTTATTTGCAAGATTAGTGAGCATAAAAGTAACTTTTGCAAATGAGCATGGTGTTTATGTTTGCGAGCGAATACAATTAAATCTAATTTGTACTCATTTGATACAAAAGGAAAATACTAACTATAGAAAATATCATGTAACTTCTTTTTCTCTAGTAAAGGATAAATTAGAGGATAAAATCGAACAGCTATAGATACACTTTTCTGCACACTAACAGTCATCCTCGTGCTTGACACGTGGATCTCCTAGATATTGAAGAGATCCGCCTACGCGAGAATGAAGACTGAGATTAAATTAACAGCCTTTTAAAGAATCTAACTCTAAAATAAAAAGACTCCAGGCTGATATCGGGAGATACTGTAATTTGTGGAGACAAGTAATGAATTACGACTTACCTATCTTAAAGAGCAACTAGAACTAACCCTCATACCACTCATCAAGCTTTAGTTTTAACTTATCTAAGCCCATTTTGCTTTGTGATGAAAATAGCTGATAAGTTACTCTACCTTCTGTTTTGAAGTAGCTAAAAAGCTATCTATCATCTTAGTTGCTTGAGCTCTTTCTTTGTTGTTAAGCTTATCGGCCTTTGTAAGCAATATATACAAGTTTAACTTACTAGCTATAGCAAGCTCAAGCATCAAACAATCGTACTCTTTTAGGTTGTGCCTAGGGTCAATTAACAAAACGATTCCTGACAAACAATCTCGCGTTGTTAGATAAAGCTCCATCTCACTTTGCCATAATTTCTTTATCTTATCAGATACTTTAGCATAGCCATAGCCTGGTAAATCTACCAACCGTTTATCATCACCTAGATCAAACAAATTTATAAGTTGTGTTCTACCTGGTGTTTTACTAACTCTAGCTAAGGCTTTTTGCTCAGTAAGAGCATTTAAAGAGCTCGATTTACCGGCATTTGAACGACCTGCAAAGGCTACTTCTATACCTGTATCTTCAGGAAGCTGAGAGACTTTAGCTGCTCCCATAATATATTTAGCTTGACGATAAATCATAATTCATTCTCTTGTTTGATTTTCTCAAAAAGACCATAGCATGCTGTATCTATCATCAAAAACACTTTTTCAAAATTATCTTCATAATAAGGGTCTGGAACATTTGTTAACGGAATACTTGGAGCGAAACTCAGCATCTTCGTAACTTTTGTAAAATCTGCGTTAGGAAACATTGCTTTCATTGTAGTTATGTTTTCTTCATCCATTGCTACTAGATAGTCAAAGTCTGTAAAGTGATGCTCTTCTAACTGTTCTGATGTCAGCTTTGATAAATCACAGTCATACTTTTGAGCTATTTCTTGAGCTCTTAAATCTGCAGCAGCACCTTCATGTCCCCACTTACGAGAACTAGTACCAACTGATGCTACTTTGATATTATCACTTAAAACTTTCTTATTGACAATATTTTGAAACACGCCGTGAGCAGTTGGTGAACGACAGATATTTCCTTTACAGATAAATAAAACTTTAACTAAACTCATAAATCTACACCTACTTAGCTTCTTTCATGTCTTTCGCAAGCTTACTACTAGACTTTAATTTAAAGCCTTGGAAAAACTTACTATCTGTTTGAAGCATAAATACAACTTCATTTCTACCATTAAAACTTTCTTTGTATGAATTCATACTTTTTAAGAACTCATATAATGGTATCGAGTTAGCATAAGCAGTAGTAAATATCTTAGCAGCTTTACCATCAGCCTCTGCTTTTATTATTTTTGATTTTTTCTCAGCTTGTGCCATAGTTACAGTAACTTTTGCATCTGCCGCTGCCTTTATCTTTTCTGCTAATTGCACACCTTCAGCTCTAATAAAAGAAGCTACTTTATGACGAGAAGACTTCATTCTTTGATATATAGAATCTGTAACAGTATCAGGTAAGTCAATTTGCTTAACTCTTACATCAAGTACAGATACACCTATTTGTTCAGCTTGCTTTTGTACACGCTCTGTTAGAGCAATCATTAACTTATCACGATTGTTGTTAATAAGGCTTTGAATATCATTATTACCAACTTCAGCACGCAATGAAGATTCAAGGAACTGCTTTAGTAAAGTTTCAGCACGACTTATATTGCCACTAGTACTTGTAAAGAATGTAGATATGCTATCATTGTTAATCTTCCAAACCACATAAGCATTAATAAGTACATCTTTCTGCTCTTTAGTTACTACACGAGCAGAATCAGCTTCTAGTATACGATTACGCATATCATAAGTTTTTACAGTATCAAGGAATGGAATTTTCACATGAATACCTGGCTCAAACTCGTCAACTTCATTATTTTTATCTTTTACTAACTCACCAAGTCTTAGTAAGACAGACTTATTACCTTGAACTACGATAAACTTAGTACTTAATAATACAATTGATAAAACAACAGAAAGCACTAAAAATATTTTCAGAAATTTATTCATATCTTAGTTACTCCCTTTTGTATCTAAATTTGGCATAAGAGCTTTTTTATTAGCGCCATCTAAGCCATAAAATATATTTTTTGCACCATCACCATCTATAAGAAATATCTTATTGTGTTGTAGTACATTTGATATAGTTTCAAAATACATTTGGTTAGTAACAATATCAGGACTCTGCTTGTATATCGGCAACAATTGTTCAAACTGAGCTGTTTCACCTTGAGCTTCTAGTACAACCTTTTCTTTATATGCATTTGCCTGATCAATTATTCGTTGAGCTTTTCCTTCAGCTACTGGTATTATTCTATTTGCATAGCTTTCAGCAACATTTTGCTCTCTTTCTCTATCCTCACGAGCTTTGATTACATCATCAAAAGCACTCTTAACAGCTTCAGGAGCTTGAGCTGGTTGCATTATTACTTCACTTACATATATACCAGTCTTGTAAGTTTTTAACAAACCTTCCATTTCTTTACGGACTTGTTGTGTGATTAAAGCTCTATTTGTAGTTAGAATTTGCTCTAGTTTATTTTCACCAACAACTTGTCGTACCGCACTCTCAAGAGCTTGCTGTAATAATTTTGTAGGATTAGTGTTTGCAAATAGGTAGTCCTCTAAAATAGAAATACGATACTGCACAGTAAATGAAATATGTACTATATTTTCCTCAGAAGTCAGCATCTCTCTTTGTAGTGCAGTAGTCTTTAACTCTTTTACATTTTCCTTTTTCACCTTATCTATACCAATAGGGTACCAATGCAAACCTGGTTCAACCATCTTAGAGAATTTACCTAATCGAAGTATCGCAGCTTGTTCAGCTGGTTGCACAACATAAAAACCACAGCCTGCCCACACAACAATGATTACACCCACAACTATAGCTGCAACTTTCTTGATTGGCATATTTTCATACATTGGTGTTACATTATTTGGTGAGTTATTTGAACCACCATTTGATGAACCTTTTTTATTAGCATTTTTTGAATAAATACTTTCATTCTCATTGCTACCAGTATTATCTTTTTTCTTTTTTCCAAAGAATTTCTTAATCATCTCCTCAAGATCTGGAGGTACTTGCTCTGAGTTTTTATCCCAAAGCCATTTTTTTGTTAGTATTTTTAGCATTTCTTTCCTTATTTATCTAAATATAATATACAAACTTAAAATATCCTCAAGTCACCTATAATGAGCGTAGTAGAAGTAAGCTGAGTATTTAAATAATTATTATACTAGATTACTTCACAAAAAACTCTTCTAAATTAAGCTCAAAATCTCTTTTAAATCTATCAAAATCATCTTCAGAAATCATTATTTCTAGCAGATAATTTCCATCTTCTGACCAACTCTCTGTATCGACCACTCCAAGCTCATACATCATGGCTCTAATTTTTGAATATTTAGGTGGTAATTCAAGTGTTTCTTTTATCCAAGTAGCATTAAAGTGTGTTGTTAAACTCTTGTAAAACTTATCGATACCTTCACCAGTCTCAGCAGAGAGATACACCCTTGCGACAACCTTATCTTCCTCGTTTTCTACCTTGATAAACTTAGCATCGACATTTTCAAGCTTATCAATTTTGTTATAAACGGCTATAATAGCTTTATCGCCTATACCAATTTCTCCTAGCACTTTATTAACCTGGTCAATATAAGCTGTGTGATCATCATCAGCATAATCAATAACATGCAAAAGCAAATCAGACTCTATAGCTTCTTCAAGTGTCGCATGGAATGCTTCTACTAAATCATGCGGTAAGTTTTTAATAAATCCTACAGTATCAGAGAATATAACCTCGCCAAGCTTAGGCACATGCACATTACGCAAAGTTGGGTCTAGTGTTGCAAAAAGCTGATCTTTTGCTAGAACATTAGCATTAGATATTTCATTAAATAATGTCGACTTACCCGCATTAGTATAGCCAACAAATGAAATTGTGAGAATATTGTTTTTACGCCTTGAAGATCTACTTAGAATACGATGATGCTTTACTTTCTCAAGTTTCTGCGCAATCTGTTTGATTCGTTGACGGATAAGGCGTCTATCTATCTCTAGCTGAGTTTCACCAGGTCCACCTCTTACACCAATACCACCCTTTTGCCTCTCTAAGTGAGTCCAGCCTTTTACAAGCCTTGTAGACTGATAGTTTAGCTGTGCTAACTCAACTTGTAGCTTACCCTCGTGTGTCTTTGCACGCAGTGAGAATATCTCCAAAATAAGTATGGTTCTATCCATAATTTTACATTCAAGAAACTTCTCAATATTTCGTTCTTGAGATGGGCTCAATGGGTGATTAAAGACTACAAGATCTGCATCTATTTCATCGCGTTTATTTTTGATAAGCTCCATCTTACCTTGACCACACAAGAATTTTATTTCAGGCTCTAGGTGGTTATAGCTTAGACTTTCTAACACAGTTTTATCTGCAGCAGAAACTAAACCCTCAAGCTCCGCTAAATCTGCATTTAAACCACGATGATATTTAAAATTTATATTTACAAGCAGGCATTTACTACCTGCCTTATAAGACTCGAAAAATTCCATTAATTAATATTACTCCGAACGGAATGAATAGAGAAATTATTTATAAGAATAAAGAATTATGTAAAATTTTGAAACACACTTAGACTCAGCTCAGTGGCCTGATTCAAAATAATTATATAGTCTTTATTATTCAGCAGTGTTACAAACATTTTCTTGAGATTCAAGATCATCAGAATGTACTTCATCAACACCTTCTTCACCATTATCTTCATTTTGATTTTGGTGGTATGGGTTAAATGAGCTGTAAACCATTCTTACGCTTTTAGCTGGTACTATAGTAGAAATAGCATGCTTATAAACCATTTGGTTTACAGTATTTCTAAGTACGATACAAAATTGATCAAATGCTTCTACTTGACCTTGTAATTTGATACCATTAACTAGGTATACAGATACACTTACTTTCTCTTTTCTTAGAGCGTTCAAAAATGGGTCCTGTAAAGATGATATTCTAGACATTGTTTCACTTCCTTTTAGTTATTTTATTATTGTTATTATTTTATCAAGTTGGAACAATTAAACTTCCGAGTATATTCTAACAAGAATTATGAATATCAGCAAATTTTTATTTGAGCTATTTTAAGAATTGCAACTTACATTTGGGTCATCGCAACTAGGATAATAAACGGTTGTTGAATTATAAAAACTACCTAATGTAATAGTCTTTGAGCCTTCTACGACTAAGCTGGAAGTTAGTTAGGTGTTAGATACGCCTAAGCTACTAGTATTAAAACCATCAACTTTAAAATAGTTATTGGTAAGGTTTGAGTTTAATAACACTTTTACATTAGAACTATCAGATTTTACTCTTGAGTAAACCTTATAAACCATCCCATATACATTATCATCAGCTTTAGCTGTTATTGCAGTATCCAATATATATAGAGTTTGCCTTCATTCTTGCAGTATCAAAATCACTATAATATGACATATCATCTGGTACTACATTTCTCAAATCAAGGTTATAACTATGTTCGCCTTGTTTGATGTCAATATAGTCACTAGTATTCATTTCATCGGAACCGTTAACAGCCTTCTCATTACTTACAAGCTTTAAGAAATAATCATGCCCTGTCGTATTATTTACAGTTACTTTATCATTTTTATAATCAATTTTGATATATGCATGCGTAGACCCAAGATTAAACCAATTATTTAACGAACTACAGCTTGATAGCATCATCATGCTTAACTAATAGCAAAATACTTAATTTTATTTATCTCATAGTAATTTTCTTTTTATAAATTCATAACCTCATCTATTCATCTATAGCCTACTAATAGAAAAGTAGTATATTAATCATGCTGAACTTTCGGTTGTTGAACTGAGCCGAAGTACAGAAGCTCAATTAAATCTATACTTATAGTGAGATGCTGAAATAAATTCAGCATGACACCTTTAGGTGTAGTGATCTATATAAAAAAATGCACAACCCTTAGCTTACTTCAACTATTCTCAGCTCAAGTTAATATTACCTAATACATATTTCTATATAGAGGCATACAATTACTTCTATTATTAACCCCAAGTAGTTAACACTTTATCAACTTTATCGGCATCTTCCATATTTACAAATATGATAACACTCTTCCAATTTCTAAGCCATGTAAGTTGCCTCTTAGCAAGTTGGCGGGTAGCTACAATTCCTTTATGTAAAAATTCTTCATAAGATATATCGTCATCAAGATACTCCCACGCTTGGCGATAACCAACACTTCTTATAGCTGTAGTCTCAAGAGTTAAGCCTGGATTTTCTCTAAGAGTTCTTACTTCATCTAAGAAGCCACTCTCAACCATCTGCTTAAACCTGATCTCAATATTTTTATGAAGCACACTTCTATCTTTTGGTACTATCGCACATAATTTTAGCTCTTCTTCTAAACCACCAATTTTTGAAGTCTGTACAAGTTCAGAATATTTTTTACCGCTAAGCATTCTCACTTCTAATGCTCTGAAAATTCTCTGCTGATCATTTGCATTTATCTTGCTCACAGCATCAGGATCTAGCTGCTTTAATTGTCTATAAAGATACTCTAACCCTTTAGATTTACATTCTAGCTCAAGTGTAGATCTAATCTCAGGATCACTCTCTGGCAGGTCTGATAATCCCTCTATCAAGCCCTTGAAATAAAGCATTGTCCCACCAACCAATAGAACTTCTTTTCCTCTCCCCCAAATTTTAAGCTTAAGTCTATTAACTTTAGTTATAAAATCTGCAACAGAAAAAGACTCTGTAGGTTCAATAACATCTATAAGGTGATGACGGATACCCTCCATTTCATCAATAGTTGGTTTAGCAGTACCTATATTCATACCCTTATAAACTAATGAGGAATCAACACTAATAATTTCAGCATTAATCTTTTTTGCGATAGAAATAGAGAGTGATGTTTTACCTGAAGAGGTCGGTCCTGAGATGCCGTATATAGATTTAGTCATTGAAAAGATATTCTTAAATATTCTGTGCATTAATTTTTACATTAACTTCTGCTCTCACAGTTTGCAAATAATAGTTTAGCTCTTCCTGCTTATAGTTTTGCGATACTTCACTAGGAACTTTTCCTTTAGTATCTTTTAAAGGCTTAACTGCTGTAACTTTGTATACAAAAGTATTATCATCTTGATCTTTATAAAGCAGATACTCTTGATTTGCATTTTCAATAATGTAACTTACAAAATCTTTTGGTAAGTCAGCATAATCACTTGTTACCTCTGCTTTTTCAAAACTAACCGCAGCTTTAGCATCATTATTCAAGTTCGCTAAAGTCTGCTCGGCTTTCTCTACAGCTAAATCTTTTGCTTTTTCATAAGTATAAGCTTGTGTAACCTCTGACTTTACTTCATCAAACTTTTGAGGCGATGCCGGGGTTAGTTTATCCACTTGATAAACCAAGGTTCTATCTTGATCTACTGCAATTGCAGCTTGCTTATCATTATTTATAAAGAATAGACTATTTTTTACACCTTCTGTTGAATCATCATTATTAGTAATATCTACAGTTTTAGCTTTACCCATTTTTTTAGTAAGATCATCAAATATTAAACCGTCAATATCTTGTGTATATGAATTATAATCCGTTAAAGCTTTTCTATTTTGAATGATGCTTCTTATCGAAGCTTTTGCTTTATCATCAAAAGATTTGAATAAGTCTTTATTTTTATTATAGTAATCTTGTACCTGCTCATCAGTAATTTTATCATCTGATTTAAAATCATCTTTTGTAATTACAAAATAACTAATACTTGCTTTTGCTGGATTTACATACTCAGCTTGGTGTTTAATAAAGTACTTTTGTAATTGTTTATTAGTATGCTTAATGACTGATTCAAGAGCTTTAGGAGAGTATTTTACATATTCAACTGACTTACTAACTGCATAAGCACTATCTATCAAAGCATTTTCATCTTTTGTCATAAACGCTGTAATTTGAATAGCATTTGGTATAGCGCCAGCAATGATATTCTGTGAAAGCATAGCTTCAAGTCTAGGCATACCACCCACATAGCTTGCAACTTGAGAAAGTTTATCAGAAGAAAACTTACTATCATCCCCAAAAAACATTGGATTTGTAAATATAGCATATTGCAATACCAATTTAGGTACTTGTAGATTATGGCTTTGAGCATCAGCAAGTATTAGGTATTGGCTAACCATCTGGCCTAATACCTGACGCTTTTTAACTTCAGTAGTAGCACCCTGTGAATATTGCTGAAACTGTTGTTGACTAATTTCGTTATCACCAACTTTTGCAATATATGACTTACTTGCTCCCATATTTGTAAAAAAGAAACTCATTCCTGTTATTACAAATACAAAACTGACTGTAATTACAATAATCCATGTAAATGGACCTTTTAATCTGTCATTAAAAAACTGTAGCATATTTTCAATCCTATTATTTTAATCAAAGTTTTTAATTGTTGCTTAGATGCAAGTTTTAAGTGCGACAAAATAATTGTTGCACTAAAAAAGTAAGTTAGATATTGTCACACTTGCTAAAAATTTACTTAAGGAATCACCATAGGACCATCCTACACACAACTTACTCAAGAACAAAGATACCACATTAGTTCACTATTGAAAATAGGTGTTTCTAAAACACAAATAGCCATGGAAGTTGGTTGTAACCAAAGTAGCATCTACAAAGAGATAAACCGTAACACCGGCAAACGAGGTTCTAGACCTAAACAAGCACAATCACTTGCAAACTCAAGAAAACGTAAAGGCAACAAACAAATTAGGCAATTTGGTTGGAGCTATGTAGAGCATCTTATCAAACAGTATTGTTATCCAGAGCGAATAAGTGGCGGTTTAACATCTAATGGGTGGGTTAGATGTCATAAGTGCTGAAAGCATCTATAAGTATATCTATGGGAATAAAGAAAGAGGCGGTGACTTACACACTTATTTGCGTTGTCAGAAAACTTATCGTAAAAGAGGTACGGCTAGTCAAGAGCATAGAGGCCAAATACAAAATAGAGTTTCAATACATGAGAGAGACTTTGTTATAGATGAACTAAGTAGACTTGGAGATTTTGAGGGATACACTATTATTGGTAAAGATCACAAGGGTGACTTATTAACACTAGTTGATAGAGTATCTAAACTAACTAAAATTAAACCTTTGGCTAGTAAGAATGCTGAAAACTTAGCAAACAGTTGAATACAAACACTTAATGCGTCACATACTCACGCAATCACTTTTGATAATGGTAAAGAGTTTTCCAAACACATGCTAATATCAGAAGTATTAAATATAGATATATTTTTTGCTGATACATACTCTTCTTGGCAACGTGGCACCAATGAAAATACAAATGGGTTAATTAGACAATTCTTCTCTAAAAACCTGAGATTAGATAATATTACTTAAGACCAAACTAGAAGAGTTGAAAACCTATTGAACAACAGCCCTAGAAAAAGTCTTGGATTCAAAACTCCTCTTCAGATAGAATCTATAAATAAGGTTGTTGCTTTTGGTACTTGAATCTAAGTTGCTAGAAATTTTAATCAAATCATTTTACAAATTGCTGCACTTGTTTCAACAACTTTTGAGGTAGTGATTAAACAACAATTGATTATAATGTATAAGTGTATATAATAAACAGAAAAAGGCACACCGTTAGGCATGTCTTTTTAAAAATAATTTAAATTATTGAAAATTTAATTATTTTTGTACTGAATCTTTAAGACCCTTACCAGCTTTGAAGCTAGGAACTGTAGATGCAGCAATTTTGATAGTTTCACCTGTTTTAGGGTTTCTACCTTCTCTAGCACTTCTTTCTTTAACTTGGAAAGTACCGAAACCTACTAAAGTTACATTATCGCCAGACTTAAGAGCAGATGTAACTCCATTTATAAATGCATCTAAAACATTTAAAGCGTTAGTTTTTGTAACTTCTGCTTCTTTTGCCATAAAGCTTACTAGTTCACTTTTATTCATTTTTAAACTCCTTTTGATTTAAATTGACATTTGTCACTAAAGTTTATAACACTAAAAAAAATAAGTTTCAACAAAAAAAATAAAAAAACACTAAAAAACTTTCGCAAGTACCTCTTTTATACTATTTACAGGCGTTATTTTTAATTTTTCTGTTATCTCTTTATCTATATCTGCAAGATTTTTAACATTCTGTTTTGATATCAAAACTTCTTTAATTCCACCTCGTAAAGCAGCCAAAAGTTTTTCTTTTAGTCCACCAATTGGCAATACATCGCCTCGCAATGTCACTTCACCGGTCATAGCAATATCGTTACGAATAGGTTTATTGGTATATACAGATACTAAAGCTGTAGTCATTGCGATACCTGCACTTGGCCCATCTTTTGGAGTAGCTCCTTCTGGCACATGAATATGAACATCTTTTTTCTCGTAGAAGTCTTCTGCAAGATCGTACTCTTTTGAGATAGATCTAACCACACTAAAAGCAGCATCTATAGACTCTTTCATCACATCGCCAAGACTACCAGTGCACTTAACCTTACCCTTACCTGGCATAGCTAATGCTTCTATAGTAAGTAAATCCCCACCAACAGAAGTCCATGCTAACCCTGTAACTTGACCAACTTTTGGCGTAAGGTTTTTTATACCATAATCATACTGCCGAACACCAAGATAATCTTCCAGATTTTTTTGAGTGATAGATGCTTTTTTTGTCTCTGGTTCTTGTAAAATATTCTTTACAGAACTACGACATACACTATCGATCTTTTGCTGCAGATTTCTGACACCAGCTTCTCTTGTATAGTATCTAACTATATCTATAGTTGCTTTAGGAGTTATTGCCAGCTCTTTGGTAGTTAGACCGTTATTTTCTAAAGACTTAGGGATAAGATACTGTTTTGCTATAGATTGCTTCTCTATCTCCGTATAGCCAGCTAGATGAATAATCTCTAATCTATCACGAAGAGCTGGATCAATATCTAAAGAGTTAGCAGTAGCTACAAACATCACTTTTGATAAATCATAATCTACTTCAAGGTAGTGATCATTAAATGTGCTATTTTGCTCAGGATCAAGTACCTCGAGCAATGCTGCTGATGGATCACCTCTAAAGTCTGAAGAGATTTTATCTATTTCATCTAGTAAAAATAATGGATTCTCAGTTTTTGATTTGATTATCTTTTGGATAATCTGACCAGGCATAGAACCAATATAAGTACGACGATGACCACGAATTTCTGATTCATCACGCACACCACCTAAGGCCATGCGTACATACTCTCTGCCTGTAGCACGAGCTATAGATTGACCAATAGAAGTCTTACCGACACCTGGAGGACCTACTAGACAAAGTATAGGAGCTTTAGTATTACTATCTCGTTTTATCTGCACAGCTAAATGTTCTAATATGCGATCTTTTACTTTCTTTATACCGTAATGATCTTTTTCTAAAACTTTTTCAGCTGCTTTGATGTCTTTTTTAACTTGAGATTTTTTACCCCAAGGTAGAGAAAGTATAGTCTCGATATAGTTTCGTGAAACAGCCGATTCTGAAGATGATGGTGGCATTGCTTTTAGCTTTTTAAGCTCTTGAAAGGATTTTTCTTTTGCCTCTTCTGACATATTAGTAGTTTCTATTCTTTTCTTTATAGAATAAACTTCCGATTCTTCATCAGCTTCGCCAAGCTCTTTATAGATAGCTTTTACTTGCTCGTTTAGATAGTATTCTCGTTGATTTTTATCTACTTGAGACTTGACTCTATCTTTTATCTTAGCTTCAAGCTCAAGTATTTCAAGCTCTTCTTCAAGGTAAGCTAGAAGGAGTAAAGCTTTATTTTTTATATCATGAGCTTCAAGTAGTTTTTGCTTTTTAGCAATGTCAGTACTTAAAATAATAGCTATCTCATAGATAAACACATCTGGCTGTGTTGTGTCTAGCAACTTATTCAAAGCTTCTTTTGTTATCTTTGGATTAAGTTCAACAAAATCTTTTAATGACCCTGTGATTGACAAAAGTATTGCTTTTAACTCTTTATCAAGATTTTTTGAACTATAACTATCATATATATCTGAAGTATCAAGATTTGCATAAAGACAATCTTTTTTCTCCAGATAATTCGTTACAAGCTTTTTAGATATGCCTTCAACAATAATCTTCAGACTACCATCAGGTATCTTCATAATCTGTACAATTTTAGCTAAAGTTACTATATCGTAGATATTATCTGGAGTATCACCAGAACTAGAACCTTGCTTTTGTGTAGCTAAAATAACATAATTATTAAAATTATTAGATGACTCTTTAACTGCTTGAATGGATTTTTTACGCCCTACATTCAGGGGAATAGTCATAGTAGGATAAATAACCACATCTTTAAGTGGTATAACAGGAACAACAGTCAAATTTTCCGACATGTATTTATAATCTCCTATAAATATAAAGTTACCGAACCCCTGAAATTGTTTCAGGGCCTAGTATAATATTGTAAGTAATACTGAAATACTTCTACTGAGCACAATAAAATTCAGCATCGCACTTTTATGCGTGGATTGCTATATCTTTTAGCAGTTTTTGAGTATTATCTTTCATTACGAGTACAGGTTCTTCTTGCTCAAGTATAGTTTTATCAGTAATGAGAATGTTTTGAACACCCTCATTAGATGGCACGTTAAACATAAGTTCTAATAGCACATTTTCTAATATACTTCTAAGACCTCTTGCTCCAGTTTTTTTAACTATAGCTTTCTTAGCTATATCACTTAATGCTTTATCAGTAAACTCAATTTTTATACCATCAAAATCAAACAGCTTTATATACTGCTTAATAAGTGCATTTTTTGGCTCTGTAAGAATTTGAACAAGATCTTCTTCTGTAAGCTCACTTAACACACTCAGTATAGGTAAACGACCAATAAGCTCTGGTATAAGTCCAAACTTAGTTAGATCTTCACTTTCCACTTTTTGCATTAATTTTTGAGTATCAAGATTAGTTTTCTGTGCAACCACATTAGCATTAAAACCTATACTTACTTGGTCTATTCTATGCTTAACGAGCTTATCAATACCTACAAATGCCCCACCACAAATAAACAAAACATCAGAAGTATCAACTTCAATCATATCTTGATTTGGATGCTTTCTTCCACCTTTTGGTGGTACTGAAGAGACTGTGCCTTCTATAAGCTTAAGCAATGCCTGTTGCACGCCTTCTCCCGATACATCACGAGTGATAGATGAGCTTTCTGACTTACGCGAAATTTTATCAATCTCATCAATATAAATAATACCTTTTTGCGCTTTAGACACATCAAACTCAGCATTTTGCAAAAGTCTCACAATGATATTTTCAACATCATCGCCCACATAGCCAGCTTCAGTAAGCGTAGTAGCATCTGCTATTGCAAAAGGTACATTCAAAAATCTAGCTAGAGTTTGAGCAAACAAAGTTTTACCAGAACCAGTTGGTCCTATCAAAAGCACATTACTTTTTTTAAGCTCGGTATCTTTATGTTTTTCACTAGCATTTTCTTTATCTCCACCAGCTTCATGCGTTGGTGAAGTAATTCTTTTATAATGATTGTATACAGCTACAGAAAGAACTTTTTTAGCACTATCCTGACCAATAATATAATCATCAAGATGTTTCTTTATCTCTATAGGTTTTGGTAGCTTATCAAATGAAAGTTCATCGGCTGTTTCAATATAACTAGCTTCATTATTATTATGCATCTTTGTAGCACACTTACTTACACATTCATTACAGATATTGCCATCACGACCTGCGATAATATTTTTTACTTCTTGTTGAGATTTGCCACAGAACGAGCAATATAGAATTTTAGCCATTTCAGATTAGCTTCCTTATTTTTTGATTGCGTCACGAGTCTCTATAACATGGTCAATTAAACCATAATCTTTTGCTTCCTCTGCCATCATAAAGTTATCTCTATCGGTGTGCTTGACTATAGTTTCATAGTCTTGCCCAGTATGATGAGCTAGCACTTTATTTAGTCTTTCTTTTATACGCAGAATATTGTTAGCATGAATCTCGATATCAGACGCTTGACCTTTAAAGCCACCTAGTGGCTGATGAATCATAATTTGTGAGCTCGGTAGACTATATCTCTTGCCTTTTGCACCACCTGCTAGAAGCAAAGAACCCATACTTGCAGCAAGCCCAATGCAGATAGTATTTACATCTGGCTTAATAAACTGCATAGTATCATACACACCCATACCAGATGTAACCATACCGCCTGGTGAGTTTATGTAAAAGAATATATCTTTATTATAATCTTCAGACTCTAAGAATAAAAGTTGTGCAATTACAAGATTTGCAGACTGGTCATTTACTTCACCATTTAAAAAAATAATTCGCTCTTTTAAAAGTCTAGAATAAATATCGTAAGCTCTTTCACCACCAGAACTTTTTTCTACTACTGTAGGAACTAGATTATTAGTTATCATATTAGCCTCTTTAACTTGGATTAAAATCCACCTTGTTGCTGAGCTTGCATATTTTCTTTGATTACTTCAAAAAAATCTTCTTCTTTATCAGTAACTTTTGCTTGCTCTAGTACCCATTCAGTTAGTTTGTTTTCTATTACTACTGCTTTTAGGTTGCTCATTTCTTGCTTGTTTTTCTTGATTTCAGCTTTAGTTTTTTCAGCATCTTCATAAGCTTGTACCATATCATCTAGTAAGCTATCAACCTCTTCATCAGTTGCTTCAAAATTTTGAGATTGCATTATGCTATCAAGCACTAAGCTGGTTTCTACTTTCTTCTTAGCATTTGGTTCAAATAAATCATTTGGTAGTTGATTTACATCAAATCCACCTTTATCTTCACCCATTTGCTTCAAGAAATTTTGTTTAGTTGCTTCTATCTCTCTTTGTACTAATGGTTTTGGTACTTCAAACTCAGAAATTTCTCTTAGACCGTTAAATACTTGGTTTTTGATTTTTCTTTGAATGATGAATTTAAGCTCACGCTCCATGTTTTCTTTGATTTCATCTTCAAAGCTATCTACACCACCTTTAACGCCAAATTTTTTAACAAATTCTTCATCTATAGCAGGTAGTTCAGGAGCTTCTATTTTCTTAACTGTGATATCAAAAGTAGCTTCTTTACCAGCAAGCTCTTCATTTTGGTACTCAGCAGGGAAAGTAACTGTGATTGTTTTATCTTCACCATTTTTCATACCAACGATACCATCTTCAAAACCTGGAATCATTTGACCAGAACCGATTATAACTTCAGAATCATTAGCTGTACCGTCTTCAAAAACTTCACCGTCTTTTTTACCCACAAAGTCGATAGTTACTTTATCATCTTTTTCTACAGCTCTATCAACTTCTGAAAATGTAGCCATTTTATTTCTTAGGTTTTCGATCATTTGCTTAACTTCTTCATCACCTAATTTTACAACAGGTTTTTGAACTTCAATTTTATCAAAGCCGGTTACTTCAAATTCCGGGAAAAGCTCACAATTTACACCAAACTTAAGAGGCTCGCCTTTTTTGTTTTCTTTAAGATCAACTTCGATACCAGCAACAGCTAGTTTCTCATCTTGGATAGCTTTTGTGTATTTTTGAGGGATTAAATCAGAGATAACTTCCATTCTGATTTGCTCACCGTACTTTTTCTCAACTATGCTTGCTGGTACTTTACCAGGTCTAAAACCATCCATCTTGATATTTTTTGCAGTTTTGTTTACTTCCTTAGTTACAGCTGAGTCAATTTCATTAGCAGGCACTTCGATAAGTAGTGAACAATTAATACCTTCTTTTTTTTCTACAGTTACTTGCATGGTTTTTCCTATTTTTTTATTTTAAACAATTTTATAGTAGCAAATTTTAACTACCATCGCCGCGATTATCTATATTTTTATTCATATACATGTATGACAAGGTAGAATATTTATTGTAAAATCTAAATTATCTTCAAAATTTACAAATATTTTAATGGTTACTATAATTATAAGTCTATATTTAATAGTCAATCTGTTTACTATTGCTTTTTTTACTCAAGTATTATCTACGGTAAACACAACTTAAACATTTACGCTAATTACTTTATAGCGACAAACATAAGCCTAATAATGCTACTTAACAGTTATGGTTATTTACTAAATGGAGATTACATGAGTAAATTTCAAGGATGTATTTACACTCCTGCCGCTTTTCAGCTTGTAATTTATCAATTAGCTTTATTCTTATTTTCTGTAATAGTCTTATTTAAAGGATCTGCGTTTAAGGCTGGATGTTTATTATTCAGAAACATCAAATGTACTAGAGCATTACTTTGAAAGTCTTGGTACATATAATGTAAGTGTACAAGCAAAAGTAGATGGGACTTTAGTGGGAAGCCCTGTAGAAGAGGATGTAAGTGTCACAAAAATTGGGACTCCTGCAGATACAGGCATTAATCATGATTGGAGTTTCCAATGGAGTAGCTCAGACACAAGTGTTACATTGACTATGCTAACTGAAAAAAATACAGATGTGACATTCTCTATTGCTGGCGATTACACAGTTAAGATGACAGCTACATCTCCCGGTAGTGAAAGAAGTACATGTGACTAATAGCAACATAAGGGTAAGCTAAGCGATAGCAACTGGTAATTTCTTAATTACCAATGTGTCAGCTGATTTCTATCTGGCCAGCATACCCTCAGAATGTAACGCCAGTAGGGTCGGTAACTCGATCGATATAAATTGCCCGGCGGGGGGATATGCACCTATAAAACTTAACGAGAGTAGTATTGTCCCTTGGGATGTTAACGCGATTAGAGAAATTTATACTAACTGACCTTACGCAATTTTTAAATACTGCAATTCAGCAAATGCGATTTGGTTAGCTTTTATCAATAGCTTTGACCTCAGAGCAAAATGATTTATCTTGTGCTTTATTTGCAAACACTCAAACTTGAAGAATGATAAAACTTATAAGTAAATATGATGGCTCTGAGTGCTTATAGTCTTATTTGGTGATTTAGCTAAATCAATATTATGTTTTAAAGATTTGTGAAATTCTTCAACTTTACAGAGTTTTTCATAGATTGTTGAAATAGCATCTACATCAAGATCAGTATAACTATATATCAAATTCAAAACACCTGTACTTCCATCTTTGTTTGTAAAGATTAGGCGAACTATAACAACTTCGTTATCATAACCCTTCACATATCCTCGTATAGATTGTTTGTCTGATAATTCTAGTTCACTTACGCTAATGAATTCGCCGTTATGTTTATACTCTAGACTTGTAGCAAAAAGACGATTAGATTTCAAAGCAGCTATAAAGTCTTTCTCATGCTTAGTAATAAAATCAAAATTATCTTTCGCTGACAACTATGTGTCCATTTTAATATACCTGAATGTAAGCTTATTGTTTATTGCGACTTTAATCATATCTCGCATCAATTCGTTTGTAGCTTCTGACGCTCGTTTTAACTTTCTAGTCTTTATGTCACTAAACTGTACAGGCTGACTCACTATTTCAAATGCCACAGGTATTTATACTTCATTGCTGTAGTATAGAGCGTTCAACATGTTGATACCTCTAACTGATTTGCCAACTGTATGATCAAAATGCCAACACATGATATCACTCTCTTTAGTCCATTTTTTCTCTTGCATAGTATCATCAAAAATTAGACAAGCATCTTCTCTTTCAATTTATCGCACAGTCGACTTTACTTGTTTACATAAGTCTTTTGAATCATATTTTTGTTTAGATAAAAAACAAGTTATTTTATCATGACTGACATCCCCTTACATTATTGATGACAATCCTGTTGCTGTAGCGTAACCATTTCCACTGATTAAATAATCAGTATAAAGTTCTGTATAAGCTATTTTTATTTCTACATTTACTACGTAAGGTCAGATAATAATATGGAGTTTATAAATAGAGATGACCCCTTTATCAAATGTATGAATATAACTAATAATAATCGAGACTGGCAGGGCGGATCAGATTCTAGAGACGCTAACATCAATAAAATGAATTATGATTAATACTGGAATGATGCTTATACTCCTGAGTCTTAATTAGTCTGCCATAATACATTAAATGGAGATTCTGAGCCAATTTAAACTGATAAAGATAACAGTATTACTACCTAACACAACTTAAAAACTTCCTAATCATCAGTAATGCTAATATTTTGATGTAATCAACTAGTTTTCATCAAGTATGATAGTGTCTACTAAATTGTGTCTGTAGCTAGTCGACTTGTTAATTAAGTTAAAAAAAAACAATAAAAGACTAGCTATGAAAGATATTAATATCTGTAGGGTTAGAATATATTTCAACCCTATTTACAATATACCAAAAAGGAAGAAAATCTCTCTACTATCTATAAAAAAATCCACCCAACCTCCTCTAAAATAGAGGAGGAACTACTCCTATCTCTTACTAAGAGAGAGGCTGGTAGAGAGTTATTTAATTTTAAAAATAGATTCCCCGTATCAAGCATGGAATTTAGTGTATTTGTGGGCTTGCCCTTATATCCTATAAACAAAAAATTGTCATACTACGGCATCGACGGAACATCTATTATAAAGTGCTATTCCAGCCTGCGTAAAGAAGTTTTAAAAATTTAAAAAAGCCCCAACTCAAGCTTAGCCTCTTCAGTCATAAGCTCAGCATTCCAAGGTGGGTCAAATACCATCACTACATCTACATTGTCTACATTTGGAAGCATAGCCACTCTTTTCTCGACATCATTCATAAGTACTGGACCCATACCACAGCCTGGTGCTGTAAGCGTCATATCTATAATTATATGAAAATTGCCATTCTCAAGCTTTCTAGTCAACACATTATATATAAGACCAAGATCAACTATATTTACAGGAATTTCTGGATCATATACAGTTTTAATCTGATCCCAAACTGCATCTATATTTACAGGGTCGCCAGCTTTTATATTGTAGTCCTCTACTGGATAGCGGACTGTTTTTTTACCTATAGCATCTGCATCTTTGCCATCAAGATGCAGTAGATTACCGTTCAAATTTACTGTAAAACTACCTCCTTTATCTTGAGTAACTAGTACTTCTTTCCCTGGCATAAGCTCAACTTCATCACCAAATGGTACCGTTAATGCTGTCACTTGTCTTCTAATTATTGTTATATCTGTTGCTTTCATTATATTTTGTTTCCTAAACTGTAAAACTCTCACCACAACCACAACGAGCAGACTCATTAGGGTTTGAATACTCTAGATTGTATAGACCAAACTCATGCTTAACATAATCAATTTTTACACCTCGCAAACAATTCATATCTTTATTTGATACAAAAAATCTCAAACCATGCTGAGAAACTTCCGTAACATCGCTAGGGACTGTAGCTACAAAATCTATGTCGTATGCTAAACCTGAGCAACCCATAGTTTTTGTGCCGATAAAAATACCCTCACAATAACCATGCTTTCCTACATGCTTTTTGAAATGCTTAGCCGCAGCTTCTGTCACTTCGATTATATTGTCATTAGGATTGAATACTTCAACCATACTAAACCTCTCACTTTAATTTTATTACTTTAACTGCGTAATCACTCTATTAAGTGCTTTTATAAATAAATCAATCTCTTCAAAAGTATTGTACATACCAAAAGACATTCTTACAGTTGCATTTATACCAAATCTATACAACAGAGGATGAGCACAATGCTTACCAGTGCGTACACACATACCTTTTATAGCTAATAGCTCGCCTATATCTCCAGCATTACACCCATCAATTACAAATGTAATAACCCCAGCCTTGTGCTTAGCTTCACCAATTATGTGTAGATCATCTATCTTTTTTAACTCTGTAGTTGCGTAGCTCAATAGTTTCTGTTCATAGCTTTCAATATTATCCATACCAATAGAATTTACATACTCGATAGCCCTACCAAAACCTATAGCTCCGACTATATCTGGAGTACCAGCTTCAAACTTATAAGGTGGCTTTGCAAATGTAGTTTTTTCGATAGTTACATCTTCAACCATATCTCCACCATAATTAAATGGCGTCAATTTATCTAGCAAATCATACTTACCATATAGCACGCCCACACCTGTAGGACCATATAGTTTGTGACTTGAAAATACAAAGAAATCACAATCTAAATCTTGGACATCAACCTTTGAATGAATCACAGCTTGAGCACCATCTACAAGCACTATAGTATTAGGATTAATAACTCTTACTTTTTCAATAATCGCTTTGATTGGATTGATAGTACCAAGTACATTTGAGCAAAGCGTAATTGCTAGGATTTTTATTTTTTGTGTAATAAGACTAAGTAAACTATCGATATCAAGCTCGCCATTATCTTTAACTTTTGCAACCATAAAATCTAAATCTTTATGCTTAGCTAACATCTGCCACGGCACAAAATTTGCATGATGCTCCATCTCAGTAACTACAATATCATCACCAGCACTTATAAAATCATCTAATGAATTTACAACTAGATTGATTGCCTCTGTAGTTCCTTTTGTAATTACAATTTCATCTTTGCTTTTGGCATTGATGAATTTCTGCACGATCATTCGTACATTTTCATATCTATAACTAGCCTCTTGACTAAGAAAGTAAACTCCACGATGCACATTTGCGTAGCTAAACGCATAAGCATTAGATATAGCATCTATGACCACTTGTGGCTTTTGAGCTGATGCTCCAGTATCAAAAAAAACCACAGACTTATCATTAATGCTTTGGCTTAAAAAAGGAAAACCTTCACGGATTTTTTTTATATCATACATTAGATATACATAAATAGTTAAATAAAAGACAATTACAATTATACTAAATTGGTATATTATTGCTAGGGATAATAATTAGAAATGTAGGAGCTAAACCATGTGTTAGCACTCCTCATATCTTGATTGCCTTTTAAAACAGGTAGGCAAAAAGCACAACCGCTACCCAACATTATAGCAAACCCAAGACAAACCACACTATACTGATTTAGTATACCAAAAAACTTAATGCAAAGATAACTACCGTTTTTTATAAAAAAACTTGAACAACTAAAAAATATCTATATCATTAATTTCCATTAAGAGAATTTAATGATAAATACTCGAAGTAAATCGTAAAAACTAAACATTAAAATGTAAAAGGAAATAATAAAATGAATAAACAAATGCAAAAAGGTTTCTCACTTGTTGAGTTAATGGTTGTGATCGCAATTATCGCCATATTAGCAGCTGTTGCTATTCATATGTACCGCGACTATGCTGTTCGTGCTAAAATTGGTGGCGAGTTAGCTAAAGTTGGTAGTGTAAAAGCAGATATTGCTGAACAAATTAGTAATAAAGGAATTACTACTATGGGAGCTATAACAGGCCAATCTTTTGCAACTCCATCAAGCTCTCCAGTAAATGCTGCTGTAGATTCAGCGACAGGTAAAATTACTGTAAACGTTGGTAATACAGATATTAATAGTGCAGGTCAACTTAATACTCCTATCGTTTCCACTGCTGGTGCTATTACTCTTACACCTTCATTAAAAAGTGGAGCTATAACTTGGAGTTGTTCTAATGCTTCAGGCTCTAGCTTAACTCCTTCACAACTCCCTTCAAACTGTTAATACTTTACATAACAGCCTATATATGACAACCGCATAATGCGGTTTTTTTATATCTGTATTTTTCTACAAAAAATCCGAAACACTCAGCTTACTTCGACTGCCCCATCAACCCTTGAAAGGGAATTACATAATATATAAACCCCTACGCAAAATTTGATAACGGTACATATCACTATATAGACTATCTCCTATCACAAACAATTTGCACAAACTAGATTCTGCATATATATTTACAACAAATTCTTTTTTAATGTGTATTAACTGTGAAAAATTTGTCAAATAAATCAAAAGGATTCTCTCTAGTTGAGCTAATGGTAGTTATAGCTATTATTGCAATACTAGCTGCTGTAGCCATTCCTATATATAGGAACTATAGCGAAAGAGCAGAAATAACTGGAGCTATAAATAGTATCGGGGGAGTAAAAGCTCAAATTAAAGATGATGTTGCCAATAGTATAGATATGTATACAGAAACTTATGAAACACCTAAAGGAATTAGCGTAATTCATGCAACCACATCAGGTCCACTATACAGATAAACATGAGTGAAATTGCACCCAATCGATTTTCTAATGAGAACGATATAATTAGATTAATTGGAGAAATTAATGGTGTAATGTTTGAATGGACTTGCTTGCACTACTCGAACGCGTCAGACATAACAACAACTAATGTTCCCAATAATTGTCAAGGGACTTATTATTAGTTCGGGTAAGCGATAAAGAAACAAAACACTTAGATTCAAGTACCAAGTGCGACAACCTTATTTCTAGATTCTACCTGAAGAGGAGTGTTGAATCCAAGACTTTTTCTAGGGCTGTTGTTCAATAGGTTTTCAACTCTTCTAGTTTGGTCTTAAGTAATATTATCTAATCTCAGGTTTTTAGAGAAGAATTATCTAATTAACCCATTTGTATTTTCATTGGTGCCACGTTGCCAAGAAGATTATGGATCAGCAAAAAATATATCTATATTTAATACTTCTGATATTAGCATGTGTTTGGAAAACTCTTTACCATTATCAAAAGTGATTGAGTGAGTATGTGACGCATTAAGTGTTTGTATTCAACTGTTTGCTAAGTTTTCAGCATTCTTACTAGCCAAAGGTTTAATTTTAGTTAGTTTAGATACTCTATCAACTAGTGTTAATAAGTCACCCTTGTGATCTTTGCCAATAATAGTGTCTCACTCAAAATCTCCAAGTCTACTTTGTTCATCTATAACAAAGTCTCTCTCATGTATTGAAACTCTATTTTGTATTTGGCCTCTATGCTCTTGACTAGCCGTACCTCTTTTATGATAAGTTTTCTGACAACGCAAATAAGTGTGTAATCTTTACAAAATCACATTCTCTCAGGAATTGTTATACCTAATAACTCAGTAGCTAAAGACATAGCCTTTACAGTAGCTGCACATAATGCTATACGACTAGATTTTGTATCAACATCTTCAAGGTTTGCTATAGGTGAGTTTACATAAAACTTATTGAAAGCATTTGCTAAAGAGTACGCATATTCACATATATAGTGAGGTTGAGAATTTTTATATGCTCGTTCTATAGCTATAGGGAATTGCATAAGCTGAAGCTGGAGCTTCTCTTCCTGATCACTTTCAGCCTCTCCAATATGATTAGATTTTACAACCATATCAAAGTCGTATGTCTCACCAAAAACTTTTCGCAAAATTGATTTTGCTCTTACAGCAGTATATAAAATATATGGACCTGTTTTACCTTCGTACTGAGAAAACTTATCCAAATCAAATATATAGTCATTTGAGTAAATATTTATCAAATCGCCAAACTTAATAGTTGCCATAGCTATTTCTTCGATAAGATCTTGATTGCTTTCATCAGGCATTCTCTTACGCACACATTCTTTGGCTTGCTCTATAAGATCGGCCAAATGCATCACACCTCCCTCACGCGTCTTAAATGGTCTACCATCTGGACCATTTACCGTGCCAAATGCTATATGCTTCAAATCACATTCTTTATTGATAATTTCTGTCTTGTGAGCAACACCAAAGACTTGTTTAAAATGTAATGACTGTCTTTTATCAACAACATAAACAACTTTATTAGGAGAAAAATCTTTTTGACGCTGACATAAAGTTGCTAAATCTGTAGTGCCATACATCACTCCGCCATCTCGCTTTACTAGTATAAGCAGTGGGACATTTTCTAAGCCAGAATCTACAACCCAAGCACCATCACTTTCTATAGCATGTTTATTTTCTTTAAGATATGCTATTAACTGCTCAACATACTTGTCTGCATCGCTCTCGCCTAGCCATAAATCAAAATGAATACCCAAAGAATCAAAATCTTTCTTAACAGCTTCAACAGACACATTCACAAAATGTTTCCATAATGCAACATAGCCTCTTCTACCCTGCTGTAGCGCAAATGTAGCTTGTCTTGCCTTTTCCATTTCTACGATATCAGACTTACATCTTTTTGATGCTTGCGGATATATTTCTGCTAGTTCTTTTACAGTTACAGGAGAAGTTTGTGGGTACTCACCATGATAGTTCTCATCAAAATAAACAAGATCTGGCGATAAAAGCTTAATTTCTTCTATCAGCATACCCATCTGATTTCCCCAGTCACCTAAATGAACATCCGAGATAACTGCATCACCACAAAACTTATAAAGTCTCTGTAAAGAATCACCAAGCAAAGCCGTGCGAATATGTCCTACATGCATTGGCTTAGCCACATTTGGACCACCAAAATCTATAACCACTTTATGTGATATTTCATTTTCCATAAAACCAAGCTTTACATCTCTATAAAAGTCATTGCTAACCTTTGCAATAAACTCTGTAGAAAGAGTCATATTAATAAAACCAGGCTTAGCAACCTCAATCTTCGCAAAGATACTTTTATCTTCGATATTTTCAATAATCTCTTCTGCAATAATAAATGGTGCTTTTTTTGCAAATTTAGCTAATGGCATAGCCCCATTACACTGAAAATGCCCAACCCCTTCGCGAGTAGAAATCACCACTTTGGCAAAACTCTCTGAATAACTTAACTTTTTAAAACTTTTTTGTAAAACCCCTGAAAGATAGCTCTCAATATTCATTTAAATCCTTAGAAATATTGTTATTTATATGTTGTAATAGAAATACATCATAAATGTAGATATAATAACACGGTTATACTCAAATATTAAGTTAAAAGGCTCAAAAAATATAGTATGTTTAAGGGGATTCATAAATATCTGCTAGTAGGCTTTGGTACTGTATTTTTTTCAGCTCAATGTCATGCTGCCCGCATTATGAACAAAAACCCTATAAAAGAAGATTGGCAATGTAAAATAGTTGATGGCGAATGGAAGTGTGATCGCTCCGCAAAACCCAAAAATGTCTTTGATAAAAAACTCAAGAAACCACAAAAAGAGAAAGCTCTTGCCGATGACTTAGCGTGGGTAAAAAAACCTGAATACTTTGTAGGCGGCTACTATAACAATGATAGCCAATTCACTAAAGCTCTATGCGAATCTAAAAAAACAGACTTTGGATATGAAAATGCAGAGTACGATACCGATGGCACACTTATAGCATCTGGAAATGTAGAAGTCTTGCAATGTGACCAAGAGATTTATAGTGATAATGCCATAGTAAACTTTAAACCAGATAAGTCTGGCATACAATCTTTTGTAATGACTGGAGATGTAATAGCTAAACAACCATCAACAGGTATAATTATTCGCTCAACCGAACTCGATTCAAATATAAGTGACGGTACATATAGTGCTGGTAAGACATTTTTCAGAATGGCTAGAGAAGTTCCAAAAACTCGAATATATGATAAAGAGCACTTTACTGGATATTTACGCGGTTATGCTGAATCATTCAAAAAACAAGGCGATAATTTCATTTTTGAAAATGGTTATATTACATCAGCTGATCCTTATGATAATGACTGGAAATTAACCGGTAAAATAATAGATATTGATACAGGGAAAGGTGTGGCATACCTCAGAGATGGTTACTTTAAGATAAAAGATATTCCTGTATTGTATTTTCCGTACTTTTCACATTCTATAAATAATAAAAGAAGATCAGGATTATTAACACCAAATATAGTTCAAAGTGAAAATACTGGCGTTGGTATATCTGTACCCTACTATTTCAACCTTGCTCCAAATTATGATTTAATGCTAGAAACAGTCATTTGGCAAAAGCGAGGTCTTATGGAGAATGGTACCTTCAGATATATGACTGACTACTTCCAAGGTCAAGTTGAAGGTTCAATAGTCCCTTATGACTTTGAATCAAATAAAATGAGAGGCGCATTTACTTACTCAAATCTTGGTGACTTCAAAAATGGCATAACCACAAACTTTCAATACGATTATGTAAGTGATGCAGATTACTATAATGACTACTCAGTTGGTTCGATTAGCTTAGTAACTAAAACTCTATTAAATAGAGAATTTGATCTTGGCTATAGCAATGACAACATTACATCGAGCTTAACAATACTAAACTACGGTGTTGTAAATCCTGAGATGAATCTAGATAATAGACCTTATGCCAAGCTCCCTGAATTTAAATTTGATGCTACAGTTGATGGCTATACCCCTGATGCTTTAAGCATCAGTATAGAAACACTAAATACATATTTTTACAAAGCTACAAATATAGTAGACACAGGATCTAAAGTTCCAGTAGAAGGTACCAATGTAAATGCATTTAGAGGCTATGAATCGCCAAAAATACAAGGAAACTTATCAGTCAGCTGGGGCTATCTAAACCCATCGTTAGAAGTGCCGATTCGTTACTATCAGTTAGAGAATCGTCCTGACGATACTATCAAGTTCGGTAAAAGCAATGTATCTAGCGTACTGCCAATATTCAACATAGATGCGGGTGCATATTTTGATAGAGACTACGCTACTAAAAATGGTTCATACACTCAAACTTTAGAGCCTCGACTGTTTTATACCTATATCCCTTATCAAGATCAAACAGATATGCCTCTGTTTGATACTAGCTTGCAAAACCAACAATACATGCAGATGTTCGAAGTAAATAGATTTTCAGGGTACGATAGGATTAACAACGCCAATCAGGTAACTTACGCTCTTGAGTCAACTACAACCAATAAAGAAGATGGGTCGACACTCTCTTCTGCAAAGATAGGTCAGATGATGTATTTTGCTGGTAGAAAAGTTACCCTTTGTCAAGGTGATTCACCATGTAACAATCCTGGTCAAATGGACCAATTTTCTACAAATACTTTATCACCGATAATGTCATCTTTTGAATATCAGATCATGAAAAATATCCACCTGTCTGCTGAGGTAAACTATCGAGTTCAACAAAATAATATTGACTACCAAGTTTACCAACTCTCATACAAAGATGAAAACGAGAACATATTTAATGTCTCATATAACAATATTGCAGATAACTGGGACGCTTTAACCCAGGAACAAATCAATAATGGGATAAGTCCTGAAAGGCAAGAAACTATCACTCTTTCAACTTTATTAAACTTAACTGGTTATTGGGGTATAGCAGCTCTATGGAACTACAATTTCCAACAAAAACAAATATCTGACTGGTTCGTTGGTTTCCAATATAATGATAAATCTTGGGCAGTTCGTGCTTTAATGCAAGCAAGTGCCTATACTAATCAAAACCCTAATGACCCTCTAATGCTAGGACCGCTAAATAATTCTTACATTCTACAATTTGAACTTAAAGGAATTGGTGGTTCTGGAGATAATAGTGACCTATCATCTCGTTTAAGTCAAATAACAGGATATGAAAATGGACAATGGGGAGAGGGAGTCTAAATGAAAAAGTTATTTTTACTGATAATTTCAATATTGGTTACCTCAACAAGTTTTGCAGACTTAACCTCAAGCCTTTTTCAAAACTCATTTGATAATGATGCTAATATCCCTAACCCAATAGTAAATACAAACTCAAATAAAAAACAATTTCTAAACAAAACTGTAGCTATAGTCAACAACACACCTATAACATCTATAGAGCTTGATAAGGAAGTCGCCAAGCTAAATGCTATGAATCCGAACCATCAGTTTAACCAAGATGATCTAGCTCTAAAAAGACAAGCTCTTCAAGATCTAATATCGCAACAAGTTCTTCTTCAGCTAGCTGAGCAAAACAATATAAGTGTATCACCACAACAAGTTGACGCAGCCATAAAAGACATTGCAAATAAAAATAATATTTCGGTAGATTCATTACAACTCAATATCGAAGCATCTGGTATGTCTTATGACAACTATAGAAAACAAATACAAGACCAGCTAATGGTCGCACAATTACAACAACAAGCTATAGCTCAACAAGTCTATGTTTATCCTGAAGAAATTCAAAAATATATAAAAAAACACGAGACCCAATTGAATAGACAGATGACTCCTGTGAAAATCTATTCTCTTAGAAACTTAATCGTAGCATTACCAAAATCAAAAAAATCTAGAGATGCTCAAATAAATCTTTACAAGAAACTCGCAATTGCTGTAAATAAAGGCCTTGTAGACTTCAAAAAGGTTGCAGAACGGTTTTCACAAGCTCCAAATGCAAGTAGTGGAGGTGTTGTTAGCCACCCATTAAAATTTGACTCAATTCCATCAATGTATAAAGAAAAGGTCAAGGAACTAAAAGAGCATCAAACTTCTGAGCCATTTATAAAAAATGGTAGTTTACAAATGATTTATATAGATAATCTTGCAGAAGATGCTCCTCTTATGAAAAAGAAAGTTACCAAATATTTTGTATATGCTATAGCTATAAAGCTCCATGGTAGTATGTCCGATGATGGAGCAAAAAATATTCTTGATAGAGCTAAGCTTGCTATTGAAAGTGGGCAAAAGTTTACTGAAATAGCAGAAAAAACAAACCAAGACTATGGTCATACCAATGGTAAGTTTGGCTGGGTTTCAACTTTAGATAGACCTCCTTCACTTCCTATATCCGCATTTGCAAGATTAAAATCATTAAAAAAAGGCAAACTTTCAGAACCGTTTCAAGCTGATGCTCAAACATGGATGATAATAAAATACACCAAAAATAAACTTTACGATGCCGCTGAAGAGTTAAAAGAACAAAAAGCTCTTGAAGAGATATATTCTGAAAAAGCTCAACAAATTTACAAAACTTGGGTTGCATCAATGAAAGATGATGCATACATAAGTGTCCTTGACCCTAATTTAAAAACTCCTGAGCTATACTAAAAGATGTCTACTATTATGCAATATAAAACTAAAGCAAAAAAGTCTCTTGGGCAAAACTTCCTACAAGATGAAAATATTATCCAAAAAATTGTTAAGCTAGCCAACATTAAAAAAGATGATACTGTACTAGAAATAGGTCCAGGGCTTGGAGCATTAACTAGACACACACTTACTAGCTCAGATAATGTTAATGTTGTAGAGTATGACAGCTCAGTAATAGATACTTTACTTAGTAACTGTGAAGAATATGGTAAACCAAAAGTTTTTAATGAAGATTTTTTAAAATTTGATCTTTTTCAGATATCTCAAGATAATATAAAGCTTATAGGAAACCTTCCTTATAATATTTCCACACCAATAATTTTTAAAATAATTGAGCTAAAAGATAAAGTAATAGATGCTCACTTTATGCTACAAAAAGAAATGGTTGATAGAATTACATCAGAACCAAATAACAAATCTTACGGTCGAATTTCTGTAATATTACAATATCATTTTGAATGTAGTTTTATCCTAAAAGTACCACCTCAAGTTTTTCATCCTCAACCAAAAGTAGATTCTGCGATATTGAGACTGACACCCCGCTCAGAAAAATTCTCATTAAAAAATTATTCCTTTTTTGAAAAAATTGTCAAACAAAGCTTTGCTCAACGCCGTAAAACCCTGCATAATAACTTAAAAGAAATATTTAAAGAACTAAATACTGATATGAATAACTTTCCAATAAACACTAAATTGCGTGCGGAAAATTTAAGTGTAGAAGATTTTGTTACTTTAGCAAATCATTTGAGTTAAGGAGTAAATATGTCTACTTTCGTTGTTGGTGATGTACAAGGTTGCTACGATGAACTACAACTTTTACTAAAAAAAATAGATTTTTCACCTGCTACAGATAAGCTTATTTTTGCAGGCGATATTATTAATAAAGGCCCTGACTCACTTAAAACTATAAATTTCATAATGTCTCTAGGCGATAGTGCTAGTATGGTACTTGGCAACCATGAGATTCTTTTTTTGGCTATAAGCTACAATTATATGACTTCGAGCAATAAAAATACTTTCAATAAGCTTCTAAAAGTACCTAACTTAAAAAAAATTCAAGAGTGGCTTTGCAATCAAAACCTCCTAATAAAAGAAGGTAATTGTCTTATAACTCATGCAGGTATTCCTCATATCTGGTCACCCAAAAAAGCAATCAAACGAGCAAATGAAGTTGAGTTTGTATTTAAAAACCCTACAATAAGAAGACTTTTATTAGCTAATTTATTTAATGAGAAAATTAGCTTGTGGAATAAAGAACTAGAAGGAATTGATAGGTGGCTGTGTATTTTAAACTATTTTACAAGAATGCGTACAGTTAGTGAAAATGGTAGTTTAAACCTCAAATATAGCTCAAATCTTGATAATATCCCTAAAGGGTTTCAACCATGGTTTGAAAAAATTCACAAAAAATTTAAGCCTTATCATAGATTACTCTTTGGACACTGGGCGGCTATAAAAGGCTCGACTAAAAAATATAATATAATTGCTTTAGATACTGGCTGTGTATTTGGCAATCAACTGACTTGCTACTGTATTGAAAAAGACAAAAAATATAGTGTAAATGCAATAAAAAATCATAAGGACATATAATCTATCATGGATATTTTAGTAATTAATGGCCCTAATCTCAATCTCTTGGGTATAAGAGAGCCAGATAAGTACGGTGCAAAAACTTTAGCAGATATTGAGTCTTTATTAAAAATAATGGCTTTAGAAGCAGGCGTCAAAATAGGCTTTTTTCAAAGTAACCATGAAGGTGCTATTGTAGATACTATTCAACAAACTAAAGCAAAGTTTATAATAATTAACCCTGCAGCATATACTCACACAAGTGTAGCAATAAGAGATGCTTTTTTAGCAATAAGTAAACCTTTTATTGAAATACATATATCCAATATATATAATAGGGAAGAATTTAGGAATAAGTCACTTCTATCTGACATAGCATTTGGAGGCATTTTTGGTTTTGGGGCCAATAGTTATAAGCTTGCTATGATAGAAGCTATAAACCATATAAATATAAATATTAATACTTACAAAGGAGTATAACCAAAATGGATTTATTAAAAGCAATTGATAGAGTAGCTGAGATTCTTAACTCAAGTGATATCAAAGAAATGAGAGTTAAAGATGGCGGTTCCAGCATCTTTATGACAAAGAACAACACAGCAACAATAGTTGCAGCTCCTGTGGCTCAAAGCGCAGCCCCTGCTGCTCCTGTAGCTAGTACTTCTAAAACTACATCAACATCTTCAAACTCAACTGCTGCTCCTAAAGCTGATGAGTCAGCTGTAACAGGTGAAGAAATTAAATCTCCAATGGTTGGAACTTTCTATGGCTCACCATCTCCTGATGCAGCAGATTATGTAAAAGTTGGTCAAGAAATTAAAAAAGGCGATGTACTTTGTATTATTGAAGCGATGAAGATAATGAACAAAATTGAAGCTGAAAAGTATGGTAAGATTGTTAAAATCCTTGCAAAAGATGGTGATCCAGTTCAATTTGATCAACCCTTATTTATCGTTGAGTAATAAATATCTATTTAAGTGTATTTATACAAATAGAAACTTCATAAAAATCTACTATAAACTTTTTAAGGTAATACAAAATGATTAAAAAAGTACTAATTGCCAATAGAGGTGAGATTGCTCTTAGAATTTTAAGAGCTTGTAGAGAATTAGACATTAAGACAGTTGCGGTTTACTCTACTGCAGATACTGATCTTATGCATGTAAAATTAGCAGATGAATCTGTATGTATAGGTCCTGCTGCTCCTAATCTAAGCTACTTAAATATCCAAAGTATAATCACAGCTGCTGAGATCACTAATGCTGACGCAATTCATCCAGGATATGGTTTCCTATCTGAAAATGCCAAGTTTGCAAAAGCTGTAGAAGAAAGTGGTTTTATATTTATCGGTCCTCGTGCTAAAAGTATAGAAATTATGGGCGATAAAGTAGAAGCTATCAGATACATGAAAAAAGCTGGTGTGCCATGTGTACCTGGTTCTGGTGGTCCACTAGGAAATGATGAGAAAAAAAACATAGAAATCGCTGATGCAATTGGCTACCCAGTAATAATCAAAGCTTCAGGTGGTGGTGGTGGTCGCGGTATGAGTATCGTGCGTAAAAAAGAAGATCTTATCACTTCTATATCACTTACAAAAAATGAAGCTAAAATGGCTTTCAACAATGATGTGGTTTACATGGAGAAATTCCTAGAAAACCCTCGTCATATTGAGATTCAAGTTTTTGGTGATGGTGAAGGTAATGCTGTTCACTTATTTGAAAGAGATTGCTCTACTCAAAGAAGACACCAAAAAGTAATCGAAGAAGCTCCAGCAATTGGTCTAACTGACGAAGAAAGAAAAACTATCGGTGATCAATGCATAAATGCTTGTAAGATTCTTAAATATCGTGGTGCTGGTACATTTGAATTTTTATATGAGAATGGCGAGTTTTTCTTTATTGAGATGAATACTAGAATCCAGGTTGAGCACCCTGTTACAGAATCAATCACTTCAACTGACCTTATCAAGGAGCAGTTAAGAGTTGCTGGTGGTATGGGTATTAGTTGGACACAAGATGATATAAAAATTGTAGGACATGCTATTGAATGTCGAATAAACGCAGAAGATCCTGAAAAAATGATCCCATGTGCTGGTAAGATCGATTTATACCATCCTCCAGGTGGGCCTAGAGTACGTGTAGATTCTCATATCTACTCTGGTTACTCAGTACCGCCTAACTATGACTCTATGATTGCTAAAGTGATAGTTCTAGCTCATGATAGAGCGACAGCATTACAAAAGATGCGTGCAGCTTTAGATGAGATGGTGATTAATGGTATCAAAACTAACATTCCTCTACATAAAGAAATCATCAATGATGAAAGATTTATAGAGGGTGCTACAAACATCCATTTCCTAGAAAAAATGTTAGATGAGAAGAAATCTATATAAACTAGTACATATCTTCATTTTAATTTCTCTCTTTTTCTTATATAATTCTCTTTAATCTCAAAATATAAAATGATTATTGCTATGCATAATTTTCAATCTTATATAAAAAGTATAAGAGAATCTAAAAGTCTTGAGCAAAAGACTATAGCAGATGCTATAAACCTTTCGCAAGAAACTGTTCAAAACATAGAAGAAGCAGATAACAAAAATCTACTTCAAACTTCCAGCTCTTTATTAAAAAATCAAGTTAGAAGATATTGCGAATACCTTGAGATTCCTGAAAGAAAAATTATTTCGATTTTGAATAAAATTGATGTTTTATACTATAAAAAATCTAAATACGGCAAACTCAAACCTTTTGATTATTTAAATCGTATTGTAATATTAGGACTTATAGTTGCAATAGGAGCATTAAGTTACCAAGAAGTACAAAAGCGTATGTCTATAGCTTCAAACGATCATTATGAATCATCAAAATCATCCATAATTTATACACCTATTGATGATGAAATGACTAATGATGGAGACTCTCAAGACTCAAGTACTAGTGATACTACAAATAGCTCTACTAAATTAGATGCATCTACAATGATGAAAAGAAAGAAACCGGTTGCTCATCCACCTTCTACTGCTAATATGAGCAATATGATTATTGATGAGCCAAACGATAATTAGTTTTTTCAATGCTGATAATAGAATTAAAAGACTACGACTGACAATCAAACATTATAGGTTTATATGAACGCTCTAAACAATATTCTACTTCGTATTGAAAAATTTTCTCCTTTTTATATATGCTTTAGGGCATCTACTTATTTTTAAGCATCGTAATACTATCATATACACTTTTTGTAAAATCTCTTAAATTTAGCTAGTTGAAATGCTTCTTTTAATTATTCTATAAACTGTTTGTTATTTGCTATACTTTGATATAGTTCTTGAATTTTTTGATTCTGACTTTTCACAAGTTCTTTAAGCTTAAATATCTCATTTTCTGATTGTTAAAAGCCTTTATTCTGCATGATATTTGCTGTTTAAATTCAATAAGGTATTATACCGTAAAAGTCTTTTATAATCAGCATTTTATGATTATTTATTAGTATAATAATATCATATTTTCGCTTTGAGTATCTACTTCTTCTGATCATCTAAACTAGACAGAAACCCTTGTAATTGTTTTGTTGTCAGACTCTGTGTTTTTTGATCATCAATAAGTTTTAACTTAGAACTTTCTAAGCGTTTATACCACAAACAATCACCATTAGTTTCCCAGTATAAGATTTTAATTTTGTTCATGCCTTTATTGCTAAATACATAGGTGCTTTGGCTACCAACATCTTAGACAGGGAGTTTTAAAGTTATACCATATGGAAGGTATAATTACATATACTTACTATCAGGCTTCACTTCAGGTTTAATATTATCTAGCCTAGTAAAACTGAGAGGCTCTTCAGATTCTGCTGCTAGCTTATGTCTCCATCTGCTACTAGCTGTAAATAATCCTTATGATATACTCTTAATTCTACAATATTTGAAATCATTGTGAGCTAGATTATTGTGTATACAAAATTCTTGTTGGGTAAGCTCAGATTTCTACCAGTCTTCTATTATCAGATACCAATCTGATTCTGCCATATATATCCTATGATAAATAAATTACTTTGGTATATATGTTATATGCTAGAAATCTTTATGGGAGATGTACTTCGTGAAACGCTTACTGAGTAAAGGATAAATGAGAGTATAAAATCGAAAAGCTATAGATACAATTTTCTGCACACTACCAGAAAAATTAGAATATTCCACAACTACAAGCTAGTATAAGCTCATAGCAAAACACCTTGACAGAATAGAGTGACAAAATAGGAAATATGTGGATATTAAACAAGGTCTATCTAAATCATCGCCAATATAGCCGGTGCTCGGTTGTATATATCTTGATGAGCTATATAGAACTATGAACAAACTAGAGATAAAATTTCAGGAGCACCAACTCTTAGAAAAAACTAGTTGATTAAATCAAAAAATTAGCATTACTGATGTTTAAGAAGTTTTTAAGTTTTGTTAAGCCGTACTGCGTTTATCGTCATCAGTTTAAATCTCTACGTTTAATCCCACGGGGCACCACCAGTAACTCAATTTGTCGTGCAAGATAAATACGTCTGACTCCTAGTAGAATATGACCTCGAGACTATTGTGCCTACAAGCATAGGTGAGTTTGTACTGTTAGATCCTGTGCCTGTAGTTATTACACCACTCGGTCAAATTACTAGTATTTTTTTATACGTTACGCCGATTTGAATTTTGGAACTATTATGATAACCCAAACTACTGACAACACTTTACCATGAAAGATAGTCATTGGAGGATGGGAAATCTGATGTCATGAATAATACGTCTGGGCAAGCTATCTTGAGAGTGTTGTTGGCATAGTAAGATCTCCAACCATCAACGTTTAGATCCCAAGCATTAGCACTATTTGGCAAATCGGTAATAACAAAGTCCAGAGTTTCTTGCCAATCTACCACTACAATATTTTCACTTGTCACCTGAACCACAGTATTGCCAGGTGATGTAGCTGTCATAGTAACTGTGTGATCGCCAGCAACAGGGAATGTTACATTTGTATTTTTTGCAGTTGGCGTATTAAATGTTGCAGTTGCTGGCAGTCCTTTATTCAAAGTATCTGCTGTAAATGTATAAGCAAGTTCGTCATCAGTAACATGAGCGATACTCACAATAGGCTTACCAGCCTCTACATCAACAGTTTCTTGTTCGTCTATCTGCGTATTACTACCATCATCATTTATTATACTACCACTTACGCCTATTTGTTCAGGACCTATAGATTCAAATACAAAGCCTGTAGGGTTTGAATTTAGACTACAGCCATCTTCATCGTCAGTACACGGTGCTAGATTTCTATGCTCTAATTGGCTGTTATCAGCGAATGTTCCATTACCAAGTATTGACCAAGTAATTTCATCTTGAGCACTATTTAGCAGTACTCGTTTTATTACTTTGTCTTTAGGGTTACCCAGTAGGTTTATGTACCTATCTATAGCATCATCTTCTACAGAAAGCCTACATACTAGCCCGCTACAGACTGATTTTATATGATACTCTTGTACATGCTCTTCTTTAGTACAAGAGCTAATAGTAAAAGCTCCTGCAAGTAGCGATAAAACTAATATATTTTTCTCATAAACATGCATATCACCTTGTTTGTTTATAGTTTGTGTAATAGTTCCAACTAATATCTATAATACATAATAGAGAATATTGAAAATTTTTTTACGACTACCACTTTGCGAGAGAACCCGAAAAAAATGGTTTACTATAGTGCTAAAGTACACTTTCATTTAAAGAGGTCAACGAGCTTGTAGACGATAAAGATATATTTCTTGATTTTAAAATGCATGATATCCCTGATACTGTAAAGACAGCGATAGAAAACTACTCACAAGCTATTACAAACTTTATCTTTCTGAACCTATCTCAAAGCATGAGAAATCTTTAATTATAAAAGACACTCTTAGAACCGCTGTTATATGGCAAATGCCAGGAATGGTTTTATAACAATTAAAAGTCACTCTCCCTCAAACTCATCTATAAACTTCTGAGCAGCAGAGATTCTTTCTTTACAAATCTTATAACTTTTTGAAGCTTGCTCAAGCATTGGAGCTAGTTCATCTAGTAACGCTGGGTTATCTTGACTATCTTGTAGTTTATTATTTATATCTTCTAAAATTTTATAGTTTTTTGCAAACTTTTTACTTTGTGTTGCCATTTAGGGCACCTCTAATAACTGTTTATGTAGTTTAAATAGTATAAATTATAACATAAAGGCGTAAATTGTGAGTAATACTACGCCTATTACTCACAATTTACAACGCTGGAGTGGTTAATTTGGTCATTAATATGCATAATCATAAGTTATTAGAGTTTCCCTTTATTTACCTCTACTTGTATTTGTCCATCACTATATACTATGTTTAAGTTTGAATGTTTCTCTGCTTGTGCTTGAGAAAGTATGTATTTTCCATCAGTAGATTTTGTGATGCTAAACCCTCTCTTTAGAGTTGGCTCTACAGATACTGATAATATTTGCTTATAAAGAAACTCACTAGTTTGTGTATAGTGACTAATCATATTTTTTGAAACTGAATAAGTATTTTTAAGATATTCATCAATACTATGCTCATAGTATTTAATTAGATTTTTACTTGTACTGATCACACTAGCGTATCGTGCTTCTATAGTACTAACATATAACTTAGTAAAACCCCTAGCCATAGATTTGATATTTTTAGAATTATGCTCAACTTGGTAATCTATGTTTTGTAAGTAATGACCCAATTTAACTTTAAAATCTTTATAAATATTTTCAAGAATTTGATTAGTTTGTTTAGCTAAACTCTTAGTTGTATTTACAATAGCTTCATAGTTATATTTTGCACTAGTTACGTTATCTATAATTGTATTTGCAATAAAGCCTATAACCTTTGATGGAGTATCAAACTTTTTGGTACAAATATCATCTAATACCGTACTATCTCGCTCATGCCCTATACCGACCATTACTGGTAGCGTACTATGACAAATACTCTCAGCTGGAAGGATATTATTAAACCAATCCAAATCAGCTTGTGAGCCTCCTCCACGAATAAGAACTATAACATCATATTTATCAACTTTTACAGCAATCTCACCAAAAGCTTTTGCTACAGATATAGCACACTCTTGACCCTGCATCTTAGCTTCATAGATCTCAAACTTACATAAGCCTAAATCTTGCAATTTATCAGCTTCTTCAAAAAAGTCGCCCTTACCTGCTGCGATTATACTTGTGATAACTGCAACACTTGTAAAATCTTCTGGTAGACTAAGAGATTTGTTTTTATTGATTATATTTTTGACCGTTAGTGTTTCGAGTATCTCTAGCTTGCGAGCTTGTCTGTCACCTAAAGTAAATGCTGGTTCTATGTCGATCACATTAAGACTAAGTCCAAAACTCACATGATAGCTAACAGCTACTTTTAGCATTACTTTCATATCTGACTTAAGTTCTTCACCTGTCATAGATAAAAATTTACTATGGAGAAAGCCAACTTTATTTGCCCAGCAATTACACCTAACTTTTGCAACTGGGGATCTGCTCAAGTCATCATGCTCAATCAATTCGCCGTAGTAGTGTTTGCCAGAGCGTCGCCACTCAGAAAGCTCAGCTCTTACCCAATAGCCATCATAACCAAAGCTCATCTCTATAGTGCTTTTTATAAGCTCTAGGAATTCGCTTAGTTTTAGAGATTGTTGCATTTTATAATTACATAAATCAAAAGTTAAAAAGAGTTTTACACTTCTAGTTAAAAGATACAAGTTTTATTGCCAATAACTCTTATCAAAATCATTATAAGTATGTAATATTATAACTAAGTATCAAAAAAACATCATACTATTTTTTCATAGCTATTTAGAAGCTATTACAACAATTAATATTTAACCGTCTAGGGTTACTATCTCCAAATTTTCCATCTTAGTCTTTAAAAAAAGCTCTCCAAAGGATTTAAATTTTAATGGTATATCTGTAACAAAAAATTTATAGCATGAAATATCATTAGTATCGTTTAGTATATTTTGATTGGTAAGCAGATCTTTAAGGATTTTTACAGCTTGTTGTGATGGATCTATAAGAGTTACGTTTTTTACTATTTCTGCAATGCTTTTTTTTATAATAGGATAATGCGTACAACCTAAAATCAAACAATCTAAAAATTTATCATTGAAATAATCAAGATAATCTTTTGCTATTAGCTTGACAATATCACCCTCAACAAATCCTTCTTCAATCATCGAAACAAAAAGCCCGCATGCTTGCGAAGAAACTTGTGATTTTGGATATAGTTCAGTTATTTGATCTGTGTAAGCATTGCTATTGATTGTGGCTGGTGTAGCTATCACACCTACATTTTGATTATCATCTACTAAACTAATTCCTGAAGATATCACATCTATTACTGGAATGTCATTGGCTATTACTTGTACAATATCTTTAGCTATAGCTGAGATTGTATTACACGCTATGATTATAGCTTTTACATTTTTTTGAATGAGAAACTTCGCTGTTTTTGCAGCAAATTTTTGGACTATAGCTTGAGATTTTGTTCCATAGGGAATTCTTGCTATATCTCCAAAGTAAATTACATTCTCATTTGGAAGCATTTCCATTAGTTTTTTTACAACAGTAAGTCCACCAACACCTGAATCAAATACACCTATAGGCCTATTGTCAGACATTTATCTTTTCTCAAGCTTGTTGATAATTTTACTACGAGATCGCGATGGCATTTCTTCAAGGTATTGTTCTTTTGCATGTATAAATGGTATTAGAGTATCAAGTTCTAATACTGCTTGGTTTGCATCATCTGCGATAAAGCTCTCACTCAGTTTAGCATCATCATTTGCAAATATCACTACTGTTACAACAGGTATACCTTTTATAAAAATCTTTTCATTATATAAATATGTTTGTAGTACTTTCTTTTGAGCAAAAGTTTGTCTAATTGGATTTTTGATTGTCTTAGCATAGACTTTATTATTCTGAGAAGTTTTCTCTACATGCCATATTGTAGCCATGTTTTCCACTTGTATAATGCCTCGATTATTTTTGACCTCAACAATATATATACTCTTCTTTGACATCGCAATAAAATCAATTTCTCGAATACCTACAGTTGATTTTTCATCTGGTAGAATCACTCTGTTAAAGAGTACAAAATTATTTTCTAATTTTTTTAACTCATCTAATACAGTCGACTCACCTTCGGCCCCAGATATAATTATATTTACTTGGTTATCATCTTTTGTTACAAGAAAGAAAAATACAAATAATATAAAAGATAAAGCAACTCCAACCTGAATTGACTGAGTCAAAAACTCAACATCACCAAGATACAAGTCTACAGCTACTATAAACCCGCAGAGTATAACAGATGCATATAGACTTTTTTTAGATCGATGGAAGTAGTTTTTTAATCTAGCCCATGTAAACCGTAAAAAGAGTCGGTCTTTTTTTAATTTGCTTTCAATCGCCATAGTTCATTAATAATCTTTAAAGTTGCAAAAACTTCTGTTTTAGTTCTAAAATTTTGTTTCTAATAAGAGTAGCTTGCTCAAATTCAAGCTCTTTTGCATGAGCCCTCATCCTCTTTTCTAAAGCCTTAATAACTTTAGTAGCTTCGCTAACACCTAGTATAGAGGAAACCTCAATTTCATCAACCTTTATTCTCGCCTTATTCTTAAATTCTCGCCTTTGCATCTCAGGCGAGCTATCGAGCATATCGTCTATATCTTTGATAATAGTCTTTGGTGTAATTCCTTTTGCTTGGTTAAATTCATCTTGAAGTTTACGACGACGAGCAGTTTCATCCATTGCTTTTTTCATCGATTTTGTAATCACATCTGCGTATAGGATTGCTTTACCATGCTCATTACGAGCTACTCGCCCTATTGTCTGTATAAGGGCTTTTGCAGAACGCAAAAAGCCTTCCTTATCAGCATCAAATATCAAAAGCACCCCAACTTCTGGCATATCTAAACCTTCTCGTAAAAGGTTAATACCTACTAGCACATCAAACACACCTTTACGTAAATCATGGATAATCTTCACTCTCTCAACAGTATCAATATCTGAATGTAAATATCTCACATTTACCCCATGCTCAGATAGGTATTCTGTAAGGTTCTCTGCCATTTTTTTAGTCAAAGTAGTAATGAGAACTCGCTCATTCTTTGCAACTGATTTATTTATCTCAGATAAAGCATCTTCTACTTGTATAGCTACAGGGCTTACAAACACTTCAGGGTCCAAAAGACCAGTTGGTCGTATAATCTGTTCAACAGTATTTTGCGATTTTTCAAGTTCGTAATTGGCCGGTGTTGCAGATACATAAAGAGTTTGTGGTAGCAGTTGCTCAAATTCCTCAAATTTAAGCGGACGATTATCTAGTGCTGATGGCAACCTAAAACCATACTCAACAAGGTTTGTTTTTCGAGACCTATCACCTTTATACATACCTCCAAATTGTGGAAGCGTTGCATGAGATTCATCAACAATAACTAAAGCATTCTCTGGAAGATAATCAAGTAATGTTGGTGGTGGATCCCCTGGATTACGACCAGAAAGCAAACGGGAATAGTTTTCCACCCCAGTACAATAGCCAAGTTCACGAATCATCTCGATATCATAGCGAGTTCGCTGATCAATTCTTTGAGCTTCGAGAAGTTTACCTTCTTCTTCAAAGTGCTTCACTCTCTCTTTAAGCTCTGCTTTTATCTCTTCGATTACACTTTCTTTTCGCTCTTTTGAAGCTACATAGTGAGTTGATGGAAATATAGTCGATCTATGAAGTTTCTTGATTTTTTTAGAGGTAAGAGAATCAATGGTGCTTATCTCTTCTATTTCATCATCAAAAAATTTTACACGGATAGCATCAGCCTCTGAATCAGCCGGAAATATATCAAGTATTTCTCCTCGCACTCTAAAGCTACCACGACTAAAATCGATATCATTACGCGAATATTGCATATCTACAAGCTTTGCTTGTGCTTGCTTCATATCTAAGATTTCTCCCTCTTTCAAATGAAGTAACATTTGCATATATTGCTCTGGATCGCCTAGACCATAGATTGCTGAAACCGTCGCAATTATTATTACATCTGGTCTTTCTAGTAGTGCTTTAGTAGCTGATAGTCGCATTTGCTCTATATGCTCATTTACTGATGAGTCTTTCTCAATAAAAGTATCCGATGCAGCTACATAAGCCTCTGGCTGATAGTAGTCGTAGTACGATACAAAATACTCTACCGCATTATCTGGAAAGTACTGTTTCATCTCTGAGTATAGTTGTGCAGCTAGTGTTTTGTTATGTGCTAAAAGCAAACAAGCTTTTTGTGTTTGCTGGATAACATTAGCCATGGTATATGTCTTACCAGAACCAGTAACACCAAGTAGTACCTGATGTTGAAGATCATCATTAATTCCTTTAACTAAAGACTTAATAGCGTCAGGTTGATCGCCAGATGGTGAGTATTTTGTTACTAGGTTGAATTTATTCATTTTAAATATCTAAAAACATATTTTTTTACATATATACATAAATCACAAAAATCATCTTTTTCAATATATTGTCTAACTTTTTTAATAAAATTTTCCTCTCTACTAGAATCGTATCCAAATGGTTTTAAATAACCATAAAACTTATCGATACCTTTTTTAATTTATAAAGAGTCATATTTTCATTACTTCAGTTATTAACTATTCTAAACCTCAAAATAATTAGACATAAAATTAGATTATAAATTTTACGATTATTCTTATAACACCAACTTTCATAAGCCAGCATTGAACCAAAATCTTGTGGATTATACATTCTACAACTTCTTAAATATCCACGAAATGAATTAAGCATACTAAGAACAACATCTTTATTTTTATCATTTCCACTCATCATAGCGGTTACCTTTATAATCTACCCATCTTAAAACAAATACTCCTCTAACTCATAAAGCAAAGCTTGTTGCTCTTCGGTTAGCTCTCTATTTGTACGCACACTTTGCATTTCTTGGTATATATCTGCTAATGATTTACGCGGTTTACCTCTATGGTCAATTAGCATTTCATCATTCTCTAAAGTTACGATACGATTCAGATACTCTTCAAAATCCATTTGTGCATTATCTGGTAATTTTGAAAAATCTAGTCGCCCTACTATTCGCATCGCTCTTTCATAGTAGTCTTTAGGAAGTTGGTTTAGCATCTGAGATTTTTTGACAATATTTGAAACATGGAACTTATCGCAACCTCGTTCATCGGCACTAGTCATAAAACCACTTTGGTAGATACTTGCACTTGCATCTATGTTTTCAATTTCTGGATACTTATACTCAATTACAAACTCTACAAAATCCAAAAACTTATCTAAATTTGCTTTTATAAACTCTTTATTTGCCTTTATAAGATCTAGCATTTCTTTAGGTAACTTACCAACAAAACGGGTTTTAGCTGGTAATATTAGCGGAGTATCTCCCCATTTTTTATTTAAAGTTAGTCGCCAATGTTCAGCTTCAAGGCTACCATATTCTTCTACAAACTCACTCAAAAGACAACTATCTAGTCGCATAAAGATCTGTTGATTTTTGTAGTGCCTATGCTGACCAAGATCGAGTATTGCAGACATAAAATTATTTTTACAACCAAATATACCACTTACAGCTATTGCTTGCTTGTAGCCTTTATACTCAACCTCTAAGCCTACATCTAGTTGATTCATAGTAGCTTCATCTGTTTGTTTGTCAAACTTATCAAGTAGGTATTGCCACGTTTTTAGATTTACTTGCTTGAGCCTTTTTGCTAACTCAACTGTTACAATTACATCTGTGATAGCATCATGGGCTCTACCGCCACTATAAAAATTATTTTCAGCATTCAAGTTCTCAAGCTTTAATGATGTTTTATCTACACCTTCTTCATCTGTGACTTTTGGCCACTTTAATGTTTGCTGGCAAAATATCCTGTAACTAGTAACTATAGACAACAAATCAGCTCTAGAACAACCATTTTTAAACTGGTGTGTATACGGTGGTAGCATATTTTTATAAAATGCAAAGCGCAGGAATTCATCATCAAAACCAAGTGTGTTATAGCCAATGCTTATAGTTCCTGGGATATTAATTATTTTATGAATTTTACGAATAGCCGCATACTCACTTACGCCTGTATTTGCTTGAGCAATAGATATATGGTGCGTAATAGTTGCTATTGGGCTAGGAGTTGTATCTGGATTTAATTTTACAAAAAAGTTAAATCTTTCAATCTCATTAAAATCAAGATCTGTGCGAATTGCAGCAAACTGTAAAACTTGGTCAAATGATTTGTTAATACCTGTAGTCTCTAAGTCATAAAAAAGAAATGTTTGGTCACTAGTCATATAAAATTTTTAACTCTTAATTTTATTAAATTTATAGTTTAGAATTTTAACACACCTTTAGAGTGATTAATAACTGAGAAGAATTAGATAATTGATGTTATGCAGCCTGTCTTATTGCAGCAATCACAACTTTAGAGCTAATCGCAAAAACGTGTTGGTTAAATACGACTGTAAATAAGATATAATAAGGGTTTAAAAAGGATTACTTACAAATGCTTGTAAGAAAACACTAAAAAATGTTTAAATTGTGATTCAAAACAGACTCAAAAGTATGGCACAAAAAAACAGCTTACAAAGATATAGATGCAACACTTGTGGCAAAGTATTTAAGTCAAAAAGATCTATTTATAGTCAAATAAATAACTATCAAGTAGAAATAAAAAGGCATGACTTTAGAGCAGTAACTTGAGAATGTGATACAACTTTTTATGGCAAGAGAAAAGATAAGTTAGGAACCGTTATTTTTTATGATGCTTAGATTCAAGTACTAAAATGCAAGATCTTGTTGTGGGAGCATGTTGAAAAAGAAAAGTGTGAATATTACAAAAAATCATTCAAGCAATTACTCTCCCTTAGGATATACGATTAATAGTTTTACTATGGACGGTAAAAGAGTCTTACACACTGTGTTCAAAGAGTATATGACACCAATGTGCCACTTTCATCAAAAACAAATAGTACAAAGGTACATAACTAAAAACCCTAAGTTACAAGGTTGGCGTGCTAAATATGAAAATTTTCTAGCTGAGATGACAGTCAATTATGAGACTGGTGAAGCAACTTACACTCACTATAAGCTAAGAGCAGCTTACACTAGTTTATGCTCTAATCTGTACTATCTTTTCACATATAAAAATAACAAAGCATTTTGCACTCCAAATAAAACAAAGCATCTTGATGGTGGTAAATTTTCAGATTTAAAAAATAGGATTAGAGTACATAGAGGTTTATCTAAATTATTGAAGAAAAAATTGGTTGACTACTATCTACTAAATAACGGTAGAAAATAGTGAAAAACACCCATTTTTGCGATTAGCTCAGAATTTTAACCAAAAATATTCTGATGTATCTAAAAAACTATAAAAATCTATATAAAAAGCACTATCACCTTCGTGCTTAACACGGAGATCTTTATAATACCTAGGAAAGTGACACTCATGCTAAGAATTTCGCACTAATTTGCGTCTTGCAAAAGCATCTTATCATATCTAATAGTTAGTTTTTCAAAATTTTTATTTATTTGCTTATTCGTATAATCTACAAGCTCTTTATAAAGCTCGCTTTGGTGCCTTTTTTGCTGAATAAACAAGGTTCTATAAGTCTTTAAATTTATCAAAAGCTCATCCATTAATAGGAGCATTTTTTTATATTCATAATACTTTTCTTTTGATGCAAATTCATACTTAGCATTTATCAGTACTTCATTAAGATGAACATTCTGCTCAACTAAAGATATAAGCCTTTTATTTGGAACCTTTTTATCTGCATTATCAACAACTTTTTTAAACTCTATATAATTACCATACATATTCTTTAAAAATAGAGTGCTGTACTTTTTACCCCTAGTTATATATGTAATAGTTACTATACATACAGTTCCAATCATCACACTTATCACACTCACCACAAAAAGCTCAAAGCTCCAACCGATAAATAAATCAAAGTACATAACAAGATATATATGGATAAAAAACACGCTCGTTGCATAATTTAAATACAGTGTATACACATACATTACTAAACCTATACCGCATAATATCGCAATAATTGTAAAACTACCAGTTATATTATGTTACACTGACATAAGTACCACTGAAGTGCTGTACATAATAAAGAAAATAGTATAATAGCCTTTGCTCGTTTATATAAAATAATTGTACTAGTATTTGATGCGACACTTACTACAGCAACCACAATCAAGTAAATCCTATCTCTAAAATGCTCTTCCCCTGACAAAGAGAACACAACAAAACCTATAAGCGGTCCAACAGTGCAAGCTGCTAAAACCCTAAGAGCTAATAAAGTCGTATCTGAGCGCTTATTAATATGTTGATCTTTGAAAAAGATCATCATAAGCCTCATTGAGATTATTTATACTGATAAACATATCATCAAGTAATAGAGTACTATCAAATAAAACTTACTTCTTCTGCTCATATTTGTAATATTTTTCAATATACGCTATTTTAAAGTTGTACTTTAAATGATCAATCTTATCATTTTTTGTCTCAATATTGGCATTTGTAGTTTGACTTGCCACAATCAAAACCATTGTAATACGAAATATCTTCTCAAGATTTTGTGATAACGACTCTATTTCTTGGCCATCACTAAATTCCATACTTACAAAATTATTATTAAGCTTCCTATAGGTAAGAATAAATTTTACTATAAATTTATTTATAAGATATAAGATTATGACAATAGTATCTCCACTTTTCTTGGTCTTTTTTTTCAAAAACATCAATCCATGAGTTTGTAAAGTTGTTATATTAATGAATTGAAGTTTACTAACTTCAAAGACTTTTGTTTGGGTAAATCGTTTATACATTGCTTTTTCAAACACATCTAAATAGTCACGTACATAAAGCCTAGAGAAGTTTCTAAGAGCTGTATGGAATTTCAATCGCATTCATAACTTTATAGCCTCTTATTACTAAAATATAAAAAACAACCACTACAATTAGTAGAAAATTTGTCTCAAATATTAGATGCACAATAGGAGATATATTTACTATAAATATTGCAAGAACCATATACATAAAAAATGCTTTTCGTTTATCCTCTATGCTTCAAATAAGAATACTTGCCGCTAGGTTTGCAATAAATAAAATCGTAATAATAATCAGATTTTTATCTAAATCAAAAACAGTAGATACCCTAAGAAACACAAAAAATATCACAGTAGATTTGAGATCAGCTTTCTTAAGAACTCTGATTGGCTTTTGATCAATATATCTATGGTAGATATTGCTAAAATTTAACACACTCTCTCCCACAGGTATTATTTGACTATAATGCTTGATTATATTGTAAAAGCTAAACAATTAATAGCTTTAGAGTAGTTATTTTTACATAAAAATGTAGTAAAATTTACAAGAACAAAATTTTTAAGATATTTATAAGCCTATGATATACAACAACACTTACGATGTAATAGTAATAGGTGGCGGTCATGCCGGCGTCGAAGCGGCATCGGCCTCAGCTAGAATAGGTGCAAACACCTTACTTCTTACTCACAATATAGACACTATTGGACAGATGTCTTGCAACCCAGCTATTGGTGGAATTGGTAAAGGTCATTTAGTCAAGGAAATTGACGCAATGGGCGGTGTTATGGCAAAAGCTATAGATGCTGCGGGGATTCAGTTTAGAATTTTAAACTCTCGTAAAGGTCCTGCTGTGCGTGCAACTCGTGCTCAAGCAGATAGAGTTTTATACAAAAAAGCTATAGTTGATGCTCTTACCAATCAAGACAATCTTGAAATATTTCAAGAGGCTATAGACGATCTACTTGTAGAAAATAATATTGTAACAGGGGCTATCACAAAGACAGGGATTACTTTTAAAGCAAAAAAGGTAATTATAACTGTAGGTACTTTCCTTGGTGGCAAAATCTATATTGGTAAAACGACACAATCTGGTGGTCGTGCAGGTGATCAACCATCTAATGCTTTAGCAGAAAGATTAAGAGCTTTACCTTTTAGAGTTGATAGACTAAAAACAGGTACACCTCCACGAATAGATAGCAGAAGTGTAGATTTCAGTGTAATGGATACTCAACATGGTGATGATCCTACTCCGTCTTTCTCATTTTTCTCAAAAGACAAGCTTGCTCACCCGATACAAGTACCTTGCCATATAACTTATACAAATACTACAACGCATAAAATCATCAATGACAATCTTGATAAATCTGTAATGTATAGCGGAGTGATTGAAGGTATTGGTCCTCGCTATTGTCCTTCTATAGAAGATAAAATTGTAAGATTTGCAGATAAAGAACGCCACCAGATATTTGTAGAACCTGAGGGTCTAAATTCTATTGAGCTTTATCCTAATGGCTTATCTACAAGCTTGCCTTTTGATATACAAATTGAGTATATACGCTCAATAAAAGGTTTTGAAAATGCTTTTATAATGCGTCCAGGTTATGCAATTGAGTATGACTTTTTTGATCCTCGTGATTTACGACCTACTTTAGAAACTAAATTTATCAAAAACCTATATTTTGCAGGGCAAATAAATGGTACAACAGGTTATGAAGAAGCTGGTGCACAAGGCTTAGTTGCAGGTATAAATGCTGCTATAAGTATAAATAGTGACAAATCATGGTACCCAAGCCGTTCAAATAGCTATATGGGTGTACTTATAGATGATCTTATAACAAAAGGTACAAAAGAACCATACAGAATGTTTACATCACGTGCTGAATATCGCTTGATTTTGCGTGAAGACAATGCTGACTTGAGATTATCAGATGTTGCTATAGAACTAGGTATATTAAATGAAGAAGACAAAAATGCGTTCTTAGCTAAAAAATTTGCTATCGAAGAAAATATACAAAAAATGCAATCAACTTGGATAGCTCCTAAAACTCCAAAAGCAAATGAAATTGAAAAGTATTTAGATAAGCCAATGTCTAGAGAAAGTACTCTTTTTGATCTACTAAAAAGACCTGAGTTGAACTATGAAAAGTTACAAGCAATTCAAGAGTTAAATCTTAATTTAACCGAACCTTCTGTGGTAAAGCAAGTTGAAATATCTGCAAAATACTCCGGCTATATTGATAGACAAAACAAGGATATTGCAAAATTTTCTGTACTTGAGTTTAAAGAGATACCTGCTGATTTTAATTATTCACAGGTAAAAGGTCTATCTAATGAAGTGTTACAGAAATTAAGTGAGCAAAAGCCAACTACTCTTGGTGAAGCATCTCGTATACCTGGAGTTACACCAACGGCCATATCACTGCTCAATATTTACATGAAGAAAACAGGTTTTATAAAATAGGAAAGATAACTATGAAAAAAAATAGCTTTAAAATCATAATACTTTCTCTTGTCGCAATGAAATTATTCTCATGCGCTACACGCCAAAATTATATAGACCAGCAAAAAGCTTGGATTGGTCAAAGCGTTGAAAGTTACATTAAAGAATTTGGCTACCCTGACAATATCATGGATGTATCACCAGATCCAAACATCAAAACCTATGTATATACTAGAACTGCAATAAATCCTAATACTCGAGGTCTAGCTGGCGCTCCTGTAAACAGTATGGTTATGGCAAACCGCAATCCTAACATGGTACAGTTTGGTTCTCTTAAATGTACTACATGGGTATCAGTAAACACCCAAATAAAGATTATTACAAATATCACATTCCGCGGTAATTATTGTGTAGCAAGAAACTAAAGGTAATAAATAAGAAATGGATATCAATAAAACATCTTCTCCACTTGTGATAGGCTTACTCTCTACAGCATTATGCTTTAGCTTAGGCTTCTTTAAAAATGTATTTACATACAATGGACTTGATTTCTTTTATGCTTATATAACTTTTTCTATCATCCTTTGTTACCCAATGAATTTAGTGGCTATATACCTACAAAAGTCTTATCCTGAGATTAACACCCATAGCAAACTTATAAAGCAACTAACAGGCAGCTCAAAACTAAACATTCTAAGTTTTTTATTTACAGGGACAACCTTACTTATATTATCTATAATCATACTAAACATCTCTAGCTACGCTCTTGATTTTGTAGATAAGATCCCAGCGATAGATCGACTAAACAACGCTAGTTTAATTTTTAATAGCTATATGCCTATATACATAACTCTATCTTTTTTATTGATAGCTATGCTTGTAGTTTTACTACTAGTTTATAAAGATAAAGTTTGTTTGGATAGAATGCTCAGAACTCTAGCTTATTCATCATTATATCTAATTGTTATATTAGCCTTAATGGTTGCGTACATGCAACATGGAATTAGTGGTATTAAAGATTTTGTATTTGATCTAAATTATCAGACTCAAGCGAAAGTAAGAAATATGTTAGCAATGGCTATGGTCTACGCAATTCTTAGCAACTTTATATCTCTTGCATTACATAAAGGTATAGTCGGTGTTGTAAAAGATGATTTAAACAAAATAAAACTAATAGCGCTAAAAAGCATAATATATAATGTAGCTTTTTCATTAATTATATGTCTGGCAATATTTACAATAATAGGTACATACCGCACATATTTACAACCTGACCAACATATTGATATTTCAACTGTTTTCCAAATCATCAAAAACAACTCCCCTGCTTGCTATATAATTCTTGAAGTTATATTCACAACTTTCAACTTAGTTGTATTTATAATAGCACTAAAGTATATCTGTGAGATTTCTTCAAAGCTTTATATATGCACCATACTACTTCTAGCATCTTTTATCATAACTCTAAGCTTGATCTTTAATGACATAATAAACCTAGATTTCAATACACTATTTGGACTGCATCTAGTAATTATTTACCTATTTGTGCTTGAAGTATTTTTAGTTGGTTGGATATACGATGCGCAAAAAATGAGTTACGAGATCATAAAAAATATGGGAGTGAAACTCTCTAGCGTATTTAATATTATGCTTAGAATTGTGATTCCATTTGTATGCATACTTGTAACTATTCGCTATATATTCCCTTCTATAGATATAGCTTGGCAACTTATAGAAACTATCGCATGTATAGTAATTTACATTGTCAAAGGCACTATACTTAAAAACACACTTAACAAGAGAAAATTCTAACTATGTTTTTTAAAAAAGAAAATAATCAAAATGAACTAAAAAAATTAGCTGCTATTGAAGCTGCTAAACAAATAACTTCAGATATCACTCTTGGTGTAGGTACTGGTAGTACTGTTGCTTTTTTGATTGAAGAGCTTGTTAATTACAAAGATAAAATAAAGCAAGTTGTATCAAGCTCAGAAGACTCTACTAAGAAGCTAAAAATTCTAGGTTTTGAAGTGGTTGAACTTAACTATGCTGGTAAGATTGATCTATATATTGATGGAGCTGATGAGTGCAACAAGTACAAGGAGCTTATAAAAGGTGGTGGTGGTGCTCTTACGCGTGAAAAGATATGTGTAGCTACTGCTAAAAAATTTGTATGTATTATAGATGAATCTAAGCTAGTTAATATCCTTGGAGCTTTTTCACTACCTATAGAAGTAATACCTATGGCAAGAAGTTTTGTTGCTCGTGAGATTACTAAAATTGGTGGTCAGCCTGTTTATAGAGAAGGCGTCGTCACAGATAATGGCAATGTCATCCTAGATGTATTTAATATGAAGATTTATAACCCAATAAAATTAGAAACTGAGTTAAATCAAATCACAGGTGTAGTAACTAATGGTCTATTTGCATTAAAACCTGCTGATGTAGTTATTATGGCTAAGAAAGATGGTGAGATTGGGAGTCTTTAAGCACTCCTATCTTAATTTACAGCCAAAGCATTATAAAAGTTACATAGTAAAATGAGGTTAAAAGTAATTTATTTGTTTTTGAGCTTTATTTACATCTACTCTCCACATATAACCTATGCAAAAGATATAACAGATAAAGCACCAAAAGTGATATTAACCAATAATCTTACTTTTTCTAAAGGCTCTAAACATATAAATCTAAATCTCTACTCAATAGCTAATACTTCACTTAATTTCATCAAACTTAACTATAAATATAAGAGTTATACTCTACCCAAACTAGTATCAGCTGATGGCGCGAGATTTACAGACGACCGTGACTTAACTGTATGGTTAGTTGGCGATAAATTAAGAGTTATCAACAATCTACAAAAGCATGATTCTGAGCCAGTATACCACTTAGACTCTAAGAAGTGATTATAAAAAATATTTATTCCAATAGCCTTTACAAACTCATTAACCAGAACCTCATCAGTAGCCCAAGAAGTAACCAATCTAATCATTGAGTTTTGCTTATCAATGTCACTAATTACAAAAAAAGCAAATTGCTCTTGAAGCATTTTAATCACATCATTAGCTAGTACTACAAATATCTGATTACTTTCTACAGGCTGTATAAGCTTATAACAAGCTTGAACTAGTCCATCAGAAAGCTTTTCTGCCATTTTATTAGCATTGCTAGTCAAGTCAAAAAAGGTTTGTTAGAAAAGAGTTCTCTAAATTGAAGATCTAATACACGCCTTTTGCTAATAATGCTCCTCGCTGTTTTATATTAAACGCGAAATCCATAGCTAGCTTTTTATTTGGAATAAGTATAGCCTCTCCAAACAATATCCCAGACTTAGTACCACCTATCCAAAACATATCAACAAGCTCTGAGATATCTACTAAAGTTAAGTCATTGATGCTAGCCGTTAAAGCTGCTCCTAACCTTGTTCCATCCATAAATAACAGTAAATCATTTATCTCACAAACCTTAGTATTTCTTGTAATTCTGCTTTAATGTAAACCGTCCCCATTTCTGTTATATTAGAGATATATACTAGCTTAGGTTTTGCCATGTGCGGAGCATGAGAGTTATTCTTCAGAACATCTTTGATACCCTTACAAGTTAGCTTACCATATTTTGACGCTACTGAGATCATCTTATGACCTGTTTCTTCAATAGCACCAGCCTCTCTTAGGGCTATATGACCACTACTTGCTGATATTATATCCTCATAATGCTTTAGCATACTCGCGATGCATATAATATTAGCTAGCGTACCACCCGCTACAAAATGTATATCAGTATCATCTTGCTTGAGATGTCTTGAAATTAAACTTTTTGCTTGATTTGTATATTCATCATTTCCATAAGCAGTTTGCTGGACCATATTTGTATTGCTCAATGCTTCAAGAATTTTAGGGTGGCAACCCTCAATATAATCATCTTAAAAAATATATTTACTCATCAAATAACCTACCTTATTTTTTAGAGGTGATCTTAATTTATTTATTAATAGAGGTATCAATTCCAACATTGCTAAAAATCCAAAAACCAACATCAAGCTCTAATCTATAAGCTGAGAGACATCATCTGCTAATAAAGCACCATTAACTCTTGTACCTATCCATACATAGAAAAAAGTCACAGTAATTATACCAATCATAGTAGTAAAGAAAAATACATTATTCTTTACCTTTAAAATTCTAGCAAGTATATTAGGCACAAAAAAAGGTATTGATAATAGTCTTGATACCAACAATATACTTATTGGATTTTTTTGCACTAGAGACTTAAATTTAGACATATATTTTACTTTGCCTTTAGCAGATACTTCGCCCCAACTATACTTAACGCACAGAAACACAAGCATATCTCCAAAGGTTGCAGAAATTAAAGCTCCTACGAACCCAAACAATAAGCCACCTATTATCTTTAGAAAAGGTGTTATTGGTACAGAAAAAAATACAGCTATCACATATACTCTTATATAGGCAAACAAACTAACATAAGAGTCAATCTTGATATAGGTTGAGCTAATATGATTAAAGTACTTCAAACCATCAAATAAAAAACAAGATTAAGCCCATACAAAAAAAGACTACAAAAAGTAGTCTTTTAATAAGTAATAACTAACCTTACGCACTTTTTAAATACTGCAATTCAGCAAATGCGATTTGGTTAGCTTTTATCAATAGCTTTGACCTCAGAGCAAAATGATTTATCTTGTGCTTTATTTGCAAACACTCAAACTTGAAGAATGATAAAACTGATAAGTAAATATGATTGCTCTGAGTGCTTATAGTCTTATTTGGTGATTTAGCTAAATCAACATTATGTTTTAAAGATTTGTGAAATTCTTCAACTTTACAGAGTTTTTCATAGATTGTTGAAATAGAATCTACATCAAGATCAGTATAACTATATATCAAATTCAAAACACCTGTACTTCCATCTTTGTTTGTAAAGATTAGGCGAACTATAACAACTTCGTTATCATAACCCTTCACATATCCTCGTATAGATTGTTTGTCTGATAATTCTAGTTCACTTACGCTAATGAATTCGCCGTTATGTTTATACTCTAGACTTGTAGCAAAAAGACGATTAGATTGCAAAGCAGCTATAAAGTCTTTCTCATGCTTAGTAATAAAATCAAAATTATCTTTCGCTGACAACTATGTGTCCATTTGAATATACCTGAATGTAAGCTTATTGTTTATTGCGACTTTAATCATATCTTGCATCAATTCGTTTGTAGCTTCTGACGCTCGTTTTAACTTTCTAGTCTTTATGTCACTAAACTGTACAGGCTGACTCACTATTTCAAATGCCACAGGTATTTATACTTCATTGATGTAGTATAGAGCGTTCAACATGTTGATACCTCTAACTGATTTGCCAACTGTATGATCAAAATGCCAACACATGATATCACTCTCTTTAGTCCATTTTTTCTCTTGAATAGTATCATCAAAAATTAGACAAGCATCTTCTCTTTCAATTTATCGCACAGTCGACTTTACTTGTTTACATAAGTCTTTTGAATCATATTTTTGTTTAGATAAAAAACAAGTTATTTTATCATGACTGACATCTCCTTACATTATTGATGACAATCCTGTTGCTGTAGCGTAACCATTTCCACTGATTAAATAATCAGTATAAAGTTCTGTATAAGCTATTTTTATTTCTACATTATACTATATTTATACATTTACTGCGTAAGATCAGGTAATAAGTAGTTGTGAGATTTAACTAAGAAAAATATTTTGAGAACTATATATTAAGCTAAAGCTTCTTTTGCTTTTGCTACAACTGCAGCAAACGAATCTTTGTTATATACAGCTAATTCTGCTAATGCTTTACGGTTAAGCTCTACACCAGCTTTATTTAGACCGTTGATTAATTGGCTATAGCTGATATCGTGTTGTCTAGCTGCAGCATTAATACGAACAATCCATAAAGATCTAAATGTTCTTTTCTTGTTTTTGCGGTCTCTATAAGCATATTGACCTGCTTTGATTACAGCTTGCTTAGCTACTCTGTATACTCTTGAACGAGCACCGTAGTAACCTTTAGCTTGGTTTAATATTTTTTTATGTCTTGCGCGTGCTGTAACGCCTTTTTTTACTCTTGACATAGTTTATTTCTCCACTTTAAAAATTGTTAAATCTAGGCGTAAGGCATTTGTTGTTTTAGACTAGCTACATCAACTTTAGCTACCTGATTCATACCTCTTAAATGACGCTTTCTTTTAGTAGTCATTTTAGTGTTGATATGAGCACGATTAGCGCAACGGTGTTTGAAACCACCCTTACCTGTCTTTTTAAAGCGCTTTAAAGCACCACTTTTAGTTTTTAACTTTGGCATATTTAAATACTCCGCATTTATTGTTTGTTATAGTTATTGTTACTTTTTCTTTGGTCCGAGAACCATTATTAATTGACGACCTTCCATTTTAGGTTGGTGTTCCACCCCTCCGTGATCAGCTGCATCCTTTGCCATACGCTGTAGCATTTCCATACCTAACTCTTTGTGTGACATTTCTCTACCTCTAAATCTTAGAGTGACTTTTACTTTATCGCCATTATTTAGGAACTTTATCAGGTTGCGTAGTTTTACCTGATAATCCGCGATATCAGTCACAGGTCTAAGTTTTACTTCTTTGACCTGTGTCCTCTTTTGGTTCTTTTTGGCAGAAGCTTTTTTCTTACCTTGTTCAAATAAGTACTTACCATAGTCCATCAGGCGACAAACTGGAGGCTTAGCATTGGCTACCATTTCAACCAAATCAACACCAGCTTTTTCTGCTGTTGCTAATGCTTCGTTAAGAGAAACAATACCTAATTGCTCCCCTTCAATTCCAACCAGACGAACTTCTCTTACTCTTATCTGATCATTAATTAGTGCTTTCTTTTCTGCTTTAATAACTTTTTTCCTCCCGAAAAATTTGCTATTTTTTATTTATAACTTTTTCATTTAATAAAGCACAAAAATTCTCTACAAACATCTGCCCTAGAGTTTCGCCATTATTCTTTCTTATAGTTATCTCATTTCTTTCTTCTTCATTTTTGCCCAATATAACAAAATATGGTATACGCGAAATAGTATGCTCACGTATTTTAAACCCTATCTTCTCATTTCTCAAGTCTAATTTTGCTCTAAAGCCTTCTTTCTCTAATGTTTGATATACTTTTTCACAATATTCATCTTGATTGTTACTAATTCCCATTACAGTTACCTGTACAGGTGCTAACCATAAAGGTAAATTTCCAGCATAATGTTCTATCAACATACCGATAAATCTTTCTAATGATCCTACGATAGCACGATGCAACATTACAGGCACCTGCTTGTCACCATTTTTATCTATATAAGTAGCTCCCAATCTCTCTGGCATAGAGAAATCTAGCTGAATAGTTCCACACTGCCAGCTTCTCCCGATAGCATCTTTTAGATGAAACTCAATCTTAGGCCCATAAAAAGCACCCTCACCAGGTAATAGTTCATACTCAAAATTATTTGCTTCTAAAGCATTTTTAAGCATTTGCTCTGACCTATCCCAAACAGCATCTTTACTAATTCTTTGCTCTGGTCTAAGAGCTATTTTTACAGCAAAATCATTAAAACCAAAGTCACTATAAACTTCAAAGCATTGCTTTACCATCATGATTACTTCTTCTTCAATCTGCTCAGAAGTACAGAACACATGACCATCATCTTGAGTAAAACTTCTAACGCGTAAAAGTCCATGAAGCGAACCTGAAGGCTCATTTCTATGTACTATACCAAACTCTGACATTCTAATCGGTAAATCTCTATAGCTATGCAGTTTAGTATTGTAAACTTGCACACAAGTTGGGCAATTCATCGGACGAATAGCAAAATCTCTATTTTCTGATTTTGTTGCAAACATATTATCAGCATACTTATCAACATGGCCTGATTTTTCCCACATTGAGAAGTCAGCAATTAGTGGAGTTCTTATTTCACTACAACCATATTTGTTGTTTGATGCACGCATATAGTTTTCAACTTGAAGCCATATTCTTGTGCCATTATAATGCCAAAATGGTATACCTGGAGAATCTTCTTGAAAATGGAATAAATCCAAAGCTTTACCAATTTTACGGTGGTCGCGTTTTTCGGCTTCTTCCAACATATTTAAGTAATTCTCAAGGTCTTCTTTTGTAGCCCAACAAGTACCATATATTCTAGTAAGCATTTCATTTTCAGAGTTACCACGCCAATATGCTCCAGCAACTTTTGTAAGCTTAAATGCCTTTAATACTGAAGTACTTGGTATATGAGGACCTCTACATAAATCAGAAAAGTTATCTTGCGTATATATTTTAACATTTTCTTCTGGAATACTACCAATGATTTCAACCTTATAGTTTTCACCTTGGGCTTTAAATATTTCTATAGCCTTTTCTTTAGATACAGTTTCATAGCTTACTGGCGAACCTTTTTTAGCTAATTGCTTCATTTTCTTTTCTATATTTTGAAGAGATGCTTCACCAATAGGATTTTTAAAAGAAAAATCATAAAAGAAACCATTATCAATCACAGGTCCAATAGTCACTTCCGTGCTAGGATAAAGCTCTTTTATAGCATGAGCAAGTAAATGCGCACATGAGTGACGGAGTATTTCTAAGCCCTCTACATCTTTTGTAGTAACAAGCTTTAGCCTAATATCTTCTGTAATCGAATCTTTAGCATCAGACAAAGTGTCATTAATATATGATGCGACCGTTGCTTTTGCTAATCCTGGAGAAATGGACTTTGCTATTTGCAGTGAATTGACACCACTTTCAAACTCTTTTATAGAACCATCTGGAAATGTAATTTTTATCATTATTTTCTTTAATCTTTTTTTGTTAGTTAATAAGTTGAACAAAAATATTATATTAGATACCTAAAGCCAAGTATACATAAAGTACCTAAAAATACCGAGTTTATATCGAAGTTTTATCTGTGCACAGCCACTTTCTACACATAAAAAATATTGCTTTGAAGTACAAATAAATTTATTATTTATATAAATATACATAACATAGTAATTACAAGTATGTTCGGCTACTATAAATTAAACGAATTATTATCTAAATATTTACCTGCTAAAGAACGCTTACGAATAGCAAAAGCCTTTATATTTGGAGCTGACGCTCATGAGACTCAAGTTAGAAGCTCTGGAGAACCTTATTTTACACATCCAATAGCAGTAGCATGCATATTAGCAGATTTAAAAATGGATGTAGATACTGTTATTGCAGCCCTACTTCACGATGTGGTTGAAGATACAGAGCATACAGCAGAAGAGATAGCTGAACTCTTTGGAAAAAAAGTAGCACAACTTGTAGAAGGTGTAACCAAACTTACTCAAATCGGTCATAAAAATATAGCAGAACAACAAGCTGAAAACTTTCGTAAAATGCTACTATCTGTTACAAAAGATGTCCGAGTGATATTTATAAAATTAGCAGATAGATTGCACAATATGCGTACTCTAGCACCATTAAAACCTGAGAAAAAAAGACGCGTATCTCAAGAAACTCTAGCAGTATTTGCTCCAATAGCTCACAGGCTTGGTATCAACACTCTAAAAGAACAACTTGAAACTTTAGCATTTGAAGGAATATACCCCTACAGATACCATATATTAGAAGAACGAGTTAAAGCTGTTGAAAAAAACAAAGAGAAAGTTTTTACTGAAGTTCAAGATGAATTATCTAAAAAACTAGAAGGTTTACTAGTTGACGATGGTATAAAAGCTCGCAAAAAGACTCTTTATAGTATTTACAACAAAATGCGTAAAAAGGCTATTTCATTTGAAGAAATTATGGATATGTATGCCTACAAGGTTATTGTGCCATCCCGCGTTGATTGTTATGTAGCATTAGGAAAAGTACACGAGCTTTTTAAACCTATACCACAAAGGTTTAAAGATTATATAGCCACTCCTAAAGCAAATGGCTACAGATCCATACATACTGTAGTTTTGGGTCCATATAATATCCCTCTTGAAATTCAAATAAAAACACCAAATATGAATAGTCAAGCAGAATACGGAATCGCAGCTCATTGGAGCTATAAGATTGGTGAAAAAACAGATAAAGCAATTCAAAGATGGCTTAAAAAGATATCTGATATTCAAGTTTATACAGCTAGCTCAGTAGAGTTCTTAGAAAATGTAAAAACAGATATGTTTAATAGCGGAGTATATGTGTTTTCTCCACAAGGTGAAATTATTGAGCTCCCAAAAGATTCTACATGTGTTGACTTTGCTTACTTTATTCATACTGATGTTGGTAATAAATGTGTCGGAGCTAAAGTAAACAGGAAAGCCGTTCCTCTAAATTACCGTCTTCATCAAGGTGATAATGTAGAAATAATAACTTCTGCAATAGCAGATCCTAACGCTGCTTGGCTAAACTTTGTAGAAACAATCAGAGCAAAATCTGCGATTAAAGACTTTATAAAAGAGCAATATAAAAATCTCGACTATATACGCGGTAAAGATATAGTGGAAGGTGCACTTCGTTTACGAGGAGTTGAGCTTAAAGATATTCCTAGTGAAATTATAGCTGGAGCATTATTTAATTATGCAGGCATAGAAACCCTAAACCGATTCTATTTGGATACAGGACTAGGGCTAATAGATCACAACAATCTTATAGAATTTATTGCCAAGCATGCAGATGATGTTCGTAATGAGTATAGCACTCCAGAATTTTCTAATATTAAGATAAGGTACGGGGATGATCCTAGAATTGCAGATTGCTGTCTACCAATACCACATGATGAGACAACTGCTATACTTACCGAAGAAGGTGTAGTAGAAGTTCACAGAAATAGCTGTAATGAACTATATGCAAAAACAAAAAATTCTAACATGAAAAAAGTTATTTCTGATTGGTTTGTAAACACTGATGATGTACCAAGCTTTAAAGCACGAATAGCTATAACTGTAAAAAATGTAGCTGGAGTAATTGCACAAATAACAGCTACTCTAGCACGAGAAGGTATAGATATCCGTAGCTTTGATATGGCTATGATTGAAAACAAGCAAGCCAAACTAATATCAGAAGTTGTTGTAAGAAACAGACGCGAACTCCATCTTCTTATAAGAGTTATAAGAAAGCTAGATGCTTCTGTAAATGTAGAAAGAGTTTTAAATAAGTAAAAAAATATAACCTTTTTTACTTATAGATAATCTGAAAGAGTTTTATTCCAATTCCTTGCAGATTAATAGCATTTTTAAAATCATTATATTTGTGCCTTATTCTCCTAAAAGTATTTCTAAAATTAGCCCAAACTTTTTCTATTGGGTTTAAGTCAAGTGAGTTGAGGTAAATAAATGATATTTATTTTAAAGGCATTAGATATATTAATTCTTAGATTCAAGTTGTAAGTGCGAAAAAATAATTGTTGCACTAAAAAAGTAAGTTAGATATTGTCACACTTGCTAAAAATCTACTTAAGGAATCACCATGTGATCATCCTACACACAACTTACTCAAGAACAAAGATACCACATTGAGTCACTATTGAAAATAGGTGTTTCTAAAACACAAATAGCCATGGAAGTTGGTTGTAACCAAAGTAGCATATACAAAGAGATAAACCGTAACAACGGCAAACGAGGTTATAGACCTAAACAAGCACAATCACTTGCAAACTCAAGAAAACGTAAAGGCAACAAACAAATTAGGCAATTTGGTTGGAGCTATGTAGAGCATCTTATCAAACAGTATTGGTATCCAGAGCAAATAAGAGGCGGTGACTTACACACTTATTTGCGTTGTCAGAAAACTTATCGTAAAAGAGGTACGGCTAGTCAAGAGCATAGAGGCCAAATACAAAATAGAGTTTCAATACATGAGAGAGACTTTGTTATAGATGAACTAAGTAGACTTGGAGATTTTGAGGGAGACACTATTATTGGTAAAGATCACAAGGGTGACTTATTAACACTAGTTGATAGAGTATCTAAACTAACTAAAATTAAACCTTTGGCTAGTAAGAATGCTGAAAACTTAGCAAACAGTTTAATACAAATACTTAATGCGTCACATACTCACTCAATCACTTTTGATAATGGTAAAGAGTTTTCCAAACACATGCTAATATCAAAAGTATTAAATATAGATATATTTTTTGCTGATACATACTCTTCTTGGCAACGTGGCACCAATGAAAATACAAATGGGTTAATTAGATAATTCTTCTCTAAAAACCTGAGATTAGATAATATTACTTAAGACCAAACTAGAAGAGTTGAAAACCTATTGAACAACAGACATAGAAAAAGTCTTGGATTCAAAACTCCTCTTCAGGTAGAATCTAGAAATAAGGTTGTCGCACTTACAACTTGAATCTAAGATTTATGTTACTAGCTCATCCAATCTTTTTTGTGCTTAGCATTCCATTTTGTAGTTATCTTTTTAGTTTGAGTCCAGAAGTCTATTGGTTGTGAACCTGTAATATCTGACACACCAAACTTAGAGTCTTTCCAACCACCAAAACCAAATGGTTCTCTTGGTACTGGAACACCTATGTTAACACCACACATTCCTGCTGTTAATCTATCGATAACATAAGTTGCTGCTTCGCCATCTTGAGTATACACAGAAGCACCATTACCATAGTTTGAACCATTTTGAATAGCTATAGCTTCATCAACAGTTTTAGCTCTAATTATAGTAATCACTGGACCAAATATCTCATCACATGACCAAGGTTGACCAAATTCAGCACCATCGATAATAGTAGGGTTTACATAGTAACCAGCTTCTTTACCCTTAACAGAAGTATTTCTACCATCTAGTAAAATCTTACAGCCTGCTTTTTCTGCTTTAGAAATATAATCTTCGATTCTTTCTTTAGACTCTTTTGTAATAATAGCACCTAGAGTATCACCAGCTTGTATTTCTTTAGCTTTCTTTACTACTTTTTCTACAATATGATCCACATCACCAACAGCTAATAAAAGAGATGCAGCCATACATCTTTGACCAGCACAACCAGTAAATGATGCTAAGATATCTCCTGCAGCCATTTCAGCATCAGCATCAGGTAATAATAATAAATTATTTTTTGCACCACCTAGAGCTATGCATCTCTTACCTGACTTGGCAGCTCTTTCGTAAACAATTTTAGCAACAGGTGTTGAACCAACAAATGATACTGCTTTGATATCCTCATGATCACAGATACCTTCTACAATATCCCTATCTCCATGAACGATATTAAACACACCATCAGGAAGACCAGCTTCTTTTAAAAGCTCTGCTGTTTTAACACAAGATAATGGTACACGCTCTGATGGTTTAACTATCATTGAATTACCTAAAACTAAAGCCATAGGAATAGTCCAATGAGGAACCATCACAGGGAAATTTAATGGGACAATACTAGCAACCACACCAAGAGGAATTTTTTGCTCTTTACACTCAATACCATTACTGATTACCTGTCTTCTATCATTAAGTGTTTGTGGTATAGAAACAGCTAGCTCACAAAGCTCGATTGCTTTTGATATCTCAGCAGCACCTTCGGCTAAAAGCTTACCATTCTCTTCAGAACAAAGTTTTGCTAGATCTTCAAAATTTTCTTGTAAGAGCTGTCTATATTTAAAGAAGACTTGTGCTCTAGTTTTATATGTTACAGCACCCCAAGCTTTTTGAGCTTCTTTTGCTACAGCAACGGCTTTATTTAGATCTTCTTTTGAAGAGCAAACCATATTTGCAATTATTTTACCTGTTTGAGGGTTATCAATTTCAATTTGTCTGCTTCCTGTAGCAGCAACTCGCTTACCATTTATAAAGTTATCTATAGAATATTTCATTCGTTTTTACTCCTTATTTTATTAAGTTACTTACATTTAAATCGTTTAATCTTCTAGTACGCATTTGTTTAAGAGGTATTTTTAAAGTAATTATCGCCCCCAATAGACTAAGCACTGCTACTAGTAGTAGTATTCCAAGCGTATGATCCATAACACCAGTAATAAAAGTTGCAATCAAAGGGGCAAACCCTGCAAAAGATGCCCCAAAACCGTAAGTTATAGATGCCCCAGAAGCTCTTACTCTATGAGGAAATATCATTGTATAACATGGATTCGCAGCACCTTGAATCATACCTGTTATAGTAGCCAGGCTAGCAAGTATAATTACTGATACTATCATACTCTTACCATCTAAAAATGCCAATAAAACAGGAGATACTACCAAACATAATAAAAAGCTTAAAAAGAGAACCTGCTTTCTACCAAATAAATCTGAAACCAACCCAAAAAATGGCGTAACTAAGAACATAAAGATTGTTGCTATAGTATTTATCATCAAAGCATCTGACATTGAAGTACCTAAAACTTCAACCATATATGAAGTCATGTATGTTATATCAATATAGTAAATCATTAAAGCTATAGTTGCTATCGCAGTTACTATGAATAAATGTTTCTTGTATGTTTTAAAAAGTTCTTTAATAGGAGGCTTATTATAGTTTTTAGGAATATGACCTGCATCCTTGCCTCGTAAAAACATAAAAACAAATAGTAAAATAGCGCCTAAACCAAAAGGAATTCTCCAAACTAAACTCCCCCAACTCTCAGGAATTATAGTTGTAAAAAGAGCACTTACACCAGATGCTAAAATGAAACCAAGTATAGAAGTAGAAAATGCTAATGAAACATTAAATCCAACAAATCTAAATTCTTGCCCTTCTGACGCAATAGTTATAAGATTACCAAATTGTCCACCTGCTGAGATTCCTTGGAAAATCCTTATAATTATTAATATAATTGGAGCAAATATCCCTATAGATTCATAGGTTGGTATAAATGCCATAATAATAGTAGAAATTGCCATTAGTAATATTGATAAATTCATCGCATAGTATCGACCTTTTTTATCACCTAAATTACCAAATAACACAGACCCTAACGGTCTAACAAGGTACCCTGCTGCAAATATACCAAAAGTTAATAATAGTGACTCCCATATAGAGTTTTCATCTGGGAAGAAATTATGAGAAATAACTATCACAAAATACCCATACAAAGAATAGTCATACCACTCAATAACATTACCAAATGATGTTTTAAGTGTTTTTACAATACTTTTTCTAAAAGACATTATATGTTCTTCTCCTTATTATATAAAATTAACTAGGTAGATACTCATCCGCCCACTGATAACTAATCACATTATCTTCAGCTAGTGTATCTATTACCTCTTTTGAATAACCGAGATTAGATAGTATCTCAAAAGTCGAACTTCCATATTTCTCCGTAGGAGATAATGCGTAAATACTTGCATATTTAGGTTGTATAGCATACGGTGCGACCATCTCAACTGCATATCCACTTGGATGATTATTATACCTAGTAAAAGAATAACTAAATCCAGTTTTAGCTGAACCATCTGGAGCTGTTAGATTATAGTCTCTGGTGTCTCTCATGTGATTAACTCTAGATATAGCTATATCCTTTTCATTTAGTAAATCTATCCAGTAGCTAGAAGATTGCCTCTTAATTATAGTTGTTAAAGCATCTATATATTCGTTGCTATCAATCTCTTCTAAAATATCAAAATCTCCGCGGAGATTTGAAAGCTCCTCCAAGTCAGTATCTATATAAATAGAATACTTATCAGCACAAACATAAATCATAGAAAAAGCATGTTCACCTTTTACATTTCTAGATTTGCTTTTTGGCTCTTTATCTTTGGATGCTATAACAAAAGGAATTTGCAAGATTCCAGCCGCAGCTGTTAATGATGTTCTAGGTTGGATAATCTCATTATTTTTATTTTTGGCATACAGTGCTACTGCTACAGATAGCGTTGAAGCAAATCCACACATTACATCAATAGTACCTAAATGAGCATGCTCTTCTGGTTGCTCTAACCCTTCACCAAATCGTGTCATAATACCTGTTACAGCTTGAGCAATATCATCATAACCTAGCGTATTTGTCATACTACCTTCGTTTAATGAACTATATAAATCTAATTGACTAAATATGATATTTGGATTTATTTTCTGAAGACTTTCTCTATCAAGTTTCAGTTTTTTAACTTGTTTATCAACAGCATTTAATATTACAACATCAACCTCTTTGATAAGTTTACTAAGAATTTCATACCCTTCTTCTGTTCTAATATCTACTAGAGCACTCTTTTTACCTTGACCAGTATTAAAAGCATATAAAATATATGATGGGTCAAATGTTGGCTTAGATGAATCAATTTTAATAACTTCAGCACCATATCTAGCCAACACTGCTCCAGAATGTGGACCTGCAATTACATTTGATAGATCAAGCACTTTAACTCCATCAAGCCAACCAATATTATTTCTTTTAAAATGATGCTCACTTTTTTCTAATTCATGTAAAGAAGCTAGAGCATCTTCATAAGTTGTTTCTATACGAGACTTATAAGTTACACCATCTGCATAATCATCCGCCCAAGCTATAATACCTGGTTGAGTTACCTTACCAAGCTTATGATCTTCAACATCCACAAATAGTCCAGAAGCTCTCACATGTTCATTATTCATCCATTCATGTAAAGTCCTATGAACTCCTCCAACAGCACCAGCATCTGAGAGTATTTTTTCCCACTCCCAAGATGCTTTTGTCAAGAAAGCATCCTCTAACTCTTCATTTATAAAATCTGACCACTCCCTAGAAACAGGATATGTATTAAATGAACCTTGTTTTTCCCATTGTGTTTTTGGTAAGTAAACATCTTCTATTATAGAGTAACCATTATCTTCTATTTTTTGTACTACTCTTTCATACACTCCCAAACTCTTCATAACTCTAGTTGCATGAGTAATATGAGCTATACTAACAACATAATATGTGCGACCATCTTTACATTTATATGGGCGATAAAACGGGTCCATAAACTTAGAAGAAAAAACCTCATCATAAGTTAGATCAAAAGCTAAACCTTCTGTCTTCCTTCTTTGGACTTCTTGGTTTCTTAAATCTAAATAACGCTCAGGCTTACCGTATATTTTTATGATATTAAAAGCTAACAAGCATTCAGTCAATGCTGCACATAAAGGAACTTCTATATAATCTCCATACCCTGTATTCTCTCGAGATTGTAAGGCAAACACTACAGCTGAAGCACCAATTACAGCACCATACAAAGATGCCATAGTTAAGGATGAATAACTTGGCTCAATACCCATCAAAGTTCTATTTGGACCCATTTCAGAGAAAACCCCAGTATGAGCTAAAATAGTAGCTTCTGTTGCCTTTTTATGAGCTAAAATATCATCAGAACTGCAAAAACCAGGTAATGAAAGAGCTATTATTTCTTTGTTATCTTCTACTATATTTTTAAAATCTAAACCTAAGTTTGCCATAACACCGGGTCTAAAATTTTCTATAATAACATCGGCTTTAGCTATAAGATGTTTTGCCTGCTCTAAACCTTCATATCTTTTAAGATCTATAGTAATACATTGTTTATTTCTATTGGTAATTGCATCATAGTCTTTTTCTTTCGAGTTAGGAGCATTTACCTTTATAACGGTAGCACCTAAATCTGCCAAAATCATACCTACTGTTGGGCCAGCTATCTTATGCCCAAAGTCAATGACTTGAACTCCACTCAATGGAAGATTGTTCATCTATTTACTCCTCAAACCCTAGAAATTATGCCCAAAGCTTTTTATATAGGTTCATAATTTCTTCTTTAGAAAGAGCCTTTGGACTATTTGCTGGAGAACCTGATGCTAACGCTTGTTCTGCCATAATTTCTATTTTTGAAAAATACTCTTCTACCTCAATACCAAACTGAGACAATGTCGGTACTTGTAGTTTTTGAGTGACTTGCTTTATTTTAGTCAGTAGTTTATCGATACCATCTTGCTCATCTGAATACTCATACCCCATAGTTTTGTAACATTCTGCAAACCTACTACGAGACTCATCTGTCAGAATATTTTCCAAAACTAATGATAATAACATAGCATTAGACATACCATGGGGAACATGGAAGAACACACCTATAGGTCTACTCATACCATGAACTAATCCAACAGATGCACTACTAAAAGCTACCCCGGCTAAAGTAGCACCTAACATAAGCTCTTCTCGAGCTTTCATATCTTTACCATCATCATATACTCTTTCTAGATTTTTACCTATAAGTCTTAAAGCTCCTAGTGCCATAGCATCACTGAATAAGTTTGCTTTTTTACTTAAGTATGATTCAATTGCATGAGTTAGTGCATCTAAACCTGTGTCTGCTGTAATTCTAGCAGGTAAACTCATTGTTAGAGTATAATCAATAATAGCTGCTGTCGGCATAAAACTTGGGCCCATCATCAGCATCTTTTCATCTGTTTCACTATCTGATATCACACAAACAGCAGTCGCTTCAGATCCAGTACCCGCTGTTGTAGGGATAGCTATTAGAGGATATGTTTCATCATTAACAACATACGGGAATTTATAATCACGACAAATTCCACCATTTTTACATAATATTGAGATAATTTTTGCACTATCCATTACACTACCACCGCCTAATGCAATGATTGAATCATAATCATTTCCAGCTTTAAAAAACTCAACACCTTTATAAATTGAAGTGGTTGAGGGTTCAGGCTCTGTCTCAGAGAAGATATCAAATTGAATATCTTTATAAGAATCTGTAACTTTAGCAACATATCCTAATTCAACAATAACTTTATCAGTTATTATTAGAGGTTTTTTTAACTTTAATTGTGTTAGTATTTCTTTTATTTGTTGTAAAGAATTTTCTCCAATATAAAAATTTCTAGGTAATACAATAGATTTCATTTTCAGATCCTTTTTATTTAAATACAGCCAAGCAAATTTAACACAAAAAAATTATGAATGGTACCCAAAATAAAAAAAAACTAAAAATTATTGAGAGATTTGAGCTTAGAGTCAAGTTGTAAGTGCGACAAAATAATTGTTGCACTAAAAAAGTAAGTTAGATATTGTCACACTTGCTAAAAATTTACTTAAGGAATCACCATAGGACCATCCTACACACAACTTACTCAAGAACAAAGATACCACATTAGTTCACTATTGAAAATAGGTGTTTCTAAAACACAAATAGCCATGGAAGTTGGTTGTAACCAAAGTAGCATATACAAAGAGATAAACCGTAACACCGGCAAACGAGGTTATAGACCTAAACAAGAACAATCACTTGCAAACTCAAGAAAACGTAAAGGCAACAAACAAATTATGCAATTTGGTTGGAGCTATGTAGAGCATCTTATCAAACAGTATTGGTATCCAGAGCAAATAAGTGGCGGTTTAACATCTAATGGGTGGGTTAGATGTCATAAGTGCTGAAAGCATCTATAAGTATATCTATGGGAATAAAGAAAGAGGCGGTGACTTACACACTTATTTGCGTTGTCAGAAAACTTATCGTAAAAGAGTTACGGCTAGTCAAGAGCATAGAGGCCAAATACAAAATAGAGTTTCAATACATGAGAGAGACTTTGTTATAGATGAACTAAGTAGACTTGGAGATTGTGAGGGAGACACTATTATTGGCAAAGATCACAAGGGTGACTTATTAACACTAGTTGATAGAGTATCTAAACTAACTAAAATTAAACCTTTGGCTAGTAAGAATGCTGAAAACTTAGCAAACAGTTGAATACAAACACTTAATGCGTCACATACTCACGCAATCACTTTTGATAATGGTAAAGAGTTTTCCAAACAAATGCTAATATCAAAAGTATTAAATATAGATATATTTTTTGCTGATCCATACTCTTCTTGTCAACGTGGCAACAATGAAAATACAAATGGGTTAATTAGATAATTCTTCTCTAAAAACCTGAGATTAGATAATATTACTTAAGACCAAACTAGAAGAGTTGAAAACCTATTGAACAACAGACATAGAAAAAGTCTTGGCTTCAAAACTCCTCTTCAGGTAGAATCTAGAAATAAGGTTGGCGGTCTTGGTACTTGAATCTAATAAAGTATTGGTTTGTTTAGATAAAGAATTTCCTAATTATAAGTAGAAAACCAAAGATTAATAGTCATGAATATATAATCTCGTTAGTTCTAGTTTATTATAGAAAAATATATGACACAGGAATTTTTAGGGTACTTAATAGGTTTTGATGAATCTAATGTTTGCCGATTATTGAAGCGTGTCAAGCTACAGCTAGTAAAGAAAGTTCATATTAAAAAAGATAGAAACTTAACTGGTGAAAGAGTAGAGGAAATTCTGATACATGCTACCGAGCAACCAATACAAAGACAAAAGAAATCTAAGCGACGAAAATTAAAATATTCGGGTAAGAAGAAACGATATACACAAAAAGTTAAAATAGTTGTTAGTTAAGACGGCAGAATATCTAATATTTCAAATATATCCCCTAATAAGGTTTATGATATAAAAATTCGTAGAAATTACAGAATGATTTGAATAATATACTTAAAAAGTGTTTAAATTACTTAACTCCTAATGAGGTGCATTTTGGAATCAAAATAAACATTGAGAGTACAATCTAGCATTTAAATGAATATGTCTAAATGTAAAATTATAAAAGTGTGTATTATTGTTCATTGGAGACTGCCTGTTATTATAGTTTCTATTGAGATACCCTTACTCTAAACATCGGTCCTTGCATTAAAGGCATGCAGTAAAGTTTGTTGATCAAGGTATTCAAGCTCCCCACCGAAAGGCACACCAAAACCTATCCTAGAGATTTTAATATTTTTACCAAGCATTTGAGATATAAAGTGTGCCGTAGTCTCACCCTCAACTGTAGAACTTATGGCAAGGATTATCTCATCGATTTCTTTTTCAATAACCAAAGCATTCAAAACATCCAGCTTAAGTTCTGTGGGGCCGATGCCATCAATAGGAGATATTCTACCATTTAAGACAAAGTATTTACCTCGAAAAATACCAGCCTCTTCAATCGCAATTAAATCAAGCATATTTTCAACAATACAAAGCTTGTTATTATCTCTACTTGAATTACTACAAATATCACAAAATTTAGTTTCCGTTAAGACCTGACAGTTCTTACAGTTTAATATATTATGTGTAGCATCAAGTAAAGATTTTGCCAAAGCAATAGCTGTTGCAGGTGACTTATCAAGTAAATGTAATGCTAAGCGTTGAGACGATTTCTTACCAACTGTTGGTAGCTTACGTAACGATTCTATAACAGCCGTAATTTTAGGAGAAAAAATTTGATTCATTTTTTAAAATGGAAATTTCATATCATCTGGTAAGTTTATACCAGCATCTTTTGCCATTTGTTGCATATCTGTAGAAGATGAAGTGTTTTCTTCGACTTTTTTAACAGCACTATTTACTGCTGCTGCAATAAGATCTTCAAGTATTTCCTTATCTTCGCTTAAAAGACTGCCATCAATATTTACAGATTTCACATAATACTCGCCTGTCATAGCTATTTTAACTAAACCCGCACCTGCTTCACCCTCAACTTCTAGGTTATTTTTCTCATCTTGAGCTTTTTTCATTTGTTCTTGCATTTTTTGTGCTTGCTGCATCAACTTAGACATATCAAAATTCATCATTTAGTCCTTATTTCATATTATATTGGTTACAATAAAACTTCTTTTACACATTTTAATATCTGTTCACTAGCGTCATTTTTCAATGCTTTTTTTGCATTATCTGATAATTGCTTTAACTTATTGCTATCAGTTGATAGAGGCTCTATTATAGCCTGCAAACTATATAAAGTCATTTCTTCTTGTTTTAGACAAAATCCTGCTTCTTTTTTGACTAAGGTCTGAGCATTATAAAACTGATGGTTATCTACTGCAAATGGGAATGGTATAAATATCGCAGGCACTCCCGCTATTGCAGTTTCGGATACTGTTAAAGCACCTGCTCGACAAACGACTATATCTGCCCACTCATAGGCTTCTGCTATATTAAATATAAACGGAGATACTTCTTTTATATTTTCTGGCTTAATATCTTTATACTTAGCTTTTGTCGTATCAAATGACAACTCACCCGTTTGGTGCCAACATTTAATTTTAACATTCATCTCATTAGCTTTTTTTATAAATTCTGGAATAATGTCATTTATAGCCTTTGCCCCCAAACTACCACCTAACACAAGTAAGTTTAAGGTATTTTCATTAAATGTTTTCTTTTGTTTATATAACTCTATAATATCTTTTCTTACAGGGTTCCCAACAACTTTAGATTTGGTAAGCTGACTATTTTTTAGATGTTTTTTTATATTATCAATTTCAAAAGCAAAACAAATCTTAGTAGCCAATTTTGCTAACATACGATTAGTTAGACCAATTTTTGCATTTTGCTCATGGATAATGACAGGCACTTTTTTTAGCTTTGCAGCAATACATATAGGTCCAGACACATAACCACCAAAACCTATAACCATATCAGCTTTGGTTTCATCAAGTATGCTTCTTGCTTTTAAAGTACTCATTGCTAGCTTAATAGGGAACGAAACCTTTCTCACAACTCCTTTGCCTCTTATACCTGAAGACTTAATATACTTCATATTAAAATGCTTAAGCACAAGTTTATCTTCCATACTATTTGGTGTACCCACCCATGTAATAGTAGCCCCATTTTTAGCAAGTAAATAAGCCACAGTCATAGCAGGATATATATGACCACCTGTACCACCTGCGGTTATTATGATATTTTTATTTAAAAGTTCCATAATTAAGCTCATATAAGGTAATAGCAAATTAATTTTATAGAATTTTTGTGCTATTATCTATCAATAAATAATCACATATATTTATAGAGACCTTATGGCGGATATCAAAGATAATTTATTATACACCCCAACTAATGAATGGATTAAAGTTAATGGCGATGTCGCAACAGTTGGTATTAATGACTATTCTCAAAATGAATTTGGTGAAATAGTATTTGTAGAACTACCTAAAGTAGGCTCTAACTTCTCAAAAGATGATGAGGCTTGCGTTGTTGAATCAGTAAAGACTGCTTCTGACATATATGCCCCACTATCTGGTGAAATCATCAAAGTAAACGATACTTTAATTGACAATCCAAAACTTCTAAATGAATCATGCTACGATAAAGGATGGTTGTTTGAAATAAAACTATCAGATACAAAAGAACTAGACAAATTAATAAGCTCTGATGCGTATAAAGATTATTTATCACAGTAGGATTATAAAAGCACTTATATTAGCTTTACTATACTCTAGCTCTTTAATCACAGAAGATTACATAGAGTCTTGTAAGATTTATAATCATAAAAAGTATAGAATATGAAACACATACAAAGATTACTGTAGATTTGTGTGAGTATTAATTTAAAGCAATGTAATGAAAAATACAATAATAAGTGTAAGGCTAAAATGAATAGCTATCAAGAGCTATATAACACAAACCCTAATATGGCAAAAATACATGTTTTATATAACTTAGATTCAAGTACCAAGTGCGACAACCTTATTTCTAGATTCTACCTGAAGAGGAGTTTTGAATCCAAGACTTTTTCTATGTCTGTTGTTCAATAGGTTTTCAACTCTTCTAGTTTGGTCTTAAGTAATATTATCTAATCTCAGGTTTTTAGAGAAGAATTATCTAATTAACCCATTTGTATTTTCATTGGTGCCACGTTGCCAAGAAGAGTATGTATCAGCAAAAAATATATCTATATTTAATACTTTTGATATTAGCATGTGTTTGGAAAACTCTTTACCATTATCAAAAGTGATTGAGTGAGTATGTGACGCATTAAGTATTTGTATTAAACTGTTTGCTAAGTTTTCAGCATTCTTACTAGCCAAAGGTTTAATTTTAGTTAGTTTAGATACTCTATCAACTAGTGTTAATAAGTCACCCTTGTGACCTTTGCCAATAATAGTGTCTCCCTCAAAATCTCCAAGTCTACTTCGTTCATCTATAAGAAAGTCTCTCTCATGTATTAAAACTCTATTTTGTATTTGGCCTCCATGCTCTTGACTAGCCTTACCTCTTTTACGATAAGTTTTCTGACAACGCAAATAAGTGTGTAAGTCACCGCCTCTTTCTTTATTCCCATAGATATACTTATAGATGCTTTCAGCACTTATGACATCTAACCCACCCATTAGATGTTAAACCGCCACTTATTTGTTCTGGATACCAATACTGTTTGATAAGATGCTCTACATAGCTCCAACCAAATTGCATAATTTGTTTGTTGCCTTTACGTTTTCTTGAGTTTGCAAGTGATTGTTCTTGTTTAGATCTAGAACCTCGTTTGCCGGTGTTACGGTTTATCTCTTTGTATATGCTACTTTGGTTACAACCAACTTCCATGGCTATTTGTGTTTTAGAAACACCTATTTTCAATAGTGATCCCATCTGGTATCTTTGTTCTTGAGTAAGTTGGGTGTAGGATGGTCCTATGGTGATTCCTTAAGTAAATTTTTAGCAAGTGTGACAATATCTAACTTACTTTTTTAGTGCAACAATTATTTTGTCGCACTTACAACTTGAATCTAAGTAATAAAGAAGATGCGATTGATGGTATCCTCAAAATAGTATTTGAAAGTATATTACGCTGTTAGCAAAAAGAATTTCTATCAAATAATGAGAATCCAAAATAAATCTAACGATTACTACACTAGAGGAGCACAGGGTATAAATAAATATTTTGAGCTAGATATACCTAGAGATAGATTATCTTTATTTAAACCAGACTATTAGAATGGGTGAAAGCTTGAGATGAACAAATGCAAGAGTTAGCATTAAACTATATACCAAGGGTTTAACTACTAGAGATATCAATACTATATTTTTTTGAAGTGTATGATAAAAACCTATCTCCATCAGCAGTCTCAGCTATAACTAAAGAGTTCGAGCAAGAATTATTTGCTTCGCAAAATAAGGTTTAGAATCACAATACTACTTTATTTATATAGATGCCCTGTTTATGCCTATAAGACGCGGTAATGTAGAAGAAAAGATTCCTAATACAGAGTTTCAAAGATGTATTGTACACAAAATAAGAAACTTATTGATTAAGGTTAGATCATCAGATACAAGTACTTTATCTGATGACTTTAAAAAGGTCTTTGAGCTTGAAAATCAAGAATAGCCAAAAGAGAAAGCAAAAGTCAGATTAGAGCTGTTTCTTGAAAAGTGAGGAGCTAAATATTGATGGATAAAAAGTAGATTTGATGCAAGTAACTTTGATTATTACTTTACCTACTTGAATTTCCCATGGCAAATACATAGAATGATATACACAACAAATTGAATTGAGAGACTTAATAAGTCTATTAAAAGAACTACAAAGATTAGAAACTCATTTCCTAACTCTGATAGTGCTTTCAATTTAATTTGTGCTCATTTGATTGAAAAGGAAAGTAATAACTATAGTAAATATCCTGTAACTGCTTTTTCCGTAGTAAAGGATAAATTAGAAGATAAAATAGAAAAACTATAGACACACTTTTCTGCAAAATACCAATAAAAAAACATAAGCTATTGATTGAGTAAAGTGCATAAGACAAATATTATCTTTTATATTCTGTATTACTAAAAGTTTTATATAACTTAGGCAAGAACTATAAGAGGAAAAAATATTTTTATAAGAAAGTCTTCAAAAACGAAGATCTTGATGGGTGCTTAAGCTTTCTAAGAGCTTTTGATTCAATTTGACGTATACGCTCACGAGTTACATTAAACTGCTTACCAACCTCTTCTAAAGTATGATCTGTGTTCATGCCTATACCAAACCTCATCATTAGAACTTTAGCTTCTCTTTCAGTAAGGCCTTTTTCGATAAGCTCTTTTATAGCCTCACGAAGGTTTTCAAGGTTAGCAGCTTCTATTGGAGAATAGTTATTTTTATCTTCAATAAAATCACCGACCGTAGAATCTTCATCATCACCAATAGGGCTTTCCATAGATATTGGTGTATTAGAAATGTTAAAAATTTTCTTTAATTTTTCTTTTGTCATATTTGGTGTTTGATCGATAATCTCTTCTTCAGTTGCTTCGTGTCCTGTTTCTTGTAGGATTTGTCGTTTAATTCTATTGACCTTATTAATAGTCTCAATCATATGCACTGGTACACGAATAGTTCTAGCTTGGTCAGCAATTGAACGAGTAATTGCTTGACGAATCCACCATGTAGCATAAGTTGAGAATTTAAAGCCTTTACGATAATCAAATTTATCAACTGCTTTCATAAGACCTATATTACCCTCTTGGATAATATCTAAGAAATGAAGACCACGATTTGTATACCTTTTAGCTTCAGAAACAACCAGTCTTAAGTTGGCTTCAATCATCTCTTTTTTAGCTTGAGTAATCTTCGCTTCACTTTTTGAAATATCTAAGTTTACTTCTTTAAGTTCGGATATATCCATCATCATCAAATATTGAAAATGATTAATTTGCTTAGTTAGCATTTCAATTTCTCGAATAATGTTTTCCGTAAACTTATATTTCTTTGCTAAAGGATTAATCCAAGTAGTACTTCCAATCTTGTAAACTTTGATAAACTCAGCACGAGGAGTTTTAGCTCGCTCTACGCTTAGCCGAATAATTTTTCTTTCTAACTCTTTCACACGAGCGAATGGCATTTTAATAAAATCAACTAGCTTTTGTAAATGTAAAGTAGAGAGTCTTAAGCAATTAAACTCTTTAACTATTTGGGCATAAAGTTTCTTAGTTGCTTTTGTTTGATATTGATCAAACATTTTCTCAAGATTCACAAAGAAATCATATGCTCTTTGAGCATCCATCTTTTCATCAAGATCATCTGCAGCAACTTTTTCTTCAGAGGTGTTCTCATCACTAAAGCCTGCCATAATATCGCCAAAGCGTATATATTTAGCAACACTCTCACCTTCGATATCTTGTGAGCTCATATAGTCACTAGCTCGTTCTTCAAGCTCACGAAATCTTTCTATAAATGTTTTTATAACAATTGGATAAGCCAAAATTGTACCACAGACCTCTTTAGTTCCATCTTCTATCCTGATTGCAATTTCAGTTTCACCTTTCTTATCTAAAAGATCTACGATACCCATCTCACGCATATACATACGAATAGGGTCAGAAGTTTTACCTTTTAGATCATCAAGGTTTGCTTCACTTGCTTTTCTCTCATCTACTTCTTCTAACTCTGGAGTTCTATCATATACATCAATACCAGTATCCACTAGTATTGCTTCTATTTCTTCGTATTTCTTAGGATCGTCTGATACATAACCTGGCAATGCGTCAAGAATATCTGCTCGAGTCAAATACCCTCTTTCTTTTCCGTCAAATATCAAATCTTTTAATTCTAAGATTAGGTCTTCTTTTGTCATTTAATACCCCAGTAGGCTTTATCTTTTATATATTCAACCAATTCTTCATTTTTGCCACTAAATATTTATATTCCATTTCTTGAATTTCTGTTCTAAATGGCAGTTTACTCAAATATTTCATATATTTTTTTTGACTAGTTTCTTCGACCCTTTTTAAGTCGATTAATATTACATCAGAATTATCTTCTTTTGTTGACTTTTCGATACCATAACTTAATAGCTCAAAAAAATACTCCCTACAATCAACAAACTCTTCGCTCAATAGTTGTATGAGAATAACAGCTTGCATATCATTAGATGAGTCTTCTTTCAGTGTTTTCAAGCTTTTTGCTAAAATATTTAATCTTTGAGTAACTGGATAAATCTCAAACTGATTATTCTTTGAAATATGTCTCATACTATCAATATTTGCAAAAAGCCTAGCTAAGATCCTTTCTGATAAAAAAGGGTTGTGAGATAATCGTTTTTGCCTTACTTTTGGCACCTCACCCCCTAGCTTACTAGTTTGTACAGCCAACTTTTTGCGTGACTTTAACAAACTTTTGACTTGACCAACTTTTATATTAATCTTCTCAGCAATAGTTGCGATTATACTTTCTGAATAGATATTATCTTCAACTTCTTGAAGAAAAGTCTTTAAATTCTCAAGCACTTCTGCTTTTGATTCGGCTTTTGTTAAATCTCTATCACAAATAAAATTTTCTATTAGAAACTCAGCTACAGGCAAAGAATTATCCAAAGCTTGTTGAAATGCTTCTAAACCAAATTCCTTTATATAGTCATCAGGATCTTTATTATCAGTTAAAGAAAGTATCTTTAATTTCTTATTAGCATCAAGTGTTGGTAGTACTATTTTTATAGTCCTTATAGCTGCTTTTTGCCCTGCTGAATCACCATCAAAGCAAAGTACCACAGAATTAGTTTCTCTAAAGAGAATTTTGGCATGGTTCCGTGAAAACGCCGTACCTAAAGTAGCTACAGCCCCATAAAAGCCACAACTTGCTAAGCCAACCACATCCATGTAGCCTTCAACAACAACTAAAGTATTACTAACCTCTCTCTGTTTTTTAATTTGACGATATTCGTACAGGCCATAAAGAGTATTATTTTTTTGAAAAACGACAGTCTCAGGTGAGTTTATGTATTTAACTCCACCCATGCTATCACTATCTTCTATTACCCTACCACCATAAGCTATCACATTACCCTGTATATTGCGTATAGGAAACATAATTCGACCACGAAAACGATCGTATACATTCCCCTTATCATTTTTAATCGCAAGTCCTGTTTCAACCAGTATAGTCTCTGAAACTTGAGCATTCTTTGCTAAATGAGTGATATTGTGCCAACCGTCTGATGAGTACCCAATCCCAAAAATCTGTGCTAGCTCACTATTTACTGAGCGCTTCTTAAGGTATTCAATCGCTTTATCTTTAGTTTCAGATTTACCTAAATTCCAGCGATAATACTTTTGTGAGGTTTCCAAGAAACTAATACTCTTATTGTAAAGCCATTCTTTTTGAATATCTTCTTGAGAATAATTTGCATACTCTACATGCTTACCGACTATTTCAGCTAGATTCTTTACCGCATCAACAAACTCTATATTGTTGATTTTTTTTACAAAAGTAAGTGCATCGCCAGATTCATGGCAACCGAAGCAATGAAAAAAGTTTTTATCTGGTGTTACAAAAAAAGATGGAGATTTTTCATTATGAAAAGGACAGCAACTCTTAAAATTTTTACCTGACTTTTTTAGATTAACAAATCTTGAGACAACATCAACTATATCAGCACTAGCTACTAGTTCTTTAATAAAACCATTTGAAATTCTCTTTGCCATGCTGATTTAAAACTTATGCTAGATTTGATTTGACTATCGCGCTAACTTTGCTCATATCAGTTTTGCCTGCTAACTCACTTTTAACACAAGCCATAATTTTACCCATTTCTTTCATAGTTGTAGCGCCTACAGATTCTATAGCTTTTTGCACTATCGCTACAACTTCTTCATCACTTAACTGTTTAGGCATATATTTTATAAGCATATCCATCTCTTTCTTTTCACCTTCAGCAAGCTCTACTCTATCTGCTTGTATAAACTGATTATAAGAATCTTGTCTTTGTTTTATCATCTTAGTTATTATAGCTGTTGATATTTCATCCGTGATTTCAACCTTTTCATCAATTTGCTTTTGCTTTATAGCAGATATCGCCATACGAATAGTGGTTAATCTGTTTTTGTCTTTGTTTTTCATTGACTCTTTCATATCTTTAGTCAATTCTTGATAGATTTGTGACATTAGTAAAATGGTTCCTAAGTAGTTGAAAGAGTTTATAAAACTCTCTAAGGTCGATTAATTCAGTACTATTTTTATTTTATATGATTTTCCTAAGTTCAATACCTAATTTACACTTAGATATACAGACAATAAAAATCGTTAAAATATACTGTAAAATTTTATCATATAATTGGTTAAATGCAAATTAATACTCTAGTTCAAAGAAGACTTTCTTATATAAATTCAATATCACAGCTTTAAATTAATTAATATACTCAATCAAAAAATAAAGCCATATTAGTAAAGACGACAACAAATGTCTGTATATTAACTTCTTAAGACAAATCATATTGAATGGCAATTATATAATTATGCGTAGCTGTCGGAGTAGCACACAATAAAACTAAAGATAGCAATAAGCCATCGTGTAATCCAAATATTAGCCCAAACATTAAAGCTATGAATGGAAATACTAAAAGCTTTAATACAGTAAGCACCAATATTGTAATAACCTGATAGTTAATCTTAAATTTTCTTAAACCATAACTTCATGACAAACCTATTGAAAATAATGCTACTGGTGGAGAAGATTTGCCAAGAAAAGCAAAAGCATTATTTACATTATCACTTTATAGGAATCTTTATACTATCCAAAACAAAGCCTCAAACTGACGATAATATAATAGGGTTTGTAAAAGATACTTTTACTGCTTTTTTTATTAAGAAAAACAAACCACTTGTTTTAGTTAAATCTTTTTTTGCAATAAATCTATTATCAATACACTTATTGTAAAGAAAACTATATTTTGTATTGGCATCAAAGGTATAGAAAATGCAGCAGCTGAAAATCCTAACAAAAATAATGGTATTGCTAAATAAGCCCCATCAACCTGTGTAACGGCCATCGAATTTAAAACACCATCAACCTTCTACCTTTCAAAAACTTAAAGGTTATGGTGACTGTCAAAATAATCATGATTATCATACTGCTGAGATATGCTAAACCATAATTTAAAGTAAGCCCAGAGGTATCTGCATGATAGGAACTCAAAAAAAGTTGAAGAGGTAATAAAATATAAAAGACAAAATGAATAAAGGTCTTGTCTGATCCTTGGGGAAAAGTTTTACTATACCCCATAATTAAACCAAAAAATATAGTAAAGAATAGTACAAATGTTGTGTTAAATAAGGCTTACATGTTTTTTTAAAATAAGATATAAAGTTAGAATTATTATATCAAACCCACATCTGTTTAAAAGATTTATCTTAAAATGTTTCTTTTTTAAGTTACTGGTGTTATGAAAAAATTTTAGTCAAACAAGCCTTTAGCATAATCTTTTACACTATCAAACCATGATTTGCTTTTTGGTAAATGTTTATTTTGACCATCTTCCCCAAGGCTTTTTGCAAATGCTTCAAGCAATTCTCTTTGCTCATAATTTAGCTTCACAGGTGTTTCAACTACTACTTTACATAGCAAATCACCTCTTCTTTGACCACGAAGAGATTTCATACCTTTTTCTCTCAGCCTAAACAATTTATTTGTTTGAGTTTCAGGTACTACTTTTAAGTTAACTTCAACGTCCAAAGTAGGAACCTTTATTTCTCCCCCTAAGCAAGCTGTAGTAAAGCTTATTGGTATCTCACAGTAAAGGTTAATATCTTTCCTTGTAAATATACTATGCTCTTTAACCGTGATTTGTACATACAAGTCGCCACTCATACTTCCATTTGATCCAGAGTCACCTTCGCCTTGCAAACGAACCCTATCTCCATTATCAACACCAGCAGGTATTTTAACTTTTAGAGTTTTTTGCTTTTTAACCTGACCTGCACCATGGCAGTCATGACAAGGATCTGCAACACTTGAACCACTACCATTACAGACTGGACAAGTTTGTTCAAATGCAAAGAAACCTTGTTGACGACGAATATTTCCTTGTCCATGACAAGCATGACAAGTAGCTTTAGACTTAGATTTTGAGCCTGTTCCATCGCAAGTTTGACAGTTAGCCATTCTTGGAATTATTATCTCTTTTTCAACACCAAAATAAGCTTCTTCTAAAGATATCTCTATTGTGTATTCTAAATCGCTACCACGAGATTGACGCGAAGATCTTGAACCACCACGAGCACCTCCTCCAAAGAAAGTATCAAAGATATCCTCAAAACCTCCACCTCCACCAAAACCACCTGACCCGCTGCCATTCTGTTGGTTTACTCCAGCGTGCCCAAACTGGTCGTAACGAGCACGCTTTTGATCGTCAATTAGTATTTCATAAGCTTCAGAGATCTCTTTAAATTTAATCTCTGACTCTTTATCATCAGGGTTTCTATCAGGATGATATTTCATCGCAAGCTTACGATAAGAGAGCTTAATTTCACCACCGCTAGCAGTCTTTGAGACGCCAAGAATTTCATAGTAACATTTTTGTTGCATTGTATTTAACCTAAAAATTTAAGACAATTCATTATAGCGAATAAAAAAGCACGGATAAACCGTGCCTTTTATTTAATATTCTCATTCTATTTTATTATTTGTTAGCATCATCAACATCTTCAAAATCAGCATCAACAACATCTTTATCTTGCTGAGATTCTTCTTGAGGTTGTGCACCTTCACCACCGGCTGCTTGTGCTTGATCTGTATAAGCTTTTTGAGATACAGGAGTAAAGACTTCTTCTAATGCTTTAGTCTTTGCTTCAATAGCTTCTTTATCATCACTTTTCAAAACTGCTTCAAGTTCTTTACAAGCTACTTCTATCTTTTCTTTTTCTTCTTCTGTAACTTTTTCAACTAATTCACTCAAAGCTTTTCTTGAGCTATGAACTAAATTATCAGCTGTGTTTCTTACAGCTACAAGTTCATGGAACTTTTTGTCTGAGTCAGAATTAGCTTCAGCATCTTGTATCATTTTTTCAATTTCTTCTTCAGAAATACCACCACAAGACTTAATCACGATATTTTGCTCTTTACCAGTAGCTTTATCTTTAGCAGATACATTCATTATACCGTTAGCATCCACATCAAAAGTCACTTCAATCTGAGGTGTACCTCTAGATGCTGGTGGGATATCAGCTAAATCAAATCTACCTAAAGATTTATTTGCTGATGCCATCTCTCTTTCACCTTGAAGTACATGTATAGTTACAGCGGGTTGATTGTCTTCTGCAGTTGAGAATACTTGTGATTTTTTAGTTGGGATAGTAGTGTTTCTATCAATCAACTTAGTCATCACGCCCCCCATAGTTTCTATACCTACAGACAATGGAGTTACATCAAGTAAAAGTACATCATTCACATCACCAGCAAGTACACCACCTTGAATGGCAGCACCAACTGCTACAGCCTCATCAGGGTTTACATCTTTACGAGGCTCTTTACCGAAGAACTCTTTTACTTTTTCTTGTACTAGAGGCATACGAGTTTGTCCACCTACTAGCAATACTTCTGTAACATCTGATTTGCTTAGGCCAGCATCTTCTAAAGCTTTTTTACAAGGCTCTAATGATCTTGTTAATAAATCTCCAACTAGAGACTCAAATTTAGCTCTAGTAATTTTCACATTCATGTGTTTAGGACCTGTATCATCAGCTGTTACATATGGTAAGTTCACATCAGTTTGTTGAGCAGATGATAATTCTACTTTAGCTTTTTCAGCAGCTTCTCTTACTCTTTGTAGAGCTAACTTGTCATTATGAAGATCTATGCCTTGCTCTTTTTTGAATTCATCAATTAAGTAGTCCATAAGAACTAAATCGAAATCTTCACCACCAAGGAAAGTATCACCATTAGTAGATAGTACCTCAATCTGACTATCGCCATCAACATCTGCAATTTCGATTATAGAGATATCAAATGTACCACCACCTAAGTCATATACAGCTACTGTTTGTTCACCTTTCTTAGAATCTACACCATAAGCTAGTGCTGCTGCAGTAGGCTCATTAATAATTCTTTTTACATCAAGACCTGTAATTTTACCTGCATCTTTAGTAGCTTGTCTTTGACTGTCATTAAAGTAAGCAGGAACTGTAATCACAGCTTCTGTCACAGCTTCACCTAAAAAGTCTTCCGCTGTTTTTTTCATTTTTCTTAAAATTTCAGCTGAAACTTGAGGTGGAGCCATTTTCTTACCTTCTTTAGTAGAAACCCAAGCATCTCCATTATCAGCTTTGACTACACAATAAGGAACTTTCTTTTTAATGTTATTTTGCACAGCTTTATCATCATACTTACGACCGATAAGTCTTTTAATTGCAAAAAAAGTATCATCTGGATTTGTTACAGCTTGTCTTTTAGCTGATTGACCAACTAAGATTTCGCCACCATCAGTATAAGCCACAACTGAAGGAGTTGTTCTATGACCTTCTGCATTTTCAATTACTTTTGCTTTTTTACCATCCATGATAGCAAGACAAGAGTTAGTAGTACCTAAATCTATTCCTATTATTCTTCCCATTTTTGATTCTCCTACGTGTATTTTATTACTTCTAAACTTATTTAAATCTTGTAGGTTACATGTACACTTTATAACCCATGTTATCTAATATTGCTATTTATCACCATATTTCAAGTAAATTTTTTAATTTTTTACAACTATTACTTTTGCAGCTCTCACAACTCTACCATTTAGCAAGTATCCTTTTTGGAATACTTCAAAGACAGTATTATCCTCAAGCTCAGAGTTAGGAACCTTTGCTAATGCTTCATGTATATTTGGATCAAACTTTTCATCCTTCGGATCAAGCTCCTCTAAACCATTCTTCTTAAGTACATCGAGAAGTATCTTAGCTGTCATTTCGATACCTTCTTTCATTGCCACAGCTTCATCAAGCTTTACTTCATGCTTTAATGCTTGATCAATACTATCTATCACAGGCAACAATTCTTTAGCAAATTTTTCAATACCAAATTTACGAGCATTTTGCACATCTCTTTCTGCACGCTTACGAATATTTTCCATTTCAGCTTTTGCTCTTAAAGCTTCTTCTTCCATTTCTTCAGCATATTCTGTAAGTCTTTGAACTTCATCGTTAGCTCTTTCTAAAGCTTCTTCTGAAGAAAGCTCAACTTCTGTAGATTCTTTAGTTTCTTCTGACTCGTCTTGTTGTGTCTCTAATGCTTCTTCAATTTGATCTTTTTCAATATCGCTCATAATCAGACCTTTAATTTTAGTTGTTTTAATATTACAATGAGTTATGTTGTGCTAATAAGTGTATTTTTCAAGTATATAATATTACATTTTTTTAAAGGTGGTTAAAAAAACATGTTAGTTTTGATAAAAAAATATTCTTTAATTATACTTTCAGTGTCATTATTAGGTAGTTGTTCAACCTACGATATAGTACAAAAACACCTAACAAACAAATACACTGATGAAATTACCTACAAAAAATCATCTTTTTTTGAATTACAAAACTGGAACAAAGACCATCAACTAAAATCATTTGATGCTTTCAAACAATCTTGCGAAGAGATTTTATCTCAAAATATGCCAAAATATGCAGACTGGATAGACCTTTGTAAAAAGACTATCAACAAAAATTTCAAAACTAACGGCGAAGCAAGGTTATTTTTTGAGCATAACTTCACTCCATACCAGATTATCTATAAAAATAAATCTACTGGAACATTTACTGGCTACTACGAACCTTATATGAAAGCTAGTCTCGTAAAGACTCCACAATACACAGTACCCATCTATAAAACCCCAAAAGACCTAGTTAAAATACACAAAAAAGATGATACATACTCATTTGGCAGATATGTAAAAAACAAGTTTGTACCATACTATTCTCGTAAAGAAATATCTGAAGGCAATTTATTCAAAAAAGCAGATGTTTTGATATGGGTGAAATCAAAAGTCGATAGAACCTTTTTACAAATTCAAGGTTCTGGCCGCATTCAAACTGATAGCGGAGATGTGCTTTTAGGGTACGACAGCCAAAACGGCCATGATTATAAACCTATAGGCAAATACCTGATAGATAACAACTATATTACTCTTAAAAATATGTCTATGCAATCTATAAAAGCTTGGTTGAAGAAAAATAAAGACAAAGTTGATGAGGTTTTAAACTACGACCCGTCATTTGTATTCTTTAGATATATTAATGCAAAAAACGCTATAGGTGCTCAAGGAGTCGAATTAACACCTAGATATTCTATAGCTGTTGATGATATGTTTTATCCATACGGTGTGCCAATGTGGATTGAAACTGACTATTATGAAAATAATAACAAAACCACGGAGCCTCTTGATAGACTAATGATTGCTCAAGATAAGGGTGGCGCTATTCGCGGAGCTATTCGTGGAGATATATTTTGGGGACATGGTAAACAAGCAGAATTTAATGCCGGACACATGAAAAATAAGGGTAAGCTTTGGATACTGCTACCTAATAATACTAACGGTGCATAATGAAATATATAAATACTATAATTATTGGTGGTGGAATATCTGGCATAAGCCTATCAAACAAGCTAAATCAGGCAGGCGTTGAAAACACTATATTTGAACAAAATCAAATTGGTGGTTGTATAGATACGGCAAACTATAAAGATTTTTGGTTTGAAATGGGTGCTCACACAATATACAACTCTTATTCAGATACTATAGACTTTATCAAAAACAAAAATATTATAGGGGAAATAACTACTAGAAAAAAATTACCTTTTCTATTTATCCACCCAAACAATAAAATCCAAAGCATATTCACGAACCTAAACTGGGTCACTCTCGGTTTTAGCTTTATAAAAAATAGAAATATTTCAAAAGAGAACTTAACTGTAAGCGAATATTCTAAAAAAGTATTTGGCAAAAAGAACTATAACAACACATTAAAGTATTGCTTTAATGCCGTACTATCTCAAGATAGCGTAAATTTCCCAATGGAATATTTGTTTAAAAAATATCCTCGCGACACCTCTTTACCAAGAAGCTTTACTATTGAAAAAGGGTTATCCTGTCTTTTTAATGACAATGACAGCGATATTATAAATAAAAAAGTGGTTAGCATTACAAAGAATAACGATGAGTGGGTTGTTAATACTAGCAATAATTCTTGCTGCACTAAAAATATTTGCCTAGCAACACCATGGAGTGTTACAGAAGCGCTTTTAAAAGATATCTCGCCAAAGATTGCTAACCACCCTAATCGACCCACCACATCAAAACTGACTAGCATTGGAGTTGTTACCAGAAAAAATCACTTAAAACAAGTTAAAAACTTAGCGGGACTTATTGGTAAAGAACACTTCTTTTACTCTGCTGTATCAAGAGATATTATCGCAGATGAAAACCTCAGAGCTATTGTCTTTCACTGTAAAGGTCATACGACCAATAAAAACACACTGATCACAAAAATCACTGAATTACTTAAGATAAACAAAAATCAAATTCTCTACACAGAAATCAAATACCAAAGCATACCGAAGTATGATAAGAATCATACTAAATTTATCAGTGAATTGAACAATGAACTAGAAACTCAAAAAAATCTATATATCTCAGGCAACTTTTTTGACCGCATAGCTATAGAAAATTGCATTAGAAGGTCAAATCACGAATTTAATCGCTTAATTTCGAATAATTCACCCAGATAAACTTGCTTATCATTAAATAAAAAGCGTATAATATAAACTGCTTAAAATTTTAAACCAAACACAAGATTAAAACTCTTGTATCTATAGAATTTTTTGCTAAAACTGAGTAATTGACAACAATAAAGGAACAAAGATGAAAACGTTTACTGCAAAATCGTCTGATATCAAAAGACAATGGCTTTTGATTGATGCTACAGATAAAACTTTAGGTCGCCTAGCTACAGAAGTGGCTATGATACTAAGAGGAAAAAATAAACCAGAATTTACTCCACATATGGATACTGGTGATTATGTTATTATTGTAAATGCTGAAAAAGTAGCAGTTACTGGTAACAAAAGAAAAGACAAAACATACTTCCATCACACAGGATATATTGGCGGTATCAAATCTATGTCATTTGATAAACTAATAGCTGCTCACCCAGAAAGAGTAATTGAGAAAGCTGTAAAAGGTATGTTACCTAGAGGACCTATGGGTCGTACTATGTACAAAAAGCTAAAAGTATATGCTGGTGAAAATCACCCGCATACAGCTCAACAGCCTCAAGTTCACAATATATAAATAAAGGATAGTAAATATGTCAGAATATAATTATGGTACAGGTCGTCGTAAAAGTTCTGTAGCTCGTGTGTTTATGAAAAAAGGTACTGGTCAATTTATCGTTAATGGTCTTCCATTAGAGAAGTATTTATGTCGTGAAACAGATTGTATGGTTGTTAGACAACCTCTAGTACTTACTGAAAATATAGAAAACTTTGACTTTAAGATAACTGTAAAAGGTGGTGGTACTACTGGTCAAGCCGGTGCGATCCGTCTTGGTGTAACTAGAGCTCTTATCGAATTTGATGAAGCATTAAAGCCAGCATTACGTGAAGCAGGTTTTGTAACTCGTGACTCTCGTAAAGTTGAACGTAAGAAATTCGGCTTCAGAAAAGCTCGTAGAAAAAGACAATTCTCAAAGCGTTAATATATCTATTTATATTAATTTCATATCTATTCTTTTTACTTTATTATTCATTAGGAGGATAAAACCTTGGTTTTATACACAAAAAAGGATGATATCTATAGCGATATAATACGCATGATTGCTCTTATCAAAGGAGCTAATGCTACTGTCATAGATGTTTCTAAAAAAGAAAATTCAAAACACTTAGAAGAGCTTAATATCATAACTCCTAACTGCAATATACCTGCTTTAAGCACTGATGACTTTGCTGTTTATCGCTTAAATGTTATTATTGAAGCTATAGAAGATTTGTACCCATTCCCTCCGATGTTTCCTGTTTTTCCGAAACAACGAGCTAATGCACGCATTCTTCTTGAGCATGTTAATAAGACATACTTGCAAAATATCATCAAGATAGTAGAGCAAGGTTTGAGCGATGAAGAAATTCCAGATATAAAGCTTACAATGCAAAAAGATGTTATAAGAACTTATAAAACTATAGTAAGTGAAAGAACCATCAATGCTGAGTGCAATCCTGATGCACAAAATGTAAACATTCTAACAATTATTATGACTTTTATTTTTTACTATTTTATAAAGTTAAAAATAGCAATACCAACAAAAGATAAAAATTTAATAGCAGAAATAAAAGATCTTTTTAAAGATCCTTGTTTCATTAGAACAATAAAAGAAGGAGCTTAAATATGGCAATGCTTAGAGCTTATGTAGTTAAGGCTACATATAATTGGTTAGATGATCATGGTTTTACACCATATGTACTAGTTGATACTGAGTATGACGATGTTGTAGTACCTACTAACTATATTGATGAAGATAAGAAGATTCTTTTGGATTTATCTCCTCAAGCTATTCAAAATATCTCTATTAATGATACCCAGATTACATTTGACGCTACTTTTGATGGTGAAGCAATGTCTTTAGTTTTACCTATTGAGTCTGTTCTTGAAGTCTTTTCAAAAGAGACTGCACAAGGTATCTATGCTCGTGAATTTGGATATGGTATAGATGTAAATGAAGGTGAAGACAATGATTCAGTAAACCCTTCAAAATCAGGTGAATCAAATCATACAAACAACATTCTTTCTTTTGACTAAAAAAGAAATCTTATAACAATTCTCTCACAGGCTTATAACTCTTTCTGTGAATATCTAAAACACCATATTTTTTTATATTTTCAAGATGTTCTTTAGTAGGGTATCCCTTATGCTTGGAAAAGCCATACAGAGGGTATTGCTTATCATTTTTTAAGCAGATCCCATCTCTGTGGACTTTAGCTAAGATTGAAGCCGCAGATATCTCTTTAATTTTAGAATCACCCTTAACAATAGCTTCTGAACTATAGTTCCAGTTTGGCAATTTATTGCCATCAACCAAAACTTTATCAAATTGATCTTTTAAATGATCAGCTACCTTATGCATTCCATACAAAGTAGCTTGAAGAATATTCATATCATCAATCTCTTCTGGACTAACCTCAACTATTAAGTAAGCTACAGCCTTAGAGACTATAATATCATAAAGCAACTCTCGTTTTTTTTCGCTTATTTTCTTAGAATCTACAAGACTATCGATAGGTTTAGCTGCATCTAAAATAACTCCAGCAACTACTACAGGACCTGATAACGGCCCTCTCCCAGCTTCATCTATACCAAGAATAATCATATTTTACCCTTGCTATTGCTCAGAGAACTTAAAAACCCTCTAAAGATATTAACTTCTTGCGTTTCAAGCTCACTTCTTTGAAAAAGCCTTTTAAGCTTATCAATCACATGTCCATAGTTATCATTATCAAGAAAACCAGACCTAATCATCTCATCCTCAAAGTGCTTATAAAGACCCAATCTTTCATTTACGGTAGCGTTCTCATTAATCTGACTGTACTCTGGAACCTGCTTTGAGTTAGTATATTCTATATTCTGTTTAAAAATTTCATAAGCAACTAACTGCACAGCCTGTGCTAAATTTAGCGAATTATATCCTTCATTTGATGGTATATAAGCATGAACATTACTCATTAATAGCTCTTCATTTAAAAGACCCGTTCTCTCTCTACCAAATAGAATAGCGATTTTTTGATTATTATTGTTTATTCTATCTAGCATATTTGTAGCTACACTAGCTATAGGATCTATAGGCAAAGAAACTCGTCGCACTCTGGCACTAGTGCCTACTATAAAATCAATTCCTTCAAGAGCATCAGCTAAACTTGGGACTATTGGAGCATTTTTAACTACACCTGTTGCATGACAAGACAATGTTATAGCCTCTTCATCTAGCTCTTTTTGAGGGTTTACTAACCATAAGTTAGTCAATCCCATATTTAGCATAGCTCGCGCAGTTGAACCAATATTGCCATTATGTGACGGCTCAACGAGCACTATGCGTATATTATTCAGTGGATTCTTCATCATCTCTTTCTTGTGTAATTAACTGATGTAAAACATCTGAATACTCTGCTTCTTCAAAATGTTTTTGTGTTTCAGGATTTTTCAAAAATGCTGCTAATTGTTTTAGTAATTCAGTATGTATTTCAGATGTTTTATAGGGGAAAAAAATTCCTACGACAATTTTTATATCATCTTCTATAGTATCATCGTAGAAGCTATTTTTAAGTGTAACTATCATTATTCGAGTAGTAGTTAGTCCTTCTACTCGACAATGTGGGATATGTATTTTTTTCCCAATATAAGTAGTACCAATTCTTTCTCTTTGATATAAGCTTTTAAGCACCTCTTCTTCATCAACAGATAAATGACTATTTGCCAGTCTTTTTGCTAAAAACTCCATAAGCCTTTTTTTTGACTCAATATTAAGGTTTAGGATTATATTTTTTTTATCTAGAAGAGCTCTAAGATTCATAATAGAAATATCACATTATTTGAAGAAAATGTATTCAGAGTCTTCTTCCCCTGTCATCTCAGAGATAGGCGCTCCAGCATTATTATTGCCTCTAAGCTTATCTTTATGTTTTTTAAGTTGGCGTGCAAGTTTATCTTTAAGCTTATCTATAGCAGCATAAAGATCTTTATCATATACTTTTGCTACAAATTCACTACCAGGAACTACAACTATAGCTTCGGCAACTTGATGATCTTTTTCTACAGTCAATATAACTTTTGTAGATGTAATATTATCAAAATAAACACCAACTTTACCAATTTTATCATCAACATAATTTTTGATTGCACTAGTAACCTCTACATGTCTACCTGTGATTTGTATATTCATAATAAATATCCTTTATTGGACTATTGTAATATAAGTTATTTAACAGCTATGTTTTAATAACCATTAAAATGGTATACTTCCACTTATCATTATACTGGTTAAATAAAATAAATCAAAGCTATGAAAACAAATGTAAAACAAATTTTAAGCTCAATATTAGGTATTACAATCACCATATTTACAATAGTATTCTCTTTTATCTTTTTACTACCTTTATTTTTCTTTCTGATAATCTGCTTTATTATCTTTGTATTCTTATTAAGAAGAAAAATTATAAAGCAAAAACCAGAATTTTTTAAAAATGCTAAAATGAAAAAAGGTAGAGTAATCGACCAAGAAGACATTGTATCAAGATAACTCAAATCTATTGAACAACAATAAGAACTTATACTAAACGATGTACACAAAAGATACTATAGTAGCAATTGCTACTCCACAAGGTAATGGTGGTATAGGTATAGTTAGGATATCTGGCATTAATGCTTTAAAGATTGCAAATAAAATTACCAGTAAGAACCTAAAACCTCGCCATGCTATATTTACAAACATCTCTCATAACAATGAAATTATAGATAACGGTATCGCACTATACTTTAAAGCACCCTATTCGTATACTGGTGAAGATATAGTTGAAATTCAGGCTCATGGCAATGCTTTTGTACTTAACCTAATCATCAAAGCAGCTATTGAAAATGGCGCTAGAATGGCAAAGGCTGGTGAATTTACAGAAAGAGCTTTTTTGAATAGTAAGCTAGACCTTGCTCAAGCTGAAGCTGTCGCTGATATAATCAACGCATCATCGGAAACAGCTGCTAAATCTGCTGCTAAATCCCTACAAGGAGACTTTTCAAATGAAATAAATAACCTTCTTGAAAAGCTTATTTACTTAAGAATGTATGTTGAAGCATCTATTGATTTTCCTGAAGAAGAGATAAACTTTATTGAAGATAAAAAAATTCATACTAGCTTAGAGAATATTTACAAAACAATATTGGATGTAAAAACTAGCACTAAGCAAGGAGCAATTCTCGCAGAGGGTATTACACTTATATTAGTAGGTAAACCAAATGCAGGTAAATCAAGCCTGTTAAATGCATTAGCAGGCAAATCCACAGCTATTGTTACAGATATAGCGGGCACTACTCGTGATATTGTCAGAGAACACATACAAATTGATGGCATACCTATGCATATAATAGATACTGCAGGGTTAAGAAATAGTCAGGATATAATCGAAAGTGAAGGCATAAAAAGAGCTATTAAAAAAATCCAAGAAGCAGACCAGGTTCTTTTTGTGACGGATGATCATGTTAAAAGCAAAGTTGCTCTCAGTGATTTAAAAAAGATTATTCCAGAATTTTATAGCCAAATTCCTCAAGATATAGACATAACTTATGTACATAACAAAATAGACCTTCTTGATAAAGTGCCTACAAATACTGACAATCATATATATATATCTGCAGAAAATGGCTTCGGTGTTGATAAACTTAAAAAACATATATTAGACAAGGTTGGCTACACATCTCAAAATGAAAGCATTTATACTGCTCGTGAACGACATGTAGGAGCTATAGATAATGCTTATGAGCACATACTATTCGCCAAAGAACAATTTAGCCTTGGAAATGGTGAGCTATTGGCTGAAGAACTTCTTATTGTTCAAGATTATTTAAATTCTATAACTGGAGAGTTTAGCTCAGATGACTTATTGGGAGAGATTTTCTCAAGATTCTGTATTGGTAAATAGCCCAAAACTATAGTCCATCATCTCAACACTTATTTTAGTATAAGAAATATTCTAAAGGTTTTGATGCCTTTCTTCACCTAATTGGATAGTGTATACTAAATTGTGTCTATAACTAGTCGACTTTATAATTCAGTTGAAAAAACAATAAATGACTAGCTATGAAAGATATTAAATGATCATAACCTCCAATTTGTAACACTTAGGTGTTAAGAAAAGGAGACAAATATGGGTTACCAAATATATACAAAAGAACTGAAAGATATGGGTTGGAAAGTTACTCAACCTAGAGTATTTAAACGCATGAAAATACTAGGTTTACAAGCTAAGGCTATTCGTAAACATAAAGCAACGACAGACTCTCACCATAACAAACATGTGTCTGATAATTTATTAGAATAAAACTTCACTGCTTTATCTGTAAATCATAGATGAGTTACAGATATAACTTACATACCTACACAAGAAGGATGGTTATATCTCTGTGTGATTATACACTCTGTCAAAGGATCACAATACTGTAGCAAACAGTATCAAGATATTATTTAAAGGACACTGGCTACTATCAAGTATGAGCTCTAAAGGATGCTGTTACGATAACGCTGCTTGTGAGAGTTTCTTTGGAACTTTAAAAGTAGAGTTAGTACATGATGAAAACTATAAAACTAGAGAAGAAGCTAAGTTATCAATATTTGAATATATTGAAGCTTATTACAATACAAAAAGAAAACATTCTACAATAAATTATATGACTCCAAATAAGTTTGAATATATAAGGGAAAATGAATGGATAAAATGTCCCAAATTTACGGGGTAGATCAAATTACCTAGCCTCTGCTATTGATATATTTTGATATTTTCCAATAGTAAATCCATAAGATTTTTGATTGATTTTAAATATATATTGCCATGAATGTATACCACTAGGACAAGCTTCTCAATATAAGTGAGTACATTCATGACTATATCTTTTATTCTTATCTTAGTCTCTAATCTCTTTTGATTTATCTATAAACTGTTTTGATAATTTAGCCATCATAATAACACAAATCTCAATGTACACTCCAATGTACACTGGTGACTGAATTTAGTTAATACTATTTGATACTGCTTGATACGGTGGAATAGCAAAAAGGCTTGATATCATTATTATTTAGATACTATTTGAATTTACTTGAAACACAATTGTGGTGCGGACGGGGAGACTCGAACTCCCACAGATTTCTCCGCTGGAACCTAAATCCAGTGCGTCTACCAATTTCGCCACGTCCGCATATTCTGGGGTGATTGATGGGGCTCGAACCCACGACAGCCGGAATCACAATCCGGGGCTCTACCAACTGAGCTACAACCACCACTAAAATTGTACTTTATTGTAATGGTACGTCTGGCAGGATTCGAACCTGCTACCCTCGGCTTAGAAGGCCGATGCTCTATCCAAATGAGCTACAGACGCACTTAAAAATGGTCGGAGCAGAGGGATTTGAACCCCCGACCCTCTGGTCCCAAACCAGATGCGCTACCAAGCTGCGCTATGCTCCGACAATTTCTTAACAATGGTGGCCTGAGACGGAATCGAACCGCCGACACGAGGATTTTCAGTCCTCTGCTCTACCGACTGAGCTATCAGGCCAATGACGAATATTATACCTGTAATAGTGCTTTTAAGTCAACAGGTTTTTACAACTAATTACTCATAAAATGTTTTTATACCACTTTCTTCCGCAAAAGCGTATAGTGTTTGAGCTATTTTAGTCGATCCAGAGCATATATTAACATTTTTATCTATAGCTATAATCCCTACATAGTCTCCTAGCTCGTCACTTTCTTGAATGGACTTATCTATGGCATTCTTTAAAGACACCCCGTCTTTTACTCGCTTAGCTATTTTTGCAGCCAACGCTTCATTAACTATATGGTCACCAATACCTGTACAAGATATATCCATATCCTGTATTTGCATAGTTACCTGCAACCGTAGGGCTATCTCCGACTCTACCGGGATACTCAAAACCAGCACCACCTGTAGATGTAACAGCACAGATTTTACCTTTTGAATATAAGGCTACAACACCTATTGTACCTGTATATCCTTTTTTAAGCTCAAGATATTCTTTATATCTTTTCTCTGTCATAGGATTGTATTCAGGAAGCCCCATCACATCATGAGCGAACTCAGTTGCTGGCTCGCCACCCAATATACTGTGGTGTTGCTCCATCAGACGATTAGCAACTTATATTGGGTTTTTAATATTTTGAACATTAATAACACCAGCAAAATTTTTATTTTCACTATCCATTATTGAAGCAGACATTCTAATCTGACCATCTTGCTGAAATCTTGAACCAGTTACTGCGTTGAATAATTCGTTATCTTCCAATAACTGAGCAGCATAAATAGCAGCTTTATTAGCATCATCAGTCTGATTTAAATACTCATAAGCTTTTTATATTATTGGCTTCAGGTGATTATGGTAGTCAGCAAAAGAAGTGTTCTTATATTATCGAGCTCCACAGCATCCTTGAATAATTATTTTTTTCATATTATTAAAATTCCACCATAGAAGTTTTTAAATCAAACTTTTGACCTTCTAAAAGCATATGCATACGTATATCAACAAGACTTATAGGTGCATTATTACGAGCATTATGAAGTGAAGAGTGTTTTAGATAAGAAAAGTCTATAACTGTCACCATTCCGCTACCAACAACTTCTACCATATTGTTTGAATCTAATAGTACAGCTGTATATTCATCAATACCTACACCCACCATATATGGATTATATGACAGTGCCGCTAAAAGCCTACCAAGACGATCTCTATGTGAAAAATACTGATCGACTAGAATTTTATTTGTAAGACCAAGGCCTGGTGCTAGATTAACCATATTACATCTAGGCATAAGTCCAGCTTGTCCACCTGCTATCATAAATCCAGATATAAAAGCAGATCCAGCCGAAATACCTGCCACACTAACGCCCTTTGCATTAAGTCTACGTATTAGTTGAGCTATAGGTGTGCCACCAAGAGTAGTAGAAAGTAAAAGTTGATTTCCCCCTGTCATAAATATACCTGTACATCTAGACAAAGTGTCTTGATTATATTTATTTGTAGTAGAGTCAAGCCTTGATTCAATCTTTAAGTTATCAGCTTCTTTTACACCCATCTTCTCAAATATATCTACATAGATATCACCAGTATCGTCTAATTTTGATGCTGTTGGAATAACTGCGATAACCGCATCATTTCCACCAGATAGATCAATAAACTTTTGTAAAACTGTTGGACTTGCAAATTTATCTTCACCACCACCAATAGGCATAATATATCCGCGTATATCGTCGACTGATTTAGAAGGCATTGTTATTGCTCCTGTATATTTTTATAGTATTATTAACAAGTGAAATAATACTAAGTAATGACTAATATTTACATACAAAAAGCATTAATATATAAATATTTCGCAATGTAAGCTAACTTAGCAATTTACGCTATATTTATTTAATGATATTCTATTGATAAATCAGTATTACTAAGAAATAAAATGAAAAAAGTAATTAAAGCTTTAACTATTGGGGGTGCAACTTTAGATACTATAATTGAGTATGAAGAAATGTTTACTATGAATATGCAAAAAAAAGAAACTACTCAATCGTTCATGCTACTAGAAGAAGGCGCTAAAATTGAAGTAAATGAGCAAAACTCATTCAGTGGTGGTGGAGCAACTAATGCTGCAGTTTCTTTTAAAAAACAAGGCTTAGATGTTAGTTTTTTTGGTAAAATAGGCAATGATATTGCAGGTAAGAAAATTCTGCAGGAGTTAGAGGATTTTAAAGTTGATACCTCAAACATTAGATACTCGAATAACTATGGCACGGCTACATCTTATGTAATCCCAACACTAAGCGGTGATAGAACTATATTTGCATACAGAGGAGCAAATAAAGATATTCTAAAAGATGACCTACCATCTAAAGCAATTACTGAGAGTGATTTTATATATATAACTTCACTCAGTAAAAAATCTGCAGCTAGATTACCAGAAATTGTAAAGCTAGCTTCTAATAATGGCACAAAAGTAGCGATAAACCCTGGATCAAGCCAGCTTAGCTTAGGAGAAAGCTTTATCAAAGATTCGCTATTCGGTATAGATACTTTAGTCCTTAACTATCAAGAGGCCCAAAAATTAATGCTGTCTCTTTTATCTACAGAAGATGAAGACATCATAGAATCACAGAAAAGCTTAGAAAATGCCGCTGTAAGCACTGACAATGTAGATTTTTTAAATTCAACATTCAGACTGAAAGATTTCTTTAAAATCACTCTAAATTTAGGACCTAAAACAATTGTAGTTACTGACGGCGCAAATGGTGTTTATGCTGCAACTAAAGAAAAAATTTATCATTGTGATTCATTAAAAATTAAAAGTGTAATAAATACATTAGGTGCCGGTGATGCTTTCAGTTCTACTTTCTGTGCAAATATATATAAAGGCAAATCTATTGAAGAAGCAATGAAGTATGCTCTTATAAATTCTAGCAATGTAATCCAACACTCAGATGCTAAATCTGGGTTACAAGATTTAGTTACATTAGAAGAAATGAGAACTAATATGAGCAAAGAATTAGATACTATTAAAATTAATGATTGGTAGAAGTTTAAAAACAAGAGCTAATCGCAAAAACGTGTTGGTAAAATACGGCTGTAAATCAGATATAATAAGGGTTTAAAAACGATTACTTACAAATGCTTGTAAGAAAACACTAAAAAATGTTTAAATTGTTATTCCAAACAGACTCAAAAGTATTGCACAAAAAAAAGCTTACATGGATTGATTATACCCTCCAATTTGTGACACTTAGGTGTTAAGAAAAGGAGACAAATATGGTTTACCAAAGATATACAAAAGAATTTAAAGATGAGGCTGTTAAATTATGTTTGCAACCAGATGCAAATAGACGAGAAATAGCAGATAATTTAGGGATAAAATATAAGACATTAAGTACTTGGATATCCAAAGCTATGTTAACCCCATAAAAAGATATAAAAATAGATTATAAAACTCAGTATCAGCAATTATCATCTGAAAATACTGATTTGAAGAAAAAACTCAAACAGGCATCCAGAGAGTGAAATACTAAAAAAGTCAGCAGTGTACTTTGCAAAGCAAACTCTATAAGGTACGCCTTTATTAAAGAGTATTGTAAAGTTATGCCAGTAACAACACTATTGAAATCTTTGAATGTTAGCACATCTTAATATTACAGATGTATACATAAACCTATAGGTATAAGGCAATCTAATGATGCTGAGCTAGATGATGCTATTACCGCTATATTTAATGAGCATCTAGATATGGAAGTGTTAGGATATACAAAGCACTTAAAGATATGGGTTGGAAAGTTACTCAACCTAGAGTATCTAAACGCATAAAAATACTAGGTTTACAAGCTAAGGCTATTCGTAAACATAAAGCAACGACAGACTCTCACCATAACAAACATGTGTCTGATAATTTATTAGAATAAAACTTCACTGCTTTATCTGTAAATCATAGATGAGTTACAGATATAACTTACATACCTACACAAGAAGGATGGTTATATCTCTGTGTGATTATACACTCTGTCAAAGGATCACAATACTGTAGCAAACAGTATCAAGATATTATTTAAAGGACACTGGCTACTATCAAGTATGAGCTCTAAAGGATGCTGTTAGGATAACGCTGCTTGTGAGAGTTTCTTTGGAACTTTAAAAGTAGAGTTAGTACATGATGAAAACTATAAAACTAGAGAAGAAGCTAAGTTATCAATATTTGAATATATTGAAGCTTATTACAACTTAGCTTCAAGTTGTTGCGACAAAATAATTATTGCACTAAAAGAGTAAGTTAGATATTGTCACACTTGCTAAAAATTTACTTAAGGAATCACCATATAACCATCCTACACACAACTTACTCAAGAACAAAGATACCACATTGGATCACTATTGATAATAGGTGTTTCAAAAACACAAATAGCCATGGAAGTTGGTTGTAACCAAAGTAGCATATACAAAGAGATAAACCGTAACACCGGCAAACGAGGTTATAGACCTAAACAAGCACAATCACTTGCAAACTCAAGAAAACGTAAAGGCAACAAACAAATTAGGCAATTTGGTTGGAGCTATGTAGAGCATCTTATCAAACAGTATTGGTATCCAGAGCAAATAAGTGGCGGTTTAACATCTAATGGGTGGGTTAGATGTCATAAGTGCTGAAAGCATCTATAAGTATATCTATGGGAATAAAGAAAGAGGCGGTGACTTACACACTTATTTGCGTTGTCAGAAAACTTATCGTAAAAGAGGTAAGGCTAGTCAAGAGCATGGAGGCCAAATACAAAATAGAGTTTTAATACATGAGAGAGACTTTCTTATAGATGAACGAAGTAGACTTGGAGATTTTGAGGGAGACACTATTATTGGTAAAGATCACAAGGGTGACTTATTAACACTAGTTGATAGAGTATCTAAACTAACTAAAATTAAACCTTTGGCTAGTAAGAATGCTGAAAACTTAGCAAACAGTTTAATACAAATACTTAATGCGTCACATACTCACTCAATCACTTTTGATAATGGTAAAGAGTTTTCCAAACACATGCTAATATCAAAAGTATTAAATATAGATATATTTTTTGCTGATACATACTCTTCTTGGCAACGTGGCACCAATGAAAATACAAATGGGTTAATTAGATAATTCTTCTCTAAAAACCTGAGATTAGATAATATTACTTAAGACCAAACTAGAAGAGTTGAAAACCTATTGAACAACAGACATAGAAAAAGTCTTGGATTCAAAACTCCTCTTCAGGTAGAATCTATAAATAAGGTTGTCAATATTGGTACTTGAATCTAAACATCATAAAAAATAACGGTTCCTAACTTATCTTTTTTCTTGCCATAAAAAGTTGTATCACATTCTAAAGTTACTGCTCTAAAGTCATGCCTTTTTATTTCTACTTGATAGTTCTTTATTTGACTATAAATAGATCTTTTTGACTTAAATACTTTGCTGGTAAATACGAACGAATCTCAATTTAAATATTTTTTAGTGTTTTCTTACAAGCATTTGTAAGTAATCGTTTTTAAACCCTTATTATATCTGATTTACAGCCGTATTTTACCAACCCGTTTTTGCGATTAGCTCCAATTTTAATAGATTTTAGTCTTTTAAGAAATTATCTATATCAGGTATTAGTTCTTCTGGGATTGTTTTAGGTGCATACCTAACTACCATTTCACCATCTTTGCAAACTAAGAACTTTGTAAAATTCCATTTAATTATCTCTGTACCTAATATACCTTTTGCGTGATCTTTTAGGTATGTAAATAATGGTTCTGCATCTTTGCCATTGACTTTAGTTTTTTTCATAATTGGAAATGTAATGCCAAATTCTGTTTCACAGAAGTTTTTTATCTCACCATCTTCATCTGGCTCTTGTCCACCAAAAGAATTACATGGGAAAGCTACTACTTCAACCTCTGGATACAAATCATGTAAATGCTGTAAACCTTTGTACTGTTTTGTAAAACCACATTTGCTTGCTACATTGACTATCAACAAAACTTTGTTTTTAGGTAAATAAAATTCTGTGCCATCATTAGATGTTAGTTTAAAGTCATAAATATTACTCATTATATTTCCTTACTATATTTAGAAAGTTTGTTCTGCTGTCACTAAATCAGAAGTATTTAAAATACCAAATATCTTATATACTAACTGAGGAGATACATCATACTGTACTGCAAATGAGCTATAAGATTTTTCTAGCTTTTCATCCTTAAACGGGTCGTAAGCTGGTAGTTTATGCTTTCTCTCAAACTTAAACATTTGCTTTCTTATAGCTTTTCTTTCAGCTATCACTCTTACTAGCTCTTGGTCTGCATTTGTTAGTTTTCTTTTATAGTTTTCCATAGATGGCTGGCCAGTCTTACTACTTGCCATAGCAAATAGGCTAGTAGAAAATGTTAACCCTGCAATTGCTAGACTTATTTGTTTTTTCATATTTTCATTTTTATATTTCAATGTTTTCTATACTATAATCTTTTAAAAGTTGTTTTTAAAGCCCATAATTTTCTTGTTATTAGTAAATATTATTAAATATGTTTTTTTTAATAAAAAAAATCTCGATGAAGATGCTCCTATATATGACACTATTAAGCCAAAATACTGGAAGTTACTAAACTGGTTGTTGTTGTGCTCACTTAGCTTAATACTTTGCTCTTATCTTAATGCTATACTTTTTTCAGTGCTTTATTTTTTAGTTTACTAATCGCTATAATCATCAAACTATATCTAATGAATCGCTTACCTCATGCTGATTTTAGGGTTTATAAAACTGACCTTACGCAGTAAATGTATAAATATAGTATAATGTAGAAATAAAAATAGCTTATACAGAACTTTATACTGATTATTTAATCAGTGGAAATGGTTACGCTACAACAGGATTGTTATCAATAATGTAAGGGGATGTCAGTCATGATAAAATAACTTGTTTTTTATCTAAACAAAAATATGATTCAAAAGACTTATGTAAACAAGTAAAGTCGACTGTGCGATAAATTGAAAGAGAAGATGCTTGTCTAATTTTTGATGATACTATTCAAGAGAAAAAATGGACTAAAGAGAGTGATATCATGTGTTGGCATTTTGATCATACAGTTGGCAAATCAGTTAGAGGTATCAACATGTTGAACGCTCTATACTACAGCAATGAAGTATAAATACCTGTGGCATTTGAAATAGTGAGTCAGCCTGTACAGTTTAGTGACATAAAGACTAGAAAGTTAAAACGAGCGTCAGAAGCTACAAACGAATTGATGCGAGATATGATTAAAGTTGCAATAAACAATAAGCTTACATTCAGGTATATTCAAATGGACACATAGTTGTCAGCGAAAGATAATTTTGATTTTATTACTAAGCATGAGAAAGACTTTATAGCTGCTTTGAAATCTAATCGTCTTTTTGCTACAAGTCTAGAGTATAAACATAACGGCGAATTCATTAGCGTAAGTGAACTAGAATTATCAGACAAACAATCTATACGAGGATATGTGAAGGGTTATGATAACGAAGTTGTTATAGTTCGCCTAATCTTTACAAACAAAGATGGAAGTACAGGTGTTTTGAATTTGATATATAGTTATACTGATCTTGATGTAGATGCTATTTCAACAATCTATGAAAAACTATGTAAAGTTGAAGAATTTCACAAATCTTTAAAACATAATGTTGATTTAGCTAAATCACCAAATAAGACTATAAGCACTCAGAGCAATCATATTTACTTATCAGTTTTATCATTCTTCAAGTTTGAGTGTTTGCAAATAAAGCACAAGATAAATCATTTTGCTCTGAGGTCAAAGCTATTGATAAAAGCTAACCAAATCGCATGTGCTGAATTGCAGTATTTAAAAAGTGCGTAAGGTCAGTTATATAATTATGTTTTTTATAGTTTTTATATTTTGTGAATATAATCATTTAGGGATTGTCGCTTTTAAATCGTTTAGAATAAGTATTCTTAATTATAGACATTTTCTATTTGATCCAGGTATATTTGTAGGAGCATTGTGTAACATTATATTTAGTACAAAAAATTCAGGTTGCCCCTAAACTCTTTTTTAATGTAAGTTTTATTAAATGGGCTCACTCATACATAAGAGGTTCTGAAGCTAAAGTTTTATTAAAAATTGATGGCGTATTTTTTGCTTTATTTGGTTATGTTGTGCATGGCATTATAAATAAGATTTACTCAATGCTTATAGGTGTGATCACAGTAATATTTAAACAATTATTTGCTAATTCTAAAGAATTGAGGGGTTTGTATAAATAAGTGAATTGACACACTTAAATGGAAAGGCTCTAACTTTATCTAGATCATCTTTAGCGATCGATATTAGTGCACCTAGGTTTTTCATATCTGTTTATTCTAACTTCTATTCAACACTTCAAAAAAACACCTATAGATTGAATCACCCTCAAAATCTTCTACCTCAGGGAGTTCATTATAAAATAGATTGAAATAATCATCCTTTTCTAAGACATAGTGACTATACTTACTCTCTTTAATAGCATCATCCCATTTTTGCGTTTTTTTTTCTGGCTTTTCAAATATAGCTGCTGCTAAATTTAGATGTGACAAGGTCGGTTTACTTATAATATTTTTAGCATAATTAACATAACTCTCTAACTCTTGTCTTGCATTTGAATGCACTATATTAAATTCTTTGTCGATGCTTTCAGCTTTATCTTTGTCAAAATACCAATATACAGCCTCAATATCTTGTTGTTTATCACAAGCAACTATCAATGCTGTTAAATATAGCTCTAAGCTATGTTTTATTCTAAAGCTTGAAACTGTGGTTAGCTTAACTTGATTATCATTTTCTACATAACAAGATGCTTCTAGCTCTATATCATTAATAGTGGTTTTGAATGTTTTTTTCTCTTGATATTGTATCTGTGATGATTCTACGAGCTTTTGCATATTATCTACTTGCTCTGCTAGCGCAGATTCTGTCAATACTGACTCAGGTAATTTACCACTTAGTTTACTTATCTGCTCAACTGTTTTTGTATCTTTGCCTTGAGAGATATTATCAAATAGTTGTTCTTTCAAACCATGCATAACAAGATGATAAAAATCAAATGGTTCACTATCTTTTAATTTCTCAAAATTATCTTCAAGATATAGTCCTAAACAATTATTAGTATAAGCTTTAAGTGGGTTATCAAATATTTTAACCAGTTTAGAAACTGTTAGGTTCTCTGATAATTTAGAGGCTACATTTTGCCCTGATTTGTCATAAAACTCTTGTGGATTTTGTTTTATTAGCTTGATCCAAGCATCATCATAGCTTCTATAGTTATCTGTATAGCAACCTTTACTAAAAGCATGCAATGGGTATTCATTAATAGTTATTTTTGGCTTACAGACTTCTTGTTGATGATCATCTAGCGATTCAGTACAGTAATTATTATCTAAATAACTTATCAGCTCTTTAAGGATTAAGCTCGACTCTTGTTTTTTATTTGTTTTGATACTTCTACCAATATAGCTAAGATACAGATTTTGCCTAGCTGATAATATTGACTCTAAGAATAAATATCTATCATCATCTCGTTTTGTTCTATCACCTGCTCTTTTTCCTAATCCAGCCATCAAATCAAAACTAACTGAAACATCTCGTCTTGGAAATTTGCCATTATTTAAGCCAAGCATTGCTACTACTTTAAATGGTACATTTCGCATTGGAGTCATCGAGCAAAATGTCACCTTACCATTTAAGAAATGGTTATTGATAATAGATTCTGATAATTGTGATATCAAACAATAACGAATCATTTCTAGGCTAACTTTTTCATCAACCAATATTTCTTTCGCTGTTTTGATAGTTTTACCAATGATTGTTTTGATTTTACTTGCGATATATTGCTCTTGGCTAGTTACATCAAACACTTCCTCAAACATCACTAATAAATAGTCAGCCCATTGCTCAAGTGTTCTATCTTGTTTTAATTCTTTGGTATAGTGGTCTAATAACTCAAGTAGCTCATACAAACTACCAAGTTCTACAACTTCAGCCCCCTCGATTACAGGTACTGTTAGTAACTCATCATTTATAATTTGCTCACTATCATTATAAGCAAAGCCAAGCATTAGCCTTCTTAGACCCCAAGACCATGAGAATGTCTTATTATCATTACTATTATGAATACAGGACTCCTTCAACCAATAGCGAATAGTTTCTAACTGCTCTTGTGTTATATGAAACTTCTGCTGTATAGCTGGTACTTCAATATAATCTAGTATTTTATTTACCTCAAAATTACTCTCTGGTAATTGCAGTAAATCAATAAAAATAGCAGCTAGTGGCTCAGAATCTAGCAATGTCCTATCTGCAATAGAGAATGGTAATTTTTTATCTTCAAAACCACAAGTAAAGACACTATCTATATATAGTGCATAATCTTCAATATTAGGGCACATCACTAATATATCTCTAGGTTTGATAGTATCATCAGCTTTTATCATATCGAGTAGTCTGTCATGTAAGACTTGTACTTCTCTTAATGGACTATGGCATGAGTTTATAGATAGACTATTATCACTATCATTAAGGTTAGTATGGTCTTCACAATTTAGTTCTAATAAATTTCGTTGTAAACTAATAAGATAGTTTTGTGCATTATTCTCTAACTTATTAAAGTCTAGGGTACCATTTTCAAACTTTTGAAATACATCAAACCCTTGTTTTTTATCATTATCAAGCAGCATATTAAAGAACTCTTTACCCTGTTGCCCTAAGTTTGCTAATAAAGGTTGTGCTTCATAATCATCTGTTTCTAACCAAGTTGATGTTTTATCATTCTTTAAGTCATACCAGTATTCACTACATGGATCAATGTATAATATATTTAAATCTATATGTTTTGATAATTCAAATATAAAGTTCAAATTCTTCGGTGATATGGCATTTATACCGAATATATAAATATCTTTAGGTACATTTATAGTTTGTAGATTAATTTTGTTAAGTTTTTTTATAGCCGATTTTTGGACACTATATGGAGTATCTGGCATTTCTTTGACTAATAATCGCCATAACTCACTTTGCCACTGCTCATCTTCCTCGATGATGGTTGTATTGTGATTTTTTTTTGAATCTGCGGTATCTTTGATATATTTACTATCTTCCCAATGCTCTAGCCAATCAGTCCTGTAGACTAAATACGCACTAAACACTTCTGAAATTTTAGCGCTTAGCTGGTATTTTTTAAGTAGGCTATGCTCATAGTATTTAATCAACTTATCACAGTTTAGCGTGTCTAATAATTTAAATATTCGCCAGGTTAACACATCTTTTATATAAGATTTCTTAAACTCTTTTTTACAAGTTAATTCATAGCAAATCTCAAGTATCCAACCATTAACCATGTCATACTTTTGATTCATCGCAATATCACGATTTTTAGCAAGTTCCATGCTCAACCAGTGCTGCATACCCCTACTACCAACTATTAGCTGTGTAGGTGTAAAAATATTCTTGGTTGGAATATCCTTGTCTTGCACATCTAAAAGTTTTGATAATACTTGAACTAGGTACTCAAGCTTATTTGATGGGAATGTATATAATGACATATTAACTATTCTCCTGATGGTTCACACTATCTACTTTTGCTGATTTTAATAAACCATTTATATTAGAGTTTCGAGTTATTTTCTTAGCTATAGTATATTTGAGAGTTTTCTCACTACCGATAATATCTAGCTTTGTCTTTGCTCTAGTAACACCCGTATATAATAGCTCTTTAGTTAATGACTGATTAATTTCTTCTGGTAAGAATATTGCTACATGGTCAAATTCCGACCCTTGTGTTTTATGGATAGTCATAGCATATACTGTCTCATAGGTCGGCAATGTGTTTATTGAAAATTCTTTATGCCCACATTTATATTTAAAATATGCTCTTAATGCTCCACTCTCATCAGGCCATATAACGCCGACATCACCATTAAACAAACCTAATGAATAATCATTCTTTGTAATCATAATAGGCTTACCCTTATATGAATTATCTACAGAGCCATTAATTAATTTTTCAAGCTCACTATTGAACTTAACAGTACCAATATCTATATTTCTATTAGCTACTAATATTCTAAATTCATTTATCTGTTTTAATGCTTCTTCATGATTCTTTTGCTGAGCAATTTCTTTGTAATTATCAGCATATTCTTTCAACTGTTTTTGATATGTTTTTTTGGACTTATCATCAAGATAAAAAGATATATACTTATGATCATCATATTTAGCAATATTCAATTCACTACCAGATAATATTTTAGTCGCCAAATCATTAATATACTGCTCAGAACGATGATTTTTATCTAGCTTAACTGTATAGTCATAGTTACTATTTTGAGATAAATCATAGCCTGTTATTGCTTTGATAGTGGCTAAAGTATTTGTGTTAAATGTATTATAAGAGTTTTCTGTAAAGCTACTAAGTAGACTACCAGCCTCTACTGATGGCAACTGATTAATATCACCAATCAATATGAGTTTTGTATTTATATCTACAGATCTTATTAGTTTAATAAAGATATTAATATCAAGCATAGATGATTCATCAACAACTATCAGATCATACGGAGCTTTAGTATTTGCATTATACTTGACATGATTTGAGTTAGGTCGTAACCCTAAAAACCTATGTATAGTTTGTGCTTCTATTTGCACACTCTCTAACACATCATCTGATATATCTAACTTCTCACCTTTAAGTCTATCGGTAGTATTACGAATAGATTCTGTCATGCGTTGAGCTGCCTTACCCGTTGGTGCTAGCAGTGCAACATTTTTTGCCTGCAATGCTAATAATAACTTAGTAACAGTTGTAGTCTTACCTGTACCAGGGCCACCAGAGATAATACTAAAATCACGAATAATACTATTTACTACAGCAACTTTCTGCCAGTCAACATCACTATCATCAGCTGGAAACAGCTTAGCAATATCAGTCTTAGTCGTGTTTATATCTATTTCTTTAGTAGCCATTTTCTCTCTCAAGAAATCTGCTATTTCATTCTCAAATAACCATAACCTATTGATATAAAGTGACTCGAACTCTTTAGCATAGTAGATTGGCATCTTTGCATAGTTTAATGACTCTAACAGGATCTGCATAGTTTGAGCATTTGGGAATGTATAACTAGCTTTTTCTATTTCTTCAGTTTTTTTGGATTTATCTTGATTTGGCTTAGTTTGGAAAAAAGTCTTATCCGCAATCTCTAAAACTCTCTCACAAGCATGACCAACGCTATATGATTTCATTAGCTTCATAAGTGTATGAAATAAAACTTTTTTATTCTCTTCTGATAAGTCTTTATTTACCCTAATTATCTCAACCATAGCTTCTTTAGCAAAGAAGAAATCTATAGCATTAATATCAGCAAGTTGTTCTTTTGCCTGTTTAAAACTACTATACATTGCTAACAACACCGATAAATAGATTAGATAACTTGGTTATAATATCTGGTGATGGTTGTGCTATATATACCCCATAACCATTTTTCAAACCTCTTAGGTAAAAGTAGTAAACTCCACCAAAGTGCTCTTCAAAAGTATAATTTGCAACATGCTGTTTTAAGTACTTATCCAAAGCGGTACTGTATATCAAATACTGCAAATCATAGAAACTTTCTTGATTTTTTGCACACATTGCTTCTTGAGTATAATCTTCTAACTTATCGCCTATATAATTTGACTTATAGTCAGCTACATAGAATTTATCATTGTATTCAAATATCAAATCTATAAAACCATGTAACATACCAAATACTTTCTCAAAACCAGTATCAATATCTATATGAGATTGACCTCTATATTCTGCTAATAGTTTGAATATTTTTTGTCTATTAAGAGAGCTATTATCTATTGGAAAATAAAACTCTACTTCTTTGAGTGTTTTGTTATTGGCTATGTCTTTTAGTGCAAAGCTATTATCAGTCGCAATATCTACTATAGGTGCCTTTAAGCATTCTATTAACCACTGTTTTAAGTTATCAAAGTCTTCATTTGGTACTACTTGAGATATAGCCATCTGTTCATTTAAAATATCATCATCAATATCAGCGGTAGTAAAGTCAGTATGCTCTAATGTATTGTGTAAAATATTACCAATATCAGCACCTTTCTTAACTGTAAATCTAAACTCTAGATTATCTTTAGTACTAGACTTGGCAGCTTGTTCAGATTCATCTAGCTCATCATCTTCTTTATCTAGTCCAATATATTGGGATTTCTTTTTAGATAACTTAGAAAAAGATAACATTTGCCACCTATCATCTTCTTGTATAATTATATCGTTAGCCACACATTCAACACTACTTTCTTCACTGTCACTTTCAAGCCTATATGAGCTAGATTCAGAAGCATTAATCAATAAACTTTCGTTTTCTAAATTATTTGTGATTTGTTGTATTTTTTCTTGCCAATCATTATCTTTTTGATAATCAACAAATTGAGCTATAGCACTTTTGTATGAATCATCTGTTGCTTTAGAAGAACTACCTTTTTTAGATTGATACTTAGCAACACCTATATAACATCTCTGCTCTGATCTTGTTACAGCAACATAAAACAACCTTTGTAATTCTTCGACAATCTCTTGCTCTACTTTTTCCTTAACATCTGCACATTTACCAATTTTATAAACTGTTTGCTTAGTGGTTTCATCATAGTATTTACTAAAATTATCAGATTGAAATTTCTTAGTACCTACATAACTAGCAAATGGTATAAATACGATAGGATATTCAAGCCCCTTTGAACCATGAATCGTGATTATCTGAATTAGATTATCATCAGACTCTAGTCTTAGCTCACCCTCTGCAACCTCATCAGATTCTAGTTGTTCACGATACCATTTTATTAGCTGATTAGGTTTATAGTTGTTTTCAGCTATTTTTATAAGCTCAGCAAGATGTAGTATATTAGTTATGACTCTATCTTTATCTTGTGACCTTAGTTTAAAACTTTCCTTTATAAGATGCATTATCAATGACATAAAACCAAGCGTATGCCATTTAGCTCTTAGCTCTTTAGCTTTCTGAATTTCGTTATCCCAAGCATCAATATTATCTTCATCTAAATACTTTATAAAACTATCAGAACTACCTCCAAGTAGACTCGTAGATAGTGCTTTTTTTAGTAGTGATTTATTTTCATACTCCTCTAAGCCATGCATTATTTGGAGTATCTCTTTAGCTTCTTTAGTTTTATAAACATTACTTCTTTGACTTAGATATACTGATGAAAGCTTCTTAGTTTGTAATGCTTTTTGGATAGCCTTAGCCTGTGTGCTACTTTCTACTAATATTGCGATATCTTTTTCTTGTGCTTTTTTTGAATTAAGTAAGCGAACTATCTCTTTCGCTGTCCAGTTAGATAGTTTTTTATCAATACTTTTTCTATTATCATCATCACTAGACTCATAATAAAAATAATTAATCGGTTTGAGATTATCACCAAAGTCCCTCTTTTTTTCATCGGCTTTGTATGATGCCTTAACAGTCTGATAATCAATCCCCTCACTAAATATATCCTTAGCAATACAACCAATATCTTTATCCTCATAATCTTTAGCATAAAACAATCTATTATATGCCTTTATCATTTCACGAGTAGAACGCCAGTTAGTATCCATAATCCAGACATTAGACTCATTACAACTAGACTTGGCCTTGAGGTAGGTAAATATATCTCCACCTCTAAAACCATATATAGCCTGTTTAGGGTCACCAATCATTAGAAATAATAAGTCTTTTCTATATAAAGGGTAAATAGTATCTAATATCTGATACTGCTCTGCATCTGTATCTTGAAACTCATCTATCAAAGCAACAGGATATTGCTTTTGTAATATTTGCACTAACTCAGGCGATGACTTCACAGCCTCACAAAGTTTACTAATCAAATCATTAAAATCTAAAACGCCTTTTTGTTTTTTAGCTTTGATAAAATTTTCTCTGATTTGATAACATGCTTTTTGGATAAATTGAGACTGCATAAAACTATTGTAATCGTTTATCAACCCAATCAACTCTTTCAATGGAATTGAAACAAGATTTTTATATACTACTTTTAAATTGCCTTTGATAATCAAGTAGACATCACTAGGAATATTTATATCTTTAGATTCTAACCAAATTAACACTCTTTCAAATGCTTCATCAAAGCCTTTTTGAGTTATATATTTTCTAATTTCAACACTTAAAGAACTACTAATACTTGATTTTATGTCTTTTTTATAAGAATAAATATCATCGACTAAAACATCTTTACTTGTCAAAATTTCATAACCAGACTTAACAACATTTAGCAGCTTATTCCTATCTAAAAACTTCTCTGGTGTATGCACACTATATTCTTTGAAGTACTGATAGTTAGTTTCACTTTTATTAATATTTTTTATAAAATAATCTTCAACAACTTTTTGTAGAATGTCACTAGTATCTACTTCCATAGACACATCCATCTCTATACCACTAGCAAAGGCATGCTCACTTAACACTTTCTTACAAAAACCATGGATAGTTAAAATAGCGGCTTCATCTATCTCGAGTAATGCTCTTTTAAGATGCTGATAAATCTCTTTTTCGGATTCTCTTTTTTCTGGAGTATATTTAGCTATTTCTTCTCGTAACTTCGTCTCTACCCTAGAAATAATCTCTTGTGTAGCATCTTTGGTAAATGTCATTACAAGAATATCTTTAGGCAATAACTTTTTCTCAAGTAATAACCGAGTATATAAAGTAATGATATTATCAGTCTTACCAGTACCAGCACTTGCTTCGATAATGTGGCGACCTTGTAAACCTATCTTTGTTACATCTAAATTATTCATATTTTTTCTTTAAAATAAATTCTTTTTTTGGTTCTGTCGCAAACAGACAACAGTGTAATTTTGTAGTATTATTTTACCATATAATAAAGTCAATATTTTATATGTTAGATTTCATAGGCAGACATTTCACAAAACTTTTCATTCTCCAAGCCCTTCGTTGGTACTTACTATATCCGCTAAGCTATAGGCATGTATAAGAGTTAATTCAAGAGAGTGGAGTTAGTGTAGATCATAGTACAATCAACCGTTGGGTTACAAGATATTCTAAAGAGCTAGAAGCTACTTTTAGTAAACAGTTTAGAAAATATGGCAATTATGTTAGTTGGAGCATGGGTGCAACATATATCAAACATAAAGATAAATGGGTTGATTTATAGAGAGCTATAGACAAATATGGTGATACTTTGGAGTTTATGGTGTCAGATAAAAGAGATGAAAAAGCTTCTCGTCAATTCTTTAAGAAAACCATTGATAAACGTATGCGTTTCACGAAGTACATCTCCCATAAAGATTTCTAGCTTATAAAATATATACCAAAGTAATTTATTTATCATAGGATATATATGGCAGAATCAGATTGGTATTTGATAATAGAAGACTGGGAGAAATCTGAGCTTACCCAACAAGAATTTTGTATACACAATAATCTAGCTCACAATGATTTCAAATATTGATAACTTAGCTTCTTCTCTAGTTTTATAGTTTTCATCATGTACTAACTCTACTTTTAAAGTTCCAAAGAAACTCTCACAAGCAGCGTTATCGTAACAGCATCCTTTAGAGCTCATACTTGATAGTAGCCAGTGTCCTTTAAATAATATCTTGATACTGTTTACTACAGTAGTGTGATCCTTTGACAGAGTGTATAATCACACAGAGATATAACCATCCTTCTTGTGTAGGTATGTAAGTTATATCTGTAACTCATCTATGATTTACAGATAAAGCAGTGAAGTTTTATTCTAATAAATTATCAGACACATGTTTGTTATGATGAGAGTCTGTCGTTGCTTTATGTTTACGAATAGCCTTAGCTTGTAAACCTAGTATTTTTATGCGTTTAGATACTCTAGGTTGAGTAACTTTCCAACCCATATTTTTAAGTGCTTTGTATATCCTAACACTTCCATATCTAGATGCTCATTAAATATAGCGGTAATAGCATCATCTAGCTCAGCATCATTAGATTGCCTTATACCTATAGGTTTATGTATACATCTGTAATATGAAGATGTGCTAACATTCAAAGATTTCAATAGTGTTGTTACTGGCATAACTTTACAATACTCTTTAATAAAGGCGTACCTTATAGAGTTTGCTTTGCAAAGTACGCTGCTGACTTTTTTAGTATTTCACGCTCTGTTGATGCCTGTTTGAGTTTTTTCTTCAAATCAGTATTTTCAGATGATAATTGCTGATACTGAGTAATCTATTTTTATATCTTTTTATGGGGTTAACATAGCTTTGGATATCCAAGTACTTAATGTCTTATATTTTATCCCTAAATTATCTGCTATTTCTCGTCTATTTGCATCTGGTTGCAAACATAATTTAACAGCCTCATCTTTAAATTTTTTTGTATATCTTTGGTAAACCATATTTGTCTCCTTTTTCTGACATGGTTAGTGTCCCAAATTGGAGGGTATGATCACATCTTTGGTTTGTCAGATTATGATAATCTAGAGTTAGAATTTAAAGAGTATAAATTAATAAATTTTAAAATACCTCTAGTTTTTAGTTTAGCCTTAGGGTTAATACTTGGAGGAGGTTTTGGAATAACTGATACTAAAGGATATCTAGCTTTTAAAGATATGCTTTCTAAAAAAATAATATAGAAAAAATTAGCAACTACAATAATGCTTTATAGTACTAATAATATTATAAGAAAAAACTTATTTTGCACCTTGAACAATTATAAGATTTTGAAAATCTTCTGAAAGAATTGAATTTACTGGTACTCGCAGGCGGATTCGAACCGTCGACCCCTACCATGTCAAGATAGTACTCTAACCAACTGAGCTATGCGAGTATTGAAATGGTTATTATATGGTAATTTTTTATAATGTCAATTTTTCACCATATAGATTTTGATTTATTGTATAATACCCTCATCAAATCATTCTAATAATTAAAGAAAATATCATGTCTAAAATAGTGGTATGTGCAATGTATAAATTTGTAACCTTAGAGAATTATCAAGAGTTACGCCAACCAATACTAAATGTAATGCTTGCAAACAAAGTTCGTGGCACCCTGCTTTTAGCAAATGAGGGTATAAACGGTACAGTTGTAGGCTCTCGTGAAGGGATTGACAATCTTCTAACATACTTAAAATCTGAACCAAGACTAGCAAAAATTGACTATAAAGAATCTTATGATGAAGAAATGCCTTTTTATCGTTCAAAAGTTAAGCTCAAAAAAGAGATTGTAACTTTAGGTGTAGAAGACATCGACCCGAATAAAGTCTGTGGTAAGCATGTAAAACCTAAAGATTGGAATGCTCTCATCTCCGAGCCTAATGTAGTACTTGTAGATACTCGTAATGATTATGAAGTTGAAATTGGTACATTTAAAAATGCTGTAAACCCCCATACAGAGACTTTTCGAGAGTTTCCAGAATATGTTGATAATAACCTAGATCCTAAAAATCACAAGAAAGTTGCGATGTTTTGTACTGGTGGCATCAGATGTGAGAAATCTACTGCTTTGATGTTAGAAAAAGGCTTTGAAGAAGTTTACCATCTTGAAGGTGGAATTCTGAAGTATCTTGAAGAAGTACCAAAAGAAGAGACCATGTGGGAAGGTGAATGTTTTGTATTTGATTCTCGTGTGTCTGTAAACCATGATCTTGAAAAAGGTATTTATGATCAATGTTTTGCTTGTCGTATGCCAATAACAGAAGAAGATAAGCTAAAACCTGAGTATCAAAAAGGTATTAGTTGTCATCATTGTCATGATAAAGTTACAAAAGAACAGCGAGAAAGGTTTATAGAAAGAGAAAAACAATCTCAGCTTGCAGCCGAACGAGGTTTTAGTCATGTAGGTGAAGATGCTAAAAAACTAGCTGAAATCAATAAAGCTGAAAAAAAACAAAAGAAAGAAAAAAGGAAAGAAGCTAATAAAACAATCTAGTTTTATATTTCAGATTTCTCAACTAAATAAATACCATCAGTTTTAATAAGTATAACTTTTTGCCTAAACAATCCACCGATTGCCTTTTTGAAATTTGCCTTACTTAAACCAAAGACTCTTTTTAGATCACTAGGGTCAGATTTGTCGTGAAATGGTGCAAAACTATTATTTTCTTTAAGGTACTTATATATTTTTTGAGCATTTGCATCAAGACTTTTATAGGCTTGTAGTTGAAGGCTCAAATCTATCTTGCCATCTTCACGAATATTCTTTATATAACCTTTTAGCGATTGACCATAACTTAATCTCTGGAATACCTCATTATTATAAAGCACACCCCAATGAGTATTATTGACAATAGCTTTATAACCAATATCTGTTGAGCCACCTACAATCAAATCAACCTTTTGACCAACTTTGAAATCTCCGTCATCAAAGTCTGATATAAACTTATTGATTTTAGAAGATGCTGTAAGCCTACTATTTACTTTGTCTAGGTATATATGTACTAGGTATGACTTGCCAAGCTCAAAAGGTCTATGTTGCTCAGCTAAAGGTACAAGCAAATCTTTGTCTAAACCCCAGTCTAAAAAAGCTCCTATACTAATCATAGATTTAACCGGTAAGAAAGCAATCTCTCCTACAGTTGGGACCTTTTTTGTAGTTGCCATAAGGTCAGATTTTGAGTTTTCATATAAAAGTACGCTTATAATATCTCCAACACTTAGTTCATTTTCTAAATCTTTTTTTAGCAAAGTCGCTACACCTAGATCAACAGCATCAAGGTTTAGTATATGCTCACAAACATCTATAACTCTTAAATCGTGGTAGCTTCCTAAAGTAATCATCTCATCTCTTATGTAAAAATTTTATACTTCATTATATCATCAAGTGACATTAAATACCTTTCATTACTTTACCACTTTGGTATACTTTTTCTAAATCATTTTAAACTTATCAAACTATCATTAAATATACTAAGTTAGCCTCTACAAATATTGATATAAGCAGAATATGTCTTGGTACTATGACTTGGGGTAGACAAAATACTCAGGCAGAAGGCTTTGAACAAATGGACTACGCACTTTCACAATGTGTAAATTTATGGGACACAGCAGAAATGTATGCTGTACCACCCTCCCCTGATACCTATGGTAAAACAGCAGATATTATTGGAAACTGGTTTAAGACATCTAATAAACGAGATAATGTTATTCTAGCTACCAAATTCTCACCTCTACCATGGGCTAGAGGCGAAGAGCATCCTATAATTAATAAACAAAATATAATGACAGCAGTTGATAATAGTCTTAAACGCTTACAAACAGATTATATTGATCTATATCAATTCCATTGGGCAGCAAATAGGCCAAACTATCATTTTGTAGGTGTTTGGGACTTTATTCCTGATAGCTCTAAAAACAAAGAGCAAATGGAGGCTAATATCTTTGAGATTTTGCAAACTTGTAATGATATTGTAAAAGCAGGTAAGATTAAGAATATTGGTTTATCTAATGATACCGCTTGGGGTATTAATAAATTTATATCACTAGCTGAAAAGCATAATTTACCAAAAATCCAAAGTATTCAGAATGAATATAGCCTTTTACGCAGAAGAGATGAGACAGATGTTATGGAAACATCCTCATTAGAAGATTTATCTTATCTTACCTGGTCTCCTCTTAACATGGGTGTTTTAAGTGGTCAATACTTAGGAGGTAGTAGACCAGATGGCACTAGGCTTTCACAAGAGGTTCTTGATGGTCAAGAAGATCGTTTTACGACTCGTACAAGCTCTACGGTTGATAAAGCCGTAGCTGAATATATGAGAGTTGCAAATCAGCACGGTTTAGATATTTGTCACATGGCTATAGCATTTACTATTCGTAGAGAATATATGATTTCTTCTATAATTGGTGCAACAAATATGGATCAGCTTAACAGCAATATTGCAGCAATTGACTTAGACCTATCTGATAAGATTTTAGCGGATATAGAAAAAATTAGAAAAAAATATCCTGTTCCATTTTAGATTATAAAAATTTGGCTATATAAAATGCAAAACAAAAAAATATTCCTAGTGATAATTTGGCTCATAAGCATAGCATTTTATATGTATACGAGAATGATGAATACTTCGCTATCTGCATTCTCAATACCTTTAATTTCAGAATTCCACTTCAATAATATAGACATTACTTGGGCTATTGCTATGTATAGTCTTGCTATGCTTATGATGAAAATTCCTGTAGGTATTCTTGTAGATAGATATGGTATAGATATGCCTTTGATATTTGCAATGAGTATGGTTTTAGCAGGCACTATCCTTTTTGCATTTCCATTAAATACTTCATTACTTTTATTATCAAGGTTTATGATGGGAGTTGGTACTGCTTTTGCAATGATGAGTGTATATAAACTTACAAGCATAGTATTGAGCAAACGCTTATTTGCAATAGTAACAGGTTTTATTTACTGCTTTGGCTCATTAGCTGTCTCGATGTCAGGTCTACCACTTAACCAAGCTGTAGAGAGCTATGTTTATAGTAGTATTGTTATGTTCTTAGCCGTTATTCTAGCTGTGATATTAGTCATCTACTTACTAGCAAGATTAGCTCATGGCAAAATCCCACAATCAGGAGATATTCGCTCTTTTCGAGATTATTTTACTGGATTCAAAACTGTATTTAAGGAAAGACAAATTCTCTTTACGATACTCTACTCTAGCTTTTTTACTTGTGTGTTTTTCAATACTATCGGCTACTGGGGTAACAATATACTAATTCATACAAAACTTCCCAATGCTGATGAAGCTGGTCTTATTGGTAATAGTATAGCTTCTATAGCTTCTGGAGTGGCATCTATAGCTGTTGGTTTTATGATCTCCACTCAATATCTTAAAACTAGACATATAGCACTATTTTCAACGCTTGCGAATATAGCTGTAGTAATTATTTTTTATACAAATATCACAAATATCTACACTCTTTCTATTGCATCTTTACTTTTTGGATTAGGCTTTGGCTATACTGGTATTGCTTTTGATACCGCTAATAAATGTAATCAGACTTATTTGGTTAGCATCCTCTCTATTCTTTTCCTTATAGAGTATATTTTGAATAGTATAGTTAACCCACTAGCAGCATTTATCCAAAAGACACTGATAAATTTAGACTTTAGCACTTTTGCAAGTTATCAAATTGCTTATGGAGTATTTTTTGCTCTACTTATATTTGCAAATATTCTTAGTTTCTATATAAAGGCTCAAAAAGTTTAACCTTCTCCTAGAAAGTTACTTAAAATTTCTAATCCATGCTCTGTTAAATAAGCCTCTGTATGATACTGTATCACATGGATATTATTTCTATCATGTTTGAATGCCATAATCTCGTTTTCTTTAGTGCTATACCCCGTAAATTTGGGACATTTTATCCATTCATTTTCCCTTATATATTCAAACTTATTTGGAGTCATATAATTTATTGTAGAATGTTTTCTTTTTGTATTGTAATAAGCTTCAATATATTCAAATATTGATAACTTAGCTTCTTCTCTAGTTTTATAGTTTTCATCATGTACTAACTCTACTTTTAAAGTTCCAAAGAAACTCTCACAAGCAGCGTTATCCTAACAGCATCCTTTAGAGCTCATACTTGATAGTAGCCAGTGTCCTTTAAATAATATCTTGATACTGTTTGCTACAGTATTGTGATCCTTTGACAGAGTGTATAATCACACAGAGATATAACCATCCTTCTTGTGTAGGTATGTAAGTTATATCTGTAAATCATCTATGATTTACAGATAAAGCAGTGAAGTTTTATTCTAATAAATTATCAGACACATGTTTGTTATGGTGAGAGTCTGTCGTTGCTTTATGTTTACGAATAGCCTTAGCTTGTAAACCTAGTATTTTCATGCGTTTAGATACTCTAGGTTGAGTAACTTTCCAACCCATATCTTTAAGTTCTTTTGTATATATTTGGTAACCCATATTTGTCTCCTTTGCTTAACACCTAAGTGTCCCAAATTGGAGGGTATGATCAGAAATATAGTAGTTGTAATAGCTGCTGATTTAGATAATGATATGTATAGATTTGGGTTTAAGGTGTATTAAGAAGAATTGAAGTTAGGAGCTTTATATATATTGGCTACCACCCCTTATTTCACTATAAAGGGAATATTATCGTTAGAAGCAATTACAAAAAAGCAATAATCAATGCTATTTAATAACTATATGGATTAATAGAAATCTAGATTGTTTTTTTCTTCTTGATATTTCTACTAGAAATAATCTAGCAGGTTAATTAAGAATTTACATACTTATTTGCTAAGAGCGAATAGTTATTTTTGTTTTTATTTAAATAGTATTGTATATCTGCAATATAGATAGTTTTGGTAGCTTTAGCGTAGGTATTTCTATTGGTATCTTTGTATTCTACAGGTAAGTTAATTACAGATTTATCTTTGGTAGAGACATCATTTTTAATTTTTGTAATGATTTCATCTGTTAAAGAAAAGTTGGCATAAACATCTTTATATACAGGTTTTAGATAGTCTATATTTGCTGCTAAGTCCCAAATTATATAGTCATCACCAAGTATGTGCCAAAGCTGTAAAGGGTATATAGGGTCTAATGAAGCGTAAATTGCGCCACCAAATCCTGTACCGTGATAATTGTTTGTATCATGTCTAAGGTTAAATTTCAGATGAACTTCTTTAAAATCTTTATATACAAAAACTACCTCGCCACCAGTTAGTAAAAAAGATGGACAGCTTTCAAAGTTTTTTATAAACAATGGAGAATTTGCACCACTTTTATATATGAGTATCAAATATTGGTTTCATATATGAAAGTTACCTATCTGGTATTTATAAATTTAATTGCTTTATCTAAAGCTACTTCGGCATTTTTAAAAGGTGCTAATCCCACAGTAGTTATAAATCCATGATACATCTCATTATCATAATGAGTCTCTACATGTATACTCTGATTCTTTAGTTTTTGCTCATAGACATATATTCCATCAATAAGGACATCATGAGTAGCTGCTATAATCATAGTATCTGGCTGAGCAGTATTTTCATAAAATAAAGGAGATACTTGAGGGTTTCTAAGAAGCTTTTTATTAGTATCACACCCCTTTACATAAGAATGTAAAAATTTCTCACACCATTCTGTATTTAGATGATATTTATAGCCCCCAAATTTATCGTGAGATTCGTATTTTGAATATATGTCAACAGCAGGATAGATTAAAATTTGAGCTTTTGGCATAGTAGTTTGTCTTTCATTACAAATCATAGCTACAAGACCACCACCTGAACTATCGCCCATTACAAATATATTATCTACATTTATACAGTATTTGGAAGCGTTTTTATGTAGCCAATCATAGGCATCTAAAGATTGGTTGACAGCAGTAGGGTAAGGGTGCTCAGGAGCAAGACTGTAATCCAGTGAAAAGACATTAAATTTACCATTATCACAAAGGTATCTGCATAAATGATCATAAGTATCTATTGATCCTACACAACCACCTCCACCGTGAATAAAAAGTAAAGCCTTATAACTATCCTGATTTGGTTTATAGTGTCTTAGTGTAGAATTATTATCAAAAGTTATATCCGTTTCTTTTACATAAACTTTAGGTAGTTGAGATATTGCGTCTATAGCTTTTTGCCCAAAAAGTTTTCGTTGGATTGCAAAGTCTTGTTTTTTTAGCTCTCTAATCTCTGGGGTGTCCAATAGAGCTTCTAAGTTTGGGTTGTAAGTCATAATATTCCTAATATTTTATGTATTCTAATGATTTCAATATTTTATTGTTGAAGTTTTATTGATAGCTTTCTATTAGCATTATCTAACTCTTTAATACTTGCACTTTTATCTAAACCAAGTATTGAGGCTTTGCGTGAGTGATCTACCCAGTCAATTTGGGACATTTTATCCATTCATTTTACATTATATATTCAAACTGATTTGGAGTCATATAATTTATTGTAGAATGTTTTCTTTTTGTATTGCTTAGATTCAAGTACCAAGTGCGACAACCTTATTTCTAGATTCTACCTGAAGAGGAGTTTTGAATCCAAGACTTTTTCTAGGTCTGTTGTTCAATAGGTTTTCAACTCTTCTAGTTTGGTCTTAAGTAATATTATCTAATCTCAGGTTTTTAGAGAAGAATTATCTAATTAACCCATTTGTATTTTCATTGGTGCCACGTTGACAATAAGATTATGGATCAGCAAAAAATATATCTATATTTAATACTTCTGATATTAGCATTTGTTTGGAAAACTCTTTACCATTATCAAAAGTGATTGAGTGAGTATGTGACGCATTAAGTGTTTGTATTCAACTGTTTGCTAAGTTTTCAGCATTCTTACTAGCCAAAGGTTTAATTTTAGTTAGTTTAGATACTCTATCAACTAGTGTTAATAAGTCACCCTTGTGATCTTTGCCAATAATAGTGTCTCCCTCAAAATCTCCAAGTCTACTTAGTTCATCTATAACAAAGTCTCTCTCATGTATTGAAACTCTATTGTGTATTTGGCCTCTATGCTCTTGACTAGCCGTACCTCTTTTACGATAAGTTTTCTGACAACGCAAATAAGTGTGTAAGTCACCGCCTCTTTCTTTATTCCCATAGATATACTTATAGATGCTTTCAGCACTTATGACATCTAACCCACCCATTAGATGTTAAACCTCCACTTATTTGCTCTGGATACCAATACTGTTTGATAAGATGCTCTACATAGCTCCAACCAAATTGCCTAATTTGTTTGTTGCCTTTACGTTTTCTTGAGTTTGCAAGTGATTGTGCTTGTTTAGGTCTATAACCTCGTTTGCCGGTGTTACGGTTTATCTCTTTGTATATGCTACTTCTGTTTTTGAAACACCCATTTTAAATAGTGATCCAATCTGGTATCTTTGTTCTTGAGTAAGTTGTGTGTAAGATGGTCCCATGGTGATTCCTTAAGTCGATTTTTAGCAAGTGAGACAATATCTAACTTACTTTTTAGTGAAACAATTATTTTGCTGTACTTACAACTTGAATCTAAGTTGTAATAAGCTTCAATATATATTCAAATATTGATAACTTAGCTTCTTCTCTAGTTTTATAGTTTTCATCATGTACTAACTCTACTTTTAAAGTTCCAAAGAAACTCTCACAAGCAGCGTTATCGTAACAGCATCCTTTAGAGCTCATACTTGATAGTAGCCAGTGTCCTTTAAATAATATCTTAATACTGTTTGCTACAGTAGTGTGATCCTTTGACAGAGTGTATAATCACACAGAGATATAATCATCCTTCTTGTGTAGGTATGTAAGTTATATCTGTAACTCATCTATGATTTACAGATAAAGTAGTGAAGTTTTATTCTAATAAATTATCAGACACATGTTTGTTATGGTGAGAGTCTGTCGTTGCTTTATGTTTACGAATAGCCTTAGCTTGTAAACCTAGTATTTTTATGCGTTTAAATACTCTAGGTTGAGTAACTTTCCAACCCATATCTTTAAGTTCTTTGTATATCTTTAGTAAACCATATTTGTCTCCTTTGCTTAACACCTAAGTGTCCCAAATTGGAGGGTATGATTACAAACTAGAAGAGTTGAAAACCGATTGAACAATAGAACGAGAAAAAGTCTTGGATTCAAAACTCCTCTTCAGGTAGAATCTAGAAATAAGGTTGTCGCACTTGGTACTTGAATCTAAGGGCTGTTAAATTTTTAAAAAACATAATTATATCGCTATGTATTAGTTGTGTAGATATATTATCAAATACTGCTAAATAGTGGCAGTTTTTAGAGAAGTTTTATAACTCTAAATAAATAAGTGATGTAAACTATTCATAGACAACAAAGCCAACCAAAAAAAAGTATTTTAAATGCATAAAATCTCATTATTTGACAAACACAAGATTCTAATTCTAAGCTTTAGGTTTATAATTGCTGTAATTATAGTTTTACTAGTTTCTTTAAGTTTAGATATCTATAAGCCAATGTGGGCAATTACCGCAGTATTATTTCTTCAATTAAGACCAGAAGCCGGTTTTGTTATAGAAAAAGCTTTATGCCTTATAGTTGCTACATTTATAGGGCTTATCATTGGTTGTTTAATAGTCAACTTTTTAACAGGACATCTATTACTAACAATACTTGCTTTAGCTAGTTTCTTAACTATTTGTTCTCTAATTTCAGCGGGCATTAATCACTCTAACTTCATATATGGTGTTGCTTTCGGTAATATCACTGCGATACTTATAGTTATATACTCAATAGTTGATCCTAAGCACATGACTGAAATACAAATCTTTCATATTGCTTATGCTAGGGTGATAGAAATAAGCATAGGAGCAATATCGGCTTGTTTATCTAGTTTTCTTATATTTCCACTCACGGTAGAGAATATTTGTGATATTCAGAGCGATAAAACCTTTGATGCTACTATCAAAAATCTTATTAAGCTTACAAATAGCTCTTCTAAAAAGTTTTGTGTGAATATAGCTACTAAAGAAATTCTTGACTCTGTAATAGCTATTCATAATGATAGTACTGCTCATATATATGAAAAAGTTAATAGTAGAAACAACTACATCATATTTTCAAACAAAGCTCTAAATACCCTTAAATTAATCAAAGACTACTCTAGAAATACTGACTTTAGCGAAAATTTCGTACAATCCGCTAACTCTCTAAATACATTACTAAAATCAATTGATAAAAATAATGATAATAAAATGAACATAAAAGCTTTAAGAGCATCTTTAAATTCGAACACTCCTTTAGTAATCAAAAATATTACCACGGCGGTTATAAAGCTACTATTAGTATACAACAACCTTACAAATTCTAAAAAATCAATTATTAAGCTAAAGCCATATAGAATAAAAAATTACTACAATCTCGCTATTATTCTGACAGCAACTTTTCGCAATATTTCTATATTTTTAATTACAACAATAATATGGACATACTCACCAAAGAATATAGGTTTGCTTTTAGCTATAATTATAATGACATTACTATCTCAACTTTTTGCAGGTATACATCGCTCTATATTTTTCGTCAAAAACATTATAGTCGGTTTCTTGGTAAGTGTTCCTATCGCAATATTGATAAAATTTGTAATAATCTCTATAGCTATGAATAATTTTTCCTTTTTGTTATTACTATTCTGTAGCAGCTTAATTCTTGGAATTATTGGTTTAACTATTCCTAAATTACAAATGTATGGTTTGGGCTACTGTTTAGGATGCATCTTTATAATTCAGCCAGACAATCACATGAGCTTTGACATAATGCAATCATTATCTGTATGTGGAGGTTTATTTATGGGGGGAATTATTTTTTACATAGTATTTAGACTACTTCCAAATGCTCCAAACATACTTACACAAAAGCTCGCGGTAGACTCACTATATAAGGATTTAAAAAAGGTTGGCAAAACAATATATTGCCGTAAGGAATTTGCAGCTCTTGTAGCAAAAAAACTACTATGTGTATACAAATACGAAATTTATGATAATCCAAGATCACAAGCTAACATCAAAAAAGCTCATAGGATACTAGAAATTGCTAATAGGCACATGAAAAATTGATTGATTCTATAGTGCACCAACTTTCCAAACATACAAAAGTTAACGAATTTCCGGACTTGATCCGGAGTCTCCTTATTTAGCATCAAATTTTTTAGAGGTGCTTTTAATGTAGTGACACTCTATCGTCTGTCTTTTTAAGCTAATAGTAGAATATATTACTTAGACTTTATAGAATTTTGTAAAGCCTTACGAATTGCCTCAGACACATCTTTTGCATCTGTAATAGATCCTCTAATCATTTTTTCAGCATCTTTTTGTTTGTACCCTAAAGCCATTAGAGCATCTACAGATTCATCAAACATAGATGTACCTAATCCTTGTGATAGCATTTGCCCATCTACAGGAGATGCAGTCTCTAAATTATCTGCTTGACCATGTATCTCATTAGACAGCTTCAGAAGTTTATCGTAAATCTCTACAACTAACCTCTCAGCTGTTTTTTTACCAATACCTGGGACTGTTGCAAGTAGACCATAATCTTTATTTTCTATACAATGAAGTATAGTGTGACATTCCATACCTGAAAGTATTGCAATAGCAGTCCTAGCACCTACTCCGCTGACTTTGATTAATTCTTGAAATACTTTTTTATCAACTTTTGTTTTAAACCCATAAAGTTGTTGAGCATCTTCCCTTACTACAAAATGCGTATATAAAGAAACCTCTGTGTTTACATCTCCAAGCGAATAAAAAGTCGTCATTGGAACTGAAACTTCATAGCCTAAACCACCCACATCTATAAGCAATGCCGCTGGATCTTTCTCAAGCAAATTTCCTTTTATAAAACTTATCATAAGTATCTAAAATATTTTCTAAACTTAGGTAGTAAGAATAAAGCTTCTTGGATAATAATCAAGTAAAGTATGATTATTTTTATGCTTGCAAACTATAGTACAAAGAGTTAGCTATCACTTTCATTATTGGTATACATAGTTTTTCTACACTCGAAATCAGAATATAAAGATAGATGTGCAGATTGAGAAAATGTATCTTCTCTTTCTGCATATTGAGCAATCCAACTACTTAAAATATCTAAATTTTCATCTTGATCTTCTTTTGAAATATATTGATGAGGTTCCCAAGGGCGATTTTTAGCATTTCAAATACAAGCATCTATAGGTAAATTAAGGTAAATAATTTCACTAAAGTCTGTGATCACTATTTCTAATAAATCTGAATAACAACCTTCAATCACCAACTGTTCATTAGATTTAATGAATCTATCAATTTCACATTTAGATTTTGTAATAGGCATTCTCTTAGGAGATAAAGTTGGCTCCCAAGCAATAGTATCAAGATCTAAGTGAGCAAGACCTTCTTTATCCCTTATACTTTTCGCTTGAGTAGATTTCCCTGAGCCAGAATGACCAAATATTACTATTTTCTTCACTTTTTACTTCCTCAATCTGCCATGGACAGTTTTCTTCGCTCCTGAAATTAAAGCTAAAGATTTACTACTATGATAATGGCATATCGCTATAGCCAAAGAATCTGCGGCGTCTTCTGGTGGTTTTTTACTTAGTCCAAGCAATGATTGAACCATGTGTTGAATTTGAGACTTAGTCGCCCCGCCATTACCTACAACGGCTTGCTTGACTTGCTTAGCAGAATACTCACTTACTTCCAAACCATTTATAGCCATCGTACACATCGCTACACCACGAGATTGACCAAGCTTTAAAGCTCCACCTGGATTTTGAAACATAAAGATTTGCTCAATAGCAGATTCTGTAGGAGCATATGTGTTTATAACCTCTGTAATTCCATCAGCAATCTGCTTAAGACGATTAGCCGTAGCTTCTTCTGTAATGCGAATACATCCACTAGCTACATAGTAGATTTTATTATCTTGAATTTTGATAACCCCAAAACCAGTTATACGAGATCCAGGATCTATACCGAGAATTACCATATTTTTATAATAAGCTTATTGGAAAGCATTTTTAGAGATACCATTACCCTAATTGTTCCATCAATTCTTGAGTAAAATTAGCATTTGAATAAACGCTTTGTACATCATTAAGATCTTCTAGCTTATCTATTAGGTTGATAACTTTCTCAGCCATATCTACATCAAGCTCAGCTTTTACATAAGCATCAAAAGTAACTTCTGCACTTTCTGAATTGAAGCCTTTTTCTATCAAAGCTTCTTGGATATCTGAAAAATCATTAGGATAAGTAATTACATCAATACTACCATCATCGTGAGTGACTACATCTTCTGCACCTACCTCTAATGCTACTTCCATAAGAATATCTTCATCCACATCATTAGAAAATGAAATAAAGCCTTTCTTTTCAAACATATATGCTACTGATCCATCAGTTCCAAGATTACCACCACTTTTCGAAAAAACATGTCGAACTTCACCAACAGTACGATTACGATTATCTGTCATGCAATCAATCATTATTGCTACGCCACCTGGACCATAGCCTTCATAGAGAATTTCTTCGACATTACATTCTTCGCCTCCACCAGCACCTTTAAGTGTTGCTCGCTCAATTATATCTCTTGTCATGTTATTAGCTAGTGCTGTTGAAATTGCAGCTCTTAGACGAGGGTTAGAATCTTTATCTCCACCACCTAGTCTTGCTGCTACTGTAATCTCACGGATAAGCTTAGTAAAAACTTTACTTCTTTTAGCATCTTCTTTGGCTTTTTTATGCTTAATATTAGCCCACTTACTATGACCTGCCACTATTATCTTCCGTTATTTTTTTCTTGTAAAGGTAAGCACAAGGTGTAACCTCTACGCATCATTAGATTTAAATATAACCAACCACTTTTTCAACTAGCTGATCAATTCCTTCAGCTGCTTCTAGTATGTTTTTAGCACACATATATGCAGGAGTAGAGACAAGCTTGACACTATCATCCACACATATTTCTGTAGCATTCATCATAATAGCTTCTGCACCTTTTTTCTCAAGTATTGCTGTAGTGCTTTCATCTGTACCTACAGTAGCTTTCGTGCCTTCTGGATAAACCAAAGGTATCATTAAGGGTGCTATACAAATATATCCAGCAGGCTTATCAGCTAAATAAAAGGCTCTAGCGAATTTTAATACATCCTCATTCATCTGATAAGAATCATCTCCAACAAATGCAAAATCCATGATATTTTTAGCAGCACCAAAGCCACCTGGAAAAATTACAGCATCATAATCATCACTATCAGCATCAGCAAGATCTATTACATTACCTCTAGTTATACGGGAAGATTCTTCAAGGATATTTCTCAATGAAGCTTTACTTTGTACAGAATGATTTAGATGATTTACAACATGTTTTTGGTTTTCGTTTAAAGCCACACCTTGCCATTCTACACCTAGCTTTTCTAATGCTAGTATAGTTAATACTGCTTCTTGTGTCTCTGTACCATCTAAATACCCACAACCTGATAGCACTAACGCTACTTTTGCCATTTTTTTACCTTTTGATTTTTTATTTTGATTCTCATTACTTAATGATTCAAACCTAGATTATCCTTTTTGAATATTCTATCAGCTCTATAGCTTGATCTTACCATTGGTCCTGAAGCTACTTCTAAAAAGCCTTTTTCTAAACCAATTTTTCTATACTCTTCAAACTGAGTTGGTGTTACAAATCTCTCTACACTGAGGTGATGTTTTGTAGGTTGCATATATTGACCTAGTGTCAATACATCAATTCCTACACTTCTAGCATCATCCATAGTTTTATATATCTCTTCATCTGTTTCACCCAGACCCACCATGATACTAGTTTTAGTAATAACTTCCGGAGATTTTTCTTTTACATATTTTAAGAAATTAAAAGTCTGCCAATACCCTGCTCTATGATCTCTTACAGGATGAGTAAGTCTTTCGACTGTTTCAATATTTTGAGCGACTACATCTACTTTTGTAGCAAGAACTTTATCTATATTTAATATATCACCAGCAAAATCTGGTGTCAATGCCTCAACTTTGATAGTATCATCTACAAGCTTAATAGCATCTATAGTCTTTGAATAATGCTCAGCCCCACCATCTTTTAAGTCATCACGATCCACAGATGTTAAGACAACGTACTCAAGATTCATAAGTTTTACACTTTTTGCTGTGTTTGCTGGCTCATTTTTAAACAACCAACCTTTTGGATTACCTGTATCTACTGAGCAAAATTTACATGCTCTTGTGCAAACCGCACCCATAAGCATAATTGTAGCTGTACCGTGAGACCAACATTCGTTGATATTTGGGCATTTAGCCTCCTCACAAACAGTCGCAAGTTTATGCTCTTTGGTTATAGATTTAACTTTTAAATATTCCTCAGAATTTTGTTTTTTTACTTTTAACCATTCTGGTTTGCGTATATTTACGGCATTTTCTTTTTTATCTCTAATGCCATCTTTTACAGCATTCAAACCTTGCTCTGTAGTATATTTACTACCACTTTCAATTTTTACTTTTATATTATAAATTTCACGCATTACAAATACCTTTTTTCAATGGTATTTAAGATTGATCGTTATTATATCTGATGTTAAGCACCAAACACAAGCTTGAGCAGTACAATACCTTTCCATACAACTCTGTCTTTCTCTCTTTTTATTAAATAGCACCTGTAAAATTAGTAGATGTTGTATTAAAGTGCTGAAGAAGATAATAAAATAAGAATTTATTTGTGTTTTTGAATTTAAATTTTGATTCTTGCTGCAGACATTTCTATAAATACTGATTTATTTAATGTCCCTTTTCTATCAAAATGCTCTATTAATTTATTATTCTCATAAACTTTTACATCAAAAGTAACTCGTCCATCAGCATAAAATGTTCTTGTAACACTTTCATCTCTTCCTTGCTCATCCAACATTTTAGCTGTAGATATAATTGTATCTTTCTTAATAAGCAAATTATCAAGAGTACCACTATACTTTAGTTCTCCATCTATTATTTTTTCACTAGGCTCTTTAGTTACATCATATATATAATTAAAAGACCTGTCTTCATTAGCATATTCTTTAAAATCTTTGAAAGATTTTACTTTTATGTCTCTATTATCATTATTTGTAACCATTACCAAAGCGACTAATAAAACCACTGCCGAAATAAACGTTAATGATGAAAAAATTTGACTTTTTGTTATAGAACCTATCATTTGTGTCTCCAATTTTAATCTCTAAAGTAAAAGATTTTAGGTTTTATCTTATTATACATCTTAGATTCAAGTACCAAGTGCTACAACCTTATTTATAGATTCTACCTGAAGAGGAGTGTTGAATCCAAGACTTTTTCTCGTTCTATTGTTCAATAGGTTTTCAACTCTTCTAGTTTGGTCTTAAGTAATATTATCTAATCTCAGGTTTTTAGAGAAGAATTATCTAATTAACCCATTTGTATTTTCATTGGTGCCACGTTGACAAGAAGAGTATGTATCAGCAAAAAATATATCTATATTTAATACTTCTGATATTAGCATGTGTTTGGAAAACTCTTGACCATTATCAAAAGTGATTGAGTGAGTATGTAACGCATTAAGTGTTTGTATTCAACTGTTTGCTAAGTTTTCAGCATTCTTACTAGCCAAAGGTTTAATTTATTTAGTTTAGATACTCTATCAACTAGTGTTAATAAGTCACCCTTGTGATCTTTACCAATAATAGTGTATCCCTCAAAATCTCCAAGTCTACTTAGTTCATCTATAACAAAGTCTCTCTCATGTATTGAAACTCTATTTTGTATTTGGCCTCTATGCTCTTGACTAGCCGTACCTCTTTTACGATAAGTTTTCTGACAACGCAAATAAGTGTGTAAGTCAACGCCTCTTATTTGCTCTGGATACCAATACTGTTTGATAAGATGCTCTACATAGCTCCAACCAAATTGCCTAATTTGTTTGTTGCCTTTACGTTTTCTTGAGTTTGCAAGTGATTGTTCTTGTTTAGGTCTAGAACCTCGTTTGGCCGGTGTTACGGTTTATCTCTTTGTATATGCTACTTTGGTTACAACCAACTTCCATGGCTATTTGTGTTTTAGAAACACCTATTATCAATAGTGATCCAATCTGGTATCTTTTGACTTGAGTAAGTTGGGTGTAGGATTGTCCTATGGTGATTCCTTAAGTAGATTTTTAGCAAGTGTGACAATATCTAACTTACTTTTTTAGTGCAACAATTATTTTGTCGCACTTACAACTTGAATCTAAGCATAGAAATAAAAAAGATATATTTTTTTAGAAAAAGAAACTTTATGACTTACCACTATAACTTGTACTATACTAATAAAAAAATGTTTTGCACAATAAAATTATCTTTTATTCAATATTGCATTTAATGAATAAATAGGTATATGAGATTCAAGATTTATTTAGAATTTTTGTTTGCTTTGTAGTTTGATTGAATATTTCAAAACATACAAAGCTAAATACAGGTATGTTTTCTTAGATTTTTACTTTTGTTTCATATTTAGTTTTTTACCAGAAACCCAAACATTGCTTAGATGGCTAATAGTCTTAGACTCAAGATTAGCAGGTAGATCTACATAAGTATGATCATTTTGTATAGATATGTTACAAATATGCTTACTATCTATCCCACTTTCATTAGCTATAGCACCTACGATATTACGCGGAGCAACATCATTATCACGACCAACATCTAATATGAAAGTTTTTAAATCGATATCAACAGCAGCTTTTGGTTTTCTTGCAGGTCTATCATTTGATCTATCAAAGCGTCCACCACGATCAGATCTACTACCATCACGATTGCCAAACCCTCTATCTCTATAACGGCTACGACCACGCTCTTTACGAGCTTGTATCTCACGTGGGAAGAAAGATTTATCTTGAGCTAATAGAGTAAGTACTGCTAATAAATCATCAGAATCTAGTTCTAACTCTTCACGCATTGATACTATAATTTCTTTATATTTATCTAAAGACTTATTTTTCTCAATAGCTGATGTAATTCTTGCCTTAAAGGCTTCTATTCTGCTGTTTGAAAGATCTTTGGCTGAAGGCATAAATATTTCTTCAAGCTTAGTAGAGTTTACTCTTTCAAGAGTTCTTAAGAAATGCATCTCTTTAAGTGGCACTAAATCTATAGACACGCCTTCACGACCAGCACGACCTGTACGACCAATTCTGTGTACATAAGTATCAATATCATTTGGTAAATCATAGTTTACTACATGACTAATTCGTTCTAAATCAATACCCCGAGCAACTACATCTGTAGCTACTAAAATATCTGACTTACCAGTTCTTAACTGGTCAATGATGTATTCACGTTGAGACTGTTGCATATCACCATTGATAGCAGCAACTTTATATCCCATAGCTTTTAGATTATCTGCAACTTCAATTGTAGAAGTTTTTGTTTTCACAAATATAATCACGCCATAAGTTTCTTCAACTTCTAACAATCTATCTAAAGCATCAATCTTTCTAAAGCCTTTTACAACTATATATTTCTGATTAATTCCTACTGCAGTTTTAGATTTTGCTTTAACTTGGATCTTACAAGGATCTCTAAGGTACTCTTTAATAATACCCGCAATATCACCTGGAATTGTAGCTGAGAAAAGCAATCTTTGACAATCATCAGATACATGGCTAAGCACATATTTTACATCGTCAATAAAGCCCATTCTAAGCATTTCATCTGCTTCATCTAATACTAAACATCTTAAGTTATCGAGGCGTAAAGTACCTTTATTAATATGATCCATGACACGTCCAGTTGTACCAACTACTACCTGTACGCCATTTTTAAGTGCTCTAATCTGTGAACTATATTCTTGTCCACCGTAGATACTCGTAACTTTAAGACCTTGTACAGTCTTTGCAAAAGCTTCAAATTGCTCTGCTACTTGTATAGCTAACTCACGCGTTGGAGCTAGCACTAATATTTGTGGATCTCTATTTCTATAATCAAGATCCATGTTATTAATTAATGGTAATGCAAAAGCTGCTGTTTTACCTGTACCAGTCTGTGCTTGACCTAGCACATCTCTACCCGATAAGATATATGGAATAGCATACTGCTGAATTGGTGTAGGATTTTCATATCCCATATTTGTAACAGTATCTACAATATCTTGACTTAGCCCAAGCTGGCTAAAATCTTTTTTAGTTTCAGAAGTCATTTTTATCCGTATTTATTTATTTGAAGTATTTTAATAATTTGTAAATTATGAGAAACTTAAAATTATTCGCGAGATGTAATTTCTAATAGATGATAACCAAATTGAGTTTGTACTGGACCGTGAACTGTATTCAGCTCATCGTTAAATACTACTTTGTCAAATTCAGGAACCATTTGTCCTTGAGAGAAAGATCCTAAATCACCACCTCTAGCACCAGATGGGCATAAAGAGTGCTTTTTAGCAGCTTCTTCAAAAGTTATTTTATCTTCAGATATATCGTTTTTGATCTCGTTACATTCTTTTTCAGATTGTACAAGTAAATGTCTAGCAAAAGCTTTCATGTTTTTTGTTCCTTTATTTGAAATTTTACTATTATAAATTACGATATAAAGGATACATTATTTAAGAATAATTTACAAGTGTAAGATTTTTTAGAGCTTATCTACCTATCTTCGCTAACGGTTTACCAGCTCTTAGATTATTTTCGATTTCCTCAAGAGACACACCTTTAGTTTCAGGTACAAGAATTTTAACAAAAAGCAAACACACAATGCTTGTTATTCCAAAAAATATGAATACTTTACCTGGGGAATGTATAACAAAACCTAGTGCAAAATTTACTATTATGGCATTTGATACCCAGTTACTCATAGTAGAAGCAGTTATACCTAAGTCGCGGCCTTCTACTGGTTGTATTTCTGAGCACAAGATCCAAACTACAGGACCCATCGCTATTGCAAACCCAAAAACAAAGATCAAACAGAATGCTAAAGCAGTCCATTGCAAACTATAAGATAAAACCATAGCTTGACCAACTATATGATGAGAAGTAAATATACCACCAACAGCAAAGCAAGAAATTATAACCAAGACTAAACCAAAGTAAAGTATTGGTTTACGACCAAATTTATCTATATATCTAATAGCAAGTACAGTAGTTAATACATTTAATAAACCAATAGTTATAGTAGATACCATAGGGTTTGTAAATCCAGCTCCCTCAAAAATCTGAGATGAATAATAAAAAAATACATTAATACCAGTCAACTGTTGAAATATCTGTAGCCCCATACCAACTAATATAATTTTTATAAAAAACTTATGCTTTAACATAGAGAAAGGATTCATACTCGTATGAGTTATCTCTTTAATTTCCATAAATTCTTGTTGAGAATCTTCTTCTGATGTACGTATTTTCTTTAGTACTAGCTCTGCTTCAGAAGCTCTACCAGTTAAAACCAACCATCTAGGGCTTTTTGGAAGAGTTAAGCATCCTACAAACATAAGTATTGATGGAATTGCTAAAGCAACCATCATTAGTCGCCACGAATGAGTACTATCTAATACTGAATTAGTTATAAATACTAAGAAAAGTCCAATAGTAACCATCAACTGATACATGCCAATTAATGCCCCTCTAAACTCTTTAGGAGAAATTTCTGACAAATACAGTGGAGCAATGAAAGATGATACACCAACTCCAACACCCAAGACAAACCTAGCTGTAAAGAATATTTCATAATTAGGAGAAAAAATAGTAACTAAAGTAGCTAATGAAAATATAGCTCCTGCAATTAGCAAAACTTTTCTTCTACCAAATTTTTTAGATAAAAAACCACTAAATAAGGCTCCTAAAGCAGCACCAACCAAAAGAATACTTGTAACATATCCTTGCTGATACTCATTTAAGTCAAAGCTTTGTGATATATATTGCAATGATCCATTGATATAACCAGTATCCATACCGAACAATAAGCCGGCTAAAGCTGCTATTATAGCTATTCTAATTGTTATAAAATTGATTTTTTTAGATTCCATAATTATTCTCCTGTAAATGTAATATAAAATTATCATTTTAGACATGATATACTAGTTTTTTAATATTAATCAAGAAATTTATATATAATTAAATCTAATAAATAAACTTTTAAAAATAAAAATTTCACACTGACAATATACTAACAAATGAATGGATTTAAGTATCTCTACACAGATTAAATAGACCATGGCAAGGTCAATCTGAAGATGTAGTAAAAGATACTCCCAGAGTATGATAAAAACTGCTAACTTTGCGCTACAAATACTCGTGCTAAAGGTTAAACAAATGCTGAAAAGATACTTTCGTTTTTGAAAATAACTTCTCTACTCTTTCAAAAGAAAAACTTGACTCAAATCTTGAAAATCTAGTTTTAAAACCCGTCAAACTAAACATCAATAAATATAGTGATATACGAGCTAATTGCAAAAACGTGTTGGTAAAATACGACTGTAAATAAGATATAATAAGGGTTTAAAAAGGATTACTTACAAATGCTTGTAAGAAAACACTAAAAAATGTTTAAATTGTGATTCAAAACAGACTCAAAAGTATGGCACAAAAAAACAGCTTACAAAGATATAGATGCAACACTTGTGGCAAAGTATTTAAGTCAAAAAGATCTATTTATAGTCAAATAAATAACTATCAAGTAGAAATAAAAAGGCATGACTTTATAGCAGTAACTTGAGAATGTGATACAACTTTTTATGGCAAGAGAAAAGATAAGTTAGGAACCGTTATTTTTTATGATGCTTAGATTCAAGTACTAAAATGCAAGATCTTGTTGTGGGAGCATGTTGAAAAAGAAAAGTGTGAATATTACAAAAAATCATTCAAGCAATTACTCTCCCTTAGGATATACGATTAATAGTTTTACTATGGACGGTAAAAGAGTCTTACACACTGTGTTCAAAGAGTATATGACACCAATGTGCCACTTTCATCAAAAACAAATAGTACAAAGGTACATAACTAAAAACCCTAAGTTACAAGGTTGGCGTGCTAAATATGAAAATTTTCTAGCTGAGATGACAGTCAATTATGAGACTGGTGAAGCAACTTACACTCACTATAAGCTAAGAGCAGCTTACACTAGTTTATGCTCTAATCTGTACTATCTTTTCACATATAAAAATAACAAAGCATTTTGCACTCCAAATAAAACAAATCATCTTGATGGTGGTAAATTTTCAGATTTAAAAAATAGGATTAGAGTACATAGAGGTTTATCTAAATTATTGAAGAAAAACTTGGTTGACTACTATCTACTAAATAACGGTAGAAAATAGTGAAAAACCAAACCATTTTTTGCGATTCGCTATGATATACATATAGAATATAGAGTAAAAAGAAAAGCGAAAACCCCTGTGTCTATAATGTTTAAAGCTAAATATAAAAACAAAACAGATAAGACAAAAAATATATAATCTGAAAACTTTAGGCTTATAAAAAATAGATAGTAAATGGCTAAATAACTTAGATTCAAGTTGTAAGTGCGACAAAATAATTGTTGCACTAAAAAAGTCAGTTAGATATTGTCACACTTGCTAAAAATCTACTTAAGGCATCACCACAGGACCATCCTACACACAACTTACTCAAGAACAAAGATACCAGATTGGATCACTATTGAAAATAGGTGTTTCAAAAACACAAATAGCCATGGAAGTTGGTTGTAACCAAAGTAGCATATACAAAGAGATAAACCGTAACAACGGCAAACGAGGTTATAGACCTAAACAAGAACAATCACTTGCAAACTCAAGAAAACGTAAAGGCAACAAACAAATTATGCAATTTGGTTGGAGCTATGTAGAGCATCTTATCAAACATTATTGGTATCCAGAGCAAATAAGTGGCGGTTTAACATCTAATGGGTGGGTTAGATGTCATAAGTGCTGAAAGCATCTATAAGTATATCTATGGGAATAAAGAAAGAGGCGGTGACTTACACACTTATTTGCGTTGTCAGAAAACTTATCGTAAAAGAGGTACGGCTAGTCAAGAGCATAGAGGCCAAATACAAAATAGAGTTTCAATACATGAGAGAGACTTTCTTATAGATGAACAAAGTAGCCTTGGAGATTTTGAGGGAGACACTATTATTGGCAAAGGTCACAAGGGTGACTTATTAACACTAGTTGATAGAGTATCTAAACTAACTAAAATTAAACCTTTGGCTAGTAATAATGCTGAAAACTTAGCAAACAGTTGAATACAAACACTTAATGCGTCACATACTCACTCAATCACTTTTGATAATGGTAAAGAGTTTTCCAAACACATGCTAATATCAGAAGTATTAAATATAGATATCTTTTTTGCTGATACATACTCTTCTTGTCAACGTGGCACCAATGAAAATACAAATGGGTTAATTAGATAATTCTTCTCTAAAAACCTGAGATTAGATGATATTACTTCAGACCAAACTAGAAGAGTTGAAAACCTATTGAACAACAGACCTAGAAAAAGTCTTGGATTCAAAACTCCTCTTCAGGTAGAATCTAGAAATAAGGTTGTCGCACTTGGTACTTGAATCTAAGCAATACAAAAAGAAAACATTCTACAATAAATTATATGACTCCAAATCAGTTTGAATATATAATGTAAAATGAATGGATAAAATGTCCCAAATTGACTGGGTAAATCAGTTGAGATAGTTTATTAATAATAGTATTGATATTGTACTGTACAGAATAATCTAACTCATACCATTCTGTTTTAGTTGTAAATGGCACTATAATAAACCATGGTAGCGTAGAATTATTAATAACTCAAATTTTTCAGTCTAAATATTCGCACACTTCAAAAGTATCATTTGCTAACCTTGAATATAACTCAAACATCAGAAATATGTCCTTATTTTTTCTAAATCTTCCAGAGTGTCTACGCCTGCAGGTGTAATTTCTTTAGCTGCTGCTACAGAGATTTTATAGCCATTCCAGAGAACTCTTAATTGCTCAAGTGACTCATAAGTTTCTAGAGGTGAACGAGCTAAACTAGCGTACTCTTTAAGAAAGCCTACTCTATAAGCATAAATACCAATATGGCGATAAAAATCAGCTTTATCAACTTGATTATCTTCTGAAGAACCTCTTTCAAATGGAATTGAAGCTCTACTAAAATATAGTGCATAGTTATTTTTATCAAATACAACTTTTACATTATTAGGATTATAAACTTCTTTAGCACAAGTTATTTTCTCACATAGTGTTGAGACAACTGCATCATAACTATCTGCTAAAAGCTTTGCAACTTGATGAATGTTTGCAATAGGAATTAACGGCTCATCGCCTTGCACATTTATCACTATATCATCATCAGCAAGCTCAAGCTTAGCTACAGTTTCTGCCAGGCGATCCGTACCAGATTCATGGTCTGCTCTAGTCATAATCACATTATTACAAAAACTTTTTAAAACTGTAGCTATCTCATCAGCATCAGTAGCTATTATAATATTGTTAATATTAGCATTACAAGCTTGCTCATAAACTCTTTGTATCATTGGCTTGCCTACAATATCAGCAAGCATCTTACCTGGTAAGCGAGTAGATTTAAGTCTCGCAGGGATTATAATGTGTGTATTAGCCATACTTTTGAATCTCTTCGATATTTAGCTTAGTTGCTTCTTCTACAAGCATTACAGGTATATCTTCACGAATAGGATAAGCTAACTTATCAGCTTTACAGACGAGTATACTTTTCTCTTTATCTAAATGTAACTCAGACTTACAAACTGGACATACAAGAGCATTTATTATTGATTGATCCATTATTTTACCTCTACTATGAATTGATATTTATTGTTAATCTCAATAGCTTCTACAAGCTTATAATCATATACTTTACACCACGCTGGAATATCGTGCATTGTACCAGGATCAGCGCATATAACCTTTAGTTGCTCGCCTTTGCTAATGGTTTTAAGCATATTTTGAGTTTTAAAAACTGGCATCGGACAAAGCAGCCTTTCTAAACTTAACTCTTTTATTTATACATACCACTTTTTCTTAATTTCATCAGCAGGCAATGGTTTAACCGTAATTTCTTTAGAAGTCCCAAAATTCTTCATCTTCAGCTTCTAGATTACCATCTATCAAAATTACTGGTCCATTGTATAATGAGCAGTAAGCACTTACGAACTGATTTCTATAGCCATCAAGATAATTGTTTTCACCCTCTTCTAGACCTACTATTATCTTAAACTCTGGCTTAAAACGAATATGTCTCCCAACTTTTAAAAGCATGATATTATCAAATTCATATTCACGATTGTTAAGTGATTACCAGAGATCAACCAACTGAGCAGAATATTTTTTATCAGTTAAAAAAAACAGCAGCCTTATGCAGGTGTTGCATAATCAACATAACCATACTTTTCTGCCATTGCCATATGCTATTTACGACCACGCCCTGTGATTCCCAAAAGCTTCTCTATACCAACCCACCCTTCTCTTTCAGGCTTGATTTCAGGAAGATTCTTAGCGCTTAAAGGCCTAAGTAGCAAAATCATCAATACCCTATTGTTTTTGTACTATCGGCATAGTAGCCTTGCGTTTTGACATCAGTCTTTGTCCGATCACTTTACATGTTATTATAACTGACCTTACGCACTTTTTAAATACTGCAATTCAGCAAATGCGATTTGGTTAGCTTTTATCAATAGCTTTGACCTCAGAGCAAAATGATTTATCTTGTGCTTTATTTGCAAACACTCAAACTTGAAGAATGATAAAACTTATAAGTAAATATGATTGCTCTGAGTGCGTATAGTCTTATTTGGTGATTTAGCTAAATCAACATTATGTTTTAAAGATTTGTGAAATTCTTCAACTTTACATAGTTTTTCATAGATTGTTGAAATAGAATCTACATCAAGATCAGTATAACTACATATCAAATTCAAAACACCTGTACTTCCATCTTTGTTTGTAAAGATTAGGCGAACTATAACAACTTCGTTATCATAACCCTTCACATATCCTCGTATAGATTGTTTGTCTGATAATTCTAGTTCACTTACGCTAATGAATTCGCCGTTATGTTTATACTCTAGACTTGTAGCAAAAAGACGATTAGATTGCAAAGCAGCTATAAAGTCTTTCTCATGCTTAGTAATAAAATCAAAATTATCTTTCGCTGACAACTATGTGTCCATTTGAATATACCTGAATGTAAGCTTATTGTTTATTGCGACTTTAATCATATCTTGCATCAATTCGTTTGTAGCTTCTGACGCTCGTTTTAACTTTCTAGTCTTTATGTCACTAAACTGTACAGGCTGACTCACTATTTCAAATGCCACAGGTATTTATACTTCATTGCTGTAGTATAGAGCGTTCAACATTTTGATACCTCTAACTGATTTGCTAACTGTATGATCAAAATGCCAACACATGATATCACTCTCTTTAGTCCATTTTTTCTCTTGAATAGTATCATCAAAAATTAGACAAGCATCTTCTCTTTCAATTTATCGCACAGTCGACTTTACTTGTTTACATAAGTCTTTTGAATCATATTTTTGTTTAGATAAAAAACAAGTTATTTTATCATGACTGACATCTCCTTACATTATTGATGACAATCCTGTTGCTGTAGCGTAACCATTTCCACTGATTAAATAATCAGTATAAAGTTCTGTATAAGCTATTTTTATTTCTACATTTACTACGTAAGGTCAGTTATTAAACTCCGTAATAGCAATGTTTTTTATTTGTGTTTAGTATGGATGAACCGCATCTTGATTATAAGTATGTGAGAATAGCTATTAGTATATCCGATGCGGTATATTGCGATAATGATGATGTTGAGTCTTGTACGACTCCTGAACTTGATTCTAGCATTCCTATAAATATATTTTATAATGATAATCTAAGCCTTACGTTACCAAGCTCGAATTTTAGTTGAGAGGAATATCTTTAAAATATTATCCTTAAAGATTTTTAGCAATATAATAGTTTGACCGCTATTCTAAAAACAACAAAAATTTTAATAGCTTATAACAAGCAAACTAATATAGTTTATTTGGCAATGATAGAGCTAATCGCAAAAATGGTTTGGTTTTTCACTATTTTCTACCGTTATTTAGTAGATAGTAGTCAACCAAGTTTTTCTTCAATAATATAGATAAACCTCTATGTACTCTAATCCTATTTTTTAAATCTGAAAATTTACCACCATCAAGATGATTTGTTTTATTTGGAGTGCAAAATGATTTGTTATTTTTATATGTGAAAAGATAGTACAGATTAGAGCATAAACTAGTGTAAGCTGCTCTTAGCTTATAGTGAGTGTAAATTGCTTCACCAGTCTCATAATTGACTGTCATCTCAGCTAGAAAATTTTCATATTTAGCACGCCAACCTTGTAACTTAGGGTTTTTAGTTATGTACCTTTGTACTATTTGTTTTTGATGAAAGTGGCACATTGGTGTCATATACTCTTTGAACACAGTGTGTAAGACTCTTTTACCGTCCATAGTAAAACTATTAATCGTATATCCTAAGGGAGAGTAATTGCTTGAATGATTTTTTGTAATATTCACACTTTTATTTTTCAACATGCTCCCACAACAAGATCTTGCATTTTAGTACTTGAATCTAAGCATCATAAAAAATAACGGTTCCTAACTTATCTTTTCTCTTGCCATAAAAAGTTGTATCACATTCTCAAGTTACTGCTCTAAAGTCATGCCTTTTTATTTCTACTTGATAGTTATTTATTTGACTATAAATAGATCTTTTTGACTTAAATACTTTGCCACAAGTGTTGCATTTATATCTTTGTAAGCTGTTTTTTGTGCCATACTTTTGAGTCTGTTTTGAATCACAATTTAAACATTTTTTAGTGTTTTCTTACAAGCATTTGTAAGTAATCCTTTTTAAACCCTTATTATATCTTATTTACAGTCGTATTTTACCAACACGTTTTTGCAATTAGCTCGAAATTTGCTCTTGTGCAAATGTTGATGAATCATAATGTTATTTCTTAACTAATTATTGTAAGTGAATTATTACACAATCTTTAATATGGTGAATAACACTATTTGGACAAAAAAAATAGTGAATATCGAACGAATGTTTATTTGTATTTTATAACTTGTCTATTGAATAACTAATATTATGTTCAAAGGTTGAAAAAAAATTTAAAGAACTTATCTGTATTGCAGTTACTATAAGAAAATACTATAAGTGCTCTTTTTTTAGTTTTTGTAAATCAATTTTACCAGTATTATTTTTTGGTAAAGTTTTTACAAATATCACAGATTTTGGAACTTTATAACTAGCAAGCTTTTTTTTACAATGATTTATTATGTCTTTTTCGGAAGTGTTAGAACCATCCTCTAGAGATGCAAAAGCAATTGTTCTCTCACCAGAACTTGCAGATTTTGTACCTGCAACAACTACTTCTTTTATGCAGTTGTGTTTTAGTAGGCATATTTCAATTTCACGGGGATACACATTAAACCCAGAGACTATAATCACATTTTTAAGTCTACCTGAAATTGTTAGACGACCTTTTTTATCAATATAACCAATATCCCCAGTCTTTAACCAACCATCTTTTGTAAAAAATAGTTTGTTATTTTCTTCATCATTCCAAAATCCTTGGCATTTTTGTGGGCCATTTACCCAAATCTCGCCTTCTTTATAACATTCTGTTATTTCTAAATTATTATCATCGAGATCTCTAATACTAAGCTCAGTACCTGGAATAGGGTAGCCACAAGTACCAAAGTAATCATCTTCTGATTCATTAAATTTATTTAAGACTATTGCAGGAGACATCTCAGTCATTCCATAGCCTTCTTTTAGCTCGACACCAGTTTTATCTAACCAACGCAAATATACTTTACGCGATATAGGCATACCACCACTTAGAGAGTGCTTATAACTAGTTTTATTGATAGTATCAAAATCAGCATGATCAAGCAGAGCCATATAAAGAGTATTGAGACCATTAAAAATAGTAAACTCATTTTTAGACATAGTTTTGATTAGGTTTTTTATGTCTCTAGCATTTGGGATTAATATATTTTTACCGCCAACAAAGAAAAAGCATAGTAAGTTCGCACTTAATGAAAATATATGGTAAAGAGGGAGCGCTGTTAAAACAACTTGTTGTGAAAATTTCATATCAGTATTAACCCATGCCCAGACTTGTTGAATGTTTGAAGCCAGGTTATCATGAGTTAAAATTGCGCCTTTAGGTTTACCAGTAGTACCACTTGAGTACTGTAGGCACAGAGTATTTTCTTTTAGTATGATTGGTTTTACATAGAATCTTTTATCAGCTTTTAGTGCTCTAGTAAACTGTATGGAAATATTTTTCTTATAGTTAGGTTTATTTTTTATAAGTTTTTTAGATATAAAACCAATAATTTGTTTTTTAGGAAATGAATATAGATCCGCAATATTGGTAACTATAATATTTTCAAGTGAATGGATATTCATTTTAGCTTTTTGAATATGGTGAGCAAACATATCCATCACGATAGCTACTTTGACATTACAATTATTAAAGATAGACTCTAGTTCATCTGCAGTGTAAAGAGGGTTTGTATTTACAAATACTGCTCCAATTTTTATACAAGCAAAAAGACTAACTATAAACTGAACACAGTTAGGTAATACAATAGCAACTCTATCTCCTTTCTTAACACCTAAATCATTTTGTAGGTAGCTAGCAAATTTTGTAGCAAGATCATCTATTTTGCTAAATGTAAAATCTACTTCATGACATGATATAGCAGTTTGGTATTTGTTCTTTATAATAGTTTTTTCATACAAGTCTAAAACAGTGTAATTATTTTCTTCTATCGTTTTAGGTGCATGGGTTGGATAATTATCCAGCCAAGTCTGTTTAGAGAAGTTGCTCATAGCTGTACAAATTATTAAGTCTTAGATGTTATTTTAGCAAAAAAGATTTTTTTTAGAATGTTTTTGATGCTCTTTAAGGTCAGTTATTAGGTATTTTCATCAATAACTTGCATTTTAGGAGTATCAGTCTTGTTTATATACTTGTTTAAGGTTGGTGCTATCAAAATCATAAATAGTGAGATTACTAGAGCTAATCGCAAAAACGTGTTGGTTAAATACGACTGTAAATAAGATATAATAAGGGTTTAAAAAGGATTACTTACAAATGCTTGTAAGAAAACACTAAAAAATGTTTAAATTGTGATTCAAAACAGACTCAAAAGTATGGCACAAAAAAACAGCTTACAAAGATATAGATGCAACACTTGTGGCAAAGTATTTAAGTCAAAAAGATCTATTTATAGTCAAATAAATAACTATCAAGTAGAAATAAAAAGGCATGACTTTAGAGCAGTAACTTGAGAATGTGATACAACTTTTTATGGCAAGAGAAAAGATAAGTTAGGAACCGTTATTTTTTATGATGCTTAGATTCAAGTACTAAAATGCAAGATCTTGTTGTGGGAGCATGTTGAAAAAGAAAAGTGTGAATATTACAAAAAATCATTCAAGCAATTACTCTCCCTTAGGATATACGATTAATAGTTTTACTATGGACGGTAAAAGAGTCTTACACACTGTGTTCAAAGAGTATATGACACCAATGTGCCACTTTCATCAAAAACAAATAGTACAAAGGTACATAACTAAAAACCCTAAGTTACAAGGTTGGCGTGCTAAATATGAAAATTTTCTAGCTGAGATGACAGTCAATTATGAGACTGGTGAAGCAATTTACACTCACTATAAGCTAAGAGCAGCTTACACTAGTTTATGCTCTAATCTGTACTATCTTTTCACATATAAAAATAACAAATCATTTTGCACTCCAAATAAAACAAATCATCTTGATGGTGGTAAATTTTTCAGATTTAAAAAATAGGATTAGAGTACATAGAGGTTTATCTATATTATTGAAGAAAAACTTGGTTGACTACTTATCTACTAAATAACGGTAGAAAATAGTGAAAAACCAACCCATTTTTGCGATTAGATCTATGATGTTGATACTTATGTTTTCAATATTAGGTGAACCCATAGATAGTGTAAGACTTATTAAGCCAGTTAATGTTGCAAATAAGTATATAAACCAAGCATCTTTTTTAAAGCTAGCTGTTTGTATGAAGTAATAGAGTGTCCAAGAGAGTACAAATGCCAAACGCAATCTTAAGTAGTGTTGTATTTAGAGTGGTTGTTTTTAAATATTTAGTGAAGAGACTTTAGATGTTTCTATAAATCTATTGTATCTGTTTATCATTGTTATATTGCCATAAGTGCCACCACAGTGAATATATATAATAGGTTTTGGAAGATCATCATACTTTTCAAGCAATACTCTCCAAGTGATAGGATCATAGAGTAAATCAAATTCTATATTTGTTTCTGTAAGTAAATTTTTATAAATATTATAATTGGAAGTATCCAGTTGACCGAAATTACTCTCGAAGTTTTTTGTTAGGATTTCAGGCTTTTTTAAACTAGCACCTACATAATTCATTTGCTTTTGTAGATAATCATCATCTCCAACGCAAGCCACAGTATAGACTTTGTTGAGGAGATATTTCTCTAGGTAAAGAGCTGTTAACCCTGTTCCTGATGCTACAACTACGCTGTAATTATCAAAACCATTAGTTTTACAAAATTCCTCTATTTCAAAAGCACACTCTTTTATACCAATTTCAGCATCCTGGCTTCGTCCACCTTGATCGAAAAAATAAGTAGTCTCACAGATAAATTCCCCTTTCAAGTTTGAAGGTGTGTATTGTATAGCAAGACAGGGTAGTTCTTGGAAATATTCTTTTCTTATACTTTCCAGACTCAATACTTCAGAAGTTTCAAAAAATCTCATATTATTTTCTATTGCAAGCTGAAAATTACCATTAGGGTTTTGTCTAAGAAATTTAGGAAGTGGCTTAACCCAATAATTAAATTCCCAACTCATCATCTTTGCTAGCTGTGAAAGAGATAACATAAAGTTAGATTGATTGCCCCCAAATGAGACAATTTTTTCTATATGAGAATATTTTTCTGGAGAATTTAATATATATGCTAATTTACGAGCTTTATTTCCAGAGAAAATAGAGTGAGATAAATCATCACGCATTACAATAAAAGGTTTATTTTTATACGAGATATTTTGAAAAGGAGTAGACATTGATTTTATAGATAACTTTTAGAGTATTATTCTTCTAAAAGCTCGAAATCTTCTTTAGTTACACCGCAATCTGGGCATTCCCAATCATCCGGGATATCTTCAAATCTTGTACCAGGTGCTAAACCATCTTCTTCGCAACCTTCAGCTTCATCATATATCCAGCCACAAACTATGCAAATGTATTTTCTATATTCCATATCTTTATTCAAATTATTTAAATGACTAGAGTATTTTAGCATTCTAAAATCTCTATATCTAGCCACTATTTAACTATGTTAATTAAAAAACTTTTGATAAAATTATACTAAATTAGTATAGATTGTTTTTTGATGGAAAATATTAAGTTTGATTATGGTTATAGGTCTTTAGCAAAAAAGTTTTATTCAGATCAGCCTGTATATAAATATCCTAATGCAAAATTAGTTGTTATGAATGATGCTTTAGTAAATGAGCTAGGAATGTCTTTAGAGAATGCTTGTGAAAAAGATGTTTTGAATTTTTTGCTTGGGTATACAAGTGAAAATCCAATAGCCCAAGCTTATGCGGGACATCAGTTTGGACATTTTACAATACTTGGAGATGGTAGAGCAATTTTGCTTGGTGAGTATAAAAAGCCAAATGGTGAAATTGTTGATATTCAGCTAAAAGGAGCAGGTAGAACGACTTATTCACGCGGGGGAGATGGCAAAGCGACGCTACAATCTATGCTTAGAGAATATATAGTTAGTGAGGCGATGCACAATCTAGGCATACCAACTTCACGAATACTAGCAGTTATTACAACAGGTGAAAACATTGAACGAAATGGTCTAGAGCAGCAGGGAGCTATAGCGGTACGAGTTGCAAGTAGTCATATAAGAGTAGGCACACTTCAGTATGCTGCTACACAGGGTATAGAGTATGTGCGGCAGTTACTAGATTATAGCTTAGAAAGGCACAATATTCCTTATGGTAATAACAAAGCTTTGAGCTTATTAGAGTATTTAGTAGAAAAACAGTCTAGCCTAATTGTTGAATGGGAACGAGTTGGGTTTATTCATGGTGTTATGAATACCGATAACATGACAATATCTGGTGAAACAATTGATTATGGCCCCTGTGCATTTATGGATGAGTATGACCCTGAGACAGTATTTAGTTCGATTGATAAAAAAGGTCGTTATGCTTTTGCAAATCAAGCTTCTATAGCTGGGTGGAATATTGCTCGATTAGCTGAGAGTTTGTTACAGGCTATCAACGATAATGAAGATAAAGCCATAGAATTAGCACAAAAGGTCTTAGCAAGTTTTGCTCAAAAATATACAGTTAAATGGCAAAGTATGTTTTTAAATAAACTTGGTTTACAAGATTACCTAAAAAGCGATGATGAGTTGATCTCTGAGTTGCTAGGTCAAATGAATGCAAATAATCTTGACTATACAAATATTTTTTATGGCCTTACATATCAAAATTTAAAAGAATTAAAAAATGATGGATTATCTAATTGGTTATCTAAATGGAAATCTAGGGTTTCTAATTTAAAAAAAAGTGTATCGATTATGCAACAAACGAACCCTATAGTCATTCCACGCAACCACCAGGTTAAAAAAGCCTTAGTTTCTGCTCAAAAAGGAGATTTAAGCTTAGTGAATAATCTTGTTAAAGTTATGAGCGTGCGATATGATTTCAATAAAGAGTTGGAAGCTTATATGATTTTACCCATAGATGATGAAAGGGTAAAAGCTACTTTTTGTGGAGTATAAGTTATAGAATAATATAAACATATGATTCTTTATTCTGTTTGAATTCATTGTGATTATTTATCCACGACTTCCTATTTTTTATTTAAAATGTTATAATTAGGGCGATTTTTTATAACTTATTGTGTAGGTGCTAGTTTGGATTTTTGGTTAATTGTGGGGGCGTTGATTGTACTTTGTTTGTATTTGCTAATTGAAAACATTTTTCATAATAAAACAATAAAAAATATACCTATTAGAATACATGTAAATGGAACTCGTGGTAAATCTAGTGTAGCTAGACTTATAGCTGCAGGTGTGCAAGCAGGTGGTTATAGAACTGTAGCGAAGACTACAGGTACTTTAGCAAGATATATAGATGTAGATGGATCAGAAACACCAGTATTTAGGATAGGTTTTAGTAATATTGCAGAGCAAGTTAGAATTATGTTTAAGGCTAGGCGTGCAAAAGCTGATGCTATTATAATAGAGTGTATGGCATTGCAACCACTATTACAGTCATTATGTGAATTAAAGTTAATAAAAGCAACCCATGGTGTGCTTACAAATGCTCGCCCAGACCATTTAGATGTAATGGGACCTACAGAAAGAGATGTAGCTAAAGCCCTCGGAGGCACAGTTCCTGTTAATTCAAAATACTTTACGGCTGAAGATAAACACTTAGATTTTTTTGAGTATGCTTGTAAAGATCGTGGTAGTGAACTTATACCAGCAACTGCAGAAGATGCGGCGCTAATTTCTGATGAAGAAATTAATAAATTTGTATACTCTGAATTTAAGATAAATGTAGCACTTGCTTTAAAAGTTACTGATGATTTAGGTATACCAAGAGAAGTTGCACTAAAAGGAATGTGGGAAGCAACACCAGATCCTGGAGCAATGATAGAATATGCTTTTAATGTAAAAGATGCGCAGATGAGTTTTGCAAACGCCTTTGCTGCAAATGATCCTGTATCTACGAAGATTCTATGGGATAAGCTTTGCGAAAAGTATAAGGATTGTGCAAAGAAAGTCCTTGTAGTAAATTGCAGAGCAGATAGAGAAGATAGATCTAAGCAAATTGCAGAAGCTATATTGGGTTGGCAAACTCCAGATTTAGTCGTACTAATAGGTACAGGAACAGATGTTTTTGTATCTTTCTATAAGAAATATGCAAAATCTTTAAATGTTGAAGCTGCGCAAAGTATTATTTGTGAAGGTATGGAACCATTGGAGATATTAGAAAAAACTTATTCAGCACAACCGGCAAGTTCATATATGCTGGTTGGGGTAGGTAATATAAAAGATATCGGTATGAGCTTGGTTGATTTCTGTGATCAAGAACATAAAAATAGTATAGAAACTTTATAGTTATAATTTTTTAAAGGATACAGGAGATCATATGGATCCGTTGACACTCTCGATAGGGATAGGATTAATAGTTGGTTTGATATTTATATCACTTTTAGGATTATCAACAGGTGGTATGGTTGTACCTGGATATTTTGCATTAGAGATGGGAGCTCCTGATCGGGTTATCATCACTTTATTTATATCTGTTGTTATTTTTGCTATAGTAAGGTTACTTTCAAGATTTATGATTATTTATGGTAGAAGAAGAATTGCTATTACGGTCTTATTATCATTCGTACTAGGGACTTTGACTAATGAATTTTTATCTCAGTATCTGACTACTAGTTTTTATTCATATCAAGTACAGGTTATTGGGTATATTATCCCTGGTTTGATAGCACTATCCATAGATAGACAAGGGCTTATTGAAACTATAGGTTCTTTACTTATAGCATCTATAATTATTCGTTTACTGCTGATTGTATTAATCGGTCCTCAAATAGTAGGAATATAATTTATGAAAACTGTATATTGGCACCGTAAGTTTTTATCAAGATATATAATTTCTTTTTTGACTATATTTATGATTCTTTCTTTATATATTGTAGAGAAAAATCTCGTAGTAGAAACAAAAGGGTATACTCAAAAGATAGAAGCTTCAAAGACAACTAATGATGCTTTTCGAATAACTCAAGGTTTTTTTATGTCAAAAGGATACTTGTGTCAAAACATTGGTGATGTTTCGTGCACTGGTTTAATCGGACTATCTATGTCTGAAATCACGACTGATTCAGGAGATTTATACTCAAAAAGATCTTCTGTAAACCCAAATATTGCTGCTATATTTGTATCTTGGTTAAGTGAACTTAATCTTAAAAAGGGAGATACTGTAGCTCTCCAAGAAACAGGGTCTTATCCTGCATTGGATATAGCAATGCTTTCAGCGATAAAAACTTTGGGGCTTAAACCTCTTATAATTTTCTCGGTAGGAGCATCACAGTTTGGTGCAAATAGACCCAACTTTACATGGCCAGATATATATAAGAACTTATTTGATAAAGGATTGTTTGACTATGATGTCTTAGGAGCAACTTTAGGTGGTGCCAGAGATAATGGATATGGAATGACCCCAGGTGCAATCTTAAAGTTAAACGACGCTATAAAAAGAAATGGTTATAAAACCATAAATATTCCTTATCCTCATGCAACTACAACTTCAATTACAACTCGTATGGAGATGTATAAAAAAGCTGCAGGAGAGGAAAAGATAAAAGCATATATTAATGTCGGTGGTAATATGGCTTCTATAGGTTTAAAGCAACCAAAAGTTATTACAGTAAAAGATAAAAATGCTAAGGAAAAAAAAGTCGATAATAAAATTTTTCTAACACTACCAAGCTTTCTGACTGGTGTAGTAAAAGATCTACCAGCTGGCTACAAGTCTGTAAGATCGGTAGCTGTTGATTTCTTGAAAGCAGATGTCCCTGTAGTAAATATTAGAAATATAGGATCATCCATAATTAAGAAGTATGGTCTAACCTATAATCCGGCAAAAGTAAGTGCACCTGGACAAGGTGCAGCATTTTTTCAAAAGATCTACAATACTAAATTGGCTACAGCATTATTGATCATTGATATAGCTATTATTATTACAATGGCTTTAATTTCTCGAAAATATCTAATTTCTTTCAAGTCTAAATAGTTTTGCTTTCTTTTTTATAATTTTAGTTATAAGGTTAATTTGAGTGAGTAACATCATTTATACGCATTTCAGCTATTGTCTTTGTTGGTGCAACTATTTTATCAACACGAATATTCTTAGCAATATTTATACTTTCATCCTTATCAAGTTTAATAAAAATTTTTGGTGGTCTTTTGACATCTTTTAAAACTTCTTTGATAGCTAGAAGTGTAAGTATATTGTCCGAGTCTTTTGCATTCAGAATAAAAACAGCCTCAGCTTTATTGATATTTACTTTTTTTAGAGCTTTATAGTCATTAGATTCTAAGTCTATGAAATGCTTTTGTTGCTCTTCATCTATATTTATAAATTTTTGTAGATAGTCTTTTTTTATAACAACTAAGTCTGAAACTTGTGATTGAAAGTGTTCTTTTATAAGACATTTTGTGATTTCAGTATAGACACATATTATAAGATAATTATTCATGAATGATGCTCAATGTTGATATTTTAATTGGTCTGATATTTTGTTAATTACGCTTCCTGCTAGTAAGATCACTACACTAGCAAAAAAACCTATACCAATTATCATTACAGACAAGGTAAACATTTGTGCTTGATCAGTTATAGGGCTTATATCACCATAACCGAGAGTACTAAATGTAACTATTGTGCAATATATTGCATCAGCGATATTGTGTATTCCATTAAACTCATCTTTTAGATAGTAAACACCAAGTACGCTATATGCTATAGAAAGTAAAAAGTTAAGGTTCTAACCAATTGATGCGAGATATGATTAAAGTCGCAATAAACAATAAGCTTACATTCAGGTATATTCAAATGGACACATAGTTGTCAGCGAAAGATAATTTTGATTTTATTACTAAGCATGAGAAAGACTTTATAGCTGCTTTGCAATCTAATCGTCTTTTTGCTACAAGTCTAGAGTATAAACATAACGGCGAATTCATTAGCGTAAGTGAACTAGAATTATCAGACAAACAATCTATACGAGGATATGTGAAGGGTTATGATAACGAAGTTGTTATAGTTCGCCTAATCTTTACAAACAAAGATGGAAGTACAGGTGTTTTGAATTTGATATATAGTTATACTGATCTTGATGTAGATGCTATTTCAACAATCTATGAAAAACTATGTAAAGTTGAAGAATTTCACAAATCTTTAAAACATAATGTTGATTTAGCTAAATCACCAAATAAGACTATAAGCACTCAGAGCAATCATATTTACTTATAAGTTTTATCATTCTTCAAGTTTGAGTGTTTGCAAATAAAGCACAAGATAAATCATTTTGCTCTGAGGTCAAAGCTATTGATAAAAGCTAACCAAATCGCATTTGCTGAAGTGCAGTATTTAAAAAATACGTAAGGTCAGTTATTAACTTCATTTTTAACTTTTTTACTTCGATATATAGCCATTATAGTTTATAAATATTTAAATTTGTATAGATATTAGTTAAAATGTATCTAACAACACATACTAAAAATAGTTCAACACCTTGCTTTTTACTAAAGACCCCACCACATATAGATATATTGAGAGATTAATTAGTAGCTCCAACTTAATTATTAAACCAAATGATAAGTATTTGTTTCTACAAGATGTGAATCTAAAACTTTTTTGCAACAGTAAAGTGCTATTTATAGACTTTAATGATAAAGACATTCTAAGTAGAATTGATCCAAGATCTAAAAAATGTAGCGTAGTAAAAGCAGTTGAAGGTCGCTCAAAAAATAAACTAGAAATCCTAGATGCTACAGCTGGCCTGGGTATAGATACTTTTACACTAGCCTCAAGAGGTCATTTAGTTACAGCTATTGAGAAAGATCCATATATATATCTACTTCTTTTAGATGCTCTTGAACGAGCTAAAAATGAGTATAGCTTAAAGCAAATAGCTGATAAGATCACTTTGATAAATACTGATTCTACAAACTATATAGATACCACAAACAAACAGTTTGATGCTATTTATATCGACCCAATGTTCCCCGAGCGAAAAAAGAGTGCTAAAGTTAAGCAAAACATGCAAATAATGCACCAGGTGGTTTTTAATGATGAAAACATAAATTCTCAAATATTAGATAATGCTTTTATTTCTTGTATAGCTAAGAAACTCATTGTCAAACGCCCTACCAATGCTGAATATTTATCAGAAAAAAAACCATCTGCTCAAATCAAAGGAAAAACTAATAGGTTTGATATTTACTCAATTTCCATTTAAAAATTAAAACTCAATCACTAAGGGGGTTGTCTATAAGAATGAAAAATCTTAGATTCAAGTACCAAGTGAGACAACCTTATTTCTAGATTCTACCTGAAGAGGAGTTTTGAATCCAAGACTTTTTCTAGGTCTGTTGTTCAATAGGTTTTCAACTCTTCTAGTTTGGTCTTAAGTAATATTATCTAATCTCAGGTTTTTAGAGAAGAATTGTCTAATTAACCCATTTGTATTTTCATTGGTGCCACGTTGCCAAGAAGATTATGGATCAGCAAAAAATATATCTATATTTAATACTTCTGATATTAGCATGTGTTTGGAAAACTCTTTACCATTATCAAAAGTGATTGAGTGAGTATGTGACGCATTAAGTGTTTGTATTCAACTGTTTGCTAAGTTTTCAGCATTATTACTAGCCAAAGGTTTAATTTTAGTTAGTTTAGATACTCTATCAACTAGTGTTAATAAGTCACCCTTGTGATCTTTGCCAATCATAGTGTCTCCCTCAAAATCTCCAAGTCTACTTTGTTCATCTATAAGAAAGTCTCTCTCATGTATTGAAACTCTATTTTGTATTTGGCCTCTATGCTCTTGACTAGCCGTACCTCTTTTACGATAAGTTTTCTGACAACGCAAATAAGTGTGTAAGTCACCGCTTCTTATTTGTTCTGGATACCAATACTGTTTGATAAGATGCTCTACATAGCTCTAACCAAATTGCCTAATTTGTTTGTTGCCTTTACGTTTTCTTGAGTTTGCAAGTGATTGTGCTTGTTTAGGTCTATAACCTCGTTTGCCGGTGTTACGGTTTATCTCTTTGTATATGCTACTTTGGTTACAACCAACTTCCATGGCTATTTGTGTTTTAGAAACACCTATTATCAATAGTGATCCAAGCTGGTATCTTTGTTCTTGAGTAAGTTGTGTGTAGGATGGTCCCATGGTGATTCCTTAAGTAGATTTTTAGCAAGTGTGACAATATCTAACTGACTTTTTTAGTGCAATAATTATTTTGTCGCACTTACAACTTGAATCTAAGAATATTTAATCTCATAAAAGTAGCATGTATATGAAAAAATATACCATATTTAGCAGTGAAGTAATATTTTGATTAGTTTATGAAAAATTATAAAAAACTAATTTTAATTTCTGAACTGATAGTCGCTTTGACACCGATTAGTTTTTTTCATAATAATATCTATACTTGGCATGATGCTAGAGGAAACACTCTATTTTCTCAAACAGCACCTTTTTTTGCAGAAGAGTTTGAAGAGGTAAATGTTCGCAACACAAGTAAAGACTATTCTGACTCATCACCAATACTAGACTAGTTAAATTCCATAAAAGAAAAATCTCTATGGAGCCCAAGAAAAAAGAAAACCTGTGAACACTGAGAATAAACCACGCCAACGCGAAACAGTAAGTGTTCGCATAATATCTCCAACTAATAGTGATAGAATGTTTGCTCATAGGCTCAAACTACCTGTTATTATTGAACCTAAGCTTCAAGCATTTGACAACCCTGTATTTGTTGTTAATGACATACCAAATAGATGACACTATGAAAATGGTACATGGTTTATTTATTGCTTTAACCCAGGTCCGGTTGATATAGCTGTTCGTGGTGTACCTATGATCATAAAATAATTAACTTAACAACTGATATTCAAATTACAATTAGAGGTGTATTAGGCAGATAATTTTTAGTTTTAGCTTTCTCTAAGGGTTGATTTTAGTTATAATTAGACTACACAACTTTTGAAACCATATAACGAAAAAACTAAATAAAATACTTTTGATGGTAGCTATTACATCTTCGTATTCAATTACTCAAGCAGCTTTCCCAACTATTTACTCTTGGAGAGGAGAAAATGGTAATATGGTATTTTCTGAAAATAAGCCTAGTAGTGACTCTGATTATAAGGTAATTTCAGTAGATAAGCCAACTGTTGTTGATACCAAAAGACCACAACATTCTGATGATGTAAAAGATGTAAAAATTGAGCAGTCAGATATTGAAAAATTAGTTAATGCTAAGCTTGCTGAAGAAAATAAACAAGTACTCGACGAGTCTCAAGTTTCAACTTATGAGGTTACAATAACTTCCCCCTTCTTAAACTGAAAATAAATTCTCAAAAGAAGAGCAAATTCCAATCATTACAAATCCAGCTATTTCTGGGAATGATAAAGCTATATTGATGGTAAATGGTAGCTATGTGCCAGCTAAGTTTTAAGGTGGTAAATGGTTTATATCTCTACCTGCACAAGGTGAAAATACAATATCTATTGACGGTGTAACATAAGAAAGCAAGTAAATACACTCTACTAACACAACTACTATTAGAATATTCAATGCGACAATTATACAGATGAAAAATACAGGCAACTTACAAAGAGCTGCTCGCTAATTATAATCTGAAGGACACCTATAAAAATATACTATCAAAAATCATCTTGTCTTTCACATCTCCTAGTCATTTGAGAAATTCATAAGATTGCTTATGGGATCTTTATCCATCTATTTCTTGCCACTTGACCTCTATCAACTTCTCAGAGCTCTTTTCCTTTAAATAAGTTAGGTTTGGACATTTATCAGTATGTATTACCACACCTTTTGATACACTCATATATCCTTCGATTAGGTCTGGGTAAACAGGCTGGCAACATTTTGCCATTTCATATTTCATACCTTCCAACTCAGATACCAATACTTTTAACTCTTTTGGCTTTGCACGGCCATGCTGCTGCTTTTTCTTACTTAAAATTTCTTCAGCTGAATATACATCAAGTATATGATTGACTACACTATTAGTTTTAAGACTACCACTTTCTATAGCAGCAAATAGGCTATCACTTGCTTTCATATTGAAGTTATTTGCAACTTCTACAAAATTTATTTCTTTGAGGTCATAGCCGCGAAGCTCCTTTACAAGACGCTCTTTACCTAAAACTACATTCTCTTCTTTATTTTGTTCATTAAACCATTTCGTTACACGAGCTCGGTTGCGTGAATAAGTCAAATATCCTAATTTCTCTGACGCCCAATCTTTGCTTGGGTTTGGTTCTTTGTGAGTAAGAATTTCAACTTTATCTCCAGTAAAAAGCTTTGTCGTCAAAGGTACAATTTTATCATTGATTTTCGCACCTTTTGTACGATGTCCTACCATTGTGTGTACAGAATAAGCAAAATCTAAAACTGTAGAATTTTCTGATAAATCAATTAATTCATTAGCTGGTGTAAATACATATATACGTCTATTAAGCTCTTTGGATATATCACTACCATATTCATTAATTTCTTTCTCCAATTCAAGAAGAGATCTTAGCCATGCTACTCGAGCTTCATAAGATGCATCAAATTTTACACCCTCTTTATAACGCCAATGAGCTGCAAACCCAAGCTCAGATTCTTCATGCATTTCATGAGTTCTTATTTGAATTTCTAAGTTTCTTCGATCAACTGTTACAACAGTATGTATTGATCTATAACCATTTGCTTTAGGGTTTGCTATATAGTCATTAAATTCAGCGTGAATAGGCACATAAATGTTATTAACCTCTGCCAACACCTTATAGCACTCATCAATATTATTGGTTATAACTCTGACTGCTGTTATATCAAACAATGCATCAAGATTTTCATAACCTTTATTTTTAAGTTTTTTATAAATACTATAAATATGCTTCACTCTACCTTGCACACCGGCGTGAAGATTATATTTCTTAAGAATCACTCTAAGCTGCTTAATTACATCATGTAGGAAATTTTCTCGTTCATTACGCGTTACGCCTAAGCTTTTTGCAATTTTTTTATACTCATCAGTCTGTAAAAAGAAAAAAGCTCTATCTTCAAGCTCCCACTTAATAGATCCTAGTCCAAGCCTATTTGCCAAAGGTGCGTAAATATCTAAAGTTTCTCGAGCAATAACTTGATGTGTTTCTAATACTAGGGATTTTAAGTGACGAATAGTACAAAGTTTATCAACTATCTTAACTAGAACAATTCGCACATCTTCAATAACTGTTAGAAGCATTTTTCTAAAAGTATCAATTTGCTCTAATGAAATTGCATCTGAAGATCTATACATCCGAATAGCAGACATCTTACGCGTACCCTTTAAGATATGCAGTATTGTACTACTACATGCAAGCTCAACTTCTTCATCTGTAATATCTGAAAAATTATACAGATCGTAAAGTATACCGGCAGCTACGGACTCTTCATCAGCGTGGATTTTGAATAGTACATAAGCCATTTCTATAGCATACAGAAACGAACTAATCCCTGTAGGATGGCGCGCAGTTTCTGCACTTTTAGTTTTTAGAAGTTCTAAAGCTGACCTGATAAGCTCAAACTTATCTCCATGATAAAAGTTATTAAGCTCTGCAATCAGAACATCGTCTTTTATTTGCCCATTAGTATCTAGTAGTTTCGAATCTATAACTTGCATAAATATCCATTTTAAAAAATATGAAGCTGGTCTATAAGCCGGGTTCTGTAATAAACAGTCATTTATCTAGGCGCATTGTCGCCAATACGCTCAAGCGACCTACCCTGTCACAGTACGAGCAGCACCATTGTGACGCTATTTGATCTTGCTTTAGATGGGGTTTACAATGCCGTTGAATGTTACCACCAACGCGGTGCGCTATTACCGCACCTTTTCACCCTTACTCTGTATACACAAAGCGGTATATTTTCTGCTGCACTTTCCGTAGGCTCACGCCCCCCAGGCGTTACCTGGCATCTTGCTCTATAAAGCCCGGACTTTCCTCACTCTTTAAAGCGCGACTGTCCGACCACCTTCATATATTTTTAGCTTTTTCTGAACTTAGCTAAATCTACTTTAGTATTAGATTTTACAGAATTATATTCTTCCTGCAAAGAGACTATTCTAACATTATATTGTTTTTTCAGTCTTATAAGCTCTGATTCAAGTTCCATACGGTCGTTGTTTAGCTTGCCCCTTGCATCATGGTATTCTTCTTGAAAATTAGTTCTGTCATGTCTGACAGCCTGTATTAACTTAAACAACCCAATTACATCACCAGACTGAGCTTCAAGCTTTTGCTTGTCAAACTCACTAGTATAATCAACTATTGGCTTACCTTTAAAGTGATTATTATGCGTTCGTGGTTTTCTTTTTTTATCAAAATGTGGTTTTTTCATAAGAAATAAAAGATTAAGAAATTAAATTTTATTCATATAAGCTAATCTATCAAACACAGACTGTAATTGCAATGTAATAATGCATCCGAACTTCAAGCAACTATAAAGTTGCCCTTGGATCAAAATCCATTTTTTCTTTCATTTGATTGTAAAATGCTTTTTTCTCATCAGTATCAGCTAATGGCAATTTCACATCATATACCACATAGAAGTCACCTCCAGATAAACCTTTACCTTTGATACGCATCTTTCGACCTGACTGGCTACCTTCTGGCACTTTCATTCTCTTTTTGCCAAATGGCGTATCGATTTCTAGACTTGTACCTAAAGCTGCCTCCCATGGAGCGACATTTATATGCTCATATATATCATTACCATCTATCTTGTAGTTTTTATGCTCAACTACTTCTACCTTTAGATAAAGATCTCCAGCAGGAGCATTTTGTCCAACACCATCACCACCCTTACCTTTAAGTCGAAGTTTTTTACCATTACCAATAGCTTTAGGAATGTTCACATCTACGCTTTTATGTTGCACTGATGGTATACCGTTAGCACCTACTTCTTGATAACTATAAGATACTGAGCGTTTACCACCAGCTACAGTTTCTTCGACAGTTAAGCGTAAAGATACAGTCATATCCTGGCCTTTTCTAGCTCTAGGTTGACCACCAAAGCCACCTGCTCCACGAGCACCACCAAAAAGGTCTCCAAATATATCGCCCAAATCCTCATATTTAAAGCCTTGCGAACCACCTGCTCCACCGCCGAAGCCTCCTTGGTTTACTTTGTCCCAGTTTTCGCCGTAACTATCGTATAGTGGACGTTTTTCTTTGTCTCCAAGTACATCGTAAGCTGTTTGAATTTCTTTAAATTTATCTTCTGCGCTAGGTTCTTTGTTTACATCTGGATGGTACTTTTTTGCTAGGCGTCTGTACGCTTTTTTTAAATCTGCATCAGAGCAGTCTCTACGAACTCCAAGCAGTGAATAATAATCAGCCATTAAATTTTGCTCCTTTTCTAAAAATTTTAATATATAACATATAACTATTACATTAAAATATAAGGTCGATCTTTATAAACTCAAGAATTATTAGGAAATAATTACAGAGACTCCGAATCAAGTCTGGAGATTAGGATACACTGAAGTGACAGCTCATTGGGCTGTCTATTAAAGAATTGGGATAAGGACTAGTCTCTAGCAACACGGATATATATCACGCCTGTTAATATAGCCCATAGATAGTTAAAAATTATATTCATAAAGAATACTTGAGGTGTTGCACCTATAGCAAAAAAGCCTTTACCAAATAATGGCAAGATAATGGCATTAATAAGAACTAAGCAGTTGAAAAATATAACAGCTAAACCAACTATCGTGATTTTTATCCAAATATTTTTAGATAACGGAAAAGCAAACAGTATAGCCCAAACTCCACCCCATATCATTAGGCGGTATAATTCATATTTAAACTGATCTGTAAGTGAAATTGTATGTTGACTAAAAACAGTAAATACAATAACCAATATAAATGCACTAATCAAGCCAGCCATAAAGCCAACAAATGCTTTATTCATATAATCTTTCATTTTTTTCCTTATTTTCATGTAAATAAAATTCGTAACAACGAAAACACGTTGTCCCAGGTACAAGTAAAGTATAAATCAACCCCAAATAAAATACTAGCGATGGAAATATAATAATTGCAATAAAAAATAAAAATGTCTCAGCTCGTTCGATCAGTCCAGGACTATAATAGAAACTTTTTTGAGTGTTATTTTCGGCACCGTCAAGTTAACATCTATATTGTATTTTTCTGTAGCAAGTCTTGCAGCATTATATATAGCTACTTTATATTCAGGTAAAGATGCCCCAACACTACTTGCTATACAAATATTAAGAGATTTAGACAGTCCCACAAAAACAAATAATATACTAAGAAATAAACTTATTAATAACTTCACAAAATTTCTCGTTCTCTTCTATATGTGGGAAATGGGCGGACTTCATAAATAGGTATGCTATAGACTTATTATCTAAATATGTCTTATATCCATTCATTATATAATCATGGAAGCCTAATATCAATATTTTGGGTTTTCAATATTAATATCATACAAGGATTTCTTATCGTATATTTCTTTTCTAATAGAAACAAAAACATCTTGATTCATTTTAAATGGATTATTATATTTAGATATTTTATCAAACATATCTAAATTAGACCAATAAAGCATACTTCTTTCCTTTATATCAAAAGGGATATCAATTTTAGATGTCAATTCCCATAAATTATCATCTTCTATCTTATGGAATAATTCTTTGTATATTTCTAAGTTTTTTGTTTTCAAATTAAACAAGTCAAACATCATATTATTAACCCTAGGTTCTAATATATTTGTAGAAGTAGATAAGTATACTATTTTAACTTCCTTATTTATGTGACCCTTAATAAGAGAATCTGATAATAATTTAGCTCCGTAACTATGTCCAATAATAGAGGTTATCGATATATTTTCCGTTTCTTCTAGATACAATATTAAGTTTTTCAAATCTTTAATATTATCTTTATGAGAAACATTTTCTATAAAATTAGAAGCTCCACATGATCTTTGATCATAAAAAATCACATTTGCACTTAGTTTATCAAAAATGTCATATTCTCGAACCATGTATTGTAAAGGTTGAGAGTTTAATCCTGGTCCACCATGAATAAATAATATATATGGATAGGCATTGGATTTATATAATAGATTTATATCCAAAAATTTATGAGGTATTTTTTTCATTTAATTGCAAAATTTATTTGAGTGCAAAATAATTTTCAATCATTTACTGACTCTATTCCAACTTTCTTAAATATTTCAGTCCTATGAGCTGAAATAGTTCCTTCTAATATAGATAATTTATCTGCTGAAGAGGTAACAGTTTCTCCATTTAACATAAGTTTAAATACTTCTTTTTGTTTCGCTGTAAGTTTGTTAAAACCTATATAAAACTTTGATTTAGATAAATTGAGTTCAAGGTTTTGTTGAGACAACTTCATCGCCAACCTTATTTTCTTTAAAAAAGAGAGCCTATTTTCAGCACCTTTATTATAAATTCTAAAGCCTCCATTACATAAGAAATCTTCTGTAGAGCTAATTTCTAAGTAACCTGAAGACTACGATATTATATATAATATAGCTATTGGAGATCACCTAAAACCTCCAACTAGTTTATGGGATATTTCAGCTACTATGGTTTTAAAATCAATTAATTTTGATGAATCTCGACAAAGATTCGATGAAATCAAAAATATTTCTGTGATCGAATGTATTAACAGCTAAATACTGATTGCAAAATCAAATCTTCTTTCAAGAATAAAGATATATTAAATACATCTTTCTGGACAATTCTCCCCACTCCTTTAGGAGTACCTGTCATAAGAATATCACCATAAGTTAAAGACACATTATTTTTATTTAAGAACTTAACTATATCATATGGCTTATTTATCATGAGATCGTAACTCCCTTCTTGCACTAAATCATTATTCTTATATGCCTTAAACGATAAATGTCTGATATCTTCATCTGATATCTTAATAAAATCACTTAAAATAACACTATTATCAAAGGATTTAGATAATTCCCAAGGCAACCCTTTTTTCTTTAGTTTTGTTTGCAATGCTCTATCTGTTAAATCAATACCTAAGCCCACGCCAGTTATTTTAGAGTCATAATTAAATATGAAAACAATTTCCACTTCATAATGTAAATTTTGATTATCTTTTATTTTTATTTTAGACGATCTACAAGAACTATTTTTCATAAAGATAACAGGTTCTTCTGGAATATCATTTTTTAATTCATATATATGTTCAATATAATTTCTACCTACACAAACTATCTTACCATTAACTTTATTCATATAAATATCCCTTAATAATATGTTACAATCTTAAATTATAACAAACGACTGATACAATGACTATAAAGGGGTATATACAATTACTGGTGTAATTTATAAGAAGAAAAAAGCATACAATACTATTGGTAATGGTGTAGCTATACCAGATTATTTCTATAAAATAATCTATGCTCCAAACGGCACCGTCAAGTTAACTTTTAAAAGCCGTAAAAATGCTATTCACTATGTTTTAGGCACAGAGAATTTCAGACGCTGCATCTTACCATATATTCAACGCTTCATTAAATTTAGTTCTTTGCGTTTCTCTAGAATTTAAATATCTGCCTACTGGTACTGCAAATATATTCCTTACTCGACCCATAAGAGTTAGTGTCTTCTGAATTCCTCCAGGTGATTTAAACTTAATCAGACGTTTCTCTTTTCTACGTGTAGGTTGATGGGCATTCTCTACTCTATTATTCAAACCTTTATGCCTTCTATGATCTGCTTTGGTCATATGCTTAATTGGTCTTGTATAGCTATTGAGCTTATCAGTAACAATCACTCTAGGTGCTGGATAAGATCCTAACAACCTAGTAAGAAAGCGTATAGCAGCCTTTTTATTCTTACGCTTCTGTAAGAATACATCTAGCTCATGACCATTAGAGTCTAAAGCTCTCCATAGAATAAACTTAACCCCATTCATTTTAATAATCATCTCATCTAGATGCCATTTGTCTGTAGGTTTAGGCTCTTTCTTTTTGATTACATCAGCAAAAGATTTACCAAACTTATTGCTCCATGTTCTTACTGTTTCATAACTTACTAGAATGCCTCTATATCTAAGTATTTCTTCTACATCTCTATAGCTAGTATTAAATCTATGATAAATCCAAATAGCATAACTGATAATTTCTGCTGGATAATGATATCGTTTAGGTTTTTGTGTGAGCATGATTTAGAAATAATTAGATGAATTTGATATAATTATACACTAGATGGATTTAGTCGTAGTTAACTTGACGGTGCCGTTTTTAATCCATGTTCATCGTAAACACCTATTGCTACAGATATAAAGCCAAATATAGCTCCGATAATTAAATTCATTATTTCTCTCTTTTATTTGATGTTATTTTACAGTAACTTAGTCGTTTAAACCTCCAGCTTGCAAAAGCTTTGTAGACTATATTTGTGATTTGTTTGACTATTGGTAGTGAAACTATGTTTGCAAGTATTTTCCAATATTTTAATTGTTGCCATATTAGAATAAAAGAATCTAATCCGATAAATAACTTTCCCTCATCATTTCTAGTGTGTAAAAGCTTTAGGGTGTCACTATAATTAAGATTTTTTTTTATTAAAATATCAGCAGAGGAGGTTATATCTATCCAATCAAATATGCCTTTTGGAGCTACTTTTTTATAATGGTTAATTTCTCTTGAGCATAGACCACATTTACCGTCGTAAAAAACTTTTATCATAAATATCTAGGTCAGTTAATAGTAATTGTTTCTAGGATAATTTTATTAAGTGATAAAAGCAAGCATTCATAATAGAATGACTACAGTTTACTGTTAGACATACTGTAAAAATATAGTTACTAGCAGAACTAAGCCGACCCAGTGGTTATCTGAAAAGGCCTTGATGCAATTTGCAATACCGAGCTTTTTGTAGATGAAAAAGTTTGTGATAAAAAATATCCCACTTATAAAAACACCGATATAGTACAAAGCATTAAAATTGCAATAAATGCCTAATAATACTAGAAATAGTAACGCTAAACACTCAAATACCAATATATAGTTAAAGACTTTATCTCCAAATGTAACGGCTGAAGACTTAATGCCAATTTCTAAGTCAAACTCTCTGTCAGCTAAAGCATAAACTGTATCATAAGCTATAGTCCAGCATATTGTAGCTATATAAAATATCCATGCTTCCAAAGGTATACTATTTTGAATTGCTGAAAAAGCCATAAATATCCCAAAATTAAACGCTAACCCAAGAACTAACTGCGGTATAGCAAAAAATCTTTTACAAAATGGGTATAATACAGCAAGAAAGAGAGCAACAAATGATAATAAAATTGTGTATAAGTTGAGAAATAGTACAAAGCCAAAAGCTATAAGTGTAAGTACAAGACAAAACCAAATAGCATTTTTAACATTGAGTTTACCACTAGTGATTGGACGAGTGTTTGTACGAGCAACATGCCTATCAAAGTCTATATCTGCAATATCATTTACAATACATCCAACTGTACGCATAAGAACTACGCCAGCAGTAAAAATAATCAGAAGTTGAAAGCTTGTGAAACCATGACTAGCAAGCACTAAAGCAGTAATTGTAGGATAGAGCATTAGTAGTATAGGAATAGGGCGGTGTAGCCTCATTAGCATTATGTAAGCTTGGATCTTTTCTTTAGTTAGCATTTGCAACCTCTGGAATTATTAGGAAGTATTCAGTTATAAGCAATTTTAGTGAAGAATTATCTTTGAAAGTAAAAACTGAGCTACGAGAATAAATATCTGATGAAGCTTGCTGATTTGTCTCTGTTTCAAACTCTATATTTGAAAGCTTACGGATAATAAACTCATCTCTATCAAACCTTTCTTTATCAAAAAGTAAGTTATCACCAATAGGCTTAGTGCCGAGATTATCTAACTCTGCTCTAAAGTAGTCATAAGTATTTTTAGGAATAGCTGTACGAGCATATATGAGCTTAGCATGTAGATTAGAAAGAGTGATTTTCCTAATTAAAGTATCATTATTGTTGAGTAATGATTTTTCAAAAATATTTGGGGCCTCAAATTGTTGAGCAAGCTTTGTAAGTGTAATATTTCCATAGACCTTAGATAATGATGTTACAAGGTTTTTAGCATCATTGAGCCAGTATCTTTTTATATCATCTAGCTTTTGAATATTCATATAATAGATATACCTTAAAGTTAAGGTTTCTTATTTCGCTTTTGATTTGTATAATTATATTCTATATAAAGCTATAAAACTAATCAAAAGGATATAAAATGCGTCCAAGCGGCAGAAATAATGACCAACTAAGAAATATAAAAATAACGCATCAATTTACAAAACATGCAGAAGGTTCTGTATTTATAGAATTTGGAGATACAAAGGTACTATGTACAGCATCTGTGATACCAGGTGTACCAAGATTTAAAAAAGACTCTGGTGAAGGTTGGCTAACTGCTGAGTATGGCATGCTTCCTCGCTCAACTCATACTCGTATGGATCGTGAAGCTGCTCGTGGTAAGCAGTCTGGTCGTACTCAAGAGATCCAACGCTTGATAGGTAGAGCACTGCGTGCAAGCTTAGACTTGACTCAAGTTGGTGAAAATACTATTCGTGTAGATTGTGATGTAATCCAAGCTGATGGCGGTACGCGTACGGCTTCTATTACAGGCGCATCGCTAGCTATAAAAGATGCAATTGAGCATATGAAAGCAAATGTTAAGATAGCTGAAGATGCTAAGCCTATAATTGCTCAAGTAGCTGCAATATCTGTTGGTGTATATAAAAATGAGCCAGTACTTGATCTTGATTATGACGAAGATTCAAACGCTGAGACAGATATGAATGTAGTCATGAACTCAACTGGTGGTATTATTGAGATTCAAGGAACTGCTGAAGGTAAAGACTTCTCTGAAGAAGAGTTTGCTCAGATGCTAGGTATTGCTAAGAAAGGAATTAAAGAGATTTTTAGCACTATATTTTAATACTATGTATTGATTAAGCAATTTTATTGGTTGTATCGTATTTTTAATGCTATCAATTTCTTTTACTGCAATTTTGTATTTATTGGAATTATGAGCTAATCGCAAAAATGGTTTGGTTTTTCACTATTTTCTACCGTTATTTAGTAGATAGTAGTCAACCAAGTTTTTCTTCAATAATATAGATAAACCTCTATGTACTCTAATCCTATTTTTTAAATCTGAAAATTTACCACCATCAAGATGATTTGTTTTATTTGGAGTGCAAAATGCTTTGTTATTTTTATATGTGAAAAGATAGTACAGATTAGAGCATAAACTAGTGTAAGCTGCTCTTAGCTTATAGTGAGTGTAAGTTGCTTCACCAGTCTCATAATTGACTGTCATCTCTGCTAGAAAATTTTCATATTGAGCACGCCAACCTTGCAAATTTTTCTTAAATGTCTTTTCTGTAGTTTTGGTTAGAGTGAGCATTATTCTTTGTAAATCTTTACTCGCTTGTAACTTAGGGTTTTTAGTTATTACCTGACCTGACTCAGTAAATGTATAAATATAGTATAATGTAGAAATAAAAATAGCTTATACAGAACTTTATACTAATTATTGAATCAGTGGAAAGGGTTACGCTACAACAACAGGATTGTTATCAATAATGTAAGGGGATGTCAGTCATGATAAAATAACTTGTTTTTTATCTAAACAAAAATATGATTCAAAAGACTTATGTAAACAAGTAAAGTCGACTGTGCGATAAATTGAAAGAGAAGATGCTTGTCTAATTTTTGATGATACTATGCAAGAGAAAAAATGGACTAAAGAGAGTGATATCATGTGTTGGCATTTTGATCATACAGTTGGCAAATCAGTTAGAGGTATCAACATGTTGAACGCTCTATACTACATCAATGAAGTATAAATACCTGTGGCATTTGAAATAGTGAGTCAGCCTGTACAGTTTAGTGACATAAAGACTAGAAAGTTAAAACGAGCGTCAGAAGCTACAAACGAATTGATGCAAGATATGATTAAAGTCGCAATAAACAATAAGCTTACATTCAGGTATATTCAAATGGACACATAGTTGTCAGCGAAAGATAATTTTGATTTTATTACTAAGCATGAGAAAGACTTTATAGCTGCTTTGCAATCTAATCGTCTTTTTGCTACAAGTCTAGAGTATAAACATAACGGCGAATTCATTAGCGTAAGTGAACTAGAATTATCAGACAAACAATCTATACGAGGAGATGTGAAGGGTTATGATAACGAAGTTGTTATAGTTCGCCTAATCTTTACAAACAAAGATGGAAGTACAGGTGTTTTGAATTTGATATGTAGTTATACTGATCTTGATGTAGATGCTATTTCAACAATCTATGAAAAACTCTGTAAAGTTGAAGAATTTCACAAATCTTTAAAACATAATGTTGATTTAGCTAAATCACCAAATAAGACTATAAGCACTCAGAGCAATCATATTTACTTATCAGTTTTATCATTCTTCAAGTTTGAGTGTTTGCAAATAAAGCACAAGATAAATCATTTTGCTCTGAGGTCAAAGCTATTGATAAAAGCTAACCAAATCGCATTTGCTGAATTGCAGTATTTAAAAAGTGCGTAAGGTCAGTGATTAACTTACAAATGCAAAAAAGTATAGAAGATATATTATGATAAAGAAAAGGCGATTGATGAAATACTCAAAATAGTATTTGAAAGTATATTACCTTGTGGACGAAAAGAATTTCTATCAAATAAGTGAGTAACCAAATAAAGCTAACGGATACTACACTAGATGAGCACAGGGTATAAATAAATATTTTGAGCTGTATATACCTAAAGATAGATTATCTTTATTTATACCAGTACTTCATTTATCTTCCTTTTATTCAAAAACCTGTTTTAGAAGCATTTTTTATTAGCTGTAATTAAATAAATGGTTTTCGCTTTGTGTTTCTGCATGTATTTGGAAGATTATTCAATTGAATTTGAAGATAAGTTTTTTGATAAAAATGATTTGATTTGATGCTATGAAGTTGTAAAATTGTATAGTTATACAAATATAAAATATTCGCAAACTTTAAAACCAAGGAAATTGCATAAATGAATGCTCAAAAATATATTGATAAAGTGATTGCAGACGTTGAAAAGAGAGACACTCACGAAAAAGAATTTATACAGGCTGTTAAAGAAGTATTTTTTACTTTAAAACCTGCTTTAGAAAAAAATCCTAAGTATATAGAGGAAAACATTCTAGCTAGAATTGTAGAGCCTGAAAGAGGTATCTCTTTTAGAGTAACGTGGACAGACAGAAATGGCGTTGTACAAGTAAACAGAGGTTTTAGATACCAGTTTAACGGTGCTATCGGCCCTTATAAAGGTGGTTTAAGATTCCACCCAAGCGTTTACTCTGGAATTATCAAATTCTTAGGTTTTGAGCAAGTATTTAAAAACGGCCTAACTACACTACCTCTAGGTGGTGCTAAAGGTGGTGCTGACTTTGATCCTAAAGGTAAAACTGATGCTGAAGTAATGAGCTTCTGCCAAAGCTTTATGACTGAGCTACAAAGACATATTGGTCCAGATATTGATGTACCTGCTGGCGATATCGGTGTTGGAGTTAGAGAGATTGGTTACCTATATGGTCAATACCGTAGAATACGTGGTGCATTTGAAAATGGTGTACTTACTGGTAAGTCTTTAGAAGCTGGCGGAAGCTTGATTCGTCCTGAAGCCACAGGCTATGGTGCTGTATTTTTCTTAGAAGAAATGCTAAAGCATGATGGTGAGTCTCTAAAAGACAAAACTGTTATAACTTCAGGTTATGGTAATGTGGCTTGGGGTATATGTAAAAAAGTATCTCAGTTAGGTGGTAAAGTTGTAACTATATCTGGTTCAAAAGGCTATGTACATGATCTAGCAGGTATTGATAATAATGAAAAAATTGAGTATCTACTAAAGATTCGTGCTGGCGAAAAAACTATGGAAGATTATGCTACTGACTTCGGTGCTACTTGGCATCCAGGTGAAAAGCCTTGGGGTGTAAAAGCAGATATCGCAATGCCAGCAGCTACTCAAAATGAAATTGATATAGCTGATGCTAAGAAACTAATCAAAGCTGGTGTGAAGTATGTAATAGAAGCATCTAATATGCCTACTACAAATGAAGCTATTGACTTCTTGATGGATAAAAAAGTCATCCTAGCCCCGGGTAAAGCAGCTAATGCTGGTGGTGTGGCAGCTTCAGGTCTTGAAATGAGTCAAAACTCAGCTCGTATTGATTGGAATGCTGAAGAAGTAGAGGCTAAAGTACAACAAATTATGTGTAACATATTCCATGCTTGTGTATCTGCTAGTAACAAGTTTGATCTTGGTTATAACTTAGTTGCAGGTGCTAACTTAGCTGGCTTTGAAAAAGTAGCTGAAGCTATGATGCAGCAAGGTAGGTACTAATACCAACTCTAATATAAATTCATATAAATATCGCAAGATAGTATGTGCCTAATTTTAGCTTTTAATGTGTAGATAATAGCTAGGCTATTAGCAAATATTAAAAGCTAAAATTAGGTGTGAAATATAAAGCGAGAATATATGGGTTTTTGTTGGAATTGGTATAACAATCTAATCCCACAATAAAACTAGATTTCCTGTTATTTTATTTTTCTAACTATAATTCACCCTAATTTAAAAAGTAATGTTAAACTATAGCTTTTATATAAATTTAACTATTTAATTTTTTAATGTCTATTGAATACACAAAAATCTAATAAACTTTTATCATATAAGTATAAGATAAGAATGCTTATACTATTTTCATTTTTTCCGTTAATTTGAATGTCTCTTGATTTGTTTGCACCATCATTACCTGGTATTAGTACATCTTTAAGTATCCCAACATCTAGTGTAAAAAGGGTTATTTCTATTTTTCTAATTGTTTAATATCGTAATTTTGACAGATGCTTTAGGGAGAAAATCTTTACTGAGAATCTCATGTATTTTGTTTATAATTGTTAATGCTATGCTAGCATTATTCCCAAGTGAAAGTGTTCTTTTGATTGCTCGTTTAGCACAATGATTTCTTATGGGAGCGATTGGTGTTGTCAATCGAGGTATATTTTCAGATATATTGCCAGTAGAAAAGCTGGTAAAGCTTATTCCTACTATGGTTTTTCTTTGAGGTTTAGGACCTATCATGGGTCCGATTGTTGGAGGATTTTTACAAGCAGCTTTTGTTTGGAAATCTGGTTTTTGGTTTTCTAGTATATTTATTGCTTTACTTACGGTGTTTGTATTTCTGTATATACCTGAAAATATAGCAGAAAAATAGAAATTGACTGTTACAAAAGTTAAAAGAGATCTCAAAGAAGTGCATACAAATAGAATGTTTATGACTCTAAGTATATCTAAAGATATTGGTTATTCTTTAATTATTAGTTTTAATACTCTCGGGCCTTTTTTAATACAAAATGTAATGGGCTATTCTGAAGCATATTTTGGCAAGTTAGCAATCTTCCTAGGGTTAGCGTTTTTACCTGCTCCAATTATTGGCCGTAAACTTCTCAAACACTATTCAATTGGTAAAATATTTCTGGTAGTTATTTATCTTTTTATACTACTTACTGTAGGATTTTTTATAACTAGCTTATTTACAGCTTCGACAATTGCCATACTTATCATAGCAACAATGGTGGTATATTTTGCTTGCGGCTCTATTTTGCCACTCCCTATGGACAAAGGTATATCTATGTTGAGGCAAATATCAGGAACTGCTGCAATCATGTATCTTGTAAATATGCCTATAGCAAGCTTAGTATCATATATTCAAAGCTATTTGCATGCAAACACTGTGACCTCTATGATTAAATATACTTAGTTGTTATAATAATTATAGCTAGTCTATACTGGTATAAGTTAAAAGAGCTTTAAATTATAAAAGAATGAAAATGACAATAAATAATTACGATGTAATAATCATAGGTGCTGGAGCCGCAGGCCTTATGTGTGCAATTGAAGCTGGTAAACAAAACCGTAAAGTTTTGGTACTTGACCATGCAAACAAAGTTGATAAAAAAATTCTCATGTCTGGGGGTGGGTGTTGCAACTTCACAAACTACAACATCGAGAATGAAAAATACCTAGCGGATAATCAGCACTTCATCAAATCTTCCGTGTCTCGCTATACCCAATAGGATTTCATGGGTTTAGTTAGTGATTACGATATTTCTTACCATGAGAAAACTCTAGGGCAACTTTTCTGAGATAATAATGCTAAAGACATCGTAAATATGCTATTAGCAGAATGTGATAAATACAATGTATAAATCAAACTCGAAACTAGTATTGATAGTCTTTATAAGAGTGAAGATACATTTTACCTAAAAACTACAAATTTCGATTATAGTTGTATGTCTCTAGTTATAGCAACAGGTGGTCTATCAATCCCAACTATGGGAGAGACCGGGTTTGGATACAAGATTGCCAAGCAGTTTAATCTAAAAGTAAATTCTCAAACAGCAGAACTTGTACAATTTATTTTCAAAGACAATGATAGCGAAAAATATTCTGTTTTAAAGGGTGTTTCGGCATTCTGTAGTGTCTCAAATGAAAGAGCTAGCTTTAATGAAAATATATTATTTAATCACAAGGGTCTAAGTGGTCCAGCTGTTTACAAATATCATCTTACTGGAAAGCTAGAGAATCTATAGACATTGACTTATCTACTTCGCTAGATATAGAAAAGTTTTATCTGAAAAGAAAGCCATAGGCTCAAAAACTTCACCCAAAAACAATTTAGCTGAATTATTGCCTAAAAGCTTAGTAAATGTATTCTTTGAAGACTTAATCGATATGCTTGTATGTGATTTGACTTTAGCCCAACTAATGGAGATAAACTCAAGAATTCATAAGTGGACTGTCTATCCACAAGCTAATGAAGGTTATCTTACTATAGAAATTACACTTGGTGGTGTGAGTTGTAATGAATTATCGTCAAAAACCATGGAAACAAATAATACTAAAGGTGTATACTTTATCGGTGAAGTAGTAGATGTAACAGGTTGGTTAGGTAGCTATAACTTCCAGTGGGTGTGGGCTTCTGGCTGGGCATCAAGTCAAGTTGTATAATTAAAAAGAATAGGCTATAATATAATTGAATATCAATTTAAGGGCATTATAAATGAAAATACTTCCAGAAAAAAAGTTAGCTATAAAAAACGCTATCATAAAAGCTATAGAAAATGGTCAAAATGCAGCAAAATTATCCGAACATTTTGGTGTTTCTAAAAGTAGTATTTACAAATTCCGTCGTATTCTGCGTGAGCAAGGTTTCATTGCAAAAGATGAAAATGATAATTTCATAGTCACAGATGTAAAGTTTTATAAGCAAACTAGCGATGCAAGTTCAATTAAAGTAGAAGAAAAATCTAAAATTGAAGAGGTTCTAGAAATTCTTACTCCTAAAGAATCTCAAGATGATAAAGCGATGGAAAATCGTCTTCAAGACAAAATTACGCAGATGCGTGATTCTTCAGTAACTCAGAAAGAAGAAAAAGGAATTATAAATAAAATATTTGGTTTCTTTAAACAGTAATTTTTTATTACTCCTTAGATTCGAGTACCAAGTGCGAGAACCTTATTTCTAGATTCTACCTGAAGAGGAGTGTTGAATCCAAGACTTTTTCTCGTTCTATTGTTCAATAGGTTTTCAACTCTTCTAGTTTGGTCTTAAGTAATATTATCTAATCTCAGGTTTTTAGAGAAGAATTGTCTAATTAACCCATTTGTATTTTCATTGGTGCCACGTTGCCAAGAAGAGTATGGATCAGCAAAAAATATATCTATATTTAATACTTCTGATATTAGCATGTGTTTGGAAAACTCTTTACCATTATCAAAAGTGATTGAGTGAGTATGTGACGCATTAAGTGTTTGTATTCAACTGTTTGCTAAGTTTTCAGCATTCTTACTAGCCAAAGGTTTAATTTTAGTTAGTTTAGATACTCTATCAACTAGTGTTAATAAGTCACCCTTGTGATCTTTACCAATAATAGTGTCTCCCTCAAAATCTCCAAGTCTACTTCGTTCATCTATAACAAAGTCTCTCTCATGTATTGAAACTATATTTTGTATTTGGCCTCTATGCTCTTGACTAGCCATACCTCTTTTACGATAAGTTTTCTGACAATGCAAATAAGTGTGTAAGTCACCGCCTCTTTCTTTATTCCCATAGATATACTTATAGATGCTTTCAGCACTTATGACATCTAACCCACCCATTAGATGTTAAACCGCCACTTATTTGCTCTGGATACCCATACTGTTTGATAAGATGCTCTACATAGCTCCAACCAAATTGCATAATTTGTTTGTTGCCTTTACGTTTTCTTGAGTTTGCAAGTGATTGTTCTTGTTTAGGTCTAGAACCTCGTTTGCCGGTGTTACGGTTTATCTCTTTGTATATGCTACTTTGGTTACAACCAACTTCCATGGCTATTTGTGTTTTAGAAACACCTATTTTCAATAATGAACCAATGTGGTATCTTTGTTCTTGAGTAAGTTGGGTGTAGGATGGTCCTATGGTGATTCCTTAAGTCGATTTTTAGCAAGTGTGACAATATCTAACTTACTTTTTTAGTGCAATAATTATTTTGTCGCACTTAAAACTTGAATCTAAGATCTTAATAAATAAGCCATAATAATCACAAATCTAGTTAAATATTATTTACATAGTCACTTTTTTGACTTAAACTCATACTAAAATAATTTAAATGTATGAAAATGAAACAACAAAACATATTTATCACAGGTTGTACTCATGATGGAATTGGATATGCTACAGCTACCTATCTTAGAGATTTAGGGCATAGAGTTTTTGCTTCAGCTAGGAATCAAATGGTTGTCGACAAACTTTTTAATGAGGGTTTTGAAGCATATTTAGTCGATGTAAATAATTATGAGCAAGTAGATAAGGCCATAGAAGACATACTGATTAAAACCAGTGGTTCTCTTGAAATAGTTTTTAATAACGCAGGCTTTGGTCAAATCGGTGCTTTAGAAGATATAGATACCAAGTATCTAAAAGAGCAATTTGAAACTAATGTTTTTGGGCTTCATTACCTAACAAATAAAGCTGTAAAAATAATGCGTAAACAAGGTTATGGAAAAATTATCCAACATAGTTCAGTTTTAGGACTAGTTTCAATGAAATACCGAGGTGCTTATAATGCTAGCAAATATGCTATCGAAGGTATTGCTGACACAATGAGACTCGAGCTTAAAGGCTCAAATATTTATATGAGCTTACTTAATACAGGACCTGTAACCAGTAAATTTAGAGAAAACTCAATTAAAACTATTAAAAATGTATATAGAGAAAACTCTGCTCATCTCAATGATTATGAGAAAATAATCAAGCGTCAACCTAAACCTATTCCATTTAATGAGCCTGCAATTTCTGTAGCTAAAGTAGTTGAAAAGATTCTAAATAGCTCTAAACCTAAGCCTAGATATTATATTACCAAAGCCACTTGGATAATGACCACACTTAAGCGAATACTGCCGACAAGTATTCTTGATAAAAGGTTAAATAAATACTAATCAGTATATTCTTATAGCAAGTTGTTATTTACAGTATCATTAATAATGTTTTTAAAACATTATTTTTTTCTAAACTTGTACAGTAAATATCCTATTAATATAAATATAACTGGACCTAAAATCAACTCCAACTCATAAATAAAAATATCACTAGTTACGGTCAAATCTGTAGGAGGTTGGAAACTAAACAATATACCCAAAATTGTTGAGATAAAAACTAAAATACCAAATATATACTTCAATTTAGTATTGCTAAGCTTTATATATGAAATAACCAAGTACAAATACGGTATAAAATAAAGCACTGTAGCCATTAAGATCAAAGCTTGATACATAGTATCTACTGATGGCAAAAAATTTGTCAATAGTACAATAACACTTACCAATATGCCCATAAAAACTAGAGCATTTCTTGGAGAGTCGTGTTGATTTGTCTTATGCAAACATGCAGGTAAAATACCCTTTGGTGTACATTTAAAAAACATAATAACCGGAGCTAAAAGCCAAATACTAACAGCTGCAAATTCTGCAAAAGTCAGTAAGAATGCCATTAATTTTGGAAACCAAACCCAACCAAACTTTTGTCCTATAATTTCAAAAGCCGTCATAAGTCCTGAAGAACTACCAATGCTATCTGGTGAGACAACTAAATTCAAAGCTACTGTTGCTAAGACATATAATCCTATCAATAATACTGATGCTACAATTAGACCATAAAACAAATTCTTTTTATGATTTCTTACAGAGTTTGCAAAAGTTGGAATAATCTCAATACCCGCCATTGCAAACATTATAATCGTTAGCGTAGAAAGGTGATTCAATATACTACCGTGAGGCAATAAATTTGATGCTGAAAAGTCAGTAGCACTTTTTCCATATATAAAATAAGCAGCAAAACCTAAGACTATAATAGCAATAGCAGGTATAAATGAACCAAGTACACCACCTATATCAACTAAATATTTATTTGCTTTTAGTCCATAAAAACTAATAAATGTAATTAACCAAAAAGCCGTTAGAACAACTATAAAGATATAGTAATGATTGTTAATAAGATCAGGCCTGCCTATAAAATATGTAAAGTTTGTAGCTAAGAATATAAGGACTGCTGGATAATAAAATATCGTATTTATCCAATACAACCAAGCAACCATAAAGCCTGACTTTTCACCCATTGCTCTAGTTGTCCAAGCGTACATTCCTCCTTCATCAGGATACTGCCTAGATAACTGAACAGCTATAACAACTAATGGTAGAAAAAATATCAACGCTCCTAGTATCCAAAAGAAAACTGCTGAAGCTCCTAAGCATGCAGCAACAGGTATCCATCTGACACCAAAGTTAGCTGTCACAGCCATAATAGTTACATCTTTAAAGCCTAAAACTTTATCATCACTTGAGGAAACTCCACCCATTATTATATATCTATCAAATAAACATAGAGGTATTATAAGTTAATCTAAGATAAAAAAGATAGAGAATATATAGATAAATTTAGAATTTAAAGAAAGATATAATGATAATTACATCATGCCTGGCATTCCGCCCATGCCACCACCCATAGGAGGCATAGCAGGAGCGTCTTCTTTGATTTCACCAACCATAGCTTCTGTAGTGATCATAAGACCAGCAATAGATGCAGCATGTTGTAAAGCAGAACGAGTAACTTTAGTAGGATCTAAGATACCCATTTCAACCATATCACCATAAGTGTCATTTGCTGCATTGTAGCCATGACTACCTTCTTTAGCTTTTACTTCGTTTACTACAACAGAAGCTTCACCACCAGCATTCATAACGATTTGTCTAAGTGGCGCTTCGATAGCTTTTCTAAGTAATGCAATACCATGATTTTGGTCTTCATTATCACCAGTTAAACCATCAAGAGCTTTTTGAGCTCTGATAAAAGCAACACCACCACCGGCAACGATACCTTCTTCTACTGCTGCACGAGTTGCATGAAGAGCATCATCTACACGGTCTTTTTTCTCTTTCATTTCAGCTTCTGTGATAGCACCTACTTTGATTACCGCAACACCACCAGAAAGCTTAGCTAGTCTTTCTTGAAGCTTATCACGATCATAATCAGATGTTACTTCATCAATGTTAGCTTTAATCATTTTAACTCTATTAGCTATAGCATCTTTATCGCCTGCACCATCAATGATAGTAGTATCATCTTTAGTTACTTGTACGCGATTTGCTGTACCTAAGCTTTCCATACCAGCTTCTTCTAGCTTCATGCCTAGCTCTTCAGATATAACTGTTGCACCTGTCAGAATTGCAATGTCTTCCATCATAGCTTTTTTTCTATCACCAAAACCTGGAGCTTTTATAGCACATATCCTAACTACACCACGCATATTGTTTACAACTAGAGTAGCTAGAGCTTCACTTTCTACATCTTCAGCAATTACAAGTAAAGCCTTACCAGACTTAGAAACACCTTCTAATACAGGAAGTAACTCACGGATATTAGAGATTTTTTTATCTATCATTAATATATATGGGTTTTCTAAATCAGTAGTCATGTTCTCTTGGTTAGTAGCAAAGTATGGAGACAAGTAGCCTCTATCGAACTGCATACCTTCAACAACATCAAGTTCATCTTCAAAGCCTTTGCCTTCTTCAACAGTAATTACACCATCTTTACCTACTTTTGCCATTGCATCAGCGATAATCTTACCAACTGTAACATCAGAGTTAGCAGAAATAGTACCAACCTGCTCGATAGATTTAGCGTCTGAGCATGGCTTAGAAAGTACTTTTAAATCTTCTACCAGCTTAGATGCGGCTTTATCTATACCACGCTTAAGATCCATAGGATTCATACCTGCAGCAACAGCTTTTAAGCCCTCTGTAAGTAATGCTTGAGCTAAAACTGTAGCTGTAGTAGTACCATCACCTGCTACGTCAGCTGTTTTTGATGCTACTTCTTTTACGATTTGAGCACCCATATTTTCAAACTTATCTTCAAGTTCGATTTCTTTAGCTACAGACACACCATCTTTAGTAATGCTTGGAGCACCAAAAGATTTATCTAAAACTACATTACGGCCTTTTGGGCCTAAAGTTACTTTTACTGCGTTTGCTAGTGTATTTACACCATCAAGCATTTTTACACGAGCTTCATCTGAAAATAAAACTTTTTTAGCTGTCATTGTTATTCTCCTTTAAAAATTTAATATTTTAAAATAAACATGTCATTCTGAACTTGATTCAGCATGACGCATTTAATGTTTCTATTACCCGATAATGCCCATAATGTCATTTTCTGTCATCATCAGAAGATCTTCATCGCCAACTCTTACTTCACTACCAGCAAATTTACCAAAAAGTACTTTATCGCCAGCTTTTACATCCATTGGCTGAGTTGAACCATTGTCTAGCTTTTTACCGTTACCAACAGTGACTACTTCACCTTCACTAGGTTTTTCTTGAGCACTACCAGTTAAGATAATACCACCAGCAGACTGAGTTTCCTCTTTCGCACGACGAACTAACACTCTATCTTGTAATGGACGAATATTCATAACCATTTTACTCCTTTGTTTATGTTTAACTTGTTTTGTAAATATTTAAATGACTTGTAATCATAAAATTATCTAAGTCTTATGCTTTACATCTCTACATATCGCACCTAAAATGATTTTTTCAAGCAGAATTTTTTATTTTTTGATATTTTTTTATATGATAAACTTTATATAGCATTAAAGAGCTCTCCATAAAAGCACCCATAGCTTAACTGGATAGAGTATCGCTCTCCGAAGGCGATGGCGTGGGTTCGAGTCCCGCTGGGTGTGCCAATATTTTTTAATCACAACTATGCTCAAGCTCTTCAAGATTCTTACCAGATGTTTCTGGGATAAACCTTTGAACAATCCAAAAGAAAAAGATAGAGTTTATAAAAATATCAATAAAATCAAGCTATAACTATATTTTTCGCCTACTCGTAAAAAAGAGCCAATAAAATAAAACGAGAATAACATTGAAACCATTCCAGCCATAAATATACCTATAATTCTGAGCTAATCGCAAAAACGTGTTGGTTAAATACGACTGTAAATAAGATATAATAAGGGTTTAAAAAGGATTACTTACAAATGCTTGTAAGAAAACACTAAAAAATGTTTAAATTGTGATTCAAAACAGACTCAAAAGTATGGCACAAAAAAACAGCTTACAAAGATATAGATGCAACACTTGTGGCAAAGTATTTAAGTCAAAAAGATCTATTTATAGTCAAATAAATAACTATCAAGTAGAAATAAAAAGGCATGACTTTAGAGCAGTAACTTGAGAATGTGATACAACTTTTTATGGCAAGAGAAAAGATAAGTTAGGAACCGTTATTTTTTATGATGCTTAGATTCAAGTACTAAAATGCAAGATCTTGTTGTGGGAGCATGTTGAAAAAGAAAAGTGTGAATATTACAAAAAATCATTCAAGCAATTACTCTCCCTTAGGATATACGATTAATAGTTTTACTATGGACGGTAAAAGAGTCTTACACACTGTGTTCAAAGAGTATATGACACCAATGTGCCACTTTCATCAAAAACAAATAGTACAAAGGTACATAACTAAAAACCCTAAGTTACAAGGTTGGCGTGCTAAATATGAAAATTTTCTAGCTGAGATGACAGTCAATTATGAGACTGGTGAAGCAATTTACACTCACTATAAGCTAAGAGCAGCTTACACTAGTTTATGCTCTAATCTGTACTATCTTTTCACATATAAAAATAACAAATCATTTTGCACTCCAAATAAAACAAATCATCTTGATGGTGGTAAATTTTTCAGATTTAAAAAATAGGATTAGAGTACATAGAGGTTTATCTATATTATTGAAGAAAAACTTGGTTGACTACTTATCTACTAAATAACGGTATAAAATAGTGAAAAACCAAACCATTTTTGCGATTAGCTCTATAATTTCTTCGAGATTATCAAATCTATACATAAAAAATTGAAATTGAATCGTGTAAAGATATATTTATAAACAACGCCTTGTCACAAACAAAACTATTTATTCAGGTTGGATACATAAAATAATTAACAGACTTTAATTTAAAATGTAGTGCTGACTCAGACTTTTCACGGCACATGTATCAATTGTTACCGTTGCTTCCTTCCGGACCTGGCGGGGTTGGCAATCTATCATTGCGTAAGACCAAGTCAGCAGGAGATATAATACTAAAGATACTTGCTAATTACAAGTAGACATTCCCCAAGATTTATATTTAAATTGTTATATTTTTATAATCACGCTTATAAATATCTTCTAAACGAACGATATCATCTTCCCCAAGATAATCTCCAACCTGAACTTCAATTATTTGAATATCACTATCAGTAAAGTTTTCTAACCTATGCATTGACTCTTTTGGTATAAATACAGTTTCTCCAACATTGTACTCTTTTACACTCTCATCAACAGTGATAGTCGGCTTGCCAGTTACAACAACCCAATGCTCAGCTCTTTTAAAATGCTTTTGTAAAGATAGCTGCCCTTTTGGCTTTACTGTGATAATTTTAGTTTGGCTTTTTTCTGTAAAATTAAGTGTCTGGTAAGAGCCCCATGGACGCGCATAAACTTTACCTGTTTCATTAATGTTGGACATAGTTGTAATCCTTTTTGTTAAAAAAATATTCTGATGTTTAATTATCAATCATTCTTTCTAAGTATTCAAGAACATCATTTCAAAAATGGTATTTTAAGCATACTTATAAGCTTCTGTTTTGTGTTGACTTCACGATACTCATCAAGTCCAATTTTCATATCAATATGGTCTTTGCTAGGTTGAGCTTTGTAGGTTTTAAACAACTTATCCCAAACACTCAAATTAAAGCCAAAGTTAGAATTAGTCTCATTAAAAATAGTGAGCTAATCTCAAAAATAGGTTGGTTTTTCACTATTTTCTACCGTTATTTAGTAGATAGTAGTCAACCAACTTTTTCTTCCATAATTTAGATAAACCTCTATGTACTCTAATCCTATTTTTTTAAATCTGAAAATTTATCGGTTCTGCCGCAAACTGACAATTGCGAAATTTTGTAGTATTATTTTATCACAAATATAATTATGTTTTTCTATGTTAGATTTCACAGGTAGACACTTCACAAAACTTTTAATTATCCAAGCTCTTCGTTAGTATTTATCATATCCACTTAGCTATAGGCATGTAGAAGAGTTAATGAAATAGCTTGGAGTTAGTGTAGATCATAGTACTCTCAACCGTTGGATTATCAAATATGCTAAAGAGTTAGAAGTTACTTTCAGCAGAAAGTTTAGTAAGTATAGTGCTTATGTAAGTTGGAAGATGGATGAAACTTAAGTAAAGCATAAAGGTAAGTGGGTTTATCTCTACAGAGCAATAGATAAGCATGGAGATACATTATAGTTTATGATTTCTCCTAAAAGAGATGAAAGGGCTGCTCATAAGTTCTTTAAACAAACCATTGGTAAACATGGCTTGCCGGAAAAAGTCAATGTAGATAAGTCTGGTGCTAATGAAACTGCTTTGCTATCTATTAATATCTTTCTATTTTTGCTTGGGATATGGTTAACTCATGGTATAGAGATAAGACAAAATAAGTATCTCAGTAATTTGATAGAGCAGGAGCATAGGAATATAAAGAGATTGACTCGACCCATGTTAGGATTTAAATCATGGGATTATATGGGATCTACTATAGCAGGGTACAAATTAGTTAACATGCTTAAAAAATGTCAGCACATTAACGCTGGTAAAATGACTGTTTGGGATCAGTTTTATGCTATAGCTGCATAATTGTATCTAAAGGATGCTGATTTTGGAAATATTAGACTTATGCACACAGTTTGCTACAGAACCGAGTTTTAGAGGTCTCCTATAATGACTAGATTAAAGAATTAATTTTTGACATCAATTCAAAGTCTTTGGTTTTTAATTCAAATAAATATTCTTGTAAAGGCTCACTTTTTGCAAAAAGAAGTCTATGCTCAATTTGCTTTATTTGATTATCAAGAGTTTGTCTTTCTACATATAGGTTCGAAAGTTCTTTGTTTGCATTTCTAAAAAACTCAGCAACATAGTCTTCTTTTTTAGCTTGTAGCTTAGTTTTAAGATTACTACTAAGAGAGGAGTTTATCTTTGTTGTTAGAGTTTTTCTACCTAATGATAGTTTTTTGCGTGGTTGTTCGTTTGACATTTAGTATTTCACTTTTTTTGTTAGTATCTTTGGAAGAGTTCAAGAGATTGTGAAAGAATATGTATATGACTATTATAGTATATTTAGAACCAAATTTGTAGCTTATAGCAACTTATTATAACTAAACAATTTTACCAGGTGTAACTTTTAGAGAGTTTAAAGCAATCAATGCTCCATAGCTATCATCTTCACCAGCTTCACGAATCGTTAATTTCTGAGAGTTAGCATTATCAACATTGCTTAAATCGGTTCTGTCGCAAACTGACACTTCCATAATTTTGTAGTATAATTATATCATAAATAATTTTATATTTTCGTATGTTAAATTTCACTGGCAGACACTTCACCAAACTTTTAATTCTCCAAGCTCTTCGTTGGTATTTATCATATCCACTTAGCTATAGGCATGTAGAAGAGTTAATTAAATAGCTTGGAGTTAGTGTAGATCATAGTACTCTCAACCGTTGGATTATCAAATATGCTAAAGAGTTAGAAGTTACTTTCAGCAGAAAGTTTAGTAAGTATAGTGCTTATGTAAGTTGGAAGATGGATGAAACTTAAGTAAAGCATAAAGGTAAGTGGGTTTATCTCTACAGAGCAATAGATAAGCATGGAGATACATTATAGTTTATGATTTCTCTTAAAAGAGATGAAAGGGCTGCTAATAAGTTATTAGAGGAATCTGCAATTTATACACCCACTAAACTTATATTCTTATCAAACCATTTTTTAATAAGTTTATCCGCAATTTTTGGATAATTAACTCGAATGTCTTGAGCTAATGCAGCTACTTTTTCAAAACTAGCATAATACTCATTTATATCAAAAGTTGCAAAACTGGATAATCCCGATTGCTCTTTACCCAGCACATCACCTGCTCCACGAATTTCCAAATCTTTCTCAGCAAGATAAAAACCATCTTGAGACTCTCTAATTAGCGAAAGTCTTTTTTTACCAATCTCGCTAATCTTATCACTGTACAAAAGTATGCAGTAGCTCTCTTTTGAACCTCTGCCTACTCTACCTCGTAACTGATGAAGTTGTGCAAGCCCCAACCTTTCAGCATTATCAATTATCATAATACTTGCATTAGGTACATCTACACCAACTTCAATTACTGTTGTAGCTACTAATATATCATAAGCTCCAGCCTTAAAATCAGCCATAACTTGAACTTTTTCTTTAGACTTCATACTACCATAAACCAAACATACTCGTTCATTACCTAGCTCTTCTGATAATTCTTGATGCAATGATTTCACATCTTGTAAAGAATCTAGCTCTTCTGACTCTTCAACCAACGGACACACCCAGTAAACTTGCTCTTTATTTTCTATTGCTCGTTTAAGTTTTGCTATTAGGTTTTGTTTTTTTACCCTATTTAGAATAGTTGTAATTATTGGTTTACGATTTGGTGGTAACTCATCAATTACCGAAAGCTTTAGATTACCATATACAGTCATTGCCAAAGTTCTTGGAATAGGTGTTGCTGAAATTATCAATTGATGAGGAGATTGAAAATCACTATCTAAACCCTTTTGCATCAATGCTAATCGCTGCTCTACACCAAAACGGTGTTGCTCATCAACCACAACCAACCCAAGATTACAATACTCAACTCGTTCTTGAAATATAGCATGCGTACCAACTACTACACAATTTTTAATTGTTTGTATTTTCTCCAGACTTGTTCTAGTTTGTTTAGCTGTAAGTTTGCCTAAAAGTGGCACCACCTCCACACCTGTATCTACAAAAAAATCACTTAAAAACGCAAAATGTTGCTCAGCTAAAATCTCTGTTGGAGCCATAATAGCCGCTTGATATCCAGATGTTACACAAGCATATAAAGCCATCGTTGCAACTATGGTCTTACCAACACCCACATCACCTTGTAAAAGGCGTATCATCGTATCTGATTTTTTTATATCCACTAAAATCTCAGCAATAGTTCTATTTTGTGCTGATGTAAGCTCATAAGGAAATTTATCTTTAAAATTTTGCAAATCATTATCGCTTACTTTTAGATGATGGGAGCTAGTTTTAGTACTATCAACCTTAACTCTCTCTTCTGTTAGCTTATAAGCAACCATCTCTTCAAACTTTATCGAATAACGAGCTTTTAATATATATTTCTCTTCAATCGTATTTGCTAGTGCGTGAATTATATATAGAGCATCACTAAAACTTAAAACTCCGTACTTTTTAAGATACTTTTGAGATAGTAAATTTTCCACCTCATTACTTTTTAGCACCTGTAAAATAAGATTTGAAACCACCCTGTCTGGCACACGGTTGAGCCTATAAATTGCGGATATTTGTTGCTTAATAGTTGAACTACCATTATTTACGATTGCCCACTCTGGGTGAACCATTTGTGTGCTTGATGATAGATCAACCTTACCGTAACACCTCACAGTCTCAGCATGCTCAAGCATAGATATTTGATTAGGGTAAAATCGAAACAGGACTATAGTACAACTTCCAGTATCATCACTAACTACAAAACGCAGGAATTTCTTAACAAACTTTTTATGAGTTACATTACTCACTCGACCCTCTATTAGGTAACTATAGCCAAGCTGCAGTTCTGCAATTGGTGTGATTTGACGAGTATCTTTATATGCTTTTGGAAATATAGTAAGCAAATCTTCAGGTTGCACAACACCATACTTAGCTAGAGACTTTACAGTTGCCTCACCCACCCCTGTACAATCTAACAAACCCATCTGCAAAACCAACTAACCGAATATTTATCTAAATTCTAGCATCTGTTGCCTATAATATGTACAAACTTATTGCTAATATTTATCAATATTGATAAATTAAATATAATTTGAATTACACGAGATAACTAATGATGAAAAAATTGTTACCCCTAGCAGCATTTATCTATATTCTTGCTTTAACAAGTTGCGGCCAAACAGGTCCATTATACTTACCAGAAGCAGTTAATTTACCTTCAGGCTCTACTCTACTCGAATCTGACTCAAGCATAGCTTCTGGTAGTACACAAAAAGTAGATAACGACCCATCTAAGCCTAACACTTCTAGCGACCGTCATGCAAATGAGCTTGTAGACAGTGGCGATAACTTCAATTTTAATCAAAATATCCAAGATTCTTCAAATGCTGGTGGAACAACTCCGTAACATTTATCAATTGACTATAGTTAAAATTATAAACAGTTTTAGGTTTACTTTTCTCAACAAAAGTAATATAATGAGCAAGATCTTATTTGAATAATAAAATATAAATACTACCAAGGAGAGTTTTTAAATGTCTAAAGTATGTATGGTTACAAGTAAAAAACCTTTGACAGGAAACAATGTTTCTCACGCTATGAACACAACTAGAAGAAGATTTTTACCAAATCTTCACACTCATAGATTTTGGGTAGAAAGTGAAAACAAGTTCATCAAATTGAAAGTAAGTACAAAAGGTATGAGAATTATCGATAAAAAAGGTATCGATGCAGTTCTAGTTGACCTAAGAGAAAATGGACACAAAATTTAATTTATAAAAGGATACTTTACAATGAGAGAAAAAATTAGACTAGTTTCTTCTGCTAAAACAGGACATTTTTATACTACTACTAAAAACAAGAGAGAAATGCCTGGTAAAATGGAAATCAAAAAATTTGACCCTGTATTGCGCAAGCATGTAATATACAAGGAAGCAAAGATAAAATAAGGAACTATCCGTAAATAAATTAAATTCTACAGTAACGCTGAATATTTTTTATGCTCAAAGCGTTCAAATACAAACATAGCAATGTCTACAATGTATTTTAACAACGCAGAATATGGGAAAATAAGCAAGTTCATCGTTTAACTTATTTACGGAAAGTTTCTAAGATCTACCAATCACTAACTTAGGAACTTTCACATGAAACACGCTTTTCATTTTAAAGGTGGTAACTACACTATAACTGCTATTAGCATTAATGTTACTGAGTTCACTCAAATTGAGAGTTTACTCAGTTCTAAAGCTGCTCAATCTAAATCTTTTTTTCAAAACACTCCTTTTGCTATTGATGTTAGAGATGTTGATCAAGAAGAAAAATGCACTCTTAAATTTTTAGATAATGTAATCTCTTGCTTTAAATCAAGTGGCATGATTCCTGTTGGATTCGTAGTAAACAATAAAGAGCTAAAAACACAACTAGCAAAAGCTGGTTACAATATCATCAAAAATGGCAAAGCAAAAGAAGCTTTAGATGAGGAATTAAAACATACTTCTTCAAAGATTATAACGACGCCTGTTCGTACAGGTCAGTCTATAACTGCCCATGATTGCGATTTAATTATCACTGCAAATGTAAACAATGGTGCTGAAATTATTGCCGATGGTAGTGTCATAGTATACGGAAGAATAGGTGGTAGAGTCCTAGCAGGTAGTTCAGGTAATAAAGATGCTCGCATCATTTGTAAAGACTTAAAGGCTGATCTTGTCTCTATTGCAGGTCAGTATGTAACCTTAAATAACGAAAGTATCTCAGTTGATGAAAAAAGTACTGATGGGTATATTGTATATTTAAAGGATGATAAAATCCATATTGAAGGATTTTAGAAAAAAGAATTTTTAATTAGTCATAGAACTTGAGGCTTAAAATGAGTAAAAAAAAACAAGGTAAAATATTTGTAGTTACATCTGGTAAGGGTGGCGTTGGTAAAACTACTTCTAGTGCAGCTATTGCTTATGGTTTTGCAAAAAGAGGCATGAAGACTGTTGTGATCGACTTTGATGTAGGCTTAAGAAACCTTGACTTAATAATGGGTTGTGAAAGAAGAGTTGTTTATGATCTTGTAAATATAGTTAAAGAAGAAGCTACTGTAAATCAAGCAATCATTAAAGATAAAAGAGTTGATAACCTTTATATAATCCCTGCTTCTCAAACTAGAGACAAAGATGCTCTTACAGAGAAAGGTGTTGATCGAGTTATGGCAGAGTTAAGAGATACTTTTGATATCATCTTATGCGACTCGCCTGCTGGTATTGAGAAAGGCTCATTAATGGCTATGAGATGTGCTGACGCCGCTATTATAGTAACTAACCCTGAAGTATCTTCTGTTAGAGACTCTGACAGAATTTTAGGTATGCTTGGTAGCAAAACTATCAAGGCTCAAAAAGAAGGCGAATTTAAAGAAGTTCATCTTATACTTAATAGATACGACTCAGCTCGTGCTAAAGCTGGTTCTATGCTTAAAGCAGAGGATGTTAGTGAAATTCTATACACTCCTATTATTGGTATAATCCCAGAGTCAAGAGAAGTATTAGAAGCATCAAACAGCGGCCATCCAGTTACTCATTCTGATGATTCTATAGCAGCTAAAGCATACTTTGATGCTGTAGATAGAATGTTAGGCAAAGAAATACCAATGAGATATACTGAGCAAAAAGCTAGTTTCTTTAAAAAATTAATAGGTAAATAATAATCATGTTTGCAAAACTTTTTGGATTTGATAAAAAAGAAAAAAGTGCTTCTTTAGCTAAAGAAAGACTTCAAATAATTGTTGCACATCAAAGAGATGAGCTTAAACCTCGCAGCAATCGTATTAGTAGTCATTTACTTACTGAACTAAAAGATGAAATCATCGAAGTAGTTAAGAAGTATGTTGCTTTATCTGAGGATAATATTAAAGATATAGACCTAAAAGTAGAAGATAGCAGCAAAAACTCTACAATCGAAGTAAACATCCCGTTTAACTAAGATTCTATGAGTGATATCAAATTTGAAAACATCTCTTTTTATAGAGATACTCGCTGTATATATGATGATATTTCACTTACAATTCCTAATGACAAAATCACCACTATTATTGGTCCATCAGGTGCAGGTAAAACCACAATTTTACAATTAATTTCTGGTTTGATTAAACCGTCTTCTGGTTCTATAAATTTTGATATAACTAGCATAGATAGAAAAACAAAAGAAAAAGATCTCGAAGATTTACGTCGTAATATGGGCTTTTTGTTCCAGTCTAGTGCATTATTTACCCATTTAAATGTATACGAAAATATTGCATTTCCTTTACTTAAAAATACCAGGCTCAATGAAAACCTCATTAAAACAATTGTATTAATGAAGCTCCAGGCTGTCGGCCTAGCACACACAATTGATATGATGCCTAGTGAGCTTTCAGGTGGTATGGCTCGCAGAGTTGCCTTAGCTCGATCAATAGCTCTTGATCCTAGCATAATGATGTATGACGAGCCTTTTACAGGTCAAGACCCTACTTCATTTAATAAGCTTCTTGATCTCATAATCACACTTAATAGCTCTTTGAATATGACATCTATTATAGTTTCTCACGATATTGAAGAATCTTTAAATATCTCTGATCACATTATAATAGTTGCTGATACTAAGATTTTAGCTAGTGATACACCTAATAATATTAGAAATAGCAAAAAGCAAAGTGTTCAAAATTTCCTTAAAGGCAAGTCACTAAACTCAAATACTGAAGATGCTAATGATAACTTTTTTATAAGCGAGGTTTTGAAAGACTGATATGAGTATATTTAATAAAACCTACGAATTAGTAATGTCTCTTGTATTTAGTGCCATTAAATCTCTGGAACTTATTTTCCATATAGTTGTGAGTAAATTCAGCATTAGAGACTGCATAACTCAGACTAAAGCTGTTGGTGTAAACTCATTAATTATAATAGTTACCTCTGGTGTTTTTATAGGATTAGTTTTAAGCCTACAAGGCTACTATACACTCTCTAAGTTTGGCGCTCATTCACTACTGGGTGTAATGGTTGCGTTAAGTGTATTACGCGAGCTAGGTCCCGTAGTTACATCCATGCTTTTTGCAGGTCGTGCTTGCAGCTCCATCACTTCTGAAATTGGCTTAATGAAAGCTACAGATCAGATCAATAGCCTTAAAATGATGAATGTAAATCCTATCAGATTTATACTAACTACGAGATTTTGGGCTTGTATGATAAGCGTACCTATATTGGTACTGATATTTTGCTCAGTGTCTATAATTGCAGGATTTGTTTTAGCAGCTAGTCGTTTAGGTGTAGGCTACGGTGAATTTTGGAGCAACATCCAGTCTTCTGTTACACTTACAGATATCGCAGATGGGATTATAAAAAGTGTAGTTTTTGGATTTGTAATAGCATGGATTGCTCTTTATCAAGGCTACTATTGTATTGCAAACTCAAACGGTATAGCACAAGCTACTACAAAAACCGTCGTATACTGCTGCATCAGTATTTTAGCAACTGACCTTATATTAACATCTCTAATGTTTGGAGGAGGATTTTAATGAAAAATAAATATTTTGAAGCATCTGTTGGTGTATTTATTATAATCGGTGTCTTATGTCTAGTGTTTTTAACTTTTAAAGTAAGTGGAAATTCAATCGAATATTTGAGCTCTGACAGCTTCACTATACAAGCTCAATTTAAAAATGTTGGTTCACTTCGTACCAATGCTTCGGTTAAAATAGCCGGTGTTGAAGTTGGTAAAGTTACAAAAATTGCTCTGGATAAGACTTACAATGGCTTTATGGCTGTAGTTGATATCGCAATCTCTAGTGACGAGCAAATCCCTGAAAATTATTCTGCTGGCATATCCATGTCTGGCATACTTGGGGATAATTATGTAGCTCTTAGTCCTCCAAAGCAAGATATATTAGCTATTGCAGGTATAACTGATGATAATGATGATATTAAAGATAAATACCTACACCAAGGTAGTGTGATCGAACTAGAAAACACCGAATCAGCTATTGATTTAGGCTCTCTTATCAATACTTTTGCGGTAAACAAAGATAGCGATGATATCAAAGAAAGCTAAAAATATTGCTTTTAAACACCTTCTTTTTGTATTAAAATTCAAAACAAGAAACTAACCTAAAAGGCGACCCTATGTTACGCAAACTTTCATTCATATTCCTATCTCTAATGTTAGCAATATCAAGTGCATGGGCAATTCAAAACCCAGTGGATATGCTCAATAGAACGATCGTTACTGCCCAAGACAATTTAATGGAAAAATCTGAAATGTATCAGCAGGACCCGTACCAACTTTTAGCTCTTGTTGACAAAAAAATCATCCCAGTTGTAGACCCTAATGTGGTTGCACAAGTCATAGTTGGCTCTAAAAAGTGGTCTGCTGCAACACCGAAAGAACAAAAAGCATTTATAAAATCTGCCACAGAAATGTTGACTTTCATGTACGCTAAAAATGTAGCATCTGCAGGTAAATACAAGCTAACACTATTCCCTTTTAACAATGAAAACACTAGTTGGCAAAAGAAAAATATTGTTGTTGTAAATGGTAAAATTACAAACACTGACACTAACCAAAGTTCTGATTATGCAGTTAAAATGTTTAAGAAAAATTGTAGGTGGCACATATATGACTTTGATGTAGCTGGTGTGAGTATATTAAGAACTTACCAAGAGCAGTTTTCATCTTTCAAAACTGTTGCTGAAATGATTAAAGCATCTGAAAAAATAACTCTTAAAATCAAGAAAAAGAATTACCCAAAAATGCTTGATAAAAATTACGAACTCAAAAATGTCTAATGATTGAAATAAATAGTAATACTTGGATTATACCAAATCACTTAGATGTCTTCACAGCACCTGAAATTTCTAAGAAGTACACAAAGCAACCTCCTTCTAACAAAGAATGGATTCTTGATTTCTCTAAATGTACTAAGGTTGATTGTGCTGGGTTAGCAATGATCATAGACTGTATTAAAGTAGCTAAAAGAATGCAAATCCATTTAACACTTATCAAGCTTAGTAGCGATGCATTATTTTTAGTAAAAGCACATGGTCTAGAGGAAATAATATCCAAACACATAAAGCAGACAAACTAACCCCTTAGATACTACTAAAAGGAATAATAAAATGACAAAAGAACAATTAAAAGAAATATTAGAAAAATCTCTTAATAGCTGCACAGCAACTGTAGAGAGTGATGACAATGTTCACTTCTCAGCAACTATAGTAGCGGAAGAGTTTAACGACATAAAAAGCAAAGTAAAAAGACAACAACTTGTTTATTCAAAGATAAACGAGTTCATAACTTCTGGTGAACTTCATGCTCTTTCTATGAAAACTTTAGCAAAAAATGAAGTTTAATATCTTTAACACCGATATACTATTTTCTTCTCATCACAAAAGTCATCATAAAAACTATAAAGAAAAGTACTTATAAATTACCATTACAAGCTCATTGGAAACTCCATAGTCAAATAGAACTCCTATAATTAATTGAACCAATACTCCTCCAATTATTCCACATAGATTCACAAATGCAAAAACTGCTGAAATGACTTTTTTATCAGTACGGCTGAGAAACTCAACATATAAGAGGTACTCGCAACCACTTCATTAGATTAGATTTTTTTTAAATGTTTGTTCATACCCTTCAATTTGGAAAACTTAGGTGTTAAGCAAAGGAGACAAATATGGGTTACCAAATATATACAAAAGAACTTAAAGATATGGGTTGGAAAGTTACTCAACCTAGAGTATTTAAACGCATAAAAATACTAGGTTTACAAGCTAAGGCTATTCGTAAACATAAAGCAACGACAGACTCTCACCATAACAAACATGTTTCTGATAATTTATTAGAATAAAACTTCACTACTTTATCTGTAAATCATAGATGAGTTACAGATATAACTTACATACCTACACAAGAAGGATGGTTATATCTCTGTGTGATTATACACTCTGTCAAAGGATCACAATACTGTAGCAAACAGTATCAAGATATTATTTAAAGGACACTGGCTACTATCAAGTATGAGCTCTAAAGGATGCTGTTACGATAACGCTGCTTGTGAGAGTTTCTTTGGAACTTTAAAAGTAGAGTTAGTACATGATGAAAACTATAAAACTAGAGAAGAAGCTAAGTTATCAATATTTGAATATATTGAAGCTTATTACAATACAAAAAGAAAACATTCTACAATAAATTATATGACTCCAAATAAGTTTGAATATATAAGGGAAAATGAATGGATAAAATGTCCCAAATTTACGGGGTAGATTTGTTATTATGTATGATAACCATAAACTTAAGGGTACCTCTCACAACCCTGTGTATTCAAATTAACTAGTTTCAAATTTATCACAACACGGCTAAAATTGAAGACAATAGCATCTCTATTGCTTAAATTTACAACGAAGTAGTGGTGAATTTGAGCATTAAAATGCGTGCTCATGAATTTTTAGAGATGCTCTTCAATTAACTTTGTTCTTCTAAGTTTTTAATAGCATTTTCACCACTATTTGCATCACCATGAAGATCTGCTGCTGCATCTTAAAACTGAGCTTTTATGCTTTGAGCCTCACTTACTGATTTTTTATCCGCTTTATCAAGATTTGCCAAATCAATTGCTGTGCTATCATCAGAATAGTCGGTTTTAAAAGCTTCATCAACTTGAGATGCATCATTTACTGCAGCAAGTTTACTCTTTAACATAACTGGTGGCTGTGATGTTGCACTTGCTCCACCATTTATTGCAACTTGATTTGCCGCATCAGAACTATCAAGACCAAGTACTCCAAGTACTGCTTTATCATTTTCTAAGGCACTATCGTCTGTACTTAATTCTTGTTTCAAGACTTGAGCCATACCATAATCATAGTTTTGTAAGTAAGCATTTCTCATTGAGATATATGGATCAATAGAAACTTCTTTAAGATTATTATATGCGGGAAGATATGTAGCACCTTGGTTAGCATAGTATGTTCCAGTCATACCTGCACTTATTCCCCATGAAGCGGCAGTTCCAAAAGGAGCTACGTAAAATAAATAAGTAAGAGGATTAAATAAAGCATCTACACCTTTTGTAACATCCTCAAGAGTACCAGGACCGACTAATGGCCAGACCACATAAGGAGACACTTCACCTTCATCATAGACACCCCACTTATGTAGAGTAACTGCAAAACTCTGATGATATCTCATCTCTTTTCCAAGCATACTATCTGCCGGATCAAAGTACCCTAGCAAACCAACTGTTGTATTTGTTAAGAAACGAACACTATCATCTCCTGCATAACCCCACTCCCCTTGAAACATATCATTTACAATACGAGCAGGCTCTCCTAAGTTATTAAAGACATTAAAAATACCTGTTTGTACAGAATCTGGCACAACAGCATCATAAACATGAGCTAAAGGAGTTAGAGCTTCGTATGCTTTGTCATTAAAAGCATACATTTTTCTATTATAACTCTCGAAAGGGTCTCTATTGTCAGTAGTAGTTTTCATACTTGAACAACTAGCTAAAGTAGTTGCTGCTATTGACAATAAGAATGCAGATCTATTAAGTTTCATTATGTATATCTCTTTTTAATTTTAGTTGAAAAAAATTATCACCTCATCATTATATTAAATATCATAACAAAACTCTAATAAAAAATTGTCTAACCTGCTATATCTTTGATATTATTTACACAATATAAAATTATCCATACAGATTTGACAGATGAGCAATGTAGATAAGAATGAAGTCGACAAGTTTTCTAGCTTAGCAAAAAACTGGTGGGATCCAAATGGTGAATTAAAAACTCTTCACCAAGTAAATCCGTTGCGTTTGAAATTTATACTTAAACACACCAATCTTGATAGCAAGGATATAATAGATATCGGTTGTGGTGGTGGCATCTTAACTGAGTCGCTAACTACTAGCAATAATTGCGTGAGTGGACTTGATGCTTCTTGTGAAGCTATAGCTATTGCTAAAGAACATGCACAAAAAAGCAATCTAAATATTGAATACTTAAATTTGACCATTGAAGATTTTGTAGCTAGAGAATATAAACATTTTGATGTCATTAATTGTATGGAAATGCTTGAACATGTACCAGACCCTGAGAGCATAATCGCATCAATAGCAAAAATCAGCAAAAAAGATGGTTATTTCTTTGTATCAACCTTAAATAGAAACCTTAAATCATATCTGCTTTCTATAGTTGCAGCTGAGTATATTCTAAAGATGGTTCCTAAAGGTACTCATGAATACGCTAAATTCATCAAGCCTTATGAGCTAATAAAAGTAGTTGAAAGGTATGGTTTCAAAGCACTAGAAATAATAGGTGTGCACTACAACCCCTTAAACGACAGCTTTAAGTTAGGTAAAAATGCTGATGTAAACTACATCATAGCTTTTAAAAAGGTCTGAAAAATGCAATTTAATTACTTCAATTATCCTAATCAAAGACTACCAAACTACGGTAGTGTGCAATATTCTGCATACCGCAAGTTGAGTGATGAGAAAAAAGAAATCCTGTATTTACTTGATCAAGTAAAATCTCAAATAATTTCATGTACAGAGCTGTATAAAAACATTGAAGTTGCTAATGCAAAGATGAATTGGTGGTTAAAAGCATTAAATAACCTCAAACCTGATAAAACAGTTTCATCGCCTCAACTAAAAAAACTAATTACAATTTTTGATAAAAATACGCTATATAATTATCTTGTTGAAGATGTAAGTCACACCATTGAAAATAGCATTGCTACCGAGAGGGATTTTATTAAGCATATCTATAAAAATTTCATTGGCATAGAATCATTAAAAGCATTGTATTTAAATGATTTTAAAGAGTTTGATAATACTCTAGTTGAGCAAATAAACGCTAATAATGAGATTGCTCGACATCTTTTTTGTATGCCTAAACATTACTATAATCAGATTGTTTTTGATAAGAAAATTACACCTTCTATGACTAAAGTTGATTTCAATGAAGTATCTAAAAAATGGTTAAATAACTACAAAAAAGTAAAAGTAAATAAACACCTAAAGCCTTTAATAGTAAAAAACTCTATTCACTATAAAATGGCAAAAAAGTTTACTAATAAAGTCGAAAATCCCTTTAAAGAAACTATTGATTTTAGCCCTTTAGTGTTATTGTTTTATTCACTATAAAAATGATAATGTTATGTTGGAAATAACAATACTTAGACTTTTTCTTTTAATTGAACCCTTTTGTTAATTTGCGAGCTAATCGCAAAAATGGGTTGGTTTTTCACTATTTTATAGTGTTATTGAGTAGATAGTAATCAACCAACTTTTTCTTCAATAATTTAGATAAACCTCTATGTACTCTAATCCTATTTTTTTAAACAACTTAGATTCAAGTACCAAGTGCGACAACCTTATTTCTAGATTCTACCTGAAGAGGAGTTTTGAATCCAAGACTTTTTTTTGTCTGTTGTTCAATAGGTTTTCAACTCTTCTAGTTTGGTCTTAAGTAATATTATCTAATCTCAGGTTTTTAGGGAAGAATTATCTAATTAACCCATTTGTATTTTCATTGGTGCCACGTTGACAATAAGATTATGGATCAGCAAAAAATATATCTATATTTAATACTTCTGATATTAGCATGTGTTTGGAAAACTCTTTACCATTATCAAAAGTGATTGAGTGAGTATGTGACGCATTAAGTGTTTGTATTCAACTGTTTGCTAAGTTTTCAGCATTCTTACTAGCCAAAGGTTTAATTTTAGTTAGTTTAGATACTCTATCAACTAGTGTTAATAAGTCACCCTTGTGATCTTTGCCAATAATAGTGTCTCCCTCAAAATCTCCAAGTCTACTTTGTTCATCTATAAGAAAGTCTCTCTCATGTATTGAAACTCTATTTTGTATTTGGCCTCTATGCTCTTGACTAGCCGTAACTCTTTTACGATAAGTTTTCTGACAACGCAAATAAGTGTGTAAGTCACCGCCTCTTTCTTTATTCCCATAGATATACTTATAGATGCTTTCAGCACTTATGACATCTAACCCACCCATTAGATGTTAAACCGCCACTTATTTGCTCTGGATACCAATACTGTTTGATAAGATGCTCTACATAGCTCCAACCAAATTGCATAATTTGTTTGTTGCCTTTACGTTTTCTTGAGTTTGCAAGTTATTGTTCTTGTTTAGGTCTAGAACCTCGTTTGCCGGTGTTACCGTTTATCTCTTTGTATATGCTACTTTGGTTACAACCAACTGCCATGGCTATTTGTGTTTTTGAAACACCTATTTTCAATAGTGATCCCATCTGATATCTTTGTTCTTGAGTAAGTTTGGTGTAGGATTGTCCTATGGTGATTCCTTAAGTAGATTTTTAGCAAGTGAGACAATATCTAACTTACTTTTTTAGTGAAATAATTATTTTTTCGCACTTATAACTTGAATGTAAGCAATACAAAAAGAAAACATTCTACAATAAATTATATGACTCCAAATCAGTTTGAATATATAATGGGAAATTAATGGATAAACTGTCCCAAATTGACGGAGTAGATCAGGTGCGGGAATGATTATATTTTCTGAAGCTCTTTTTGGAGGCTCATTTTAAACTGAAATTTGCTACTGCTGGTAAACCATCACGATATTTGTATCATTTGGATTGATCCCAACTCAGTTATCTAGCTATACAATCATAGCCAGAATTTCTCCAGAAAGTAATCTTGACCAATATATGAGATGGTTATTATGTTTTTTTCATTGCTGCAGCTTTTGGTGCTTATTTTTGGAGGCTGGTTGATAGATGCGGGATTTGGATCTTATCTATATAGTTGCAAGTATAATTCTTTTAATTGGCTTTATTGCTGTAACGCAAATTCAGATACCTACAACAGTTATCCATCAAGAAAGCTAAATTCTTTTTTAACTTCACGAGTATAAAGATTTCTATGCTTTAATATCTCTTTCTTTTGAGATTCAGACTTTTGAAGGTTAGCCTTATCAAATTCTTTTAAAAACTGACCCGCTTCACTTACATAAGCTCTATCTTTTTTATTGTCAAATAAGTGTGCTAATCGCAATATAATTTTCATCATAATAAAAACCTCTTCTTAGAATAATCAATTTTCCTTGTAGCTTGGTACTAATTATACTAAAATAAACGACAAAGTCATCTATAAACTATATAGCTTTTAAGCGTTTTATCATGGGATTAAGTCAAAAACCAAAGATCATTGGTATTTTTATAATGTTTTTAAGTATTACTATGCTAAGCCCTATAGTTGTTGACTATATCTATCATGAACACACTTCATACCCTTTTATCGTTAGTTTTGTGATTACATTTTTGTCTGGTTTTTTATTATGGTTTGTCGCTCGAAACACCACAAAAAGGCTATCTAATCGTGATGGTTTCTTAATAGTTGCCTTAGTTTGGGGATTTGTAACACTATTTGGCTCTATACCATATATGACATTTCCAGGATTAGATTTATCATTTACTCACGCTGTGTTTGAGTCAGCATCTGGCTTTACCACGACAGGTGGTACAGTTATAGAAGGGTTAGACAAACTACCTCACAGTATACTCTTCTACCGTCAACAGACTGAATTTTTTGGTGGTATGGGGATTATTATACTATCAGTAGCTATACTACCTCTACTTGGTTTAGGGGGAATGCAGCTATATAAAGCCGAGATTACTGGGCAATGGAAAGATGAAAAAATTGCTCCAAAGATATCTAGTACAGCAAAAGCACTTTGGTTAGTTTATTTACTCTTTACATTCCTATGTTTTTTATCGTATATGCTTGTTGGAATGAATCTATTTGATGCAATATGCTACACATTTTCCACAGTCTCTACAGGAGGCTTCACCCCTAGTGATGCTAGTATGACAGACAAGTCGACAGGCGTATTAGTTGTATGTGGAATATTCCTATTTCTTGGGGCTACAAGCTTTAACGCTCATTATATCGCTATTTCTAGACTAAAGATAAAGCACTACTTCAAAAATGTAGAATTTAAAGCTTACTGTTACCTACTATTTTTTGCTTCTGCAATAGTTTCAATCACAATGATTTCTTATGCTGATGATTTATCTCATATATCAAATATAATCAAAAATATTATATTTCAAGTCATATCATTAAGCTCAAGTGCTGGATTTGTTTCTGACAATAGTTTCTATTTATGGCCAACTTTCTTGCCAATATTACTAATGTTTCTAGCAATAATCGGCGGTTGTGGAGGCTCTACGGCTGGTGGTTTAAAAGTTATTAGGGCAATACTTTTTAAAGAAAAAGCTGTACTAGAAGCTAAGCGAGTAATTCATCCTCAGGGAGTATTTACCGCAAAGCTTGGAGAGATTCATATTTCCGAACAAGCACTTAATCGTGTATCTGGCTATATATCTGTATACATCCTCATATTTGCAGGGGCTTGGCTTGCATTACTTGGCTGTGGCTTAAATATCGAAACAGCATTTTCTACAGCGGCGACAACTCTGTCAAATGTAGGTCCTGGCTTAGGTGAAATTGGTAAAACATTTAAAACTTTACCCGATGAAGCTCTATGGATTTGTAATCTTACGATGATAGCAGGAAGACTTGAGATATTTACTATACTGGTATTATTTATGCCAGAGTTTTGGAGAAAGTAGTAGCTATGAAAATGACATAACATGCTAGTTTCAGTAGATTTTAGTTAAGGTTAATTTATTCGTCGGTATCAGAAGATTCTGCAAAATATGATAGATTACCAATATTTGTATATTTTACACCATTATCTTCAGCTGTTATTTTATAGTCAACATTTGACGCCTCTCCTGCACAAATAACTTTAAGCAAAATATTTTGCTCAGATAGATAAGCTTTAAAAGAAGTAGTTTCAGTCTCTGTATCTTTTTTGCCATCTTTAGATTTCAAATATATAAATTTACAATCTTGATTATTAGTAATAAACAAATCAACATTAAACTCTGTTGGGTTAACACCACCGACATTTTGCACACCTGCGGGCATCGCATCATAATTAAAGCCAAATTTTTTATTTGCTGTAATTTTTGACTTAGTGAAGCTACTATCCATCAAGGGCAAATCAGTGAATTTTGCTTTAGCACAACTACCTAGTAGTGTGCCAAGCAAAGATACTGTGATGATTTTAGATATAATTTTTGTTAAGTTTTTTGGCATAATAAAAATCTCCAATAACACTAAGTACGCATCATGAGTTTGCCATGATGAGTTTATTCTTAGCTTTTAGTATCTAATTCTTCTGATTGCAATTGTTTTTGCTGTTTCTTTTTATGCTCATAATAGTCTTTCATAGTAAGACCTTTTGCTCTAAATTCAGCTTTCTCATCAATTTCATCCAACCTTCTCTTAGAATAATCAACATGCTTAAGAGCGTAATCTTCGACGGGTTTACCTTGTAGGTTAAATCTTTGCTTAAGCTCAAATACTGCCTTGTGATAGCGAGTATCTCCAACATATCTTTTTAAAACATTTCTAAGAACCATCTTATCTATAGGTAAGAAGTTTTCATTTTGATAAATTACTTCTATCTCATCACTTATACCGATTTTTAATGGTTTTTTGTTAATAGGATCAAAACATTTTGAAAAACGAGTACACAACCATTTGAAAAGTTTAGCCTCTTCTTTCTGTCTTTCTTTCTCGATATCAACTTTGATAATTAACTCATCACTACCTTGAGTATTAGGATTTTCTAATTCATTCACAATCTTGTTGTTTATTCTATGTCCGTACTGAGGTATACGAATAAATGAGCTATCACTCTCATCAACTTTTCTCGATGGAGCTTTAGGATTGTTTTTATTTATAGTTATATTTTTATATCTAGCTCGCTTCATTCTTGATGTTTTTTCTTCTATCTTAGAAGAGCCTCCAAGCAAAGATTTTAACAATGAAAAGTCGTTTAATTTATTTCTACCGTCAGACATATTTTATATACTGTTTTTATGTAGCTTGTAAGCTGTTTATATAATTAAATAATATCCTACTACAAAAACGCACCTTTTAGCAAGTAATAAAGCTTTTGTAAGGATTTTTTTTACTATAAACATGATTGTTATTGACAATAGCTATAAATTAAATATAATAATTTACATCTTTGTGGCTATGTAGCTCAGCTGGTTAGAGCACAGCATTCATAATGCTGGGGTCGATGGTTCAAGTCCATTCATAGCTACCACGAAGATTTCCCTTTATTTGCAACACTTTCAGAGCACCAATCATCCATATAAGCAAAACCTCGTAAAAGATTCTGGGTAACAAATAGGTAACAAGCTTTTTTATTTTTTTGATTTTAGTAAGCTAGCATTCAATAAAACATGATAAAATAGATTTGTTATCTGGAATGGATTTTTACTAGCTAATACTGGCTAGGCTGTTAGGGAATCCAGAACAGCATGTTTAATCTCTTTCTTGTTGTGTGCTAATATTACTATAAATAAAGTACGCAAACCTTTCCAATGAGCATTACAGATGGCATCGTCAAGTTAACTACGTCTAATCCATCTAGTGTATAATTATAACAACTTCATCTTATTATTTTTAAATCATGCTTACACAAAAACCTAAACGATATCATTATCCAGCAGAAATTATCAGTTATGCTATTCGGATTTATCATAGATTTAATACTAGCTATAGAGATGTAGAAGAAATACTTAGATATAGAGGCATTCTAGTAAGTTATGAAACAGTAAGAACATGGAGCAATAAGTTTGGTAAATCTTTTGCTGATGTAATCAAAAAGAAAGAGCCTAAACCTACAGACAAATGGCATCTAGATGAGATGATTATTAAAATGAATGGGGTTAAGTTTATTCTATGGAGAGCTTTAGACTCTAATGGTCATGAGCTAGATGTATTCTTACAGAAGCGTAAGAATAAAAAGGCTGCTATACGCTTTCTTACTAGGTTGTTAGGATCTTATCCAGCACCTAGAGTGATTGTTACTGATAAGCTCAATAGCTATACAAGACCAATTAAGCATATGACCAAAGCAGATCATAGAAGGCATAAAGGTTTGAATAATAGAGTAGAGAATGCCCATCAACCTACACGTAGAAAAGAGAAACGTCTGATTAAGTTTAAATCACCTGGAGGAATTCAGAAGACACTAACTCTTATGGGTCGAGTAAGGAATATATTTGCAGTACCAGTAGGCAGATATTTAAATTCTAGAGAAACGCAAAGAACTAAATTTAATGAAGCGTTGAATATATGGTAAGATGCAGCGTCTGAAATTCTCTGTGCCTAAAACATAGTGAATAGCATTTTTACGGCTTTTAAAAGTTAACTTGACGGTGCCCTTTGATTGTAAGAAGACATCTACATACTATATTCCTAGTACAATTAGAGGTAATAAAAAATTATATAAAGAGTATATGATTGCCACCTCAAATATGTATAATGCAGGAGCTGATGTACTCAAAGATATTGATTATTGGTATGAAAACAAGTCATCATATATACAAATCGGATTATTTTTAAAAGTATTCGAAAGGAAATGAAAAATAGATGAGTAATTACATCAAAAAATGGTTAGTAATATCTGGTGGTCCAGGATTATCTAATAATTATCTAAAAGAATATCTATCAAGAATAGACGCAGAAAAATTTACATTCATTGATGTACTTGGAAGTCCAGAGAGCGATACTAAAAAACCATCGCTTAATGATATATATTTACAGTTACAAGAAGCTTATCAAAAAGAAGATAATTCATGTTGTGGAATTATAACACACTCATTTGGTAATTTTTTAGTTCTTGAAATGATTAATAAAAACATGATAAATCCATTATGCCTATTAATGTTAAACCCTATTCCTTTAGAGTTTGACAAGTGGCAAAAATCATTATCAAATATATCTTCCAAAGTTACAGAAAAAGATCTTAAAAAAAATAAATGAATTATCTAGTGAAGGATCATTTACAGAACTATTCTCTCTGCTAGTGAAATATTATACTCATAAAAAGACTATTTTAGATTTTAATATACCATTTGATGGAACGTCATGTGATTTTGTGTCAAAACAAGTATATGATTTTGATCATACTAGAATTTTTGATGAAATTTCTTTTCCTGTTATAAGAATTGAAGGAGAGTCAGATTCTTTTTATACAGATAAAAATTTTTTAAGGGAATCTACTTATGTAATAAAAATACTGGACACTTTCCATTTATCGAAAGTTATAATGAATTCTTGGAAGTTATGAAAAAGTCGGAGAACAACTTATGTCGAGAGATACAGTTAAAAAGAAAGGATTCATAAAATTAAAGGAAATTAGAAAGGCAAAAGGTTTAACACTCAATGATCTTGCTGAGCACTCAAATTTAAATTATCAAGCTATTGGTAGATATGAGAGGGGAGATACTACACCTAACTTGGATACTTTAGAAAATATTGCTACTGCATTAGGTGTTCAATTAACTGATATTCTGGATAGCACTAGTGTTGATACTCTGCAAGAGAAGATAGATACAAATGGTAATAGTACTCAAATAAAATTAACACTCCTACCTAATATATATAGCAAGCTTGAAGAGTTATGTCAAAAGAATTCTTTAGATATTAGTAGCACAGACAAGGTTGAGTTAGCTACTGTTTTTTTTCAGATGATTCAAGATATTTATACAAATCCTGAAGATTAAAAACATCTTTTGAAATCTGTTTTTTCAGGATTTGATGCCATTTTTGAAAAGTTATATTTGAGTAAGTAACATCTTTTAAACTATATATTTTTATGGCACCGTCAAGTTAACTTTTAAAAGCCGTAAAAATGCTATTCACTATGTTTTAGGCACAGAGAATTTCAGACGCTGCATCTTACCATATATTCAACGCTTCATTAAATTTAGTTCTTTGCGTTTCTCTAGAATTTAAATATCTGCCTACTGGTACTGCAAATATATTCCTTACTCGACCCATAAGAGTTAGTGTCTTCTGAATTCCTCCAGGTGATTTAAACTTAATCAGACGTTTCTCTTTTCTACGTGTAGGTTGATGGGCATTCTCTACTCTATTATTCAAACCTTTATGCCTTCTATGATCTGCTTTGGTCATATGCTTAATTGGTCTTGTATAGCTATTGAGCTTATCAGTAACAATCACTCTAGGTGCTGGATAAGATCCTAACAACCTAGTAAGAAAGCGTATAGCAGCCTTTTTATTCTTACGCTTCTGTAAGAATACATCTAGCTCATGACCATTAGAGTCTAAAGCTCTCCATAGAATAAACTTAACCCCATTCATTTTAATAATCATCTCATCTAGATGCCATTTGTCTGTAGGTTTAGGCTCTTTCTTTTTGATTACATCAGCAAAAGATTTACCAAACTTATTGCTCCATGTTCTTACTGTTTCATAACTTACTAGAATGCCTCTATATCTAAGTATTTCTTCTACATCTCTATAGCTAGTATTAAATCTATGATAAATCCAAATAGCATAACTGATAATTTCTGCTGGATAACGATATCGTTTAGGTTTTTGTGTGAGCATGATTTAGAAATAATTAGATGAATTTGATATAATTATACACTAGATGGATTTAGTCGTAGTTAACTTGACGGTGCCAATCACAATTTAAACATTTTTTAGTGTTTTCTTACAAGCATTTGTAAGTAATCCTTTTTAAACCCTTATTATATCTTATTTACAGTCGTATTTAACCAACACGTTTTTGCGATTAGCTCCTTATTTCTTTGGTCGAAATTACGTAGTAAAAGGTAGCTAATTCATTTAAACTACTTATGGGTGTTTGAGAGATGTAAAAGACATGATCTTTTATATAGTCTATGCGCATTTTTGAATTAGGACCAAAAAAACCAATTGTGAAATAATTTAATATAGATTTATTTTTATGATCAGAAACCTTAAACTTTTGTATTGCATCATCATTAGTTAATAATGATTGTGTAATAAAAAAAGAATCAGATGACATTGCTGGAATTTTTTCTCACCTTTATCCAATGCATTCCAATCTTCATCAGCCCAATGAAGATGATGACCTTTAACACCATCGATATTGACGCTTTCATTAGACGCATTAAATATATAAAATAACCTCTATAGGCATAATAAATACTATATATAGAGGTAAATATGATTGTGGTAAGTATTCTAAGTTTCATAGTTAGATATTTTAAGAAATGAATTATAATTCGAGATCATAACAAAGATAACTGGTAAAGTCAGTTGCCGACTAATATATTCGATGAAAAAATACTTTAATCAGTCTATCTTATACCTAAATCACACTATTTTCACTCAAATTTGTGTTTATAACACCTGCTCATTTTTAAAAGCTATGCTATCATTAATTTATCAACCATATATATAAAGATAAGTATGTCAGGTAATACTTTCGGTAAACTTTTTACAGTAACAACTTGTGGCGAAAGTCATGGAGACTCGCTTGCAGCTATAATTGATGGTTGCCCTGCAAATATTGAGCTTTGTGAAGCAGATATTCAGCTTGAGCTAGATAGACGCAAACCAGGTCAATCAAAATTCACAACTCAACGCAAAGAACCTGATGAAGTAAAAATTATCTCAGGAATATTTGAGGGTAAAACTACAGGTACTCCAATTGGTTTGCTTATCAAAAATCAAGATCAAAAATCTAAAGATTATGGCGACATAAAAGATAAATTTCGTCCAGGTCATGCTGATTTCACATACCATAAGAAGTACGGTATCAGAGACTATAGGGGTGGAGGCAGATCATCTGCTCGTGAAACAGCTATGCGTGTAGCTGCTGGAGCTATAGCTAAAAAAGTACTTGAGCAAGCAGGTATAGAAATCTACGGCTACTGCTCACAAATTGGTAGCTTAAAGGTACCTTTTGCAAATCAAGAGCATATCAACCAAAACTCTTTCTTTATTGCAGATAATGCAGAGTTAGATAACTGTAAAAAGCTTATACACACTATTCGTAAAGAAGGTGATTCTATCGGTGCAGAAGTTACAGTAGTTGCTACAGGTGTACAAGCTGGTTTTGGTAGACCTGTATTTGATAGGCTTGATGCAACTATATCTCATGCTTTAATGTCTATAAATGCTGTAAAAGCTGTATCTATAGGCGATGGCTTTAATTGTGTGGATCAAAGAGGAAGTGAGCACCGTGATGAGATAACTAAGGCTGATGGATTTTTATCAAATCATGCTGGAGGGATCTTAGGGGGGATTTCTTCCGGACAAGATATAAGAGCAAAGCTCGCATTTAAACCAACTTCGAGCATCCTAAAAGAAGGTAAAACTATAGACAAAAATGGTGAAGATACTACAATCATAACTAAAGGTCGACATGACCCTTGTGTAGGGATTCGTGGTGTGCCAATAGCTGAGAGTATGCTTGCATTAGCCTTAGTTGATGAGCTGCTTATATCAAAAGCTTATAATAAAGATTAGCTAATATGAATGAACATGAGTTCTGGCATTTAATGATGGATTGGGGCTATTTAGCTGTAGCCCTAGCTGTACTTATTGAGGGAGAGATATTTCTTATAATGGTTGGTGTTGCAACTTCTGCGGCCCTTTTTAGTTACCCCCTGGTTATTATTGCTGCTACGATTGGTGCTATAGTTCATGACAATGGCATATTTATATTCTCAAAAATCGCCGGTAAAAAATTTATGGAAAAAAGACCTCATTGGCGTAAACAATCCGATAGATCTTTACGACTTATCGATAAATATGACTTTTGGGCTATACTTAGCATAAGATTCTTATTTGGTTTGCGAACTATAATTATATCTATAGTAGGGTTAGGCAAAGTTAGCAAAATTAAGTTTGTGATTTTAGATGCAATAAGTAGTTTTATTTGGTCTGTGCTATACATAACTCTTGGCTACTTTAGTGGTCATGCAATCTTACAATTTATAGATCATGTCCACATAAGAAAATGGATTTCTCATAATAAAGACTTATCAATATTTATACTTATACTACTTTCAAGTATTATATACACTATCTACAAAATATTTTTTAAGATTTCAACAAGGCGACAAACAGATGAGTAGACTAGATCTTATTAAAGCAAAGAAACACTGCAAAAAAACAACCCCTACTAACAAGCCAACAGGTCGAGGTGGTTTGATGGGAGAAAAGACTCAAAAATCTAAAGAAAGAGAAGACGAACTTAGTGAAGATATCTTAGGAGATGATGATTTTGAAAATGAGTTAGAAGATAGCTCTGCTGCAGTTTATGGTGAATATGATTTAAATTACGGCGAAGATGAGGATGATGGTAGAGAGGTCAATGTAATTGAGCTTGATATTGACTTAGACTCTAAAAAAGGCCTAGAGATTGAACCTTCACTTATTAGAGAAGATAATATTAAATATGATATTGAGTCAGAAAATCATAATAGTGAAGATGATATCAAGCTTGAAGTTGAGTACAGTTTTGACCACCGAGATGAACTTTATAATAATCATGCGAAAGTTATAAAAGATGGTGGACTAGAAGTAGCAGCTTCAAAAATACTTCATCTTGAGGATATTATAAGAATATCTGTAACCTTAAGTGAATTAAAAGAACAAGTCGATTGTGAGGCTAGAGTTATGTCAGTATTTCCTCGCAATATCTCTGCAACAGATAAGAATGAAAACCAATATCGCTACATTGTGCAATTTATAGATCCAAATGCCACAGAAACTGAGCGTGTACTTTCTAAATATTTACTAGGCTATAAAGCTAAATAATTATGGCAAGACAAAAGACTGTATTTATATGCAATGAATGTGAAGCTGCATCTCCTAAATGGCAAGGGCAATGTCATAATTGTAACGCCTGGAACACTCTAGTTGAAGAAATAAAAGCTGAAACTAAAAAGCCTGCTATATCGCGAGCGGGATTTTCTGGAAGTGTATCAAAAGCTACTGCTTTATCAGATATACAAGGCAAAGAACATAGCCGTATACCAACAAACATCACAGAATTTGACCGTGTATTAGGCGGTGGTATTGTCAGAGGTTCTGTAACTTTAGTCGGTGGTGATCCAGGTATCGGAAAATCTTCAATACTTTTGCAAATAATGGCTTATTTATCAAAAGAGAAAAAAGTCCTTTATGTAAGTGGTGAAGAGTCTCTTGAGCAGATAGCCTTACGAGCAGAAAGACTTGGACTACCAAAAGATAATCTTCTGGTAATGTGCGAGACAAATATCGAGCTTATTGCAAACTATATAATCCAAAATAAGCCAAAAGTTGTGGTCATAGACTCAATCCAAACAATTTATAACCCTGAGTTATCTTCGATGGTAGGCGGTGTATCACAAGTGCGAGAATCTTCTGCTTACATCACACAAGTAGCCAAACAACATCAGATTTCGATATTTTTAGTTGGTCATGTAACTAAGTCTGGCGAAGTGGCAGGCCCTAGGGTACTGGAGCATGTTGTTGATGCTGTGATATTCATCGAATCACAAGATAATGGTCGCTATCGTATGATGCGTGCTTTAAAAAACCGTTTTGGTGCTGTCAATGAGATTGGTGTATTTGCAATGACTGATCAGGGCATGAAAGAGGTCAAAAATCCCTCTGCAATATTTTTAAATAATGGTCGTACAAATCTAATTGGTAGTGTGATAGTCTCGGTGTGGGAAGGTACACGCCCTCTTCTAGTTGAGCTACAATCGCTAGTTGTTGATAAAAATGCAAACCAACCACCTAGAAGGTTATGTGTAGGTATAGATAATAACCGTCTAGCAATGATACTAGCAGTTATTCAACGCTATATGCACCTTGATCTATATGATAAGGATGTATTCTTAAATGTAGTTGGTGGTATCAAAATCACGGAGACAAGTATAGATTTAGCAGTGATTGCGATTATCTTTTCAAGTATTCGTGCAATTGAAATACCACACGATTTACTTATAATGGGTGAAGTTGGACTATCTGGAGAGATTCGTCCTGTACCTTATGGTTTAGAGCGTATTAATGAAGCTAATAAACATGGCTTTAAAAAGATAATTGTACCAAAAGCAAATATATCAAAACTTACTAAAGGTGGTAACGTCGATGTTATTGGTATAACTAATTTAACGCAACTTAAAGAAATAATTATGGATTTATAGATATGAGTTTTTTTGAAAGTCTTAATTTTTTAGATATTATAATAATTGTTTTAACAATAATCATCAGCCTCTTTGCTTCAGTACAAGGTCTATTTAAAAATATCGTACTTTTAATCTTGATGATATTTTCTATTGCTTTAGCAGGAATACTTGCTCAGAAAATTCAGATTAATTATATAAATCAACTAATTACAGAACCAAACACCGCTTATATAACCTCATTTATACTAGTTTTGCTTGGTGCTTATCTGATAATCTTTGGATTGATGAAAGTTTTCTTTAAAAATAACAAAGAAAAAGAAAGCCTTTCTAATACCCTGTTCGCTTTCTTTATTGCGTTGATTAGATTCACTTTTATCTGGGCGTTAATTTGCTCAACTTTAAACTCATTTGAAACAGTAAAAGAAAGTACTTTGTTGGAAAATTCAAAACTTATACCTGCATTAATAAAAACAGGTGACTTTGCTTATAATACAAAAATTAAAATGCAAGAAACCAATCTTAAAGATTATGTCCCGAAAGAAGTAGCTGGTGGTTAATACCAATTCCAACATAAATTGGTATAATAAACTGTCGAGTGTGCGACTTGTCGATTATTACTGGAGCCACTACCTTGTATAGTGATATTACATTGCCACTAAAAAGACACATATGATTTAAAGACAGAAGCTCATTAGCTTACGCAGTAAGCGGCGAAACTCTTGAATTAACCGCAAATAAGTTACTAACCTTCAGATTTTAACTCTCGTTTCATAAGTTGTTTTACAATATCTTTAGCAGCTACACCGTCATAAAGCATACGATAAGTTGAAAATACTAAGGGCATATCTACACCGTGTTTCTTAGCTAACTTATAAACAGCTTCAGAAGTTATATAACCTTCCACGACATTATTAACCTTAGTTAAAGCTTCATTAATAGAACAGCCTTGCCCTAAGTACAATCCAAATCTACGATTTCGTGACTGATTATCCGAACAAGTCAGTAATAAATCTCCCAAACAACTAAGACCTAAGAATGTCTCGGAATCTGCACCAAGCTTAAGTCCTAATTTTTTAATTTCAGCAAGTCCTCGTGTTATTAGTGCTGCATGAGCATTTACACCGAAATCTAAGCCTGCTGCTGTACCTGCCGCGATTGCGATCACATTTTTCACAGCTCCACCAATTTGAGCTCCGATAATATCTGTATTTGAATAGCATCTAAAAGTATCATTGCTAAAAAGTTTTTGTACATACTTTGCAAACTCTACATCTGTAGATGCTGACACAACAGCTGTAGGTAATTGCTTTGAAACCTCTTTAGCAAAACTTGGACCTGTGATGAGTGCAAACTTATGTTTAGGCAGTATATCTGCAGCAATCTCACTTAGCAGCGCATAACTATCATGGCAAAAACCTTTTGTAGCACTGATGATATTCTGATGAGGAAAGATTACTTCTTTAAGCTGTAGAATAGTATTTTTAAAACCTGAACTTGGCGCTGCAATTAAAATATCATCAAAACTAGTAATCTCATCCTGCCAGTTAGAAATAGCTAAAAGATTTTCTGGGAATTCTGCTATATCTGGCAGATATTTTATATTATTATGATTTTTGAGCATCTCTTGATTATGTTCATCTCGCCATGAATTAATTTTTACAGTATTACCATTATAGGCAAGTTGTAATGCTAGTGCTGTGCCCCATGCACCAGCACCAAGAATTAATATTTTTTTTTTCATAGATTTGTGTATTTAAAACACCAGTACATTTACTATAGTAAACTGCTATCTAATAGTAAATAGATTTAGCAAAAAATCAGAGCCAATTGCTTATAAGAAATATTTATATTAAAATGCTTAGAACAAAGTATCTCTTATATTTTATATGCGTATAACACTCAAACAACTCCAAGTATTTGTAAATACTGCCAAGTCAGCATCTATAAGTCTAGGTGCTGAAAAATGTTTTATCTCTCAAGCTGCTGCGAGTATGTCTTTATCTCAACTTGAGCATATGCTTGGTGTTACACTATTTGACCGTTTTGGTAAAAGAATAAGACTCAATACTAATGGGCATAACCTACTAACCAAGGCTATACAAATTTTAGATAAAGTAGATGAATTTGAGAGCTTGGCTATTAATGAAAAATCTCTTACTGGCAAAATTACTATAGGAGCAAGTACCACTATTGCTAACTATGTACTACCGAAATATATTGCTCAGTTTAAAACAATTCATCCCAATGTGAGTTTTAAACTCATTTGTGATAATTCAAAAGAGATAATTCACGATATAAAAACTCTTAGTTGTGATGTTGCATTTATAGAAGGCGAATGCCATAGCGATGCTATTGATGCAACTTTATGGAAAAAAGATAACCTAAAAATAGTATGTAATGCTAAACATCCTCTATGTCAGAAATCTACAGTAACTATAAAAGATACTCTTAAATATGAGTGGGTTACTAGAGAACGAGGTTCTGGAATCTTTGATATATTTTTAAAAGCATTAGAATCTCATATCCCAGATATAAAAAAAGCCATCACTCTAAACAGCTCAGAAGCTATAAAACAGTACATTGCAAATAGCGATAGTCTTGCTTGTTTGTCAGAAGTTATCATAACACAAGCTTGGAATCTAGATAAATATAGCTCATTAGACGTACAAGGCTTAGACTTAAGTAGAAATTTTTATAAACTATTGCATAATAAGAAATACTATACTCATCTAACACAGGCTTTCTGTGATTTTATAGAAAATGATATATGAAATAGAAACATTCAAATAACTTGATTTTTGAATATTTGACACCATATAATTCTTAAAAAAAATAAAAAAGGAGACAAACAATGTCATTACCAATCATACTTCTAATAATAATAGCTATAATCGCAGTATATATAATTATGACTTACAACAAGCTAATTGCTGAAATTGAGACAGTCAAAAACTCAGAAAAACAAATAGATGTACAACTTGACCGCAGATCAAAAGTTTTTGATTCTTTAATAAATGTAGTTAAAAAATACATGGATTACGAGCAAACCACCCTAAAAGATGTGGTTGCCTTGCGTAATACTGCAATCAATGCAAAGGCAAAAGGCGATGAAAAAACAAGAATAATTGCTGAGAATCAAATTTCTGATGTTGCAAAAGGTATTAATGTACAATTTGAAAACTACCCTGAGCTAAAAGCTAACCAAAATGCTATTAAACTACAAGAAGAGATTACATCAACTGAGAACAAGCTAGCTTTTGCAAAACAATCACTTAATGACTCTATCGAAAGATATAATGCTTATAAGAGATCTTTCTTTACAAGTATGATTGTTAGTATGTTTAAAAAACTTAATGAAGACTTTATCTACTGGAATATTTCTGAAGATAAAAAAGCTAAACTAGAAGAGAGCAGAGTGGAGTTATAAATGTCTACTAAAGATAACTTACAATACGGCTCTGTCAATTGGCGTGAAGTAGTACGCAAAAACACTCGTAAAACCTACTTTGTTATAGCCACTTTCTTAGTGGTTTTTTTCTTGCTTGGAATATTTGTGGATATTGTATGGCGTTATAGTGAATTTGCTAATAATTATTATTCACAATACGGTAGAGAGCTTCCTATATCTGAAGTATTTATGTCATTAGCTACATTTCAGATACCTCCTATTGCTACAATGGTTATATCCGCTGCAACTATAGTTTGGATTTTTATCACATTTAGCATGTATGACAAAATTATGCTTTCTGGCACAGACTACAAAGAAATAACAGCAGATAATCACGATCCTCTAGCCCGCAGAGTTTACAATGTAGTTGAAGAGATGAAAGTTGCTGCTGGTATGAGATATATGCCAAAAGTATTTTTGATTGAGGTAGACTATATGAATGCTTTTGCTTCTGGCTACTCTGAGAAATCTGCAATGGTTGCTATATCTACAAAGCTTGCAAATGCTCTTACTCGTGATGAGCTACAAGCTGTAATGGCACATGAACTAACGCATATTCGCAACCAAGACATCAAGCTAAATTTATTTACAATGGTATTATCAAACATGATGCTTATCATTATGGATATGTTATTTTATTCAGCTTTGTTTGGCGGTAATAGTAATAATAGAAATAGCAGAAACAATAATGCTGCAGCTTTTTTCATAATTATAATGATACTTCGCTATATGCTACAGATATTTACAATATTTATTATGCTCTTCTTAAGTAGAACACGTGAATATATGGCAGATGCAGGAGCAGTTGAGCTTATGCGGACAAATACACCTATGGCAAATTCCTTACTTAAAATAGCAAACGATGCTAAAAGTGTAGAAGCTCAACAAAGTTACAAACATAATAAAAATGAAAACCTTCGCCGTGCGTCTTATATATTTGACCCACTAAGTGCAGGAATAAGTCGTGGAGATATGTCTGACTTTTTCTCAACGCACCCTTCTATCGAAAAACGACTTGAATCTATTGGTATAAAATCACAAAACTAGCAACAAACATAAGTAAATGAAAGAAGAGCAACTACTAAAAACACATAAAGGTTTAACCATCATTGAGCTTATGGTTGCTATATCTATCATCAGTATAATTGCTATGTTTGCGGTTTCCACATACTCAAACTACACAACTAGAGCAAAAATAGCCGCAGAATTAACTGTCCTTTCTCCTCAATCGCTTGAAGTTTATGAACTTAAGAAAAATAATTAAGATTTTTATTTAAATAGCACTTATACAACTTTCAACAAATATGGTGCTGTAACTAAGAATATTGTTAAAAGTGGTAGTAAACTACTTTATGTAGATGCTGAGATTATGATTCTCCAGATAATGTTGGAAATGATACTGTACGCTGGCGTTGTGTAATTTCTAGTGACGAACTTACTCAATCTAGTATACCAAGCCACTGTATACTTGGTGGCTCTAGATTTTTTATGATACTAAAAGATAACAAGATGGTCGCATCAGATGAAAATTTTGAATTAGAAAATAACTCTTCAAGTAACAATAGCTTGGATAAAATTGAAAACGGAGACCCTTTTCTTGGTAATTGGCAAATCTCTTGTGGAGATGAAAAGCTAGAACTATGTAATGATTTTGATATAATTTCTGATAGACGAGATAATGTTGCCGAGCTATATGGCGATAGTAATGATATTGTTGAGCTTTCTCATGAGTTAGCTGCAAATAACTTCAAAGACATGGTCTTAACATTTGACTACTACTCTCGTACAGGTTAAGTTTCAAGTGGCTTTGAAGTATATACTTAGGTTATCAGCTTATCGACACTCAAACTAACTTTTCACAAGAATGGCAAAGGATCAATATTGCTTTAAGGGTTCTGTCGCAAACTGAGTGCATAGGTATAATATTCCCAAAATCAGTTATCATTAGTTACAGTTATGCAGCTATAGCATAAAACTGATCACAAACAGTCATTTTACCAGCGTTAATGTGCTGACCTTTTTTAATCATGTTAACTAATTTGTACCCTGCTATAGTAGATCCCATAGAATCCCATGATTTAAATCCTAACATGGGTCGAGTCAATCTCTTTATATTCCTATGATCCTGCTCTATCAAATTACTGAGATACTTATTTTGTCTTATCTCTATACCATGAGTTAACCATATCCCAAGCAAAAATAGAAAGATATTAATAGATAGCAAAGCAGTTTCATTAGCACCAGACTTATCTACATTGACTTTTTCCGGCAAGCCATGTTTACCAATGGTTTGTTTAAAGAACTTATGAGCAGCCCTTTCATCTCTTTTAGGAGAAATCATAAACTATAATGTATCTCCATGCTTATCTATTGCTCTGTAGAGATAAACCCACTTACCTTTATGCTTTACTTAAGTTTCATCCATCTTCCAACTTACATAAGCACTATACTTACTAAACTTTCTGCTGAAAGTAACTTCTAACTCTTTAGCATATTTGATAATCCAACGGTTGAGAGTACTATGATCTACACTAACTCCAAGCTATTTCATTAACTCTTCTACATGCCTATAGCTAAGTGGATATGATAAATACTAACGAAGAGCTTGGATAATTAAAAGTTTTGTGAAGTGTCTACCTGTGAAATCTAACATAGAAAAACATAATTATATTTGTGATAAAATAATACTACAAAATTATGGAAGTGTCAGTTTGCGACAGAACCAAACTAAGCAATATCTTTTGTGGTACATCTTTAAACTCTTTTTTAGCAGTAAATTTGAATTTATCTACTCCACCCCATTTTGAATTTTCAATATCTACACTTTCATGGTCAAATTTAATTGCATTTACATAACCATACTCTGGCGATACTAAAAACCACCTATATCCATCGGTAGAATCTACAGGTAGCTCTATGTTAAAAGTTTTTTGCTTCTTGCTAATAAGTATTGGTTTATTATAGATTTTATCAACATCTACCTGCGACATTTTCGCTATAACAAGAGATGGCAAAATAAATAATAAAATCACAAACAAACTAAAAAGCTTACGCATAATCAAAATACAAACTTATCATCTTGGTAAATTTATTATACAATTACACCATTTACAAATATATAATAAATTTAGTTGATATTATGGCAGTAGAAAAATTCAACTTAGAACTAGTATCTTTTAAAGATATTACAGACAATGTAAGACATCTTGTTTTTAAAAGAACTGATGACAAACCACTAAATTTTATAGCGGGTCAATTCATTACATTTATGTTTGATGGTGATGATGGTAAAGTTAAACGCAGAAGCTACAGTTTAGGATCAATACCAACTGATAACATGCATTTAGAAATAGCTATAACTTATGTAAAAGGTGGGATTGCATCAGAAACATTCTTTAATATGGAAGTTGGTGATAGAAAACCTGCAATGGGCCCTGCTGGTAGGCTTATATTAAAAGATGAAGATGTAAAGAAAATCATCTTAGTCGGTACTGGTACTGGAATTGTCCCTTATAAATCAATGTTTCCAGAACTACTTGAACGAGCTAATAATTCTGAAGTACATATATTCATGGGTTTGCAATATCGCAAAGATGGTTTATATCTAGAAAATTTTATAAATTTTGCAAATAAACACCCAAATATAGATTTCAAAATATGCCTAAGTAGAGAAACTAGTGAACTAAAAGATCACGAAGTTTCTGGCTATGTACAAAATCAGCTTGAAAAGCTAGATTTAAACCCTGAAACTGATGTTGTATATATTTGCGGCAACCCTAATATGATCGACCAATCATTTGAAATGCTTACAAGTGCTGGTTTTGATATCAAAAGTGTGCGAAGAGAAAAATACATTTCTTCTAATTAGACTAGATTTTGGCTTGCAGAATTAACAAATATAAACTATAATTTTGGGGCTATTCTATTTATTAAAACAATAAAAAGATGTGGTACTTGAATAAGAAAGTTTAAGTGGCGATGTCAATTATAAATATAAAGGAAATTAAAAATGAAAAACGAAATTCACCCAAAATATAACAATGTAAATGTAACTTGTAGTTGTGGTAACAAATTTACTACTAGATCAACTGTTTCTAAAGAAGCTATGAACATAGATATCTGCTCTGAGTGCCACCCCTTCTATACTGGTAAGCAAAGAGTTGTAGATACTGCAGGTCGTGTTGATAGATTCAATAAGCGTTTTGGTGGCATTAAAAAAGTATAATATCACTTTTACACTAACGCTAACAACTTTAAAACCAGCCTTGTGCTGGTTTTTTTGTGCTTGAATAAACAACTGTCATATTAATAACTGGAATTATAGAGACCCTAAAACAAGTTCAGAAATTCGTTTATTTTTTTCAAAGAAATTTTTTAACTTATTTCTTTAATAGTCTTGTATTATCACTCAAATATAACTCATGCCGAATCTCCGGACTTCGATCCTGAGTCTTTTTAGTGACCCGCTAGAATATAGTCCACTTTACCTAAGACTAGTTTTTTTGATTGTAGTGATACAGACCATTGACCTATCTTTTAGAGATAGTGTCTACTAAATTATGTCTGTAGCTAGTCGACTTTATAATTCAGTTGAAAAAACAATAAAGGACTAGCTATGAAAGATATTAAATTACAAATGCAAAAAAGTATAGAAGAGACATTATATTATGACTTACCTGACGCACTTTTTAAATACTGCAATTCAGCAAATGCGATTTGGTTAGCTTTTATCAATAGCTTTGACCTCAGAGCAAAATGATTTATCTTGTGCTTTATTTGCAAACACTCAAACTTGAAGAATGATAAAACTTATAAGTAAATATGATTGCTCTGAGTGCTTATAGTCTTATTTGGTGATTTAGCTAAATCAATATTATGTTTTAAAGATTTGTGAAATTCTTCAACTTTACATAGTTTTTCATAGATTGTTGAAATAGAATCTACATCAAGATCAGTATAACTACATATCAAATTCAAAACACCTGTACTTCCATCTTTGTTTGTAAAGATTAGGCGAACTATAACAACTTCGTTATCATAACCCTTCACATATCCTCGTATAGATTGTTTGTCTGATAATTCTAGTTCACTTACGCTAATGAATTCGCCGTTATGTTTATACTCTAGACTTGTAGCAAAAAGACGATTAGATTTCAAAGCAGCTATAAAGTCTTTCTCATGCTTAGTAATAAAATCAAAATTATCTTTCGCTGACAACTATGTGTCCATTTTAATATACCTGAATGTAAGCTTATTGTTTATTGCAACTTTAATCATATCTCGCATCAATTCGTTTGTAGCTTCTGACGCTCGTTTTAACTTTCTAGTCTTTATGTCACTAAACTGTACAGGCTGACTCACTATTTCAAATGCCACAGGTATTTATACTTCATTGATGTAGTATAGAGCGTTCAACATTTTGATACCTCTAACTGATTTGCTAACTGTATGATCAAAATGCCAACACATGATATCACTCTCTTTAGTCCATTTTTTCTCTTGAATAGTATCATCAAAAATTAGACAAGCATCTTCTCTTTCAATTTATCGCACAGTCGACTTTACTTGTTTACATAAGTCTTTTGAATCATATTTTTGTTTAGATAAAAAACAAGTTATTTTATCATGACTGACATCTCCTTATATTATTGATGACAATCCTGTTGCTGTAGCGTAACCATTTCCACTGATTAAATAATCAGTATAAAGTTCTGTATAAGCTATTTTTATTTCTACATGATACTATATTTATACATTTACTGCGTAAGGTCAGTTATATACTATTTATATCAAATGCGATTGATGAAATACTCAAAATAGTATTTGAAAGTATATTACGCTGTTGACGAAAAGAATTTCTATCAAATAGTGAGTAACTAAATAAAGCTAACGGATACTACACTAGATGAGCACAGGGTATAAATAAATATTTTGAGCTGGATATACCTAGAGATAGATTATCTTTATTTAAACCAGTCCTATTAGAATGTGTAAAAGCTCGAGATAAGCAAATGCAAGAGTTAGAATTTAAAATATATACGTCAGCGTTTCACGAAGTACATCTCCCATAAAGATTTCTAGCATATAACATATATACCAAAGTTATTTATTTATCATAGGATATATATGGCAGAATCAGATTGGTATTTGATAATAGAAGACTGGGAGAAATCTGAGCTTACCGAACAAGAATTTTGTATACACAATAATCTAGCTCACAATGATTTCAAATATTGTAGAACTAAGAGTATATCATAAGGATTATTTACAGCTAGTAGCAGATGGCGACATAAGCTAGCAGCAGAATCTGAAGAGCCTCTCAGTTTTACTAGGCTAGATAATATTAAACCTGAAGTGAAGCCTGATAGTAAGTATATGTCATTATACCTTCCATATGGTATAACTTTAAAACTCCCTGTCTAAGATGTTGGTAGCTAAAGCCTATTCACATTTAAAAAATGAGCTATTTGATCATACCCTCCAATTTGGGACACTTAGGTGTTAAGCAAAGGAGACAAATATGGGTTACCAAATATATACAAAAGAACTTAAAGATATGGGTTGGAAAGTTACTCAACCTAGAGTATCTAAACGCATGAAAATACTAGGTTTACAAGCTAAGGCTATTCGTAAACATAAAGCAACGCAAGACTCGCACCATAACAAACATGTGTCTGATAATTTATTAGAATAAAACTTCACTGCTTTATCTGTAAATCATAGATGAGTTACAGATATAACTTACATACCTACACAAGAAGGATGGTTATATCTCTGTGTGATTATACACTCTGCCAAAGGATCACAATACTGTAGCAAACAGTATCAAGATATTATTTAAAGGACACTGGCTACTATCAAGTATGAGCTCTAAAGGATGCTGTGACGATAACGCTGCTTGTGAGAGTTTCTTTGGAACTTTAAAAGTAGAGTTAGTACATGATGAAAACTATAAAACTAGAGAAGAAGCTAAGTTATCAATATTTGAATATATTGAAGCTTATTACAATACAAAAAGAAAACATTCTACAATAAATTATATGACTCCAAATAAGTTTGAATATATAAGGGAAAATGAATGGATAAAATGTCCCAAATTGACTGGGTAGATCACTTCTTAATATCGAGTTTCAAAGATGTATTGTACACAACATAAGAAACTTATTTCCTAACTCTGATAGTGCTTTAAATCTAATTTGTGCTCATTTGATTGAAAAGGAAAGTAATAACTATAGAAAATATCCTGTAACTGCTTTTTCCGTAGTAAAGGATAAATTAGAAGATAAAATAGAAAAACTATAGACACACTTTTCTGCAAAATACGCTTTTAGATTGATAGTGCTAAACTATAGGATAGACCAATCCCAAGATAAATTCATATTTTTTCATTTTGGACTTACAATTTAATCCGTAACATTAGCCATCTAATTTAGTTGTGGACAATCCTAACAACACCCATCAGCAGATTGATAATACAAATATATATAATCGGCTAAAGAGATCTTATCATTTGAACTTAATGATTTTTCAGTTTCTATTGACTCTTTTACTTTGTTTTTCAGAGTGTTATTACAAACTTCACTAAGCTTATAATCTCTAAATTCTTGAGATACTTTTTTAGATATATCTAATACCGAATTCTTATAACCCTGCTTCTTAGCAAGCTCTACCAACCTAGCTGATGGAGTTTTTGTACTATCAAGAACCTTCTGCTTCTCAGACAATACAGCATCATAGTACTTTTGCCCCATTTTCTTAGCTATACTTTCAATATTATCAAATAACTCTAAAGCATAATCTTTTAAATTAACATTTTTACCACAAAGCTTTTGTATTTCTAAATTAGGTTTTCTTCCCTCTATAGCTACTGTAGTTAGGTTTTGCTTTTCTGTAGTCACTTTTTCTTCAGAGTAATCATTAAATTTATTATCAAAACAAGTCATAAGAATTGCTTCTACAAATAACGCCGTACTTTTAGATATACCACTAGAGCTAAATGGGTCAACATCTAGTACTCTAACTTCCATATATTCAACACCTCTATTTGCTAATGCACACACAGGTCTCTCACATCGTTTAGCTTTCTGCTTAGGTCTTACTGGACTATAGTATTCATTTTCAATTTGTAGGATATTTTCATTAAGCTGGATACGCTCATTATCTTGGTTATACAATCCTAATTTTGCATAACGTGAAAACTCTTTTGATGTAGCTCCAATCAAATCTTTTACATATGATTTCACATCTTTATAAGAGATATTTAAATCTTTTTGAGCTGGGCTAGTATAACCTAGATCACTCATTCTAAGACTTGTTGCATATTCACCCACATAAAACTCGTCATCAAGATTTTGTAAGTAATCAGGTTTATTTTTAACCGAAGTTTTAGCACATATTGGACTTGCACCAAACAAATACGGAAATAACCACATATACTCAAAGTAATTATTTATAACACCAAAATATACACCTGATTTTGATAAACCTAACGCTTGAGATTTCTGAGCTACTAACTCTTCATCAAATGAAAAATTATAATGAATCCCAGAGATAATCTGCATACTCTTACCATAACGAGCAGATAACCCCTTACGATAAGTTTGCTTCATCATACCAGAGCTTGAACTACCAAAATCAGCTTCTTTAATTTCATCTTCAGATGCAGAGAGTGGCATACTTGTGTTTAAGATAATCTCATCTTGTGAGATATTTTGCAAAGTAAATGCACTTAGCTTTTTTAGGTTACTAAGCATTTCTTCAATAGATTTCTTTGGAGATGTTATAAGCTCAAGAAGATTTTCAGAAAAGTCTACAGTGATACTATCATTTGTAAGCTTATGCCCAAGACTATTAGCATGTACAGTATCTGCAAGACTGCCATCAGTCTTTACACGCAAAGTCTCTCGCTCTAAACCCCGTAAATTATTTAATCTAGAAAAATCACTCATATCAAACCTTATTGTTATTCTACTCAAATTATAATAAAATTAGTATATTTCGTCATCCTAAACTTTCGATTGCTGAGCGGAGACAAAGTACAGCATGACATTACTACGTGTAGATAAGTATACCATTCAACCATCTTTAATGGAAAACCTCTTTCTTAGGGACTGTTGTAAATAAATTAAAAACAAGTAACACTGAATATTTTTTCAGGTTCTGTCGCAAACTAGTTTCATGGGCACAATATTTCCAAAATCAGCATCCTTTAGATACAATTATGCAGCTATAGCATAAAACTGATCCCAAACAGTCATTTTACCAGCGTTAATGTGCTGACCTTTTTTAATCATGTTAACTAATTTGTACCCTGCTATAGTAGATACCATAGAATCCCATGATTTAAATCCTAACATGGGTCGAGTCAATCTCTTTATATTCCTATGATCCTGCTCTATCAAATTACTGAGATACTTATTTTGTCTTATCTCTATACCATGAGTTAACCATATCTCAAGCAAAAATAGAAAGATATTAATAGATAGCAAAGCAGTTTCATTAGCACCAGACTTATCTACATTGACTTTTTCCGGCAAGCCATGTTTACCAATGGTTTGTTTAAAGAACTGATGAGCAGCCCTTTCATCTCTTTTAAGAGAAATCATAAACTATAATGTATCTCCATGCTTATCTATTGCTCTGTAGAGATAAACCCACTTACCTTTATGCTTTACTTAAGTTTCATCCATCTTCCAACTTACATAAGCACTATACTTACTAAACTTTCTGCTTAAAGTAACTTCTAACTCTTTAGCATATTTGATAATCCAACGGTTGAGAGTACTATGATCTACACTAACTCCAAGCTATTTCATTAACTCTTCTACATGCCTATAGCTAAGTGGATATGATAAATACCAACGAAGAGCTTGGAGAATTAAAAGTTTGGTGAAGTGTCTACCTGTGAAATCTAACATAGAAAAACATAATTATATTTGTGATCAAATAATACTAAAAAATTTCGCAATTGTCAGTTTGCGACAAAACCCTAGCTACAGACCCAATTTAGTAGACACTATCGAATTTTTATAAATTGCTCTTAAAATCCATTATGAAATATTCAATATTGCTATATACTTTAAAGTAGATATTTTTAAAAGTTTGACTAAGACCTGTGGGAGGGAAAATGAAAAGTAAATTACTACTTGTTTTTTTTGGTTTATTGTTTTTTTGTTCGTCGTACGCTACTTTAGAAGAGTGCTACAAAGATGGACTGGATGAAAGTTATGAAAAAGTACTGGAGACTTGTAAGCCTTACTTAAAAAAAGATGCTAGAGCTACAGGACTGTTAGCAGAGGCTAATAATCAGCTTGACAACGATGATAAGGTCACTTTAGATAATGCGCTTTGGGCAGTCGATTTTTATAAAGAAAATGATTCTCCAACTAATGTTGAAGGACTTAAGTCTTATGTTTATTCATTGTATTTGGTTGGCGAACTATATTACTTTGGTTCTGATCATATTAAAGTAGATCAAAAGAAAGGTTTTGAGTATATAAGAAAAGCTGGTAATTTGGGATATGCATTAGCACAAAATCAGCTGGGCAATCTTTATGTAAGATCTATGGGTGTTCCACCTACAAATTTTGCCCAAGCTTATAAATGGTACAAGCTTGCAATTGCCAATGGTAATCTTGATGCTATAAAAGCTTTACTTGTAAATAAAAAAGATAGCTTTTTCGCACAGTATCCATACTGTATATCTCAAGGTAGAACTCTTATTGGAGATGCTTATTTAGCTGGAATTGGCGGTTTAACAGAGAGTATTGAAAAAGCTCTTGAATGTTATAATAAAGCTTATAGTGTTGATCGTATATCTCCTGTGGAGGTCGGTTTGGCTAAGGCTTATATCGCTCTAGGTGATAAGAAGAGTGCCTCAAATTATGCTAAAAAAGCGATTGCGGAACCTTATGCACCAGCATTTGTTGTTATGTCTCAATTGACAGATGATAAGGTAAAAAAATATACTTACTTATCAGTAGCTATATCATTATTTAAATCTCCAGCAATTAAATTCTGGGGTCAGTTTAATGAATTCTGTTTACCTGATTTATCAGAAAATGGCATAGAAGATGCTAAGAAGCAGTTAGGTCAAATATCCCTTGATGATAGTCAAATGCAACAAGTTAAAAAGATGACTAAGAGCCTTGAAAGCAATTGGGAAGCGCAAGAAGGTGTAAGCTAGCAGTATCCGTTAGTACCTTGCGATATTAAGCAATGAAAAAAATTCTTTTAAATAGTTTTCTAGTTTCAACATTCATTTTCTTGTCAAAAATATTAGGCTTTATTCGAGATTTATTATTAGCATCATTTTTTAGCAGCTCTAGTGCATTACAAGCCTTTCTAATAGCTTTTAGACTGCCAGAGTTTATGCGTAAAGTTACGACCTCTGGAGTTTTTACACAAGTTTTAAATCCTCATTTAGATACAAGTATTTCTGATGAACAAAAGTCCTTTATAGCTACTGTACTGTATTTTGTAGCTGTAGTGCTGTTGCTTATAACGATACTAGTTATTTATTTTAGTAAATTTTGGGTTGATTTATATAGTTATGGATTAGCTGATAAAAGTCTTTTAAAGTTAGTTGATTTGCTTTTTGTGTTAATGATACCCTATGTGCTTTTTAACTTTGTGGTTGGGCTTATTTCGGCAGTATTGCATAGCTATAGTCGCTATGTGGTTTCATCGCTATTGCCATTGGTTTTAAATATAATGATGATAATAGGTATATTGCTATCACCGTATATTAGTCTGCCGATAGTTGCTATTGCATATAGTGTTCTTATAGCTGGTATTTTGCAGCTTGTGATAGCTTTAAAAGCTCTATATAGTCTCACAGGTAGGATTGAGCTTGCTAAGTCAGTTATGAGCTTAAAAAATAGCAAAGCTAGAGTGTTTCTTAAAAAACTACCTCTTATTTTTATTGGTAGTGCTTCGTTTCAAATCAACTTATTGATAGAGACCTTTTTTGGATCATTTTTAATATCTGGAAGTTTAGCGTGGCTTTATTACGCAGATAGAGTCAATCAATTTCTATATGGAACATTTGGTACAGCTATTGCTACAGTTATGATTCCGTATTTAATAGAAGTTTATAGTAATAAAAAAAAGTTCTTTGAGAATTTTGCCTGGATTATGAAAATTGTGCTTATGATTACAATTCCTGCGATTATTGGGCTTTTTATACTTTCAAAACCGATTGTGATTACACTATTTTACTATGGCAAATTTAGTATAGTAGATGTTGCTAATACTCGCATTGCTATAGTTGGGTATTTGGTCTCATTATTTTGTATAGTCATCGCACGAGTAGTTATATCTGCATTGTATGCACAAAATAAATCTCGACCTGTCTATTTGGTAGCGCTATTATCAATCATATGTAATATTACTTTTGATAGTTTGATTGTTTATAATTATGCAACTTACAATTATGCTTTTGCTTATATTGCTATTTCTACTTCGATAATAGCTTTATTTAATTTGCTAGTACTTTTTGTTGTGCTGGCTGAGTATAATTGGTCGCTATTTTTTAGACTTTATTGTTCAGGTAAGTGGTTATTAAAAATAACTATAGCAAGCTTGGTGATGATTGTTGTGTTAAATATATTTAATTTGAGTGATGATTATTGGTTAGGTTTGGCAATGTTTGGTAGACTCAAATATATATTGTTGATTGTATCTTCTAGCTTAATTAGCTATATGGTTATGATGTGGCTTTTAGGAGCTAAGGAACTGTCCATAAATAACTGACCTTACGCACTTTTTAAATACTGCAATTCAGCAAAGGCGATTTGGTTAGCTTTTATCAATAGCTTTGACCTCAGAGCAAAATGATTTATCTTGTGCTTTATTTGCAAACACTCAAACTTGAAGAATAATAAAACTTATAAGTAAATATGATTGCTCTGAGTGCTTATAGTCTTATTTGGTGATTTAGCTAAATCAACATTATGTTTTAAAGATTTGTGAAATTCTTCAACTTTACATAGTTTTTCATAGATTGTTGAAATAGAATCTACATCAAGATCAGTATAACTACATATCAAATTCAAAACACCTGTACTTCCATCTTTGTTTGTAAAGATTAGGCGAACTATCACAACTTCGTTATCATAACCCTTCACATATCCTCGTATAGATTGTTTGTCTGATAATTCTAGTTCACTTACGCTAATGAATTCGCCGTTATGTTTATACTCTAGACTTGTAGCAAAAAGACGATTAGATTGCAAAGCAGCTATAAAGTCTTTCTCATGCTTAGTAATAAAATCAAAATTATCTTTCGCTGACAACTATGTGTCCATTTGAATATACCTGAATGTAAGCTTATTGTTTATTGCGACTTTAATCATATCTTGCATCAATTCGTTTGTAGCTTCTGACGCTCGTTTTAACTTTCTAGTCTTTATGTCACTAAACTGTACAGGCTGACTCACTATTTCAAATGCCACAGGTATTTATACTTCATTGATGTAGTATAGAGCGTTCAACATGTTGATACCTCTAACTGATTTGCCAACTGTATGATCAAAATGCCAACACATGATATCACTCTCTTTAGTCCATTTTTTCTCTTGAATAGTATCATCAAAAATTAGACAAGCATCTTCTCTTTCAATTTATCGCACAGTCGACTTTACTTGTTTACATAAGTCTTTTGAATCATATTTTTGTTTAGATAAAAAACAAGTTATTTTATCATGACTGACATCTCCTTACATTATTGATGACAATCCTGTTGCTGTAGCGTAACCATTTCCACTGATTAAATAATCAGTATAAAGTTCTGTATAATCTATTTTTATTTCTACATTATACTATATTTATACATTTACTTCGTAAGGTCAGTAATTTATTATGCTATACTTATTTCTGATATTGCGCACGAAATACAATCTTGAGAATAATATTACTTTATCGATTCTATAAGCAATAAATATTAGTATTCCTGAGTGAAATTAAATATTTTTGTAAAGGTAATATAAAATCATATTCTTATAGGTTAGGATTTGTTTGTTTAATGTATAAAAAAATATGAGAAAATAAAATGCTTAAGAAAATTGTAGTAGCCTTGGGAATGTCAAGTGCATTGCTATCAACAAGTGCTTTAGCTGAAGATGATAATGCACCTCCAAAATTAAATTTGGCGCCCTTACGTAACTTAAATAAAGTTGATAGTCCGATGAATAAGGATTATAGCTATAGAGAATCTTTTAAAAATCTAGACGTGAAAGCTCTTAAAAAAGATATGATAGATTTGCTAACACAGTCTCAAGACTGGTGGCCTGCTGATTTTGGTAGTTATGGTCCATTTTTTATAAGATTGTCATGGCATGATGCTGGTACTTATAGAGTTTCTGATGGTCGTGGTGGAGCAAACCGAGGCCAACAAAGATTTTCACCTCTAAATAGTTGGCCTGATAATGTAAACCTTGATAAAGCTCGTCAACTTTTATGGCCAATTAAGCAAAAGTATGGTAACGCAGTCTCATGGTCTGACCTGATTGCTTTAGCTGGTACTGTTTCTTTAGAATCCATGGGTATGAAGCCGATTGGCTTTGCTTTTGGTAGAGAAGATGATTGGCAAGGTGATGATACTAACTGGGGTGTATCTCCAGAAGTACTTTCTAGCAATACAAAAGATGGTAAGCTTATAAAACCTTTCTCTGCTACAGAGATGGGCTTGATTTATGTAAACCCAGAAGGTCCAGATGGTAAGCCTGATGTGAAAGCAGCCGGTAGTGCTATTCGCCAAGCATTTAGTGGTATGGGTATGAATGATGAAGAAACTGTAGCTTTGATAGCAGGTGGACATGCATTTGGTAAAACTCATGGTGCAGTGCAAGCAAAAGATTTGAAAGAAGTCATTGGACCAGCTCCTGATAAAGCTCCTATCGAACAGCAAGGTCTAGGATGGTATAATAGCTATGGTACTGGTAATGGTGACGATACTATGGGTAGCGGACTTGAAGGTTCTTGGACTTCTACGCCAACGGCTTGGAACAATACTTTCCTTGATAATCTATATGGTTTGAAGTGGGAGAAAACACTTAGTCCTGCAGGTGCGCATCAATGGACACCTACGGATGCAACCGCTGTAAATATGGTGCCAGATGCTCATAAAGAAGGTGTGAAACATAAGCCAATGATGTTGACTACTGATTTAGCATTAAAAGAAGACCCTGAATTTAACAAATACGCTAAAGAATTCCATGATAACCCTGAGAAATTCCAAGAAGAGTTTGCTAAGGCATGGTTTAAGCTAACTCATAGAGATATGGGTCCTACTTCAAGATATATGGGGTCTTGGGCTCCTAAGCAAACATTCATCTGGCAAGATCCAGTACCTGTAGCAGACTATAAGCAAGTATCTGAAAAAGATATAGCTAAGCTTGAAGAGATGATTGCTAAATCAGGTTTATCAAAACAGCAGCTAATAAAAACTGCATGGGATTCTGCTTCTACTTATCGTAAAACTGATTATAGAGGCGGTGCAAATGGAGCAAGGATTGCATTAGCCCCAGAAAAAGATTGGACGATGAATGAGCCTAAGAGCCTTAAGGTTGTACTTGACGGACTAAAAGAAATCCAAGCTAAATATAATGATAATGCTACAGATGGAACAAAAATTTCATTGGCAGATTTGATTGTTTTAGGTGGTAATATGGCTATTGAAGAGGTTGCAAATGAAGCTGGTTTTGATGTGAAAATACCGTTTGTACCTGGTAGAACAGATGCTACACAAGAGCAAACTGATGTTGATTCTGTAAACTACTTAAAAACTAAGTCTGATGGGTTTGTAAACTATACAGATGGTAGTGTAAGCTCTGATCAGCTTCCACAAGCATTGGTAGAGAAAGCTGGTATGCTTAATTTAAATACTCCAGAAATGACAGTATTACTAGGTGGTTTGCGTGCATTAGACGTAAACTATAAGGACTCTCAAGATGGTGTGCTAACAGAAAATCCAGGTCAGCTTAATAATGCATATTTTGTGAATTTACTAGATATGTCTACAGCATGGAAAAAGTCAGATAAAGATGGAGAGTATGTTGGTTACAATAGAAAGTCTGGTGATGATATCTGGACAGCATCTTCTGTAGACCTGATCTTTGGCTCAAACTCTGAACTTAAAGCTGTAGCACAATTCTATGCTGAAAAAGGCAACGAGCAGAAGTTTGTAAATGACTTCGCTAAAGCTTGGCATAAAGTTATGATGAACGGCAGATTTGATGTTCAGTCTTAATTCTTTCTAAAATATTTTCTTCCTTAATTTTCAAAATTAACATCTTAATTTACAATACGCTGTATAATAGTTTTATCAATAACTAAAATGTCATCAAACAGTTTTAAACTAAATGATTCGTGAAAATTTATTCTCACACTTAGATCCTTCACTATTCCAAAATATAATCTTCGCTATTTTAGCTATATTCATAAGTTTTGCTATAGTTTTTCGAACGGATATATTTAGTTCAACAGTTGATAATAAAAATGATTTTGAAAAGATAATTTTAAATGATGATATTTTTGGTACGAAAAAAGTTTTTTGGATCTCTATTTGTGGAGTTGTATTCTTTTAATTTTTTTTAGGCGTAAACACACATTATTTAGCAAAGTCAGTATATTTAGATATTTTGATAATATTCATCTATCTTTTATGGATTACTTTTAGCAAAATTTTGAAATGATCAGAGGGTAAAAAAACATGAGTTTAGAGTCTCTTTTTTAAAGAAATTACGATGCTCAAGAGTTCCATTATTTTGTTAAAAGAAAAATAAGAAGATGAAAGAAAAGAGGTTGATGTCATGGGGATCAATTTTGCTAGAAGAAAAAATCAGTAATGCAACAGAATTGGTTTAAATCTTTATCTCCCATATTGATATTGCTATAAATTTTAAAGAATTTCTTGATAACAATATAGATGCCCTTGAGAAAAAAGAACATAAAAAGAATCAGTTTATAAAAAATATTTTGAATACCTATTTTGAAACCTTTTTGAATGAGGTTCATAGAGGGAAGATGAATTGTCATAATTTTGAGCATTATTTAGCTGATAATTAGAAAGTTAAATCAGAGAATAAAAGTAACTTAGATTCAAGTACCAAGTGCGAGAACCTTATTTCTAGATTCTACCTGAAGAGGAGTGTTGAATCCAAGACTTTTTCTCGTTCTATTGTTCAATAGGTTTTCAACTCTTCTAGTTTGGTCTTAAGTAATATTATCTAATCTCAGGTTTTTAGAGAAGAATTATCTAATTAACCCATTTGTATTTTCATTGGTGCCACGTTGACAAGAAGAGTATGTATCAGCAAAAAATATATCTATATTTAATACTTCTGATATTAGCATGTGTTTGGAAAACTCTTTACCATTATCAAAAGTGATTGAGTGAGTATGTGACGCATTAAGTGTTTGTATTCAACTGTTTGCTAAGTTTTCAGCATTCTTACTAGCCAAAGGTTTAATTTTAGTTAGTTTAGATACTCTATCAACTAGTGTTCATAAGTCACCCTTGTGATCTTTACCAATAATAGTGTCTCCCTCAAAATCTCCAAGTCTACTTAGTTCATCTATAACAAAGTCTCTCTCATGTATTGAAACTATATTTTGTATTTGGCCTCTATGCTCTTGACTAGCCGTACCTCTTTTATGATAAGTTTTCTGACAACGCAAATAAGTGTGTAAGTCACCGCCTCTTTCTTTATTCCCATAGATATACTTATAGATGCTTTCAGCACTTATGACATCTAACCCACCCATTAGATGTTAAACCGCCACTTATTCGCTCTGGATAACAATACTGTTTGATAAGATGCTCTACATAGCTCCAACCAAATTGCATAATTTGTTTGTTGCCTTTACGTTTTCTTGAGTTTGCAAGTGATTGTTCTTGTTTAGGTCTAGAACCTCGTTTGCCGGTGTTACCGTTTATCTCTTTGTATATGCTACTTTGGTTACAAACAACTTCCATGGCTATTTGTGTTTTTGAAACACCTATTTTCAATAGTGATCCAATCTGATATCTTTGTTCTTGAGTAAGTTGTGTGTAGGATGGTCCTATGGTGATTCCTTAAGTAGATTTTTAGAAAGTGTGACAATATCTAACTGACTTTTTTAGTGCAACAATTATTTTGTCGCACTTACAACTTGAATCTAAGTTTTTTTAAAAAAAAAAGGAAAAAACTAATTTATTCTGAAAGGGATAAAGTTAAGATACTGCAATCCTTAAAATTTGTTGATGAAGTTTTTGTAGAAGAATCTCTTGAGAAGAAAAAATATATTGAATTTTATAAAGAAGATACACTAGCTATGGGTGATGATTGGAAATGTAAATTTGATAAAATGTCATATGTTTGCGATAGAATATATATTACTAGAACTCCATCTATATCAACGACAGAAATAATAGAAATTACAAAAGGTATATGATGATTTTTATTTTGATATATAAGGATATACTTATATTCTAAGGTATATCATAACTATAATCTTACAATTAATCCCAATAAAATCATGTAGAATAGTGTTAATTGACAAAATGGTATCTATTGTCAATTTGAATATCATTATTAGAAATGACTGGGTAATATTTTATGGTACTTTTTCTAAAAATGGTAATGGTGATAGTATGAGACCTATTGCCGAAATGCTAAACAATCATAACAAAAGTACTACTTGGAGCGATACAATGAATACAATCCCTATAGTTTTTACATTTGATAAAAGAATAATACTTGGTGCAGCAGTAGCAATTAAAAGCTTAATAGACACAGCACTACCTACTACTTCTTACAATATCTATGTTTATCATCCAGATATAAAAGATAAAAATATTAAGCATTTTGAAAAAATGCTAAAAGATTCAAACCATTCCATAACTTTTAAATATATAGACAAAGCTAGATTTAAAGATGCTCCTATCAATAAAAGGGGTAGCTGGCAAGAAATAGTATACTATCGTTTATTGATTCCTGATTTACTACCTCAATATGATAAGGTCATATATTCAGATATAGATGTATGATTAAAAAAAGATATGAGTAAAATCTATAATGTTGATTTAGAAAATGATGAATTAGGTGCAGCAAGAGCTGAAAAAAACTCTCATGAAATGAAAGAACATAAGTATTTTGAGGAAAATACTAATGACTTTATTTATTGGTCTGGATTTATAGTTATGAATACCATGTTAATGCGACATGAAAACTTTACTAAAAGATGTTCTGAAATTATTAAGAGTTTCTATGATAGGTTAAAATTTTTCGACCTAGACACACTCAACTTAGTATCTAATAATATAAAAAATATTGCTTTTGAGTATTGTACAATACAAAGTATTTACTATTTAGATAATTTGAACATCTCTTTAGAATATAATGATTATCTAAGCAAAGTTTATACTGATTCTGATCTTATATATGCTAAAAAAAATCCTGCTATTATTCATTATGCAGGTAAACCTGGTAAACCATGAAGAATGAAAAAACCATATAATGACTATCAAGAATATATAGACAAAATCCCTAAAAAGCTAAAAAAATATACTTTTAGAGACTTTAGGAAACGCTTATTTAGTAAATATTAACCTTTTATTACCATTGTATAGTTAATCCGAAATAGATCTGTAAAAATGTTATAATGTTTAATAAAAACTAATACCATCATATAGCCAAGATTTTAGAGATTTCGTAATTAATAAATATAAAGCTGGCTTTAGTGAGAAGTTACTGAGGACTGTGGTAAAAGTATCAATAGTCAATCAATTATGGATTTTTTGACTTAATTAAAGAGGGATATTCTGAAAAAAGAGCTATTCATGTGATTTTAGACCAAGCAAGTTATAATAAGTTTTTTGAGGTAAGACATCAAGCTTTCAAACTTGGTATACATTTGCATTATTTACCCCCATACAGTCCTAATTTGAATTCAATGGAAAGATTGTGGAAAATGATGAATGAAAATGTTAGAAATAATGTGTTTTTTGAAAGTGCCATAAAATTCAAAATTTGTATAAAGCAATTTTTTGATGATGAGTTACCTAAATTATTGTCTAATTTAAGATCAACAATTAATGATAAGTTTCATATAACAAACTTTAAATATCAGCTTGCAACAGAACCAATTTATGCTATTATTACTTAATCCATATCATTTAAAGAAATATAAATATGCTAAAAATCATGTCATTAATTAGTATCCTATCTTTAGTCGGGACATTATCAAGTTGCATAGATAATAAAGAATCTGAAGAGTTTAAAATAATTAGTAATTGTGTGCATAGTCTCTGTCATATAGAGCTAATGGAGGTAGATGTACAAGAAGAAACAGATCTATTAGGACATGTTTCCAAAAAAATCCTACGAGAAACACCTTTAAATGATAACAGTTCTTTAACTTGGAATATTATATCATCTGGATCTTATGCGGATAATACCACCATGATAACTCATAATTTACCTCCTTGCCAAAATGATACATGTACCGATACTAGCAATCCTACTGGCTATATCTTTCCAACTGAAACAAGTACATATAATATAAATGTCCAGGGTACAGTTACTTTAAATGATGGTTCTACTAAAGAGATTAATGAAACTTCAAGTATTACAACAGAAACAATAAATACACAAGTTACTTTCTCTTATGAAGACTTAGATTTGTCTAGTACAACTGCTAGTGGAACACATGACAGTACAGGAATAGCATGGACTACAGATCAAGTACATAGTATATCATTCACATGCCCTTCAGGATATGGTATACCTCCTAACTACACTCCTCCTACATATGGTGGTATCTCTGACTACATTAGTACTGAAGAAACTTCTCCAAGTTTATTGATTTTTTTAAACTTAAAATATGAAGTTCGCGGTGGCAATCCTCCTCCTATTGGTGAGTTATGGTCAAGCGTTGAACATTATCAAAATACTCCATTAGAATTTACATGTGTGCCAGATGCTCATCTTTATAGCTATATTAAAAATTAATGCTAAGCCTACCAGCCTCTATAAAAAAATCTTTAGGGGCTGGCATAGGATTATTTATAGCATATCTTGGGCTCATCAACAGTGGCTTCATCACTATCAATGATGGTTTACTAACTCTTGCAACACTGAACTTACATATAATTATTTTTCTAGTTTTCTTAATCATCCTCTTGATATTGTTTATAAAGATAGTACCCGCTCCAATTATTATAACTTAGATTCAAGTACCAAGTGAGACAACCTTATTTCTAGATTCTACCTGAAGAGGAGTTTTGAATCCAATGCTTATTCTATGTTTGTTGTTCAATAGGTTTTCAACTCTTCTAGTTTGGTCTTAAGTAATATTATCTAATCTCAGGTTTTTAGAGAAGAATTATCTAATTAACCCATTTGTATTTTCATTGGTGCCACGTTGACAAGAAGATTATGGATCAGCAAAAAATATATCTATATTTAATACTTCTCATATTAGCATGTGTTTGGAAAACTCTTTACCATTATCAAAAGTGATTGAGTGAGTATGTGACGCATTAAGTGTTTGTATTCAACTGTTTGCTAAGTTTTCAGCATTCTTACTAGCCAAAGGTTTAATTTTAGTTAGTTTAGATACTCTATCAACTAGTGTTAATAAGTCACCCTTGTGACCTTTGCCAATAATAGTGTCTCCCTCAAAATCTCAAAGTCTCTCTCATGTATTGAAACTCTATTTTGTATTCGGCCTCTATGCTCTTGACTAGCCGTAACTCTTTTACGATAAGTTTTCTGACAACGCAAATAAGTGTGTAAGTCACCGCCTCTTTCTTTATTCCCATAGATATACTTATAGATGCTTTCAGCACTTATGACATCTAACCCACCCATTAGATGTTAAACCGCAACTTATTTGCTCTGGATACCAATACTGTTTGATAAGATGTTCTACATAGCTCTAACCAAATTGCCTAATTTGTTTGTTGCCTTTACGTTTTCTTGAGTTTGCAAGTGATTGTGCTTGTTTAGGTCTATAACCTCGTTTGCCGGTGTTACGGTTTATCTCTTTGTATATGCTACTTTGGTTACAACCAACTTCCATGGCTATTTGTGTTTTAGAAACACCTATTATCAATAGTGATCCAAGCTGGTATCTTTGTTCTTGAGTAAGTTGTGTGTAGGATGGTCCCATTGTGATTCCTTAAGTAGATTTTTAGTAAGTGAGACAATATCTAACTTACTTTTTTAGTGCAACAATTATTTTGTCGCACTTACAACTTGAATGTAAGTAACAATAAGTACCGGCTACCTTATGGCTTTGATACTTGGACATTTTTTTAATCAAAACTTGATAGAAATACCAACTCATTTGACTACTATGCCTGACTTTTCTCGCCTTGGGAAAATTGACTTTGCTGGTGGGTCAAATTTGCAATACTTCCAACAATCTTTACATTTTGTTTTTGAAGCCTATTTGATAGTACAGGCACCATGTCTAGCATATATGAAAGAATGAACAAAGCTCATAACAATAAAAATAAAGAACTAAAAAAAACATTTTTAGTAGATGCTACAGGCGAAATAATCTATGTAATAATTAGTTCAAGCCCATCAACTGTAGTTGTTGAGTCAGGTGTTGGTATAGCACAAGGAGGTCGTACAGGATTAACAGCTGTTTTTGCTGTAGTAATTTTTCTGCTATTCTTATTTTTAGCTCCGCTAATTTGCACAATACATATAGAAGTTATATCTCCTGCTTTAGTACTTATAGGCATTATGATGATGCAAAAAGTAGCTAATGTACAATGGAATGACTTTATACAAGCAACACTGCTTTTTTTACAATTATTATGATGACCATATCATCAATATCAACAGGTATTGACTCCGGAATTATTGTGTGGTTTTTTGTTTCATTATTTTCTACAGAAAAGAGATCAATCTAATAGCTATAATAATTACTTTTTTTTGCTTGATAATGTTCTTACATACAGTTAATGTTATTTAAAACATAAAAGTATACATCACTCCGACAAGGTGGTTACTAGGCGAAGTCAAATGTGCTTGACCATGGAGCATCAAGCAAATAATTTATTTGTAAGTTAGTACTACACTTAAACACTGTAGACTTTCCTTAACTCCACTTCTCTTCATATTCTTTTTTATTCCAACCTGTTCTAGCAAAATCACCATCTACAACAAGAGGTCTTTTAAAAAGTAACGCATCGGTAACTAATACCTTAAATGCCTCTTCTTCAGATAAATTCTCAATTTTGCTTCCTAATTCCATTTCTGCAAAAAGCTTACCTTTTGAGTTAAATAAATCTATAACCTCAAAATTACCAATCTGTTTTATTTTTTGCATCTCTTGCCAAGATGGCTTTTCTTTTCTAAGGTTCACATACCCTACTTGCTTACCTTTTTCTTCAAAGAAATTAAGAGTATTACGTACACTTGTACAGTTATTTATACCAAAAACTTTTATCATGATACTTATCCTTGTTTTTTTAAATTTCTTTATTGCAAAAACACGGAATCCTCAACTTGACTGGGGATCTCCTTACTTTTATCAACATACGACATCGCTTTAAACTTATTATAGGCAAAATACAAAATGCCAACAAAACTAACTCTTCTCATGAGATGCTGCAACAGGTTCAGCATGACGGTTATATTAAAAACTACTCAAGATGAATCGTATCATTTCTATACGCATCCAATATAACATCCATTTCTTCTCTAACAACCTTGTTTGACAGTTTAGGCAAATCATCTATATCAAAAAATTTCACTTCATTTACTTCAAAATTAGGCTTGTTTTCACCACCAATAATTTCTCCTACAAAGACTATACTATAAACATTATAAACCTCACTTTGGGTGTATTTATTCCTATCTATCAAAGCTAGCAATTGTGTGATTTTTATATCATAACCTGTCTCTTCTTTTACTTCCTTCACAGCCGTTTCAACAGGAGACAAATTAATATCACACCAACCACCAGGAATAGTCCATTCATTCGGAGTATCTACATCTTGAGCCATCAAAAGCTTACCATCTTTAAATATAACAGCTCTCACACCAGGCTGTGGCGTTGGGTAGTATGTATCACGATAAATATCATAAGGCTGTATTTCTGATTTTATATAGTCATGCAGCATAGTTGAACTAAGCTCTAAAAGCTCATGATAGTTATCTAAAGCATATTCACATTTAGAAAATACTACACCAGTATGAGCAATAGCATTTACTTTTTTTATAAATTCAAAGATTTTGTCTTGCTTCATAGATTATAACTACTTATCGACTGAGTTATTTGGTGTATTTTCATTACTCTTGGAATCGTTATTATTTTTGCCTCTATTTTTTATCACTGTAAAAATAACAATCCCAAAAACTGAAAGTGTTAAAATTACAAAAAATATTTGCGTAAAAAGAAAAACTGCTTGTTGCATACTATACCTTCTTAATCTCTGCGATCTTAGCTTTCCATAGCTTAGGACCTTGTTGATGAGCAGATACGCCTTTTGAGTCTACCGCTACTGTAACTGGCATCTCTTCTACTTCAAACTCATAGATAGCCTCCATACCCAAATCTCCAAATGCAACTACTTTAGCTTGCTTGATAGATTTGGAAATAAGATAAGCAGCTCCACCAACACCCATAAGATATATTGCTTTATTTTTCTTTATAGAATCAATGGTTGCTTGACCACGCTCAGATTTACCTATCATACCCATCACACCAGCATTTTCTAGCATAAATGGCGTGAATTTATCCATTCTTGTTGCCGTAGTAGGACCAGCTGGACCAACCACTTCATCGCCAACAGAATCAACAGGACCCACATAGTAGATAAATTTGTTTTTCAACTCGACCGGGAACTCTTCACCTCCCTCATACATATCTTTTAGCCTTTTATGAGCAGCATCACGACCGGTCAAAATCTTACCGCTAAGTAAGATGTTATCTCCAGAATTTAAAGATTGAATCTCTTCTTTAGTAACAGTATCAAGGTTTATTTTTTTGACATGAGACTTATCATCTTCTTTGATAATTGGCCAATCTTCAAGCTTAGGAGCTGATAAGTCAACAACACCTTTTCCATCAAGTGTAAAATGAATGTGGCGAGTAGCTGCACAATTTGGTATAAGTGCAACAGGTTTACAAGCCGCATGGGTCGGGTACTCATTGATTTTAATATCAAGTACAGTTGTAAGGCCACCAAGACCTTGTGCCCCTATACCTAAAGCATTTACACGGTTAAATATTTCTAACCTTAGCTCTTCAGTTTCATTTTGAGGACTATTTTTAATAATGTCTTGTATATTAATCTCTTCACTGAGAGACTCTTTTGCTAGTATCATAGCTTTTTCAGATGTACCACCTATACCTATTCCAATTATACCCGGAGGACACCAACCAGCACCCATAGTAGGTAGCATTTCTTCCACCCAATCTGCGATACTATCACTAGGATTGAGTACCTTGAACTTAGATTTAAATTCAGACCCCCCACCCTTTGCAGCAATATCAATATCAATTTTATCTCCCCGAACAAGATCAATATGCACAATTGCTGGAGTGTTATCTTTAGTGTTTTTTCTCGCCCCATGTGGAGGAAAAACCATTGATGCTCTAAGTGGATTATACTTATCTGCATAACCACGCTTAACACCTTCATTTACAAGCTCTGTAATTGTACGGCTTGTATCATCAAGCTTTGAATCCATTCCAACTTTAACAAAAGCACAAACCATGCCTGTATCTTGACAGATTGGTCGCTTACCTGTTGCAGACATTCTTGAGTTTATTAAGATTTGAGCCATTGCATCTTTTGCTGGTTTTGACTCTTCACGATTGTATGCTTCATACATCGCATCAACGAAATCTTTAGGGTGATAATATGAAATGTATTGTAGTGCATCTGCTACACTATTGATTAAATCTTCTGCTTTGATAATTGCCATCTGGATTACCTTTTTTTAATGATGCAATGAAATAGATATAACTAAATAATATAGCTAAATCCAAAATCTAAATATAGTTACATTATAGCATTTATAGAAGTTTTTTTAAGCGGTCTCTGTCTTAATTTCGCGCGACTTACGATACACTCGAACTAAGCTAACAGTATTGTATGTAATAACAATCACTAGCAGCCATTGTAGCTGTTCTGTAGAAAGCATTGTAACTAGCTGACAACCAATGAATACACCAATTATACCAAATACACTAACTATCATAACTTTTCTTAATGGCACTTTGTTACTAAAAATAAACGCCATAGTTGTCACAGGTTGTTGAATAGCTCCTGCTGCTGTCATAATAGGGAAAGCAACAAGAGGCGACATTCCAAGTAAAAAAAGTATAGCTTGGACTACTGCAAACAACCCCACTCCAAAACAAACCAAAAAACCCGCTATAAATAGTCCCATAAAACCAACAACAAGCTTCAATCCAGCTAGTTTCATAAGTGTCCCACCTATAGGAAGTATATGCATAAGCTTGCCTATTAATAGAAATATCATAATAATAAATGCAATGATCATAATAAGACGAGTAGATGCGGTATTTACTTTAGAAGCAAATATCCCCCCAACAAAACCACCAAGTGTTGCTCCAGATATTAGTACAATTAAAGTAATAGGATCAACATGTAAAGCCCCTAAAAAAAACAGTGCCTCTATAGCACCAGGTATAACCTGCACACCATTTACAAAACCAGGTATTTCAGCATCTTTCACTAGCTTAAAAGCTCTGCCTATAGCTATATTTATAGCAAAGCTCCCCACACCAATAGAATCTGATATAAACGAAACCAATCCTGTACAAGCAAGAATAATACTTTCTTTAATAGTAGGCGCATTATACTTATCTTGTTTTGTGATAACTTTATACAAAACATAAACCGTACATAAAACAGATAGAATAATTATCAAACTAACTACAAAATGATACATAATTGAGCTTAAGTAGAATGTAGAAAAGCAATAATACTGTTTTTATTGTATAGATACAATAAAATATTAACCAATCATATGAAGAATAACCAAGTCTAGAAAGCTACTCACACAAAAAAACACAAAACCTATAATTACCCCATTTATATTTTCGTATGTTAGATTTCACAGGCAGACACTTCACCAAACTTTTAATTCTCCAAGCTCTTCGTTGGTATTTATCATATCCACTTAGCTATAGGCATGTAGAAGAGTTAATGAAATAGCTTGGAGTTAGTGTAGATCATAGTACTCTCAACCGTTGGATTATCAAATATGCTAAAGAGTTAGAAGTTACTTTCAGCAGAAAGTTTAGTAAGTATAGTGCTTATGTAAGTTGGAAGATGGATGAAACTTAAGTAAAGCATAAAGGTAAGTGGGTTTATCTCTACAGAGCAATAGATAAGCATGGAGATACATTATAGTTTATGATTTCTCCTAAAAGAGATGAAAGGGCTGCTCATAAGTTCTTTAAACAAACCATTGGTAAACATGGCTTGCCGGAAAAAGTCAATGTAGATAAGTCTGGTGCTAATGAAACTGCTTTGCTATCTATTAATATCTTTCTATTTTTGCTTGGGATATGGTTAACTCATGGTATAGAGATAAGACAAAATAAGTATCTCAGTAATTTGATAGAGCATGAGCATAGGAATATAAAGAGATTGACTCGACCCATGTTAGGATTTAAATCATGGGATTCTATGGGATCTACTATAGCAGGGTACAAATTAGTTAACATGATTAAAAAAGGTCAGCACATTAACGCTGGTAAAATGACTGTTTGGGATCAGTTTTATGCTATAGCTGCATAACTGTATCTAAAGGATGCTGATTTTGGAAATATTTTAAATTACAAATGCAAAAAAGTATAGAAGATACATTATATTATGATAAAGAAGATGCGATTGATGGTATCCTCAAAATAGTATTTGAAAGTATATTACGCTGTTAGCAAAAAGAATTTATATCAAATAATGAGAATCCAAAATAAATCTAACGATTACTACACTAGAAGAGCACAGGGTATAAATAAATATTTTGAGCTAGATATACCTAGAGATAGATTATCTTTATTTAAACCAGACTATTAGAATGGGTGAAAGCTCGAGATGAACAAATGCAAGAGTTAGCATTAAACTATATACCAAGGGTTTAACTACTAGAGATATCAATACTATATTTTTTTGAAGTGTATGATAAAAACCTATCTCCATCAGCAGTCTCAGCTATAACTAAAGAGTTCGAGCAAGAATTATTTGCTTCGCAAAATAAAGTTTAGAATCACAATACTACTTTATTTATATAGATGCCCTGTTTATGCCTATAAGACGCAGTAATGTAGAAGAAAAGATTCCTAATACAGAGTTTCAAAGATGTATTGTACACAAAATAAGAAACTTATTGATTAAGGTTAGATCATCAGATAAAAGTACTTTATCTGATGACTTTAAAAAGGTCTTTGAGCTTGAAAATCAAGAATAGCCAAAAGAGAAAGCAAAAGTCAGATTAGAGCTGTTTCTTGAAAAGTGAGGAGCTAAATATTGATGGATAAAAAGTAGATTTGATGAAAGTAACTTTGATTATTACTTTACCTACTTGAATTTCCCATGGCAAATACATAGAATGATATACACAACAAATTGAATTGAGAGACTTAATAAGTCTATTAAAAGAACTACAAAGATTAGAAACTCATTTCCTAACTCTGATAGTGCTTTAAATTTAATTTGTGCTCATTTGATTGAAAAGGAAAGTAATAACTATAGAAAATATCCTGTAACTGCTTTTTCCGTAGTAAAGGATAAATTAGAAGATAAAATATAAAAATTATAGACATACTTTTCTGCAAACTAACAAAAACTCAGTTCACGGCCTTTATCTAAATACTCTATATAGATATTTTTATCTGCTTTACCCAAAAAGTCACAGCCCTTTTCTGGCCATTCCACGAAACAGACGCTTCGCTCATTAAAGTAATCTCGCACCCCTATCCACTCTAATTCCTCTGGATCAGCTAAACGATACAAATCAAAATGGTAAATATCAAACCCTTCAAATTCATAACTCTCAACTAGTGTATAAGTTGGACTTTTCACATTACCCTCATAGCCAAGCTCTCGTAAAATACCTTTCACAAAAGTAGTCTTACCAGCACCAAGATTGCCATGTAAAAATATAATGCTACCTACTTTTAAAGTATTCGAATATTGACTAGCTATTGCAAACATTTCTTTTTCGTTAGTTGCGATTTTTTTCATATGGGCACCTCTAGAAACTCTGTTTATAAAGATTAATTTGTTTCAAATTTATCACAATAAGGAGAAAATTGAGAGTAATAGTACATCTATTGCTAAAATTTGCAACGCAGTTGTGGGGAATTTGGGTATTAAGATGCGTGCTCATGGATTTTTAGAGGTGTCCATATTCTTTAATAAAACCTCCAGCTAAAACAAAAGACCCAAACACAACGGTTAGCGTTTCTTTTTTAGACAGATACACCGTACTTAAATTTTTATGATAATCAACTTTTATTATGTTTTGCTGTTCAAACTCTTGTTTGATATTTCCGATACTCTGAGCTCGTGAATCTAAATAATTTAAATCAATTACATTCCACTTAGCGATATAATCTTTTGCTATCGATAGTACACTCGCCAAATCTTTACTGCCTAATATACCAAAAATCGCCTCATACTCAATATTCATTCCACAGAATTTAGCATTTAAGATTTTAAATAAATACTTCACAGATGCAGGATTATGAGCTAAATCAATTATAATATAACTATTATTCTTAACATCATTTTTTAAACTTACTATTCGAGCATTTGCTCTAATATGCTCTAACTGAGGTATATAACTAATCTGTTGCCTAAAAAATAAGTACTCTGCTATAGCTTGAGCGATATTAAAACTATCAATAAAGCAATCATCTGAGCTTACAACATAATTTTCTTCATACAATTTAGCTTGTACAGCATTTGCATACTCATAGACACTTTCTGGCATCTTTGAGCCTAAGAATAACGGCACTCCACTACGCGAAATACCCGCTTTTTCTAAGCCAATTTTATCCAAAGTATCACCAAGTATCTCACAGTGGTCATAGTCTATATTGGTTATCGCGGTTATATCATGCTCAAGAATATTGGCAGCATCAAGTCTACCCCCAATCCCAACTTCAATAATCAAATAGTCAAGACTAGCCTTCTGTGAATAAACACAAGTACACAAAAAAGCAATTTGATAGTACGACAATTTATAATCTGCTGTAATCTCTTCTAGTAGATCTAAAAGCTCCAGGAGTAAACTATCACTAATTGGTTTTTTATTCAGAGATATTCTTTCATTGAAATTCAATATATGTGGAGATATATGGCTGAGTACATTTTTATTATTAGCTACTAGTAGTTCTTCTAGCATCGCTACAGTAGTGCCTTTGCCGTTGGTTCCTGCTATAGTTATGATTTGAAATTTTTTGTGAAAATGAAAGCGCTCTAAAATAAACAAAAGATCGTTTAATTTACAGACTTGAGCATCGTTTGCCATTATTGTAGCTATTTTATATTCGACACTCATTTGATAGAAATTTAACCTTGAGTAGCTTCAGATTCAGCAGATTTATTCTCTAAAGCTTGGTTATGATTTATTTTTGTAAGATTTGGCATTAGTTTATCAACAAGTTTTGCAACTTCTGATCTAAGGTTTCTACGTTCAATAATCATATCAACCATACCTTTTTCTACTAAAAACTCACTTCTTTGGAAACCTTCAGGAAGCTTCTCTCTAACTGTCTGCTCAATTACACGAGGACCTGCAAAACAAATCAAAGCCTGAGGCTCTGCTAAATGTACATCTCCAAGCATAGCTAATGATGCAGAAACACCACCAGTTGTAGGATCAGTTAATATAACTAAGTATGGTAGTTTAGCTTTTGCTAGCTTTTGTAATGCAGCACTAGTTTTTGACATTTGCATCAATGAGAAAAGAGACTCTTGCATTCTTGCACCACCACTAGCAGTAAAGCATACAAATGGAACTTTCTTTTCCATTGCAAGGTTTACACCTCGCACAAATTTCTCGCCAACCACAGAGCCCATAGAGCCACCTAAGAACATAAAGTTAAATGCTGCAGCAACTACAGGAAAACTTTCAACAGTTCCTTCCATTACTACTAAAGCATCTTTCTCATCAGTTTTTTTCTGTGCTTGAGATAATCTATCTTTATAAGTTTTAGTATCTTTGAATTTGAGCATATCCACAGGAGCGATGTTTTCAAAATGCTCAGTCATTAAATTTTGATCAAAAAACATACTTAACCTTTGTCTTGCCGAAATTCTATAATGATAATTACAGCTAGGACATACATGATTGTTATTAGCTAATTCCTCAGAATAAAGTGTAACCTCACAACTTGGACATTGACTCCATATACCTGTAGGAATATCTTTTTTCTTTGTATCTAAGCCTAATCTTTTTCCAATTACTCTAGTTAACCAACTCATTTAACTCTCCTTTTGGGGTATAAACTCAAATACTATGCAAAAGTTTCTATTTCACTAAAAAAATAAACGATTTCTCTAGCTGCAGTATCTACAGCATCAGAACCATGAACAGCATTAGCGTCGATACTAGTAGCGAAGTCAGCACGAATTGTACCAGCCGCAGCTTCTTTAGGGTTAGTTGATCCCATAAGATCACGATGCTTTGCAACAGCATTCTCACCTTCAAGTACTTGTATCATAACGGGGCCTGAGATCATAAACTCTACTAGTGCAGTAAAGAAAGGTCTTTCACTGTGCTCAGCATAAAAACCTTCAGCTTCTAATTTAGACAGATGCTTCATTTTAGCAGCTACTATTCTCAAGCCTGTCTTTTCAAAACGGCTATAGATTTCACCGATTACATTTTTTGAAACTGCATCAGGCTTGATTATTGATAATGTTCTTTGATTATTCATTGTTTTGATGATCTAATATTTAGTTAATCAGAATTATAGCATTATAATTGTATAAATATCAAAACAACAAGTCTAAATATAATTATTTATTAATAGCAGCATCTATATAAGACTCAAACAGCTTATGTCCATATCTAGGAGTAGAAGTAAATTCTGGATGTGCTTGGCAAGCTACAAACCACTTGTGCTGAGGTATTTCTATTATCTCCATAAGACTACCATCTTCAGACTTACCTGAGAATATCAATCCTGCTTTTTCAAGCTCTTCAACAAACTTATTATTTACTTCATATCTATGACGATGTCTTTCAACAACCTCTACTTTTTTGTAAATATCTCTTACGAGTGAATCTTCATTTAATACAGATTTATAGCAACCTAAACGCATTGTACCACCAAGGTCTGAGTTTACAGCTCTTTGATGAATCTCTCCAAACTCATCTTGCCACTCTGTGATAAGAGCTATTACAGGATTTGTAGTTGTAGGATCAAGCTCGCTAGAGTGAGCATCTGTTATACCTAATACATTTCGTGCATACTCGACTACAGCTAGCTGCATACCTAAGCATATTCCCATAAATGGTACATCATTTTCACGCGCGTACTGAATAGCTAAAATCTTACCTTCTACACCTCTATGACCAAAGCCGCCCGGTACAAGAATTGCATCAACACCTGTAAATTGTTTTTCCAAATTGTTTGCAGTTAGCTTTTCAGAATCCACATACTTGATTTTTACTTTTACACCTTTTTTATAACCTGCGTTATATAGTGCTTCATTTAATGACTTATATGCTTCAGTTAGAGACACATACTTACCAACCATAGCAACCGTAACCTCACCTTGAGTCTTGCGAATAGCCTCAACTACACCTTGCCACTCTGACAAATCTGCTTCTTTAGTATCTAAGTTTAGAAGCTCTACAACCTTTGCATCAAAGTTTTGATCATGGTATCTAAGCGGTACTTCGTAAATAGTCTTCACATCTTCGGCTGTAAATATACAATCTTGATCTACATTGGTAAAAAGAGCTACCTTAAGCTTTTCATCTTCTTCAAATTTTTGTTCACATCTACATACAAGCATATCTGCTTGAATACCTATACCACGCAACTCTTTCACAGAATGCTGAGTTGGCTTAGTCTTCATTTCTCCAGCCACGCGTATATATGGCAGTAGCGTAAGATGTATAAATAGCGTTCTTGCACGACCTAACTCAATTCTAAGCTGTCTTATAGCTTCTAAAAACGGTAGAGACTCGATATCTCCAACTGTACCACCAATCTCAACTATAGCTACATCAATATCATCAGATATACCTTTATATAAAAGGTTTTTAATCTCATCTGTAATGTGTGGAATAACCTGAATAGTAGCACCTAAATAGTCGCCCTTACGCTCTCTTTTAAGTACATTCTGATAAACCCTACCCGTAGTAAAGTTGTTTGACTGAGTCATTCTATTGCGAATAAATCTCTCATAATGCCCTAGGTCAAGATCCGTCTCTGCACCATCTTCAGTCACATAGACTTCACCATGCTGAAGTGGACTCATAGTACCTGGGTCTACATTTATATATGGATCAAGCTTCATCATAGTCACATTAAGACCACGACTCTCTATAAGAGTAGCCAAAGAAGCTGCTGTTACACCTTTACCAAGTGAAGATACAACTCCACCAGTTACAAAAATTATTTTAGTATTTGAATTCATTTGAATCACATGAATATATAGAAAATCATGGAATTAGATTATAGCATTTAAGATAGAAAGTTGCTATTTGATTTTTTAGAATAAAAATTTACTACTAGCCTACAAGATCTCTTCAATTTCACTTACAAGCATATCTATCTTAGCATTATTTTACTTAATCTCACTAACTAGCTCTAGTAGTGACTTATGGACTATAGTATCATTTTTATTGGGATTTTTCGCAGATATAGCATAGTCTTTGATGTCTGCAATATTGACTACCTCACTATTGTCAGTAAGTTTACGCTCCTGCCAAATATCCAAAAACCCTGCAAAATGCTCAAACTGTATAGGTTTGTTTTTAGTTAGCTTGTATAGTGGAGTTATTTCATAGTAGAAAATATCTGTAGTGCTACCATCTCTATCAAAGAAAATGATATTTGTCTTAAGGCCACTATATGGCAAAAACACGCCAGTAGGTAACGAAATTATAGTATGAACATTATACTCAGCTAGTAGTTCTTTTTTTACATCTTATATTCAAGTACCAAGTGCGAGAACCTTATTTCTAGATTCTACCTGAAGAGGAGTGTTGAATCCAATGCTTATTCTATGTTTGTTGTTCAATAGGTTTTCCACTCTTCTAGTTTGGTCTTAAGTAATATTATCTAATCTCAGGTTTTTAGAGAAGAATTATCTAATTAACCCATTTGTATTTTCATTGGTGCCACGTTGCCAAGAAGAGTATGTATCAGCAAAAAATATATCTATATTTAATACTTCTGATATTAGCATGTGTTTGGAAAACTCTTTACCATTATCAAAAGTGATTGAGTGAGTATGTGACGCATTAAGTGTTTGTATTCAACTGTTTGCTAAGTTTTCAGCATTCTTACTAGCCAAAGGTTTAATTTTAGTTAGTTTAGATACTCTATCAACTAGTGTTAATAAGTCACCCTTGTGATCTTTGCCAATAATAGTGTATCCCTCAAAATCTCCAAGTCTACTTTGTTCATCTATAACAAAGTCTCTCTCATGTATTGAAACTCTATTTTGTATTTGGCCTCTATGCTCTTGCCTAGCCGTACCTCTTTTACGATAAGTTTTCTGACAACGCAAATAAGTGTGTAAGTCAAAGCCTCTTTCTTTATTCCCATAGATATACTTATAGATGCTTTCAGCACTTATGACATCTAACCCACCCATTAGATGTTAAACCGCCACTTATTTGCTCTGGATACCAATACTGTTTGATAAGATGCTCTACATAGCTCCAACCAAATTGCCTAATTTGTTTGTTGCCTTTACGTTTTCTTGAGTTTGCAAGTGATTGTGCTTGTTTAGGTCTATAACCTCGTTTGCCGGTGTTACGGTTTATCTCTTTGTATATGCTACTTTGGTTACAACCAACTTCCATGGCTATTTGTGTTTTAGAAACACCTATTTTCAACAGTGATCCAATGTGGTATCTTTTGACTTGAGTAAGTTGTGTGTAGGATGGTCCTATGGTGATTCCTTAAGTAGATTTTTAGCAAGTGTGACAATATCTAACTGACTTTTTTAGTGCAACAATTATTTTGTCGCACTTACAACTTGAGTCTAAGGTATTCTCAGGTCTAGCGCTGATTCTTGGCGTGATTATGTTAATTACCCATGGACCAGGATTATTCTTTATAGGTTTGGCGTTGTTACCATTTATAGCGTTAAGTAACTAATTTTCTAAGCTTCTTGACAAAGGTGATATTGTAGTTTGTTCAAAAGTAATATAGGTAAAAGCTAAATGGGACAAAACTAAAGAGAAAAATAAATAATAAAGATTTTATCTTTTATGAACTTATCTAGTTAATGCATCAGATACTTATTATTGTTATAATGTGTCTAGAATTTTAGTACCTTTGACTTATAAAAATATTGGAGCAAAAATGAATATCCTGAGTGTAGACTTTTATGCAGAAAATGCAGCACAAGATTTTACAAAATCATTAAAAGAAACTGGTTTTGCAGTTCTTAAAATACACCCAATTGATTGGCAACTTATACAAGATGTCTATGACGAGTGGTTAGCTTTTTTTAAGTCTGGTAATGCAAATAAATACCTTTTTGATAAAAAAAATCAGGATGGTTATTTTCCTATGGATGTATCAGAAGTAGCAAAGGGCGAAAAAGTAAAAGATATAAAACATTTTTATCAATTATACTTTCCACAAGGTAGATACCCTAGTGAGGTTAGTGATAAAGCTCGTCAAATGTTTGAGCAGATGACAAAACTAGGTAAGACTTTGTTGCAGTGGATTGATGATCACATGAATCCAGAGGTCGTTGCAAAACTACCAATGTGTCTAAGAGATACTCTTTCAGAGCCAAGAACCTTACTTAGAATATTGCATTACCCTATATTGCAAGGTAAAGAAGAGCCAGGGGCAATTAGAGCTGCTTCACATGAGGATATTAATCTTATTACACTACTACCGATAGCTTCATCGCCAGGGTTACAAGTACAGTCACCAAACAATGATAATTGGTATAATGTACCAAATGATAGTCAGTCTATAGTTGTAAATATTGGAGATATGCTACAAGAGATGACTAATGGCGAGTATATTGCAACTAAGCATAGGGTTATAAAGCCAGAGGGTGAAACTGAAAATATAGATAGAGTTTCAACACCATGTTTTATACATCCAAAAGCAGATGTTTACCTATCGGATAAATACCCTACAGCTGAAGATTTTTTATTGGAACGATTAAAAGAGTTAGGCTTAAAATAATCATGAACAAAAGTGATGTAATTGCCTATTATTAATCACAATCTCATGAGAATTAAGTAAAAGCAATGCTTGAGCAAGCTAAGAATGTGATAGAGTCTCAGAAATCATTAGAAAGTTTATAGCAAGCTCTATGCAAGGTTTAAGGCCTGATGCTATTGATGATGCTTTTGATGAGTTTATGAAGCAAGAAAGGCAAAAAGAAGTACTCAGCTATGTAACGATGAAAAATTAGACTCATATGCTCTTAAAGCTCTTATAGATAACTTTTGATATGAAGAGCGTAAGCCTCGTAATCAAGAGATAATAGATATATTGCAAACAAAGCCAAAGCTTTTAGAAAGAAAGTCTGTAGTTGAAAGAGTTTTTAATAAAATACAGGTGATGGTAGAAAAGTTTTAAAAGTAGGCTTTTGGTATAATTAATACTTATGGAGTATATTATAACTATAAGTAATGATTAATAACTTAACATCAAAACAATTAAACTTTTGTAAACACTATCTACAAAGTGCAAGTGCAACAGAAGCCTATGAACAAGCTCATGACACTGAAAACATGAAAGATCCAACAATCTATAATGAAGCTAGTAAACTACTTAAAAATGAGAAAGTAATGGCATTTATAGAGAGTGTTCAAAAAATAGAAATGATAGGAGTGTTTAATAATAGGCAGAAATACATTATATAAGCTAGATGACATTATAAATAGTGATAATAGTAGCATGGGTGAAAAGATACAAGCTCTTAACACAGTCGCTAAAATCAAGCAGTGGGATAAAAGAAAAGCTGGGCTACAAGTAGACTATCAAGAGGAAGCAGATTTATTAAAGTATAAAATATGGCATGATAATATTTTAGGTGAACATGAGCAGCCTAGAAAAGATATTTGATACCATTATTTTACCGTTAGTATTTTGGTTATAAGTATGGGTATATTAATCGAAGTGTATCCCAAAATGTATCCTAATGACAATTTTAAAATATGAAACCTATATTATAAAAGTCTTGTAGCTGATATTTTGTATCCCACTCACTTATAGTAGTTTTGAGGATGTGTATGTATTTCCAAAAGAAATGACAAATTATAACCCTACAAAATTTGAAAATTTTAAGGCACAAAGAAGGGGTTATATAGAATCTCTAGGCTATAAAGTACATGTTTCTATTGGAGATCAGCTTTCTGATTTGTAAGGAGGGTATGCTCTAAATACTTTTCAGTTACCAAATTATATGTATGGTAATAATTCAACTTTTAAATAGTTTATAAGAGTTAGTAAACAGATTTAGATTTGAAGATCAAGAAGTTTCAACTAAATATAAAAATAGCGCATACTAGAAGTAGAACTATACTGATACTTTGATTAAATAGTACAAATGAAAATAAGGGTCCCCATATTATTAGGTTATGTTTAAAGACATTGCAAGTGCTACATCAGAGTACTTAAATGCTTGCATATAAGCTAGGTTAGATATGTAATCTACTATCCCAACTATAGCCATTAGTAGAAGTATATTTACCCCAACTGTATGTATTATAATGAAAGTAAATGGAAGAAATATAAATACCGTAGATAACTTGCGCAAAAAAAGTAGTGTGTTTGGGGCTACATTTGCATTTAAAACCATTTTGTAAAGCACACCTTCCAACCCCCAGAAAATAGCGGCTGAGATAGCAAAAATTGACCCAATTCAGCCATTTGATTTGTCAAAAAGTTCTCCGTAAGGGGTTAAGTTATACCAAAAACTACAATTATAAAGCCGATGATTGTAAAAAGGGTAAGAGATTATTTAAGAACTATTCTAGCTCCAATCATTCCAACAGCAAGGTAGCATGAGGATATTAAGATAGTAGTTACAGTAGAGATATATCTTTAGTAGAAAGCATATACATAGTCATAGCCAGCCCGCCAAGTAAAGGAATACAGCAAATGCAGATAATTTGCAATGCACTTAAATAATTGACTTTTTTTACTGATTATTTTGAAACCACACCCACTGTTGCTGCTACTCAAAGATCATGAGCTGATGTAAGCCACATTGATACTAAAAAAGTCAGGGTAACTAGGGTATAAATTTCACCAGCTAAAGTGTAGTCAAGCCCCCAAAATAACCCAGAGATAGTCACGAAGATAAAAGCACTTTTTTTACATTGCATTGATGAGTTTTGTGAAATTTTTATATCGTGTTTGAGCATAAGCATGACGTAGTCCATGCAAATTATAATACCCTTGCTCTCTTGTAATTCTGTCATAGTATTTTCTTTGCTGAATAAATGTTTTATGTGGAATAAGAGATTTGCATTGTGCAACTACTTTAGCATTTTCAATTGCATGAATTTGGCTTTCATTTCTAATTAGTATTAACCTACCAACTTTGTCATTAGTCCATGATGGATCAAGCTTTAAATATTTGTTCCCATCTGGATTAGTATATAAAGCTTTACTAGGAATGATTTTGATGCACTCCTCTATACGCAAGCCAAATTCCTTATGAAGCTCTATAACAGCTCTTAGATGCTAATTTTTAAACAATCAGCCCAACGGTCTATAGCCGTTGGGTAGTTCACTTATCGCAGATGTGTTTTTACAAAAAATCATTCAAGCAATTACTCTCCCCCTTAGGATATACGATTAATAGTTTTACTATGGACGGTAAAAGAGTCTTACACACTGTGTTCAAAGAGTATATGACACCAATGTGCCACTTTCATCAAAAACAAATAGTACAAAGGTACATAACTAAAAACCCTAAGTTACAAGGTTGGCGTGCTAAATATGAAAATTTTCTAGCTGAGATGACAGTCAATTATGAGACTGGTGAAGCAATTTACACTCACTATAAGCTAAGAGCAGCTTACACTAGTTTATGCTCTAATCTGTACTATCTTTTCACATATAAAAATAACAAATCATTTTGCACTCCAAATAAAACAAATCATCTTGATGGTGGTAAATTTTCAGATTTCAAAAATAGGATTAGAGTACATAGAGGTTGATCTATATTATTGAAGAAAAACTTGGTTGACTACTACTCTACTAAATAACGGTAGAAAATAGTGAAAAACCAACCCATTTTTGCGATTAACTCAAGTTTTATAAAATACACCGTTGTTATGATTAGCCTATATATACTCAAACAAAACAACGATAACATTTTCTTATGATATTAATATAATCAATATATTTAACCTTATTAAAATAAGATGCGATACTGTACCCAGAGAACGAAAGACACGAAAAATAAAGGTGACTAAAATGAAAAAACTTACAACTATTGCAATAATCTTAACGGATACTCTTTTCTCTACAAATGCTTTTAATAATGTGCTTGGCGTGTATTAAGTAAATAGTTACAGCGCTAATGTATCTTACGCAGCACCTACTATTGAATTAGTAAACTAATAAATTAACTACAAAATTAAGATGAGGGTGTATAACAATAAGCAGCATAAATTTATAAAAAAAATCTTGAAAAATCTATTTTTAACATCATCTAATTCTTTGTAACAATCAAATTATAGTTGGCTATAATAAAAATTATTATACTGAGCTTGTTTGAGTATCTCATGGCAAATGTTTATTCTATTGAGATCATGAATCAAGTTCAGGGTGACGAAGCAGAGTTTTAGCTTGTTTTTATATGGTTTGACTATTAAAACATAAAGAGGAATTAAAATGTCTAAGAAAAATTATACATTTGAAACAGAAGTAGATCAGTTGTTAAATCTAGTAATTCATTCATTGTACTCAAATCGAGAGATATTCCTAAGAGAGTTGATTTCTAATGGTTCTGATGCGATAGAGAAATTGCGTTATGAAGCTATAGCAAATGCCGAGATAAATGAGGGTGACGCTGAGTATGCTATCAAGATAGATTTTGATAAAGATGCAAAGACTATAACAGTTAGTGATAATGGTATTGGTATGACAGAAGAAGAGGTTATCGAGAACCTAGGTACTATTGCAAAGTCTGGCACTAAGAAATTTTTAGAAAACCTAACTGGTGATAAAAATAAAGATAGTGATCTAATCGGTCAGTTTGGTGTTGGTTTCTATTCATCATTTATAGTAGCTGATAAAGTTACTGTAAGAACTAGAAAAGCTGGTGCTGCAAAAGATAACGCAGTTAAATGGATATCTGCAGCTCAAAAAGACTTCTCAATCGAAACTATTACAAAAGAGGATCGCGGTACTGAGATAACTCTTCACTTAAAGAAAGATCACAAAGATTTACTTGATCATAATATATTAAAAGGCTTAGTAAATAAGTATTCTGACTGCATAAACACTTCTGTTGAGATGAAAAAATTCGAGACTGATGATAAAGGTGTAGAAACAGTTAAAGATGAGTACGAAGTTGTAAATAATACTAAAGCTATATGGCTTAGATCAAAAGATGAGATTTCTGATGACGAGTACAATGAGTTTTATAAGTATATTTCTCATGACTTTAACAATGCCCTAACTTGGTCTCATAATAGAGTTGAAGGTAATCTTGAGTACAATAGTTTGCTATTTATCCCAGAGAATAAGCCTTTTGATTTTTGGAATAGAGATAAAGACTATGGTTTATCTTTGTATGTGCGTAGAGTATTTATTATGGAGAATAAAGAGCTATTACCATCATACCTTAGATTTGTGAAAGGTGTGATTGATTCTGCTGATTTACCACTAAATGTATCTCGTGAAATCCTACAGCACAATAAAGTAATTGATAAAATTAGAAAAGCAACAGCCTCTAAAATCTTAAGTGAATTAGGCAAGCTAGCTAAGAAAAAGAAAGATAATGATAAGTACCAAAAATTCTGGGATAACTTTGGACAAGTGCTTAAAGAGGGTGTTTCTGAAGATTCTGGTAATAAAGAAAAGATTGGTGGTTTACTAAGATTTACATCTACAGAATGTGCTGATGCTAAGCAAACAGTATCTCTAACTGACTACATTTCTCGCATGAAAGAAGGTCAAGAGACTATCTACTACATCACATCTGAGAGCTACAAAGCTGCTATGAGTAATCCACAGTTAGAAATCTTTAAGAAAAAAGGTATCGAAGTATTATTGATGACAGATAGAGTTGATGAGTGGATGATGTCTTCTCTTACAGAGTTTGCTGGCAAGCACATGAAGTCTATTATCAAGGGCGATATTGATCTTGATAAGTTTGAGACAGAAGAGACTAAAAAGAAGTTTGAAAAAGAGTCTAAAGACTTTGAAAGTATCTTAAAAGATATCAAAGAAAGCTTAAAAGACAAAGTTGAAGATGTAAGGCTTTCTAAGCGTTTGACTGACTCTCCAAGCTGTGTGGTTGTAAATGACTACGGTATGAGCCTGCAAATGCAAAAGATGATGGAAGAAGCTGGTCAAAACTTTATGCCGGGTATGGGTATGAAGCCGATACTTGAGCTAAATGCTAAGCATCACTTAGTGCAAAAGTTAAAAATTGAAGCAGACACAGAAGTATTTAGCGATATATCTGAGCTACTACTTTTACAGGCGATGTTTGTAGAGGGTGCTAAGATTGAAGACCCTATGTCTTTTATAGAGCTTGTGAATAAGTATATCAAATAGTTTTTTCTAAAATTACTCTTCTAATTTTTTTAAATTCTATTTTTATCTAAAATATTTTTATAGTAGAAAAAAGATCTTAATCATCATATTATTAAGGTACTTATATTCAAGTTGTAAGTGAGACAAAATAATTGTTGCACTAAAAGAGTAAGTTAGATATTGTCACACTTGCTAAAAATCTACTTAAGGCATCACCACAGGACCATCCTACACACAACTTACTCAAGAACAACGATACCAGATTGGATCACTATTGAAAATAGGTGTTTCAAAAACACAAATAGCCATGGAAGTTGGTTGTAACCAAAGTAGCATATACAAAGAGATAAACCGTAACAACGGCAAACGAGGTTATAGACCTAAACAAGTACAATCACTTGCAAACTCAAGAAAACGTAAAGGCAACAAACAAATTAGGCAATTTGGTTGGAGCTATGTAGAGCATCTTATCAAACAGTATTGGTATCCAGAGCAAATAAGTGGCGGTTTAACATCTAATGGGTGGGTTAGATGTCATAAGTGCTGAAAGCATCTATAAGTATATCTATGGGAATAAAGAAAGAGGCGGTGACTTACACACTTATTTGCATTGTCAGAAAACTTATCGTAAAAGAGGTACGGCTAGTCAAGAGCATAGAGGCCAAATACAAAATATAGTTTCAATACATGAGAGAGACTTTGAGATTTTGAGGGAGACACTATTATTGGCAAAGGTCACAAGGGTGACTTATTAACACTAGTTGATAGAGTATCTAAACTAACTAAAATTAAACCTTTGGCTAGTAATAATGCTGAAAACTTAGCAAACAGTTGAATACAAACACTTAATGCGTCACATACTCACTCAATCACTTTTGATAATGGTAAAGAGTTTTCCAAACACATGCTAATATCAGAAGTATTAAATATAGATATCTTTTTTGCTGATACATACTCTTCTTGTCAACGTGGCACCAATGAAAATACAAATGGGTTAATTAGATAATTCTTCTCTAAAAACCTGAGATTAGATGATATTACTTCAGACCAAACTAGAAGAGTTGAAAACCTATTGAACAACAGACATAGAAAAAGTCTTGGATTCAAAACTCCTCTTCAGGTAGAATCTATAAATAAGGTTCTCGCACTTGGTACTTGAATCTAAGTCCTACAATTTTTATAAATTATAGAATTAACCTCGCGGATGATGTTTCTGATAAATATCTTTTAAACGGTTTTGAGATATATGTGTATAAATTGTAGTTGTAGATACACTGCTATGACCTAAAAGCATTTGCACCGAACGAAGATCTGCTCCATGATTAAGTAGATGAGTAGCAAAAGCATGGCGCAAAGTATGTGGCGATATATCAGTACTTATACCAGCTATAAGTGCATAATTTTTAATACGATGCCAAAAAGCTTGTCTTGTAATACGCTTGAAATGTTTGCTAATAAATACCGCTTTTTCTTTAAAACCTGTCACAAAGTGTGGACGAACTTCTACAAAGTACTTTTGCAAATATTCTAAAGCATACTCGCCGATTGGCACAATACGCTCTTTTGAACCCTTACCTATTATTTGAATTACACCTATATTTGTATCCATATCGTCGATATTTAAACCCACGAGCTCACTTACTCGCAGCCCCGTAGAGTACATAAGCTCAAGTATAGCTTTATCTCGGATCCCGACATCTGTAGTCATATTAGGTATTTCAAGAAGCCTCTCAACATCAATTTCTGTAATATCTTTAGGTAGACTTTTTGAAAGTTTAGGTATAGCAATTTTAGCTGTAGGATTATCTACTATAATTTTTGATGCTACTAGCCAGCCATAAAACTTACGCATAGTAGAAATCATGCGCGCATTCGAACGACCACTATAGCCTTTTCTTGATCTTGAAGAAATAAAGGCATAAAGTTGCTCAAAACTTAGTCCAGCAACATCTATTTTAAAATAATAATTTTGAAGATATTTTAGATCGGTACGATAAGATGCAATAGTATTTTGGCTGAGACCATGCTCAAGCCAAAGATTGTCTAAAAAAGCATCTATATGAGTAGACACTATTGATTCCAATAATTATACTTTTTCTTTGATTCTAGCAGCCTTACCAGTAAGACCACGCATGTAGTAAAGCTTCGCTCTACGAACATCTGCTTTTTTCTCAACAGTGATGCTATCGATCAATGGAGAATGGGTTTGGAAAGTTCTTTCAACACCCATACCTGAAGACATTTTTCTTACAGTGAATGCAGAGTGAAGTCCACGATTTCTTTTTCTTAATACGAAACCTTTAAAAGCTTGTATTCTTTGCTTGTCGCCTTCTCTAATCCAAAGGTTTACTGTGATAGAATCACCCGGATTAAATTCTGGCAGATCTTTTCTGTACTGTTTTTTTTCTATCAACTCAACAAATTTATTTTTCATTTTTTGCTCCTTTTGTGCTTACCATATCTGTTTTGTATTGTTCTAATGATTTCTCATCTTGTTGTGAAAGGCATAGGCACTTCATTAAATCTTTACGACGCTCATAAGTTCTTATTAACTTCTGTTTACGCCTCCATTTTGCTATTTTCTCATGGTTGCCCGATAACAAAACCTCTGGTGCTGACTTACCATTAGGTAATACAGCAGGCTTTGTATAGTGCGGGTAATCTAAGAGACCATCGTAAAAAGAATCTTCTATCGCAGAATCTTTATTACCAAGCACTTTTGGCAATAGCCTTAAAAGACTATCCATAATCAACATAGCAGGAATTTCACCACCACTTAATACAAAATCGCCGACAGAAATTTCTTCATCAACGTAATCTTCTATTAGGCGTTCATCCACCCCCTCGTATCTACCACAAAGAAGTATCAAATTATCATTTTTTAAAAGCTCTAATGCTTTTTTATGATTAAACACACCACCCTGAGGTGTCAAGTATACTACTGTTGTATTAGAACCTAAAGATTTTTTTGCATCTGTAATCGCATCTGCTAATGGTTGATATTTCATAACCATACCAGCACCACCGCCAAAGCTTGTATCATCGACTGTAGAGTGTTTATCTAACGCATAATCACGCGGATTAAAATATTCTGCAGAAGCTTTATTGTCTTTAAATGCTCTAGATGTAATTCCATAATTACCTATAGAATAAAACATCTCAGGCAATATTGATACTAAACCAAATTTCATGATAAATAATCAAATTTCCAATCAACAATTATTTTTTTTGATTCAATATTTTCATCAACAATATACTGTTCAACATAAGGCACTAAATGTTCATCATAGCCATTACTACAAACAAGAACCTCATTTGAACCAGTTTCAATAATATCTATTACTTTACCAAATGGCGTATTATCTTGATTAAAAACCTCACAACCAATTATATCTGTAAAGTATCTCTGGCCAGCATCAAGCTCAGGTAGTGCACTTTTCGGCACACCAATCAAAGCATTAACATACTTTTTAGCGACATTTGCATCATCTACGCTTGCGATTTTGATGTAAGTTTTATTGGCTCTGCGATATACACTTTCATCTTGAAGTATATGCCAATCTTTAGAATTAGGTAGCTGAACATACCAACTACCATAACTTAATAAAGTTTCTATAGAACTTGTCAAAGGATACAGATTTAACTCACCATCTAGCTTATAAGTAGCACCGATTCGAGCTGCTTCGACGAATTTCTTTGACATAAAATCTTATACTTTTTTAATTAAGCAGCTGCTTTTTGAGCTTCTTTGATTAAGCTTGCAACTCTCTCCGAAGGTTGAGCACCTTTAGAAATCCATTCTTTAGCTTTTGCAAGATCAAGTTTTAATCTCTCTTCGCCACCTTTAGCTTCAGGGTTAAAGAAACCTAGTCTTTCGATAAATTTACCATCTCTTGGACTTCTCTTATCTGCAACTACTATTCTATAGAAAGGACGCTTTTTAGCGCCACCACGAGCCATACGAATTACTACCATTTATTTTCTCCGGTTTTGTACTTTAGTTTTTAATATTAAGATTCTTTCTATTAGCATACGAATATGCATAATGAAATTATCCAAAAATTTAATAGCATAACTTTAAAGACTATTGATGCAAAAGTCAATAGTTGACTTATCATTAAAATCAGATATAATACCCAAAGTCGCTGAATTTAAACAAACAACTTGCTTGCGACATTAAATAACAAGCTAAAGCGTTTCTAATAAATTTCTCTTTAGAATTTTCTTAGAAGCCTTTTAGCTACAAACTAAAAGGAAAATCAAAATGTCAAAAAACTACTTGTTTACATCAGAATCAGTCTCTGAAGGTCACCCTGATAAGCTTGCCGATACAATTTCTGACGCAATATTAGATGAGATACTAAAACAAGACAAGAACGCTCGTGTAGCCTGTGAAACTTTAATAAAAACAGGCATGGCATTAATTGCTGGAGAAATTTCTACATCAGCGTGGATTGACATCGAAGAGCTTGTAAGAACCGTAATTACTGAAACAGGCTACGATAATGCCGACAAAGGTATTGATGGCAGAACGTGTTCTGTAATTAATGCTATAAGCAAGCAATCAAATGATATATCCCAGGGTGTTGATCGTGGCTCTCTTGAAGACCTAGGAGCTGGTGATCAAGGATTAATGTTTGGATTTGCTACTAATGAAACAACTACACTTATGCCTAGCGCCATTTACTACTCTCATTTATTGATGAGAAAACAGGCTGAGCTTAGAAAAAATAACAAACTTGCATGGCTAAGACCTGATGCAAAAGCTCAAGTTACTTTAGCTTATGAAAATAACAAACCAAAATTCATAGATACTATTGTACTATCAACCCAGCATGATGAGTCAATTTCACAAAAAGAACTTCATGATGCCGTTATCGATGAAATATTTAAAGAAGTTATTCCTGCTGAGCTCATCACAAAAGATACAAAATATCACATCAACCCTACTGGTGTATTTCTAATTGGTGGACCTCAAGGAGATTGTGGCTTAACTGGTAGAAAAATCATAGTTGATACTTACGGTGGTGCAGCGCATCACGGTGGAGGAGCATTCTCAGGTAAAGACCCTTCTAAAGTCGACCGCTCAGGGGCTTATATGAGTCGCTATATAGCCAAAAACATAGTAGCTGCTGAGTTAGCGCATAAATGTGAAGTACAAGTCGCCTACGCTATAGGTGTAGCTACCCCAGTTTCTTTGATGGTAAATACTTTTGGTACAGGTAAAATCTCTGATGATAAAATTGAAAAATTAGTTTCAAAAGTTTTTGATCTAAGAGTAGGTAAAATCATAGAAAACCTAGATTTACTAAGACCTATCTACAGAAAGGCATCAAACTATGGGCATTTTGGTCGCGAACTCCCAGAATTTAATTGGGAAAAAATCGATAAAGCAGATATTTTGAAAGCTACCCTATAACTTTTTAAATTTAAACCTCATCTGTAGGTATATATATGGGAAGCAGTTTATACTAAAACTAAAAACTGTTGCACTACCACTTACAGTGGGGCTGTAAATAATTTTGTGTCAAATTGATATAATTAATTTGATAACAGAAGGAATTACAAAAATGAAATTATAAATTGATGTAGCAGAGTTTAGAGAACAATTAAAATCTGGTAAAGGCATTAGCGTTAAAGATGGAGCATTAACTCCATTAATTAAACAGCTTAATGAAATGGCTTGACAAGCATAACTAGCAACCCACTTATCTCAAGATTGAGAGTCAAATCGTAAAAACGGTAAAACCTCTAAAACAATGAAATCTTCATCAGGTGAGTTTGTACTAGACACTCCTAGAGATCGTAATGGTAGCTTTGAACCTGAAATAGTCAAAAAGCATCAAAACTCATGTAAGCGATGAGTTAGAATCAAAAATGTTATCACTATTTGCTTTAAGTAATAGCTATTCACAGATAGCAGACTATATTGAAGATATGTATGGAGTGCATTTTTCAAAGCCTGCGATTACAGCTGTAAGAGACAAGCTTATCCCTAAATTAAAAGAATGGAAAAAGAAACCTTTAAGTGAAATATATCCATTTATATACCTTGGTGCAGTACACTACAAAGTTAGAGAAGAAGGACGTTATATATCCAAAGCTTTCTATACGTTTTTAGGCGTTAATTTAGATGGCAATCAAAGAGATACTTGGTTTGTCTCTAAATGAGAGTGAGGTTTCTAGGTTTTGTATGCAAGTTCTAACAGAATTACAAAACAGAGTTGTCACAGATATTCTGATAGCATCAGTATATGGTCTTAAAGGCTTTCCTGAAGCTATTAATGCTATATTCCCTGATACTGAGGTTTCAGCTATGTATTGTTCATCAGATAAGCAATAGTCTTAAGTATGTAGGCTCTAACAAACAAAAACAGTTCACCAAAGACCTAAAGTGAGTATACCAGGCATTGACAAAATAAGAGTCTGAAATTGAGATTGATAAACTTGAAGAGAAATGTGGGAGTAAATATCCTATAGTATTCGAATCATGGAGAAATAAGTGGGATAATTTATATAACTATGTCATGTATGCTGAACCTATCAGGAGAGTGATTTATAAAACAAATATTATTGAGTCAGTACATCGTCAATTTAGATCTTTGACCAAGACTAAGGGAGCTTTTCCAAACGATAATAGTTTCCTTAAATTGCTTTATGTTGGAATTAGAAATGCTGAGAAAAAATGGACTATACCAATTCGTGATCTGAGTTTGACTATTTCTCAGTTAAATATTCACTTTAAGGAGAGATTGAAAGATTCTTTAGATTTAGTATAATTATGAGGAGATAATATCAGCTGAGACAGAATTTATTAAACTCCCCTTACAGTCAATTGTCTAGCTGACAATAATGATGCTAAGTGAGAGCCTGCATAAGCAGATACTGCAAAACTAGCATCATAACCTATATCATTCAAAGCAAAATTTGATGCTTTTCCCTTATTTAGATGGTACAAATCTATCTTACCTGTATTTTGAAAAGCTATCTCTTTTATTCCTGCTGTACTGACAATATTATAATCACTCAATACATCAAGAATTCGGAGATACTCTTCTTTAGTCATCAAATAAAATATTAACTTACCTTTTTTTTAAGAAGTCCTCGGGCTATATAGATAATCTTCTTATCAGCAAATTTCTCATCATCCAGAGATATAAATAAAAATCTATATATTCCATATCTTAAAATCATATAGCAAAAAACTTTGCGAAATAGACGGCAAGCAATCCCTTTTCCCTACATATTCATTTGTGACTTTTAAATCACATAAGTCATACATTTTTTGGAATTCATTTTCTTTATAACTGTACATATAGTAGCTATTATCTTTTCACCATCTAATACAAACCAATCATGCATCTCCCCGATTCTTTCATAATATGAAAAATAATCTTACCCATTGACAATAGAGAAGCTATCATGACCTAATGGATAGATTATTTGAATCTTAAGACTAGAGATTTTCATAGACACAGAAGATCTATTAATCTTGTTTACTTTTAGAATCTTATACATATAAAATTACTTGCTATTTTGAAGAATTTAAGCTTTCTTAGATTCAAGTTGTAAGTGCGACAAAATAATTGTTGCACTAAAAAAGTAAGTTAGATATTGTCTCACTTGCTAAAAATCTACTTAAGGAATCACAATGGGACCATCCTACACACAACTTACTCAAGAACAAAGATATCAGATTGGATCAATATTGAAAATAGGTGTTTCTAAAACACAAATAGGCATGGAAGGTGGTTGTAACCAAAGTAGCATATACAAAGAGATAAACCGTAACACAGGCAAACTAGGTTTTCATTAAGCACATAAGTATATAATAAAACCATAAGAATAATTTTATATTTTACACTTTTATTTTTTAAAGTTTAGGAATTTCTTAGAAAGAGGAAAAAACTAATCTTATATACTAGCTTTGTAGCTTTTCTTAGATTCGATAAACTCTATTTTAAGATCTTTATATTTAGATTTTATCGCACCTATATCAGCTTTAGACATTACTTTCGCTTTTTTAGCTTTTAAATACTCTTGCTTAGCACTATACATAATTTTTATATTAGCAACTAGCTTAGTATACTTTTCCTCTATACCAAAGTGAGTAGTTTTATTTTTTATAAGCAAAGCTTCATTAAGCTTAACTTTTGCTTTAGCTATCTCAACTAAATGACTAGGTGTTGTTTTAAGATCATAAGTCCAGCCTATTTTAGCAAGACCAGAGATAAACCATTTAGAGGGATCAAAATCAAACCATCTAATACCATTTCTATAATCGCCACCAAAAGCATGATGATAGTTATGGTAACCTTCACCACCAGTAACTAAAGCTGTGATAAAACTGTCTCTAGATGTATTTTTAGTAGAATATGGCTGGCTACCTAAAGTATGAGCTAAAGAGTTAATACAGAAAGTAGCATGATGTACCAATATAACTCTAACAATACCACCTAAAAGAATGAAGCTTAGAGCTCTCCATAAAGCTGCTGAAAGATTACCCTCACTAGCAAAACCATAGATAAATCCAACCAATGCAGGCAAACCAAGACAAGCTAATATCGCTAAAATCGTGTAATGCTTATGCTGAAAAACGATAGCTTTATCTTTTAACAAATCATTAACACCACGGATTTCTTGCACATCTGCATTGTTGTACTTAAACAACCAAGTAAAGTGTGAATGCCAAAAACCACGCGTAGCTGCATAAGGGTCTTTAACTGGATCATCAACATCTTTGTGGTGTTTTCTATGATCAGAAGCCCATTGTAAAACACTATTTTGAAGTGCTGCAGTACCAAAAACTAATAATGTATAAGATACTATTTTATTAGCCTTGTATGTCTTATGAGACCAAAGTCTATGGTAGCCCATAGTTATAGACACGCCAGTTATAATATAGAATACTAATAGACACATATAATCTGCTTTAGTAAACCCTACAGTGTAAGCAAACCAAGGCACAACTATCAAAGCAAAGATTGGCAACAACAGAAGACCAAAAATACTCTTCCATACAATGCTGCCTTCTTTTTCAATAACTTGATCAAGGTCATCATTTAATTTAATTATTTTAGTCATTTAAGATTTATTTCCCTTTTTTCTGAATTTTTTTATTTTAATTTATACAGACTATAAATACAATAGTATAGTAATCAAATTAGTTCTTATTATAGCACATTAAGTTACAAATGCCAACAAGATATTCCGGTAGCTAAATTGAGGCTCGAGGCTTCACATTGATTTCAAGACCATGATCACTTCTACCATTAGCATACCTATAAGATCCTGCTAATGCTATCATAGCTCCATTATCAGTACAGTATTGCAATGGTGGAAATGAAATATTATAAAACTTATTTTTTGCTAATTTACTCAACTTTTCACGCAGATGTTTGTTTGAACTCACACCACCTGAGACAACTAATCTTTTAATGTTAGTTTGCTTTAAAGCCTTATAACACTTACTTACCAGCACATCAACAGCAGCGTCTTGAAATTCATAACATAAATTTGCTTTGTTTTGCTCGGACTTTTCTTTTTCGTCATGCCAAGCATTTAAAACAGCTGTTTTTAAACCACTAAAGCTAAAATCTAAATTTGGTTTATTTTTCATTGGTCGTGGTAAAGTGTATTTAGCTGTATTACTGGCAATTTCAGCAAGTCTAGCAACCTCTACACCACCCGGATAAGACATCCCTAAAAGCTTTGCTGTCTTATCAAATGCTTCTCCAACAGCATCATCTATAGATTCACCAAGTAGCTTATACTCACCGAAATTTCTAACTTCAAAAAGTTGTGTATGTCCACCAGACACTAACAAAGCTATAAACGGATATTCCACATCACTTTCAATATCTAATAGAGGCGATAGCAAATGCCCCTCTAAATGATGAACTGCTAATGTAGGTATAGCGTTTATCATACCCAAAGTTTTAGCAAATGTTGCACCTACCATCAAAGCTCCCACCAAACCGGGCATTGCTGTATAAGCTATACAATCTATATCTGCAAAACTTACATTAGCATCATCAAGAACCTTTCTAGTAAGAACATTCAATTTAGCTATATGCTCACGCGAGGCAAGCTCTGGAACTACTCCACCGTAGTTTTTATGAAGAACAATTTGACTATATAATGCATCCGCTAGTAACTCTTTTTTATCATAATCATACAAAGCAATACCAGTTTCATCACAAGAACTTTCTATACCAAGTACCAGCATTACTTCTTAGCACCACCACTTGTTTTAGTTATTTGGATAAACTTAGTAATAAACGAACCGATAATAAGCCCAAGGACAAAAGCTATTGACATCAATACAATTAAAGGTAGAGTAGTAGTTGCAAATATATAGTCAAAACTAACTCTATCTGTGTTTAAAATAGATAATATAACAATCAATATAATTGTAATACCAAAGAAAATTTGCCAAAAAAGTTTTGCGATCATTTTAAAAACCAACCAAATAATTACACTATAATATATTATTACTACATTATAGTTTAAAAGTGAGTAGATTGAAATTTTTTAACAGATGTTATTATAAGAAATTTTAGATTATTTAAATTAGAAGTCTAATGATTCAAGCGCATTTCGTAGAGCTTCTTCAATATCTTCATTTAGATCTTTCTCTTCAGTATCAACTTGAGACTCTTCAGATGTAGATTCAGCATTAAATGATGATACAACATCAGTAAGTAGCCGATTATCATCAACACCAAGCTCTTCTCTCATCTTCTCGATCTTATCAGTTTTTTTTCTTACAGCTAGACCTGTACCTGTAGGTATTAGTCGACCTATAAGAACATTTTCTTTAAGACCTCTCATTTTATCTACCTGAGAGTTAATAGAAGCTCCTGTAAGCACTCTTGTAGTCTCTTGGAAAGATGCTGCTGACAAGAATGACTCAGTAGATAATGAAGATCTAGTAATACCCATAAGCACAGGCTCAAAAGTAACTTCTTGTTTTTCTTCACTACGCAATCTATCATTCTCTTCAAGAATTCTTACAAGCTCTAGTGTTTCGTTCTTAACAAACTTACTATCACCTTCGTTGATAATCACAGCTTTTCTCATCATTTGTCTTACAATCGTTTCAATATGTTTATCATTAATAACAACACCTTGCATACGATATACAGATTGCGCTTCAAACATGATGTAATCAGCAAAAGAAGCTAATCCTCTGTATTTAAGTAAGTCATGAGGATCTGTAGGACCATCAGCCAAGACATCACCACGAGAAACAACTTCACCATCAAAGACAACCAAGTGTCTTGATTTCGGCATAAGAATCTCATCGATCAACATACCTGCTTTGTCTAAAAGCTCAATTCTTTGCTTCTCTTTAGTGTCTCTATTTCCAAGTCTTACAGTACCATCACAAGGTGAAAGTACAGCAGCTTCTTTAGGACGACGAGATTCAAATAGCTCAGCGACTCTTGGAAGACCACCTGTTATATCCTTGTTCTTAGAACCCTCTAAAGGAATCTTAGCTATCACATCACCAATTTCAACTTTAGCATCATCAGCTACACTTAGTACTGCACCTATAGCTAAAGATAGAGATTTTACAACCTTACCTTTTTCATCAACTATATTTACAACAGGCTTCAAGTTTTTAGCTGTAGTTCTCTGTGAAATAGAAGTGATTTCAATAGTTAGCTGACCAGTTAAATCATCATAAGTGTGCTTAGAAGTAATACAATCAATTATATCTTCCATTACAATCTTACCAGCTACATCAGTAATCAATGGCTGAGCATGAGGGTCCCAAGTAGCAATCACATCACCAATCTCTACAGCCTTACCACTCGCTAGAGGTAGTGAAGCTCCCATAGGGATTTTATGTTGCTCACGGATACGACCCATGCTATCAGATACAATAATCTCACCAGCACGAGAGATAACAATCTCATTACCTTCTTGATTTGTAACTGTTCTGATATTCTTATGCTTAATTTTACCAGCAGTTTTTACTTTAATGTCTGAAACTGTTACACCAAGTGATGCCGCACCACCTGTATGAAATGTTCTCATTGTAAGCTGTGTACCTGGCTCACCAATTGATTGAGCTGCAATTACACCTACTGATTCTCCCACGTTAACTTTTCTCTCACGAGCCAAGTCACGACCATAACACTTTGCACATAAACCGCGACGAGTATTACAAGTGATTGGAGATCTAAGCTTAATCATATCGATACCATTATCATCAAGCAACTCTACAAGATTCTCATCTAGCAAAGTACCTCCTTCTAATAGTGTAGTACCTTTTTCATTAACAACATCCGCAGCTAAAGTTCTGCCTAATGCTCTCTCAGCCAATGGTACTTTTACTTCACCATCTTCTACAATTGCTGAGTACATCAAGCCGTCTTCAGTACCACAATCTTCTTCTAGAATAACTAAATCTTGAGCTACATCTACCAATCTACGAGTTAGGTAACCCGCGTTTGCAGTTTTAAGAGCCGTATCAGCAAGACCTTTACGAGCACCATGGGTAGATGTAAAGTATTGAAGTACTGATAAACCTTCTCTAAAGTTTGCTGTAATAGCAGTCTCAATCATCGTACCATCTGGCTTAGCCATAAGACCACGCATACCTGCTAGCTGACGCATTTGGTTATATGAACCCCTTGCACCAGAATTAGCCATCATATACACAGAGTTAAATGATTCAACTTCTTTTTCTTCACCATGAACAATTACTTTATCTTTAGATATAGCATCCATCATTGATGCACCAACTTCATCAGAAACCTTACTCCAAATGTTGATGATATTGTTATATCTTTCATTTTCAGTAATCAGTGAAGATTGGTATTGTTCAGTTACTTTTTTAATCTCTTCTTCTGCAGCGTCAACCTTAGCTTCTTTATTATCAGGAATTGTCATATCATTGACACCAACTGAAATACCAGAAACTGTTGAATACTTAAAGCCATTATACATAAGCTTATCAGCTAATACAACCGTTGCCTTGCCACCTAGTATTCTAAATGATTGGTTTATTACATTAGAAATTTCTTTCTTAGTTAAAACCTTATTTAATAAAGAGAAAGATAAACCGTCTGGCAATATATTGATAAGTAACGCACGACCTACAGTTGTATTAACTACACCTTTTTCGTTATATGTATTACCTTTAGTGTCAAATATCTGTCTATCTACTCTTAGTTTTATTTTGGCATGAATAGCTATAGTACCAGAGTTATATGCTCTTGCTACATCATCATAGCTTGCAAATAACTTACCTTCACCTTTAGCACCATCTTGATCACGAGTAATGTAATACAGACCAAGCACGATATCCTGTGTAGGAGTTATAATCGGTTGACCAGATGCTGGTGAAAGAATGTTGTTTGTAGACATCATAAGCACACGAGATTCTAACTGAGATTCTACAGTTAAAGGTACGTGTACTGCCATTTGGTCACCATCGAAATCGGCGTTAAATGCCGCACAAACTAATGGGTGAAGCTGAATAGCCTTACCTTCAATCAGTTTTGGTTCAAAAGCTTGGATACCTAATCTATGTAGTGTAGGAGCACGGTTAAGAAGCACAGGATGCTCATTAATCACAACTTCTAAAATGTCCCATACTACTGCTTCTTCAAGCTCAACCATACACTTAGCTTGCTTAATAGTTGTAGCATATCCACCAAGTCTTAGTTTAGAATATACAAATGGCTTAAACAGCTCTAGTGCCATTTTCTTAGGCAAACCACACTCATGTAATCTAAGTGACGGGCCAACTGTAATTACAGAACGACCAGAGTAGTCAACACGCTTACCTAAAAGGTTTTGACGGAAACGACCGTGCTTACCTTTGATTATATCTGCCAAAGATTTAAGTGGACGTTTGTTAGAACCAGTTACAGCTCTTCCGCGTCTACCATTATCTAGCAATGCATCAACAGACTCTTGCAGCATTCTTTTTTCATTTCTGACGATAATATCAGGAGCATTAAGATCCAGAAGCTTTTTAAGACGATTGTTTCTATTTATAATTCTACGATATAAATCATTAAGATCAGAAGTAGCAAAACGACCACCTTCAATTGGTACAAGAGGTCTTAAATCTGGTGGAAGTACAGGCAATACCGTCATTACCATCCACTCAGGTTTATTACCAGATGCTAAGAATGTTTCAAGAAGTCTTATTCTCTTGATAGCCTTCTCTCTTTTGGATGTAGATTTACTCTCTTCGTACTCTGCTTGTAGAGTTTCAACTTCTGCTTCAATCTCTGTTTCTGCAAGTAAAGAACGGATTGCCTCAGCACCCATTGCCGCTTCAAATTCATAACCATAATTTTCTAATGCTTCAGCATACTCATCATCAGTAAGAAGTTGTTTCTTCTCTAATGGAGTCATTCCTGGATCAGTAATAATATACGATTCAAAATATAGAACTTTTTCTACATTTTTAAGAGGCATATCTAAGAATAAACCAATTCTTGATGGTAAAGATTTTAAGTACCAAATATGCACAACAGGACAAACTAGATCAATATGACCCATTCTCTCTCTACGCACTTTAGCTTGCGCAACTTCTACGCCGCAACGCTCACAAACTACACCACGGTGCTTAAGTCTTTTATACTTACCACAAAGACATTCATAATCTTTTACTGGACCAAAAATTTTAGCACAGAATAAACCATCTCTTTCAGGCTTAAATGTTCTATAGTTTATAGTTTCAGGCTTTTTCACCTCACCGTGCGACCATGAACGCACAACTTCTGGTGATGCTAATGATATCTTGATAATATCAAATTTTTTACTATTGTAATTTTGTTGTAGGATACTGTTATTCACAGATAAATTCTCCTATACCTTTTATTATTTAATAACAAAATAAGTAGCTATAATAGATGCTTATTCTTACTCTGACGAATTATCGAAATACATATCAATACCCAACGCTCTAACTTCATTTCTTAGAACATTAAATGATTCTGGAACATCCACACTCATAGTCAACTTACCATCTACGATATTTTTATACATCTTAGATCTACCAGAAATATCATCTGATTTAACAGTTAGCATCTCTCTTAGAGTATAAGCAGCACCATATGCTTGTAATGCCCAAACTTCCATCTCACCAAATCTTTGTCCACCAAACTGAGCTTTACCACCCAATGGTTGCTGTGTAACCAAGCTGTATGAACCTGTTGATCTAGCATGCATCTTATCATCAACTAAATGGTCAAGTTTAAGCATATACATATAACCAACTGTTACAGCTCTATCGAATGCTTTACCAGTACGACCATCAAATAATTTCATCTGACCATTACTCGCAAATCCACCAATTTTTAGAAGCTCTTTAATATCTTCTTCTTTAGCACCATCAAATACAGGAGTAGCAATCGGTACACCATCAGTTAAGTTTTCAGCCATAGCTACAACTTCACTGTCACTTAAGGCCTTTAAATCAGCTTTTTTGTCACCAACACTGTTGTAAACTTCTTCTAAAGTTTTTCTTATGTCAGCAGCTTTTTTAGTTTTCTCTAAAGTTTTCTCAATTCTTTTACCTAAACCATAAGAAGCTAGACCCATATGAGCCTCAAGAATCTGACCGATGTTCATACGCGATGGTATACCAAGCGGGTTCAAGCACACATCAACAGGCGTACCATCTTCCATATAAGGCATATCTTCAATAGGTAGTACACGCGAAACCACACCTTTGTTACCATGACGACCAGCCATTTTATCCCCTGGCTGTATACGTTTTTTAATAGCAACAAAAACTTTTACAGTTTGCAATACACCTGGAGAAAGCTCGCTGTTTTGCATAATTGAATGCTTTTTAGATTCAAACTTAGCATCTACAGCGATTTTAGCTTCATCATAGTACTCTTTTACTTTTTGAATTTTTTCATCCAGCTTAGTATCTTTGAATGACATTTCTAACCATTTAGCAAACGGTAGAGTTTCTAAGAACTCTTTTGTAAGTACAGTACCTTTCTTCAGAACTTTAGAGTTAGAAACTTTTGCACCAACAATATCTTTTTCAACAGATGATTTAACAACAGACTCAATCACTTCAAACTCTTCATCAAAGTCTTTAAGTGATTTCTCTATTAGTTGCTCTTCTATTTCCAATGATCTTTGGCTTTTGCCACCTTTATCATTTTCAAAAACCTGCACATTGATAACCGTACCAGAAGTGCTACTTGGCATTCTTAATGAGCTATCAGCTACATTTGAAGCTTTTTCATTAAAGATTGCTCTTAGAAGTCTTTCTTCTGGAGTAAGTTGTTGTTCAGCTTTTGGAGTGATTTTAGCTACCAAAATATCACCAGCTTCAACATTTGCACCAATATGAACAATACCAGACTCATCTAATTTAGATAACCCAGATTCACTCACATTAGGAATATCAGAGGTAATTTCTTCTGGACCAAGCTTAGTATCACGAGCCACACATGTGTACTCTTCAATATGGATACTTGTGTACTTGTCATCTTTTACAATTCTTTCTGATAGAAGAATTGAATCCTCAAAGTTATAACCATTCCATGGCATAAATGCAACCATTAGGTTATGGCCAAGTGATAACTCACCAAAGTCAGTCGCAAAACCATCTGCCAACACATCACCAGCTTCAACTTTATCACCAATATTTACGATTGGACGTTGATTGATACAAGTGTTTTTATTAGAACGCTTAAATTTAGTCAAACTATAAATATCTACTAAGTTACTATTTTTAGACTTTTTAGTATTTACACGAATCACAATTCTATTTGAATCAACTTCTGCAATTGTTCCTGGATTTCTAGCGATGATACAATTACCAGAATCTCTCGCAACTATTTTCTCCATACCAGTGCCAACCATAGGCTTCTCAGACTTTAATGTAGGTACAGCTTGACGTTGCATGTTTGCACCCATCAATACCCTGTTAGCATCATCATGCTCAAGAAAAGGGATCAATGCAGCAGCTGCTGAAACCATCTGCTTAGCAGATACATCCATATACTGAACGCGACTTGATTCTGTAAATATAGCTTCACCACCTGAACGACACTGAATCAACTCTTCAACAAAGTGATTTTTATCATCTAATTCAGTTGATGCTTGAGCAATTACATAGTTACCTTCATCAATTGCTGATAAGTACTCAATTTCATCAGTAACCTTACCATTAACAACCTTTCTATAAGGTGCTTCCAAGAAACCATAATCATTTACTCTAGCATAACTTGCTAGTGAGTTGATTAGACCAATATTTGGACCTTCTGGAGTTTCAATAGGACATAATCTACCATAGTGAGTAGCATGTACGTCACGCACTTCAAAACCAGCTCTGTCACGCGATAAACCACCCGGACCTAACGCTGAAATTCTACGCTTATGAGTAACTTCTGACAATGGATTATCTTGATCCATGAACTGTGACAATGCACCAGAAGTAAAGAATTCTTTAATAGCTGCAGTAATAGGCTTCGAGTTTACAATGTCTTTAGGCATAAGTTTATTTTTATGCACCAAAGTCATACTCTCACGAATACCTTTTTCTACACGATAAAGACCTACTCTAAATTGATTTTCTACCATCTCTCCAACAGATCTTACACGTCTATTACCTAAGTGATCGATATCATCAACTTTACCCTTACCATCACGAATCTTAATAAGCTCATCAATAACACCAATAATATCGCTATTCTCGAGAGTATATACATCCTTAGCAACCTTATCTTTACCAAGTCTTGCATTAAGCTTCATCCTACCAATATCAGATAAACTATATCTGCTATCCATAAAGAATAAACCTTCAAATAAAGCTTTTACAGATGCTGCTGCTGGAGGATCACCAGGTCTTAGAACCTTGTAAATCTCTACCAATGCTTCATCAGTATTGTGAGTTAAATCATGCTTTAAAGTGTCAGAAATATATCTACCTTTTTCAGTTGTGATAAAATCTATCACATCTAATTCAAGCATACCTGCTTTTACGCAAGTACCTAACAAATCTTCTGTAACATCATCATTAGCATGAGCGATAACTTCACCAGTAGCAGAATTAATTACATCTTTAGACACTCTAAGAGTACTAACTAAATCAAGATCAATAGCAGCCGTATCAACGCCTGCATCTTTAAGTTTCTTAATATCTCTACTAGTTAATTTCTTATTTTTTTTAACTAAAATTTCGTCACCTTTATCATAGATGTCAAATTTAAGTACCTCACCCTTCATCTCTGAAAGATTGTCTAATTTAAGACCGAAGCCTTTTGAATCAAACCTAATTGTCTTGCTATCAGTATAATGATCAAGAATATCTTCTTGACTAAGTCCTAAAGCCTTTAATATAACTGTAGCACAGATTTTTCTTTTTCTATCAATTCTAGCCCATACGATACCTTTTGAGTCAAATTCAAAGTCTAACCATGAACCTCTGTATGGAATAATGCGGGCAGCAAATGCACCATCTTCAGAATCATCTTTACTAAAGAAAGCCCCTGGCGATCTATGTAATTGAGAAACTACAACTCTCTCAGTACCATTTATAATAAATGTACCGTTTGTAGTCATTAATGGGATATCGCCCATATACACATACTCTTCACGAATATCTGCTACAACTTTTTCTTTTGGAAGAGCATCTTTGTTATAAACAACCAACCTCAATTTCACATTAAGGGGAGCATCATAAGTAGCTCCACGAATTTGGCATTCATCTTCATCAAATGTGGGAACACCTATTTGGTAACCTACATAATGTAGTTCGTAATGACCATTCTTGCTTTCTACAGGGAAAGACTGTTTAAGTACTGTTTCTAAACCAGAGTGAGCTTTGCCATTTGTTGCATCAGCATGCAAAAACTTTTTATAAGACTCTGTCTGAATAGAAAGTAAATATGGTACATCCAAAATATGAGGTAAAACCCCAAACTCTTTGCGAATTCTTTTTTTCTCAGCGTATGAGTAAGACATCAAAAAACCCTTAAGATTTTGTTTACACAAAATAAAAAGCAAATATGATAATATTTGCACCAATCTATGTATCTTTACAATACTAGAAAGACTAGGAGCAACAAACTGACTACTAGTCTATATTTCTAAAAACTAATTTTTAGAATTTTATTATTTAAGCTCAACAGCTGCGCCAGCTTCTTCAAGTTGCTTCTTAAGCTCTTCAGCTTCTTCTTTAGCAGCACCTTCTTTAACTGTGAAAGGAGTACCTTCTACAGCAGCTTTTGCTTCTTTAAGACCTAATCCGGTTGCAGCTCTTACTGCTTTAATAGCAGCAATTTTATTTGAACCAGCATCAGTTAAAACAACGTCAAAGTCAGTTTTCTCTTCTGCAGCTTCAGCAGCAGCAGGTCCAGCAACTGCAGCAGCAGCAGCTGCAGATACACCAAATTTCTCTTCCATCATTGAAACTAAGTCACATACATCCATTACACTCATGTCTGCAACAGAGTTTAAAATATCTTCTTTTGTTATAGCCATTTTATAAGCTCCTTTATTTATCAACTAATATTATTTACCATCTTCAACAGTAGCAAGCCGTTATTCAGCCTGTATTGCAACCTCTTTAAGAGTTCTAGCAAGCTTAGTAACTGGCGCTTGCATAACATTAAGCAATATTGCAAGGGCCTCATCCTTGGTAGGAATTTTAGCAAAGTCATCCAATTTTTCTGGACCATATAGCTCACCTTCCATAACTAAATTCTTAACTTCAAAAGACTTATGGTCTTTTTGGAAGTTTTTGAACATCTTGGCTGATGAACCTGGCGATTCCATAGAAAGAGCAAGAACAAGAGGACCAACTAAAGCGTCATCAAGACACTCAAAGTCAGTTCCCTTAATTGCTAAACGTGCTAAGTTGTTGCGAACAACTCTTAAATAAACTCCAGACTTACGCGCCTCAGCTCTTAATGAAGTCATTTCATTAACAGTTAAACCACGGAAATCTGCCACTGCTGCAGACAATGCTGAGGATACCTGTTCAGCAACTTCAGAAACAATCGCCTTTTTGTCCTCTATTCTAAGTGCCATAATTGACTCCTTATTTATTGTCTACACACTTTATTTAATTTATTAACACGATATTTAAAAACCAAACGGTTGTTTCAACATCGTCTGCGTAGGATGCATATTAAGTCAGGCAAGCCAAACTCCTACGGTCTTAGGCGCTGTACTTTCATACAACCCAAGAACACTATATTATATATTTAAATCTGAAAAGTCAATAATAATTCCTGGACCCATAGTACTAGATACAGAAACTTTCTTAAGATAAACACCTTTAGATACAGCAGGCTTAGCCTTTTTCAAATCAACTAAAAGCTGCTCTAAATTTTGCTTCAAAGCATCTGCTGTAAAGTTAACTTTACCAAGAGTAGTATGAACAATACCAGCCTTATCAACACGATATCTTACTTGACCAGCTTTTGCATCTGTTACAGCTTTAGCTACATTCATAGTCACAGTACCAACCTTAGGGTTAGGCATAAGACCTTTAGGACCTAAAATCTGGCCTAATTGACCAACGATACGCATTGCATCTGGAGATGCTACTACAACATCAAAATCCATATTACCTTTTTTAATTTCATCAGCTAAATCCTCCATACCCACAACATCTGCACCAGCTTCTTTAGCCGCATCTGCAGCAGGACCTTTTGCAAACACTGCAACAAGTATAGTTTTACCAGTACCATTAGGAAGAACAGACGCACCCCTCACAACTTGGTCAGATTTACGAGGATCAACACCTAAAGATACTGATACATCTACAGCTTCTACAAACTTAACAGCAGAAACTTCTTTTAAGATGTCAAAAGCCTCATTTGCTGAGTATTTTTTTTCTGCATCTACTTTTGTAGAAATAGCTTGCATTCTTTTTGAAATCTTAGACATTATTCAACTCCCTCAACTTTGACACCTACACTACGAGCAGAACCTGCAATAATTCTCACAGCAGCATCCATATCAGCAGCTGTTAAATCAGGATCTTTTACTTTAGCAATTTCTTCTAACTGCTCACGAGTAATAGTACCAATCCAATCTTTTGAAGGATTCGTTGAACCAGACTGCACATTAATCGCTTTTTTGATTAAGAAAGATGCTGGCGGAGTTTTCATTTCAAACGAGAAACTACGATCACTGTATACAGAAATTTCTACTGGTACTGGTGCACCTGGCTCCATACCTTGAGTTTTAGCATTAAATTCCTTACAGAATCCCATTATATTTACACCGTGTTGACCCAATGCAGGACCAATCGGTGGACTCGGGTTTGCCTTACCCGCGGCAACTTGCAATTTTATAATAGCTTCTACTTTTTTCTTAGCCATTGTTTTCTCCAATTTTAGGTTAATAGCGCTTACAAAAAACTGTAAGCTCCCTGCTTCTTAATTTTTAGAAATTAAGAATCTTTTTCAACTTGCGAGAATTCAAGCTCAACAGGTGTAGATCTACCAAAAATAGATACTGAAACTCTCAATCTTGACTTTTCGTAGTTAACTTCTTCTACCACGCCAGTAAAGTCATTAAACGGCCCATCAAGAACCCTAACAACATGACCAACCTGGTAAGATTTTCGCAAGCGTAGCTCAGCAGTCACCTCATTAACTTCCATGTAGCCAAGTATTCTTTCTACTTCTGGCTTACTCAACGGAATTGGCTTACCTCTTGAACCGACAACAGTCAAAACCCTAGGTACTGCCTTGATAACATCCCAAGCTTCTGTAGTTAAGTTAGCTTCGATCACAACATAACCAGGAAAGTATTTTCTTTCACTTTTGCGCTTTTGACCATTTCTCATTTCGACAACATGCTCAGTAGGAACAAGTATTCTACCAAAAATTTTTCCCATCTGCGCAATCTCAATACTCTCTTCAAGCTGCGTTTTTACTCTTTTCTCATAACCTGAGTGCACCTGAACAATATACCAAAGCATACCAGGCTGAGTCATTGGCAACTTCTCAACTTCATTCTGCTCTACTACAGCAGACACATCATTAAGAGCATCTTTTCTTTCTTCAGACATATCTTAAAAACCCTTATTTAACCCAAAAAGTATTGAATAAAATTCTCAAACACCATACCAAATATCGATATTAATATAGCAAATATAATAACCACAACAATCACCATTACAGTAATAGTTGTGGTCTCTTTTCTAGTTGGCCACACCACCTTTGCAAGCTCTAGCTTTGAGGCATTAAAGAAAGCCCAAAAACGACGACCATGATTTGTAAAACTTGCCACAACTAAAGCAAGCAAAACAATTACAACAGCGATAGATGTACTATAGGCACTATAGCCAGAACCCAAAGCATCTGAATACATAGTAATCCCAACACCTACCACAATTATAGCTGCCGTAGCAAGCCACAACAAAAAATTAGCAGACTTAGTTATAGAAACTAGTTCAGCAGTCTTCGTTGCACCACTAACCCACACTTTATTATTAAAATCTTGACTCTTTTTCACTAAATTAACCCTTTAAAAAATAATTAGATAATTACAGAATTTGAAATGTAGAGTATAAAATACCACACCACCGACAGAATATCAAGGAAATAAAAAAGGCGATGTACAAATAAATGCACATCGCCTTGATTATTTGGCAGGCCAGGAGGGACTCGAACCCCCAACTTGCGGTTTTGGAGACCGCTGCTCTACCAATTGAACTACTGACCTTTTGTTTTTTTAGACTAGTGCTTAAGAAATAATCTTAGCAACAACACCAGCACCAACTGTTCTTCCGCCTTCACGGATTGCGAAACGAAGACCTTCTTCCATAGCGATAGAGTTGATTAGTGTTACTTCCATTTTGATGTTATCACCAGGCATAACCATTTCAACACCTTCTGGCAACTCACAAGCACCAGTTACGTCCGTAGTACGGAAGTAGAATTGAGGTCTATAACCTTTAAAGAATGGAGTATGTCTACCACCTTCTTCTTTAGATAACACATATACTTCAGCTTCAAACTTAGTATGAGGAGTGATTGAACCTGGCTTACATAATACTTGACCACGCTCAACATCATCTCTCTTAAGACCACGAACTAGGATACCAACGTTATCACCAGCCTCTCCACGATCAAGAAGCTTACGAAACATTTCAACACCAGTTACTGTAGTTTTTTGAGTTGGACGAATACCAACAACTTCAACTTCTTCACCAACATTAATAACACCCTTCTCAACACGACCAGTTACAACAGTACCACGACCTGATATAGAGAACACATCTTCAATTGGAAGAATAAATGGCTTATCAGTATCACGTTCTGGAGCTGGGAAGTAGTCATCCATCGCTGTTACTAGATCAACAATTTTCTCAACATATTGCTCTTCACCTTCAAGCGCTTTAAGAGCAGAACCAATAACGATTGGAGTATCGTCACCAGGGAACTCGTATTGATCAAGAAGTTCGCGAACCTCCATTTCAACTAATTCTAAAAGCTCTTCATCATCAACCATGTCGCACTTGTTTAAGAATACAACGATGTATGGTACACCTACTTGACGAGATAGAAGGATGTGCTCACGAGTTTGTGGCATAGGTCCATCTGCAGCAGAACATACAAGGATAGCGCCATCCATTTGAGCAGCACCAGTAATCATGTTTTTAACGTAATCAGCATGACCTGGACAGTCAACGTGAGCGTAGTGTCTTGAAGGAGACTCGTACTCTACGTGAGAAGTATTAATAGTTATACCACGCGCTTTTTCTTCTGGTGCGTTATCTATTTCTGAGAAATCTCTAGCTTCAGAACCATTCTTCTCAGCCATTACTTTAGTGATAGCAGCTGTAAGTGTAGTTTTACCGTGATCGACGTGACCAATAGTACCAACATTTACGTGCGGCTTAGAACGTTCGAATTTAGCTTTAGTCATTTTTTTTTACTCCATTTTTTTTCAACAAAATCTAAAAAATCTAAAAAGTGGTGCTCACAACCAGACTCGAACTGGTGACCTCTCCCTTACCAAGGGAGTGCTCTACCTCTGAGCCATGCGAGCACAAGTTTTTAAGTTTTTTTTAATTCATAATAATTTAAAGGTTTAGTTGGAGCGGGTGATGGGAATCGAACCCACACTATCGGCTTGGAAGGCCGAAGTTCTACCATTGAACTACACCCGCTTTGGTGGAGGGAGCAGGATTCGAACCTGCGAAGGCGGAGCCGTCAGATTTACAGTCTGATCCCTTTGGCCACTCGGGAATCCCTCCCCTAAACATTTTATGATACTATAAAGTTTATCTAAGCAAAAATCAAGTTTTTTTACGCTTAGTTTGAAATTTATAAATATCAAGCGGGGTTAGTATTAGATACTAAGTTTATAACGGAAAATATACACGGTATAATTAGCAATGTAAATCATGCAATGCAAAATCTTGATTTTATTGTATACAAAAAAAAGTCATATCTTGACTATTTTAATACTATAGCTGAATATTTAGGTCGTGTTAAAGCCACATAAAGCATTTGATTTTTTTCTTTATGATTTCTATTTAACAAAATATCTTTTGACAATATAAACACATGGTCATATGTAGAACCCTGGACCTTATGGCACGTAACGGCGTAACCATAATCCAAATCTTTAGATATATGCTTACCCTTAGGTCGAGGATTTCCTTCACTATAGGTAGTAATATTTAGCATAAGAAGATTGTCTCGACGGAAGTTATAATATGCACCCCACTGTTTTTTATCTGCTTTTGCAACATCAACTAAAGTGTCGTGCAACACTGCATAATCATGAAGATTTTCTTCATCTGCATGATCTATTATAAAGACTTTCTTTTCTTCAAAACCTTTTAAGAACTTAGCTTTTTCTAAAATCTTAACAGTATAGCCATATAATCCATGTGAATTTTTTTGACGACGAGATACTGAAGAGACTCTATAATCTCTACAGTTATTAACAAAAAATGGGACTGATCGAGTACCCTTAACAGTCCTATAACCAGTAAGAATATCCCCTTTTAAAACAATTTTCTTTGTTTTACCAAAAACTATATCACGAATTATAGAATTTGATTGATTTACAGTTTTGTTTCGCCATGCAACTAGTTTGGCATGATTGATATTCTCTTTATAATCTTTAGAAGCAAAAAACTCTACAAGCTTCACCCTAAAATCTTCTTTAGACTCCAACACTATTATACCCTCACCCTGAGAATTGACATTGGTAGTAAAATCGAGTTGAAATTCATCATTATCAATATTGTCGCGTAAAGAATTATAACTTGCAATCAAAGGGTTATGCTCAGCCTGTCTTACCAAAGTTGTTAGCTGGCTATGATAAATAGTATCATAAGAAAAAACCTTGCTTAGCTCTTGTGATATGGGTGGCAACTGAGCCTTATCTCCCATAAAAATTATCTTGACCTTTACCAGCCTATCAATTTCATTTTGAATAAGTTCAAAAAGAGCATCATTAATCATACTAGCTTCATCAATAACAATAAGATTGTAATCTTGGATTGTCGGTGGCTTGATTTGCCCAAATTGAGGCTCATTCGGATTAAAGTCATCTAAACTTACATCTGGTTGCAAGCCTAAAAGAGAATGTATAGTAACACCATCAAACATTGCAGTCTGTGAAATAACCTGCAAAGCCTTATTTGTAGGTGCTGATACAACTGCCCTCTCACCGTAATTATCTAAAATCTTTTTGATAACAGTAGTTTTGCCAGTTCCTGCGTGACCAGTTAGTACAAAAATCTTTGATGGACTCTTTATAAATAGCTTAATACGGGTGATAGCCTCAAGTTGTTGAGGGTTTAGATTGATCTTAGTACCATTAGATAGGTATAAAACTTCTGAATTATCAAGGATATTAATCTGCACTTACACTCTCTTTTTTTGCTGGTAGCTTTGTAATAACTTTAGACAATATAAGGTTATTTGCTAAAACAATTTCTCTACCATCCTGTGAATCAAGACGAGTATATAAAAAGCCTATTGAACTAACCACGCCAACAATCCCACCTAAATCCACATTTTCACCAACTTCAAACGGCTTGCTAAATGCCAACATTATTCCTGAAGCAATTAATTTATAAGAGCTTTTTAGCGATATAGAACCACCAAAGACTATACCTGTAAGCATACCTGTGATCGGAGATATAGGTACACCAAGTCTTGCTAAAGCAACGACTATTACAAGCATTAAAAATACAATATTGGCAAAGCTTGCTATAAGTTGTGAAACGGTTTCATCATATTTTTTCAATACACCATAAACCATTGACTTGATATATTTGGATGAAAAAAAACCAGCCAATAAAATTAATGCTGCCACAACTATATTTACAAACATTGAATCACCCATTTCAGTTACTATCATTTGTCTTCTCCCTATAAATTCTCTTTGTTTTTGTGAGTATGTATATCGCTACAATAGATACTAAAATCGATATAGCTGCACATACAACCTCTTCAATCAAAACATTATACTATTTCACAACAACTAATTCATGAAACTTAGATGCAAGTACCAAGTGCTACAACCTTATTTCTAGATTCTACCTGAAGAGGAGTTTTGAATCCAAGACTTTTTCTAGGTCTGTTGTTCAATAGGTTTTCAACTCTTCTAGTTTGGTCTTAAGTAATATAATCTAATCTCAGGTTTTTAGAGAAGAATTGTCTAATTAACCCATTTGTATTTTCATTGGTGCCACGTTGACAAGAAGAGTATGGATCAGCAAAAAATATATCTATATTTAATACTTCTGATATTAGCATGTGTTTGGAAAACTCTTTACCATTATCAAAAGTGATTGAGTGAGTATGTGACGCATTAAGTGTTTGTATTCAACTGTTTGCTAAGTTTTCAGCATTCTTACTAGCCAAAGGTTTAATTTATTTAGTTTAGATACTCTATCAACTAGTGTTAATAAGTCACCCTTGTGATCTTTACCAATAATAGTGTATCCCTCAAAATCTCCAAGTCTACTTAGTTCATCTATAACAAAGTCTCTCTCATGTATTGAAACTCTATTTTGTATTTGGCCTCCATGCTCTTGACTAGCCTTACCTCTTTTACGATAAGTTTTCTGACAACGCAAATAAGTGTGTAAGTCAACGCCTCTTTCTTTATTCCCATAGATATACTTATAGATGCTTTCAGCACTTATGACATCTAACCCACCCATTAGATGTTAAACCGCCACTTATTTGCTCTGGATACCAATACTGTTTGATAAGATGCTCTACATAGCTCCAACCAAATTGCCTAATTTGTTTGTTGCCTTTACGTTTTCTTGAGTTTGCAAGTGATTGTGCTTGTTTAGGTCTATAACCTCGTTTGCCGGTGTTACGGTTTATCTCTTTGTATATGCTACTTTGGTTACAACCAACTTCCATGGCTATTTGTGTTTTAGAAACACCTATCATCAATAGTTATCCAATCTGGTATCTTTGTACTTGAGTAAGTTGTGTGTAGGATGGTCCTATGGTGATTCCTTAAGTAGATTTTTAGCAAGTGTGACAATCTCTAACTTACTTTTTTAGTGAAACAATTATTTTACTGTACTTACAACTTGAATCTAAGAAATATAAAAAACATATTCTCAATCATAATGATCATACCCTCCAATTTGGGACACTTAGGTGTTAAGAAAAGGAGATAAATATGGGTTACCAAAGATATAAAAATAGATTATAAAACTCAGTATCAGCAATTATCATCTGAAAATACTGATTTGAAGAAAAAACTCAAACAGGCATCCAGAGCGTGAAATACTAAAAAAGTCAGCAGCGTACTTTGCAAAGCAAACTCTATAAGGTACGCCTTTATTAAAGAGTATTGTAAAGTTATGCCAGTAACAACACTATTGAAATCTTTGAATGTTAGCACATCTTCATATTACAGATGTATACATAAACCTATAGGTAAAAGGCAATCTAATGATGCTGAGCTAGATGATGCTATTACCGCTATATTTAATGAGCATCTAGATATGGAAGTGTTAGGATATACAAAGAACTTAAAGATATGGGTTGGAAAGTTACTCAACCTAGAGTATTTAAACGCATAAAAATACTAGGTTTACAAGCTAAGGCTATTCGTAAACATAAAGCAACGACAGACTCTCACCATAACAAACATGTGTCTGATAATTTATTAGAATAAAACTTCACTACTTTATCTGTAAATCATAGATGAGTTACAGATATAACTTACATACCTACACAAGAAGGATGGTTATATCTCTGTGTGATTATACACTCTGTCAAAGGATCACAATACTGTAGCAAACAGTATCAAGATATTATTTAAAGGACACTGGCTACTATCAAGTATGAGCTCTAAAGGATGCTGTTACGATAACGCTGCTTGTGAGAGTTTCTTTGGAACTTTAAAAGTAGAGTTAGTACATGATGAAAACTATAAAACTAGAGAAGAAGCTAAGTTATCAATATTTGAATATATTGAAGCTTATTACAATACAAAAAGAAAACATTCTACAATAAATTATATGACTCCAAATAAGTTTGAATATATAAGGGAAAATGAATGGATAAAATGTCCCAAATTGACGGGGTATATCATAAATAACGCCATACAAATAGCGAACTCTGATAAACAAATAGCCAACTTATAAAAGAAAGAACTAATTGCAAATAACAATAATAATAATAACGGATAAACCAAAATCTGTAATACATCTACAATAAACTCATGCTTGCTTGGCACACACTGTGGATTATAATTTACCGTAGAAAGGTAAATTCATGCAAAAACTATAAAAGTAGAAAAAAATATAGGACCATTTTTTTGAGAAAACACTTTTTGCAAACTCTACAGATCGACCATGGTTAGAAAATAATAATCCAAAAATGGCAATAATAGCAGCACTCGATATAAAACCATCATAAGAGAAAGTGCTTTGCATATATGTGATTGATGAAATAGCCATAGCCAGCTATAGCAGATAGAAAAGCGGCAAATGTAAGCCATAAAAGAATATCCTAGACTTTTTATTAGTAAAAATATAGTTCAAAACAATACAATAAATCAATAAAGAAAAAGATAACACTAACCTCAAGATATCATCCGCCAATATTGGTCCGAAATATGTGTTACACACTAAAAAACTCCTTCTAGCCTAAGAAACATAAGCTCCAGTAGCAATAAAACTAACGGTTATAGGGCCTACAATCGGCACCCAAAATATCCTGTAGTACCGCCCAATAAAATAACTATTACAATCACCACAAAAGCAACAGGCAAGCCACCTAAGGCCTCATATCTATAGGGTAAGCAGTTACAACACCTGGGTCTCCAACATGCATAACCACACCGTGCATTGTCAAAATAGCCAATACAAGTACAAATGTACCAAGAATTTCACTAGCTAGATTTGATGGCAAATGCTTAATAGCTGCAGCTCTACAGAAAGTAGCAAGCTTTAAGTCAGCATCATCAGTAGCACTATAATGCGGGTAATAAACTGCCCACACTCAAGCTTGACCAATCATAGCACCCAATATTTGGTTAACTATAAACGCGGTGCAACCCAATCCCAAGAAAACTTTCCTGCTAATGCTAATGCAATAGTCACCTCTGGATTGAGGTGAGCACCAATAATAGGACCTGCAACAAGCACTCCTAAAAACACTGCCGAACACCATGCAAATGTAATAACTATACAACCACCATTGTATGATTTAGTTTTGTTTAGTACAGCTCCTGCTACTACTCCATTACAGAGTAATATCAAAATCATTGTAGCTATTAGTTCGGCTATGCAAGCTGCTAGCATTAGTTCCACCTCCTACCCATATAACTCTCTTACATCAAAATTTTCTGCAAACTTATGAAACTGAGCAACTTGCTCTTTTTGCCAAGCTCCACCCTTACCAAGTTCTGTTGCGATTAGCTCGGCTACTAATGGTGCTGCTTCGATACTTGCTTTGATGTCTAAGAATGCCGCTCTAGTTCTACGAGATAGTACATCTTCTACAGTTTTTGCTTTTTCTGCTCTAGCTTGGTAAATAACCTCTGCTTGATAGTATGGCAAATCTTTATGTAGCAAATCAAAGTTATTGAATTCTTTTTGAATAGCTTTTACTTCATAAGCCATAGTTCCGTATACACTCAAAGGATAGCTTTCTTTAGTATCAGTCGCATCTACAAGTAGCTCAGTTGAAGTCTTAGATGTCTTTTGTGCAATCTTACCACTTTCGATATGATCTAAAACATCTTGCCCCATTCTTCTAAATATAGTCCATTTACCGCCTACAACTGTAATCAAACCATTCTCAGATTCAACTATCTCATGCTTGCGTGAAATCTTAGCAGAATTTTTAGCTTTTTTAGGTGAGACTAAAGGTCTTTGTCCACAATAAACTGACTTAATATCATCAATAGTTGCTTTCTCTTTAGCGTACTGATTAAATGTTTCTAAGATAAAATCAATCTCTGATTTTTCAGCTCTTGGCTCAAGACTTGGTTCTTCTTTCTTAACATCTGTAGTACCAATAATTAGATGATTATGCCATGGAAGAATAAATAGCACTCGACCATTTTCTGTTGCTGGAATTAAAATTGCGTGCTCTGTTGGGAATTTTTCTCTATCAAAAACAATATGTGTGCCTTGAGCAACAGATACAAACTTATGCGACTCTTTACTTTTTGCAAGCTCAATAGTTACATCACTAAAAGTACCTGTAGCATTGACAATGTGCTTAGCAGTAAATTCTGTAATCTCGCCACTTAAAGCATCTTCTACTTTTACAGTATCTACTTTGCCATTTTCTGAGCTAGTTATTCCTTTAACTTTACTATAGTTAAGAGCTGTACCACCTTTAGATTCAAAAGTTTTCATTAAAGACACTAACAACCTAGTATCATCAAACTGCCCATCATAATAAACTAAACTTTTCATAAGATTTGAATCGTCTATGTTAGGCAACGCATCTAGTGTTTGTTTTTTGTTAAGGTTATAGCTTTTACCTATTTTATATTTGCCTGACAAAAACTCATACAGCTTCACACCGATAGTATACTTTATAGTTTCAAAGTAACTACGAGTTGGAATAAGGTAAGATTGCTTATTTGTAATATGTGGTGCGTTGTGCAAGAATGATAATCTCTCTTCAAGTCCCTCTTTTACCAAAGCAAAATCAAAGTTCTCAAGATAGCGTAAACCACCATGTATGAGTTTTGTAGACTTTGAAGATGTACCTTTACCGAAATCTTGTGCTTCTAAAAGCAAAGTTTTATAGCCTCGTGCAACTGCTTCTAGTGCACAGCCAAAGCCTGTAGCGCCACCACCGATTATTATTATGTCGTAATTATTGTTCATTTTCTTTTTGTCTTCTTTAATTTAAAAACTACACCGTATTGCTTTACAATCCACCCAGTCAAGTCTTGAAGGGGTATCAGTCACTTGACTAGCGGAGTAGTACTAGACCTACTCAGCCCAAGCCATACTTCTTTCTACTGCTTTTTTCCAACCCTTATAGTCATGTGTTACAGTCTCGACATCTCTTTCTGGAATAAATGTCTTATCTGTAGTTAGTATAGTTTTTAGCTCTTCTTTATCTTTCCAAAAACCAATAGCAAGTCCAGCTAAGAATACAGCTCCAAGACCTGTGATTTCATTAATCTTTGACTTAGATATATTAGACTGTAAAATATCTGCTTGGAACTGCATTAAGAAATTATTTTGCACCGCGCCACCATCTACACGCAGACCCTGTAAATCAAGGCCTGTATCTTTTTTCATACAATCAAGTACATCTTTAGCTTGATAAGCAATTGCCTCTAATGAAGCTCTAATAATATGCTCACGCTTTGTATCACGAGTAATACCCACAATAGTACCACGAGCATACATATCCCAATATGGCGTACCAAGACCTACGAAAGCCGGTACTAGATAGACACCATTTGTTGAATCAATCTTTGTAGCGTAGTATTCACTATCTTCTGCTGAACGAATAAGACCTAAGCCATCTCTAATCCATTGAATAACAGAACCTGCGATAAATACACTACCTTCAAGAGCATAAGTTGGCTTACCATCCTCTGCCCATGCAATAGTTGTAAGAAGTCCTGCATCTGAAAATACTGGCTTATCACCAACATTCATAAGAGCAAAACAACCTGTACCATAAGTATTTTTAGCCATACCTTCTTCAAAACAACAATACCCAAATAAGGCTGATTGCTGATCTCCCGCTACACCTGCTATAGGAATTCTAGCTCCGCCTAGAGTGCTTTCATGAGTACAACCAAAATCACCACTTGATGATCTAACTTCTGGTAATATTGATTCTGGTATACCCAAGTAATCTAAAATTTTCTTATCCCACTCTAGTGTATTGATATTGAAAAGCATAGTTCTTGAAGCATTTGAAAAATCTGTTGCGTGAACTGCGCCTTTCGTGAAATTCCAAATTAGCCAACTATCAATTGTTCCAAACAATAATTCGCCATTTTCAGCTTTTTCTCTAGCACCATTAACATTATCTAAAACCCACTTAATCTTTGTACCTGAGAAATAAGCATCCACAAGTAAGCCAGTATTTTTACGGATATATTCAGCAAAATCTTTATCTTTGTTGATTTCATCACATATATGCGATGTTCTTCGACACTGCCAAACGATTACATTGTATACTGGTTTGCCAGTATTTTTATCCCAGACTACTGTAGTCTCTCTTTGGTTTGCAATACCTATTGCAGCAATATCTCTAGGTGAAACTCTCGCGTACTCTAATTCTTCGCGTACGATACTACTTTGAGATGCCCATATTTCCATAGGATCATGCTCAATCCAGCCACTTTTAGGATAGATTTGTGGAAATTCTTTTTGGGCTATATTTCTGATGTTACCTTGCTTATCAAATATGATTGCTCGCGAACTTGTAGTACCTTGATCAACTGCTAATACAAATTTTTCTGACATATAAATCACCCTTTAAATATTAATTTAAACCATAGATATTATACAACTTTTTTAATCTTTAATAAAAAGATCTATAAATGGTGATAGTGCCATTAAAATTGGCAAAATTAACAATGATATTTTAAAAGATTGAAGCTCAACAAAGACATAACCCTGCAATCAAGAAACCATAAAACCAACAAATGGTTGTCAAATAGCTCCACTTAGAGGTATAAATAAATTAACCATTGTAAGGCCAGTAGCTATATACATAGGGCTGATTTACGAGCGCAGAATTGTAAAATTAAGAACATTAACTGCCTGCATTCCACCCCAAAGTACACATAGTAGACAAATAATAAGAGGGTTTACATTTAGATACACTATTGCAAGAACTATAAAAACAATAGTACATAAGTTAAAAAATAGCTTTTCTTTATTGAGAATAGTCGCAATCACGCCCCACAATGAACTAAATACAGATATACCTATAAATATCATAGATGAAGCAAGCCCAGCATACTGCTCAGAATAGCCGTCTAAAATCAAAAACCTATAGCTACACAAATCTGCAAAAAGTGCTGTAGTAAAATATATAGTAAAACAGAAAAAGCCATTTAAAAGTATTTGCTTAATCTGAAATACAACAGGCATATCTTCAAGATGAGTATGAGTATCGGCCAAGATATCGGTATCTTTTTGATTGTGAGGCTCTTCTTTTGGCATAAAAATAAGCACACAGACAAACAAAATCATCGAAACAACAAATATACCTGCCATGATTACTTGAATACTGTAAATTTTGCTAATATGACAAGTGGCAACCCTGTCAAAGTACCTGCACCATACATAAGCATCTGCGTAGCACCTGTAAACATAGGAAAAAGTCTTTAAGGTAAACATATAAAAATAGCTTTCAATGAACACAAAAAAATGAACATCCCGCACCAAAGCCTGCTAATAATCGATAGATTATCAAATATTGCTCTGATGTGGAGAATGTTGGTATAAGCAACCCTATAGAAAATATAAATGTACTTCCAAGTATAACCCTCTTGATACCAAACTTATCTATGAGGATACCTGCAGGCAATTGTGAGGCTACATAAGCCCAGTAAAATGCTGAGCTAAAAATGCCAATCCGCCCCGGAGAAAGATTATATGGTGCTATAGAATAGTCATGAAACAATTAGTTCCCAGACGCTCGAACTATGAATTCTAACGCATAAAAAAAGGCGTATAGAAACCAAATGATAAAACCTGCTTTAGTAACTTTTTGCATAAGGTAATTGCTACAAGACATAGACTATATAATGATTAGGCTATAAAGGTGCCTATATGTAAACAACACTCCTCCTATACAAATTTATATAGATTTGAAGCTACTAATAGCTTCTGTACCTTACCGCCTAGATCCTCAATACAACTTACACCTCTCAAGCCAGTGTTTAGTAAGTAACTTCAATTATATGAAGCAAAAACCTAGAAATTCCATTCAACACCAGTTTTTAGAACTTTTGAACCATTGTATTGGGTATCTCTAAAATTTTTAATTACCTCTGAATTACCAGCCATTTCACCTGTTAAATTATACTGCCCCTCTACAACTAGACCAAAATTATCAGATACTTTATATTTTGCTCCTGTCTCACTGCCTGCAAGAATGGCTATTTTATCTGTATAATTTAGGTTATCATCAAGACCATTAGGCCTATAATATGATGCTCCCAACACAACCCCACCGTATAACTCAAGCTTACCATCCAAGATTTTTTTTCTAAGCATGGCTTCTTCTGTATAAAATTTTGAAGTTACGATTGTTTTATTTTCTCTTTCGAGGCCAATATTAGTAGTTTTTGTATCTAAAGTAAGGGCTTTATTTATTTTTGGGTTATTGTCTGTACTGGAATGCATAAAATCAAAAGCATCTTGCCTATTGAATTTTAAATTATTTTCTCTAGCAATTAAATTATCCAACAAATCATTTGTTGTAATGTAATATTTATATATTTGAGGGCTAATATGAGTATCCGCATCAGTCATACAAGACACAAAAGATAAAGCGACTATTAGTATACAACTTCTCATAACGCACTCCTTTATTAACTAACTTTAACTAGACAGTTATAGTAAAGATTATATATCCTAAAACAATAAGTTTATACATTAATACACTAGATGAACAAATTTAAAATGTCTCTTATCCTTTTTGTCGGGGTTGGATTTTATTGTTATGAATTCTTTTTGAGGATACTTACAGGCGCTTATCAGGATCAAATTGTAAGCTATTTTCATATCCAAAGTCATGTTGGATTTTCATTCCTGGTATCTAACTACAACATCACTTACCTACTCATGCAAATACCTGCAGGCATACTTCTTGACCGATACGGTAGCAAAAAAGTTTTAATTACAGCAACTATGCTTTGCGGTATTGGAAATATTATATTTATAAGAGGAGGTTTTGAGCTAGCAATCGTAGGTAGGCTTATTGTCGGCATAGGCTCATCATTTGCATTTATTGGTATACTAAAACTTGCTTTAGAAAATTTTCCTAGAAAACATTTTGCTCTTGTCACAAGTATAGTTTTATCGTTAGGTACGCTAGCTGCTGCTTTTTCACAAAACATAAGCGTAATAATATCAAGCTTCGATGTTTCTTGGATTGATGTATTTATATACTCTGGATTAGCTGCTATACCTTTAGCTTTTCTTTTTCAGCTAATCATACGAAAACAAGCAAACTCGAAGCAGCTAATGCCAAAATTAAACGAGATGTTTGATATAAGCAAAAGCTTACTCAAGAATGTTCGGTTATGGAAAAATGCTATTTGGGGCGGTTTGATATACATACCAACAGTAGTGATAACCTCTCAATACGGTATTTTGTATTTCAAAGAAGCTTATGGCTTTGACACTATTTATTCAGCGACGATGGTTACTGTTTTATTTATTGGCTGGGTAATATTTTCACCTATAAACATGATACTCTGCAAAAAAATCTCTACAAATAAAATCATTGGACTACCTGCACTAATCTCTATAGTTATAATATTGATTTTTAATGCAGGTATAATGACTAGCTCTACAATGGTTCTAGCGTTTTTATTTGGTGCAGTTTCAGCATCACAAGTATTGGTATGGCATCATTTTAGTGAAATTTGTCCGCCAAGTATGACTGCTATTGGCATAGCTGTTACAAACATGATTATCACTTTAGTCACAGAACTTGGGCAGTTAGGTGTTGGAATATCTATGGATGTAGGAAAAATCTTTAGTATAAAACTCAATACTTGTATCGCATTAAGCTTTATTGTTTACATTATTCTTGCTCTAATTGTGCATAGGTCTTCGAGTAGAAAAGCCTGAGGTGCTATTGTGATTTGTATTTTTAGGTGTACAAGTCACGACTTGACACTACAACATTGATAATTTGATACAAATACCCAACTAAAAATAATGACATAAAACATAAACATCATCTTCTGCTCTACCTCGTAAATTTGGGACATTTTAGCCATTCATTTTCCATTATATATTCAAACTTATTCGGAGTCATATAATTTATTGTAGAATGTTTTCTTTTTGTATTGTAATAAGCTTCAATATATTCAAATATTGATAACTTAGCTTCTTCTCTAGTTTTATAGTTTTCATCATGTACTAACTCTACTTTTAAAGTTCCAAAGAAACTCTCACAAGCAGCGTTATCGTAACAGCATCCTTTAGAGCTCATACTTGATAGTAGCCAGTGTCCTTTAAATAATATCTTGATACTGTTTGCTACAGTATTGTGATCCTTTGACAGAGTGTATAATCACACAGAGATATAACCATCCTTCTTGTGTAGGTATGTAAGTTATATCTGTAACTCATCTATGATTTACAGATAAAGCAGTGAAGTTTTATTCTAATAAATTATCAGACACATGTTTGTTATGGTGCGAGTCTTGCGTTGCTTTATGTTTACGAATAGCCTTAGCTTGTAAACCTAGTATTTTTATGCGTTTAAATACTCTAGGTTGAGTAACTTTCCAACCCATATCTTTAAGTTCTTTGTATATCCTAACACTTCCATATCTAGATGCTCATTAAATATAGCGGTAATAGCATCATCTAGCTCAGCATCATTAGATTGCCTTTTAACTATAGGTTTATGTATACATCTGTAATATTAAGATGTGCTAACATTCAAAGATTTCAATAGTGTTGTTACTGGCATAACTTTACAATACTCTTTAATAAAGGCGTACCTTATAGAGTTTGCTTTGCAAAGTACGCTGCTGACTTTTTTAGTATTTCACGCTCTGGATGCCTGTTTGAGTTTTTTCTTCAAATCAGTATTTTCAGATGATAATTGCTGATACTGAGTTTTATAATCTATTTTTATATCTTTTGATGGGGTTAACATAGCTTTGGATATCCAAGTACTTAATGTCTTATATTTTATCCCTAAATTATCTGCTATTTCTCGTCTATTTGCATCTGGTTGCAAACATAATTTAACAGCCTCATCTTTAAATTCTTTTGTATATCTTTGGTAAACCATATTTGTCTCCTTTTCTTAACACCTAAGTGTCCCAAATTGGAGGGTATGATCACCCTTAAGCTTTTGAAAAAAGAAATTTTTCAATATTATCTCTTAGTTTTTCTATATTTTTTATAGTTAAAGGTGCAATGAATAAAGTATCATCCCCAGCAACAATCCCAATAATCTCGAAACTATTCTTGTTATAGTCTAATACTCTAGCTACTAGCTGGGCTGAACCAGGTGCAGTTTCGATAATAACATTCACTTCATTTGCCATTATTTTCATTATCAAAGAGGATATATTAGCAGTCATCAATGGTGGTGCTGGTTCATCAGGTATCTTATATACGAGTGTTTTCTGATTATTCTTGACTTTAATAGCGCCAATATTTTTAAGTAATCTGTTTACTTTTGATTGGCTCACTTCATAACCAAGCTGAGACAACGTAGCACAGATATCTTTTTGTGAAGAAAACTCTTTACTTAATATAAGTTGCTGTAAGTCATATTGAATATCAAATTTAGTCATAGCTATAAATATCCCTGTTTTATAATACTAAAAAATTAATGCTTTCATTATAATGATAATGAATCAAATTAGTCAAATTTATGAATAAAAACCCAAGTTAAACTAACTCAATAGGGTCAATATCAAAATACATTTTGATAGAACTAGACAGTTGAGGTTGCACTCTAGCTTTAACCCATTTTATGATGCTATTAATCTTTTTTCTTGAATTTGCTGTTATAAGTAAACTATATCTATAGACATTGTTTTTCTTGAGATGTAAAGCTGGTAATGGTTCTGATACCTGCACTATATTTTGTACAGATAGTTTCTCATGAAGGGTTTTTAGAAGAATCAATACTTCTGCCTCATTTTTTGATTCTGTTATTATCTGAGCTTGAAATGTATATGGTGGGTATTTTGCATATTCGCGTTGCTCAAGCAAATAATCTAAAAACCCAAGATAATCTCTACTAACCAATAACTGCAGCAATTTATTCTCTGGCTGATAAGTTTGTAGCAATATCACACCGGGTTTATCAGCACGCCCTGCTCGACCTGAAACTTGCACTATAAGTTGAGCTGTCTTTTCTATTGCATGAAAATCTATACTATACAAACCGGCATCTATATTTATAAGCCCAACAAGTGTGATATTTGCAAAATGATGCCCCTTTGCTATCATCTGCGTACCTACAATAATATCAACCATATTAGTATTTATAATTTCATTGACACTATCTAAATCATTGATAGTTTTAACATTAGTACGGTCAAAGCGAATGATTTTATTATATGGAAACTTTGCCTCTAAACGAGACTGCACTTTTTCTGTACCACTTCCAAATGTAAAAAACTCACCGCCATCACAACTTTGACAAGAAGTAGCTATAGGCTGACGTGTACCACAAAAATGACAAGCTAAATATTGATGTGGATGAGTGTGTAGAGTAAATGGTTTGTCACATTTTTTACACTCAATAACCTCGCCACAACTCTTACATACCAAAGATTTAGCAAAACCTAATTTATTTATAAAAATCAAAGACTGGCTATGTGCATTGATATTATTTTCAAGTAACTGAAAGAGCTTGCTACTAATGCCATTATCGACAATAGATGATTTTAAATCTAAAAGCCTAACTTCATTTTTGAAACTATTGAGCGCTTGATTTTTAAGTTTAAGTAGAGTATACTTACTAGACTTACAATTATAGTAGCTTTCAATAGATGGCGTTGCACTCCCAAGTATAACAGGAATATCTAACCCTTTAGCTCGAAATATTGCCACATCACGAGCATTGTATCTTATAGTACTTGATTGCTGTTTAAATGAATTATCATGCTCTTCATCGACAATTATCATACCGAGATCTTTGAAGTCAGAAAGTACTCCACTACGAGTAGATATGACAACATCTGCATTACCTGCCTTTATATTTACCCAATTAGTAAGTCTAGCTTTTTCAGAAAGTTTAGAATGCATTGTAACTATCTTTTTACCTGCAAATCTTTGTTCAAACCTTTGCATAGTTTGTGGCGTGAGATTTATCTCTGGAATAAGTACCAGTATCTGCTGCTGTACACTTAAAAACTTTTGAATAGCTTGTAAATAAACCTCCGTCTTACCGCTACCTGTAACACCATATAATAAAAACACCTCAAAGCCTTTTGACTGAGATATTGCCTCTAAAGCACTTTGTTGGTCTTGGTTTAATTGCTTTTTAAAATCTTGTTTTAAGTTTGTAGTAGGAACATCTTTTAGCTTCGTAGTTTTTATAAGTATATTTTTATTTATTAAACGAGTAATTATATTAGTCGAAAACCTATGTCTTAGTTCATCATACCTAAAAGTAATACCATCATCAAAAACCTGCTTAACTTCTTGTTGCTTAGCTGTAAGTTTATAGCCTGCTGGAGATTGATTTTTAAATATATAAACATCTTGTTTTGGTGTTACAACTTCACTTTTAAAATAACCATTTGGCAGGGCTAAACGGATTGCACTATATAGATCACAGCAATAGTAATGTGCTAACCAACTAACTATTTTTTGTAGATCTAAACTTATAGGACTATCGAGATACTTTGTAATTAGTTTAACTTTTGATACATCATAATCAACGGTTATATCTTTAGCAACCACAAAGCCAATTAACATTCGCTTGCCAACTTGAACAAGCACCCTATCGAAAAAATTTACCTCACTCTCAACACTATAGTCTAATAAATAACTAGGAGGTACTTGTAAGGCTACTTTAACTATCATTATTCTTTAGTAGAAGTAGAATGATTAAACCAATAATAAAAACCATAAAAGGCTGTTAAGAAAAATACGAAATTCTGAATAACTTGACCATGCAAACCTTGTTGATACATTACAACTACAAAGTACAAATCAGAAACTATCCAAACAATCCAATTTTCCATAAACTTTTCGATAGTCATAACCACCGCTGTAAACGTTATACCTGTTAAGATACCAGTTGATAGAATATCTTTAGAATCAGTTAGATAGTTAAAGCCTCTTGACAATACACACAAACTCACGACATAGACAAAGTATCGTAAGTAGTCTTTTAATTTCATCCACTTGATAGTTTTATGATCACCCTCAACACCTTGTTTATACCACTTATACCAACCATAGCTAAAAAATACTACATACACACATTGCAGCAACACCAAAGAGTAAGTTCCCTTGATTGCAAACAGCACTAAAAGTAATATAGCACCAACTATACCTAATGACCAAGACCAGATCTTGAGTCGAGCAAGATATATTGTATACAATACATTAATAATCAAAGCTGAGTAATCTAAAAAACTAAGTAACATTCATTCATCATAAATTTAGAAACAATCCGATAATTTTATATCAAGACTACTATTTAATTTAGATTTTACAGCACTTAATTTTTCAACCTCAGTATCTTTGAGATTTAGCGATGGGTGAAGTGCCGCATATATTTTCTTTAAACTAAGATCAAAAACATCACAGTTTAAGTAGCATTTATCGGCACTATCTATTCTTAGAATGTTCTGTCTTTCTAGAAGATAAAGGATATTTTTTATTTTATCATAGTCAGTTATTCCTGTATTTTTGTATATAGAATCCATCGTAATTCCATCAACTAAATCTTTCTGTGCTAGATGTAACTCTCTAAGAATGCTGATACTTATACTCAAATCATCACTTTTATTTTCTTCATTAAAGTTTAAACTAACTCGCATATGCTGCATTACCCTTATCATCACAGAGCCTAGAAGCGTTATATGCCAAGCAACAAACACCCATAAGATAAATATAGGAATCAAAGACAATGAGCCATAAATAAAAGAGTAAATAGGCACATAAAACATATACAATGAAAATAATTTCTTTGCAACTGTAAATAAAACCGCAACTAAAAATGATGCCAATAAAGCAATCCATGAATTAATCTTCGTATTAGGCAATATTTTATATACCACAAAAAAACCACCCGTTAGGAACAGCAAAGATAAACCACTTAAAAGGTATTTTTCAATACCCATATCATTAAGAATCCATGTCATAGATAACACATAAGTACTAGATACAAACACAAATCCTAAAAGTAAAGGGCCTACAGTCATCAAGGCCCAATAAACCAATAAACTTTGAACCATAGAACGAGGTTTTTGGACATGAAATATTTTGTTAAGAGTTTTTTCTAACCTTTTAATCATCATAAAAATCAGTACCATTAAAAAGAAAACTGACACTATAGGCAGTGCTGTCATTTGCTGTGAGATACTTACTACATATTCTTGTACTATGTTTGCTGTATCTGGAAGCATATTTGAGAACAAAAATTGCTGAATATTGCCAGAAAGTGAATTAAATACATGAAAAGTGTCCAAAATATTTATTATAATAAAAAAAGCAGGTACTATAGCAAATAAACTTGAAAGAGTAATAGAAGCTGCTACAGTTGGACAATCTTTACGGACATATTCCTTAAAAACCCAGATCCAGTAGTTTTTGAAGATGAACAAATACTTTTTATATAAATTAATATTAGGCATATAATTAGACTTATGAAAAACATACTAATACTATACTACAGCCAAGTTGGAAGTACAAAGAAAATGGCTCACACCATAGCCTTAGGCGTAGAAGAAAGTGGTGCTAATGCCACTATAAGAACTGTACCAAATATTTCCGCAAATACAGAGCAAGTTGAACCAGTCATCCCTGAAGATGGCGATTTGTACGCTAGCAAGGAAGATCTTGTTAATTGTGGTGGCTTGATAGTTGGTAGTCCAACTTACTTTGGCAATATGGCTTCTCCATTAAAACACTTCCTAGAAAAGCATGCAGATATATGGTTCAAAGGTAATCTCATTGGTAAACCTGTGGGATTTTTTACGGCAGCTTCTGGTATGCATGCCGGACATGAAAGTACTCTTCTTTCAATGATGATTCCTTTCATACATCATGGCTGTGTAATAGTTGGTATACCATACAGCGAACAAGCTCTTGAGCATACTCGTACAGGTGGCACGCCCTATGGTGCTTCACACTTAAATGTATTCTCGCCAAACAAAACCCTCTCTGACGATGAAACAAAAATCTGCAAAACTCTAGGTAAACGCGTCTCAGAGATTGCAGTTAAACTATCTAATTAAGGAAAAAAGCATGAAAAAACTATTTTTTTTAATAATCGTTCCTCTTATGATGCTATCAGGCTGTTCTAGTGACGGTCCAAGCTATTCTGCGAACTCTATAGGGCAAGTTTCCAACATAGAGCAAGGTAAAATCATCGATATACAAAAAGTAAATATCAAGGGTAAAGATAATATTGGTTCGCGTGTCGGCGGTATGGCCGGTGGGCTTGGCGGTGCTTTAGCTGGTAGCGGAAATATGCTCACAAGCATAGCAGGATCTATCGGTGGGGCTCTGGTTGGTGGTGTTGCAGGTGGTGCAACCGAAAAAGCTCTTACTAGTTCCGAGGCTTATCAATTTGTAATTCAGCTAAAAGATGGTAAATCAATAGCGGTACTTCAAAAAGAGGTTAAAGGAATAAGTGTTGGTGATAATGTCACAATCCTTTCATCTGCTAACAACACTCGCATAATACCGCAAGATAAAACTTAGAATCAAGTTCTTGGATGCAGTTAATATTTGCCATCACGATACCGATGGTTTAATATATAAACATATTCTTTTTGATAATATTTACATAGCTTTTTAATGAATAAAGATTTATATAAGTAATGTATAAAGAACGCGTAAAGGTTTTAGGCTTAAGCATTTGGTTTATTTGTGACTTTTTTACGCATTAGAATATTTCATTAGATCCTCTGGTGGTGCTTTATTTGACGCTTACTCGATACTTCCTTATAATATGTCTGCTGAAGAGATCTCTATGTCTAGTTCAGCCTTTTATCTTACTTACTGAAGTTACGCACTTTAAACTACAGTACTTTCAATTTAAAAAGACAAACCAATTATATGTCACTACAAAAAACCTGTTATTTTCATCAAAAACAGCTAAGAAATCATATAAGGGTTCTTCTAAAAACTCTGTGTATGCAGATTAACTAACTTTAAATTTATCACAACAAGGCGAAAATTGATGGTAATAGTATATCTATTGCTGAAAATTGCAACTCAGATGTGGTGAATTTGAGCATTAAGATGCGTGCTTATGATTTTTTAGAGATGTAATTGACCACCTATAATTACAACAAATTTATATAAGTTAAAATTATAAAATGATAATTACCCAAGAAATTGAATATCACTCTGATGGCAAACTAATAAAAGGCTTCTGTGCCTACCCTGAGAGAGGCTCTTATTTACCTGTTGTTATAATAGCACCTACATGGGCTGGTAGAGATAACTTTGTATGTGACAAAGCGATTGCTCTTGCAAAAAAAGGTTACTTAGCTTTTGCCATAGATTTATATAGCGATGCGAAAGTTGGTAGTTAAAAAGACGGAAATACTGCTTTAATGAATGATTTATGAGAAGACAAATACTCCCTAATGACAAGGCTTAGAGCATCTTGCGGCATAGTTGAAAAAATGCACCGTATAGATAAGCATAATATTGCCGCTATAGGATACTGCTTTAGCGGAAAATGTGTAACTAGATATGGCAGATTTAAAAGCTGTAGTAAGCTTTCACGGGCTTGTTGAATCAAACATAACCAAATAGCAAAACATCGACACTAAGATCTTAGTACTTCATGGTAATAACGATCAGATGGTAGCACCAGAGCAAGTAATTACATGTCAACAAAAAATGGAAAAAAGAGAGGCTGATTGGCAGCTACATAGTTTTGGTAATACTTACAATGCCTTAACAAACCCTAAAGCAAATGACCCTAAGTTTGGTACTGTTTATAACAAACTATCTGACCAAAGATCTTGGAAATTAACAATAGACTTTTTGAGAGAGAATTTTACTAGTAGCGAGTATTAAATAAAGGCTATTAATAATTTATATCACTAACTTCTTTTTTATTTGTTATATCAGCTTTATAGATTTTGTTTTATCACCAAACACACCAAACCTAATTGCAACTTCTCAAGAGTTTTCTGTTAAAGGTGTTATCGTTATTTTAAAATCTTTATCATCAAGTTTTGTCTAACCTGAAATTCTAGCACCTTAACCATTATTTATACTTTCAACGATACTATAGTTGCCAGATTCTTTTAAAATTTTAGTTGTCGCCTGATAAATCTTTCTTGAAGAAGCATCTTCATTTTCAGTAAAATAACCTTTATAGTAAGCATAACCTCCAGCTCCTGGGGCTTATTGCACCAGAAACTATCATTTCATCTCGAGAGCAAGGACTAACAAACAACCCCGAAGCTAATGCGACTATAAGACCAACTTTTTTATAATTATATTCAAGTTGTAAGTGCGACAAAATAATTGTTGCACTAAAAAAGTAAGTTAGATATTGTCACACTTGCTAAAAATTTACTTAAGGAATCACCATAGGACCATCCTACACACAACTTACTCAAGAACAAAGATACCACATTAGTTCACTATTGAAAATAGGTGTTTCTAAAACACAAATAGCCATGGAAGTTGGTTGTAACCAAAGTAGCATATACAAAGAGATAAACCGTAACACCGGCAAACGAGGTTATAGACCTAAACAAGAACAATAACTTGCAAACTCAAGAAAACGTAAAGGCAACAAACAAATTATGCAATTTGGTTGGAGCTATGTAGAGCATCTTATCAAACAGTATTGGTATCCAGAGCAAATAAGTGGCGGTTTAACATCTAATGGGTGGGTTAGATGTCATAAGTGCTGAAAGCATCTATAAGTATATCTATGGGAATAAAGAAAGAGGCAGTGACTTACACACTTATTTGCGTTGTCAGAAAACTTATCGTAAAAGAGGTACGGCTAGTCAAGAGCATAGAGGCCAAATACAAAATATAGTTTCAATACATGAGAGAGACTTTGAGATTTTGAGGGAGACACTATTATTGGCAAAGATCACAAGGGTGACTTATTAACACTAGTTGATAGAGTATCTAAACTAACTAAAATTAAACCTTTGGCTAGTAAGAATGCTGAAAACTTAGCAAACAGTTGAATACAAACACTTAATGCGTCACATACTCACTCAATCACTTTTGATAATGGTAAAGAGTTTTCCAAACACATGCTAATATCAGAAGTATTAGAGATAGATATATTTTTTGCTGATACATACTCTTCTTGGCAACGTGGCACCAATGAAAATACAAATGGGTTAATTAGACAATTCTTCTCTAAAAACCTGAGATTAGATAATATTACTTAAGACCAAACTAGAAGAGTTGAAAACCTATTGAACAACAGAAATAAAAAAAGTCTTGGATTCAACACTCCGCTTCAGGTAGAATCTAGAAATAAGGTTGTCGCACTTGGTACTTGAATCTAAGACCTAAAGAAATCATATTTAAACTTTATTTTTCAAAGTCCAGAATCTTTTATTAAGCCGATATAAGACAATTGACGGTATCTATCGTTATAGTCTAAACCATAACCAACGATAAATTTATCTTCTATTTCAAAACAGATATAATCAAGATCAACTTCTCTCTCGAGCTTAGCTGGCTTAAACAATAGTGTAGCAAACTTAAGAGTCTTTGGTTCAAGCTGATTTAACCCATCTACTAACCTATGATAAGTATGTCCAGTATCGACAATGTCTTCAACTATAATTACATTTTTACCCTCTATATATTCCTTTTTTAAAGAATCTATAGTTGATATAACCTTACCAGAACTTACTGTTCTAGATCCATAAGATGAAGCTGTTACAAAATAAGTACGAAGATCTACATCAAGCTTTCTTGTTAAGTCAGCAAAAAACATAAATGAGCCTTTTAGCACACAGATAAGTACTATCTCTTGACCTGCAAACTCTTTGTTTATTTTATTAGCTAATTTAGATACTTCTCTATCAAGCTCTTCAGCTGATATATATACTTCTGTATTTTCTGTAGCAAAACTCATCAAACTACCCTTTGTTAAAATAATCTTCTAAGAACAAAATTTGCTCTCTTGATGGACCATAAGCAAGTGATGATATAAGTATACCTATATGCTTCTCTATAGTATCTAAATACACTTTAAGAGATTCTGGCATATTATCTAGCGTGATTTCATCTTCTATGGTAAATGGTTCTAGCTCTACTAGTATTGGCTCTACTTTGTATAAGTTAATACCAGGGTAAGCACAATCAATTTCTTTACCTTTGTATTTATAGCCTGTACAAATTTTAAGAGTATCCATACCTGAAAGTACATCTACCTTTGTAAGAGCTATAGAAGAAAGGTTTGAACATTTTGCAGAATACTTAAGCAATGGCAAGTCTAACCAGCCACATCTACGCGTACGGCCTGTAGTTACACCAATCTCACCACCTTTGTGCTGAATAAAATCACCAATATCATCAAAAAGCTCTGTAGGGAAAGGACCTTCTCCTACTCTAGTTAAATACGCTTTTGTGATTCCTATCACATGATCAAGATTGTGACCTGCAGTCGTTGCACCTGAGTACACACCGGCTACTGAAGTATTTGATGATGTCACAAATGGATAAGTACCATAATCTACATCTAGAAGCACACCTTGCGCGCCCTCATAAACTATATTTTTACTTTCAGCCATTGCAGTATCTATGATTGAGAATGTATCTGCAGCATACTGCTTAAGCTTTTGACCTAATGTATAAAGTCTCTCAAGCTCTTCTTCTAAGCTTGGATATTCAATTTTATATAAATCTTTAAATAAAGCTTCTTTTTCTACTAAAGCTAACTTTAATCTTGCTATTAGTAGCTCTTTGTCAAATAGATGAGCAAATTTAATACCTTTACGAGACACTTTATCTTCATAAGCAGGGCCAATTCCTTTGCCTGTTGTACCAATTTTTTCGCTAGTTGTATTTTCACGAGCAGCATCTAAAAGCTTATGGTAAGAAGTAATAACTGTACATGAGCCTGATACAAATAGATTTTTACCTGATATCTCGATACCATTTTCTTGTAAACGAGTAACTTCTTGATCTAGAGCGACAGGGTCTAAAACCACACCGTGACCTATCACGCATTTTGTATGCTTATGCAATACACCTGATGGCACTAAATGTAAGAATGTAGTCTTACCATTTACCACCAAAGTATGGCCAGCATTGTTACCACCTTGGTAACGCACGATTAAATCTGATTTTGCTGCGAGAGTATCGGCGATTTTACCTTTGCCTTCATCGCCCCATTGAGCACCTACGATTATTATATTTGACATCTACTTGGATCTTTTTGAAAATTAAAGTTTAGGTTATATTATTTTAATATATTAGCCAACACTTTGCTAGAATAACTTAGTTATAAAAACATATCTAACTAGTTTTTTCAGTTTCAAAATTGCTATAATAAACCCAATAATTACTTTCAGTCATAGTCAACCCAAAGGAATTTAAGTATGTCAAAGATAAAAAGAGTATTAATATCTGTATCAGATAAAACAGGCATAGTTGACTTTGCAAAAGAACTAAGCAAATATAATGTCCAAATCCTTGCAACAGGAGGTACATCAAAAGCATTAAAAAATGCTGATCTAGATGTAACTGATGTCTCAGATCACACTCATTTTCCAGAAATTATGAATGGTCGTGTAAAGACACTTCATCCGCTTATTCATGGAGGCATACTAGCTGAACGAGACAACCGAGAACACCTAGATGCAATGCTTGAAAACAATATCAACCGCATCGATATGGTTGTTGTAAACCTATATCCATTTGTAAATACCGTTGAATCTGGCGCTGATTATGACACTTGTGTTGAAAATATAGACATCGGTGGTCCATCAATGGTTCGCTCTTGTGCAAAAAACCACAAGCACACTACTATTCTTACAAATCCAAGCCAATACGAAACTGTAATAAAAGAGATGGCTGAAAATGAAGGCGAGACAAATCTAGCAACTCGTAAAGAATTTGCAAAAGAAGCTTTTGCTCATACTGCTGAGTATGATAGCCATATTGCAAACTGGTTTAGCAAAGAGTTAGACGAAGAACATCCTCAAAAAATCTTCTCCGTAGGTACACTTCAAGAAGTCCTTAGATACGGCGAAAACCCTCATCAAAAAGCTGCTGTATATAATACAGATAAGAATGCTGTAAGCATAACAAATGCTAAAAAACTACAAGGTAAAGAGCTTTCTTATAACAATCTAAATGATGCAGAAGGTGCTTTTGAAATGGTTTGTGAATTTAATGAGCCATCTTGTGCAATCATTAAGCATGCAAACCCTTGCGGTCTTGCTTCTGGTGCAAATGCTCACGATGCTTGGATAAAAGCACTATCTTGCGACCCTATCTCAGCATTTGGTGGAATTGTCGCTTTTAACTGTGAGGTTGATGCTGAGTTTGCTAGTTCTCTTGGTAAGATGTTTTTAGAAGTAATAATCGCACCGATCTATACTCAAGAAGCTCTTGAAATTTTAGCTGCTAAGAAAAATCTACGCGTACTAGAGACAGACAAAATTTTTGATACTAAATCTGACCATATGATTAGTAAAAACATTCACGGAGGCGTACTTCGTCAATCTTATGATAATGGAATTATAACTCAAGAAAACTGTACGGTGGAAACTGATCGAAAGCCTACAGATCAAGAGTGGGCTGATTTATTATTCGCATGGAAAACTGTGAAATTTGTTAAGTCAAACGCTATCGTTTATGCTAGAGACAATCAAACAGTAGGTATCGGTGCTGGACAAATGAGTCGTGTAGATTCTGCTAGAATTGGTGCAGAAAAAGCAGCAACTCATGAAACAGCTAAAAACTCCGCTGTAGCTTCTGATGCTTTTTTCCCATTTTCTGATGGCTTAGAAGAGTGTATCAAAGCAGGTGCAACAGCTGTAATCCAACCTGGTGGCTCAAAGAACGACCAAGAAGTTATCGACGCTGCTAATAAATCTGGTATAACAATGGTCTTCACAGGTATGAGACACTTTAGACATTAATTATACTCAGCTGCTGAAGGTAACATTGGCGAAATTATCAAAATAATACCAATAAAAATAATAAAATAAGAGTTAATCGCAAAAATGGTTTGGTTTTTCACTATTTTCTACCGTTATTGAGTAGATAGTAGTCAACCAACTTTTTCTTCAATAATATAGATAAACCTCTATGTACTCTAATCCTATTTTTTAAATCTGAAAATTTACCACCATCAAGATGATTTGTTTTATTTGGAGTGCAAAATGCTTTGTTATTTTTATATGTGAAAAGATAGTACAGATTAGAGCATAAACTAGTGTAAGCTGCTCTTAGCTTATAGTGAGTGTAAGTTGCTTCACCAGTCTCATAATTGACTGTCATCTCAGCTAGAAAATTTTCATATTTAGCACGCCAACCTTGTAACTTAGGGTTTTTAGTTATGTACCTTTGTACTATTTGTTTTTGATGAAAGTGGCACATTGGTGTCATATACCCTTTGAACACAGTGTGTAAGACTCTTTTACCGTCCATAGTAAAATTATTAATCGTATATCCTAAGGGGAGAGTAATTGCTTGAATGATTTTTTGTAATATTCACACTTTTCTTTTTCAACATGCTCCCACAACAAGATCTTGCATTTTAGTACTTGAATCTAAGCATCATAAAAAATAACGGTTCCTAACTTATCTTTTCTCTTGCCATAAAAAGTTGTATCACATTCTCAAGTTACTGCTCTAAAGTCATGCCTTTTTATTTCTACTTGATAGTTATTTATTTGACTATAAATAGATCTTTTTGACTTAAATACTTTGCCACAAGTGTTGCATCTATATCTTTGTAAGCTGTTTTTTTGTGCCATACTTTTGAGTCTGTTTTGAATCACAATTTAAACATTTTTTAGTGTTTTCTTACAAGCATTTGTAAGTAATCCTTTTTAAACCCTTATTATATCTTATTTACAGTCGTATTTTACCAACACGTTTTTGCGATTAGCTCAAAAATACCTAAACTAAAACAACCGCTATTAATAAAGCACAAACTAAAAAAGAGGAAACTCTTACTAAAAGCTTCCGACTCTTTATACCTATAAAAATAAATACTATCATTAACAGAGCACTAAATACTATATTTTGCTCAAGATGAGGATTTTATGTGATTTTAATAATATAAAGATATGCCACCAATGATTTAGCAACAACTTCAGCATAGATGACAGTCCCAATAAGCATCATAAGAAAGTAGAGTGTTCTTAAGAAAAAAAACCATCTCTCCCGCCCAATAGTTCACTGTTGACTTCTTTATAAACTTTAGGTTTTTTCGAAGCAAATAATTTACGAACATATAGATTCTGAAATAAATATATATCAGGATAAGCTACTAAAATCGATATTGTAAATACTACAAATCCAACTATACTTGTAGTAATAGGTACTAGCACTATTCCAGCACCAACATCCATTCCTATACTAATTATTTGCCAGCTAAAAACAAACTTATCAAATTTAGATTTTTTTGCATATGCTTAGTTTTCTCAATTTTCTTATGCAAACAGGTTATTTCAAAAAAAATCGAAATTAGCAATGCTAAATTAAGCGCAACAAACTTTAAGTAAAAAGCTCTATGCTACTGCTTGACCCATACTAGCTTATCAGTGTCAAAGCCTAGACTTTTAGCTTCAGATACAAAATCATCTTTTTGCTCTTGCGAAACTGTAGTTGTTCTTGCTAAAAACCATAGATAATATTTATCATTACCAGCTACATAAGCATACTTATAATCATCGTCTAATTTAAATACTACATACGCACCATAAAACGGCCTAAAGAACGATACTTCTAGAAAGCTTGTACTTGGGTTCTCAACAAATTTAGCGACACCTTCTGCATAAGTTCTATTAGTTTCATCCTTATTTATACCACTATTGAGAACTTTTATACTACCATCAGAATTTAAACTATACTCTGCATTGACATGCGTCATACCTTTTTCAAAACGATTATCAAGTCGAGCTATTTCATACCACTTACCAAGGTATCTATCTGCTTGAAATCCTTCTACGGGGTTGATGTTTACTGGTTTAGTCACACAACCAGCTAAAAGAAACATTGTTGCTATAGCCGTTACTAGTAATTTTTTCATACCAATATAATCCTTTCGTTATTATGACTAATATAATAAACTACTCACTGTGAGCAACGCTAATTAATATTTTGTAATGTGCAGGTAATAGTAGTTACTATCATAAAATATTAAAGAGTTATAACAAATAAGAGTGAAATGCAAAGCAAGAAAGTAAGAATTTATATTGGGATTGGTATAATATGCAACTAAGCTATTTTGATTTTATCAAAAAAACTGAAATTACTGCTTCTAAGCTTTTTATAGTTACAGGAGATGAACCTCTACAACGCCATAATGTAGTAGAAAAGATAATCACAGTTTTTAAAGACAAGAATTACGAAATAGCTAGATATGACCTAACAGAACAAAATCACAATGAATTATATCATGAAGCAGATAGTTTAAGCCTATTTACTATGGATAAATTGATTCAATTTAATTTTGAAAAACCTCCTTTAAAATCTCTACAACAAGCATTAGTAGAAAACATTCTCAAACCAAGTGAAAATATCTATCTGCTTATTTTCAATGGTATAAAAAAACAAACTCTAACTACAAAATGGTTTCAAAGCTTAGTTCAAGAAGCTACACATATTCATATATACCAACCAAATATTAATAATGCCATTAATATAATCAATTATGAACTAGAGCAATCAAACTTATCTTTAGACAGAGAAGGCGTGCAAATTCTAGCTCAAAAAACTGAAGGCAACCTCATTGCTGCCAAGCAAATACTTCAACTACTGTCAAGACAAGAGACTAGTAGTTTTGATGCTCAAACTATAAAACCATTTTTACACAAGCATGCAAGCTTCGATGTGTTTGATCTATCTGATGCAATACTGATGAGACAAAGAGCAAAGGCTTTAAATGTACTAAACAGCATTTTAAATGAAAAAGATAAGCCACCTCTTATACTTTGGACCATAAAGAAAAAACTTCGCATTGTTTCACAACTACAAACAACTCGACATACCTATCATCAAAAGATTTTTAAAGATAATAATGTATGGGCTTCAAAACAAAAGTTTTACTCAAACATGGCCAATAGAATCAATAAAGAGATAATCTATGAAAACATGAAAAGGTGCCTGGAAATAGACCTATGTATCAAAGGTGCTGTAAAAGGAAATATCTCTCTTCAACTAAATGAAGTGATTTTTGATTTAACTAATTAGATTTTCAATTATTCTTATATACAGAAGAAATGTATTTTCTGCATAAATCTTAACTTTATCTAACAAATTTGTTTACTTTTATTTATCTATTGATATTATTTAGGTAGAGTAAACAAAAAAAAGGATAGAAATAAATATGACTATTATGACTGCAGAATACATCTGGATTGATGGTACTGAACCAGTTCCAGCTCTTCGTTCTAAGACTCGTGTACTTCCTTTTAAAGAAATATTGGATATAAAAGAATTTCCAGAATGGAGCTTTGATGGATCATCTACTAATCAAGCAACTGGCGATGATTCAGACTGTATTCTAAAGCCGGTTAATTTTGTAATGGATCCACTTAGAGACTGTGGTTATCTTGTACTCTGTGAAGTATATAATCCAGACAACAAAACTCCTCACACAACTAATAACAGAGCAAAATTACGTGCTGTACTTGAAAACTCAAAAGATCACGATATGTGGGCAGGCTTTGAGCAAGAGTATACAATGTTTAAAGACGGTAGACCTTTAGGTTGGCCTGCAACTGGCTTCCCTGGACCACAAGGACCATACTACTGTAGTGCTGGTTCTGAGAAAGCATTTGGTCGCGACCTTGTAGAAGCTCATATGCAAGCATGTATTGATGCTGGTATTTTATTCTACGGAATAAATGCTGAAGTAATGCCTGGACAATGGGAATTCCAAATTGGTTATAGAGATGTAGACGGTGAAGATGCTGGGGTCTTAAATGTTTCTGACCATGTTCATTTTGCTAGATGGTTATTAGAAAGACTTGGTGAAGAGTATGATATAGCTATATCTTTCGATAACAAACCTATCAAAGGTGACTGGAACGGTGCTGGTATGCACACAAACTTCTCTACTAAAGAAACTAGAGATGCTACAATCGGTAAAAAATCTATCGAGCGTATTGTTGCTAATTTAGGTAAAAACCATGAAAAAGATATTATGGATTATGGTTTTGGGTTAGATGAAAGACTAACTGGTGCACATGAAACTTGTGGTATTGATACTTTCAAGGTTGGTGATGCTGATAGAAGTTGCTCAATCAGAATTCCTCGTCCTGTAGCTATCAAAGGTTATGGCTACTTCGAAGATAGAAGGCCTGGTGCTAACTCTGATCCATACTTGGTTGTCACAGCTATTGCAACTGCTACTTTCAGTTAATCATAGTATTTTTCTCAAAAAAGCTTTTCAATCTAATTTTTAAATACATATAAATTTAAGCTCATTTAATTTCTTTATAGAAAGAATTAAATGAATCTATAAATCTACTCAGAAAAAAGAGATTAAATATGAAAAAAAATAAACATACTGATATCTGCTCAATTAGTGAAGACCACAATAAAAAAATATTTGAAGTTATCTGTGATAGAGATGGCTATATTACAAAAAAAGATATTATTGATAATCTACATGCAAATGGAATAGTCCAAGATGATACCCGTATTAAAAAACTTATGCTAAATCTAGATGAGCTTTCAAAAGTCGATAAAATTGACTTTGAGCTTTTTATGGAAATAAGCTCTGATAGTATAGGAATTATTGAAAAATCAATTAAAAAAGGTTTTATAATCCCTGATTTTGAAGCTTTCAGAGATGAAATTACTGCCATATTTGAAGAAACTAAAAAAAATAGATTTGGTAAAAATGCAAGTTATATACCTAAATTAGACAATGTGGACCCAGAACTTTTTGGTGTAGCTTTTTGTAGTATTGATGGGCAAATAATTACACTTGGGGATTATCTACACCCATACTGTGTGCAATCAACTTCAAAAGCTATAACATACTGTATAGCTACAGAACTTAATGGAGAAGATAAAGTACATGAACATGTTGGAAGAGAGCCAAGTGGTGTAACATTTAATGCAATTGCATTAAATAAATACGAACGCCCTCATAACCCTATGATAAATTCTGGCGCTATTATGACTTGCTCATTAATCAAACCCGAACTAAATTTAGCAGACAGATTTGAATACATCACAGAGATTTGGCAAAACCTTTCTGGTGGTGAAACTATAGGTTTTGATAATGCTACATATCATTCAGAAAAAGCTACAGCTGATAGAAACTATGCATTAGCTCACTTCATGAAAGAGGTGCAAGCTTTTCCTCAAGGTACCGATATTCATACAACCTTAGATTTTTATTTCCAAACATGCTCAATACAGGTCAACGCGAAAAAGATGTCTAAAATAATGTCTACCATAGCAAATGGGGGTATTTGTCCTCTAACAAATAAAAAGATATTTTCACCAACAACCATCCGAAACTCGTTATCAATGATGTACTCTTGCGGTATGTATGACTTTTCTGGGGAGTACGCTTTCTCAGTTGGCTTACCTGCAAAATCAGGAGTCTCTGGAGCATTAGTGATTGCTATTCCTAATGTTGGTGGCTTTGCAATATTCTCTCCTCCTCTAGATAATAACCAAAACTCTGTTAGAGGTGTAGAATTTAGTAGAAGATTAGTTGAAAAATTTAGATTTCACAACTATGACCAAATAGGTAATAATGAAAAAATTAGCCCTATTGAAAATCGTATGATGGTCGAGTCTAACCTTACTTTCGAACTGATTTGGGCTGCAAGTATAGGAGATATATCCGAAGTAAGAAGAAGCGTTGCATTAGGTGCTGATGTAAATAAGGGTGATTATGATAATCGTACAGCTCTTCACTTAGCTGCTGCAGAAGGTCAAGAAAATGTTGTAAAGTACCTACTTAGTAAAGGTGCTGATGCAAATGCAAAAGACAGATGGAAACTCAAACCAATTGACGATGCAAAAATCAATAATTATGATAGTATTGTTAAAATGTTAGATGAAGCAATGAAATAACTTATTTGATTTTTATTGTAGTTAATTAATTTAATAAAGTAAAAATTAATATTTGTAATTCGCTGACTACAAACTCCTATCTATATGCTTTTGTCATTTGTACTTGTTGGCTTTATCTATAAAATATATCATGTGCTATATATTATTTACTTCTTTAGGAAGATTGGATAAAGATAAACTAATCATACTAGCTCTAACTCTATGTGATGTGGTTCTTGTTGAAAACTTAATTGTTATAGTTGTAATTAATGGCTATGAAAATTTTGTTATCAAGATCAAACTAGAAAAAAGATGTGGCGAAAAGCAACTTTGGATCAAAAAATTATCTCCAAATGTTGTTAAACTAAAGATTGCCGGCTCTATTATAGGTATATCTTTTATTTCTTTACTAAAGAAATTCTTAGAGATTTCTCAGACATCCGACAGAGATCTAATTTGAGCTGCTGTGATTCATATAATATTTGTAATATCTGCTTTACTTATAGCTACTACTTCATATATAGAAGGTCAATCTCACGGAGCTAGCTATTATGATGATCATTAGGATTTGACATTCTTCCCCAGCTAAAGCAAGGGGATTCATAGTTAAAATAAGGTAATACTATCTCACGATTTCTTACAGATTCCTGTTTCATAGTAGCTACCAATGTATCTACTCCACAGGCTAACATCGTTTGCCCAAAGACTAATATATTTTTAGCTGCATTTATATCAGCATTTTCTTTATGAACACAAGATTTACAATCAAATTTAGCTTGTGATAGCCTATTATCACTATCTTTGTAGCCACAATTAGAACAGGTTTGACTAGTATATCTAGGGTTTAGCCTGATTACTTCACCACCATTCAAAGCACTTTTGTATTCAAGCTGTCTCGTGAACTCATACCAGCCTTGATCAAGTATAGCTTTATTAAGTCCTGACTTAGCTTTAACATTCTTGCCTTTGCTCTCTACTGTGCCTTTAACTGATTTACTCATATTGGCTATTTTTAGGTCTTCAATGAATATTCTTGTGTGGCTCTTACAGATTTCATTACTAACCTTGTGTATATAGTCTTTACGAGTATTAGCTATTTTTGAATGTAGTTGTGTTATCTTCTTTTTTTGTTTGTACCAATTACTAGAAAACTTAACTTTTTTAGATAGTTTTCTTTGCTCTTTGGCTCATTTATTTTGATTATTTTTAAAGCTGTTGTTAGGTAGCTTTTGTTGACCATTACTTAATGAAACAAACTTAGAAATACCTAAATCTATACCTATATCTTTAGGTTCTCTATACTTGTCTATAGATATTTCTTTTTCTATTTGAATTGATATATACCAATGTCCACCACTATACCAAACAGTAGCATTTTTGATTTCACCATCTATTTTACAACTAGAGTCAAAGTCTATCCAACCTAACTTAGGTAAAAATATTCTACGATTATCGAGCTTTAATTGATTAGGTACTATATATCTAAGAACTATGAATATTTCTTTTTCTCTTAGTAGGCATTAGCTTATTTTGTTGTTTTTTATCAAAAGCATCTTTGTATGCTTTGTCTAAGTCTTTTAGCTTCTGCTGTATTAAATGTGCAGGTGCTTCTGCTAAACAACTGTATTCATCAGATTTTTTTGAGAAGTTTAGAAAAATAGTCCATTTCAGAGTATCGCATAATGCGATAGCCGTTAGACAAGCTATGTTTGTTCAGTCTCCAAAAATAGTTCCATACAAAACGACAATGATCAGCAAAAGACCAAAGCTTTTGCTCTAACTCATCATTAGTCTTTAATCTGTATTTGTATGCTTTACCATCTATCATTAAAAATATATACTATTAGTCTAATAATTAGATTATATCATTTTGTATGGCAAGAAAACCAGAAAGTAATGAAATTAGAGCAGGTAGACACTGTAGGTTTTTAATGCATGTGTATTTGGTCTTTGTCTCTAACATATAGCAAATGTGTTTTTACAAAAAATCACTTAGATACTATGAAACAGATATTTACAAAGATATGTAATGACTATGAAGCAGAGCTAGTAGAATTTGATGGAGAGAAAGACCATGTTCATTTACTAGTTAATTACCCACCTAAAGTGGCTATATCTAAGCTAGTGAATAGTTTGAAAGGTGTATCTAGTAGAAGATTAAGACAATCTCATGGAGATATACACCAATATTATTAGAAAGGCGTGTTATGGTCGCCTAGTTATTTTGCTGGTAGTTGTGGTGGTGCTCCTATCAATATATTTAAACAATACATTGAACAACGGAAAACACCACACTAAAATATTGCTATTGAAATGTGCTTTATATCACACATCTTAAGAAAGGTGTTTTACGGCACGGTTTGATAAAAAACATATGAAAAAAATTGCAATTGTTATTATCCTAGCTGTAAGAATTGTAACTTACTTTTTAGTTTTTGATCAAAATATTCTCCCAAAATGTAACTCAGCCAAAGTACAATTAAACTCCATAGTGAAAGATATACTAGGGGCAAACAAGCTCTCAGAAAGACGTTAGATATAAGATTTCAAATATGCAAGAAACAAAAGTTCTCGAGCATAGTAGAGTTTGTAAAGCACAGCTTAATTTCAAAGATGGTACTAACACTAGCATTTCTTATGCTATAGAAAATAATAAATCAGGTAAAATCGAAGTAAGAATTATTGCTGGAGGATAATACAAATTATCTATTGTTCATAACTAATGTTAGTTAATAAACATCAGTTATTAATATAATACTACTCAGTCTTCATGTGCGGGAATAAAATCACATCTCTTATAGACTGTGAATTTGTCAGATACATTACAAGTCTATCTATACCAATACCTTGACCAGCTGTTGGAGGCATACCGTATTCTAAAGCTCTGATATAGTCTTTGTCATAAGGCATAGCTTCATCGTCACCACCTGCAGCATCTTCAACTTGCTTCTTCAATCTTTCTGCTTGGTCTTGTGCATCATTAAGCTCAGAGAAACCGTTTGCGATCTCTCTAGCACCTATGAAAAACTCAAATCTATCAGTGAAGCTAGGGTTGCCATCTTGTCTACGCGCTAACGGAGAAACTACAGCAGGATAATCCGTGATAAATGTTGGCTGAATAAGCTTATGCTCAGCTACTTCTTCAAATATCTCATTGATAAGGTGACCTAGCTCATAGAAAGACTCTACTTTAAGTTTTAAGCTTTCTGCAATTGCTTTAGCTTTATCAAAATTAGCTAAATCTTCTTTTGTAATATTATCACTATGCTTAACAATAGCATCTAACATTGAGATTCGTTCGTATTTCCCAGCAAAGTTAATTTTATGCTCACCATACTCTAGCTCAGTTGAGCCTGTAACTTCTTGTACTAGCTTATATAGCATGTCTTCTGTTAGATCCATAAGGTCATTATAGTCAGCATACGCCATGTAGAACTCTAGCATTGTAAATTCTGGATTATGTCTTGAAGATACACCTTCATTACGGAAGTTACGATTTATCTCGTAAACACGCTCAAAACCGCCCACAACGAGCCTTTTTAGATAAAGCTCTGGAGCTATACGCAAATACAATGGTATATCTAAAGCATTGTGATAAGTTCTAAATGGTTTTGCAGCAGCTCCACCTTGTAGGACATGCATCATAGGAGTTTCAACTTCCATGAAATTAATATTATCAAAGTAATTACGGATAAAGCTAACAACTTTTGAACGCACTTTAAATACACCACGAGCCTTTTCATTTGTGATAAGATCAACATATCTTTGACGGTATCTCATCTCTTGATCTGCAAGACCATGGAATTTATCTGGTAGTGGGCGAATTGCTTTTGTTAAAACCTCAAAATAATTAGCCTCAACAGAAAGCTCGCCTGTATTTGTTTTAAACATAGCGCCCGAAACACCAACTATATCACCAATATCACATAAGTTTTTGAAGGTATCATACTGAACTTCTGGTAATTCGCTCTTTTTTAAATAAACTTGTACACGACCTGAATAATCTTGTAGCGTAAGAAACGAAGCTTTACCCATTACACGGCGTAGAACTACTCTACCTGTTACACTATATCGCTTTTTGTTTTCAAGGTCTTCTAATTCTGTTTTTGTCAAGTTTGCATATTTTTTTTGTAAATCATTTGCTACAGCATTTCTTCTAAAGCTGTTTGGATGACTTATACCATTATTTTTATCTGCTAAAGATTGAAGTTTTTCTTTTCTCAAAGTCATCTGAGAGATTTCTTGTAGATCTGTGATTTGTTTTTTCACTAATGATTCTGATAGCTTTTTTAGGCCATCACTTTTTTCATCAAGACCTTTTTCAGTTATGATTCTTTGCACTTTCTCACTAATCTTGCCTCTTACAGCATCTTTCATTACAATTTCATTTGATTCTAAATACTCTTCCATTGAAACTTTGATTAAATCTTTTAATTTACTACTCATTTTTTTACCCTGTAATTGTTTGTTGCACATTAGCGGTTAAGTAGTTCATAAAACAAATGAGTAGTAAATTAAAAGATTTAATCAATTTTCAAAATTGACGAGTTTTTTATTTTCCATTTGTTTTAAACTACGATAGCGTAGCTAGGCAGTTTTGCATACTTTTTCTGCCATGAAAAAAAGTATGTCGCTATAACTTACGAAGTATAGTAGCGAAAGTCTATCTATATAGCTGTTTATTATAACCCACTTTTCAAGCTAGCTTCAATAAACTTATCCAAATCACCGTCTAATACCGCTTGGGTATTTGAACTTTCAACACCTGTACGCAAATCTTTGATACGTGATTGGTCGAGCACATACGAACGAATTTGACTACCCCATCCTATATCTGACTTAGAATCTTCAAGGGCATCTTTTTCTGTATTGCGTTTTTGAAGCTCTAGCTCATAGAGCTTAGATTTAAGTTGCTTCATCGCGCGCTCTCTATTTTTATGTTGCGACCTATAACTTTGACTTTGCACCACAGTGCTTGTAGGTAAATGAGTTATACGCATTGCTGAGTCGGTTTTATTGACATGCTGACCTCCAGCACCACTTGCACGATAAGTATCTATACGCAAATCTGCTGGGTTGATTTCTATATCAATATCATCATCTACTTCTGGTGAAATAAACGCTGATGCAAATGAAGTGTGTCTTTTACTGTTTGAATCAAAAGGTGACTTTCTTACAAGTCTATGAATACCTGTCTCGGTGCGTAGCCAACCGTAAGCATATTCACCTTCAATCTTTAGCGTACAACCCTTTATACCTGCCACATCTCCATCAGAGACATCATCAACAGTCACTTTAAAACCATGATTATCTGCCAAACGCATATACATACGCATCAGCATTTCAGCCCAGTCTTGTGCTTCTGTACCACCAGAACCTGACTGTATTTCCAGAAACGCATTATTTGCATCCATCTGTCCTGAAAACATACTACGAAACTCTAATTTCTCAATATCTTCAAGTAATGTTTGAGTATCTTTTACAATCTCCTCAAGCAATGATTCATCGCCATCAGCCATCTCTAAAAGCTCGTTGAGGGCTTTTAAAGTATCGCATATATTATCACAATTATGTACGACACCTTCTAATGCAACTTTTTGTTTTACAAGATTTTGAGCGTATTCGGGATTGTCCCACACAGAAACATCTTCTAGCTCCATAAGGACTTCGACTAGCTTTTCTTTTTTAACATCATAGTCAAAGATAGTCTCGTAACGATTTAATACGAGCCGTTAGGTCTTTTAACAAAGTTTTATAATTTATAGATTCCATTTTATAGTTTCTTAGATTCAAGTACCAAGTGCGACAACCTTATTTCTAGATTCTACCTGAAGCGGAGTGTTGAATCCAAGACTTTTTTTATTTCTGTTGTTCAATAGGTTTTCAACTCTTCTAGTTTGGTCTTAAGTAATATTATCTAATCTCAGGTTTTTAGAGAAGAATTATCTAATTAACCCATTTGTATTTTCATTGGTGCCACGTTGACAAGAAGAGTATGTATCAGCAAAAAATATATCTATATTTAATACTTCTGATATTAGCATGTGTTTGGAAAACTCTTTACCATTATCAAAAGTGATTGAGTGAGTAGGTGACGCATTCAGTGTTTGTATTCAACTGTTTGCTAAGTTTTCAGCATTCTTACTAGCCAAAGGTTTAATTTTAGTTAGTTTAGATACTCTATCAACTAGTGTTAATAAGTCACCCTTGTGACCTTTACCAATAATAGTGTATCCCTCAAAATCTCAAAGTCTCTCTCATGTATTGAAACTATATTTTGTATTTGGCCTCTATGCTCTTGACTAGCCTTACCTCTTTTACGATAAGTTTTCTGACAACGCAAATAAGTGTGTAAGTCAACGCCTCTTTCTTTATTCCCATAGATATACTTATAGATGCTTTCAGCACTTATGACATCTAACCCACCCATTAGATGTTAAACCGCCACTTATTCGCTCTGGATACCAATACTGTTTGATAAGATGTTCTACATAGCTCCAACCAAATTGCATAATTTGTTTGTTGCCTTTACGTTTTCTTGAGTTTGCAAGTGATTGTGCTTGTTTAGGGCTATAACCTCGTTTGCCGGTGTTACGGTTTATCTCTTTGTATATGCTACTTTGGTTACAACCAACTTCCATGGCTATTTGTGTTTTAGAAACAATTATTTTGTCGCACTTACAACTTGAATCTAAGTTTTTTTATATAAGAGAATTAATTGATAGATTTTATATTTAAACTCTTAATAATATAATCTTGACCCACAAACTGAACACCAAAATTGTTGTATAATGCCTTTATAACCTATGTATAGGATATCTAAACTAGAATACCTGGCAAACATTAACAAATGTTAAACATCAAGCTTTCAAAGTAATGTTCAGATAATGATATTAGCAATAATTCAACATTAAAATGAAGGAATTTAGTATCTCTGGAATATTCTTGATTGTAGGTAGATCAAGCACTTTTGTACAAGTTCTACTACCTCATCTAAAACAGGAGTACCATTTAAATTATTTCCAAATAGGTTTTTTGATACCGCTTTCTTTATAGGTTATGAATTGTTTAGTCTTGGATTTGCAATAATTGCTAAGAAAATTAGTCCTCTAGAAATGGTTAAAGCTGAACTATCTCTAATATTGATTGAGTATATAACTTGGTTAATTTGTGTCCTTACAACCCCTGATAGCTTTTATTATCTATTGTTTAGTCAGTTTTTTATCTATAGGCGTTGTAGCCATATTCACTTACGGCGAATATTTAGCACTTTTTGACAATAACACATACTCAGTTAAGAGGTTATCTTAGTATATACTGGTTGCTTATATTTTTTGGTAGATTAGTCGGTGTCAAGTACTTAAAAAACTCAAAGCAAGTATTTGCCATAGTAAGCGTTTGTTTTATAGTTATAGTAATGCTTATAACGGGAGTATTTGTTAACAATTTAACTATTTTAATGCTGGTTTTATGCGGCCTTACAAACTCTATTCTTTTTCCAGTAATTTTTAGCTTAGGGTTTTATTTCAACACTTATAAAAGTATCGAACTTTTAGGACTTATATTAACCACAATATGTGGTGTAGCGTTTGTGCCTTTGATTACTGGAAGTATTGTTGATGCTACAAAAATATACTCTAGTATTGTTGTTTGTGCTGTTTGTTATGGTTTGCTGATAGTCTCTTGTCTATACTTAAACTGCCAAAATAAACAATTGAAAAATAGATAGTAATAAAAAGTTTCACCGCTGCTATAAGAAAAGGTGCGACTAAAGTCACAATTCCGAGAATATTCCACTTATCCTTTTCTAACAATTCTGCTATCATTTACACAAGCTTTTTAAACAATCAATTTTCAAATGTCATATCAAGCACTAGCTCGTAAATACAGACCAACATCCTTTGCTGAAGTAGCAGGTCAACAACACGCTTTAAACAGCATTGTCCATGCTCTTGAGACAGATAAAGTCCATCATGCTTACCTTTTCACAGGTACTCGAGGAGTTGGTAAAACTACTCTTGGTAGACTATTTGCTAAATGCCTAAATTGTAAAACTGGTGTAACAGCCCATCCATGTAACACATGTGAAAACTGCGTAGCTATCAACAACAATAGTTTTATAGATTTGATAGAAATAGATGCTGCATCGCGTACAGGTGTCGAAGATACTAAAGAGATTCTTGATAATATCCAATACATGCCATCACAAGGCAGATATAAGGTTTACCTAATAGATGAAGTGCACATGCTTTCTAAGCAAAGTTTTAATGCCTTGCTAAAAACTCTTGAAGAGCCACCTGAATATGTGAAATTCATCCTTGCAACTACAGATTATCATAAGATTCCTGTAACTATCCTTTCAAGATGTATACAGCTTCATCTAAAGCACATCTCTCAAGTGAATATAAAAGCTCAACTAAAAGAAGTACTTAAAAAAGAAAATATAGTCTTTGATGAGCAATCTCTTAACTATATAGCATGTCACGCAAAGGGAAGTCTTCGTGATGCTTTGAGCCTTATGGATCAAGCTATAAGTTTTTGTAGTGGTGAGCTAAAGCAATCTCAGATCAAGCAAATGCTTGGAGTGATAGATAGTGAAGAAGTTTATGATATCATCAATGCTGTTATTGATGATAATCCCAGTGCTATATTACCTGCGATTAGAAACCTTTCTCTGAGTGAGCATAATTCTGAAGCTGTTCTTGATAGAATTGCAGAAATTTGGTTTAGCTGTTGTGTATATAGTTTTACCCAGAGCCTTGAAGCTATTAATGATATTGATGTAGATATTATTAACAACATCTTGGCAAAGGTTTCTGTAGAGCAAGCTCATTTTCTGTATCAACTAACAATCTCTGCAAAAAAAGATATTGCCTTAGCACCCAATTTTGAAACTGGTGTAACTATGGCAATACTTCGCTTAATTGCCTTTCAAAAAAAAAACTTACATAATCCTTCTATACAACAATCAAATGCAAACTCTACAAACCTTTCTATAACTACTAGAGCTGATATTTATCGACTAAAAAAAGAGTTTCAACCAATAAAAGAAAAAACACAAGCTCAAAAGCCAAAATTAGTAGAGACAACGCCGATACCTCAAAGCAAAGCTGAACCGCAACCGCAACCGCAACCGCAACCGCAGAGCGATGATATACCCTTAGATACAAAATGGTTCAATCTTTTAAGTAAAATAAAGCTAAAAGGCTTCACAAAAACTCTAGCTTTTAACAGCCACCTCATTACTATTGCTGATAATCATTATGCAATACAACTAAATGATGATGCAAAAAAAGTCCTAGAACTTGACTCTCAAAGTATTGCCAAGCTTCAAGCAGGTATTGGTGAGTATCTTGATAACACTAGGTTCCGACTCGATATAAAAAATCTTCTTAACAGCAACACAACAAGCAATCAAAAATCTCCTGCTGAGATTAAACGAGCAAATGCTGTGCAGAAAATACAAAGTGATGCAAATGTGCAACTTATAAAAGAATATCTTAAGATGGTTATAAAAGATGAAAATATTGTTTTAACTGATTGATATTAATGAATAGAATATCCTCTAAGGAACGCATAATTTAGGCTTCGCCATAAAAGGTACGACTAAATGCGATTACTTAAACACTCTCCCAAGCACTTTCATCAGCAAATATAGCATGTAAAAGCTTATTGTTAAGCGTATGCCCAGATTTATAGCAATTAAAATGTCCTAAAATATATCCACCGACATAAAAATCTCCTATGGCATCTAAAAGTTTATGCCTAACGAACTCATCTTCATAACGAAGGCCACCCTCATTTAATACACCTTCATTTGAAATACCTACAGCATTATCTAATGAAGCCCCCTTTGCAAGGTTATTTGCATGCAGATATTCTAGCTGCTCATAAAAACCAAATGTACGAGCCTTTGACACCATTTTAATATACTCAGCAAGATCATACTCAAAAACAATATGAACATTTGTTGCAGCAATTACAGGGTGATCCCACTCTATTTTGAACTCATACTTTAGAGAATCTGACGGAAGTAATTCTGCAAACTTCCCTGCATGCTCAACACGCACTGGCTTAAGTATTTTAATACCTTTTCTTGGGGAGCCTTGATCAACAACTCCAACCTTTGTTAATATCTGCGTAAACTCATAAGAGCTACCATCCATTACAGGAAGCTCTGGAGCAGTTACCTCAACTAAGACATTATCAACCTCAAACATCGCAAATGCTGACATTAGATGTTCAATCGTAGATACTGACAATTTTTGATCACCATCTTTAGTCAGAAGTGTACACATTACAGCCTCTTGAATACTTGATGGAGTAACTTTTATATCAACAGCAGGAGTTAAATCTGCTCTACGAAATACTATGCCAGTATTCAAATCTGCAGGCTTAACTGTCATAGAAACATCTATACCACAATGCAGACCAATGCCTGTTACAGAAAATTCTTTTGCTATAGTTTTTTGATTCATAACACTTTTACCTATATGTTTTTAGGTTAGAAATATCATTACAACACTACTCTCTTAGAGAATAGGGATGATTTACTTAAGAGTTATTATATAGAGGTTGCAAAAAAATTTATATTAGAATAATAGAGATTGTTGATTGAATCACTTCTCTAATACAAATATTGTCATGCTAAATTTATTTCAGTACTCACGAGAAGTATTAATTTAATTGAGATCCTGAAACAAGTTCAGGATGACTAATTGCCTTCGGAGAAAATATTTTTTATATTGACACTATCTTCTTCTCAAGAAACTTGGGATATCAGATTGATTAGCTTCATCAGAATTTAAAGATGAGTTTGAACTACTAACTACTTCAGTTTCTTTTCTTAAGAAAGATGTAGTAGGATTGTTGCTTTCTCTTTGAGAGTTATGATTAGCACCTTTTTCGATACCAAAACTTTTCTTAGTAACAACTTTTTCGAGACCTGTAACAACTATAGTTACTTTCATAGAGTCAGACACATCGGTATCGATTACAGTACCTGCAATAACAATAGCATCATCAGAAATAAATGATCTAATAACTTCACCAATTTCTTCAAACTCACCAATAGACATATCAATACCAGCTGTAACATTTACAATTACGCCTTTAGCTCCATCTAAGTTTATATCTGCAAGTAATGGACTAGAAATAGCAGCTTCAGCAGCTTCACGAGCTCTGTTTTCACCAGTAGATTCACCCATACCCATCATAGCAATGCCCATATTAGTCATCACAGCTCTTACATCCGCGAAATCGACGTTAATAAGACCAGGCTTTGTAATAAGCTCAGATACGCCTTTCACAGCATTACCAAGTACATCGTTTGTAGCATTAAACGCATCTAAAAGAGATGCACTTTTACCAAGTACACTTAAAAGCTTTTCATTTGGAACTGTAATTATTGAGTCAACATGTTGAGTTAGTTCATCAATACCAAACTCAGCAGCCTTCATTCTTCTACTACCTTCAAAAGGGAAAGGCTTTGTAACAACAGCTACCGTTAATACACCCATTTCTTTTGCAACTTCCGCTACAACAGGAGCACCACCTGTACCTGTACCACCACCCATACCAGCAGTGATAAATACCATATCAGCACCTTCTAAAAGTTGCTCGATTTTTGCTCTATCTTCAGTTGCTGCTCTTTTACCAATTTCAGGATCCGCGCCAGCTCCTAGACCCTTTGTAAGGTTAGTCCCTATTTGAAGTACATTTTGTACTTTAGATTTTGACAGAGCTTGACCATCTGTGTTTAATGCAAAAAAATCCACATCTGTAACTTCTTCACACATGTGCTGTACGGCATTACCACCACCACCACCAACACCGATAACTTTGATTACAGCATTTGAAACCATAGAATCATTAAAATCAAACATACTTTATTTACTCCTTTAATTTAACTTACTTTTAAATACTCATTATTAAAAATTTTTCGAAAACCATCCTTTTACAGAAGACAACACTTTCTTTTTAGAATTACTATCAAGATCCACCACATCTGCCTCTAGCTGTGACGGCTCTGTTGACCCACTATGATCATGCTCTACAGCATACTTTAAAAGTCCAACTACAGTTGCATAAGCAGGGTTATGCATTACCTCATTAGCTCCAGAAACTTCTATAGGTCCACCCACTCTTACAGGAAGTTTAAACATATCTTCAGCAAGTCGCGCTAACCCTCTGATTTTTGCACTACCACCAGTAAATACTAATCCTGAAGATACTACATCTAACAAACCGTTTTGATCTAGCTCGCTATAAAGAGCTTCAAACATCTCTTCTACTCTAGCTTCAATTACTAGAGACAAATCTTGAAGTGAAATTCTTTTTTTAGCATTACCTAAAGAATTTGGAATATCTATTTTTTCATCTGGGTTTTTCAAATGTTTACTTTCAGCATAACCATACTGCAACTTTAAGCTTTCAGCTGCTTCTACTGGCAATCTAAATACTTTAGATATATCAAAAGATATGTTGTTACCACCAATAGCTAGTGTAGAAGTATAGCAAATATTCCCATCAGCAAAAACTGAAAAACTTGTAGAGTCTGCACCAATATTTACAATGCAAACACCCATTTCTTTTTCATTGTTAGTAAGAGTCGCGCTACTAGAAGCTAGCTGCTCAACTACTGTATTATTTATCTTATAACCACAACTTGAAACGCATTTTCTTACATTTTGTAACAAACGCGATGATGAAACTACGATATGAACATTTGATTCAAGTCTTACAGCAAACATCCCTATAGGCTCTGTTACACCTGTCTGATTATCTACCACATAGTCTCTTTGTAATACATGCAAAGTTTCAGTGTCTGCTGACATTGGCACTGCTTTTGCAGTTTTGATCGCCATAGCAAGATCTTCCATTGTTACCTCGCCATTCTCTACAGCCGCCAACCCATAAGAGTTAAAACTAGATATACTCGGAGCACTTATACCAAGTGTAATCTCTTTTATATCAACGCCAGCTATACTCTTAGCCTCATCAATAGCAATATTAAGAGTTTCCATTGCCATTTCAAGGTTTATAACAGACCCCTGCTTAATCCCTTTAGATTGCTTTTGGCTAACACCAAGAATTTTAGTTCCGTTGTTTTCTGCTAACTGACCTATAGCCACAGTAACTTTATGTGAACCTAAATCTACTGCGCAAAAATTTCTACTTCCAAAACTCATTATTTTTTAACCCTATTTTAATATAGATATTTATAATATACACATCTACAATACATTATAGTCACATTTATCATAGAAAACCAATAAAATAAATACTTTTCTATTTATTTGTATTTTATAGTAAAGCCATCACTATAACGCATATCAAAAGACTCTACAGATTTATAATCTTTCACTTTTTTATATGATTTCAAAAACAATTTTAAACGAGATTTTAACTTAATTGAGCCAAGCATAACTTGCATGTCATTTGACAACAAAAGTTTGAACTGATTACCTTTATATGTAACTTTAAGTATAGACAACGAATCCTTCTCAGAAATATCATTAAGGTCCTGATATGTTTCGAAAATATAATCTCTACCTTCAGTATCCGTACTTTCTATATGTGGTAAATTCCCATTAAAACTAAATACTTCTGGTGTAATTATGTCCATATTTTCAAGCAAAATCTGACTATTATTCCAATAAGCTATAGGCTTACGATCAAATAGATAAATAACCAAAGTGGATGGCCACACCTTTTTCACTAGAGTATAATCAACACCCTTTATAGAATACAAAGAGTTCTCAATACTTTCGACATCTACATAAAACCACTTTTTATCACTTACTTTTGAAATGTTATCGATCAAACCTTGTTTGGATATATAAACCAAACCATCATTTGAAACAACATCTACTTTTGAGATTGTCTTATCGGTTTTACTAACCACATAAATTACTGAAGCGAGAATTATAGAAAAGATTAAACCTAGTATCAAAAGCTTTCTAAAAAACCTAATCATCGTGCCTGTTCTATTATTGACTGAACAAACTCATCAAAACTTACACCTTCTGCCATAGCTAATTTTGGAGATAAACTATTTTCTGTCATCCCAGGAGATGTATTTATTTCCATCAAGTAGAATTCACCCTCATTATAGATAAAATCAACTCTAGCATGACCTTGACACCCTAGAATATCATAAGCCTTTTTTGCAAGCTGTCTAACTTCAAGCTCTTTTTCTTCACATAACCCGCTTGGACAGTGGTAAGTCGATTTACCACTATATTTTGATTCATAATCATAAAACTCATTGAACGGCTCAATCCATATAGATGAGTAAACTTTATTATTAACTATTGCTACAGAAATTTCTTTTCCAGTAAGCCATTGTTCAACCATTACCTCACCATACTTTGAAGCTTCTTCATAAGCAGGCTTTAATTCTTCTAGCGATTTTACTTTAAAAGTTGCTATACTTGAACCACCACTAGCTGGCTTAACAGCTACAGGGAAACTAATCTCATCTGCACCAATAAGTTTATCTGTCAAAATCTTAGCAAAGGGTGTTGGCAAATTATTATGAATCCATAACTCTTTAGATATCATCTTATCCATAGTAATCACTCCTGCTTTCATATCGCAAGTAGTATGTTTAATTCCTAAAAGCCCAAGTATTGCAGCAACTCTACCATTCTCACCATCTTCGCCATGTAAAGCAACAAAGCATTTATCAGGGACTATCTCAATAAGTTTTAAGACCAAATCCTTACCACTAGCATCCAAACCCACAGCTTCATAACCTTGTGACTGCAGAGATTGAACAACACTTTGACCAGATTTTAGTGAGACTTCTCTTTCAGGTGAATCTCCACCATATAAAACTACGATTTTATCTTTTGCCATATCAATCACTTTCTTCTCTCTTTAAAAAATTTCTTTAATAGCTCACCACACTTGTCTGCCATTATACCATTTGTAAGTTTAGGATTATGGTTAATATTTTTATTTAAATGATAATTTTCTTTTGAAAAAACTCCTACTCGTGAATCATCACAAGCATACATAACTTCTGGAATGCGAGCTTGGACAATAGCCCCTAGACACATCATACATGGCTCCATTGTCACATATAATTGCCCATCTATTAAACGATTATTTTTGATTTGCTGTGCGGCTTCTTTGATTACAAGCACTTCAGCATGAGCTGTTGGGTCTGACAAAGTTAAGGTTTGATTATAAGCTTGTGCAATTATAAGATCATCTTTAACAAGGATAGCTCCAATAGGCACTTCCCCATTTTCATAAGCTAACAATGCCTGCTCATAAGCTTTTTGCATAAAAAACTCACTGCTTGACAATTTATTTGTCATAAAAATCAACTTTTACTTGAAGTCAGGTAATTCGTTAGATAATATTATACAATTACAAAAATTGTTTACTAGTATTTTTATAATTCCCAGTGGATACTAGTAAAACTATGTAAAACCAACCACACTGGAAATGGAAATCAAAACAATGTCAGAAAACTTTAAAGAACTATTTGAACAGTCTCTAAAACAGACTGAAATGAGAATAGGTAAAATCATAGCTGCTACAGTTGTTAGTATAGATAAAGAATTTGCAATGATCGATGCTGGTTTAAAAGCAGAATCTTTCATTCCTGTATCTGCACTAAAAAACAGTGAAGGCGAGCTAGAAGTAGCAGCTGGTGACAAAATCAATGTTGTATTAGAAACTCTAGACAACAGCTGGGGCGAAACTAGACTATCAAGAGATAAAGCTAAAAAAATTGAACTTTGGGATAAAATCGAAGGTGCTTTTAAAAATGGCGAAACGATTCTTGGTAGAATTACAAATCATGTTCGTGGTGGTTACACTATGGATGTTGAAGGCCTAAGAGCATTCTTACCAGGTTCTCTAGTAGATACTAGACCTGTAAAAGATGTAGCTCACTTAGAAGGTAAAGATATCGAAATTAAAGTAGTTAAGATAGATACTAAAAGAAACAACATCGTTGTATCAAGAAAAGCTGTTATCGAAGAGAATAACTCTGGCGATAGAGATGCTATCTTAGAGAAAATCGCTGAAGGTTCGGTACTGAATGGTATCGTTAAAAATATCACAGATTTCGGTGCGTTTATCGATCTTGGTGGTGTTGATGGCCTACTACATATTACAGATATCTCTTGGAGCAGAATCAGCCATCCTACTGAGGTATTGTCTATCGGTAAAGAAATTGATGTTAAAGTAATCAAGTTCGACAAAGAGAAGCAACGAATATCTCTAGGTATCAAGCAACTTGGTGAAGATCCTTGGTTAAAAATTGCTAACGAACTTCCTGTAGGTGCTAAGCTTATGGGTACAGTTACAAACATTACTGACTACGGTTGTTTTGTTAAGCTGAAAGAAGGTATCGAAGGTCTTGTTCATACATCTGAAATGGATTGGACTAACAAGAATGTTAACCCTCATAAAGCTGTATCGATCGGTCAAGAAGTTGAAGTTATTGTACTTGAATTAGATGCTCAGAAGCACAGAATCTCTCTAGGTATTAAGCAATGTATTGCTAACCCTTGGGATGATTTTGAAAACAACTTCCAAGTTGGCGACAAAGTTCATGGTAAGATTAGATCTATCACAGATTTCGGTGTGTTTATTGGATTAAGCGGCGGTATTGACGGTCTTGTGCATATCTCTGATGTATCTTGGGATAACCCTTCAAAAGCTATCACAGAGCTGAAAAAGGGTGATGAAGTAGAAGCTGTATTAGTTTATGTAAACACTGACCTTGAAAGAATTGCTCTTAGCATGAAGCAATTATCTGACGACCCATTCAAGAACTTTGTAACTACTCACCCTAAAGGTGCTTTAGTTAAAGGTAATGTTACTAAAGTACAAGAAAATGGTGCTGTAGTAATGCTTGATGAAGAAAACGGTATTGATGGTTTCATCAGAATCGCAGAAGTTTCAACTGAGCATACTAAAGATGTTCGTGACGAGCTATCTGAAGGTCAAGAAGTTGAATCTAGAATTATCAACATCGATATGAAAAAGAGAAGTATAGCTTTATCTATCAAAGCTGTTGATGAAGATATGTCTGCATCTGCTGGTGGTAAATCTAACTACAAAGTAGAGCAAATGACTCCTACAACTCTAGGTGATCTAATCAAAGAGCAATTAAGAAAGAAGTAATCTCTTAGCTTAAATTTCTAAATACAACACTAAAAAAAGTATAGTACTCTGCCAATAGCGATTACCATTACACATACATATCAAAGAATCAGATTAGACATAAACTCCTTTGAGATAATTGTAGCAATTTATATTGGTATTGATATAAAATTGCTCTCACTCTTAAAATCAGTTTTGTACTATAATAATGATTACAACAACTATAAACTCAATTATAAAATCATTAACTAATAATGATATTATCAGTATACCTACCGATACAGTATATGGACTTAGCTGCATTATAAACAAAACTGCCGTCAATAAATTAATTAACTTAAAGCAGAGAGATTCTAGCAAAGGATTTATTGTTATCTCTCACAAAATTGAGCACCTACTAAAGTATGCTGATACTTCTTTGATATCAAATAATCAGATACTAAAACTAAAAATCCCTAAACAACAACCTACTACTTGGATAGTCCCTGCAGTAAAGGATATTCAATGGCTTACTGGTGGTAAACCAACTATTGCCATACGATTATCTCAAACAACCGAGATACAAGAAATTTGTTCATCACTAGATAGTGCAATCATATCAACTAGTGCAAATATTTCAGGCCAAACATTTATAAATAACGCTCTCGAAATAAACGAAATTTTTAATGATATAATGGTATTTGATAACAAACAAGAAACTAAAGTAACTCCTTCTAAAATAACTAACCTCTTAACAGGCGAGAAAATCAGATAAAGCTCGCTCATAAACATTTGATAAATAGAGCAAAATATAATAACATTACATATGTAAAAGAATATTCATCATACAAAGGAATAAAATGGAAAAAATTAGCCAAAAAGACATTCAAGATAAACTTTGGAGCAATGAAGATGAAAGTACTTTGTCTAATGAGCAATATAATGCCCTTTTGATAGAACAGTACAGAATTTATATAGAACTAACAGATAGAACTGGCTACAGAAGAATAGTTATCAACCTTTTCTTCTTAGTTGTAAACCTGATGCTTGTAGGTATTGTCGCTCTAGCGATAAGCAACAATATGAATGTAGAAAATCCTCCGTCAGGTGTACTGGTTGCTATACCTTATTTTGCAGGACTAGTATTTTGTTATGCGTGGTGGAAAATCATTAGATTTTTTAGACATCACATTCAAATCAAAAACAGCATCGTACCATCTTTAGAAAGACGTCTACCTTCTCGCGTATGGCTTACTGAAGAGCATATTGCTGAAGCAAAAGGTTCGTTCAAACCTATTCGTATATTAGAGATTTATATGCCATTCGTATTTATGGGTATATATTCTGCATTATTCTTATTCGTAGAGATAGCTTGGTTAAATTAAAAAACCAACACCTCTCAAACTCTTTTATTTTCTAACAATAAAAACCTATTATTTTTCAAATCCTGTTAGTAACGGTATAAAAATAGTAATCACTATTGCACCAATTAATGCTAACCCAACAAAACTACTATATGCATGGATATAGATCCCTGTAATAGCTTGTTAATTATGAAGATCCTTAGGTATAAAAGCTTGATTAGCTATTAAACCTGCTAATTTTCTCGATATACCAGTACTACACATACCATACACTAATTATATAGCGCATGATAACCTTGAAGAGCTAGTTTATTTGCTATAGACAACCCTATTGGTCAAATAGATAAATTTGACAAGACAACAAAAAGATAGTTGAAAACAATTCATCCCAATGAAAGAGTGATTAATGGAAATTTTCAATTTAGCCCTAACAAAATTAAAGCGTAACATAGAGCAAGAATGTATAAGGAAAGAGCAAATTTAGTAGCATCGTGAATAGGTTTGTTTACCTTTTTTAGAAAAATACTGCAACACCTTTCCTGTCAAAGCACCAAAAAACATTACACCCAAAGACTCTGCAGCAAGCAAAATTGATCCTGGTATAATGCATACCAAGCCAAATTTGATCTGTAAGTCTTTCAGCAAGTAATGGACCTGCTATAATTATCTGGTAAAATATAGCTTCCCAAACAATATATGTCATTAAATATATTATTAGACTTAACCCTTACGTTAAACTAGTTTTAGTAATATAGCACGCATTAAAAATAATTCCTACAGGGGACCCATATTGCAACAATAATAAAGAATATATCAGCTACAGGAACGTCAGTAAGCACATAAGTACAAATAACAATAGCTATAACTACAACAACTATAGCTTACAACACTTTTTTCATACTCAGTTTAATGTTTAGCTATTTTGTAACCACATAATACTTCATACTAAAATATAGGGTAAGAGCAGCCAACAACGCTCCTATAGAAGCTGCTATTAAAGAAAACTTCCAGCTAATTTCTGAAAGATAACAAGAGCTCATACATCCCATAAAAGCTCCAAGGTTAATAGCCACAAAAAAACAATGAAAAACCATAATCACGATACGGATCATCTTTTGTATATGAGTCACCTAACAGTGTTGCTGTGTTTGACTTAATCATACCTGTTGCAACTGCAATTATAGCTAGACTAATGTATGCAACTTCTGATCCTATAGATATCCAAACCCAAGTAAGCCATAACCCACACAAAGCATAAACCCGCCTGCAATAGCCGTATTTCAGGTACCGAGTGATAGTGTCGACTAAATTGTGTCTGTAGCTATTCGACTTTATAATTCAGTTGAAAAAACAATAAAGGACTAACTATAAAAGATATTAAATTACAAATGCAAAAAAGTATAGAAGATACATTATATTATGATAAAGAAGATGCGATTGATGGTATCCTCAAAATAGTATTTGAAAGTATATTACGCTGTTAGCAAAAAGAATTTCTATCAAATAATGAGAATCCAAAATAAATCTAACGATTACTACACTAGAGGAGCACAGGGTATAAATAAATATTTTGAGCTAGATATACCTAGAGATAGATTATCTTTATTTAAACCAGACTATTAGAATGGGTGAAAGCTCGAGATGAACAAATGCAAGAGTTAGCATTAAACTATATACCAAGGGTTTAACTACTAGAGATATCAATACTATATTTTTTTGAAGTGTATGATAAAAACCTATCTCCATCAGCAGGCTCAGCTATAACTAAAGAGTTCGAGCAAGAATTATTTGCTTCGCAAAATAAGGTTTAGAATCACAATACTACTTTATTTATATAGATGCCCTGTTTATGCCTATAAGACGCGGTAATGTAGAAGAAAAGATTCCTAATACAGAGTTTCAAAGATGTATTGTACACAAAATAAGAAACTTATTGATTAAGGTTAGATCATCAGATACAAGTACTTTATCTGATGACTTTAAAAAGGTCTTTGAGCTTGAAAATCAAGAATAGCCAAAAGAGAAAGCAAAAGTCAGATTAGAGCTGTTTCTTGAAAAGTGAGGAGCTAAATATTGATGGATAAAAAGTAGATTTGATGCAAGTAACTTTGATTATTACTTTACCTACTTGAATTTCCCATGGCAAATACATAGAATGATATACACAACAAATTGAATTGAGAGACTTAATAAGTCTATTAAAAGAACTACAAAGATTAGAAACTCATTTCCTAACTCTGATAGTGCTTTCAATTTAATTTGTGCTCATTTGATTGAAAAGGAAAGTAATAACTATAGAAAATATCCTGTAACTGCTTTTTCCGTAGTAAAGGATAAATTATAAGATAAAATATAAAAATTATAGACATACTTTTCTGCAAAATACCTACCGAGTATTTTTGTCTGCCATAAATCCCGCCACTAGAGATGTCATATATAGCAAAGCAATAAAAGCTCCTGAGACAATATCAGTTTCAATTTCATCAAGAGCCATAGACTTTTACTAGTAATAATGTAAGTAAACCTTGAGTAAAATACAGCCGTAGCGCTCCCATAGCTCTGTAAAGAAACATACAGGTAGAGTGCTTTGATGATTTTTCATAATGATTTTTTTAAAATGGTAGAGATTTCATTATATGAAATATATAGACAATTAGCAATTTTTATTATTAAGAATATTTAAATTAAAGGCTCCTCTAATAGTTTTTGCTCAATATACTTATCTTTATTTAACCATAAATCATTCAACCAATTTTGAAAAGCTTTCTTATCTTTCGTGCAATTAAAATAATCTCCCAAAGGAACATCTACCATAGGTATTAAATCAACTTTCACTTTTATCTTTTTAGTTTTGCGAATCATAAAATCCCATAGTGTTTGATTGGGGGTATCATAAACGATAGTGGTATTTAAAACTCCTACCATCTTATCTGAAAGACTTTTTAGTATAACAGCAATACCACCAGCCTTGGGATTCAATAAATGCTTATAATCGCTATTTATAGCCTTTTCTTTAGAGAAGCGCGTACCTTCAACAAAATTCACTATCGTTGTTGGCCTATTTGAGAGATCTTGACAATACTTTTTAGTCATCTCTATATCTTTACCTTTTTTCTCAGGGTGCTTGGAAATGTAGTCTTTTGAATATCTTTTCATCGATGGAAACTCTAATGCCCAAGCTACCATCCCAATAAGAGGCACAAAAAACATCTGAAACTTCATGAAAAATTTTAGAAATGGTATTTTTTTATGAAATGCTAGCATAAGTATCAGCGTATCAAGCCAGCTTTTATGGTTACTAATTATCAAATATGTATGCTTTTTGCTAAGCTCTGCATTTTGCTTAAACTCTATCTCAGTAGGAATAAAGAGCTTTGTAATCATAATAGCAAAACTCACCCAGCAACTTGCTAATGCTTGCACTGCGGTCGTACAGTGATGCCTTACAATTTTGATTGGTACAATTATTTTCATCAATGAGAAAAAAACCACAGGCAAAATAACTATTGCAGAATTTATCAATAAGGCAGTAATTGAAAATAATCCATAGTAGCCGTATTTCATTGCTTTAAACATTATGTAATTATCCTAGAAAATTTCTTACTCTTTAATATTAGCATTTAATAGCAGATTTTTTAAGCACTTGCTTAATATAACTGATGTTACTCAATAAAAATCCTTTAATTGACTATATATTTACAACTCATTATCACGGTTTATATTTATGCTAATAGCACCATTATTGTAAGTATCTATAATTTTTACACCCAACCCATTTATAAGACTAAAGTAGGTATTATCAAAAAGCTCTGCCGAGCTATAAATAAAATCATTCAAATGAGTATCTTTTAAAAACTCCTGAGGTATCTCAACATTAGAAACTAAGATAGTTGGAGCGACCATTCGACCATAAATACTTTCAAATTCTGGAATTTGTTTTTTTTAAAAATATTACCAAGTAATAAAGCTTGTTCATCTGATTTATCTATAGAAATAAAACAACTCTTCTCTAATCCAAACAGCCTAATTCTTGCATCAAGCAAAGCAAAAGCAACGGTACAATGATGAAACTTACAAGCGGTATAGCTACTCTATTTGCCACAACAGGTATTGCTGAAAACCCACCAAAGAAATAAGCTGGAATAGGTATCAAAAGTATACTAAGATATAACTGAGTACTAAGAGTAAGAGTTACAAACAATTTTGAACTTGACTGCATTAGCAAGCCTACAAATACCAAAAACAAAACTGCTGAGAAACTCAACCAAAATCCTGCACTTGATATGGCGTTAAAATCAAACAGTAAAATTAAAACAAATGCTATAGCTAATGAACAATGAACGAAGTATTGAAACTCTTTTGCTTAAAAACCAAAATACTCCCACAACTGATAACATTATAAAAGCTATTTGTGTAGGTAATCCACATCCTACAAGTAAGCTATTAAAATAAGAGCTATAACTATAGAAAAAACTACTGCTCTATTTTGAGCAGGCAACTTACGACACAATCTGGGTGACAACGACCAAGCAAATCTAGCGAGTACAAAAGCTATCAAAGCAAGCAAGCCAATATACAACCCTGAGATAACCATCAAGTGAGAAGTCCCAGACTCCATAAAGAGTGGCTTTTTTACTATCACTAAAGTATTTTTCACCAATGAGCAATGCTAATGCTAAAGGTTTAGCTTGATTATTTTCTAACTGTGCTTTTATATAATTACTTAGATAATACCTTAACCTTTTTGGTAGATACCATGCCGAAATACCTTCAAACTTTATCTGAGAGCTTATAATGACATAGCCAATTACTGTTATATTTTGATTTTCTAGGTAAGTATCATAATCAAAGGCATCAATATTTTCATATTCATGGGGTTTGTATATCTTAGCTTCGAGTTTCAATTTGTTTGCAGGAGTAAGGTAGCGAATATAGCTACTATCTGCTGTTAGAAGAATATCTCCATATTTAGAACTATGAAAGATAAATTTATAGCTTCAACGCTCATCAATTTCGATTGAAATTATAACACCATTTAGAATAATATCTTGATTGAGTTTATGTTCTTCGATATCGCTGTAATTATTGCATCATGTGGTTATTATGGCAAACATAATTAAGAACAAATATCTGAAACTTTTCATCTTCTCTTTCATACTCAATCTGCTTAAGAACAGTCCCAATATAAATCTACACATTATAGCTAACTAGTCATATTATAACACTTCAAACAATCAGGGACTTTATCGACATCTAAGAAAAGTTCTTTTTGTCGAGAAGTATGACCTTTGGTTATAGTTATTTGATTTTTTCTAAGATGCAAATGCTTTGATAGAAAAGAAAATAATGCTTTATTAGCTTTTCTATCAAAGCAGGAGCCTTTATTTTGATTTTAAGCATATTGTTATGCTCACCTACAACCTCATTTTTTGAAGCATTTGGTTAAATATAAACAGCTATTTTGAAACCCATTTACTAACTAATATTACGCAAATAACTGAGTAATAAGGCTTTGTAAGAAAATTTGAATACAGAATAAGCTAAGTAATACTATAATCGGTGAAAAATCAAATCCACCTCTTGGAGCTATTAGTCTTCTAGCTTTTGCTAATAAAGGCTCTGTAGTTTGATATATAATCATTAGCATAGGATTATAACCACCTTGAACAAACCAACTTGATATAGCCCTGATTATGATCAAATAAATAAACATATTTATAACCGCAATGATGATATCCAAAAATGGTTCGATAAAGATAATCAGCGTATCTAAACCCATACCATTAAGTAGACTTAGCAGTAAGTTTTGTATTACAAATACAAAATACACCGCTACTATACAAGCCCAATCAAAGCCAAAAATCCCCGGTAAAAGCTTTCTAAGCTGCATCACAACTATATCTGTAGCACGCATAACTAACTGACAAATAGGGTTATAAAAGTCAGCCTTTACTTTTTGTAGAAAAAATCTAAACAGCAAAATAAAAGCATATAGACCAAAGATTATGCTTATTAGAAATTCTGCAACATTTATTAATCCGTTTAACATTTTTTATCAGTACCTTTCATTATCTTTTATTTACATAATCCAATGCAGAAGTAATAGCCACAACCTGAGCAACTATACACTCTTCTGGATTGGTTTTACGGCTATCTGGATAAACTTCTGTAGTTGTTGCATATTTTGCATTCGTTATTGACATACATAGTTTTTCTTTATCAGAATTACATGACATATAGCCATCTACAATTGTATTATCGCCCAAGATTTTAGAATCAGGATCATTAGGAGCTATGTGTGTTACTTTTGCAACAGCATCAATAATATATTCTTGAAAACCAGGCTCTATTTTATTTTCATTTGCAACAAGATAAAAACCATCTGGGACATTCCACTTATCTATAAAAATACCTTCTCTAGCAGCTAACGCAGGCCTAAACACACTATCATCAGTATCTGTAGTTTCATGCAAGTCTATATGAACAAGAATTTCAACATCTAATGAATAAATATACTTCATAGCCAGAGTTGCTTCATTGCAGTAGCTTTCTAAAAAGAATGATCTGTTTGGATCTATAGCATCAGTGTTCCAACGGTTAATAGTTTCATATCCCCACGGGCTAAGACAAGGAAGAATAATAATATTGAAATGCTCACTATACTTTAGAGCTTTTGTCTCAGCAAATTTTATAGCCCCTTGTACACCACTTGTCTCGTAGCCATGCACCCCACCTGTAACAAGCACTGTTGGCTTATCATTATCCCAATTTTTTGTCTTGATTGAATATAGATTATACTTACCCACAGAGTAATCTAGCTCTCCATAAATCTCGATATCAAATTCATTTGTCAGCTTACCAAGCTTAACTACAACCTCTTCACTGTATAAACGTTTTTTAGATTGCTCACCTAACCATTGATTTTTTTCTACATCGCCCCATTTTTGATTGAGAGCACCTGTATGATAATGATTATGGCTCATGCTATTTTACCTGTAACATAAATATTTACTATGCAATCATTTTAGCATAAATTTTATAGCATATAAAAAATCACTATAGATAAAATAATTTTAAAAGGGGAATATGTTTTCGATGGCTGGGCTAGCAGGATTCGAACCTGCGCATGACGGGATCAAAACCCGTTGCCTTACCGCTTGGCGATAGCCCAAAAAAAAAAGCCTAACTAAAAATTAGTAGACATAGTTTAATGTCTTAACCAGCCATTTGTCAATAGATTTATCAATTTTTGTCGCAACTTCTTCTAAGTAGCCCTTATCAACACTCAACAAATAAAAGCATGATCCTGTTCCTGTCATTATAATATTCTTATCAATACTGTCTATATAAGCTTTAAATTCTGGGTGTAGCAAAAAGAAAACCTCTTCAAAATCATTACCCATCACAGAACGATCAAGTTCAGCATCTTTTGATAAAAGTTTTTTATGCTTTACTAGCTTTTTTGAGCTAAAAAACTCTTTTGTACTAATCTGGATATCAGGCTTTATCAAAAGAGCGTGGGTTTGCTTAAAATCCTTAGCATGCAATACTTCGCCTACACCTTCTGACCAAGCAGAACGACTGTACAGAAATATAGAAACATCAGCTCCTAGCTTAGTTGCAAGATGTATCATATCTATGTTTTTGATTTCTGGTCGATAATAATCTCTCATAGCTAACAGTGTTGTAGCAGCATTTGAGCTACCTCCACCTAATCCTGCACCCATAGGTATATTCTTATTTACATAAATATCTACACCAACACCAGACAAAGAATACTCTTCTTGAAAAAGCTTTATAGCCTTATACACAAGGTTATCTTCTTTTGAAGATATAGTTATATTGCTAGATATAGAAATATTATATGAATCATTAAAAGAAAATGATAACTCATCTTTTAAATCCACAAATGTAAACCAGGTTTGGAGGTTATGATAACCATCATCTCGCTTATTCAAAATATGTAAGAAAAGATTTATCTTTGCGTAGCTGTTGTAAATATTTTGTTTTGGCATTGCTTTTTCTCATTCGTACTGTAATAGTCTTTTATATATCTTTTGACTTTACTATCAAAGGTGCGACTAAAGTCACACTTCCTAAATGGGTGTATTCAAATATCAATAAAAGCTGTACTTAATAAAAAAATAAATACCACTATCACTTGTTCTGAAAGGAGCCGAAGTAAGTATAAGTATGACATTGACTTATTAATGTACTACCCACGACTTAACTATTATCTTTAAAGACACACTATCTCTAGTCATTTTTATCTTTGTTGGTAATGGGTACTCTCCATCAAACATTTTATAATTACTATAGTCAATCTCCCAACCTTTTTCTAATAGAACCTCTACCAAGTTATGGTCATCGATTTGTCTATTAGTATCTTTATCTGATACAGGCACTCCTTTAATCAAACTTTTAAGAACCTCAACAGGCACATACCAACCAAGATGTTGCATCATAAGGTTTTCCACATTGTCTTCTTGTGTTTCTTTACCTTTATTATCAATAAAAACAACCTTGTCACTATTGCCTTTTATCTCAACACTAACTATACCTAAAGGTCCATAAAGTTTGATACTATAATCATCGCCATCTTGACTATACACATAATTAGCTAAATCAGCTTTACTGTTAAATCTTATACCTATAACACCTCTAGCAGTCCACTTATCAAGCTTCTTTAACTTAGTTTCTAAAGCCGTCATATCAAATTTTGTTGACTGACCAATCTCTGTAGCGTTGTTTATATTTAAGCTTTGACATGATGCTAATAATACTAAAGTAATTGCTACAAGAGTAAATTTAACCTGTTTCTTTATACTTATTCTTATTTTTGACATAATTCTTAGCGTTCTCAATAATAAATGTTTTTTCTTCTTCCTTAATAGGGCGAATTTTTTTCACAGGCGATCCCATATACATAAAACCAGATTCAAGCACTTTACCTGGAGGAACTAAACTTCCTGCCCCTACAAAAGCCCAAGAATCAACTATAGCCCCATCTAATACTATGGAGCCCATACCTATCATGGTATTGTCTTTAATATCACAACCATGCAATATAACTCCATGACCTACCGTCACATTCTCACCTATTGTCAGTGCAAATCCTTTCCCAGATTCTTTAGGATGCTCAGTAGTGTGTAAAGTACTACAGTCTTGTATATTACTACTCTTACCTATGGATATAGGCAATAAATCTCCTCGTATACTCACACAAGGCCAAACGGAGGTATCCTCATCAATAATTACATCACCAATAACAACCGCCGACTCATCTATATATGCAGAAGGCACTATTTGAGGGGTTTTATTATTAAATTTTCTTATACTTCTAGACATAACTGATTTTTATTTTCTTTTGTATCATTTCTCAATGATATCAAACTATAAGTTTCTAGTTTAATTTTTTTACCTTTCACAAACGGCTGAGCATAGCCTTTAGCATCAAGAATAAACAACGGTATAGCATGCACATTATCTATAAAGAAATTTTCTAAATTATAGTTGGTAGTAATATTTGTAGTTCTAATACTCGCACCTTGATTAAGCCTATCTATAAGAATATTAAAATCAACACCTTCTTCAAAAAGTAAAGTAGCTAAATTTGTCTCAATTGAACCAATACCTTTATAGCTCTCTTTCTGGGCTGCTCGTAACACATAGGTACTACTTGCACCAAATTCATGCTTATACTTCATCGCAGAAACGGCATTTACATACTCACTTGTAGACAAACCTAGCATAGCCCCAATACCAACCAGGTTAATACTCCAATCTGCATGTAATGAGACTGGACTCCCATAGTAAGTATTTAAACCCAATTGACGGCATTTTTGTACATTAACCCAAGAAGAATCTGTAATAATTAATTCAATATCATTTTTAACAAAAACTTCTGCTAGCTCACGAGCAAATCTATTACCACCAATAATAAGAAAACCCTTGCCTTCAGGCTCTGTCACATCAAGAGCTTTTGAAATAATAGGCGTAAAAATACTTTGAAAAACAACTGTAAAAACAATTATCATAAATACAAAAAAGACTAAAATATCTGCCTCATGTTGAAGCTCTGGGTGCATCTTCGTGATCTTTAATGCCACAAGAGCCGCAACTGATGCTGCAACTATTCCACGAGGATAAATCATCCCCATCACAAATCTTTCTGCGAATGTAGTTTTTGAACCAATAGTGCATAGATAAACTACCGCTGGACGCAATATAAATTGTAAGAATAAAAATACTTCTATAAGTGATAACCAGTAAGTTTTAAACAAACTAAAATTTATCTCTGCACCGAGTACTATGAATAGTATCGAAATTATTACAATACTCAGATTTTCTTTAAATGAAACAATATCATTCATTCTGATATCTTTCATATTTGCCATTACAAGACCTGCAACCGTTACCATCAAAAGTCCTGCACCATGCATTACAGAATCAGATATTATGAAACCAACAACTACAACTGCTAAGACCAAGAAGCTCTTTAAGTATTCTGGAATATAATTTCTTCTAAAGCAAATACCTATCAAAAACCCAACAATAAAACCTGCCACCGTGCCTAAAAAACAGACTAAAACCATATAAGTTACGAACATCGAAGTACCATTAGGACCGCTAGCAAAATTACTTCCTATTACAAACCAACTCAACATAAATACAACCACTAGGGCACCAATAGGGTCTACTATGATAGACTCCCATTTTAAAATGCTTGCAACATGGCGTTTAGGTCGTACAGTACGCATCAATGGTGGAACAACGGTTGGCCCACTTACACAAGTTATACCACCTATAAGAAATGAAAGTTCTAAATTCAAACCAATTGCATAATAGCAAAACACTGCTGTAAAGATAACAGTAAGAGCTAAGCCTAGACTTATAAGTAAAACAACCACACTACTTACATTATTAACCTTACTAAAATTAAGAGAAAGACTGCCCTCAAATAGTATAATCGCAACACAAATAGAGACAAAAGGAGATAGAGCCTCTCCAAAAATAATATTAGCATCAGCAAGCTTCAAGCCACCTGGTAAGAAAGCTTCAGAAAGGGGCCCAAGTATTATACCTGATAGAATAAGAAACAATATTGAAGGTAATTTTAACTTCCATGCAAGATACTGAGATACCATTGCAAAAAATAATATTAGGCCTGATGCAAGCAAGATATAATTAGAAGAATGTGCAAATAATTCTATATAGCTATCTATGTTTGTGCCCAAAATAAAAGCCTTTATTAAAAATAATTTATAATAACAAGATGTAAATATTATACCACATAACAGTTTTTATCAACTATTAATCAATAACTTAAAAACTTGCATAACAAAGGTTTCGATAGTCATCATACTATATATAAACGGACATATCTAAAGTTAGTGTATTCATAAACTGTCCATTATAAAGCCTTTGATATGAATATTCTGGACCAAATAAAACATTATCATCAAAATATGCTCGCTGAGCTGATGAAATAAATTGGTTTTTTATACCTGATGCTGCTGAGACAAAAGTTGGTGATGCACTGGATATTGGCATTGTTACCATTGCTGCATTTATAAGACTATCCATATGTAATGTTAAAGTTAGTACTTCTTACACCTAAATTAAGTGCATAAACGATACCTGTATACCAAGCACCTGTATTGACGATCTTACCATTACCATTAAAGTCGTATTTTTGTGTAGTCGCAGACCAACCACCTTGAAGTTGCCAAACACCTCCAAGCATCGCATAAGATAGCGTTACATCAAAATTAAGCACCCCAACATTATCTTTACTTCTTTTACGCCTTTTCAAGAAATTGTGAAACTCCACTATTATCAGCACCAGCTATATTATAAACATAACGGTAGTATCACCACTTAGCATTTAAGCCTAAATTTATGCCTATTTATAAACAGTCCAATTACAGTGTCATGCATGAGAGTATCCTTTGAAAAACATATAGTTCTTCTACATAGCCTTTTAACTCTAGTTCTAAAAGTTAAAAACTTTCTTTCAATTTTTTGTGTATTCCTTTTTAATATTTGATGATGTTCTTCAGGAATATATGCCGAGTAAGCCTGTCAGTTACCACTAAAGCAAAGCTTTACTTTGAAAGACTTCAGCAAGCTTAACATCTCTTCAAAAGATTTGTGTATTCTCTTACCAAAACAATATGCTAGCACCTTACTTGTTGTATGACATATTGCTAACTATAACCACCTCTGTTGAACTTTATTTTGTACGAAAGACCATTGCTCATCTAGCTCCATGTATGGAACTAATGTAACTTCATTAGTCTTTGAAAGTAAATTCACATTCACTCTTGAGATATCATATTTATTTTTTTAAAAAACTCTAGTAACCGTATCTTTGACTATACAAAGAACTCTGGCGATATCTCTTGTGCCGGAGCTATTGATTGCCATTCAATAATTTTCTCTTTCACGGATGGCAACCTAGCTAAGTGTTTATAATCTTTCTGAAAACTCTTCATACAATTTTTACAATTATATCTTTGTGTACATTCACGATTGCTAGGACTTTTATTTTCACCAGCTTTAATAACATCTAACAATTTACAATCTATGCACTCTAAAGAAACTTTTATCATGTTTTTTTGAGATGAATGTTATATAGTAAAATGCTAAAAAATGACACTACCAACATAACCAACATTAAAACCTGCAGATAAATTTGTAGTTAACTTATCCGCATAAAACAATGCTGTCGAGAAATTTGCTTGCTTATCATCAGAACCAAATACAGTAATATTTGTGTTTATAATATCGTTTTTATAATTTAGTGATAAATTTGTAACTTTATCTGGTGATAAAAACTCATCGATAAGACCACTATTCCATAGCCCACCACCACCATAAGTGCCAATAGATAGCTTACTTCTACCTACTGTTACAGAAAACGGAGATGTATCAAGATTACTGAACATCACAAAGGCATTAACAATCCCAAAATTTCCTATTTCATCGGTATCAAAATCAAACTGCGCAGTTACATAATGACCTACATTAGAAAGAAAATATAACTTAGAGTTTGTTACATAAATATTTTGACCAGCAGACGGGAAATTAGACATCCCTCCAGTTCGATTAATCTCGCTACCAAACCAAGTTTGCGCATCAGCTTCAATATAACCACCAAGAAAAATAGAATAATCGTTAAACTTTTGTCTCTGTCCTAATAAAGTAGATACAAAAAGGTTCGATGAAATCATTCCTATAGGAATAGTGTTATTACCAGATTATGAGCCTAGATAAGTAAACTCTCCTCGAATATTAATAGTAGGTCCATTACCTGAATAAATACCTCCTCTAGAACTAAATAAACTTGCTATAGAATTTTGGTTCATCCTAGACTCTAAAGCATCATTCTTTATAATACTAGCTATAATCTCACTAGGTATTGCATCTATGATGTCAGAAGACCCAAGATAAAGATAAGAATTAGAAGAATCTATACTCTCGGCAACTTGAGAGCTATATGTGCTAAATTGACGTTACGAAGATTTAGATTCAAGTCTATCTTCTTTACCTTTCGATTGTTCTATATGCCCTTGCAAATCTTTGATTTGACTATTAAACTTCATCAAAAGCTGTTTATCTGCCAGTGATATGAGTATTGTCATAAATTGGATATATTATCTGCTGAGGTGCTCGCAAAAACCATTCTCACTATTAATAAAATAAATAAGACAATTCGAAGATTTTTCATTATGACTATAAGCCTAGCTGTTATTCAATATTTTAGCTTACATCTTTCTAATATACTCAGCGGCATTATCATCAAGTGATATCATACCTGTATTAGCATCAAAGAATATAAGCTCAGCATAACGAGCCCAATCAACAAATGTATCAAAAATGCGTTCTGCCTCATCAGTTGAGAAATAATCATCAAGCTCTGCCAAAAACCTTTGCTTAGGAGCAGAATGCGAATCTCTATCACTTAGAACTTTAACAACATGTCTTGCTAAAGGAATATACTTCAAGAACAATCTACCAAAAATAAACTTCCTATCATCTATGTTAGAGTCGATAAACTTTCGCCCCATTGCTGTCATCTTGATATCTCCCTCAGAAACCTCAGCAAACCTTAGTACTGATAATATCTCAATAATAGGGAATAGATCATTAATATCTAAATGCAACTGGTCAGCTAGCTCAGGCAAGTCGATAGCTTCTACATCTTTAATGTCTGACATCTCATCAAGTAAACCATTCATTTCAGAGATATCTACATCTGGAATTCTATAACAAATAGTCATCGCTGTTTTCTTATTCATGCGTTCACTTAGCTCTTTAGTTTGAGCTGTAGTCATCATCCGATAAACCTCATCGACTAAATCTGCAACTTGAGGATCTTGAGATGAACGAGGATGAGGAATATTGATCTTTAGCTCACCACGAATAAATCCTGGATTACTACCAAAGATTATAATTCTATCAGCAGTTAAAACCGCCTCTTCAATACTATGGGTAACATACAAAATACCTTTCATGGCATCATTGTTTTCCCAAAGCTCAAGTAAATCTTCTCTTAGATTCTCTGCTGTCAATATATCTAACGCAGAAAATGGCTCATCCATAAGTAGCACATCAGGCTCAAGCACTAGTGCTCTAGAAAAACCAACTCGCTGTTTCATACCTCCAGAAAGCTCTTTAGGATAAGCATTCTCAAAACCATCAAGACCAACCATATCTATAGCTTTTTCTGCTCTCTCTCTTCGCTCTTCTGCAGGGATATTGCGAGCTGCTAAACCTAGCTCTACATTTTGTAAAACTGTAAGCCAAGGCATAAGAGCAAAACTCTGAAACACCATTGATATATCTGGCACAGGGGCAGAAACTTTTTTACCACGATATAAAACTTCACCACTACTTGGGCTAATTAATCCAGCTATAATTCTCAACAAAGTAGATTTACCAGAACCAGACTTACCTAGTAGAGCGACTATCTCGCCTTCATGTAAAGTAAAATCAATATTATCTAGCACTCTAAGATGTTGGTCGCCTTTAATAAAAAAATTTTTACTTACTTTCTCTACTGTGAATATTTTTTTACTCATTTTTCAAAATCCTTTATTCTACAAATTCATGTTAAAACGATTTGCTGAATAATTGTATAATCTTCGCCAAAACAATTTATTTGATGCTATCACTAAAATACACATAACTATCACACCTAACAATATATTTGCAGTATGATCGCCCTGAACATTAGTATATTCGCTAATATAACTACCAAGACCTGATGCTTGAATAATCGACCCTTTACCCCAATTAATATATTCACAAACTATACTAGCATTCCAAGCTCCACCTGCTGCTGTAATAGCACCTGTTACATAGTATGGCATCACAGCAGGGATAAGGAATTTCTTCCACTTTGCAATACCTTTCAGCTGCATATTCACCGCAGCCAATTTTAACTCCTCAGGTATTGCCAAAGCTCCTGCAATCACATTGAAAAGTATATACCACTGTGTACCTAGAGCCATAAGCACTATACACCAGACATTAAAGTTCAAATTAAATGTAATCACTAGTGTACCAAACACACCATACAGTACATTTACTGGGAAAGCTGCTGCCATTTGAGCATAAGGCTGTACTTTTTGTGCAATTTTAGGACGCATCCCAATCCATACACCTATTGGCACCCAAATAATCGAAGTAATAATAATCAAAAATACAACTCGTAAACCAGTAAACAAACCATAACCAAAAACTTTCATAGTTTCAGTTAAGTCTATAGAACTTTTTCCCCTAAAGACTGTTTGATAAGCAAAGTAGCATAATGCCAATATCACACCCGAGGTAACAGTAATCCAGAGAACTCTTTGGAGTGTATTTTCCTGCTTATCTGCTTTTTTGTGTTTCTTCTGATTATACGCTTTATCTAAAGCTCTTTTAAAGAGCTTTAGATTTACTATAGAAGTAGTAAATTGAGTAAATAACTTCGTTATAAAACTTACTGCTACAGATTTTTGTAATACTTTCAAAAACCATGAATCCGCATAAACTTCAGATTGATTTTCACCTAGTACAAATTTCTCTGACCAAGCAATCAGGGGTCTAAAAAGAAGCTGATCATAAATAACAATTGTTATTATCATCATTAATATAGCCGTACCAACAGCACCAAAGTCTAGAGCATTATTAGCCGCATCAATAAATGATCCTATACCAGGCAAATTAATTGGAATAGATTGTGAGGAACTAAAGTTTACTACAATCGTCTCAGATGCAACCACCATAAACCAGCAAGCTGACATACTCATCATAGTATTCCAGACTAAACCAGGTATTGAAAATGGTACTTCAAGCTTCAAAAATCTCTGCCACGCAGAAAGCTGACACATATCAGCAGCTTCTCTAAGCTCTTTTGGTACAGTTTTAAGCGATTGATAAAAACTTAAAATCATATTCCATACTTGGGCGGTTATGATTCCGAAAATTACAGCTGATTGAGCCCCCCATAAAGAAGTCGGAAACAAGACCAAGAAACCAGAGATTGTAATCGCAAAAAACCCTAAAATTGGAATAGACTGCAGTATATCAATAGCTGGGATGATTATATTTTCTGCTCGTTTGCTTTTAGCCGCTAAAGCCCCAAGTACAAATGTTATAAGCAAAGAGAATCCCAAACCAATAAACATACGAATAGTAGTTTCTGCCGTATAGTATGGTAGTAGCCACAAATCCAAAGAAATTTCTGAGTGTTTTTGTACACTTGCTTGACTCTTATAGTCAACTGCTCCACCAAGTCCTGATGTAGACAATACAATTATACAAAGCACTAATAATATTACAGATAAAGCAAGAATATCCCATTTTGTACGAGAGACTCTTGATGACATATTTGCGTTATAAAGCCTTTTCATATTTCAAAACACAGTTAGTTTTTATACAACGCCTTTAGTATAAGTCATTTAGCTTAATTTTTGTATTATTAATTTCTCTAGTTTTTTGATAAAATATAATGCATATAAAGCATGTTAGTATCAAAACCTGATGAAAAAAGATCAAAAAATTATTCGTGTAAAGCCAAATGAAAGAGTGAGTTGTCCAACTAAGTTTAATGAGAACTGGAATTTACATCCAAGAGTTTTTATAGATTTGAAAGATAAAAAAACAAATAACTGTCCATATTGTGGCACAACTTTTAAGGTTGAGAAATAATATTAACTATCTAAATCTGTATCAGCTTCTAAATTATAAAAGCTTTTCCCATCTAATTTGTTTTTATAGATTAATACTGCATTACCTTTTTTGTATTCATGATCAGGTATTTGCTGGAATGTAATTTCTTTGTCATTATCAAGCATTACGCTATACTCATACAATCCCATTTTGGACTTATCTGCAACAAAAACATTCGCCATTCACCACACCTACCGCACCATAAGATGAGCCATAAAGAGCCACTTGAGCATTCATAGGAACCACTAAAGTAGCTGCACATGGCAATCCAGCTCTATCTGCAATACCTCCACCAATATAAAAAAGAGCAACCAAACATAAAGTAGCTACCATACATATACCTCAAAGAACAACGCCAAACATAGTACCAGCTAAAGCCCCTGTTCCTGCTCCAACACCTATTTCAGCGCTATTTTTTGTATTTTTGTGTTGATCGCCATCTATTGCACAAAATGCTAATGTTGAACACAATAATAAGGCTGATAAAAATATAACGATTGTTTTTTTATGGAATTAATATTTTTTTAACTAAAAATGTATGTATTATATACTCTTAAAACCTTCATAGCTATTACTGATAAAAATCTATTTTGTATCTGAAACATTTTTTTTTGTTCAAGGTTGTGTTTAATGTGCTAACACTAGTTATTTACTTAAGATTTTTATGCACTAAATCTTCAAGGTAATAGATATCTCTTATATTATGGTCAGCTTTGCTTTGTTCACCAATATCTATACCAAGATAAACAGCGCCACCATCTTTATAAGCATAAAATGTAACTTGTTGCTTATACTTGTTAGAGTATATCCAAACTACATATTTGTCCTTACCAAAATCATCACCTTTAATTTCTAACTCATTAGCGTTATCTTTAATAGCTTTATGAATAGCATAATACAGTTCTTTAACTGTAGTATCTTGCTGTAATTCAAGGCTATGAACTCCCTCATCAGATTCCAGCATATCTGTATTAGTTATATAATGCCCTCCCAAAATAGATACACAACCAATAGAGACCATACAAAAAACCACTAAAACCAATAGTGTTTTCTCATCGACATACTCCCAGTATTATATAAAAACCTAATACTACTGCTAATAATGATATTAGCACACTTATAAAAATATAACTTAATGCTATCAGAATTTCTCCTCTTTGCAAGAAATTAAAAACATCTAAACTAAAACTAGAGAATGTTGTAAATCCTCCAAGAAAACCTGTTACAAGCAATGCTCTTACATTTACAGATATATCTTCATTGAAAAGATTAGTTTTTATCAAAAAAGCAGCCATTAACCCTATAAGGAATGAGCCAATTACATTACATAGAAAAATACCAAAAGGTATTTGCTTTGAAATACCTGCTGTAGCTTGAGTAAGACCAAATCTAGCCATTGCACCAAAGCCACTACCAATTCCAACCAAGATAAATAATAATCCCACTAAATTTTCTCCAAGATTATCTCTTTAAAATCTCATAAGCTCCTTGGCTTATCATCTGCTTAGCTAACTCTATGCCTACAATATCAGGATAAAATCCAGAATTTGACATTTTGAGAATTTCCTGACCATCTGAGCCTGCTACCATTGCTTGTAGATAGATATTACCATCAGCTTGAAGCGTTGCATGGGCTGCTATTGCAACATTACAGCCACCTTGAAGCTTTTGACTAAAAGCTCGCTCAGCTGTTGCAATTATAATACTTTCTTCATCATTTATTTTTTTAAAAATACTTATAAGCTCGACATCAGTCTCTAAAGCCTCTATCACAACTATACCTTGACCAACTGCAGGTAGAGATATCTCTATTGGGATATATTGAGTAATTCTGTCTTCAATCCCAAGTCTTATAAGACCTGCACCAGCCAAGATAATAGCATCATAGTCACCATTATCAAGTTTTGAAAGTCGCGTTTGCACATTACCCCTTAAGTCTTTAATTATCAAATCATTACGATAATTAAGCAGCTGGGATTTACGGCGTAAACTAGATGTACCTACCACAGCACCTTTCGGCAAATCATCAATTGATGAAAAATTATTTGATACAAAAGCATCTCGTGGTTCTGCCCTTGGCATAAAGCTTGCCAGGCAAAACCCTTGTGGCAATTCAAAAGGTACATCTTTTAATGAATGTACTGCTATATTTGTTTTACCTTTAAGCATAGACCTCTCAAGCTCCTTCATAAATAGAGCTTTGCCACCTATTTGATTAAGAGGCTTATCGAGAATAATGTCACCTTGAGTTTTCATAGTGACAACTTCACAGCATAGACCAAGCTTTTCTTTTACTAAGTCTCTTACAAAATGAGTTTGCCATAGAGCAAGTTTGCTTTCTCTACTTGCTATGCTTATATTTTTCATAAAATTATGTCAATTAAAAATTTTGATATATCTGATACTTCCTGTGGGCAGACTGAGTGCCCCATACCAGAATAAGATTTATAATCATTTCCAAAACCTTGTTTTGTAAGATTATCAGACAAATCTTTGCCTAATATCTCTGGCAATACTTGGTCCTTACTACCATGACAAACAAGGACAGGTACATCTTTATTTATGCTTGTTATGTCAGCTTTAAAATCATCAAATGCCGGCAAATATGTTGATAAAGCCATCAAGCCACCTAGCTTTCTTTCAGCTGTAATGACAGTATAAGTAGCAATCGCTCCACCTTGTGAAAAACCTGCTAGTACAATATTTTCACTAGCAATACCTTTTGAAATTTGCGCATCTATTAATATGTTTACTTTAGCTACAGATGATTTAATACCATCTTTATCGACAACTCTATTAAGACTATTATCATCTAAGGATTTGATATCGTACCAACCACGCATTTCCATTCCACCATTGATGGTAATAGGAATAACATCGGCATGAGGGAATATAAACCTTACATGGTCAAGAGATATATTTAAGTGTCCAACTATGTCAACAAAGTCGTGCCCATCAGCACCAAGACCATGAAGCCAAATTACACAATATTTAGCATTAAGCTTAGGATCTACAATTTCATAATTCATATTTTTTTATTCTATCTAAATTTTTATACCAAAATGATACATTAATTTAGCTCAAAATTAACTATCAAATTAATCTCTTCTCCTATATAAGCATTGTATTTAAAGAAACTTAATTAATTTACAAAAAAATCAACCAAATTTTTCACAGATTGTGGATAAGTATGTTTATATTTATATAAGTTGTGTGTGAAAATTTTAATTACCACTTTTTCTTAATATATCTTAATTTATTAAAAAAGCCTTTAAATCCAAGACTTACACAAAAAACAAACTTCTATCAAAGAATGTTTATAGATGTGTAGATATTTGTGGATAACAATGTGCATCTAATGTGAGATTTAGGTGTATACAATTGATTTATTTGAAATAAGCTTCTTGACTTACAAGGTTTACAGAGGTGTTTACTAGCTCCACAGTATCATTAAGATTATTTTTCTCACCAGTTGATAACTTTTTAGTCATTGCCAGCTCATTTATCGAGACCATCAAGCGACCTCTATCAAGATTTTCAACTATTGTACCTGTAACCGCCATATCAGGATTTTGTATTAGGTATACTAACTTCCAGTGCTGTTTAGAAAATCTTTCTGTCTGACGGTTTGAACGGATTGGAATATCTACTTGAGCAATAATTTCATCAACCTTGGTGACAGCCAAAATTTCTTTACCGCTCAGATGATTTCTAAGCTGATAGTGTACTAGCAAATCAAGGTATCTTCTTAAAGGCGAAGTTACTTGTACATAATTATCTAAGCCCATTCCACCATGCACGCCTGCTTCTGTTGAATGAGAACCTCTTTTAAGCTTTTTACGGACTTCAACCATATCTGCAGATGTACTTAGCCCTTCTAGTTGTTCTTTAGTTATATCGTGTGCTGGTTGTCTTGAGAATGGAACAGGGATTTTATTCTGTAAACAATATTCACCTACTGCAACACCTGCCATTAGCATAGCATCGCGAACTAAAGTTCTTGAACCAAGCATTGGTAAGTTTGAAATTTTGACCTTCTTGTCATCATCTAATCCGATTTTAACTTCTGGGAAATCTAACTCAACAGCGCCATTAACAAGGCGTTTTTGTGTAAAGCTTTTAGCAAAATCAGTTATCTTACCTAACTCTAAACTAGAAAGATGCTCTTCTGCGTACTCATAACTAAGTCTTGTAACTTTGATTTTACTGAAGCAAATTTGTGTATTTTGGATATACGCGTCATCTGTCACACTAAAGCCTATAGATAGTGCTGGAGATGTTTCATTTAGTCCTAAACCCAATACTTCTGTAGCTTCATTAGGTAGCATAGAGATTATATGCTCAGGCACATATAGGTTTGAGCCTCTTACTCTTGCTTCAACATCTAGCTCACTATCAAACTCTATACTTGATGATGGATCTGCAATATGAACCCACATAATAGATTTTTCAGCATCCCAACTAATTGCATCATCAGGGTCATTACTAAACTCATCATCTATTGCATAAGCGGTTAAATGCGTTAAATCTACACGATCAATATCAGACTCTATATTATACTCAAACTTAGCAGGATTACTCTCAAGTTTGGCACCATAACGGTACAAATATGGATTGTTATATTCATTCCAATAGCCTATCTCTAAAAGTAGTTTATAGGCACTATTTTCAGACTCCTCTAAATTTAGATGCTTAAACAGTCTACAATTTTGGCTTTTTAAAGTTGCTAGAGCTTCTATTTCTTTTAAAAAATTCTCATCTATAGGTAAGTAAGTTTTTTGCTTCATTCGCTCTAGGAAATCATTTAGTTCTTGTTCTTTTTTAAGCTTTTCTTGCTTATCTGCGATTATTTGATTTTTTTGATCTAACGAATAAATATTTACATTAAAGTCATCATCAAAACTAAAGTACTCTCCAGCACGAACTAGATTCCAAATTGTATAAGCTTCATTAAGTCCTTCTTTTTCAAATAGAAGCTCACTTAACTCAGAAACCGTTGTTGAATCTTGCTCTTGCAAAAGCTCCCAAGTCAGTTCAAGCTCTGGAATATCTATAAGAGTTACACTATCTAACTCAAAGTCTTTTTCTGCTGTAAATAATAGGTCTACATTTTTAGGTGGTAATTTAATTTTTTTACCATCAATAGTTTCAATGTCGACTTTTTTATCAAGAATAGCTACTACTTTAGCGAGCTTTGCTTTGAATATTATTAAACTGTTTTTTTGCATAAGAATAAAATTCCATAAGATTTAAATAGCAATCACAAAACTAAGATAGATGAGTACATTCGACTCCACTCAGCAGCCACGGAGTAAAAGTACAGAATCTCAGTCAAATCAGCACTTATCTCTGTAGCTTGTTATTTGTAAAAGCTGTATAGTTCTTGTCATCCTGAACTTGTTTCAGGGTCTCACAACAGATAAAAGATACTCCGGATTAAGTCCGGAGATTCGGGTAAAATTAAAGCTACTTAGTAACTTCCTCTTTTTTCTTTAAAGCAACACCTAGCTCGTTCAGTTGCTCAAGAGATACATTTGATGGAGATTCTGTCATCAAGCAACTAGCTGTTTGAGTTTTAGGGAAAGCAATTACATCACGGATATTTGTAGTGCTCGTAAGTAGCATGATAAGTCTATCAACACCAAATGCAACACCACCATGTGTAGGTGTACCATAAGCTAAAGCATCTAGCATGAAGCCAAACTTCTCACGAGCTTCTTCATCAGAAATTCCAAGTATGTTGAATACTTTAGCCTGTACATCTTGCTGATGAATACGGATAGAACCACCACCAACTTCATAAGCATTGATAACCATATCATAAGCTCTTGAGCCTAGTTCTTCTGGATTTTTATCAAGATCTGCAAGAGATTCAATTTTTGGTGCTGTAAATGGATGATGCATAGCATGAAGTCTATTATCATCTTTCTCAAACATAGGGAAATCAACAACCCATAAAGGAGCCCAATCTTTGTCAAACATTTCTAGGTCTGCACCGACTTTAACTCTTAAAGCACCCATAGAGTCATTTACCATCTTAGCTTTACCTGCTCCGAAGAATAAGAAATCACCCTCTTTTGCACCAGTTTTCTCGATGACATTAAATAGCGTCTCTTCTGAGATATTTTTAACGATAGGCGACTGGAAGCCATCTTTACCTTCTGAAAGCGAATTGATCTTGATATAAGCAAGTCCTCTAGCACCATAGATACCTACAAACTTAGTGTAATCATCAAGTTTTTTACGAGTAAACTTCTCATTACCATTTGGTATTCTCATAGCTATTACGCGAGATTCTGGATCATTTGCAGGTTCAGAAAATACTTTAAACCTTTCATTTTGCATATCTTCTTTGATATTTACAAATTCAAGAGGAATTCTAAGGTCTGGTTTATCAGAGCCATACTTATCCATAGCATCAGCATAAGTCATAACTTGGAACTGTGAATCTAGTTTTACACCAATTACAGCATCAAACATTCCTCTAATCATAGTCTCAACTGTAGACATAATGAAAGCCTCATCTATAAATGAAGCCTCGATATCTATTTGTGTAAATTCTGGCTGTCTATCCGCTCTTAAATCTTCATCACGGAAGCATTTTACAACTTGGTAATATCTATCAAAACCAGATACCATAAGAAGTTGTTTGAAAAGCTGTGGCGACTGAGGAAGAGCATAAAATTTACCTTTAAAATTACGACTTGGAACAAGATAATCCCTTGCACCCTCTGGTGTAGCTTTAGTTAGGAATGGAGTTTCAATATCTAAAAAACCATTATCATCTAAAAAATTGCGTATATAACTAATTGCTTTTGAACGAGTGATAAGTTTATTTTGCAGCTCTGGGCGACGAAGATCAAGATAGCGATATTTAAGCTTTACATCTTCACCTGTAGACTGAAAATCATCTAGTGGAAATGGAATAGTTTTAGATTTGTTGATGATTTTTATTGTATCACCGATTATTTCAATCTTACCACTTGCTAGATTTTTATTTTCTTGACCTTCTGGTCTTAGTTTTAAAACACCTTCTGCCTGAATCACAAATTCTGACCTAGTACTATCTGCAATTGCAAAATTTGGGTTATCTGGGTTAAAAACTAATTGAACTAAGCCTGTTCTATCTCTTATATCAAGGAAAACTACACCGCCATGATCACGGCGACGATGTACCCAACCGCAAACTGTAACTTTTTGATTTTCTAACTTCTCAGTAATGTCTGAACTGTAGTGTGTTCTCATAGAATAAAACCCTTTTAATATATTTATTGTTACTTAAATTCAAGGTGTAAGTGCGAAAAAATAATTGTTGCACTAAAAAAGTAAGTTAGATATTGTCACACTTGCTAAAAATCTACTTAAGGAATCACCATGTGATCATCCTACACACAACTTACTCAAGAACAAAGATACCACATTGAGTCACTATTGAAAATAGGTGTTTCTAAAACACAAATAGCCATGGAAGTTGGTTGTAACCAAAGTAGCATATACAAAGAGATAAACCGTAACAACGGCAAACGAGGTTATAGACCTAAACAAGCACAATCACTTGCAAACTCAAGAAAACGTAAAGGCAACAAACAAATTAGGCAATTTGGTTGGAGCTATGTAGAGCATCTTATCAAACAGTATTGGTATCCAGAGCAAATAAGAGGCGGTGACTTACACACTTATTTGCGTTGTCAGAAAACTTATCATAAAAGAGGTACGGCTAGTCAAGAGCATAGAGGCCAAATACAAAATAGAGTTTCAATACATGAGAGAGACTTTGTTATAGATGAACTAAGTAGACTTGGAGATTTTGAGGGAGACACTATTATTGGTAAAGATCACAAGGGTGACTTATTAACACTAGTTGATAGAGTATCTAAACTAACTAAAATTAAACCTTTGGCTAGTAAGAATGCTGAAAACTTAGCAAACAGTTTAATACAAATACTTAATGCGTCACATACTCACTCAATCACTTTTGATAATGGTAAAGAGTTTTCCAAACACATGCTAATATCAGAAGTATTAAATATAGATATATTTTTTGCTGATACATACTCTTCTTGGCAACGTGGCACCAATGAAAATACAAATGGGTTAATTAGACAATTCTTCTCTAAAAACCTGAGATTAGATAATATTACTTAAGACCAAACTAGAAGAGTTGAAAACCTATTGAACAACAGCCCTAGAAAAAGTCTTGGATTCAACACTCCTCTTCAGGTAGAATCTAGAAATAAGGTTGGCGCACTTGGTACTTGAATCTAAGTTATTTAGATACAATTTAATCAAAATATTATAGCAAGAAATAAGTGAGAAGAGTAATTTCCTAATACAAAAACAAGATATTGATAGAAATTGAGAGTAATAGTACATCTATTGCTGAGTTTTCAACGCAGATGTAGAGAGTAGTATTAGATGTGTCCTTAAAAAAAATTTAAGCCTTATCTCCATACTCTTGCATATGCTTAGCTGTACGCTTATTTGTTCCATACATAAAGTGGTTTTCCATATTTTCTTTATACTTGCTTGCAGGTACAGTTAGTCCCACAGCATCCGCTACTTCTCGAATTAGCATAGGGTTTGCACCACAACAAACACCGAGATAATTAACACCCATCTTATAAGCTTTTTCAGCGAATTCTCTCATCTCATAACGATTACATGACAAGGGCTCTAACGCCGTAGGAAAGGTTCTACCGTGAGGAGATGGGCAGTTGCAACCATTATTATCAGGAAGATTAAAAATAGTAGGATGCTCAGGGGTAGTTCTATATGGGTTAGGAAGAGCAGCGACATGGCACTTAACAGCTTCACGAACTTTTTCTAAATGAGGCATCATCATTTCAGGGCCTCTGAAACAGTTTAAGCCTACTACATCTGCACCGCGTTTTTCTAGCTCTTTACAAGTATCAACTATTGACCAATCATCACGCATAATGTTTTCACCCATTGGGGCAATAGTTACCACACATTGTAGACCTGTTTTTTTCATAATTTCTAAAGCTTTGAAAGCCTCTTCTGCATAGTAAAATGTTTCACCGATAAGCATATCGGCACATTCTTCTACAGCCCAAGTTACCATTTCTTCAAACATTGCTGCTACTTGGTTTTGAGACTCTTCATCGTTTTCTTTCCAGATATTAGAATTAGAAATATTTCCAGCCATTAGGTTTGGTTGCATTCCCTCTGGAGTCGATTCTGCTACTTTTTTAGCTATGCGTAACGAAGACCTATTTAATGGCTCAAGTAAATGTTCTTTACCAATCACTCGAAGTTTTTCTCTATGACCGTTGTATGTAAAAGCTTCTACAATATCAGAACCTGCGTGTTGAAACTCACGATGCAAGTTTTCTAACACATGAGGATTCTTAAGAGAAACCATAGGTACAAATTCACCCGAGGCTAGATAACCTCGACGCTCAATTTCAAATAAAAAACCTTCTGCACAAATAACAGGACCTTTATTTAATCTTTCAAGTAAACTTTCTTTTTTCATTTGGAATAGTCTCCGTATTTTTAGTAAGTAAATATGTTTAAGCCGTATAATCTCAAAACTTTTACTAAAACGAAGTAAACAAGACTTTGGTTAATCGTTTTCGTTTTAGCATAACTTATAAGGCGCCTGCAAGTTGAAATAAATCAGCGCTACAATTTAAAAGTACATTATTTTGATATATAGAGCAATAGTTTTATAGTGCAATTAACTAAAACTCTGCAAACTATACTTAGCTTCCATAAACTCATAAATACCATCATCAGAACCCTCTCTACCAAGACCAGACTCTTTAATGCCGCCAAAAGGTGCTTTTTCACTAGAGATAAGACCTGTGTTTATACCTATCATGCCATACTCTAGCTGACTACGAACTCTGCGAATTTGAGCCATATCTTCACTAAAGAAATAGCTAGCTAACCCGTAGTTAGTGTTATTTGCTCTTTCAATAACTTCTACCTCATTATCAAACTCAAATATAGCGATTAAAGGTCCAAAGGTCTCATCGCAACTTACAAGCATTTCATCAGTCATACTATCGAGAATAGTTGGCTTAAAGAACTTACCTCCTAGTTTTTCATCAACACTGCTACCATAAATAAGTTTTGCTCCTTTTGCTATCGCATCATCAATGTGAGATTGCACTTTTTTAACAGCACTATCGCTTATTAAAGGACCAACTTTTACATCTTTATCCAAGCCATTGCCAAGCTTAATTTCTCTAACTGTAGCTGTAAGTTTTTTTATAAATATCTCTTTGACGTTTTTAGCCACAAACACTCTATTTGGTGCTATACAAACCTGCCCTGCATTTCTAATCTTTGCCGAAATAAGCCCAGAAACAGCTTTTTTAATATCAGCAGAATCAAACACTATAAATGGAGCATTACCGCCAAGTTCAAGTGATATCTTTTTTACAGTATCGGCTGATTGTTGCATTAGTAGTTTACCAATCCCTGTAGAACCAGTGAATGTAACTTTTCTCACAAGATTACTCTCCATAAACTCTTTACCGATCGCCTTAGAATCTCTACATACCACATGAAATAAATCATCAGCTCCACCAGCTTCGACAAAAAGCTCTTTACAGACAAATGCAGATAATGGTGTTAGTGATGCAGGCTTCAGAACCACACTACATCCTGCAGCAATAGCAGGTGCAACCTTTCTCGTAATCATAGCAAATGGAAAATTCCACGGAGTAATTGCAGCAACTACACGAACTGGCTGGTAGTCAACTCTACCCTCAATATCATCAAAATTTGGATCAAAAACTCTACCATCAATGCGGTTTGCTTTTTCAGCATACCATTTTATGAAGTTTGCTCCGTACTGTAGCTCGCTTTTTGACTCAGCTAATGGCTTACCACTTTCGATAGTGATAATCTCAGCAATATTATCAAAGTATTGCATTATAAGGCCATACCAGTTATATAAAAGTTCTGACTTTAGTTGTGAAGATGTTTTCTTAAAAATCTCTTGAGCATTTTTTGATTTAGATATAATACCTTGTGTATATTCTGCAGATTTACCCTCTAAAGAGCAGATAATCTCATCTGTAGCAGGGTTTCTTACTTCTGAAGAGGCATTATCAACATGACTATGCTTACTAACTATTTGCTGCAAAAGTTTATTGTTTTCCACACGATCTCATTGTTTTTGTAGTTTTCACTAATTTTAAAAACGGTATTATCACTATAATATATAGTTCAACTTTAAACACAATAAGTATAGCTATAAGTATCGACAATTGCACTACTATATTTGTTTTAAATATTGATTATAAGACTAGGTCTATAAAAATAACTAGTTAAGGGAAAAAGCCCTATAAAAATGCTTCAACCATTTAAATATTATTTTTCAGTTGTGAAAACTATAATCATCAATACTTCTAATATCTGATGCCTCTCGTAATTATACTTATTTACTTTTATGCTCATGAGTAAAGTTTTTATTTACAAGAAATTGTAGCTTTTTGTAAAAGTTTTTTACCTTTTACATCAGCTATATTTTTTATTGCGTTAGGTAGTTTACCTTAGATGGAAAATAATCGTATACGTACCAAAATGAATAAAATTGTTGTTGCACCTAAGTATCTAAAAAAAGCAAAGATTTTTCATGTACAACTTATCTAGCATCATTTTAGTTGCTCTAGTAGTAAATAACGCGACTTTAAATGAATTTTTAAACTATGCTTTATCAATATTTATGATTTGGGGCAAAGCATCTATAGTTATAAACTAACCTTACGCACTTTTTAAATACTGCAATTCAGCAAAGGCGATTTGGTTAGCTTTTATCAATAGCTTTGACCTCAGAGCAAAATGATTTATCTTGTGCTTTATTTGCAAACACTCAAACTTGAAGAATGATAAAACTTATAAGTAAATATGATTGCTCTGAGTGCTTATAGTCTTATTTGGTGATTTAGCTAAATCAACATTATGTTTTAAAGATTTGTGAAATTCTTCAACTTTACATAGTTTTTCATAGATTGTTGAAATAGCATCTACATCAAGATCAGTATAACTATATATCAAATTCAAAACACCTGTACTTCCATCTTTGTTTGTAAAGATTAGGCGAACTATAACAACTTCGTTATCATAACCCTTCACATATCCTCGTATAGATTGTTTGTCTGATAATTCTAGTTCACTTACGCTAATGAATTCGCCGTTATGTTTATACTCTAGACTTGTAGCAAAAAGACGATTAGATTGCAAAGCAGCTATAAAGTCTTTCTCATGCTTAGTAATAAAATCAAAATTATCTTTCGCTGACAACTATGTGTCCATTTGAATATACCTGAATGTAAGCTTATTGTTTATTGCAACTTTAATTATATCTCGCATCAATTCGTTTGTAGCTTCTGACGCTCGTTTTAACTTTCTAGTCTTTATGTCACTAAACTGTACAGGCTGACTCACTATTTCAAATGCCACAGGTATTTATACTTCATTGATGTAGTATAGAGCGTTCAACATGTTGATACCTCTAACTGATTTGCCAACTGTATGATCAAAATGCCAACACATGATATCACTCTCTTTAGTCCATTTTTTCTCTTGCATAGTATCATCAAAAATTAGACAAGCATCTTCTCTTTCAATTTATCGCACAGTCGACTTTACTTGTTTACATAAGTCTTTTGAATCATATTTTTGTTTAGATAAAAAACAAGTTATTTTATCATGACTGAAATCCCCTTACATTATTGATGACAATCCTGTTGTAGCATAACCATTTCCACTGATTAAATAATCAGTATAAAGTTTTGTATAAGCTATTTTTATTTCTACATTATAATATATTTCTTAGATTCAAGTTGTAAGTGCGAAAAAATAATTGTTTCACTAAAAAAGTAAGTTAGATATTGTCTCACTTGCTAAAAATCTACTTAAGGAATCACAATGGGACCATCTTACACACAACTTACTCAAGAACAAAGATACCAGATTGGATCACTATTGAAAATGGGTGTTTCAAAAACAGAAGTAGCATATACAAAGAGATAAACCGTAACACCGGCAAACGAGGTTATAGACCTAAACAAGCACAATCACTTGCAAACTCAAGAAAACGTAAAGGCAACAAACAAATTATGCAATTTGGTTGGAGCTATGTAGAGCATCTTATCAAACAGTATTGGTATCCAGAGCAAATAAGTGGCGGTTTAACATCTAATGGGTGGGTTAGATGTCATAAGTGCTGAAAGCATCTATAAGTATATCTATGGGAATAAAGAAAGAGGCGGTGACTTACACACTTATTTGCGTTGTCAGAAAACTTATCGTAAAAGAGGTACGGCTAGTCAAGAGCATAGAGGCCAAATACACAATAGAGTTTCAATACATGAGAGAGACTTTGTTATAGATGAACTAAGTAGACTTGGAGATTTTGAGGGATACACTATTATTGGTAAAGATCACAAGGGTGACTTATTAACACTAGTTGATAGAGTATCTAAACTAAATAAATTAAACCTTTGGCTAGTAAGAATGCTGAAAACTTAGCAAACAGTTGAATACAAACACTTAATGCGTCACATACTCACTCAATCACTTTTGATAATGGTAAAGAGTTTTCCAAACACATGCTAATATCAGAAGTATTAAATATAGATATATTTTTTGCTGATCCATACTCTTCTTGGCAACGTGGCACCCATGAAAATACAAATGGGTTCATTAGACAATTCTTCCCTAAAAACCTGAGATTAGATGATATTACTTAAGACCAAACTAGAAGAGTTGAAAACCTATTGAACAACAGAACTAAAAAAGTCTTGGATTCAACACTCCTCTTCAGGTAGAATCTAGAAATAAGGTTGGCGCTCTTGGTACTTGAATATAAGTTGCTACATTTACTGCGTAAGGTCAGTTATAAATATGATTTATACAATTAGAGTATTTATGATTGTTACTTGGCAATATGAGTGAATAATTAAACTATATAGCCTGAATCGCCGTAATAGAAATCGTATAAGTTATATCATCAACTGTAGCTCCACGAGATAAATCATTCACAGGCTTATTTATACCTTGTAAAACTGGGCCTATACTTAGTACATTTGCACTTCTTTGGACTGCTTTATAGACAGTATTACCCGTATTTAAATCTGGAAATACTAATACCGTAGCTTTACCTGCAACAGGGCTATCTGGCGCTTTTTTCTTAGCTACACTTTCTATAATCGCAGCATCGTACTGCAAAGGTCCATCCACTAGAAGCTCTGGTGCTTTTTGCTTGAGTAATTCTGTAGCAGTTCGTACTTTTTCAACTTGAGCACCTGAACCTGATGTTCCTGTACTATAGCTTATCATCGCTACTCTTGGTTCAATGTTGAATTTCTTAGCAGACTCTGCACTTTGGATCGCTATATCAACAAGTTGCTCTGCATTAGGGTCTTGATTAACTGCACAATCTGCAAATACCACAACTTCATCAGGCATACACATAAAAAATACAGATGATACAAGAGATACACCTGGTTTAGTTTTCACAAGTTGTAATGCTGGTCTTAGTACATCCGCTGTTGTATGCTCTGCACCTGAGACTAATCCATCAACTTCACCAAGTTGCAACATAAGTGTAGCTAACATAATCGGCTTTTTAAGAGCATCTCTTGCTAATGACTCTGATAAACCTTTATGTTTTCTAAGCTCAACCAACTTATCTACATATTTAGCAAAAGCGTTATAATCTAAACTGATGATTTCTATATCAGTAGGTAAAGTAAATCCATTTAGTTCAGTGACTTTGTTGATTTTTTCCCTATCACCTAGTAATACACACCTTGCTAAACCTTGTTCTTGACAATGTTTTGCCCCTAGTAGAGTTCTAGGCTCATAGCTTTCTGGCAGTATAATTCTCTTTTGAGCTTGTCTTGCCATTTTGAGCAAATGATACCTAAATGCCGGTGGCGACATAATCTGATGTTTAATGATGTTTTGACTAATTGCTGTGATAATTTTTTCTTTATCCAAAGAATTTATAACAACATTCATAACTTCTCGAATTCTCTCTTTATCATCAAGAGGAATACCCATCACATCAATATTAGCAATACGCAAAATAGTACTAACACTTCTGCTTTTAGTAACTAGAATTGCCACACCGGCTTCTTTAGTAGTTTCTAAGCAAAGTTTTTTAACCTCATCGTTAAGATACTCTTTCGCTGTAAGGATAATCCCTGCTATTTTCATACCACTTTTAGCTGCTAAACATACCGCTAATAATATATCTGATCTATCTGCTGATGTTATTACCAAAGAATTTGGCTTAAGCTCTTTTATGAAGTTATCAACACTACGAGAGCACATCATAACTCGTTGTACTCTGGAGTTTAGGTCAATTCCAGTCAGCTCATCAAGCTTAAGTTTGTTTTTTATATCTAGTACTCGAGGGTAAGTCTTCTCATTTGCCCACTCTATAGCACCTAATATCTCAAAACCCTTATTTTTAAATACTTTTAGGTTCTCTAAATCACTAATAGTAATATTATTATGATGCTCAGTTACACCCTCTTCATCAGTTAAACTAAAGCTTAGATGCCCATCTTCATCGTAAGGTGCATTAACCTTAGTTATTATAGCACCTAAAAAATCTGTTTTTTTAGGCAAGCTTCTGTGTGCATAATCTAACTCCTCATTAAGCTCAATTAGAGATTTATTTCCATGAAAACTCACGATTATAATTTTAGCTGATAAGGCTTTGATGATCTCTGTATTGAGTTCACCCACGATGCCGTTTAAAGCATATAATGGGTGTGAATGATCTCCTTGGAGAAAAAGCCCTGAAAATACTACAAAGTCGTTATCTACACATTTTTCATAATATTTGTTTAGCAGTACTGCAACAAAATCTTTTACTCGGTTGTTTAGAAGGTATTTTTCTATTTTATCTATGGATACATTCATGTCATAGATAGGGTGAAATGTAGTAACTTTCAAGCCCTCTTGCTGAAGTGCATACTCTATTGATTTTGTTAGTACTCTCAAGCCTGTATGTTTAGATGTTGGTAGTATAAATATTGAGGTTTTCATATAGTCCCCTTAGATTAAGTTTAGTGTATCTTGAGCAATCATTAGCTCTTCATTTGTAGGTATAATCATGATTTTATGGCTATCTTGTGAATGTATAAAGCTGTCAGCATTTTGGTTTTTAGTTTCATCTATTTTAAAGCCGATATTTTTAAGCTTAGAAATTACGATACTACGTATATTTGCAGCATTTTCGCCAATTCCACCAGTAAAAACTAAAGCATCTAGCTCATCAAAATGTAGCATATATTTAGATACAAATTCAGCTACGCGTTGGCAGAAAGTCTCTATAGCAAATCTTGCGATCTCATCGCCATTTGCAGCAATCTCAGAAACTTCACGCATATCATTACAACCACATATACCAAGTAGACCACTTTGTTGATTAAGCATCTGTGTAGTCTTTGCAGCATCCCAACCAAGGTTATCAGATAGATAGCCAAACACACTAGGGTCTATACTTCCTGAACGCGTACCCATGACTAACCCATCAAGAGGAGTAAGCCCCATGCTAGTATCTCTACTTTCACCATCTACTACCGCTGTTATACTACAACCATTACCAAGATGCGCAACTATGACACTAGCCTTTTGCTTGTTTAAAATTTTTACAGCTTCTTGAGATACAAACTTATGTGAAGTTCCATGAGCACCATACTTACGTATACTATACTCCTCCGTAAGCTTTCTAGGTATTGCATACTCTGCTATATAGCCAGGTATAGTCTGATGAAATGCAGTATCAAAAACTGCTACCTGTGTAAGCCCTACAAATATCTTCTCACAGAAGTTAATGCCTTCGACATGAGCAGGATTATGTAGTGGTGCAAGTGGAATACAAGCTTTTATTTTCTCCAAATTCGCAGGTGTAATAACAGCTGATTTTGAAAAATACTGACCTCCAGCAACTACTCTATGACCTATTGCAACGACATTATTTAATAAGCCTTTTTCATCTAGATATTTTTTAAGCTCAAGGAATATATCATTATATTGACCATTTTTGATATGAAGTTTCTTTTTATCTTCTGATTTGAAAGTAATAGAGCAGTTTTCTTGAGAAATATTCTCAGCCAATCCCGTAAATAGAGATTCTATAGTTTGAGGGTTTATAAGTGCAAATTTAACTGAAGAGCTACCGCAGTTTAGTACTAAAATATGTGACATGATTTAATTAACGAATCTAACTAGATAATGAAGATATTATATAATAATCTAAAATATAGTGACAGAGTAGTATGTGGTCTTTTTAAATTAAAGACATACGCTCGGCTATTGATAATAGGTGTTTCTAAAACACAAATAGCCATGGAAGTTGGTTGTAACCAAAGTAGCATATACAAAGAGATAAACCGTAACACCGGCAAACGAGGTTATAGACCTAAACAGGCACAATAACTTGCAAACTCAAGAAAACGTAAAGACAACAAACAAATTAGGCAATTTGGTTGGAGCTATGTAGAGCATCTTATCAAACAGTATTGGTATCCAGAGCAAATAAGTGGCGGTTGAACATCTAATAGGTTAATTAGATAATTATTCTCTAAAAACCTGAGATTAGATGATATTACTTAAGACCAAACTAGAAGAGTTGAAAACCTATTGAACAACAGACTTAGAAAAAGTCTTGGATTCAAAACTCCTCTTCAGGTAGAATCTAGAAATAAGGTTGTCGCACTTGGTACTTGAATCTAAGATAGACAAAAATATAAAATTCAAAATATAAATACAAAATCAAAAAGATACTGCGAAAACATGAAAATTTAGACAGCCTACAACCCTTTATCTATATGGATATATTTGACCACGGGGTGCCATAATTCCGAGATACACATATTAAATGTAAAAAAGGATTAGGTGGAGTTCCACCGACGAAGTGAACTGTAGAGCTCAAACTTAATCCACCGGTTGCAGCACCACTGCTACCAGCATATAGATGGACTACGTGACTTGCTCCACTACCACTCATAGTATAAGTATGCAATCGTATGGCGTATCTAGTATTGGCGGGGATTGATGAACCGTTTATGCTTGCATTAGTATTAATAGGAGTAGCATAGCGAGATATGACCTTTGTACCATTGAAATTATTTACAGGATCCGCGCCAGATGGGCAAGAAATACCTACCATATTACCGGCTTGCACATATGGCCATCCGGAATATGGTCCCGCGGTTCCGCTCGGTAAATCTCTGATAATCCAGTCCATATTTGCTATAGCTGCGGGCGGTACTACTATGTTTCTACTAGTAACCTGAACCACAGTATTGCCAGGTGATGTAGCTGTCATAGTAACTGTGTGAACGCCAGCAACAGAGAATGTTACACTTGTATTTTTTGCAGTTGGCGCATTAAATGTTGCACTTGTGTCTGAGCTACTCCATTGGAAACTCCAATTATCCGTAATTCCTGACTCTGCAGGTAAAAATTCTATTGCTGCTGTTCTACTAGAATTAACACTACCGATGTTTAGGTTTGTAGTAGCGTCTAGATTTATAGGTGAAGTGGTAAAGTTGTAAGAAGCAGTTTTTGTCTGACTGTCCTTAGTAGCTGTAAATGTCACTGAATAATTAGTATCTGGATCAGCAAACTGGTATGTAAATGAATTTCCAGTTTCGCCAGCTATTGTATTACCATCAACTTCCCAAGACTTCGTCCATGAACCATCTATGCCAGTTGCATTTAAATCAGCTGTAAAGACCTTTTCTAAATTGTTTGATCCTTGATTAACTTGAACTCCAGGATCTCCAGCTTCTGTGATATTTAACTGCTCAGTTACAGGGCTTACCACCAAATTACCATCTACTTTTGCTTGTACGCTTACTTCATAGCTACCAAGAGTTAAAAAGTCATGATCTAGTATATTTGTTGTTTGTGTTTGTGTAACTCCATCTATCTTCCACTCAAATGTTGCAGTTACTGGCAGTCCTGTATTCGAAGTATTTGCTGTAAATTTATAGTCTGTACCTGAACCACCTACAGACTCTGAACTAAGCGCTATATCACCATAACCTGTAGTTATATTCTTAGTACTTATCAATTCATCGCCTTCTGGCGGAGTCGTTGTTAGTGTGATTGTATAGTCAGTAGCATAGGCAGGTAACTCTAGTGTAGCGTTGATACCTGTAGTTACAGTTATACCCTCAACATACCATGTATATGTAGTTCCAACAGGTAAGCCCGTATTAGTAACATCTACAGATACTGATACAATTTTACCATTAATTACAGGTTCATTTATAACAGGAGGTGTGTATCCAGATGTGATATTAGTTTCAACTACAATATCATCTGTTAAATCAGGTGAGCTAACGACTAGCTTAACTTGGTATAATGTACTAGCAGCATTAAATGTATAATTTAGAGATTCACCTGTACCGACTTCATTATTATCTACATACCATGTATAAGTAGCACCATCTGGTATACCTGTATCAGTAGGATCCGCTGTAAATGTATAAGCAAGTGTGTCATTAGTATTACGAGAGATATTAACATTAGGCTGACCAGCCGCTACTCTTATATTATCACTTGTCACCTGAACCACAGTATTGCCAGGTGATGTAGCTGTCATAGTAACTGTGTGATCGCCAGCAACAGGGAATGTTACATTTGTATTTTTTGCAGTTGGCGCATTAAATGTTGCACTTGTTTCTGAGCTACTCCATTGGAAACTCCAATCATCAGTAATTCCTGTTTCTGCAGGTAAAAATTCTATTGCTGCTGTTCTACTAGCATTAACTACACCGATGTTTAGGTTTGTAGTAGCGTCTAGATTGATAGGTGGAGTGGTAAAGTTGTAAGAAGCAGTTTTTGTCTGACTGTCCTTAGTAGCTGTAAATTTCACTGAATAATTAGTATCTGGATCAGCAAACTGGTATGTAAATGAATTTCCAGTTTCGCCAGCTATTGTATTACCATCAACTTCCCAAGACTTCGTCCATGAACCATCTATGCCAGTTGCATTTAAATCAGCTGTAAAGACCTTTTCTAAATTGTTTGATCCTTGATTAACTTGAATTCCAGGCTCTCCAGCTTCTGTGATATTTAACTGCTCAGTTACAGGGCTTCCCACCAAATTACCATCTACTTTTGCTTGTACGCTTACTTCATAGCTACCAAGAGTTAAAAAGTCATGGTCTAGTATATTTGTTGTTTGTGTTTGTGTAACTCCATCTATCTTCCACTCAAATGTTGCAGTTACTGGCAGTCCTGTATTCGAAGTATCTGCTGTAAATTTATAGTCTGTACCTGAACCACCTACAGACTCTGAACTAAGCGCTATATCACCATAACCTGTAGTTATATTCTTAGTACTTGTCAATTCATCGCCTTCTGGCGTAGTCGTTGTGAGTGTGATTGTATAGTCAGTAGCATAGGCAGGTAACTCTAGTGTAGCGCTGGTACCTGTAGCAGTTACAGTTTCTCCCACAACACTCCATGTATATGTAGTGCCAGAAGGTAAGCCAGTATTAGTAACATCTACAGATACTGAGACAGTTTTACCATTAACCACAGGTTCATTAATAACAGGAGGTATGTATCCAGATGTGATATTAGTTTCAACTACAATATCATCTGTTAAATCAGGTGAGCTAACGACTAGCTTAACTTGGTATAAGGTACTAGCAGCATTAAATGTATAAACTGTAGATTCACCTGTACCAACTTCATTATTCTCTACATACCATGTATAAGTAGCACCATTTGGTATACCTGTATCAGTAGGATACGCTGTAAATGTATAAGCAAGTGTGTCATCAGTATTACGAGAGATATGAACATTAGGCTGACCAGCCGCTACTCTTATATTATCGCTTGTCACCTGAACCACAGTATTGCCAGGTGATGTAGCTGTCATAGTAACTGTGTGATCGCCAGCAACAGGGAATGTTACATTTGTATTTTTTGCAGTTGGCGCATTAAATGTTGCACTTGTTTCTGAGCTACTCCATTGGAAACTCCAATCATCAGTAATTCCTGTTTCTGCAGGTAAAAATTCTATTGCTGCTGTTCTACTAGCATTAACTACACCGATGTTTAGGTTTGTAGTAGCGTTTAGATTGATAGGTGGAGTGGTAAAGTTGTAAGAAGCAGTTTTTGTCTGACTGTCCTTAGTAGCTGTAAATGTCACTGAATAATTCGTATCTGGATCAGAAAACTGGTATGTAAATGAATTTCCAGTTTCGCCAGCTATTGTATTACCATCAACTTCCCAAGACTTCGTCCATGAACCATCTATGCCAGTTGCATTTAACTCAGCTGTAAAGACCTTTTCTAAATTGTTTGATCCTTGATTAACTTGAATTCCAGGCTCTCCAGCTTCTGTGATATTTAACTGCTCAGTTACAGGGCTTCCCACCAAATTACCATCTACTTTTGCTTGTACGCTTACTTCATAGCTACCAAGAGTTAAAAAGTCATGGTCTAGTATATTTGTTGTTTGTGTTTGTGTAACTCCATCTATCTTCCACTCAAATGTTGCAGTTACTGGCAGTCCTGTATTCGAAGTATCTGCTGTAAATTTATAGTCTGTACCTGAACCACCTACAGACTCTGAACTAAGCGCTATATCACCATAAACTGTAGTTATATTCTTAGTACTTGTAAATTCATCGCCTTCTGGCGTAGTCGTTGTGAGTGTGATTGTATAGTCAGTAGCATAGGCAGGTAACTCTAGTGTAGCGCTGGTACCTGTAGCAGTTACAGTTTCTCCCACAACACTCCATGTATATGTAGTGCCAGAAGGTAAGCCAGTATTAGTAACATCTACAGATACTGAGACAGTTTTACCATTAACTACAGGTTCATTTATAACAGGAGGTATGTATCCAGATGTGATATCAGTTTCAACTACAATATCATCTGTTAAATCAGGTGAGCTAACGACTAGCTTAACTTGGTATAAGGTACTAGCAGCATTAAATGTATAAACTGTAGATTCACCTGTACCAACTTCATTATTATCTACATACCATGTATAAGTAGCACCATCTGGTATACCTGTATCAGTAGGATCCGCTGTAAATGTATAAGCAAGTGTGTCATCAGTATTACGAGAGATATGAACATTAGGCTGACCAGCCGCTACTCTTATATTATCGCTTGTCACCTGAACCACAGTATTGCCAGGTGATGTAGCTGTCATAGTAACTGTGTGATCGCCAGCAACAGAGAATGTTACACTTGTATTTTTTGCAGTTGGCGCATTAAATGTTGCACTTGTGTCTGAGCTACTCCATTGGAAACTCCAATTATCCGTAATTCCTGACTCTGCAGGTAAAAATTCTATTGCTGCTGTTCTACTAGCATTAACACTACCGATGTTTAGGTTTGTAGTAGCGTCTAGATTGATAGGTGGAGTGGTAAAGTTGTAAGAAGCAGTTTTTGTCTGACTGTCTTTAGTAGCTGTAAATTTCACTGAATAATTAGTATCTGGATCAGGAAACTGGTATGTAAATGAATTGCCAGTTTCGCCAGCTATTGTATTACCATCAACTTCCCAAGACTTCGTCCATGAACCATCTATGCCAGTTGCATTTAACTCAGCTGTAAAGACCTTTTCTAAATTGTTTGATCCTTGATTAACTTGAATTCCAGGCTCTCCAGCTGCTGTGATATTTAACTGCTCAGTTACAGGGCTTCCCACCAAATTACCATCTACTTTTGCTTGTACGCTTACTTCATAGCTACCAAGAGTTAAAAAGTCATGGTCTAGTATATTTGTTGTTTGTGTTTGTGTAACTCCATCTATCTTCCACTCAAATGTTGCAGTTACTGGCAGTCCTGTATTCGAAGTATCTGCTGTAAATTTATAGTCTGTACCTGAACCACCTACAGACTCTGAACTAAGCGCTATATCACCATAAACTGTAGTTATATTCTTAGTACTTGTAAATTCATCGCCTTCTGGCGTAGTCGTTGTGAGTGTGATTGTATAGTCAGTAGCATAGGCAGGTAACTCTAGTGTAGCGCTGGTACCTGTAGCAGTTACAGTTTCTCCCACAACACTCCATGTATATGTAGTGCCAGAAGGTAAGCCAGTATTAGTAACATCTACAGATACTGAGACAGTTTTACCATTAACCACAGGTTCATTTATAACAGGAGGTATGTATCCAGATGTGATATCAGTTTCAACTACAATATCATCTGTTAAATCAGGTGAGCTAACGACTAGCTTAACTTGGTATAAGGTACTAGCAGCATTAAATGTATAAACTGTAGATTCACCTGTACCAACTTCATTATTATCTACATACCATGTATAAGTAGCACCATCTGGTATACCTGTATCAGTAGGATCCGCTGTAAATGTATAAGCAAGTGTGTCATCAGTATTACGAGAGATATGAACATTAGGCTGACCAGCCGCTACTCTTATATTATCGCTTGTCACCTGAACCACAGTATTGCCAGGTGATGTAGCTGTCATAGTAACTGTGTGATCGCCAGCAACAGAGAATGTTACACTTGTATTTTTTGCAGTTGGCGCACTAAATGTTGCACTTGTGTCTGAGCTACTCCATTGGAAACTCCAATTATCCGTAATTCCTGACTCTGCAGGTAAAAATTCTATTGCTGCTGTTCTACTAGCATTAACACTACCGATGTTTAGGTTTGTAGTAGCGTCTAGATTGATAGGTGGAGTGGTAAAGTTGTAAGAAGCAGTTTTTGTCTGACTGTCTTTAGTAGCTGTAAATTTCACTGAATAATTAGTATCTGGATCAGCAAACTGGTATGTAAATGAATTGCCAGTTTCGCCAGCTATTGTATTACCATCAACTTCCCAAGACTTCGTCCATGAACCATCTATGCCAGTTGCATTTAACTCAGCTGTAAAGACCTTTTCTAAATTGTTTGATCCTTGATTAACTTGAATTCCAGGCTCTCCAGCTTCTGTGATATTTAACTGCTCAGTTACAGGGCTTCCCACCAAATTACCATCTACTTTTGCTTGTACGCTTACTTCATAGCTACCAAGAGTTAAAAAGTCATGGTCTAGTATATTTGTTGTTTGTGTTTGTGTAACTCCATCTATCTTCCACTCAAATGTTGCAGTTACTGGCAGTCCTGTATTCGAAGTATCTGCTGTAAATTTATAGTCTGTACCTGAACCACCTACAGACTCTGAACTAAGCGCTATATCACCATAAACTGTAGTTATATTCTTAGTACTTGTAAATTCATCGCCTTCTGGCGTAGTCGTTGTGAGTGTGATTGTATAGTCAGTAGCATAGGCAGGTAACTCTAGTGTAGCGCTGGTACCTGTAGCAGTTACAGTTTCTCCCACAACACTCCATGTATATGTAGTGCCAGAAGGTAAGCCAGTATTAGTAACATCTACAGATACTGAGACAGTTTTACCATTAACTACAGGTTCATTTATAACAGGAGGTATGTATCCAGATGTGATATCAGTTTCAACTACAATATCATCTGTTAAATCAGGTGAGCTAACGACTAGCTTAACTTGGTATAAGGTACTAGCAGCATTAAATGTATAAACTGTAGATTCACCTGTACCAACTTCATTATTATCTACATACCATGTATAAGTAGCACCATCTGGTATACCTGTATCAGTAGGATCCGCTGTAAATGTATAAGCAAGTGTGTCATCAGTATTACGAGAGATATGAACATTAGGCTGACCAGCCGCTACTCTTATATTATCGCTTGTCACCTGAACCACAGTATTGCCAGGTGATGTAGCTGTCATAGTAACTGTGTGATCGCCAGCAACAGAGAATGTTACACTTGTATTTTTTGCAGTTGGCGCATTAAATGTTGCACTTGTTTCTGAGCTACTCCATTGGAAACTCCAATCATCAGTAATTCCTGTTTCTGCAGGTAAAAATTCTATTGCTGCTGTTCTACTAGCATTAACTACACCGATGTTTAGGTTTGTAGTAGCGTTTAGATTGATAGGTGGAGTGGTAAAGTTGTAAGAAGCAGTTTTTGTCTGACTGTCCTTAGTAGCTGTAAATGTCACTGAATAATTCGTATCTGGATCAGAAAACTGGTATGTAAATGAATTTCCAGTTTCGCCAGCTATTGTATTACCATCAACTTCCCAAGACTTCGTCCATGAACCATCTATGCCAGTTGCATTTAACTCAGCTGTAAAGACCTTTTCTAAATTGTTTGATCCTTGATTAACTTGAATTCCAGGCTCTCCAGCTGCTGTTAAATTTAACTGCTCAGTTACAGGGCTTCCCACCAAATTACCATCTACTTTTGCTTGTACGCTTACTTCATAGCTACCAAGAGTTAAAAAGTCATGGTCTAGTATATTTGTTGTTTGTGTTTGTGTAACTCCATCTATCTTCCACTCAAATGTTGCAGTTACTGGCAGTCCTGTATTCGAAGTATCTGCTGTAAATTTATAGTCTGTACCTGAACCACCTACAGACTCTGAACTAAGCGCTATATCACCATAAACTGTAGTTATATTCTTAGTACTTATAAATTCATCGCCTTCTGGCGTAGTCGTTGTGAGTGTGATTGTATAGTCAGTAGCATAGGCAGGTAACTCTAGTGTAGCGCTGGTACCTGTAGCAGTTACAGTTTCTCCCACAACACTCCATGTATATGTAGTGCCAGCAGGTAAGCCAGTATTAGTAACATCTACAGATACTGAGACAGTTTTACCATTAACCACAGGTTCATTAATAACAGGAGGTATGTATCCAGATGTGATATTAGTTTCAACTACAATATCATCTGTTAAATCAGGTGAGCTAACGACTAGCTTAACTTGGTATAATGTACTAGCAGCATTAAATGTATAAACTGTAGATTCACCTGTACCGACTTCATTATTATCTACATACCATGTATAAGTAGCACCATCTGGTATACCTGTATCAGTAGGATCCGCTGTAAATGTATAAGCAAGTGTGTCATCAGTATTACGAGAGATATGAACATTAGGCTGACCAGCCGCTACTCTTATATTATCGCTTGTCACCTGAACCACAGTATTGCCAGGTGATGTAGCTGTCATAGTAACTGTGTGATCGCCAGCAACAGAGAATGTTACACTTGTATTTTTTGCAGTTGGCGCATTAAATGTTGCACTTGTGTCTGAGCTACTCCATTGGAAACTCCAATCATCAGTAATTCCTGTTTCTGCAGGTAAAAATTCTATTGCTGCTGTTCTACTAGCATTAACTACACCGATGTCTAGGTTTGTAGTAGCGTTTAGATTGATAGGTGGAGTGGTAAAGTTGTAAGAAGCAGTTTTTGTCTGACTGTCCTTAGTAGCTGTAAATGTCACTGAATAATTAGTATCTGGATCAGCAAACTGGTATGTAAATGAATTTCCAGTTTCGCCAGCTATTGTATTACCATCAACTTCCCAAGACTTCGTCCATGAACCATCTATGCCAGTTGCATTTAAATCAGCTGTAAAGACCTTTTCTAAATTGTTTGATCCTTGATTAACTTGAATTCCAGGCTCTCCAGCTGCTGTTAAATTTAACTGCTCAGTTACAGGGCTTCCCACCAAATTACCATCTACTTTTGCTTGTACGCTTACTTCATAGCTACCAAGAGTTAAAAAGTCATGGTCTAGTATATTTGTTGTTTGTGTTTGTGTAACTCCATCTATCTTCCACTCAAATGTTGCAGTTTCTGGCAGTCCTGTATTCGAAGTATCTGCTGTAAATCTATAGTCTGTACCTGAACCACCTACAGACTCTGAACTAAGCGCTATATCACCATAACCTGTAGTTATATTCTTAGTACTTGTAATTTCATCGCCTTCTGGCGAAGTAGTTGTGAGTGTGATTGTATAGTCAGTAGCATAGGCAGGTAACTCTAGTGTAGCGCTGGTACCTGTAGCAGTTACAGTTTCTCCCACAACACTCCATGTATATGTAGTGCCAGAAGGTAAGCCAGTATTAGTAACATCTACAGATACTGAGACAGTTTTACCATTAATTACAGGTTCATTTATAACAGGAGGTATGTATCCAGATGTGATATCATTTTCAACTACAATATCATCTGTTAAATCAGGTGAGCTAACGACTAGCTTAACTTTGTATACTGTACCAGCAGCATTAAATGTATAATCTATAGATTCACCTGTACCGACTTCATTATTATCTACATACCATGTATAAGTAGCACCATCTGGTATACCTGTATCAGTAGAATCCGCTGTAAATGTATAAGCAAGTTCGTCATCAGTACCATGAGCGATACTTACAATAGGCTTACCAGTCTCTACATCAATAGTTGATTGTTCGTCTATCTGCGTAATACTACCATTATCATTTATTATACTACCACTTACGCCTATTTGTTCAGGACCTATAGATTCAAATACAAAGCCTGTAGGGTTTGAATTTGGACTACAACCATCTTCATCGTCAGTACACGGTGCTAGATTTCTATGCTCTAGTTGGCTGTTATCAGCGAATGTTCCATTACCAAGTATTGACCAAGTAAGTTCATCTTGAGCACTATTTAGCAGTACTCGTTTTATTACTTTGTCTTTAGGCTTACCCAATAGGTTGATGTACCTATCTATAGCATCATCTTCTACAGAAAGCCTACATACTAGCCCGCTACAGTCTGATTTTATATGATACTCTTGTACATGCTCTTCTTTAGTACAAGAGCTAATAGTCAAAGCTCCTGCAAGTAGCGATAAAAATAATATGATTTTTTTTATAGTCATAAATTATCTTATATTTCTTTTTTTATAATTTGCGTAATTATTAATAACGAACAATATTTTAACAACTATATTCATATTAGTAAACAAAAATATTAAAAATTAATAATTATTATATTTGAATTTTTCGCACTAATTTTCACTAACATCACTAAAACAGTCCTTATTATTACTTGGATTCAAGTTGTAAGTGCGACAAAATAATTGTTGCACTAAAAGAGTAAGTTAGATATTGTCTCACTTGCTAAAAATCTACTTAAGGAATCACCATAGGACCATCCTACACCCAACTTACTCAAGAACAAAGATACCACATTGGTTCATTATTGAAAATAGGTGTTTCTAAAACACAAATAGCCATGGAAGTTGGTTGTAACCAAAGTAGCATATACAAAGAGATAAACCGTAACACCGGCAAACGAGGTTCTAGACCTAAACAAGAACAATCACTTGCAAACTCAAGAAAACGTAAAGGCAACAAACAAATTAGGCAATTTGGTTGGAGCTATGTAGAGCATCTTATCAAACAGTATTGGTATCCAGAGCAAATAAGTGGCGGTTTAACATCTAATGGGTGGGTTAGATGTCATAAGTGATGAAAGCATCTATAAGTATATCTATGGGAATAAAGAAAGAGGCGTTGACTTACACACTTATTTGCGTTGTCAGAAAACTTATCGTAAAAGAGGTACAGCTAGTCAAGAGCATAGAGGCCAAATACAAAATAGAGTTTCAATACATGAGAGAGACTTTCTTATAGATGAACAAAGTAGACTTTGAGATTTTGAGAGAGACACTATTATTGGCAAAGATCACAAGGGTGACTTATTAACACTAGTTGATAGAGTATCTAAACTAACTAAAATTAAACCTTTGGCTAGTAAGAATGCTGAAAACTTAGCAAACAGTTTAATACAAACACTTAATGCGTCACATACTCACTCAATCACTTTTGATAATGGTAAAGAGTTTTCCAAACACATGCTAATATCAGAAGTATTAGAGATAGATATATTTTTTGCTGATACATACTCTTCTTGGCAACGTGGCACCAATGAAAATACAAATGGGTTAATTAGACAATTCTTCTCTAAAAACCTGAGATTAGATAATATTACTTAAGACCAAACTAGAAGAGTTGAAAACCTATTGAACAACAGACTTAGAAAAAGTCTTGGATTCAAAACTCCTCTTCAGGTAGAATCTAGAAATAAGGTTGTCTCACTTGGTACTTTAATCTAAGGAACGTAAAGATTTACTATTTAGAGTAATAAATACCATTAGAAGCATTAAGAGCTTTTAAACGAGCATCTGCTTCTTGTAGTCTTTGATGCGCTTGATCAATATCTAATTTTGAAGCATCAGCTTTATTTAATGCTTCTTCTGCTCTAGATTTTGCTTTTTCAGCCTCAGCTTTATTTAGATTTGCAGCTTTCTCCATATCGTCAACCATTATAGTCACACGCTTTGGAGTTACCTCAATAATACCACCAGATACATACAGCACCTCAGTAGTTTCATCTTTTTTGATATTGACAACACCAGCAGGCATAGTAGAAAGAAGTTCTGTATGTCCATAAGCTATACCTATTTCACCTGCAGAACCACGCAAGCTGACTATATCAGCTTCACCTGTAAATACTGAGCCTAACGGGCTAACTACATCGACTTTTAGATAGTTTTTAGACATACTTTTTTATCTATAGGTTTTTTGATTTTTCAATAGCTTCTTGGATAGAACCTACCATATAGAAAGCTTGCTCAGGTAAGTGATCATACTCACCACTAGCAATAGCTCTAAAGCTTGCAATAGTATCTTTTAGAGGTACAAACTTACCAGAGTTACCTGTAAATACTTCAGCAACATGGAAAGGTTGAGATAAGAATCTTTGAATCTTACGAGCTCTATCTACAGTTTTCTTATCTTCATCAGATAATTCATCCATACCTAGAATTGCGATAATATCTTTCAGTTCTTTATATCTTTGTAGTGTCTTCTGAACAGCACGAGCAGTTTCATAATGCTCTTGACCTACTACTAATGGATCTAACTGTCTTGAAGTAGAATCTAGTGGATCTACCGCCGGATATATACCAAGCTCAGCAATTTGACGAGATAGTACAATAGTAGCATCCAAATGCGAGAATGTAGTAGCTGGAGATGGATCTGTTAAGTCATCGGCAGGTACATATACAGCTTGAACTGATGTAATAGAACCAGTCTTTGTAGATGTAATACGCTCTTGTAAAGCACCCATCTCAGCAGCTAGTGTAGGTTGGTAGCCCACAGCTGACGGCATACGACCTAAAAGTGCAGATACTTCTGTACCAGCAAGTGTATAACGGTAGATATTATCTACAAACATAAGTACATCACTCTTCTCATCACGGAAACCTTCCGCAATAGTAAGACCTGTCAAAGCTACTCTTAATCTGTTACCTGGCGGCTCATTCATTTGGCCGTAAACAAGTGATACTTTATCTAGTACATTAGAATCTTTCATCTCATAGTAAAAGTCATTACCTTCACGAGTACGCTCACCCACACCAGCAAATACTGAATATCCACTGTGCTCTTTAGCGATGTTATTGATAAGCTCCATCATTGTAACAGTCTTACCAACACCCGCACCACCGAATAAACCGACTTTACCACCTTTTGCAAATGGACATATAAGGTCGACTACTTTGATACCTGTTTCTAGAATTTCTGTACTTAAAGCTAACTCATCATAAGCAGGAGGTGATTGATGGATAGATCTTTTTTCGGAATGCTCTACAGGACCAGCTTCATCGATTGGCTCACCCAATACATTCATAATACGACCTAGCGTACCTTTACCTACAGGAACTGAAATCGGTGCATGTGTATTAACAACTTCCATACCACGACGAAGACCATCACTAGATCCCATTGCAATAGTACGAACTACACTGTCACCAATTTGTTGTTGAACTTCAAGAACAAGAGAAACCTCTTCTACTTTTAATGCATCGTATACTTTTGGCGTATTATCAAGTGAAAATTCCACATCAATAACAGGACCAATTACTTGAATAATTTTACCAGTACTCATTTATCTCTCCTAAACTGCTGCTGCACCTGAACAAATTTCCGCAAGCTCTTGTGTAATCATAGCTTGTCTTACTTTGTTATACTCTAATTTAAGCTGATCAATAATATCACCAGCGTTATCTGTTGCATTTTTCATTGCTAACATACGAGCTGCTTGCTCACATGCTGCATTTTCTAAAACTGCTCCACGCACTTGCGCTTCAATATATCTAACGCATAAAGCATTAAGAACTTCTTCTATGTCTCTTTCGTAAATATAATCCCAGTGACCTTTAGAAACCTCAGATTCATTTGCTTTCTTTTCTTCTTCTGATAATACATCCTGTATTGGCAATAGTGTTTGCTGAACTGGCTTTTGCTTAATAGTACTTTCAAAATGGTTACTATATAGATAAATGCTATCTAACTCACCTTTTTCAAACTTCTCAAGCATAACAGATACTGCACCACATATTGACTGAATGCTAGCTTCTTCATCTTTATCATAATAATGAGCAGATACAATTACATTAACACCTTTAAGCTTAGTAAAAAACGCCTCAGCCTTTGCTCCAACCACACAGATATCTATACCAACTTTCTTATCAAGATTTTTTTTAATATCTTTAAGCACATTCTTAAATAAATTAATATTTAAGCCACCACAAAGACCTCTATCTGTAGAAGTTACTATATATCCCACTCTCTTGATCTCACGATCTAAAAAATAAGGGTTTGGATAATCTATACTTGCTACTAGTACATTTTTAATAATTGTATTAGCACAATTAACATAAGGGCGCACATTGTTCATTTTAACAATAGCACCCCTCATTTTACTAGCCGCAACAAGCTCCATCGCACCCGTAATTTTCTGAGTGTTCTCTACACTTGCTACTTTTGATTTAATTTCTCTAGCATTAGACATAGTCTACTCCTACCAAGCTTGATTTGCTTTGCAGTCTTCTACCATTGCTTTTAGCTTATCTGCAATTTCAGAATCATACTTACCAGTTGCATTTATATCTGCAACTACATCTGCATACTTATCCTCTGCAAGAGCATGTAAAGCTAATTCAAAAGGTATAATTTCTGCAACTTCTAAGCTATCTAAATAATCATTATCTGCTGCAAATAATGATAGACCTATAAGAGCTATCGATAAAGTAGAGAATTGCTTCTGCTTAAGAAGTTCAGTAACTCTCTCACCTCTATTTAATTGTGCTCTTGTAGCCTCATCAAGATCTGATGCAAACTGTGAGAATGCTTCTAATTCTCTAAACTGAGCAAGTGCTAAACGAATACCACCACCTAGTTTTTTAATAATCTTAGTCTGAGCAGCACCACCAACACGAGAAACCGAGTTACCAGGGTTAATCGCAGGTCTTAGACCAGAGTTAAATAAATCTGTCTCTAAGAAAATCTGTCCATCTGTAATTGAAATTACGTTAGTCGGTACAAAAGCAGAAATATCACCAGCTTGAGTTTCAATAATTGGTAAAGCTGTTAAAGAACCTGTCTTACCTTTTACTTCACCGTTAGTATGCTTTTCAACCCAAGCTTCATTTACTCTAGCCGCTCTTTCAAGAAGTCTTGAGTGAAGGTAGAATACATCACCAGGATACGCTTCACGGCCAGGCGGTCTTCTTAGCAGCAATGAAATCTGTCTATAAGCCCATGCTTGTTTAGTCAAGTCATCATAGATGATTAGAGCATCTTCACCGCGATCACGGAAGTACTCACCCATAGAGCAACCAGCATAAGGAGCTATGTATTGTAAAGATGCAGAATCAGAAGCTGTCGCCGCTACAATAATAGTATGCTTCATAGCATCATTTTCTTCTAGCTGTCTTACGATATTTGCAATATTTGAAGCTTTCTGACCTATCGCAACATAGATACATTTAACACCTGTATCTTTTTGGTTAATAATAGTATCAACAGCAATAGCTGTTTTACCAATCTGTCTATCACCAATAATAAGCTCTCTTTGACCACGACCAATTGGAACCATTGAGTCAATAGACTTAATACCTGTTTGTAAAGCTTGATCTACTGATTTTCTCCAAATCACACCTGGTGCAATTTTTTCAATAGGAGAAGCAAGGTCAGAAGCTATATCACCTTTACCGTCGATAGGTGAACCTAGAGCATTTACAACTCTACCTAAAAGCTCTTTCCCAACTGGGACTTCTAAGATTCTTCCTGTACAGTATGCTTTATCACCTTCTCTAATATGGTCATACTCACCCAGTACTACAGCTCCAACAGAGTCTGTATTTAAGTTAAGAGCTAGACCAAAGATACCACCTGGTAATTTAATCATCTCACCAGCAGTAACATCATTTAAACCATATATTGTAACAATACCGTCAGATACACTTACAATAGTACCTTCTGACTTTAATTCGATAGAATAATCGAATTTTTCAATTCTTTGCTTGATTAGACCACTAATCTCTGATGGACTTAGTTGCATACTCATTCCCTATAAATTTATGATAACAAAACACTTTTCATTTTCTCTAAACGGCCAGATACAGAATCATCAATTACCGTATCACCTACTTTAACTATAGCTCCACCAATTATTGCTGAATCTACTTGCACATCCAAATCGATAGAGCAGTTAAATTTCTTCTCTAAATTCAACTTAAGATTCTCTTGTACAGCTGCATCTGCTTCATATGCCAAAATAACACTAGCAAACCTTCTGTTTGACTGAGTATTTTTAATTTCTTCAAACTGCAAAGCAATACTTGGTAAGAGCTCTAATCTTTTATTATCTGCGATTAGAGATAAGAAGTTAGCAAAGTTTTGGTCTAACTGTCCCTTAACTACTGCTACTATTTCAGTTTGAGAGAACATTGGGATTGCTATAATGCTTGCTACAGAGTCACTTTCAACGATACTAGCGAAAGCATTAAGTTTATTTGACCATTGCTCTATAGCTTTATGCTCATTTGCAAACTCAAAGGCTGCTTTTGCATAAGGCTTCGCAATTACATTTACATTTGCCATGTATCTTACCTTATAATTTTAATATTATATTTTAGCTACAAACTCTTTTAAGATTTCGTCACTTGCCTTCTCATCAACCTGAGCAGAAACAATCATACTTGCACCAGCCATTGCCAATGTCACAAGCTCAGTCTTAAGTTCAACCTTAGCTTTAATTTTTTCTTGCTCAATCTCAGCCATTGCCATACTTTTAATTTTATCAGTAGCAACTATAGCTTCTTCTTTAGCCTGCTCATCAACTTTATGAGCACGAGTGTACGCAGCATCAATAATTTCTGTTGCTTTAGCTTTTGCTTCACGCAACACTTCTGCAGATTGACGCTTCGCAACTTCTAGTTCACGAGATGCTCTATCTGCAGACGCTAAACCATCAGCTATCTTTTCTCTACGCTCTTCTAAAGCTTTGCGTAGTGGCGGCCATACAAACTTCATTGTAAATACAACAAAGATTGTAAATGTTATAATTTGACCGAATAGGGTAATATTGATATCCATCTACTTATCCTTTAGATAATGAATGTTATAAAAATTAATTTATGCGCCTACTACTCTATTAGCTGCTTCTGCCAAACCTGGGATAGCCAAAGGATTTGCATAAAGAACTAAGAAACCAATCGCTATAGATATAGCTGCGAACGCATCCACGAAAGCCGCAACAATAAACATACGACCAAGTAGCATACCGCCTAACTCAGGCTGACGAGCAACACCTTCAAGATACTTACCACCTAATACACCGAAACCTATTGCTGTACCTAATGCTGGTAGAGATATAAGTAGTGCTACAGCAATAGCTGTAAGACCATTTAAGTTTCCTAAAACCTGTAAAGACATATCCATTTTTTTCATTTCTCCTGTTATTAATTTTTAGTTTTTGGGTTAGTTTAAACTTAGTGAGCTTCTTGAGCCATATTTAAATAGACTACAGTCAACATCATAAACACAAACGCTTGGATTAATACAATTAATATATGGAATATAGCCCATATACTACCAAGCGACCATTGGAACCACCAAGGCAACAATGCAATCAAGGTAAATATTAATTCACCTGCAAAGATGTTACCAAACAAACGCAGCGATAATGATACCGGCTTAACAACTTCATCAATAAGCCTAAAGAATATATTTAAAGGGAACAACCAAATACCAAAAGGAGCACTTAAAATCTCTTTGAAAAGGCCAAAACCCTTTGCTTTGCTGTTGTATAAAATAACCAAAAATAATACAGCAAAAGACATTGCAAATGTAACATTTGGATCTGCAGTTGGCACAACCCTAAAGTACGCTTCATGACTATCAGTAAAGAAGCTTATAACCCAGCCAAACAAATCAACCGGCAGCAAATCCATAAAGTTCATCAGAACAACCCAAACAAATATAGTCAAGGCTAGAGGCGTAACAAAATTGCGATTAAAGTGATAGTTTTCTGCGACAAGACCATCTACCCATTCCCAAATAGCCTCAAAAATATTTTGAAATCTATCCGGAACTCCAGAATGAGCGTGTCTTGCACCGACAAACATCACCAACACAAATAGACCACCAAGAATACTACTAACTAATAAAGAATCTATATTAAGTTTCCAAAAAGCACCGTCACCTAAAGATATCTGCCAATGGTGCAAATGATGTTGCACATAATTTGTTGCTAACTGAGCCTCAGCTTCTGTATTTGCCATTAATATTCCACCGATTATAAAGCTTTTTTAAATTATTATAAATTAAAAACGCCTATCTAACTCTCGTAAGCATGATAAGCACAAAACACATTATTAATTGTAACAAAACCAATCCGAAAATGTAAGGAAATAATTTAGGTTTTATGTAAATCGCTAAGACTACCGTAATCATCGCAACGATGAATAACTTCAAAAATTCACTCATATAAAAAATCAGCAATTCTGTCACTGGAGAAAATTGCTTATTAACAAAAATTCTAAAAAAGAAAATAAAGTTAGCAAAAAACATCACAAGCCCACCCATCAAATATGAAGTCGCATATGAATACCCATAAAAAGATAGAGTTATGACAAAGCCTATCAACATCAAAGCTAATTGCACTAAAACAAACTTCTTCTGATCTATTTTTATATTTGCTAACATCTAGTTAAACCCCACTTTTTTCCTGCGGGTATCTTATCAGAAAATCAAAACTTAACAAAGAAAAAGCTGTAGATTATTGAAATACTTTGTTTATACAAATAGAATATTGCAATAATATTAAAATCTAGGCTAAAAATAATGGCAAAAAACATTTACAATATTAAAGGTTATGCTTGGCTAATAATCCTTTTAAGCTCGTGTTTACTTTTCGATAAATATGTAATGCAAGTATTCCCAAGCTTAATTACTGATAACATGATGAGCAGCTTTGACATAAACGCAACTCAAACAGGAGCTCTTGGCTCAGCATATTTCTGGTCTATCATAGTCTGCCAACTATTGATAGCGGGACCTATTATTGATAAATATGGCTTTAGATTAATAAGTCCAGTATCCATAACTATTTCAGCTACAGGAGTTATCCTATTTATTGTTGCCGCTAATATTGGTAGTTTAAGTATGGCTTATATATCTAAAATTATAACTGGTATGGGCGTATCTTTTGCCACAATTGCATATTTAAAAGCTGTTTCAGTATGGTTTGAACCAAGACAATTTGCATTTGCAGCAAGCTTCTTGGCTACTGCAGCAATGATTGGTGCATTGTGCGGCCAAGCCCCTCTAGCCTATATGATAACACTATGCGGTAGTTGGCAAACTGCTATGCTTTTCTTCTCTGTGTTAACTTTATTTATAGCCGTTATATACTACATAGTAGTAAGGGATTTCAACCCTAAACAGCCAGAAGCAAGCTCACCAGATCGCAAATTATCAACGACAGAAGCCCTTAAGGAAGTTGTTAAAAATAAAAACAACTGGTACTTGACACTATATGTTGGCTTAAGTTTTACTGCGGTAGATGCTTTTGCTGGCTTTTGGGGTAATTCTTACTTCCGAGAGGCTTACGGAATATCTAAGGAACACGCTGCTAGTATCATCTCTATGATTTTTATAGGTATGGCAATCGGCTCACCAATTCTAGGGAAGATTTCAGAAATATTTGATAGTCGCAAAGGTGTAATGATAGTATTCCACATAATCGGAACTATTGCTCTAAGCATTGTACTCCTTACAAAAACTAGTGCTTTGATGTCTGCAGCTCTACTATTTGTCTTTGGACTTTGTCTAGGGATATATATGCTTTCCTTCGCAATAGGTAATCGCATAAACCCAATTATTATTACTGCGACTGTTGCAGCATTTATAAACACAGGCGAACCTGTTTTAGGAGCAATATTTGACCCATTAATAGGCTACTGCTTAGACTGGTCATGGACTGGCAAATTTGTAGATACTGTGTCTGCAACAGGTGTTCACTTTCAAATAAAATACTACGAGCTAAGCTCTTATCACACCGCGTTCACTACACTTATAATAAGTATGGTATCTTCTGTAGTGATATTACTTTTGATAAAAGACAAGAAAGACTAAAAACAGACAGCCTTACTATCAAATCTCTCATCCAACCTTGCTTCCACTGATATCAATTTTTGTTGTTTTTCATCAAAGAACTGTAATTTAGCAGCATGAAGTAATAGCTTATCCACACCTTGCTTGAAAAGCCTAGCATCTTTATCAAAAGCACCGTACTTTTTATCTGCAACAATCGGACACCCCATTTCCTTACAATGCACTCTTATCTGATGAGTGCGTCCTGTTTCGAGTTTTATTTCTAGCAAACTAAAATTTTCATTCAAATTTTTAACTGATAGTATATGGGTAACTGCCCTTTTACCCCCAGCTTTATCAACTTTCACAACCCTTTGACCATCTTTAGTTTCTGTACGTTTTAATGCTAAATTGATTGTTTTGACATTTTTATCCCAATTATCATGCACCACAGCATAGTAAATTTTCTCTACTTTACGCTCTTTAAAAAGATTAAAAAAATATACTAATGAGCTATGCTTTTTTGCTAGAAGCACACAGCCAGAGGTTTCTTTATCAAGCCTATGTACAAGATCTAAACGGAGAGCTTTTGGACGCATCTGCTTAAGTCTTTCAACCAAACCAGAATTCACACCCGAACCACCATGAACAGCCATTCCAGATGGCTTATTGACAATCATATAGTCATCGTTTTCACAAAGTATTCTTTCTTCAAGAAAATCTAAGTGAGATTGCGATACCTTAACATCAACGTGCTCATCATCAAGCTTAAATGGAGGTACTCTAACAATATCTCCACCACAAACTCTTGTGGTTTGCTTTACACGCTTTTTATTTACCCTCAAATCACCTTTACGGATCCAACGGTAAATCAAAGATTTTGGTAGTTTAGAAAATTTGCCAAGTAAGAAGTTATCTATTCGTTGTTCTGTGATATCTTCAGATACCTCTATATGTTGCACTCCAGCCATTTATAATCCTTAGGTGAGTAACATCAATTAATTAGAAAAATAAGGATTCTGCATATCATTAAGCCTACTTATAGTTCGCTGAAACTCAAAGCTTAGTTTCACCCCATTATAAATATTCTTAAAATCTTCATTTGCGAGAATAATCACCTTTTTACTCTGATCATAACATTCATCTATTAAAGCAATAAATCGTCTTGCAGCATCTTCATTATACTCATCAAATCCTTTTAAATCATAAATGTAAATATGCTCATAATTTTTACAGATCTCAATATAGTCATAAGCACTTCTGCCATCACCACAAATTACAGCAAAATAAAAACAAATATCCAAATTGCTATGTAAAAGAGCTGGCATTTCTCTACCTAAAATTTGCAGAGGATAATCTTTGCTAAAATGCTTATTCCTAAACAAATAGCGATCAAAAAAGTCTCTTCTATTTTTTTCATTAAATGGGAATAAGTAATTAGTATACGAACTCTCTACAAGAAAGCGATAATCAACACCTGAGTCAAGGTTAAGTACTTCGGTATTTTGAATCAACATGTCAATAGCAGGTAAAAATAACTCGCGTCGTAAGCCTTTAGCATACAATTTTTCTAGAGCAATATTTGAAGTTGCTACAAGCACGACCCCAAGACTAAATAACTCTTTAAACACATTTCCTAAAATCATCGCATCAGCAATATCGTCTAAAAAAAATTCATCGAAACATATAATTTGTGTTTCTTTTGCTATTTCTAATGCTACTTTTGATATGGGATTTTTACTACCCTGAAAGCGACGTAGTCTTGAATGCACATCTTTCATAAAATGAGAAAAATGTTGGCGTTTTTTCTTTTTGGTTGGAATTTCATTATAGAAAATATCCATAATAAATGTTTTTCCACGACCGACCCCTCCCCACATATAAAGGCCTTTTATTTGTGGGTAGATCGCTTTGTTAAAGAAAATAAATTTAGATATCTTTTTTGATTCAAGTTGTTCAATTATTTCTTGCAACCCTTCGATAGCTTTTATTTGTAGCTCATCAGGTTGTAACTGCAACTCTTCTACTTTATCAAAATATATCTTTTTTAGTCCCATGAGTTTACTTTACTTCCTTATCTCTAACTAAAATAAGAAAAAAGAACGCTATAACCATACTAAACACTAATATTAAGAAAGCATTATGGTATGCACTAATATCAAAGTATCTATGTGCAGCACTTACAGAAGATTGTATAATGTTATTATTTGCATCAATATATTGTCCTGACCAATTCATATCTAAAAAATACCCTATAAGAGGATCAAATAATGCTCCAAGCAACGGTTCTCCAGTATTAATCAATGCAGCAACTGTAGCGGCTACAACAATTGGATTTATACGATTACCAATAGCAAATGCAAGCATATAGACACCCAAGCAAAAACCAAAAATAAATAATAATGAACCAGATATAGCCTGAGTAAACTTAAATTCAAGCACTATAGCTAAAGATATAGTTGCGATAATGTGAAAAGCCACCATTATACCAACCCTATTATCAAACTTTTCTGACAGCTTACCAATAACTGGTGAACCAATTGCTAAGCCAAGAAACATCATTGATACAATATAAGAAGCCTCTTTAGGTGCAATACCGTACAACTCCCTAAAATAATTATTACCCCATATACCACCGAACACATCTATAGTAGTAAAAGTAAGCCCTGTATAGAGTGTTAGTAACCAGTTATTTTTATTTAGAAGAGCTCTTTTAATACCTTCAAGCGCACTTATCTTTTGCTTCAAATTATTAGAAAAACTCGCATGAGGGTTGTAGTCTCTTACAAGCGCAAAATACAACAATGCCAAAACTATACTAAAAAGAGCATAGCTTATTAAAGCAGCATGCCAAGAACCTGTAAGCTCAATCAGGTAAACTAATGGCACCTGGCCAATAAGAGCTCCAGTCATTGCAGCAGTCATCAAAAAGCTACACACAAAAGCAAATTTACGCGGTTCAAACCAAACTGCCGCAGCTTTAATATAACCAACAGTTGCAAATGATGCTCCAATACCAATCATAAGCCTTGAAGCGCACCCTAGTGCAAAACTATTGATATCTGCTGCAAGCAAAAACAGTAAAAGCCCGATTGACGATAGTATCAAAGAAAAGAAACTAACTTTTCTAAATCCAAGCTTATCTATAATTGGGCCAGCAAAAAAAAACTGACAAATAACCACAGCCCATAAGAACAATGAAACCATTGCACTCATTTGCGTTGCGTTAATTGAAAAACTACTCATCAAGTCATTAGCTATTAGACTTGGAGAAACATTCATTATATACTTATCTATTAACAAGAATGAGCTTAAGCCCAGAACTATCCAGGGGTAACCTTTTATATTATGTAACTTCATATTTTTCCTTCTAAAAAATTTAATAAATCATCAAAAGCAACTTCTTCTGCCTGTTTTTCTCCTACTATATTCTTTATAGTTACTACCTTTTTAGCCAATTCTTCTTCACCGATAAATATAGCTATCTTTGCACCAGACTTATTTGCTTTTTTTAATTGAGATTTCATACTACCCATTTTAAGATCTAAATTAAAGCTTAACCCAGCAAGTTCGTTACGGAGAGTTTCTATTAACAACAAGGATTCTGTCAAATACTTTTCATCAAGAACAGCATATACATCACAAGAAGGTTTATCTGCCGGTAATTTTCCTAAAATATCCAGCAACAATAATAATCTCTCCAGACCAATAGCAAAACCAATTGCTGGAGTCTTCTGACCACCTAGATTTTCAATTAAAGTATCATATCTACCACCAGCACAAATAGCACTTTGGGCACCTATCTTGTCTGTGGTCCACTCAAATACTAGACCACTATAATAGTCTAAACCTCGAACAAGATTATTATTAACTTTATATTTTATACCCAAAGACTTGACATAATCACAGGTTTTATGAAATTTCTCAAGCTCTTCTGTATCAATAAAATCAACGAGTTTAGGAGCATCTTTGATAATTTTTTGAGTTTGCGGAACTTTTGAGTCTAATATTCTAAAAGGATTCTTGTCTAATCTTTTTATAGAGTCTGCATCAAGCTCATCATGAAAAGGCTGTAGATACTCAAGCAATGCTTTTGTATATTCTTTACGATTATCATTTGAACCAAGGCAATTAAGATCAAGAGAAATATCTGAAGATATATCAAGCTTTTTGAAAAGATTCCAACTAATAGAAAGCATTTCAAGATCTATCGCTAAACTATCAAAACCATAAGCTTCTACACCTAATTGATAAAACTGTCTATAACGACCTTGTTGTGGCCTCTCATAACGAAACATCGGACCACAATACCAAAGCTTTTGAGTCAGCCCACGATTGGTAAGATTGTTCTCAACAACCATCCGAACACACCCTGCGGTACCTTCTGGTCGCAAAGTTAGACTATAACCACTTCTATCTGTAAAATCATAAGTCTCTTTTGAAACTATATCTGAGCTTACACCAACACTACGATGAAACAATTCACTTTTTTCAAGAATTGGTAACCTTACTTCATAATAATTATAACTTTGGAGAATATTTTTAATTTTAGATTCAAGATATTGCCACTTATGGATGTCAATAGGGAGGATATCGTTGAAACCACGAATAATTTGAATCTTATTCATAGAGTATAAAACCTTATCTTAATTTTTCGACTTTACTGTCTTTATCTTTACTACCTTTATAGTTTTCGTCTGAAGATTTATCATCTTGCTTAATGATTTTAGAATCTGCATCAAGAGCTTGTTGGATCTTACTTTCCATTTTCGCTCCATACTCAAGAGAATCATCATAGATAAACTTAAGCTCAGGAACTATTCTAAGCTTCAATGAGCTCGCAATCTCAGATCTAAATAGACCTTTTGACTTTTGAAAAGATTTTATAATGTAATCAACATCTTCAGGTATCAAGCAAGCATAATAAACTTTCGCATACGATAAATCTTTAGAGACTTCTACCTCAGTAATAGTTGCCATTACAAGCTTTCTATCATTAACTTTAGATCGTAAAACTACAGATAGCACTTTTTTTAGTTCACTTTCAACTCGATGAACTCTACCTTGAGCTGCCATACTACAACACCTTCGCTACTTCAATAACTTCAAAGACTTCTATTTGGTCACCAGCACGAACATCGTTATAGTTTCTTACACCTATACCACATTCCATGCTTTTTTTGACTTCATTAGCATCGTCTTTAAATCGTTTAAGTGACTCAAGAGTACCCTCGTAAATAACCACACTATCACGCAATACACGGATAGGGTTAGTACGCTTAACTACACCTTCAATCACCATACAACCAGCAATAGAACCAAACTTAGAAGATCTATAAACTTCACGAACTTGAGCTATACCCACAATCTGTTCTTTCATCTCTGGAGATAATAGACCAGTCATCGCCATTTTAATATCATCAATCAAATCATAAATAATATTATAGTAACGAAGCTCAACACCATCAGTCTCAGCCAGCTTCTTAGCAGCTCCATCAGCACGCACATTAAAACCAACTATTACAGCCATTGAAGCTACAGCTAAAGTAACATCAGATGATGTAATTCCACCAATACCACTTGCGATTATGTCAACTTTAACTTCCTCTGTAGAAAGTTTAAGCAATGATTCTCTGATTGCCTCAACAGAACCTTGCACATCACCTTTAAGAATAATCTTAAGAGTTTGTTGCTCACCATCTTTACCCATGCTATTAAACATATTAGATAATTTAAGAGATTGTTCTTGTGCAATTTTTGCTTCTTTTTGCTTCTGTGATCTTTGATATGCAAGCTCTTTAGCTTTTTTCTCATTTTCAATCACTACCATTTCATCACCGGCTGCTGGTATACCAGACAAACCAAGTATTTCAACTGGAGTAGCTGGACCTGCCGTTTTAATCTTCTGACCAAGATCATCATGCATTGCTCTAACTCTGCCGTACTCCGTACCACAAAGAATATTATCTCCTTGCTTGAGGTTACCATTTTGCACAAGTACAGTTGCTACAGGACCACGACCTTTTTCAAGACGAGATTCAACAACCATACCCTCACCAGACCCGTCAGCAAACGCTTCTAGCTCTAGCACCTCAGATTGTAATAATATAGTATCTAAAAGAGCTGGAATACCTTCTCCTGTCTTAGCAGAAACATTAGAGAACATAACCTCGCCACCCCAAGCTTCAGGGATCACATCTCTTTGAGCTAATTCACTAATTACTTTTTCAGGATCAGCTTCTGGTTTATCCATTTTGTTAACTGCAACAACTATTGGAACACCTGCAGCTTTAGCATGTTGAATAGCTTCTTCAGTTTGTGGCATCACACCATCATCTGCAGCAACTACTAAAATCACGATATCTGTACTTTTAGCACCCCTTGCTCTCATTGAAGTAAACGCTTCATGACCAGGAGTATCTAAAAACGTAACAGACCCTTTATCTGTTTTAACAGAGTAGGCACCAATATGCTGTGTAATACCACCAGCCTCACCTGCTACCACACGTGCTTTACGAATATAATCAAGTAGAGATGTCTTACCATGGTCAACGTGGCCCATAATAGTAACAACAGGAGCTCTAGAAATTTTCTTTTGAGAACTTCTATCAACTACTGTTACAGCCTCTTCAAGAGCATTTGCGTTATGTAGCGTATATTTATGACCAATCTCTTCAACAATCAAAATAGCAGTATCTTGATCTAGTGATTGGTTAATTGTAGACATTACACCCATATTAAATAGCACTTTAACTATCGCAGCACCTTTAACAGCCATTCTTTGAGCAAGATCACTTACAGTTATACCCTCATAAATTTCCACTGTTCTGACAGTATCTTCAACAGGTTTTGTAAACTCTTGTCTTTTAACCTTAGGAGCTTTTAATTTGCCCTTATTAGAGCCAAACTCATCAAAGCATTCTCCCCCAGCAAATTGTGATAATTGTCTCGGATTAGCCTTTTTGAAACCTTTACCTACGGCTTTTTTCGTTTTAGCTCTTCTGTCTTCTTCTCTCTTAAACTTAGTATTTGAAATATTAGAGTTAGAGAAAACTTTTTTAGCAGGTTTTTTTCTATCTTCAGTAGAATTGTTGTTGCTAGAACTATTATCAGCAACATTTTTTGCTGTTGGCATAGAAGTAATTTTAAAGCCACTATCTTTAGGCTTTGCTGTTGTAGCAGTATCTTTTTTAATATCTTTTACAGGTCTTTTAACAGTCTCAGCTGCACTATCTACAGTTTCAGCTACTTTTTCTACTTCTTGTACTACACCATTAGCTATATATTTTGCAACACCTTTTGCTTTCTCATCAACTTCAGCTGCTTCAGAAACTATATCTTTTGCAAAAGTAGCTTCCTCAGATACATCTTCAGTTTTCTTTGCAACTCGTCTTTTTCTTTTTACTAAGACATTTATCTTATGAATTCCATCTGTCCTAACTGTGGAAGTAACCTTATTTCTAGCAGGAGCTGGATCTGTCTTTGCACTGTTAATTTTTGCCAAAAGCGTTTTCATCTCTTCAGATGTTATCGTATCATCTTTACTTGACTTATTTATACCAAATGAACTGAGTTGCTTTAAAAGAGCCTCTTCGTCCTTATTTGTTTGTTGTGCTAATTGGCCAACTGTAATATTTGCCATTTTTCTCTCCCTATGTATTTTAATTTTTACTCAAACCAAGGAGCTCTTGCTTTCATAATTAAATCCATAGCTCGACTCTCATCAATAGATACTATATCAAGCATCTCTTCTACAGACAACTCAGCCAAATCTTCCATAGTAACTACATCAGATTGCGCTAGCTTATTTGCTAATTCTTCATCCATACCTTCTACATTCAAAAGATCTTCAGCAGGCTTCTTATCTCCTAAAACTTGTAACAATAATGCAGCCTTAGCTCTTTCTTGTAACTCATCAACCATTTCTTCCTCAAAGCCTTCAATTTCCAAAAGCTCTTCCTTGTCTAAGTATGCAAGATCTTCTAGTGTTTCAATACCTTCTTCGACAAGCACCAAAGCAAAGTCATGATCAATATCTAAACCTTCCACAAATGTTTCAACTATACCAAGTTGCTTGTCTTCCTGCTCAGAGTCAGATAAAACATTTATCTTCCAACCGATCAAAGCACTTGCTAACCTTACATTTACACCGTTTTTACCAATAGCTTTAGACAAGCTTTCTTGTTTGATGATTATATCCATAACACTAGACTCTTCATCAACATTTACTTCCATAATATCAGCAGCATCTACTGGAGATAGTGAGTTAATAGCATACTGAACAGTTTCTGCATCCCATACGATTACATCAACTTTCTCACCATTTAACTCACTCATTATAGAGTGAATTCTTGAGCCTCGCATACCAATACAAGCTCCACACGGATCGATTCGATTATCATTACTTTTTACAGTAACTTTAGATCTAAAACCTGGCTCACGAACTACATTCATTACAGTAACGAGCTCCTCTTCAATCTCTGGAACCTCTAATTTAAATAATGCCTTCAGCATAGTATTGCTTGATCTATTTAGCATAATAGTGCTTGGTGTCCCAAACTCATCATTTTCAATACTTTCTACACATGACCTAATTTTATCACCCACACGAAATCTTTCTCGAGCAATCAAATCTTTTTTAGGCAAGATACCTTCAGCACTTCCGCCAAGATCAATTATCAAAAGTTCATAAGTAGCTCTTTTAACTTCACCATAAACTATTTCGCCAACTTTTTCTTGATAAGCTCTAGCTGTTTTTTCTCTTTCAAAATGCTTGATTTTCTTCATCAAAATTTGTTTAGCCATATTAGCAGCAATACGACCAAAGACTTTAGTTTCTACTGGCTCACAAATCACATCACCAGCTTTTACATTATAACCCTTTTCACGAGCCACATCTTCATAAAGCTCTCTAGCGTAATCGATTAGATCTTCATCTTCTGAAACAATATGCCAAACTCTATCAGCAGTATAGTCACCGGTAACCCTATCGATTTGAACTTCGATATTCATCTGCTCATCTAGTTCTTTTTTAGTTACAATAGCCAAAGCCTCTTCCATAGCTTCAAACAAAAGATCTTTTGATATATCTTTCTCATTTGCTACAGTTTCTAATACCATTAGTAATTCTTTACTCATTTTACATACCTCTTATTAACTAAACTCTGGTGATACTCTTAGCTTTTTAAGCTCATCAAAATCAAAACCCACCTCTTTACCACTATCCTCAAGAGTAATTACAATATTATTATCTTCTACTTTTGTGAGTCTACCCTTAAACTTCGTTTGAGACTCAATAGGAGCGATTGATACAGCCTTAACATTAAACCCTAGCAATGCTTCAGCCTGAAATATATTAAAAATTTCACGATTTATCCCTGGTGAAGACACTTCTAATACATACTTATCTGAAATAGGATCTTCTAAATCAAAATGAGCGCTTACATCTCTACTTACAGTTTGACAATCATCTACTGACACGCCATTTTCATGATCAATAAAAATACGAATAGTTGGCTTACCACTACCTACAACCTCTATTCCCCATAAAATGTAACCTAGATCCTCAGTGATGGGTGTTACTATTTCGTACAATTTGTCCAATAACATACAAGCCCCCTTGAATTCGCTAATTCTAAAACATTAAAACCCCAGATAACAAAAAGACCCATTAAGGGCCTTTATTAAAATTTAATTAATAATTGGTAGCGGGGGCAGGATTTGAACCTACGACCTTCGGGTTATGAGCCCGACGAGCTACCAAGCTGCTCCACCCCGCGTCTTTATATGATATATAATAACAACATTTTCATTGAATGCAAGTTTATTTATTACAAACTATTTTTATTAACTTATATTACGTACTAAACACTCTAATCGCATCAATCATAGTTTTTACTTTATCTGGACTAATATCCGGATAAATTCCATGACCTAAATTTACGATATAGTTATTTAATTTATCTGCTTGGATAAATTCCATATTTTCCTTTACTTTCGCTATAATGCTTTCATGGCTACCATACAAGAATGCTGGATCAAAATTACCATGTATAACTTTACCATTGCCTAGTCGCTCACGAGCTTGTTCTAGTGTAACACTCCAATCCACACCTACACCATCACAACTTGCATTAGTATACTCGCCATAAAAGTTTGCGCCACCTTTTGTGAAAAATATCACAGGCATATTCAATAGCACTTCTTTTACGCCTTTTGCGATATAGTTCATGTATTGTAATGAAAATTGCACATATTTATCTTGTGGTAGTATCCCACCCCAAGTATCAAATATCATTAGCGTATCAGCACCTGCTTTTACTTGCTCTAGTAAGTATACAACTGTAATATCTGCCAGTTTTTGCAAAAGCTTATGTATAAGAGTTGGATTTGCATACATCATTTTTCTAAGTTTATTAAATTGCTTAGAGCCAGCACCTTCGACCATATACGCAGCTAAAGTCCATGGACTACCTGTAAACCCAATAAGTGGGATATCTATTGCAGATTTTGTAGTTTTAACAGCATTGTATACATAATCAAGCTTACCAGCACTATCTTCTACAGATAATAACTTTTCAAAATCCGTATCTGTCTCGATTGGATTAGAAAATACTGGACCTACACCTTTTATAAACTTTAAGTCTAATCCCATTGCTTCTGGGAGTGTTAGAATGTCTGAAAACACAATTGCAGCATCAAGGTCATATCTTTCCAACGGCTGTAACGCTACTTCACAACAAGCATCTGCATTACGACACATATCCATAAAATCTGGAAATCTTGATCTTGTCGCTCTATACTCTGGTAAGTATCTACCCGCTTGACGCATTATCCATATTGGTGGTTTTTCTAATTTCTTTTCACCAAACGCTTCTAAAAATAATTCTCTCATTCTTCTTCCTTTGAACCAATTTTCTTTATAACGGACAATTCACGACTTGTCCCTACATTACTACTATACTGTGGCTTGACTGCAATATCCATTTAAGGTAATTAGAGAATTTTAGTATTTTATAATATCCGCGTGCTGAAAGCCCCATTTTTTCTATTGCCATATTCAGCATTTTTTTACTATCATCGTATAATTAACAAACTTTATCTAACTCTTTACTGCTCAATTCTGAGTTAATCTCACCTTGTCGTTTTATCTGAATAGCTCTAGCTTTTTAAACTCTTTCACGCACTTCAACACTTTTTTCACCCTTTAAGCTCTGATTAGTTAAATCATCTTTTGCTAATTCAAGTACATATACATGCAGATCGATCCTATCTAATAGTGGCCCAGAAAGCTTGCTTTGGTATCTACGAATAGGCTGCACTGAATCGCTGCACTCTTTGTATTGAGATCCAAGGTAACCAAACGGGCAAGGTTTTATCGCAGCTATCAACTGAAAATTTGCAAAGTACTCAACTTGACATTTTGCTCGTGAAATATTTATAACTCCAGTCTCAAGTGGCTCACGCAAAACCTCTAACACCTTTCTATCAAATTCTGGGAGTTCATTTAAAAAGAGTAGCCGTTATGTGCTAGCGATATTTCGCCAGGCATTGGATTACTACCACCACCAACTAAAGCTACCCCAGATGAAGTATGGTGAGGGTGCCTGAACGGTCTTTTATAAAAACTTTTGCAATATCGCTTTCGCCTTTTATAGACGCAATCATCGCCGAAGAGAGAGCTTATTTTTTATCTAGTGGGGGTAATATAGAATTCAATCTACTAGCAAGCATCCTTTTACCAATCCCAGTTTGCGACATAACCAATGAGCAACCCTGAAATCAATTTAGGTATTCGTATTTTTTTTAGAATGATAATAGACAAGTCTAGGCTTGTCACTATAATATATTTATTAGCCTTTTTACAATTTTCGCCTTGTTATGACCAATTTGTAGTTATTAATCTGTATACATAGAGTTTTTAGAGGTGTGCTTTATGGATTTAGATTTTTGTTAAGTTGTTAAAACAAGCAACAAATATCTCTAACCAATTTCTTTCCCCTCATAGGATTAAACATTATCGAGCTAAGGGACAGATGATCTGCACCTGCATCTAAATAATTCTGTGCGTCTTCTACAGTATATATACCTCCGCCACCAATTATAGTGATACTATCTCCAAACTCTTCACGAGCTTTTCTGATAGCAGGTAGAGAATACTCATGCAATGGATAGCCAGAAATACCGCCTTTATCAGTAGGTATAGTATTACATAAATGAAAAGTGCTAATGCTGCCTACAGCAAGATACTCTTTTATCTTTTGATTATGGTCTACAGTCGGTGGCATTTTAATGCTGATATTTCGCCCCTCAAACAAAGGTGCTAGCTCTACTGAAAAATCTACAATCGCTGCATTTGGACAACCTATATTTATCTCAATATTTTTATGATTAGCAAATTTTGGTATCTTCAAAGTCTCTGCAAAGATATGCCAATCTGATATTTCTAGTGCTGCTAGAGATATTATATCTTGTGATCTTTTAGGTGTTTTAAAATTTGCCAAACCTGGATTACGCAAACCAATTTTATTACGCCAAGCATTTTTTTCTACTTTGCGAATAGTCTTGATAGCTTGCTTTATAAGACCACAGCGTCTATTTACAGTAAAAGAGCCATAGACATTAGAAGTCTCTTTAAACTTAAGATACTTACCAAATGGTGGTGAGATGATGATTTTTTTAAGATCTTGATTTTGCATATCTTAGATATACTCCGCTAGCTTTGTAACTATATCATCAGCGGCTAAAAGTGGTCTACCAACAATTATATAATCAACTCCGATCTCTTTTGCTTTTTGTGGCGTTAAAGAATTAAAATGATCATCTTTAAAATCACTCTCAAGCCTTACACCAGGCACATAAAGCTTGATTTTATCGCCAAACTTAGCTTTTACATCAGCAACTAAATGTGGATGACATATAAAGTTTTCCACACCTAAATTCACACATCGCTCAAATTTAGCAAGGCTATCAGCTTTCTTAAAATCAGCATCACTACTAAGTGTAATAACCGCTAATGGTATAGCATCTGTCTTTGCAGTTATAGCTGCTTCTACCATTTTGTCACTATCTGTACCGTGAAATGTGAAATACTTGAAGTTTGAAATAGCTTGTGAGTAGTTTTCTATCGCTGTCTTTACAGTATTGGGGATATCATGAAGCTTAAAATCAAGAAATATATCTTTATCGCCTACAAGCTCGTTTATCTCTTTAAATGATAGTGTTGAGCAAAGGATGTGCCCTATTTTCACACAATCTACATATTTTGCTATAGTAGCTGTTTTTTCTAATGCTGACTTTGAAATACCATCAGCGGAGAACATTATTTTCATAAGTCGTTTTGCTACATTAGATTATTGAAATGATAGTGTACTTTAGCACTATAGTCAACCATATTTTCGAGTTCTCTCGCAAAGTAATAGTCGTATGATTTATACGATAAAAAATTTTGAATATTCTCAATATTACAAAAACTATAAAATAACGGTTCTGTCGCAAACTGAGTGCATAGGTATAATATTCCCAAACAGTCATCATTAATGTGCTGACATTTTTTAATCATGTTAACTAATTTGTACCCTGCTATAGTAGATCCCATAGAATCCCATGATTTAAATCCTAACATGGGTCGAGTCAATCTCTTTATATTCCTATGATCCTGCTCTATCAAATTATTGAGATACTTATTTTGTCTTATCTCTATACCATGAGTTAACCATATCCCAAGCAAAAATAGAAAGATATTAATAGATAGCAAAGCAGCTTCATTAGCACCAGACTTATCTACATTGACTTTTTCCGGCAAGCCATGTTTACCAATGGTTTGTTTAAAGAACTTATGAACAGCCCTTTCATCTCTTTTAAGAGAAATCATAAACTATAATGTATCTCCATGCTTATCTATTGCTCTGTAGAGATAAACCCACTTACCTTTATGCTTTACTTAAGTTTCATCCATCTTCCAACTTACATAAGCACTATACTTACTAAACTTTCTGCTGAAAGTAACTTCTAACTCTTTAGCATATTTGATAATCCAACGGTTGAGAGTACTATGATCTACACTAACTCCAAGCTATTTCATTAACTCTTCTACATGCCTATAGCTAAGTGGATATGATAAATACCAACGAAGAGCTTGGAGAATTAAAAGTTTGGTGAAGTGTCTACCTGTGAAATCTAACATAGAAAAACATAATTATATTTGTGATAAAATAATACTACAAAATTTCGAAATTGTCAGTTTGAGACAGAACCATTATTTTAGCTGCCGGAGTGGGTTATAGAATTCGTCCATTAACCAATAATTGTCCAAAATGCCTATTAAAAATAGGTGATTATACTATTTTAGAAATGATGATTTCACATTTACAATCAAGCGGTATTAATAATATAGTTATGGTGTTGGGTTATTTACAACATCAAATAAAAGATTATATAGATAGTAATTTCCCTGATATTAACATAAGGTTCGTTATGAATGAATTCTATGCCACTACCAATACAAGTTACTCTTTAATGTTAGCCGAACCTTTTATTAAAGACTCTGATTTTATAAAGTTTGATGCTGATGTAGTTTTTGAAAAAAGTATTCTTAAGAAGCTTATCTCGAGCAAATATAACAATGTACTGTGTATTTATAAAGCTATTAATATTGATGTTGAAGAAATTAAAGTGATTATTAATAAGCAGGGTAAGGTATTAAAAGCGAGTAAGGAAGTTGAACCTAAAGATGCAGTTGGTGAATCTATAGGTATAGAAAAAATGAGCCAAGCTACATCAAAACTATTATTTAGTGAGCTCAAGTTAATGATGCAAAGCACAGAAAATTATCAAGCTTATTATGAAACTTTATATGAACGACTCATTGAAAAATGTTCTACTTTTAATACTATAGATATTAATGGACTTAAATGGACTGAGATTGATAAGCTGGCTGATTTTGATTTAGCAAAAAGAATTTTTTCAATTCAAATAACTTAAGAATAGGAAAAATATGAAAATAAAAAGTATCAACAATCATAATATTATCAGTATTTCATATTTCATTTAGCTATGCTTCATCAATTCCTTATGAATTCACCTCTTTGACAGATAAGATATTGACGTTTTTATCTTCTAACCTAGTATTAGCTATAGCAATTATCTTAATTTTAGTATGTATTGGTGTTATATCATTTATTGATTTGCAATGTGGAGAAAAGAGGTTATTACAAGTCATAATGGGTCTGTCGGTAATATGTTTAGCTCTTTCAACAGTATCATTATTATTTAGTACTGGTGCTGTGATATAAGATTATCTGTAATTTCTCTGATTATTACATATCTCTCAATTGGTGGATGGCGGGATTTGAACCCGCGTTCATAAACTCTCTATCTTTGGATTTACATGCTTAGATTAACCTATTTAAAATTTAACTTAACTAGTTCCCAGTTAATCAAATATACAGCTCTTACTTACATATGGAAGCAAAAACTGTCTTATGCAAATATGAACAGATGTATAGATAAGTCCATAAGATAACTGATCATATCTGTGAGCATCTAGGTTATTAAGCTAGACTAAGCAACTTTAGCAACAGCAACAAAGTTACTGTCTTTAGCTACTACGCGGTTTGCTTTTTTATTGCCAGTTATTATCGGCATTGTACTGTTATTTACGAGGTACTGTACTTCCTCGACATGAACCTTAGACTTTGACATTCATGTAGATAGCCATATTCATCCCCATATGGAGAATTACTAAAAGTTAAGAGCTAACCGCTATCTTTTTAACTGTCGCAGTTTTCTTAACTTTAGGTATATTTATATTAAGAACACCATTTTTATATTTCGCTTCGACTTTATTACCATCTATATGATCTGGTAATCTTACTGTGCGTTGATATTCACCATAATAACGTTCTTGCATATGATGTTTTTTATCTTTACTTTCATGCTCTTTTGTTGCTTTAATTGTTAGGATGCCTTGATCTAACTCGACATTAATATCTTTCTCTTTAACTCCAGCCATATCTGCTGAAATATGGTAGGCATTATCCTCCTCTATTACATCAAGATTAATGTTTTGTAGATAATTTTCTTCTTCAAAACGTGTTGGAAGACTAAAGAATTCATCAAACAAATTATTAACCGAGCTTCTTAGTGTGAACGGACTATATTTTGTTATCTTAGTCATAAAATTCTCCTTTTCTATTGTTATTACCAATTAATGACATGGTGTTAAAATACTAAAAATCAAGACATTTTAAATTTTTTTTCTCACATCCGCGGATAAATTCTGGTGTTTGAGAAAATGTATTGGCTAGTTTTCTAACATTATCACCAATTTTTATATTTACCTCTGGCATATATCTATCCCATTTTGTATATAGTGTAATTAGATAGTCTATAATAGTTGGTTCGTTACCGAACATAAAATCATTCTTTTCTAAATGCTTCTCAACAATAAGCCATAAGTCTGATACTTTGTCAGCGAATTTTTGCATAATTTCTATATTTTTATCTTTAGAGACTTTAGAAAAGGTCATAAGTCTTCCATAAGCAGGGTGAAGATTTGCATAGTAAAACATTAACATCTGGCAGAATTTAGCCTTTTACTTAGCTTCTAAGTTACTAAAGAAATTACAAGGTTTATCTAGAAGAGAAGTGTGCAATATCTAAAAATGATAAAGGCTCATCAAATATCAAAAGTAAGATATGTAATGCCTGATGAAAACAAGACTCAGATGGTTAAAAAAGCTATGAAATCCATAAAGTCTGTAACTGTTTCGACTAATGGGCAAAAACGACAATTCAATCTAACAGATGATGTTTGGAAGTGGTTAAAGCGGAGGGATAAGAACAGTATATGATTTTTATAATGCAAATCATCCTATTTATCTGCTTTTAGCTTACCCAAAATCAGCTATGGATCATATCTCTGATGATAATAAAAAAATACTCAAACAGAGTGTTTTTAATATGAAGGAGAAAATGTCATGAATATAGATGTAAATGATTTGTGACAGCAATCTGCTAAAGAAATGGTTGATATTGCAAACAATAAGCTAAAAGCAAAAAATCATAAAATCATTGTAACTTCTGGCATAGATGTAATAAAGATTAGAGAAAATATGGGTCTTACTAGATCATCATTTTGTGAAAAGTTTGGTTTGAAAATCAGAACAGTTGAAAAATGGGAACAAAATCAAAATAAAATTGATTCAACCGCTCGTTCATTTTTAACAGCGATTGCTAATAATCCTCAGGCTATTGAAGAAGCTTTGAGATAATTTATATTTATTATTTAACTTGCGGGGTGACATGTAGGGTTGTCTACCCACCATGTCAAATATACTGCCACAACACTTTATTATTAACTGGTTAGTGCACTTTCTAGACATACCATAATTAAAATTTAAGAGATTAACTAAAATTCCTAACACTATAAGCATTAACAACTTTACCAATTATCTCAGCCTCATCAGGCTTGAGAATGCTTTGGTTATCTTGGTATTTTGAGTTTAAAGGCATAAGAAATATTTCATCATTTTCTTTATGAAGTAGCTTAACTGTAGCACCATCACTATTTCTAGCTACAACAACTTTATCAATTAAGCTTTGAATGCTTTTATCACTTGGATCTATAATGATATTTTCACTATCATATAAAGTAAATCTTGAATATTTAGGCTCTAATCTTTGGTTTTCAGAAATATCATAAAGCATACTATCGCCTTGTACTTTCAGTGAGAAACCATCTTTAGGCACTAGTTCTTTTGGTACTTTGAGATAATCTATTGGTTCAACATCTAAAGCTAAATCTGTAAATTCACCAGCTTGTACATAGCTTAATACAGGAATATTGATGATATTTTCATTATTACGATATTTGTCTTCTACCCCTAAAACTTTCATTACTTCTAAATGTCTATCATAAGTAGGACTATTAACACCAGCAATCCACCCTTTGATAGCTCTAGTGCTAATATCTAGTTTTTCAGCTAATGTGGTTTGTTTTATACCTTTTTCTTTAAGTAAGGGCTTTAAATCTTTACTGTATACAAACATTTCAAAGTCTACAAAAATATTTCATTATAATAAATTATAAAACTCTCTTTAGCATGTATCAATACTAAAAGTGAAATAATACTTCACATTTGGGCTGTTATCGTCTATATTTTATACAAGTGAAGTAAAACTGCACCTTATTGGGGTTGTATATGGAATGGAATAGTAAAACATGTATAGCATTAGTAGATATGCAGGCATTTTTTCCTAGCTGTGAACAGGTAGATTTTCCAGAATTGATGAATAAGCCAGTAGCTGTAACTAATGGTGAGGCTGGCACTTGTATTATATCTAGTAGTTATGAAGCTAGAGCTTATGGGATTAAAACTGGCATGCGAATGCAAGAAGCACTAAGATTATGTCCAGAGATTATTAAAAGACCTTCTAGACCAAAACGATATGCTGAAATATCGGGTAATATAATCTCAGCTTTACGCAATATCACACCAGATATAGAGGTATTTTCTATTGATGAGTGTTGGATAAACTTATACCCAATTCTTAACTTATATAAAGGTATTGATAATATCGTTAAGATGATAAGGCAAGATGTATATGATAGTAGTGGCGGTATTAATTGCTCTATAGGTGTATCAGAAGGCAAGCTAACTGCTAAATTTGTAGTAGGAGTTAATAAAGGTAAAACTACTATAGTCCCAGCTGATAAGATCAAAGAGTATATGTCACCATACCCATTAGAAAAATTCTGTGGTATTGGTGATAGAGTCTTACAGTATCTCAATGATAGAGGCTTTAAAACCATTGGAGATTTGCAACAAGCTCCTCATAATATTCTATCTATGAAGTATGGTATAGTTGGTAAGCGTATACATTCAGCTTGTAATGGCTATGATCCAGTAGCTGTAACAACTAGAGAAAATTTACCTAAATCTATAGGGCATAGTAAACAATTACCACCATTTTTAAGAGATAGAAATATTATAGAATCAACCCTATTGCATCTAACATATAGGCTTACAAGAAGAATGAGGTTGTTAAATATTCGCTCTAAGTCTGTAAGAATATACCTTCTATCTAAGTATAAAATTATTCATAAAGTATATGTGTTTAGACAAGCTAATAATTGTAACAATGAATTTATCAAGGCAGTAAAAGCCCACATGCAAATATACAGAGGTGAGCCACTACTTAAATTAGGTATTAAATGCTGGGAGATTGAATATAATGATTCTGAACAATTAGATTTATTTAATGAGCCATACGACTCAAAACATCTAAGGTGCGATATCGCAATGGATAGTATCAATCAAAAGTTCGGTGACAACACAATACGTCCAGCTATGGAGTATATAGTCGATAAATTGGATTTCGTCCCTGTAATAGCATTTAATTTCAATGCAACTTCAAAGAGTAAGAATAGCCTATAAAACAAACCATCATCTCTACCATCAACACTATTTGATATATGCTTCTAAAGCTCCACCAACACTATAATTTCAGCAACAGAAACACTAACTTTGCTTATGTTTTAGGTAAGTATGACTCTTTAGCTCATCTAAATTATAGTTTTTTTGATTTATCTATAGACAAAAAAATACTAAAGAGCCTGATTGGAGGAGAAAGAAGTTCAATAGATTAAAGAAAACTATAGAGAAGAATATACAAGAAAGTTATAGAGAAGACTTTATAAAACATCATTTAAATAAATACAAAGGTATACCAATTTGGGTGGCTTTAGAGGTATGTACTTTTGGTAATTTATCTATAATGTTTTCATTATTAAAAAGTAAGTATGCTAAACAAATATCTCAAACATACGGTATAGCTAATCCTTATGTTTTTTCTATGTTTGTTTTTAGTATTTCATTAATAAGAAATGTATGCTCTCATCATGGTAGACTTTGGAATAGAAGATTTAAACATACTATTGAGAAGTCAGATCTTTTTATAGATAAAAATTTATACCAAAAACCAGATCAGTTTTATTTTTTTGCATTGGCTATAGATTTTATATTAAAAAAATACTACCTAATTCAAAATGGTTAAATAGATTAAATAATCTAATTGATAAATGTTTAGATGAAACAAAAAATACATCCAATGAATTTATATTTGATCAAATTTGGAAAGTATTAGATAGCGACCTCATTGTTTAGTTAAACGAGTGTGGGAAAGCAAAATTGTATTTAATTGTAAACAAAAGGTTTACTTTTTGCAAGGGAAAAATTCACTTATAAAACTAGCTACTGGTCTTGCCATCATAATTCCAAGCATTAAACCACTCATGCCATTTCCTACAACACGACCCCTTACAGTTTCTGAAACTAAGTGAGAAACATAAGGAACAATTACTTGCACTGCAACAGCACTAAATCCTAATAACAATGATTTAATTAGAAAAATAGATGGATATGTAGTTAATGTAATTGTAATAGATATTATGATTGAAAGGATCATTAATGAAAGAATCAATTTTTTATTTTCATATTTATCAGCTAAAGAAACTAAAAATATCAGTCCAATTCCACAACCTAGTTGTGTTATAGAAACTATAAAACCAGATTATTTAAGAGACATATTTAAAGTATGACTAATTGTTGAAATAATTGTTTGAGAATAGTAAAGATTTGCAACTATTACACCACATGCAATAGCCAACAAAAAGGTTAAGACCTTTGATATTTTCTGTTCGGTAGACATTTAGTTTAGAAAAGATTCTCTATACTTTAGAGAATGATAACACATCTTTTTCATTATTTATCTCTACAATTATAGTCTCATCTGCCTTAAATTCGCCATCAAGCAATTTCATAGCTAGAGGATTCTCTAAACTATTTTGAATAGCTCGTTTAAGTGGTCTAGCTCCAAATACAGGATCAAAACCAGCATCAGCAAGTTTATCCATAGCTTCTGGTGTAACTTCAAGCCCAATGTGTAAGTCAGCTAAACGCTTCTCTAATCGCTTGATTTGAATCTTAGCAATAGATGCAATCATCGCTTTGTCTAAAGGCTCAAATACTACTGTATCATCAATTCTATTTATAAACTCTGGTCTAAAGTGGCTTAATACCATCTCCATAACAACTGATTTCACAGTTTCATAATCATCGCCTTGCATCTCTTGGATTTTATGAGAGCCAAGGTTTGAAGTCATAACTATTACAGTGTTTTTAAAATCAACTGTACGCCCATGTCCATCTGTAAGACGACCATCATCTAATACTTGTAGAAGTATGTTAAATACATCAGCATGAGCCTTCTCTACCTCATCAAGAAGTATCACAGAGTATGGCTTTCTACGAACATGCTCAGTTAGATAACCGCCTTGCTCATAGCCTACATAGCCTGGAGGAGCACCAATCAATCTAGCTACAGAATGCTTTTCCATAAACTCAGACATATCCACTCTAAGCATTGCATCTTGGTCATCAAACAAGAATTCTGCTAGTGCCATTGTAAGCTCAGTTTTACCTACACCTGTTGGGCCTAAAAACATAAACGAACCAATAGGTCTATTTGGATCAGACAATCCAGAGCGAGATCTTCTTACAGCATCTGATATCGCGGTTATCGCTTGATTTTGTCCTATCACTCTTTTGTGTAAGAAGTCTTCCATCTGTAAAAGTTTATCTTTTTCGCCTTCCATCATTTTAGCTACAGGTATACCTGTAGCTTTTGAAACAACATCAGCAATTTCATTTTCCGTCACAGCAGTCCTTACAAGTTTATTTTCATTTGGCTCAGCTTCAGTATCTTCAATCTGCTTTATCTGTGCTTCAAGCTCTGGTATTTTGCCATACTGTATTTCTGACATCTTGTTTAAATCACCAGATCTTTGGTACTTTTCCAGCTCAAATTTGGCTTTTTCAAGCTTTTCTTTAAGCTTACTTGTACCTTGCATTTTAAGCTTTTCCGCCTTCCAAATCTCTTCTAGACCCTTGTACTCAGCATCTAAACCTTTTATCTCAGTTTCAAGGATTTCTAAACGCTTTTTAGTAGCATCATCTTTTTCTTTTTTTAGCTGCTCGCGTTGCATTTTAAGCTGAATCATTCTTCTATAAAGTGTCTCCATTACTTCTGGCTTTGAGTCTATTTCCATACGGATTTGACTTGCTGCTTCATCCATCAGATCAATAGCTTTATCAGGTAGCTGTCTATCTGTTACATACCTATGTGATAGTGTAGCTGCAGCAACTATCGCAGAATCTGTGATATTAACCTTATGATGCAACTCATATCTCTCTTTTAAACCACGCAATATAGCAATAGTATCTTCAACTGTAGGCTCATCAACCAGAACTTTTTGGAATCTTCTTTCTAATGCCGGATCTTTCTCCACATTTTCACGATACTCATCTAAAGTAGTTGCGCCCACACATTTTAGCTCTCCACGAGCCAAAGCAGGCTTAAGCATATTTCCAGCATCCATAGAACCTTCTGACTTACCAGCACCTACCATAGTATGTATTTCATCTATAAATAAAATCACATTACCATCTTGCTTAGATAGTTCTTTCAATATCGCTTTTAAACGCTCTTCAAAATCACCTCTAAACTTTGCACCCGCTAGCAAAGCACCCATGTCTAATGATAGTACTTTTTTACCTTTAATACCTTCTGGTACTTCATCATTTATTATTCGTTGAGCAAGACCTTCTACTATAGCTGTTTTACCTACCCCTGGCTCTCCGATAAGCACTGGATTGTTTTTTGTTCTGCGTTGTAGTACTTGTATCGTTCTACGAATTTCGATATCTCTACCTATGATAGGATCAATCTTACCTGTTTTTGCTAGTTCATTTAAGTCAACTGTGTATTTAGCCAATACGCCCTGCATTTCTTCTTGCTTTTGACTACTCACTTTCTCTCCCCCTCGGTAATCTTCTACCTCTTTTGTAATTTTATTTTTTGTAAGCCCAAAGTTACCATACAAACTCTTTAAGCTGTTGTCATCTAATGATGCTAGCAAAAATATCTCACTAGCAATAAATTCATCACCATTTTCATCAGCAATCTCTTGCATTCTATGTAGTGTAGCTACTAAATCTCGAGAAGGCGTAATTTGTGGATTTGTACTTCCTCCTAATATAGCTACACTATCAACTTGATTATTTACTGCCTTTATAAAAGCGTGCGTATCTACACCACATATATTTAGTATGGTTGCTATCACACTATCATTTTGCTCAAATAATTCTTTCAGTAAATGAGCGGAAGTAAATTCTGTTGCTTTCTGCTGAAATGCAAAAGACTGAGCTTCTGCTATTGCCTCTTGTAACTTCGTTGTAAATTTGTTTATATCCATTATTTTTCCCCTTCAAATATTCTTATACTATAAAACTTGAGTGCTGCTTTCTTTTTTTTCAAGATATAGTTTTTATATATTGGTTTTTTATTATTGATAATAATAGATTCATGAAAACACATATAGTAAACGCCACCAAGTTATTGACAATATTGCTAATACTATTGTTTACGTGTATAATCAGCCTCAAAACATCTGCACTTAAGAAACTTTGATTGCAGAAACTTAAAAGCTAAGATGACTCCTAAAATACCTATTATAAAAAGTACTTTTAACGGATGGAATAAAAAAGAGATTTCTTGGCTCTGCTTTTGCCTTATATTTACTATAGTAGCAGGAGTTGATAGTGAAAGCCATGCATTGATACTGATATTTTCTTTGCTAAATATAATAAGTCTAATACTTGCAGCTAAAGGCAATTTGCTGACCTATGTATTTGGATTTATTAGTGCAATTATGTATGCATTTATTTCTTACAAATATAATGTATTTGGCCAGCTTATTTTAGTTGTGCTGTTTCTAGCTCCTGTACAAATCTATGGCTGGTACAACTGGAGAAAGCCCGAAAACAATACTGAAAAACAAGAGATAAAAATCAAAAAAATGTCTTTAATTCATTTTAGTATGCTTATATCAGCAATAATAATTATATCTGCTATCTATGGCTAATTTGTGTTGCATTTATACTTTGGGCAAAATATTGGCTTATTTGCAGATTCTATAGCCGAGGTAGCAACTATCGTAGCATTTATTAATAACTGTACTGCTATATCGCGAGCTTTGGTTCTTATGGTTAATTGTAGATGTTTTGACTATCACAGTTTGCCTAGACGGTGTAATAGACAACGCAATAACAATAGCTATAATCCCAATAGCTATAACCAAAATATTTGCTTTAGTGAATGCTATATACGGATAGATGAGCTGGAGAAAGTTTTATAAATAAGAACTGGTTTTGGAAGAAATATACGATGCTTAGACTCTGCTCCGCCATATTTATAGTTTTAGAAACCTAAAACTTAGGTTGTACAAAAGGTATAACTTGCTTTTTACGGCTTAAAACACCATCTAACCACATTTGGTTATTTTCTAGTTTTTTATCAAAAGCTGCTTCTATTTTGCTTGGATCATCACTCACACAAAGAAGTTGAGAACCCTCTTTCATAACATCTGTAAGAAGAACTAACATAGTATGAAGACCTTCTTCTTCTTTCATAGCAACCATATCTGTATAGATTTCTTCTTTTCTGTCATCAAGAGTAGATATATCTATCATCTCTAACTGATTTACACCAACCTTATGACCATTCATCATAAATGGCTTGTAGTCTTTTGTATTTAGCTGTCTAGATGTTGCACCTACTGTTGCAGACTTAACTATAAACATTTCCATAGCTAACTCTTTTGGTTTTTCTATACCAGCTATCTCTGCTAGCTCTTTTACAGCTTTCTTATCAGTTTCTGTACAAGTCGGTGATTTAAACATCACTGTATCACTTAAAATAGCTAGCATCATCATACCAGCAATCTTTTCAGGGATAGCTACACCTAAAGCGTCATAAACTTCTTTTACGATAGTATTAGAACAACCAATAGGCCTAATCCAGCATTCAAGAGGAGTAGAAGTCATCATATCCCCAAGTTTATGATGATCGATAATACCAACAATAGTTGCCTCATCGATATCATCTTGGAAATGTGCTTTGTCTGTAGAATCAACAACATAAACTCTCTCATCTGCTACTGAAGTTTTTAATTCTGGCAATTGCCCATCAAACTTATTTAGTATGAATTGAGTTTCATTAGAGATTTCACCCAATCTTACAGGGATGTACTCTTCATTTTCAACTTGGTTTTTTAGGTACGATATAGAGATAGCACCTACGATTGAATCACTGTCTGGATTCTTGTGTCCGAAAACATATACTGACATGGTCTAGATCTTTTTTTGTTGTTTTTGAAATTGTACTATATTTTTATAATATTATACAAATTTACCTTTGAAAGCCTTCTTATAACAGTTCTTTCATTTTATCTGCACCTAGCTCATTCATTAGGTTTAGATTGCTCTCTGGAATATCTTCAAGGTTAGGGTATTTGGCTACGGCTTTTTAAAGACTTACTTCTAGGATAAGATGTAACATTTGGTATGGATAGCGATTCGTATAGTGCTCAGCATCATCAAAGTCTGTAACACCAAACTGGTAGTCCGGATTAAAGCTAGCTATCTGATAAATACCATCTAGATCCATATCTATTAGCAAGGCATAGGCTAAGCCTAAGAAATCATTATAATCATAAAAATCATGCAACATACTTAGATGAATAAGTAGAGTTGTTTCTGTAGAAGTATTGGCATTTAGCAACTCGAATTCAGTCTTCAAGTCCATCAGTAGTTATTCTTGATATATTGTCTCTGAAACAAAGTATCTTAAGCGATTTTTAACTACTTCTCGCTTAGAAAATGGACACAGATTCATACCTACCACCATTGTTTCAACCCATTTTTGTGTTGCTGTGATTATATCTTCGTTATTTATTATATTTACCTAACTTCAATAAAGTATCAAGGATTATACTTTTATCAGATTCATTAACCAAGTTCTTATAGTAATCCTGATACAAGTTGATTTTGATTACTCCTTAGCAACTATTTAATTTTCATAAATTTTGCTAATAATCTTTTAAAAGAGTAAAAAATAATGTCTATAATGAAGATACTAAGTAATTTAAATTAGGTTTTATATGGAATACTTCACTCACCTAAATTCAGATAATAAAGATAACGAAAAATATGCAATTTTGCCTGGTGATCCCAAGCGAGCTAGAGATATAGCTTTCTGTATTGATGAGAATGCTAAAAAGCTTAAAGAAAATCGTCAGCACGCTAGCTACTTAGCGTATGCAGACAAAACACTAATACTTGTCGTAAGTACAGGTATGGGTTGCCCAGCAATTCACGCTGTAACTATAGAGCTTAATCGTTTAGGATTAAAAATCTTATTCGTATAGGTACCTGTGGAGCTATTAAACAAAGTATAAACCTGGGAGATATTGTATTGACTAAAGCAGTTTTTAAGCCTGATGGTATCTCAAAACAGTATTTAGATGTTGCTTATCCAGCTGTTGCATCTCATAGTCTTACTAAGCCATTTGTAGCTGCTGCAAAATAATATAATATTCCTCATCATATTGTAATTACTGCTTCTTCAGATACATTTTGGCCAGGCCAAGAGAGAGTTGATAATTTTTCAGGTTATTTATTGCATCATTTGCAAGGTTCTATGTAAGAGTGGCGCGTATTAAATGTTTCTAATTTTGAAATGGAAGCGTCAGCACTACTTTCTGCAACTCACATATTAGAGATGAGAGATATTTGTTTTTGTGGTGTATTAGCTAAACGAGTAGATATTGAAGATATTTCAACGGATGCTAAGGCTATAGCTAAAAATAACTGGGAGACTATACTGAAACCTGGTTTGTTAAGTGATATAAAAAACGAGAAAACCAAAGTAGAGGAATAGTAAAATGAAGATAGATAATCAAACAAAGCTATACCATATAGGGTTTTCTCGTGAAGATATAGATTGCGCCACACTTGCAATACTTACTGATGATAGTGATTATACTAAAGATTTAGCACTAGCTTTAGATCATGCAGCAAGAATAATATGTATCAATCGTGAGTATCATAGCTATATCATCAATGTAAACGAAACACCTGTGCTTATTGTATTCACTGGATTTGAAGGTCCTGCGACGGGGATTGCTTTAGAAGAGCTTTCTATGCTTGGATTGAATAGTTTTATAAGATTAGGAGAATCTGGAGCTGTACGCGAATACCTTCAAGTTGGAGATTTTGTTATAGCTAAAGGAGTATTACGCCAAGAGGGAACTTCTCCACATTATACTACAATTAACTATCCTGCTAGGGCTGATTGTGATTTCTTCTGAGCTTAGATATAGAATTGGCGTAGTAGCAAGTACAGATATACTTTGGCCAAAACAAACAGCTAGCGATTTATGTGATAAGTTTAGTATTAATTATCAGCGTGAACTTTTAAAAAACTGGCGAGATTATCGTCTCCTTTCATCAGATAACACTACAGCAACTTTACTTACGATAGCCAATGTTTTTAACCTTAGAGCTATAAGCATATTGGATTTTATTGATAAAATAGATACCCTAAAATATGAGCTCTCAAATATAAAACGAGATGATTCTCTTCACATTCAAAAATGGTGTAAGTTTTTACCACAATTAATGTAGTCTATAATTTCTCAGGAATAATTTATTTAAATTATAGGTTTTTCTAAATCTTCTACTAGATAGCTAGCTGCTTCTAACTGTTGAGTAAATAGCTTTTGAGCATCAGACAAACCACTATTATACAAATGTTGACCTATTTCTTTTGCAAAAAAATTTATCAAAAACTCTAATTCAAAGCCACCGATTTCTTGGTTTAATTCTTCAGTAAAATAAGCTTTTATTTTGCTGACTATTTGATCGGTTTGTTGTTTTGTGAGGTTGATTTCTTTCATCACTTATTACTATGCGTTAGATCCTGGCTTTATACCACTCAAAAACCCGCTCAACTCATCAAGTATAGCTTGCTCATCGCTCAAATTATTCTCAATAATCTTCACAGTTGCCGAACCAGATATAGCATACCAGCAGCACCTGCTTTTATAGCTTATGTGACTTGTTATGGAGTAGATATCCCAAAGCCTAATATTGGCTTAGGAGTTTTGTACTCTTTGAGTTTGGCTAAGACTTCTTCTAATGGCAGGTTTGCTGCAGTTTCAGCACCTGTTACCCCAACTCTTGAGAGTAGGTAAGTATAAACCACTACCAAGCTTTGAGATTGTCTGTAAAAGCTTATCTGTAGCATCAGGAGGCGCTATGAAAATCTGTTGTATTCCTGTCTTTTCAGCTACTTCTAAGAAATCTTTAGATTCATGGGCTTGTACATCTGCAATTAGGATAGAATCAACACCTGCATCTTTGCATTTTGTGTAGAAATGCTCAATACTATTAGCATATACAAGGTTTGCATAAAGTAATAAGCCTATTGGTGTGTCTGGGTATTTAGCTCTAATCTCACGCAATATATCAAAACAATCATCCGGTTTCATACCACTATCTAATGCACGAATATTTGCAGCTTGAATAGTAGGGCCGTCAGCTAGAGGGTCAGAGAAAGGAATACCTATCTCTAAAGCATTAGCTCCGTCTTGTATAAGTGTATCTATGATTTTTAGAGATGTTTGTTTATTAGGGTCAACAATAGTTACAAATGGTACAAAAGCACCTTCATTTTTAGCTTATAATCTATCAAAAAGGTTTGTATATCTATCCATTATATTTCTCCTTTTTGCTTTAGTACATCGTGAACTGTAAATATATCTTTATCGCCACGACCAGATATAGATTTACTACTAAAACTTGTTCTTTCTGTGGGTTTTCATTAGCCAATTGGACAGCATAAGCTAAAGCATGAGCTGATTCTAATGCTGGGATAATCCCTTCTTTTCTGCATAGTAGCTTAAAAACATCGAGTGCTTCATCATCTGTAGCAGATACATATTCTGCATGACAAATAGACTGCAAATGCGCATGTTGTGGCCCAACTTATGAGAAATCCAAACCTGCAGAAATTGAGTAAAATTCTTCTATTTGACCGTGAGTATCTTGCATAAGAGGAGCTTTCATCCCAAAAAATATACCTGTCTTACCATGTCTTAATGGAGCACCATGCTTGGAAGTATTAATACCCTTACCAGCAGAGCAGGTTCTACACCTATGAGTTTAACATCTTTTTCATCAATAAAATCAGCAAACATTCCAATAGCGTTTGAACCAGCTACAACACAAGCGATCACAGCATCCGGTAGCTTACCTTCTTTTGCTAATATTTACTTTTTAGTTTCTTCGCCAATCATCTTTTGAAATTCTCTAACAATAGTAGGGAATGGATGAGGTCCTCTGCTGCTGTACCAAGCAAGTAATGAGCGTTAGCATAATTCGATGACCAATCTCTAAGAGCTTCATTACAAGCTTCTTTAAGAGTAGCTGAACCACTATGTACAGAGATAACTTCTGCACCCATAAGCTTCATTCTAAATACATTTGGGTTTTGTCGTTCGACATCTTTTGCACCCATATAGACTTTACATTTAAGGTATAGTAAAACTACAAGCTAAAGCAGTAGCTACACCATGCTGACCAGCACCAGTTTCTGCTATGATTTCTTTTTTACCCATGCGTTTAGCAAGTAAAACTTGAACAAGCACTTGATTTGTCTTGTGAGCCCAACCGTGCAATAAATCTTCGCGTTTCAGGTAAAGCTTTGTCTTTGTATTTGAAACAAGTTTTTTAGTGAGTGTATGAGATGTTGGGCGACCTGCGTATTCTCTTAAAAAGATCTGTAAATTCTTTTTGAAATTCAGGATCTTTTTGAGCTTTAATAAACTCTTCTTCTAATTGGTTAAGGGGTGACACTAAAATTTGTGGTACAAATTGCCCACCAAATTCACCAAAGTAAGCATCTAGTTTAGACATAAGTTATTTGTTTATAGGTTTTGTTAGCTATATTATCGCTAATATTGAGTTGAAAATATACGATATAGTTTGACTCTATTGTAGAGAGTTTATGTTTAGTACGTAATATCAGTTAAATAAATACAGAAATATCTAAGGTAACAGTACTTATATACTTATTATTATATAGTTCTTGATATACATATGATGGACCAATACGGGCATTGTCGTCAAAGTAAGCACGTTGTGATGATAGTATCAACTTTTTTTACGCCGGTGGCAGATCTTCCTAGAAAAAGAGGAGATGCAGATACAGGCATTGGTATATTAGAAGCATTATCAGATTGGCCATAAGAGGCACCAAAGTTTGTCTTTCTTCCCATAAGTACTATGGAATAGTTGGTTGCAGCATACCACCCTCCAGCTAAGACATCAGAGTCGATATTGTCGCAATCTTTTTTATTTATCGTAAATGCCCCCAGCCAGCCCCTATATTCAGAAAACCACCGCCAACTGTATATGTAAAGTTAGTATTTATATTTAAACTGCCAATAGTATCTCCACTTTTTGATTGTGATACAAGGAAGAGATGGGTTACCATCTTCAGCTAGGTTGTAGACACTATATTTAAATATGATGACAGACGGCTTCAACTCTATGGTCGAGAATGGGTTCTGTAGCAAAGTGTGTGCATAGGTATAATATTCCCAAAATCAGTTATCATTAGGTACAGTTATGAAGCTATAGCATAAAACTGATCCCAAACAGTCATTTTACCAGCGTTAATGTGCTGACATTTTTTAATCATGTTAACTAATTTGTACCCTGCTATAGTAGATACCATAGAATCCCATGATTTAAATCCTAACATGGGTCGAGTCAATCTCTTTATATTCCTATGCTCCTGCTCTATCAAATTATTGAGATACTTATTTTGTCTTATCTCTATACCATGAGTTAACCATATCCCAAGCAAAAATAGAAAGATATTAATAGATAGCAAAGCAGTTTCATTAGCACCAGACTTATCTACATTGACTTTTTCCGGCAAGCCATGTTTACCAATGGTTTGTTTAAAGAACTGATGAGCAGCCCTTTCATCTCTTTTAAGAGAAATCATAAACTATAATGTATCTCCATGCTTATCTATTGCTCTGTAGAGATAAACCCACTTACCTTTATGCTTTACTTAAGTTTCATCCATCTTCCAACTTACATAAGCACTATACTTACTAAACTTTCTGCTGAAAGTAACTTCTAACTCTTTAGCATATTTGATAATCCAACGGTTGAGAGTACTATGATCTACACTAACTCCAAGCTATTTAATTAACTCTTCTACATGCCTATAGCTAAGTGGATATGATAAATACCAACGAAGAGCTTGGAGAATTAAAAGTTTGGTGAAGTGTCTACCTGTGAAATCTAACATAGAAAAACATAATTATATTTGTGATAAAATAATACTACAAAATTTCGAAATTGTCAGTTTGAGACAGAACCCGAGAATGTGCCTAGTTAAATTCTATTTATATAAAAATAATATTTATATTTGTGAAAATATTTGGTTTACAAATCAATATTCAAAGTCTTAGCTAAAGCTTTCAGCTTCTTCATGGTTTCTGGTAGATGTCTAACAGCAGCCCATTGTCTAGCAAGTTTACGCCCTTCATAAGCAGGATATCCCATTACACGCTCGCCAGGTTTTACATCTTTCATTACGCCTGCTTTACCACCGACTTGAGCATTATCGCCAATCGTAACATGGTCTCTAATACCAGCATTACCAGCTATAATAACACCATTACCGATGTTTACAGATCCAGCTATGCCTACTTGACCGCAGATCATACAGCCTTGACCAATTATTACATTATGACCAATTTGTACGAGGTTGTCGATCTTTGTCATATCTCCAATTTTTGTTGAGCCAAATTTAGCATTATCAATACAGGCTCCAGACCCTACATCTACATAATTTCCAAGAACTACATTACCAATGTGTGGAACTCTGACTATAGATTTACCGTCTTCAGAAGGGCGGTAACCAAAACCATCACTACCAATATTACAGCCTGAATACAATCTACAAAAAGCACCAATTTCTGTGCGTTCACGGATATTTACATTTGGCCATATAATACATTGAGGTCCAATCTTAGCATTATCATAAATGGAAGCGTTTGCGTAGATGATAGTTCCATCGCCTATAGTTACATTTCTGCCTATATAAGAACCTGCACCAATAGATACATTGTTGCCGATCTTTGCTGTTGGTTCTATTACAGCTCTAGGATGAATACCATCTTTTTCTGAATTTGGCTGAGAAAAAAGCTCAAGCACTTTTGCCATTGCAAGGTCAGCATTCTGGACTATCATAATTGGCTTATCGTTGATTTCTTTGGCTTTATCCTCTAGGTCACTAGTAATAAGAGCGGCACTAGCCTTTGAGCTAGAGAGTAAGGTTACATGTTCAATTTTGTTTATTAGTGTTAGTTCATTTTCTTTTGCTTGGTCAGCATAGTTAAGTCCAGTGATTATAATATCTACAGGATTTAATAATTTTGCTTCAAGATGCTTAGCAATATCTTGTAAAGAATGCTTCAATTTATTAGTTTCTCTGTTGCAATTTGCTAGAAATTTTAACAGATTTTTAGTTGAAGTATAAGTATTATTATTGAATGGATTTTTGTGCTTGTATAAGAGCTAGCTCATCGGTGTCTAACTCATGGGTGGTTTTAAAGATGTCATCAAGACAAGAAGTGATATGTTGCAAAGCTGTAGATAGTCGTTTACCTTTAAGTACATAGCATAAAAACATAGCTGCAGTAATATCTCCAGAACCACTAACTTTGGGTTTAACGGTATATTTTCTAGATTCAAGATATTCTAGCTTACCTTTTTTATATACCGCAATTCCTGTTTTTGTTTTATCAAAAGAAGTGCTTGTGACTACAATTATTTGATTTTTTTTGTCTGTTTTTTGGATAAGCGCATCACAAGCTCTGTTAATATCATCATAGTTCTTAATGCTTATGCCGCTTAAAGTTGCAAGCTCAAAAAGGTTCGGAGTAATGATATCTGCAAGAGGGAGTAGATGTTCTAAAAACATTCTAGGGTGATCTTTTGATGCAAATATATGGCCTTCATCATGATGATCGTAGAAATCGCCAAATACAGGGTCGCAACAGTATAAGGCTTTAGGGTTACTGTGTTTTATATCAATAACAGTATCAGCAATAATTTCTGCTACACTGGTATCACCAATATAGCCTGATAATATAGCATCATGTTTATGTAAAAAGTTATTAGCTTTCATGCCATCTATGATTAAACTAATATCATCAGCATTAAAGAAAGCTCCTTTAAATACATCGTACTGAGTATGATTTGAAAGTTGTACCGTATAAATAGGAGAAACATCTACGCCAAGCTTTTGCATTGGAAATACAGCAGCCTTGTTACCAGCATAGCCGTAAGCTACATGAGATTGTATGGATAGTACTCTTAATGAGTCTTTAGACATAGAGTGTTTTATAGTCCCAGGTTCGTTCTAATACTAGAAAGTAAATCAACAGATGATTGTTTATCTCCAATTGCGCCAATTTTAATGTAAATATTTACAGTAGAGTTATTATACTTAACTATTTCGATGCTAAATGGAGTTTTCCCATCCCTATCAAACATTATTTTTTCTGTCTTAATAAAGCCTGTTATTTCTGCATTTCTTCCATCAGCTTTATTATTTTCTATAGTATAGTTATTCGTATTGTTTATAGTTAATTCAGCTGCATTATACACGCTATCAAAATCTGTGTTGTCTATTTGAGCAGAGAATGTGCCGTTTGCAAATCGTACGATTGAGTTGCCTGTTGATTTTAAATCATCCATCATACTGGTATTATTTGAGCAGGCATATATAGCTAAACAGGTTGTTATTCCGATAGCGATGAGTTTAAGTATTTTCATTGTTTGTTTTAGGATTAATGATTTAATAGATTTTATAATACTATTTATGTTTTGTAAATTGTGGTTTTAGTAATGCGAAAAATTACTTATTAATATTTTTTATGTATAAGTTAGTATTAGTTACAACTGTTGTACAAATTATAGAAAACAAGATAGTTTATGTTTATAAAAAAATAATATTAGTTTTATCGTTACTTGCAGGAGCTTTTGCTATTAGCTCGTGTATTAAATACGAAGATATACAAGAGGCTCGAATAATCCCAGAATGTAACAAGCTAGTATGTAACTTTTCTTTAGAAGATCAGACAATACAAAGGTACACAAGAGCACTGCGTAAGTCTAAAGACAAAATACTGATGCAAGAGATGGATCAAAAAAGTAAGAAAAACGGTTCTGTCGCAAACTTGGTACATAGGTATAATATTCCCAAAATCAGTTATCATTAGTTACAGTGATGCAGTTATAGCATAAAACTGATCCCAAACAGTCATCATTAATGTGCTGACATTTTTTAATCATGTTAACTAATTTGTACCCTGCTATAGTAGATACCATAGAATCCCATGATTTAAATCCTAACATGGGTCGAGTCAATCTCTTTATATTCCTATGATCCTGCTCTATCAAATTATTGAGATACTTATTTTGTCTTATCTCTATACCATGAGTTAACCATATCCCAAGCAAAAATAGAAAGATATTAATAGATAGCAAAGCAGTTTCATTAGCACCAGACTTATCTACATTGACTTTTTCCGGCAAGCCATGTTTACCAATGGTTTGTTTAAAGAACTTATGAGCAGCCCTTTCATCTCTTTTAGGAGAAATCATAAACTATAATGTATCTCCATGCTTATCTATTGCTCTGTAGAGATAAACCCACTTACCTTTATGCTTTACTTAAGTTTCATCCATCTTCCAACTTACATAAGCACTATACTTACTAAACTTTCTGCTGAAAGTAACTTCTAACTCTTTAGCATATTTGATAATCCAACGGTTGAGAGTACTATGGTCTACACTAACTCCAAGCTATTTCATTAACTCTTCTACATGCCTATAGCTAAGTGGATATGATAAATACCAACGAAGAGCTTGGAGAATTAAAAGTTTAGTGAAGTGTCTACCTGTGAAATCTAACATAGAAAAACATAATTATATTTGTGATAAAATAATACTATAAAATTTCGCAATTGTCAGTTGGCGACAGAACCCCTTTTTATTGCTACTTGATAGTTATTGATTGTACTATAAATCGATCTTTTTGACTTAAATACTTTGCCACAAGTGTTGCATTTATATTTTTGTAAGCCGTTTTTTGTGCCTTACTTTTGATCCCTTTTAAATCACAATTTAAACGTTTTTTTAGGATTTTCTTACAAGCATTTGTAAGTAATCCTTTTTAAACCCTGATTATATCTGATTTACAGTCGTATTTTACCAACACGTTTTTGCAATTAGCTCGAAGAATTTTTAGCATATTTTTTCAAGAATTATTTGATAAGCATTTATAAACGCAAAAAGCCTCACTAGAGGTTATTTAATGGGGCTTTGAGTTGGTTGCTCTGGTTGTAGAGTCTTTATAAATTTAAATAAATGGCGACTACCTACTTTCACCTAGCGAATGCTAGACTATCATCGGCGTATTATAGTTTCACTTCTGAGTTCGGAATGGGATCAGGTGGTACCTACAAGCTATCATCGCCAAAACTTTATGTTTTGGATATATCTTAATAAAGATATTTAACAATTCAGCATAGAAATAGACTTAAGTCTCTCGGATCATTAGTACTGGTAAGCTTCATACATTGCTGTACTTCCACACCCAGCCTATCAACGTCGTAGTCTCCAACGTTCCTTACAGGTCCTAAGACCTGGGATATCTAATCTTGAAGGAGGCTTCCCGCTTAGATGCTTTCAGCGGTTATCCCTTCCGAACGTAGCTACCCGGCAATGCTTCTGGCGAAACAACCGGAACACCAGTGGTTCGTTCACTCCGGTCCTCTCGTACTAGGAGCAACTCTTCTCAAATATCCAACGCCCACGGCAGATAGGGACCGAACTGTCTCACGACGTTCTGAACCCAGCTCGCGTACCACTTTAAATGGCGAACAGCCATACCCTTGGGACCTGCTTCAGCCCCAGGATGTGATGAGCCGACATCGAGGTGCCAAACTCCTCCGTCGATATGAACTCTTGGGAGGAATCAGCCTGTTATCCCCGGAGTACCTTTTATCCGTTGAGCGATGGCCTTTCCATACAGGACCACCGGATCACTAAGACCTACTTTCGTACCTGCTCGAGCCGTCACTCTCGCAGTCAAGCGCACTTTTGCCTTTATACTCTTAGCATGATTTCCGACCATGCCGAGTGCACCTTCGTACTCCTCCGTTACTCTTTGGGAGGAGACCGCCCCAGTCAAACTACCCACCATACACTGTCCTCGAATTTCTCCTGAGTTAGAACTTCAAATAGTCAAGGGTGGTATTTCAAGGTTGACTCCATACAAACTAGCGTCCATACTTCATAGTCTCCCACCTATCCTACACATAAATATTCAAAGTCCAGTGCAAAGCTGTAGTAAAGGTTCACGGGGTCTTTCCGTCTAACCGCGGGTACACAGCATCTTCACTGCGATTTCAATTTCACTGAGTCTCTGGTGGAGACAGTGTGGCCGTCGTTACGCCATTCGTGCAGGTCGGAACTTACCCGACAAGGAATTTCGCTACCTTAGGACCGTTATAGTTACGGCCGCCGTTTACTGGGGCTTCGATTCAGAGCTTCGCTTGCGCTAACCCCTTCAATTAACCTTCCAGCACCGGGCAGGCGTCACACCCTATACTTCATCTTACGATTTCGCAGAGTGCTGTGTTTTTGATAAACAGTCGCAGCCACCTGATAATTGCAACCCATCTCAGCTCCAGGAGCAAGTCCCTTTACCTAATATGGGCACACCTTCTTCCAAAGTTACGGTGTTATTTTGCCTAGTTCCTTCACCAGAGTTATCTCATAGCCTTAGTATTCTCTACCTACCCACCAGTGTCGGTTTACAGTACGGTTACTTATACAATATACTTAGAAGATTTTCCTGGAAACATGGCATCAATAGCTTCGTCAAACAAGTTTGACTTCGTCTCGTATCTCAGATCAATAATTTGCCGGATTTACCTAACAAATCTACCTACTTACTTTCACCCGGACAACCATTCGCCGGGCCTACCTAGCCTTTTCCGTCCCTCCATCATTTATATAAGCAGCACAGGAATATTAACCTGTTGTCCATCGACTTCGCTCTTCAGCTACGCCTTAGGTGCCGGCTTACCCTACGTTGATTAACATTGCGTAGGAATCCTTGGGTTTTCGGCCAATAAGAATCTCACTTATTTTACGTTACTCATGTCAGCATTCGCACTTCTGATACCTCCAGCATGCTTCTCAACACACCTTCATCGGCTTACAGAACGCTCCCCTACCATATATATTAATACATATCCGCAACTTCGGTGCATAGCTTAGCCCCGTTAAATCTTCCGTGCAGGCCGACTCGACCAGTGAGCTATTACGCTTTCTTTAAAGGATGGCTGCTTCTAAGCCAACCTCCTGGCTGTCTATGCCTTCCCACTTCGTTTCCCACTTAGCTATGACTTGGGGACCTTAGTTGGCGGTCTGGGCTGTTTCCCTCTCCACTACGGACCTTAGCACCCGCAGTGTGTCTCCCGTGATTGAACTTGATCGTATTCTGAGTTTGCATCGAGTCGGTAAGGTCGTAAAACCCCCCTAGTCGAAACAGTGCTTTACCCCAATCAGTTATACACGAGGCACTACCTAAATAGTTTTCGGGGAGAACCAGCTATCTCCGTGCTTGATTAGCCTTTCACTCCGATCCACAACTCATCCCGTAATTTTGCAACATTAGTGGGTTCGGTCCTCCAGTTAGTATTACCTAACCTTCAACCTGGTCATGGATAGATCGCGCCGGTTTCGGGTCTACTCCTAGCAACTAATCGCCCTATTAAGACTCGCTTTCGCTACGGATCCCTTATTAAGTTATCCTTGCTACTAAAAGTAACTCGCTGACCCATTATACAAAAGGTACGCAGTCACATTACTAAATAATGCTCCTACTGCTTGTATGCAAGCGGTTTCAGATTCTATTTCACTCCCTTTATAAGGGTTCTTTTCACCTTTCCCTCACGGTACTAGTTCACTATCGGTCATTTGGTAGTATTTAGCCTTGGAGGATGGTCCCCCCATATTCAGACAAGGTTTCTCGTGCCCCGTCCTACTTGTTCGCATGTCTAGTTCCACTATGATTATTTCGTATACGGGACTATCACCCTCTATTGTCAAGCTTCCCAACTTGTTCTACTATAATTATAGCTATATCATACAAGGCTCTTCCCACTTCGCTCGCCACTACTACGGGAATCTCAATTGATTTCTCTTCCTAAGGGTACTTAGATGTTTCAGTTCCCCTCGTTCGCCTCTGTAACTATGTCGCTACAGATAACCATACTGCTATGGCTGGGTTCCCCCATTCGGAAATCTCCGGATCATAGGTTATTTACCACCTAACCGAAGCTTATCGCAGATTAACACGTCCTTCATCGCCTCCAAATGCCAAGGCATTCACCGCTTGCACTTATTTTCTTAAGTCTATTTCTATACTAAATTGTTAAATATCTCTATCTTCATGTAAATAAAATATGGTGGAGCCTAGCGGGATCGAACCGCTGACCTCCTGCGTGCAAAGCAAGCGCTCTCCCAACTGAGCTAAGGCCCCATAATATTTTTTATCTATCTTTATTGATCGAGGCAAAAGTTATTGAAGTTTACTTTAGTAAACGAAATGACTTTTAACGATGAACAGTGAAGAAAATGGTGGGTCTGAGTAGACTCGAACTACCGACCTCACCCTTATCAGGGGTGCGCTCTAACCAAGCTGAGCTACAGACCCGTATCTTATTTACACTAAAATATATTATCTACAAACACTAAGTTAACTTATCTGAATAATAAGTAGCTAAAGCTTATTTTTATTTTTTCGTATTTCCTTTAAGGAGGTGATCCAGCCGCAGGTTCCCCTACGGCTACCTTGTTACGACTTCACCCCAGTCATGAATCACTCCGTGGTAAACGCCCTCCCGAAGGTTAAGCTATCTACTTCTGGAGCAACCCACTCCCATGGTGTGACGGGCGGTGTGTACAAGACCCGGGAACGTATTCACCGCGACATTCTGATTCGCGATTACTAGCGATTCCTGCTTCATGCAGTCGAGTTGCAGACTGCAATCCGGACTAAGAATACCTTTCTGAGTTTCGCTCCACCTCGCGGTATCGCAGCCCTCTGTAATATCCATTGTAGCACGTGTGTAGCCCTGGTCGTAAGGGCCATGATGACTTGACGTCGTCCCCACCTTCCTCCGCCTTGTCAGCGGCAGTCTCAATAGAGTACCCAACTTAATAATGGTAACTATCAATAGGGGTTGCGCTCGTTGCGGGACTTAACCCAACATTTCACAACACGAGCTGACGACAGCCGTGCAGCACCTGTCACTAGATTCCCGAAGGCACCAAAGCATCTCTGCTAAGTTTCTAGGATGTCAAGACCAGGTAAGGTTCTTCGCGTTGCATCGAATTAAACCACATGCTCCACCGCTTGTGCGGGTCCCCGTCAATTCCTTTGAGTTTTAGTCTTGCGACCGTAGTCCCCAGGCGGAGTACTTACCGCGTTAGCTACGCCACTAGATCCTTTACACCGAACCCAACAGCTAGTACTCATCGTTTACAGCGTGGACTACCAGGGTATCTAATCCTGTTTGATCCCCACGCTTTCGTCCCTAAGCGTCAGTATTAGTCCAGAGTGTTGCCTTCGCCATTGGTGTTCCTTCTGATCTCTACGCATTTCACCGCTACACCAGAAATTCCCCACTCCTCTACTATACTCTAGTTTATCAGTATCAAATGCAGTTCCAAGGTTGAGCCCTGGGCTTTCACATCTGACTTAATAAACCGCCTACGAACCCTTTACGCCCAGTAATTCCGATTAACGCTTGCACCCCCCGTATTACCGCGGCTGCTGGCACGGAGTTAGCCGGTGCTTATTCTTCAGGTAACGTCAATTCTCGCCGCTATTAACGACAAGACCTTCTTCCCTGACTAAAGTGCTTTACGACCCTAGAGCCTTCTTCACACACATGGTATTGCTGGATCAGGCTTTCGCCCATTGTCCAATATTCCCCACTGCTGCCTCCCGTAGGAGTTTGGACCGTGTCTCAGTTCCAATGTGGCTGATCATCCTCTCAAATCAGCTATAGATCGCAGCTTTGGTAGGCCTTTACCCCACCAACAAGCTAATCTAACGCAGGCTCATCTATCCGCGACAGCAACAAGTTGCCACCTTTGATCCTCAGATATTATGCGGTATTAACAGTCGTTTCCAACTGGTATCCCCCACAGATAGGTAGATTCCTACGCGTTACTCACCCGTCCGCCACTTGTCAGCAAAGAGCAAGCTCTTTCTGTTACCGTTCGACTTGCATGTGTTAAGCATACCACCAGCGTTCAATCTGAGCCAGGATCAAACTCTTCAGTTTAATTAATTTCTGACTCCAACTAATGTTACTCAAATTCGTTAACAAAGTGTTTGTATATAATATATCTATTAAATATCTTAAGGCCTCAAATCTAATCTCTTCCTTGCTTACCGTTGGATCACTCCCAACCGGTGAAGACATATAATACACATCACTTTATAACTTTGCAACTACTTTTTGTAAAAAAATATGTTTTTTAAGAATTTTATTAAATCAACTATTATATAAGCTGACACTTATCAATGAATGCTACCTATACGATAATCAGAAAATTCATTACTGCAGAATTGTAAAGTTATACGATAACTGTAAGGAAGCTTAGGGATTCTTAGACTAATCATAGAACAAATATATTACAAGATTACTTATGAAAAATTATATACTTGTTTTTTCCATTTACATTAATAGCCACAGAGCCCTGTGTTATTTTAGATCCTTTCTCATCAAATATACACTCATGTGGAGCACTAGTATCAAGCGGGCACCTCACTAATGGACCCAAATGATAATTCCCAGTACCTGCACTAGGCTCTTTGGTTCTGTCGCAAACTGTGTGCATAGGTATAATATTCCCAAAATCAGTTATCATTAGTTACAGTTATGCAGCTATAGCATAAAACTGATCCCAAACAGTCATTTTACCAGCGTTAATGTGCTGACCTTTTTTAATCATGTTAACTAATTTGTACCCTGCTATAGTAGATCCCATAGAATCCCATGATTTAAATCCTAATATGGGTCGAGTCAATCTCTTTATATTCCTATGATCCTGCTCTATCAAATTATTGAGATACTTATTTTGTCTTATCTCTATACCATGAGTTAACCATATCCCAAGCAAAAATAGAAAGATATTAATAGAATAAGGTGATTAATATCTGTATATATGATTGTTTTGATTAAATATTTGCCAAAATCTCTATAAAAATCTATACTTTAAAGAAACAAATACTTATAAAAATGGTATAGCTATGAAAGATATTCTAAATCCTATAAATGATCTTCTAAAAAACTCAAAAGAGAGTATTGTAAACAAGGGTCTGAAAAGACTTGATGTTGTTACTCGTGAAGAGTTTGAAATTCAAAAAAAAATTCTACTAAAAACTCGTCAAAAACTTGAGCGGGTTGAAGCAAAGCTAGACCTACTTTTAGCGGAGAAAAAATAGCGTGTCTTTAGCGGTACTAAAAAGCCATGCACAAATTGTTATCGAAGAGACTTTAGTTTCAATTGAGGTGCATCTATCAAACGGATTGCCAAGCTTTTCGATAGTGGGGTTGCAAGAGAAAGCTGTTAAATAAAGTAAAGATCATGTGCATAGTGCTATTATAAACTCTGGTTTTAAGTTTCCAAATAGGCGCATAACTATAAATTTAGCTCCTGCGGATTTACCCAAAAGTAGAGGTAGATTTGATTTACCTATAGCCTTGGGTATTCTCTATGCTTCTGGACAAGTTAATATGGTAAAAGATACTGAAGAATTTGAGTTTGCGGGCGAGCTCTCTTTAAGGGTTCTGTCTCAAACTGGGTGCATAGGTATAATATTCCCAAACAGTCATCATTAATGTGCTGACCTTTTTTAATCATGTTAACTAATTTGTACCCTGCTATAGTAGATCCCATAGAATCCCATGATTTAAATCCTAACATGGGTCGAGTCAATCTCTTTATATTCCTATGCTCCTGCTCTATCAAATTGCTGAGATACTTATTTTGTCTTATCTCTATACCATGAGTTAACCATATCCCAAGCAAAAATAGAAAGATTAAACTGTCCCTATTATTCAATACCAATTTTTTAAATATTTTTATTCCATCCTTTAAGCTACGATATCTAGTACATTTGTGCCGTCATCATATATACCGTCTGCATAATAAATCTCATCAGGTGTAGCATAAACTAAACTCGAGTGTAATCTTGCAGCATTATAAATATCAATCTATTCTTTTATACCAGTTCGAGCTTCGCTTAAGCTACTATACGAAGATGGATAAACATTTTCATACTTCAATGTTCTCCAAAAGCGTTCTATTACTATATTATCGATAGACCTACCCTTAGCATCCATAGATATGGATATACTATTGTTGGCTAAAATAGCCACATGATCTTGTGCTGTATATTGAGACCATTGATCAGAGTTAAATATATCTGGTTTATCATAAAGATATAATGCCTCCTCTAATACGCTTGTTGTTAATGAAACATCCATAGTATTTGGATAGCTTCCATGATAGAACTTGCTTAATATGCCAGTCAATAATAGCGGCTAGATAAGCATATCCATGCTCTAACTTAATATATGTAATATCTGAACTCCATACTTTATTAGGCGTATCTATTACAACTTGATTTTTATCATTTTTAAACTCATTTAGTAGATATGGATATGTCTTATGATATTTATCAGCAATTGTAGTTTTTCGCTTAGGATACAATGCTTTAATACCCATACATTCCATCGCTGTCTTGACTAATTTACGTCCAACACTGAAACCTAATCTACGTAGAAGTTTAACTATTCTTCTTGAGCCATAATAAGGATGTTTTGTATGAATTAAATCCATTGTGTTTAACATCTTTATATCAGCCTCACTACTAAACTTCTCTACAGGCTTATAATAGTATGCCGTTTTAGATACTGACAGTAAGTTTTGCTGTTTATTCAATGAAATACTTAGCTTGGAATCTAAAGAATCAACTCTATTATCACATGATACCAAGCTTTTTAGCTTTCCCACAACAAAATACATTTCGACGATTACTTCACCTAGCTTTTTGCTAGTGGCATCTTTATCTTTTTTGAGCTGTACAATTTCTTCTTTATATTCTTTTACAACTGAGCTTTTATCAAATGCTAGTGATGCGTTTTCTAAAAACTGTTGCTTCCAGTTTCTAATGTTTTTAGGTAATAATGCATATTGCCCTGCTAGCTCATTTAGAGTCTTATTTCCTTCCAACAACTCTAAAACTATCTTGGCTTTAAAATCTGCTGTATAAACTGTTCTTTTTTTACTCATTAATTATAACTCCTATTCTCATGTTTATTAGAGTAACATTTAGAAATAAAAAATATTATAGTTTCGGTACTTTTTTCAGGGGCCATTATAGTGATAAAATTAATACTACAAAATTTCGCAATTGTCAGTTTGAGAGACAGAACCAGAAAAAGAATATATCTATGAATAAAAACTTTTGGTATTAACCTAGTTTTAAAAATTTTTAGAGTGTCTTGTTTCTGGCATCTTGTATATAACAGCAAGAGTAATTATAGACGCTATCACTAGATAATAAGCTGGTGCATAGTTTGAGTGAGATACATCTACTAGCCAGACACATATCATCGGTGTTGTACCAGCAAATACCGCATTACCAATGTTGTATGCTGCCGACATACCACTATAACGATGACTAGTTGGGAAAAGCTCTGTAACAGTTATCTGGAATGAAGCTGTCATAGCTGAAATTAGTATAGCTAAGACAATCTCAACAAGTAGAATAATTTCTAAAACAGCGTTGTTGAAGAAATAAAACATAGATCGACTAAGCACAGCTAAAGACACTATAGGAATATATAAAAGCATTTTCCTTCCCCAAATATCAGACATCCAGCCAAATAATGGTGAAACTATAGCGTAGATGGTAGAGATTGTCACAGTTATAAACATAACAGTACTTACATCAAAGTTTCTATTTGAGATTAATACATTAGGTAAGAAGGTAGTCATCATATAGTAAGCTATACCAACATATCCAGTTAAGACAAATACCCAAAGTAGTGGCATTTTAGGACCTTTTAAAGCATCTTTTAAAGGGGTTTTACTTAAGCTATCTGATTCTTTGGCTTCTTTAAAGAAAGGCGATTCAGAAGCTTTTTTCTGCAGTATAGTAGAGACTATAGCAAGTATAAATCCTACACCAAAAGCTATACGCCACCCGTAAGTAAGTATTTGCTCATTAGTTAATATAGATGATAGTACACCCACTGTAAGAGCACTCAATATCACACCAATTTGAGATGATACCCCTGCTAAAGCACTTGTAAAACCTCTATATTTTTCAGGAGCACTCTCAGCTAATGAAACTAATATTCCCGTGTATTCACCGCCAACTGAAAAGCCCTGTATCATTCGAGCAAAAAGAAGTATAAATATAGCCCATATACCAGCAGAGCTATAAATAGGCATAATAGCCATTATAAGCATTGGCAAACACATAAAAATCATGCTTAGCTTGATTGCATAACGACGACCCAACCTATCTCCGATAGAACCAAAGAAAAACCCTCCTAATGGTCGCATAATATAGCTGGCTGCAAATATACCAAAAACTGTTATAAGTGCTACAGTTCGATCCTCCTTTGGAAAAAATAAGATACTCATATATGTAGCTAAGTATCCATATAGACTAAATTCAAACCATTCTAAAATGGCTCCTAGATTTGTAATAGCAATAGTTTTATATCGTTGTTTTTTTGAAAGTTGAGGCATTTGTTTTGGAATAAATAGTTGATTACAAAATAAAGTTTATACTTTAGAATAGATAAATAAAACCTTTTATATTGATTGTAGTTTAAAGGTTAGATGTAGGGATAGCGCATTATGCTGTCCATTTGAAATTTTGTATTAGATAAATATTGTTGATTCAATCTAGTTTATCCTAGATAAAAGAGCAAACATTTAGACAAGCCTTTGGATTAATATGAGCGAACAGAAGGCTATAAGTCCAATAATATAAATGTTTTTTAATCCAATGAAATTCTTTTATACTTTATCTTAGTTATAGCATCATACTTATCACCAAGACAGCGTTTTTTATCTTCTATATAAGTATCGTAGTTGCCTTCAAACCATACCACTTCACTCTCTCCTTCAAAAGCAAGAATGTGAGTAGCTATACGGTTTAAGAACCATCTATCATGCGAGATAACCATTATACAACCAGGGAAAGCAAGGATTGCTTCCTCTAATGCTCTTAAAGTCTCTACATCAAGATCATTTGTAGGTTCATCTAGTAGGATTACATTACCGCCACTTCTAAGTAGTTTTGCAAGATGTACACGGTTTCTTTCTCCACCAGAGAGTTGAGATATATACTTCTGCTGATCTCCACCTTTAAAGTTAAATCTACCTACATACTGGCGAGACGGAATTGTAAACTTACCAACAGTAATTGTATCTAAACCATCAGCAATCTCTTCCCATACCGTTTTATTGTCATCAAGAGCATCACGCGACTGGTCTACATAAGCAAGATTTACTGTTTCACCGATAGTTATATCACCTTTCTCAGGTTGCTCAACACCTGTTAGCATCTTAAAGAATGTAGATTTACCAGCACCGTTAGCACCGATTATACCTACAATAGAACCTGGATATACATCCATATCTAAGCCATCAATAAGTAGCTTCTCATCAAAAGATTTAACCAAATCTTTAACCTTAATGACATTATTACCAAGTCTTTCACCAGGTGGGATATATAACTCTTGAGTTTCGTTTCGTTTTTGGAACTCTTGTGAGCTTAGCTCATCAAACTTCGATAGTCTTGCTTTAGATTTAGCTTGACGACCTTTAGCATTTTGACGAACCCATTCAAGCTCCTCTTTAATAGCTTTTTGATGAGAAGATTCGCGTTTTTCTTCCATTGCTAATCGTTTTTGCTTTTGCTTAAGCCAATCAGAGTAGTTACCTTTAAATGGTATACCTTCTCCTCTATCTAGCTCAAGTATCCATTCAGCGACATTATCTAAGAAATATCTATCATGGGTAATAGCTACCACAGTACCTTGATACTCAGCTAGGAACTTCTCTAACCAAGCTACAGATTCAGCATCTAAATGGTTAGTAGGCTCATCTAGTAGTAAAATATCTGGAGTAGATAATAGCAACTTACAAAGTGCTACACGACGGGCTTCACCACCAGATAGTTTAGTTACATCAGCATCCCAAGCTGGTAGTCTTAGTGCTGCAGCAGCTACTTCTAGTTTACGGTCTATCTCCCAAGCGCCTGATGCATCTATAGCGTTTTGAAGTTCACCTTGCTCTTCAAGAAGCTTTTCCATCTCATCATCAGACATAGGTTCACAAAATGTAATACTGATTGCATCAAAACGAGTAATCATGTCTTTTAGCTCACCTAGAGCCTCTTCAACATTACCGCGGACATCTTTTGTAGGGTCTAGTTTTGGTTCTTGTGGTAAATAGCCGATTTTTACACCTTTTCTAGGAGCAGCTTCGCCGACTATTTCAGTATCAAGACCAGCAATGATTTTAAGAAATGTAGATTTACCAGAGCCATTAAGACCTATTACGCCTATCTTTGCACCATCAAAAAATGATAGTGAAATATCTTTAAGAATATATTTATTAGGTGGTACAACTTTACCAACCCTGTGCATTGAGTATATATATTGTTCTGCCATGAGATTATTTTGTAATTTAAGATAATGGAATTATAGCAGATATGTAATTCAAAGATGAAGTTTGATCATACCCTCAAATTTGGGACACTTAGGTGTTAAGAAAAGGAGACAAATATGGTTTACCAAAGATATACAAAGAACTGAAAGATATGGGTTGGAAAGTTACTCAACCTAGAGTATTTAAACGCATAAAAATACTAGGTTTACAAGCTAAGGCTATTCGTAAACATAAAGCAACGACAGACTCTCACCATAACAAACATGTGTCTGATAATTTATTAGAATAAAACTTCACTGCTTTATCTGTAAATCATAGATGAGTTACAGATATAACTTACATACCTACACAAGAAGGATGGTTATATCTCTGTGTGATTATACACTCTGCCAAAGGATCACAATACTGTAGCAAACAGTATCAAGATATTATTTAAAGGACACTGGCTACTATCAAGTATGAGCTCTAAAGGATGCTGTGACGATAACGCTGCTTGTGAGAGTTTCTTTGGAACTTTAAAAGTAGAGTTAGTACATGATGAAAACTATAAAACTAGAGAAGAAGATAAGTTATCAATATTTGAATATATTGAAGCTTATTACAATACAAAAAGAAAAAATTCTACAATAAATTATATGACTCCAAATAAATTTGAATATATAATGGAAAATGAATGGATAAAATGTCCCAAATTTACGGGGTAGATCAATAACAAAGAATTTTGCACTCCAAATAAAACAAATCATCTTGATGGTGGTAAATTTTCAGATTTAAAAAATAGGATTAGAGTACATAGAGGTTTATCTATATTATTGAAGAAAAAGTTGGTTGACTACTATCTACTAAATAACGGTAGAAAATAGTGAAAAAACAACCCATTTTTGCGATTAGCTCGAAATTGTTAATAAAATGAGTGTAATGATTTGCTTCATTTGAGATTTTGTATGGCTTTATATACTACAATAATATTATATAAAGGGACTGTAAATAATTTTGTGTCAAATTGATATAATTAATTTGATAACAGAAGGAATTACAAAAATGAAATGATAACTTGATGTAGCAGAGTTTAGAGAACAATTAAAATCTGGTAAAGGCATTAGCGTTAAAGATGGAGCATTAACTCCATTAATTAAACAGCTTAATGAAATGGCTTGACAAGCATAATTAGCAACCCACTTATCTCAAGATTGAGAGTCAAATCGTAAAAACGGTAAAACCTCTAAAACAATGAAATCTTCATCAGGTGAGTTTGTACTAGACACTCCTAGAGATCGTAATGGTAGCTTTGAACCTGAAATAGTCAAAAAGCATCAAAACTCATGTAAGCGATGAGTTAGAATCAAAAATGTTATCACTATTTGCTTTAAGTAATAGCTATTCACAGATAGCAGACTATATTGAAGATATGTATGGAGTGCATTTTTCAAAGCCTGCGATTACAGCTGTAATAGACAAGCTTATCCCTAAATTAGAAGAATGGAAAAAGAAACCTTTAAGTGAAATATATCCATTTATATACCTTGGTGCAGTACACTACAAAGTTAGAGAAGAAGGACGTTATATATCCAAAGCTTTCTATACGTTTTTAGGCGTTAATTTAGATGGCAATCAAAGAGATACTTAGTTTGTCTCTAAATGAGAGTGAGGTTTCAGATATGTATTGTTCATCAGATAAGCAATAGTCTTAAGTATGTAGGCTCTAACAAACAAAAACAGTTCACCAAAGACCTAAAGTGAGTATACCAGGCATTGACAAAATAAGAGTCTGAAATTGAGATTGATAAACTTGAAGAGAAATGGGGGAGTAAATATCCTATAGTATTCGAATCATGGAGAAATAAGTGGGATAATTTATATAACTATGTCATGTATGCTGAACCTATCAGGCGAGTGGTTTATAAAACAAATATTATTGAGTCAGTACATCGTCAATTTAGATCTTTGACCATGACTAAGGGCGCTTTTCCAAACGATAATAGTTTCCTTAAATTGCTTTATGTTGGAATTAGAAATGCTGAGAAAAAATGGACTATACCAATTCGTGATTTGAGTTTGACTATTTCTCAGTTAAATATTCACTTTAAGGATAGATTGCAAGATTCTTGAGATTTAGTATAATTATGAGGAGATAATATCAGCTGATACAGAATTTATTAAACTCCAGAGGGAGACACTATTATTGGCAAAGATCACAAGGGTGACTTATTAACACTAGTTGATAGAGTATCTAAACTAACTAAAATTAAACCTTTGGCTAGTAAGAATGCTGAAAACTTAGCAAACAGTTGAATACAAACACTTAATGCGTCACATACTCACGCAATCACTTTTGATAATGGTAAAGAGTTTTCCAAACACATGCTAATATAAGAAGTATTAAATATAGATATATTTTTTGCTGATACATACTCTTCTTGGCAACGTGGCACCAATGAAAATACAAATGGGTTAATTAGACAATTCTTCTCTAAAAACCTGAGATGAGATGATATTACTTAAGACCCAACTAGAAGAGTTGACAACCTATTGAACAACAGAAATAAAAAAAGTCTTGGATTCAAAACTCCTCTTCAGGTATAATATAGAAATAAGGTTGTCGCACCTGGTACTTGAATCTAAGTCTTTTTTAAAACCCTTACAACCCACAAAGTCTTTTTATAGCCCCATGAATTCGAGCGACAACCCTAGCCTTACCAAGAAGTTTAAGCGTAATACCTATATCAGGAGACTGCCCCGAACCAGTAATTGCTATTCTAAGCGGCATTCCAACTTTACCCATAACGCATTCGCATTGCTCCGCTGTAGTACTTATAACTCTATGTAGCTTAGCTTCATCTTGCCAATCCTCTTTACTAAGCTCTTCTAAATTGCCAAGCGTAGCAATAAGGATCTCACCAGTAGTTACTTTAATGTGTTTCTTAACAGTCTTAGCATCATACTCAAAATTATCTTTATAAAAATAACTAGACTTCTCAGCAAGCTCTACAAGCGTATCAACTTTCTCTGCCATGACAGGTACAAGATCTGACAAACTAGGACCATTTGTGATATCTAGCCCAGCTCTTTCAAAATGATACTTCACTTCTTCAGCTATATCTTCTCCTTTTGAATCCATGATATAGTGCTTATTAATCCACTTAAGCTTTTCAAAATCAAAACGAGCAGAAGATGCATTTATATGTTCAAGATCAAAATCTGCAATCATTTCTTCTATAGAAAATATCTCTTGATCTCCATGTGACCACCCAAGTCTGACCAGATAATTAAGCATTGATTGTGGTAGATAACCATCATCTCGATATTGCATAATATTTACAGCACCATGGCGTTTTGAAAGATTAGCTCCATCAGGACCAAGTATCATTGGCAAATGTGCAAATACTGGCACATCAGCACCTAACTCCTCGTAGATATTTATCTGCTTCGGTGTATTATTTACATGATCATCGCCACGAATCACATGAGTAATATCCATATCCATATCATCGACAACCACGCAAAAATTATATGTAGGAGAACCATCTGTTCTTTGAATAATCATATCATCAAGCTCTTGGTTTGCTATAGAGATTTTACCTTTCACAGCATCATCCCAACTAACTATGCCACTGGTAGGGTTTTTAAAGCGTACTACAAAGCTATCGCCCTCTTTTGGAATATATCCAACATCACGACACTTACCATCATAACCAGTTTTTAATTTATTTGCTTGCTGATACTCTCTTAGCTCATCTATTCGTTCTTTTGAGCACTGGCAAAAGTAAGCTTTGCCTTCTTCAACTAACTGAGCAACAACCTCTTTGTACCTATCGAATCTTTTTGTTTGATAATAAACTTTATCATCATTCTTTAAACCAAGCCAATTCATGCCATCAAGTATCGCATCAACAGCTTCTTGTGTAGATCTTTCTAAATCAGTATCTTCAATCCTTAAGATAAATTTACCGTTATTTTTTTTAGCATAAAGCCAACTAAACAGTGCTGTACGCACTCCACCCACATGCAAAAACCCAGTTGGACTAGGTGCAAATCTTGTAATTGTCATATAAAAATCTCTTTTGAATATAATTTATAAGAGAATTATATCACTTTAACGAGGGAGAGGAAATCGTAGAATAAAACAGTTGCTGATTGATTATTTAGCTTTGATTATAAATTTAATAGCTATATTTTTAGGGCGAACTTCCCTGTTACTCAACTCCGTTGGAATATTAGAATATGCGAGCTAATCGCAAAAATGGGTTGGTTTTTCACTATTTTCTACCGTTATTGAGTAGATAGTAGTCAACCAACTTTTTCTTCAATAATTTAGATAAACCTCTATGTACTCTAATCCTATTTTTTAAATCTGAAAATTTACCACCATCAAGATGATTTGTTTTATTTGGAGTGCAAAATGCTTTGTTATTTTTATATGTGAAAAGATAGTACAGATTAGAGCATAAACTAGTGTAAGCTGCTCTTAGCTTATAGTGAGTGTAAGTTGCTTCACCAGTCTCATAATTGACTGTCATCTCTGCTAGAAAATTTTCATATTTAGCACGCCAACCTTGTAACTTAGGGTTTTTAGTTATGTACCTTTGTACTATTTGTTTTTGATGAAAGTGGCACATTGGTGTCATATACCCTTTGAACACAGTGTGTAAGACTCTTTTACCGTCCATAGTAAAATTATTAATCGTATATCCTAAGGGGAGAGTAATTGCTTGAATGATTTTTTGTAATATTCACACTTTTCTTTTTCAACATGCTCCCACAACAAGATCTTGCATTTTAGTACTTGAATCTAAGCATCATAAAAAATAACGGTTCCTAACTTATCTTTTCTCTTGCCATAAAAAGTTGTATCACATTCTCAAGTTACTGCTATAAAGTCATGCCTTTTTATTTCTACTTGATAGTTATTTATTTGACTATAAATAGATCTTTTTGACTTAAATACTTTGCCACAAGTGTTGCATCTATATCTTTGTAAGCTGTTTTTTTGTGCCATACTTTTGAGTCTGTTTTGAATCACAATTTAAACATTTTTTAGTGTTTTCTTACAAGCATTTGTAAGTAATCCTTTTTAAACCCTTATTATATCTTATTTACAGTCGTATTTTACCAACATGTTTTTGCAATTAGCTCTGAAATCTCAACAATTCTATAGACAATAAATCTTAAATATCAGAAACATTTATTCTATTGCTCCCATGTATATCATAGATATAAAGGCAAATAAAACATAAACCTAATATAACTTATGACAACAGAAATATATTAAGCTTATTTTGAAGTTAAAGAAGGAAAAATAATCTAAGTTAAAAATATAGGTATTATTAGAACTTAGATTCAAGTTGTAAGTGCGACAAAATAATTGTTGCACTAAAAAACGTCAGTTAGATATTGTCACACTTTCTAAAAATCTACTTAAGGAATCACCATAGGACCATCCTACACACAACTTACTCAAGAACAAAGATATCAGATTGGATCACTATTGAAAATAGGTGTTTCAAAAACACAAATAGCCATGGAAGTTGGTTGTAACCAAAGTAGCATATACAAAGAGATAAACCGTAACACCGGCAAACGAGGTTATAGACCTAAACAAGAACAATCACTTGCAAACTCAAGAAAACGTAAAGGCAACAAACAAATTAGGAAATTTGGTTGGAGCTATGTAGAGCATCTTATCAAACAGTATGGGTATCCAGAGCGAATAAGTGGCGGTTTAACATCTAATGGGTGGGTTAGATGTCATAAGTGCTGAAAGCATCTATAAGTATATCTATGGGAATAAAGAAAGAGGCGGTGACTTACACACTTATTTGCGTTGTCAGAAAACTTATCGTAAAAGAGGTACGGCTAGTCAAGAGCATAGAGGCCAAATACAAAATAGAGTTTCAATACATGAGAGAGACTTTGTTATAGATGAACTAAGTAGACTTGGAGATTTTGAGGGATACACTATTATTGGTAAAGATCACAAGGGTGACTTATTAACACTAGTTGATAGAGTATCTAAACTAAATAAATTAAACCTTTGGCTAGTAAGAATGCTGAAAACTTAGCAAACAGTTGAATACAAACACTTAATGCGTTACATACTCACTCAATCACTTTTGATAATGGTCAAGAGTTTTCCAAACACATGCTAATATAAGAAGTATTAAATATAGATATATTTTTTGCTGATCCATACTCTTCTTGGCAACGTGGCACCAATGAAAATACAAATGGGTTAATTAGACAAGTCTTCTCTAAAAACCTGAGATTAGATAATATTACTTAAGACCAAACTAGAAGAGTTGAAAACCTATTGAACAACAGACCTAGAAAAAGTCTTGGATTCAAAACTCCTCTTCAGGTAGAATCTAGAAATAAGGTTGTCGCTCTTGATACTTGCATCTAAGTATAAATAAAAACAAAAAAATAGAGACTATATTAAGCTACACATGTAAGCGTATATGTAGCTATAATATCAAATCAAATTATTATGAAACACATACTATTAGTTATCCTATTTGCGATTTCTTTCAATGCTTTTTCTTACTCAAACAAAGATCATCTTAATATAAATATTAACTCACAAAAATGAAAGAAGTTTTAACTAAGCAAAATTTACAAGAAGTCTTTATGACTTATAATAAGTTGCAAAAGATTAAAAATTAATTGTATCCGATGTAGGTAATTTAATTATTATGTTGAAACCCTGCACATTCTACAGGCTCAGCGATCGAGTTCAGAGTGATATTATTGTATGGTGCATACCTGAGTGTCGCACCGTTAGCAATGAAATTTTTTCATACAGGGCTTGTCACTACAACAATGATTGCTACATTCTTGGACAAGTCGCGACCTATCTCTACAAAATAGTCCAAATCTTACTGTAATCGGGGGCTCCTATCTAAAACTGACATGACGCACTAAACAGTCTTTATTTCATGATAATGTTTAAAAAAATTTACAAACACAACTTACCGTCAAATCACATCAGCAGCAAGTGGTTCTAAAAATAAATTATCAGAAAATAGAATTGTCTGAACACAGTAAGTTTTTGATTTTCCATTTATTTTTGACTACGATAGCGTAGTGCTAGGCAGTTTTGCATACTTCTTCTACCATGAAAAAAGTATGTCACATCAACTTACTAAGTAAGTGGCGAAACCTGTAACGGATATTATTCTGATTATAATAAATGACAAACCAATATCAGTCACGGCAATTTATTTTCTAAATATCTACTAAAACGGAATATCATCATCAAAATCTGATGAATTGATTTCTGCAAAATCTGGCATATTGTTTGGCTTCGCTGCAGCAGGTTGCTGGTTGAAATTGTTGTTATTTGACTGATGATTATTGTTACCATCGTTAGAGTTGTTTGAATAACCTTGATTGTTGCCCTGATTATTACCACCACCAATGAACTCAAATCTATTTGCTATAATCTCTGTGCTGTACTGAGTATTACCATTTTTATCTTGCCATTTGTTGGTACGAAGCCTACCTTCTACAAAAAACTGAGAACCTTTAGAAGTATACTTCTGGATAGCTTCAGCAGATTTACCAAATACTACAACTCTATGCCATTCTGTAGTTATATTATCACCTATACCATCATTTGTAGCGATACTAAGAGTTGCTACTAAAGTACCATTTTGTGTAGTTCTAACTTCTGGATCATTGCCTAGTCTACCTAGTATCATCACTTTATTTAAAGTTCCTTTAGCCATTACGGTCTCCTTTTATATTTAAAAATATTTTTTAATTTAATACCTGAAAGCTTAAAGTAAAACTTTTCAAATTGCACTATTAACTGCAAAACTTATTTGATCATAATCAAAACCGTTATACGCCAAGTAATTATTCGCTTTCTGCTTTAGTTTTATATCTTTTTGTAGTAGAGATATATCTCTATACTTTCTAAGCAAACACTGTCTACATAGATCATACCAATCTGTCTCAGCATTTTCTAAAACACTCTCAATCAAATCTTTTGCTAAGCCTTTATCATAAACACCTGTATGGACTATCCTCTTTTTACCCCTTAACTTATCAATCTCTGTTTCGACAAAAACCTGAGCAAACCTCTCATCAGAAAGCCATTTGTTTTTTTTAAATTCATCAAGAAGGCTATCTATCTCCTCAGGAGTGATATTTTCTCTATTATGAAGTCTTGTAGATAATTGATTTCGCGAATAATCTTGCTTAGCAAGAAGATATAGTAGATAGTTTTTTTCTTTAGATAAGCTCATCTTGGGTATTTAACTTTGTTTTTTCTACTTTTTCTTTTTTTGGTTTTGCTTCGACACTAGGCTTATGCTTGCTTAGGGTATTTGTGAGGCATAAGTAACTCAAGTATTTTTCTCTCAATCTCATCACGGATTGCAGGATTCTCTTTTAGGTACTCTTTAGAATTCTCTTTACCTTGACCAATTTTACTACCGTTGTAGCTATACCAAGCGCCAGACTTCTCAATGATGTCATGCAAAGCACCTAAGTCAATAAGCTCAGCTTCAAGTGAAATACCTTCACCATATATAAGCTCAAATTCACATTGCTTGAATGGAGGAGCGACTTTGTTTTTTACAATTTTAACTTTGATAGCATTACCATTTACATCTGTACCATCTTTGATAGCTCCACCCTTTCTTACTTCTAACCTTACAGAAGCATAGAATTTAAGAGCATTACCACCAGTTGTAGTCTCAGGATTACCAAACATCACACCTATCTTCATACGGATTTGATTAATAAACATAACCAAAGTATTTGATCTTTTAATATTTGCAGTAATCTTACGCAGAGCTTGTGACATAAGTCTAGCTTGAAGACCCATGTGTGAGTCACCCATGTTACCTTCTATCTCTGCTTTTGGAGTAAGTGCAGCTACTGAGTCAATCACGACCATATCTACACCACCAGAGCGAACTAGCATATCTGTAATTTCTAAAGCCTGTTCACCTGTATCTGGCTGAGAGATGATTAGATTTTCTATATCTACACCTAGCATTTTTGCATATTTAGGATCAAGTGCATGCTCAGCGTCTATAAATGCAGCCGTACCACCATTTCTTTGGCATTGAGCTATTGCTAGTAATGTAAGCGTAGTTTTACCAGAAGACTCTTGTCCGTATATCTCAATTATACGACCTTTTGGATAGCCACCTATACCAAGAGCCACATCAAGAGATATAACACCTGATGTAATTACATCAATGTCATGAACTGCAATTTGGTCGCCCATTTTCATTACTGAGCCTTTACCAAACTGTTTTTCAATCTGTGATAATGCCGATTCTAAAGCTTTTTCTTTACTCATTATCTAATCCTATATATTTTTTATAAAACAATATTAGTGTTGTTTAGTCTCATCTGCTTCTTTCAAAGAATCTTGATAAATCTCATCAAAGTTTACAGCAGATAAGCATAACTGAGGAAAACCACCAGCATTTACTAAATCAGAAACCGCTTCACGCGCATAATGATAAAGAATAGTTGGGCAGAAAGACTGTTTTGCATGCTCAACTTGAGCTTCTTCCATATTTAAAACTGTAAAGATGCCTGCTTGCTTGACTTCTATTGAAAAAGCTACTACACCATCATTTTCAACCTTTACTTCTACTGTAAGTTCACTTTCGTAAGTGTTTTCTTCAGGAAGATTTTGAGCTTCTACTTTAATATCAGTATGTAATTGAGGTTTCCATTCTGTATTCCAGATTTTATCTAAGTTAGGAATACTAAAAGACAGATCCTTTACATATAATTTTTGAATTTGAAACTCTGGTGAATTTTCTTGAGGTTGCTGGTCCATTTTATGTTCCTTATTTTATTTTTTATAAAAACTTATTTTGACAATGATTTAACAGGGTAACTAGCTTGTAACCATGCTGCCAACCCACCTTTTAGAGTATAAACCTGCTCAAAACCTGCTTTAAGAAGTATTAGCATAGCTTTTTCAGGCTGCTCGCCATAGATAACTATAGGTTTTGCTTTATGCTTGACTAGTTTTTTATTTTTCTCTTCAAGTTCAGCGTAGCTTACATTGTGCGCTCCAATTATATGAGCATTGCTAAATGCTTCACTATCTCTAGTGTCAAGATATATGCCTTTATTCCTGTTTACAGTCATCACAGCATCAGCTACAGAGAGGCTATTCTGTGATTTTTTTGTCTGTGCAAGTTCAAATATTATGTATATACCTAGCAAAAGTATAAATGAAAGACAAAACAATAAGTTTTGTGATACAAATGTGCCTAAATTTTCCATAGTGGTTCTTATTTTTCTTATTTGTGAATGATTATCTCTAACATAAAATTATACATAGCTTTAAGTATAAAAAAAAGATTTAAAAAAAATAGTTTGTCATACCGCTACTTGATAACAGGATCTATTTAAATACCCTATCAATAGATTCTATAGCCAAGCCGTAGAATGACTTTTTAAAAAATGATTAAGCAGAGTTCTCTTTAAGACACCTCTAATTCAGATAGGATTTTAATTGAAATTAGAAAGAATTTTGTATATATGTTAATTTGATATTGTTAATTATTGCATTTTAGCTTTTACAGCTTTAGTTACATCAATGTTATCAACATTGTATAGGCTCATTTCAGCAGGTAATACTGCATCAAGTTGTTTATCTTTAGCTACAGCAGCAGCTGCTTTTGTTATAGAATCTTTAAATGCATCAGCATCATCAGAAGCCATTTTTTCAACCTGGTTCATTAGGTCTTGATATTGCTTCATAGCTTTTTCAAGATCAGCTTGTGCTTGAGCTTCGCTATCTTCTGCTTTATCAGCAGCTGCGGCATCTTTAGTATCGCCTTTAGCATCATCTGCAGCTACATCATTTTTCTCTTCTGTGTAAGAGTTTACTTTTTCTTGTAAAGTTGTGATGTTCTTTTTAAGCTCATCCATTTGTGGCTCTAACTTTTTCTCATCAGCAGTTACTTTTGCTTTACCAAAAGGAGAAGTTTTAAATACATCTTGTACATTTGCAAAACCAACACCACCAGCGAATGCTGAAGTTGCTGAGATTAATATTCCGCCCGCGATAGCTGTTCCTAAAAGAGTCTTTTTCATATTATTCTTCCTTATTTCTGGTTAGCATTTATAAACTTAATTTACATCGATTATAGTCATACTTTTTACTAGTTTCAACACCTAAAATATTATTTTAAGCTGAAAGTATTTTCACTTAAGGCCTTATAGTAGACAGTATTACCTAACTTTTGAAATAAACTAGTAAAGAAATCTGCTGATTGAGTATAATCTACAACATCCAAATAATCTAACTTTTCTCGCTTTAACTTCTCAACAGAAGCAAAACCATCTATTAACCCAATCTTCTTAGCTTCGATGCCACTAAAAGGCTCTCCAGAGAAAGTAGTTGCCATAGATTTATCTTTAAGCCTATCACCTCGAGAATCTTCTACAGCTTTCACAAAAACTTGGTGAGTTTCATTCAAAAGTTTCTCAAACTGCTCTTTTTGCTCTGGCTTTTGCGCTACAAACGGGTCTAGGAAATTTTTATTTTTACCAGAAGTGTATGTCCTTCGCTCTATACCAAGCTTTTCTATAAGTCCTGTAAAGCCAAAACCACTACCAATTACACCTATTGACCCTGTTATAGTCATTTTATTGGTATAAATTTCTTTTGCACCTGTTGCGATATAATAGCCACCACTTGCACACACATCAGTACACACTGCATATAGAGGTACTTTAGGGTATTTATTATGCAAATATTGCATATGCTCGTATATATCATCTGACTGAACAGGTGAGCCACCAGGACTATTTATCTCAATCACCACTGCTTTTGTTTTATTATTATCAAAAGCTTTATCTAAACTCTCATTTATTCTTTGAGCATTTACTTGTGAGTCGGCAGCAATTACACCTTCAACTTTAACTAATCCTATATGAGGACTAAACTCTTTTGATGTACTAAAAAAGCCTGGCACAAACATCAAAAGTATAATTATAATGATTATAGCTCGTGTAAAAAATTTCCACTTTCTACGACTTTTTATATCTCTAATATGAGTCTGAGCTAATTTTTCGAGAGTTTCATTTGAAATATCGCTTTTCATTTTTCACCTATATTTGTTGATATTCTGCAAAATATATAGGTTATAATTATATGATATAAATAAATAAAAAGTATAGGGTACCTCTAAAAAACTCTGTGTATGCAGATTAACTAGCTTCAAATTTATCACAACAAGGCGAAAATTAAGGGTAATAGTTAATCTATTGCTGAAAGTTTCAACGCAGGTGTGAGGAATGTGGACATTAAGATGCCTACTCATGGTTTTTAGAGGTACCCTATACTAAGTGTTTTCAATAGAGATGAAAAAATGCCTGTATCAATAGATGAAAAAGCAAAGACATTAGGTTTAAACAATATCCAAAAGCATATTTTTATTTGCTGTGACCAAGAAAGACAAAAGTGTTGTGGTGGAAAAGAGTCTGTAGAGTCATGGGCTTTCCTAAAGAAAAGATTGTCAGAGCTTGGGCTATCTCAAAATGGTTCTATTTATAGATCTAAAACTTATTGCTTACGAGTTTGTCAAAAAGGGCCTATCGCGGTAGTTCACCCAGATAATGTTTGGTATCACTCTTGTACACCTAACGTTCTTGAAGAAATTATCCAAAAACACCTAATTGGTGGGGAAATTGTTGAAAAATATAGATTCGATAGGGATTAAAATAGTCTCTAGCTAGATTAGTTTTTATGCACTAAATACTTCATTTTGAAGATATATGCTAAACAGAGAATAACCATACCAAACAAGCTTATACTCCCAAAAACATAGCTATAATTAATCATTACGCCTTTTACTTGTGAGCTCGACTGATGATCGAGCATATTTTTTGCCATGACACCTCCAAGTAAATGTCCATAAGAAAGCAAGATAAACCACACACCTATAGATGTCGCACGCACCCTATTCGGCATAAAACTACAGATTATAGATAGCCCTGTAGTGTTTATACAAATCTCCGTCATTGCCATTAATAACTGATATAAAACAATCCAATTAGAGCTGATTAATTGATCTTTGCCTGTAAATGTTAAAACAAATAATAATAAATATCCGAATATACAAAAAACACCTCCTAAAACTATATTTCTAAAAAATTTCTCTAATAATGGCTTATTGTTTTTTTTCAAAAAAAAGATACAAAGAGGGACTAGGAGAATAATCCACATTGCATCAAATGATTGAAAGCTTTCTGGCGGAATCTTATAACCTAAAATACGATGATCAGTAAATAGTATAGTGAAAATATTTACACTAATTGTTCGCTGAACAAATATAAAATTTATTGTCAATGCTAACAATATCAATACTATTGAAAAAACCATGTTTTTATTTAGCTTTGAGCCATAAACCTGTTTTCCAACATAAATAAAAGCCACAAATATAGCTAAGGTCTGAAACAAAACAGCAATTGCCGGAAACGATATAATTATGGTTACTATAATCAGAGTGACAATTAAACCAACAATAGAGAGGTATAGTTTTCTCCGTTCTAACGAAAACTTGAAGTCAATATTTTCTCGACTAAACGACTGAAGAATAATAATCCATGATATAGATGTAGTACAAAAACAAGCTATAACTACAGCAGACCAACCCAACTGTGTTTTGATTATAGGACCAATAAACGACCCTATAAAAGCACCTAAGTTTATAAAAACAAGAAAATATAGAAATTTAATATCTAAACTATAATCATCATTTACAAAGTCTGCAAAAACCTTACTAGAATTACTTTTAAAAGCACCTGTACCTATACAAATAAAGCTCAATGAACCAAATAATAAATAGATATTATTAAATTCAAGAATACCTATAATGCTTAGACTTAAATAACCAAAGCTAATTAGACAAATCCCTATGATTAATGCTAGTTTATTGCCCAATAGATTATCTCCAGCAAACCCTCCTAAATATATAAAACAATACAATAAACTTACAATTGCTGAAGTGTGTAAGGCTGCTTCAGATATAGAAAGCTGGTAATGTTTATTTAAAACACTATAAAGAAGTATTGAAAAAAACATAGAATAAGCAAAATATTCTACCACTTCTAAAGCTATTACATACTTATATAGTTTCATTGGTTTTTATTGTAAGTTTATTAAACTGAAGTATCTTAGCATTTTATCGCTCTTAGATTCAAGTACCAAGAGCGCCAACCTTATTTCTAGATTCTACCTGAAGAGGAGTTTTGAAGCCTAGACTTTTTCTAGGGCTGTTGTTCAATAGGTTTTCAACTCTTCTAGTTGGGTCTTAAGTAATATCATCTCATCTCAGGTTTTTAGAGAAGAATTGTCTAATTAACCCATTTGTATTTTCATTGGTGCCACGTTGCTAAGAAGAGTATGTATCAGCAAAAAAGATATCTATATTTAATACTTCTGATATTAGCATGTGTTTGGAAAACTCTTGACCATTATCAAAAGTGATTGAGTGAGTATGTAACGCATTAAGTGTTTGTATTCAACTGTTTGCTAAGTTTTCAGCATTCTTACTAGCCAAAGGTTTAATTTATTTAGTTTAGATACTCTATCAACTAGTGTTAATAAGTCACCCTTGTGATCTTTACCAATAATAGTGTATCCCTCAAAATCTCCAAGTCTACTTAGTTCATCTATAACAAAGTCTCTCTCATGTATTGAAACTCTATTGTGTATTTGGCCTCTATGCTCTTGACTAGCCGTACCTCTTTTACGATAAGTTTTCTGACAACGCAAATAAGTGTGTAAGTCACCGCCTCTTTCTTTATTCCCATAGATATACTTATAGATGCTTTCAGCACTTATGACATCTAACCCACCCATTAGATGTTAAACCGCCACTTATTTGCTCTGGATACCCATACTGTTTGATAAGATGCTCTACATAGCTCCAACCAAATTGCCTAATTTGTTTGTTGCCTTTACGTTTTCTTGAGTTTGCAAGTGATTGTTCTTGTTTAGGTCTAGAACCTCGTTTGCCGGTGTTACGGTTTATCTCTTTGTATATGCTACTTTGGTTACAACCAACTTCCATGGCTATTTGTGTTTTTGAAACACCTATTATCAATAGTGATCCAATGTGGTATCTTTTGACTTGAGTAAGTTGTGTGTAGGATGGTCCTATGGTGATTCCTTAAGTAGATTTTTAGCAAGTGAGACAATATCTAACTTATTTTTTTAGTGCAACAATTATTTTGTCGCACTTACAACTTGAATCTAAGACATATTTTATAATAGTATTTATACTTTATATTATTGTAACTGTAACTGCTCATAGAGCTATTTAAATCTCTCTGTAAAATGGTAAAAATATTACCTAAACAAATCGGCCTTTTTAAGGCAATAATCATATTAAGTATATTCTTCGGTTATTTTTATAACTTACCTATGGTTATTAAATTCTTTGAACATATTGCTCAATATACTACTTACAGAATATGGTTTGTTTGTAGCGCTATGTCCGTATGCTTTTTAGCGTTTTTTCTTATTTTCAATCTTATTAGTTTTAAGTACATATGAAAGCCTATTTTGACGCTACTAATAATTACTAGTTGACTGGTACTCTATGCTGACATGTTTTTAGGAATAACATTGAAATATGGTGTTGTTGAAAGTATATTTGACACAAATACTCATGAAGCTTTTTCTTATTTATCTATAAATAGAGTATTTTGCTTTATTATATTTGCAATACTGCCTATAATTATTTTATGGAAGGTACAAATTGTTTACCCAACCTTTAAAAAAGGTATGCTTATTCGTGTACTTAATATCATAGAAACATTAGTTATAGTAGTGTTGATATTGGTAACTCATGTAAAAACGATTTGCCCGTTCTTTAGAAATCATAATGAATTAGGAGATTACCAAAATTCAATCATCTGTATTGGTATAACATCAGCAATTCTTGCAGAGAAATTTATTCCAGCGTTACCGTACGAACCTATAGGCGAGGAAGCTAAAGAAGTTAGAAAAGCTGAGAAGCCAAACCTACTTGTATTTGTACTGGATGAGACCGCGATAAATCAAAACTATACATATACAGGATATGATAGAGAAACAAATCCATACACAAAAGATTTAGGAACGGTAAACCTACAAGATGTAGCATCATGTGGTACTTATACAGCTCTTTCTGGGTTCTGTAGCAAAGTGTGTGCATAGGTATAATATTCCCAAAATCAGTTATCATTAGGTACAGTTATGCAGCTATAGCATAAAACTGATCCCAAACAGTCATTTTATCAGCATTAATGTGCTGACCTTTTTTAATCATGTTAACTAATTTGTACCCTGCTATAGTAGATCCCATAGAATCCCATGATTTAAATCCTAACATGGGTCGAGTCAATCTCTTTATATTCCTATGCTCCTGCTCTATCAAATTATTGAGATACTTATTTTGTCTTATCTCTATACCATGAGTTAACCATATCCCAAGCAAAAATAGAAAGATATTAATAGATAGCAAAGCAGCTTCATTAGCACCAGACTTATCTACATTGACTTTTTCCGGCAAGCCATGTTTACCAATGGTTTGTTTAAAGAACTTATGAGCAGCCCTTTCATCTCTTTTAGGAGAAATCATAAACTATAATGTATCTCCATGCTTATCTATTGCTCTGTAGAGATAAACCCACTTACCTTTATGCTTTACTTAAGTTTCATCCATCTTCCAACTTACATAAGCACTATACTTACTAAACTTTCTGCTGAAAGTAACTTCTAACTCTTTAGCATATTTGATAATCCAACGGTTGAGAGTACTATGATCTACATTAACTCCAAGCTATTTCATTAACTCTTCTACATGCCTATAGCTAAGTGGATATGATAAATACCAACGAAGAGCTTGGAGAATTAAAAGTTTGGTGAAGTGTCTACCTGTGAAATCTAACATAGAAAAACATAATTATATTTGTGATAAAATAATACTACAAAATTTCGAAATTGTCAGTTGGCGACAGAACCAGAAAAATCCTTTTGCATAGAAATTCTCATTCGTGAGTACTTTTAATTCGATGCTTTCAAACTTTAGTATCTTATTTAAAGCTTTTGGCTTAGTAAAATGGAGATAACAACCAGTTAAAACCCTACCTCTAATACCCATAAAACTCATCTGGTGCAATGATTATAGTATACACACACCTCGGCTGAAGGTAATAAAGCCACACTCATAACGAACTCTTCACATCCTTCAAACTGCGGGTTTATCTATGTGACTATCTTTCTGTTTTGAGAATTAGTGATAAATTTCTGCGTCTTATTAAGCATAATGATTTAAACTTTTACAGGAGTAGTAGATTCAAGATTAATGCTTGATGTTTTTTCTTTTGTACCTTTACCCCAACAATAAACATTTTTGGTTAATTCTTCCACACAACAAACATAGGTTCTAGCCATGCTTAAGTGTGAAAATATGATATCTGTTTCGACTTTTTGAGGTTTATCAAACTTACCTTTGTTACCATTGCCAACCTAGCCATTACTACCGTCTCCCAAACAGTAAATATCATCACGATTATCTAAAGCACAATTAAAATCATCTCCTATACTTACATCCTTTATTTGTTTACGGTTATTATATTTTTTACTAATACCTGATTTTTTGTCTTGTGCCTCACGGATTTTATACTTCCAGCATCTTACTTGTCCTGTAGCTTTATATTCACAATTATATTCATTTGATTTACTTATATCATATTCATCTGAATATTTTTTAATTTTTGCATCTTGACGATAAGTATTATTTTTATAAGTAAAGTTTTTATCTGTAGATTGGTTATAATCATCAAAGATAGCTTGGGCATGCGTGTAGTTTGCATATAATCTACTAATAGAAAGTAAAGTTATGAATATAAAAAGTGTTTTTTTCATGTTTGAAATTATATTAAGTTTATTACTACCAATCTTAAGCAATAATAATGAAAAAAGCTAGTGTCTTGATTTTTAGATTAACAAGTTTTGATAAAAATAAAGAGATCCTCATTCAAGCTGAGCGTTTCATGCTTTTTTCAGAAAAAGTTTCTGCTCCCATTTACGCAAGAAAGCAAAGAATTTCTCACTAGAAGTATAATTATCATAATCAATATACGGTTTTGTAACAAATATCGGATAGCAACCCGCTATGATACAAGCAAGACAACCTGTAAGTAATCTATCATCAACAAGAGCAATCTCTTCAGACCTACAGCCTACCGTACTAATTACTTTTTGTAATCCATCTGGGTATGGTTTTTTAGCTACACCAGAGATAAAGCAAATATGAGGATAATACTTTTTAAAATACTCTAACCGAACTTGAGTAGGCTTGTTTGAAAGTATAAAGATATTCTCTTGACCAAATTTTATTGCAAAATCATATAACCAAGTTTTAACTTCTTCATTTAATTTTGGCTTACCATGAGCAGCTAATACCCCATCAAAATCTAAACCTAAAAACTTAATGTTTTTACTTACCAAAAAATCTACATCTAGCTCTGTAACTCTATGTATGCAATGCTCTCCTTTGATAGCAGATATTTGCTTTCTATATTCAAACATCTTTTGTGTACTATAAATAAGTCTTTTAAACATTTAGCAGCCCTTATTTTTTATTTCTAGAGCCATTTCATAAATCTCATTTTTCTTGCCTTTGGTTAGCTTAAAAGCTAATTTAACAGCTTTTTTAAGAGGTAAATATTCTAACAAATCTACCAATAGCTCGTTTAAATCTATTGCCATAGATGCTTTTTCATCATCACTACCATTGCAATCTACAAGCACAACAAATTCACCACGAACAGTATCTGGATTATTATCAAAAAATTGCTGAACTTCTGGCGGTTTACCACTTACAAATTTCTCAAATTGCTTAGTGATTTCTTTTGCTACGACTATATTATGCTCAGGTAAAAGCTCCACCAAATCTACTAACAAATAACTAATTCTATGCACAGATTCATACACAATTATTGTAGATTTTAGCTTACTAAAAGCTAATATTTGCTCTTGCCTTTTAGTTTTTTTTGCAGCTAAGAATCCTCTAAAGGTAAAGTTATCTGAGGGTAAACCAGATACCGACAATGCTGTAATAACTGCACTAGCACCTGGTATTGGCACTATATCAAAATCATCTTTTCGAAGAGCATTTACAATCTTATAGCCTGGGTCTGAGATAAGTGGAGTACCCGCATCACTAACAAGTGCAATACTTTTCTCATTATTTAAAAAAGCTTTTACCTGATATATTCGTTCGCTTTCATTAAAATCATGACATGAAATAAGTTTTTGAGTATTGCTGATATTTAAGCCTGCTAAAAGCTTACTTGTTTCGCGAGTATCTTCAGCCAGAATAAGATCTACATTTTTTAAGACTTCTAATGCTCTAAGCGTTATATCATCTAAGTTTCCGATTGGTGTTGCTACTACGTATAGCGTAGATTTTTCTATTTTAATCATTAAGCATCTCTATAATATTTGTCACATCTCCAGCACCTTGTATAAGCACTGAACTATTATCACTTACGCTCTGCTCTAGTTGATATATAGCTTCATCAAAGCTTTCTACTAATGTACAATTTGTAAGACTCTTAGCTATATCTGCACTTGTAGCATTTACTATAATTTCTTCACCTGCAGAGTATGTAGGCAATAAAATAAGCTTATCTGCTATAGCTAAAGCCTTAATCCAAGCATCAAATAAATCTCGGTTACGACTATATCGGTGTGGTTGAAATATATGAATTACCTTTTTATTTGGATATCTATTTTTTACTGCACCTAAGCAATTTGTAACCTCTACAGGATGATGTCCATAATCATCTATAACCTGCACTTTATGATTTAATATTGTTTTTGTATATATGTCAAATCTTCTTGTAACACCCTCTACATAATATAGAGCCTCTTTTATAGACTCATAACTAAAACCTAAATCTAAACAGCCTGAGATACAAGCTGTTATATTTAGCACATTGTATTGACCAGTGAGACTTGTTGTGAAAACCATTTCCTTGTCTTCATAAATAATAGTGAAATTTGTAAAATTTTGATCCAGATTATAGTTAGTGACTCTCACATCAGCATTAACATCAAAACCATAGGTAATTATAAGTTTATTGCTCAAATCATTTCTTGATAATAAGTCTTGGCAACCATCATCATCAATACATATATAAGCTTTCTTTATACTTGGTTTACTTAGAAAAGTATAGAAATTCTCAATGAGATTATCATAACTATTTTGATAAGTCCCCATGTGGTCTAGGTCAATGTTTGTAACTATTGCTATACAAGGGTTTATCTGTAAAAAAGATGCGTCACTTTCATCCACTTCAATAACTAACTTATCTGTACCATTTATTTCGATATTTGAATTGGTGTGCTTAACTAAACCACCAACTACAAAACTACTTGTAGACTCAAGTTTTGATAATAAAGTTGCAAGCACACTTGAAGTAGTAGTTTTGCCATGAGTACCAGTAACAGCTATATTTTGATTAAAATCATCCATTAAGATAGCTAAAAATGATGCTCTTTGTAAACACTCCACTCCTAAACTAAGAGCTTTTGACAAAAGTGGATGAGTGTCTGGTATAGCAGTTGAATAAACTATCATACTAAAATTACTTACGTTAACTTCGCTTGGACTTGAAGAAATATCTACACCAAAAGATTCTAACTTATCTGTAAGTTTATTTGGTTTACTATCATAGCCTGCTACGGCAGCACCTAGCTTTTTAGCCGCTATTGCTAAAGCAGATACGCCTATACCGCCGACACCAAGAAATAAGATTTTTTTATTCAATGAGCTTCAATACCACATAGGATCAATTCTAATCTAGTTATATTTTATCACAAATATAATTATGTTTTTCTATGTTAGATTTCACAGGTAGACACTTCACCAAACTTTTAATTCTCCAAGCTCTTCGTTGGTATTTATCATATCCACTTAGCTATAGGCATGTAGAAGAGTTAATTAAATAGCTTGGAGTTAGTGTAGATCATAGTACTCTCAACCGTTGGATTATCAAATATGCTAAAGAGTTAGAAGTTACTTTCAGCAGAAAGTTTAGTAAGTATAGTGCTTATGTAAGTTGGAAGATGGATGAAACTTAAGTAAAGCATAAAGGTAAGTGGGTTTATCTCTACAGAGCAATAGATAAGCATGGAGATACATTATAGTTTATGATTTCTCTTAAAAGAGATGAAAGGGCTGTTCATAAGTTCTTTAAACAAACCATTGGTAAACATGGCTTGCCGGAAAAAGTCAATGTAGATAAGTCTGGTGCTAATGAAACTGCTTTGCTATCTATTAATATCTTTCTATTTTTGCTTGGGATATGGTTAACTCATGGTATAGAGATAAGACAAAATAAGTATCTCAATAATTTGATAGAGCAGGAGCATAGGAATATAAAGAGATTGACTCGACCCATGTTAGGATTTAAATCATGGGATTCTATGGGATCTACTATAGCAGGGTACAAATTAGTTAACATGATTAAAAAAGGTCAGCACATTAACGCTGGTAAAATGACTGTTTGGGATCAGTTTTATGCTATAGCTGCATAACTGTAACTAATGATAACTCCTATGCACACAGTTTGCGACAGAACCCCAATTACCGTATTGTATATATATCGTCGCCAATATTTTGTTCATATAGGGCAGGCAGAATGACCAGTCTCATGGATAGTACTAAATAATGACGAGCTAAATAAATATTCAATATAACGAGTAGTCATACGCCACACATCGTATTTATTAAAATTTAGCGTAAATGAAGATGAACACTTTCTTTTAGTAAACCATTTTCAGATTCACAGCCTCATTGATCATCTGTATTTTTAGAATACTGTTTCTGTTTTTCTTTTGCCTGATGTTTTCTTTCATTAGAAATAGTTCTTCTTAAAAGACTATCATATATATGTGTTTGATGATGAATATATGTAAGCATTGATGCACTAAAGCAAGTTATCATTAAAGGTAGTAGTAGATGATAATTCCAAGTCATTTCAAGTACTAGTACAATACCAGTAAGTGGAGCGCCAACAGTTGCTGTAAATAGGGCGCTCATACCCGCAACAGCAAAGACACCAGCCTCTACATTGTACTGAGGAAAAAGCTCATTTACGCTTAGACCAAATGCTAACCCAAATACTGTACCTAAAGCTATCATCGGGGCAAATATACCACCGGTAACCCCTGTCCCATAAGAAAAGATCACACCGATAAATCGGATGACAAATAGGATTAGAAGCATCTTTATTGATAGGGTTTTTTCTAGTGAGTTAGCTATCACTATATAACCACCACCAACAGAGTTAGGTGAAATAACTACGCCGATACCAAAAATTATACTTACAGTTATTACAAGAAACCAATATTTTTTTCTTGAACCCTCTGAAAAAAAGTTAGCAACTTTGATAATGAATTGGTTAAAGAATAGTCCAAAGTACCCAAATACAATACCTAAGACCATAAAAAGCCATAGTGTGTTTTGTGGTACGCTACTGAAAGTTTCTACACTAATAGCAGGAGGATTACCTATAATTGATCTTGAAACGATGATACTAGCTATACAGGTTATAATTACGCATTTGATAGCAGATACACTAAACCTAAACTTTCTGTTCATTTCCTCTATCACAAATACAATACCTGAAAGAGGAGTATTAAATGCAGCGGCTAAGCCGGCACCAGCACCTGCAGATACAATAGCGTTGGCGTATTTATTTGTGAGTTTGAACGTATCTACTAGTATTTGAGCTACAGCTGCGGCAATGTGTATAGATGGCCCTTCCTTTCCTAGACTTAGACCAGAGCCGAGAGAAAATAATCCACTTATAAACTTAACAGGTGCAACACTACCTCGAAGCTTTCGACAACCTTTAAGTGCACCTTCTACTTCTTGTATACCACTACCACCAGCTTCTTTTGCATACTTACGAACTATATATATAGATATACTTACCATAGTTACTGTCAAAGTAATTGAGACAGCTATTTGTAGATAAATATTATCTCCACATAATAAAAATAAGAAGTGTTTACCCTTATTTATAAGGTCAAGTAAAATCTGAAATAATGTCCCTACAAGGCCTACTACTATACCTAAAAGAGCACCACATAATACAAGTAGCCATATATGTTTATTGTTTTTGTAATATGTATCTAATACTTTCTTGCTCATTTTTAGTATAAAGGCTATACATTTGTAGTTGATTATACATACTAAAAAAAAATAGTAAAAACAGAATACTTAAATTAGTAGAGATTAGTTAGAATAGTTACTTTTTAAAGAATTATAAAGACTGTTGATTTAATAATACAAAATTTGTGGCTGTTTTGTCAAATATAGATATCGAAGATATTTATATTTTATTGGTTATGGATTTTTTCTTTTTAAGTTTAGAGAGGTCATTAGGTAGTGATAAGAAGTTCGTAAAACTAAACAAATTAGTTGATTTTGAAAAGTTCAGAAAATACTCAAAGGCATCTATACTCAAGACATGACAAGGCAGACCTGCCTATGATTGTATAATGATGTTCAAACTTCTTTTATTGGGTCAATGGTATAGCTCAAGCGATAGAGAGTTAGCATCTAGGCTAAGACTTATAATTGACTTCATGTATTTTATAGGATTTACACCTACATCTAATTTACCTGATTATATTACTATCAATAAGTTTCGTAACTTATTGATAGAAAAGTATAAGTATAAAAAAGTATTTAAAGAACTTATGAGCAGCCCTTTCATCTCTTTTAAGAGAAATTATAAACTATAATGTATCTCCATGCTTATCTATTGCTCTGTAGAGATCAACCCACTTACCTTTATGCTTTACTTAAGTTTCATCCATCTTCCAACTTACATAAGCACTATACTTACTAAACTTTCTGCTTAAAGTAACTTCTAACTCTTTAGCATATTTGATAATCCAACGGTTGAGAGTACTATGGTCTACACTAACTCCAAGCTATTTCATTAACTCTTCTACATGCCTATAGCTAAGTGGATATGATAAATACCAACGAAGAGCTTGGAGAATTAAAAGTTTAGTGAAGTGTCTACCTGTGAAATCTAACATAGAAAAACATAATTATATTTGTGATAAAATAATACTATAAAATTTCGCAATTGTCAGTTTGCGACAGAAACGGCTAACATCGTTTGCCCAAAGACTAATATATTTTTAGCTGCATTTATATCAGCATTTTCTTTATGAACACAAGATTTACAATCAAATTTAGCTTGTGATAGCCTATTATCACTATCTTTGTAGCCACAATTAGAACAGGTTTGACTAGTATATCTAGGGTTTAGCCTGATTACTTCACCACCATTCAAAGCACTTTTGTATTCAAGCTGTCTCGTGAACTCATACCAGCCTTGATCAAGTATAGCTTTATTAAGTCCTGACTTAGCTTTAACATTCTTGCCTTTGCTCTCTACTGTGCCTTTAACTGATTTACTCATATTGGCTATTTTTAGGTCTTCAATGAATATTCTTGTGTGGCTCTTACAGATTTCATTACTAACCTTGTGTATATAGTCTTTACGAGTATTAGCTATTTTTGAATGTAGTTGTGTTATCTTCTTTTTTTGTTTGTACCAATTACTAGAAAACTTAACTTTTTTAGATAGTTTTCTTTGCTCTTTGGCTCATTTATTTTGATTATTTTTAAAGCTGTTTTTAGGTAGCTTTTGTTGACCATTACTTAATGAAACAAACTTAGAAATACCTAAATCTATACCTATATCTTTAGGTTCTCTATACTTGTCTATAGATATTTCTTTTTCTATTTGAATTGATATATACCAATGTCCACCACTATACCAAACAGTAGCATTTTTGATTTCACCATCTATTTTACAACTAGAGTCAAAGTCTATCCAACCTAACTTAGGTAAAAATATTCTACGATTATCGAGCTTTAATTGATTAGGTACTATATATCTAAGAACTATGAATATTTCTTTTTCTCTTAGTAGGCATTAGCTTATTTTGTTGTTTTTTATCAAAAGCATCTTTGTATGCTTTGTCTAAGTCTTTTAGCTTCTGCTGTATTAAATGTGCAGGTGCTTCTGCTAAACAACTGTATTCATCAGATTTTTTTGAGAAGTTTAGAAAAATAGTCCATTTCAGAGTATCGCATAATGCGATAGCCGTTAGACAAGCTATGTTTGTTCAGTCTCCAAAAATAGTTCCATACAAAACGACAATGATCAGCAAAAGACCAAAGCTTTTGCTCTAACTCATCATTAGTCTTTAATCTGTATTTGTATGCTTTACCATCTATCATTAAAAATATATACTATTAGTCTAATAATTAGATTATATCATTTTGTATGGCAAGAAAACCAGAAAGTAATGAAATTAGAGCAGGTAGACACTGTAGGTTTTTAATGCATGTGTATTTGGTCTTTGTCTCTAACATATAGCAAATGTGTTTTTACAAAAAATCACTTAGATACTATGAAACAGATATTTACAAAGATATGTAATGACTATGAAGCAGAGCTAGTAGAATTTGATGGAGAGAAAGACCATGTTCATTTACTAGTTAATTACCCACCTAAAGTGGCTATATCTAAGCTAGTGAATAGTTTGAAAGGTGTATCTAGTAGAAGATTAAGACAATCTCATGGAGATATACACCAATATTATTAGAAAGGCGTGTTATGGTCGCCTAGTTATTTTGCTGGTAGTTGTGGTGGTGCTCCTATCAGTATATTTAAACAATACATTGAACAACGGAAAACACCACACTAAAATATTGCTATTGAAATGTGCTTTATATCACACATCTTAAGAAAGGTGTTTTACGGCACGGTTTGATAAATTGCTTTATATCATCTGTATTGTCATATTCTTCAGTCTCGTTGAGATACGCGTGTGCATATAACCATCTCTTAGTATAGATATTCGTAAGGTAATCTCGTATATTAATCACAAAAATCTGACTAACTGCATATAGCAAAAAGCTATTGGCTATCATAAAGAATACTATAAAGACAAATTGAACTAACGACGTAATAAGCAAATCTTGATTATAGTTCTGTAAAGAGTTGTAAAAATCAACATTCTAATATTTTAGATAGACAATAAGCCCGACACTAAAAAACTCTAATGCAATACAAGAGACTAAAGCTAGCAAGATTTTTATTGTTGAATGATTTTGCCAACAAGGTTTTAAAATCAACCAGATATCTCTAAGAAAAGACATTTACTCAGCCTTATATGGTACAGATATCACAACTCTCAAAGCTGTTTTCTCATCTTTTTTATCCATATTTGCTATGGCTATTTTAAGCATTTTTGAGTTCTGGTTATGTAGAAAGAAATGCCACCACTTAGTGTTTACTACTTCTGGTATCACAACCACAGAGTAGCCTTTTTCTGGATCTCGCAAATCATTTTTATGCAAGATCTGTACTACAGGGGTGATAAACGAATTATAAACCGGTCGTAATATCAAAAGTTTTTCTTTAAAGTCTAATTCCTTCCACTGTGATTTAACTTTGTCGATCTTTTGCTGATGTGCAGATACAAACACTGGAGTAATATCGTCCGATAAATTTCGTGCCAATTGTAGCGCTTCTATTGTACCTCGGTGTATACGAGAGACTAGCAGTATAATTTTAGGCTTAACTTTCTCATGCACACATGTATTGACTATTGCTTGATCAACACTCAAAGATAAACTTCTCTCTCTACAAGTATAGTGTCTATTTATACGGAATAAACCGTACATTATCACGGCTATAGCAATAATTACAATCCATACACCCTTAAAAAATTTACTCTCAATAATTGTCAATAAAACTATAAATGTAGCTATACAGCCAATAGCATTTACAAAAGCTCGTATTCCCCAACTTCTATAAAGTCGCTTATTTCGATACCAATGCTTCACCAAACCGGCCTGACAGAGTGTAAATGCAATAAATACACCAAAAGCATATAATGGAATAAGCTTACTAACTTGAGCTTCAAACATCACAACCATTACTGCAGATAGCAATGTCAGCATTACAATACCATTTCTAAATGCTAAACGGTCTCCGACTCGTTGTAACTGCTCAGGTAAATAACCATCTTTACTCATGATAGATGCCAGAGTCGGAAAGCCAGTAAAGCAAGTGTTTACCGCCATCAAAAGTATGAAACAAGTAGATGCTTGTAGGAAATAATAAGCAGCACCATTACCTAAAACTTGATGCCCAAGTTGAGAAAGTACACTTTCAGATAAATCTGGGAAAATCTGCGTTTGTGTCGCGATGAATGTCACACCTGAAAACATTATCATTGAAAATACTGTCATAAGCATCAAGCCTATCAAAGCTTTTGACATCATCGGAGCTTTAAATGATGACACTCCATTTGCATAAGACTCAATACCCGTTAAAGCAGAGCTGCCTGATGCAAATGCCCTAAGTACAAGGGTTAGAGTGAGCACACCTATTGAATTGTGCATATACTTAAGATGCTCTTTGCTATATATAAATGGCTCTAAATGCCCTATATGATATTTATAAAGACCTACAGTAATAAGAAATACTATCGATACAATAAACATATATGTTGGCCAAGCGAAAACTCTTGCTGTAGAACGCACACCACGAAGATTTATCATCATTAACAATACTAACAAAGCTAAGGCAATTTTTACAAGATAATCCTCTAGTATAGGAAATGCCGAGCTTATAGCGATAGATGCCATAGACACAGACACTGCAACTGTCAAAACATAGTCAATAATCAATGATGCTGAAGTCAACAACACCATTTTTTCATTAAAATTACTTTTTACTATAGAGTAAGAACCACCACCTTTTGGATGGGCTCTAATAACCTGAGAATAAGAAAATCCCATCAAAAGAATTAGTAGGACAACCATTATTGCTACACTAAGAGAGTACTGAGCAATAGCAGCAGCTCCAGCTGTACCAAGCACGATAAATATCTCACTTGTAGCGTAAGAAACTGACGATAATGCATTTGATGACAAAATTGCAAAACCGGAAAATAAGCCTATCTTTTGCTCTTCATGATCAGCAGCAGGTATAGGCGATCCAAAGATTAGGTTTCTTAGCTTCATAGTTTAATCTTCTCTAGTTAAAAACTCATTAAGGTTTTTAGCTAACATATCTGTGTTTTGTCTTATCGCAGCAGATATTGTAAAGTACTTATAATCATAACCTACTTTTTCTACAAATTCAACACACTTTTCTTCAGCAGCATCACCTAGTATATCGACTTTATTAATCACCAAAAATCTCGACATAGCATATAGATCTTCGCTATATTTCTTTAGCTCTTTCTCTACTGCGAAATAATTTTCAACCGGATCAGATTCATCAAATGGGCATATATCGACTATGTGCAATACACAGCGAGCTCTTGTAAGATGCTTTAAGAATCTTAAACCTAAACCAGCACCCTCAGAGGCTCCCTCGATTACACCAGGAATATCTGCCATTACAAAACTATCTACCCCCACTTTTACAACACCTAAATGCGGGTACATCGTTGTAAATGGATAATCTGCGACTTTAGGTACCGCTGCTGATACTGAACGAATCAGTGTAGATTTACCAGCATTTGGTAAGCCAAGTAATGCAACATCTGCAAGCAAATTAAGCTCAAGACGAACCTCTTTATACTCACCTTCATCACCTAGAGTGAATTTACGAGGAGCTTGATTTGTACTACTTTTAAAATGTGTATTTCCAATCCCTCTTTTACCACCTTCAACAATTAGGAATGTCTCGCCATCTTTTAGTACTTCACCAATTTTCTTATTAGTCTCAAGATCCAATATACTAGTACCTATCGGCACTATTAAAAATAAGTCATCGCCAGCTTTACCATAACGATTACCACCCATGCCACCTTGGCCATTCTGAGCTTGATATTCACGCTTATAACGATAATCTATAAGAGTATTTATATTTTCATCAGCTTGGAGATATACGCTTCCACCATGGCCTCCATCGCCACCATCAGGACCACCAAAAGGCACATATTTTTCCCTACGAAAACTTACGCAACCATTACCGCCCTTACCTGCTTGTAGTTTAATAACTACTTCATCAACAAATCTCATTATAATCTTTATTTTTTATATATTAATATGAAAGCCATTATATACTTTTAAACAAAAATTATCAGTTTGAATTTTGTTAGTTTTGCTGCTCATATACTTCGCAAATTTATTTCATACTCTTATTGATACTGACCTTATGCTTATCCTTATCTAAAAGCTTTTTTAAATCTACTGTTTGATCCACACTTATACCAAGTATTATCTCTACAACAGACTCAAATTTTGCTGGGTGGGCTGTAGTTACAATTATATAGTCCTTATCTTCATTATACGGTTCTGTCTCAAACTGACAATTTCGAAATTTTGTAGTATTATTTTATCACAAATATAATTATGTTTTTCTATGTTAGATTTCACAGGTAGACACTTCACTAAACTTGTAATTCTCCAAGCTCTTCGTTGGTATTTATCATATCCACTTAGCTATAGGCATGTAGAAGAGTTAATGAAATAGCTTGGAGTTAATGTAGATCATAGTACTCTCAACCGTTGGATTATCAAATATGCTAAAGAGTTAGAAGTTACTTTCAGCAGAAAGTTTAGTAAGTATAGTGCTTATGTAAGTTGGAAGATGGATGAAACTTAAGTAAAGCATAAAGGTAAGTGGGTTTATCTCTACAGAGCAATAGATAAGCATGGAGATACATTATAGTTTATGATTTCTCCTAAAAGAGATGAAAGGGCTGCTCATAAGTTCTTTAAAAAAACCATTGGCAAACATGGCTTGCCGGAAAAAGTCAATGTAGATAAGTCTGGTGCTAATGAAGCTGCTTTGCTATCTATTAATATCTTTCTATTTTTGCTTGGGATATGGTTAACTCATGGTATAGAGATAAGACAAAATAAGTATCTCAATAATTTGATAGAGCAGGAGCATAGGAATATAAAGAGATTGACTCGACCCATGTTAGGATTTAAATCATGGGATTCTATGGGATCTACTATAGCAGGGTACAAATTAGTTACCATGATTAAAAAAGGTCAGCACATTAATGATGACTATTTGGGAATATTATACCTATGCACCCAGTTTGCGACAGAACCTATAGATGTACTAAAAACATTGACAATAAAGTTCTATTTGAGAAAATTAAGGTACATTTATCGTAATAGTTCAAAATAACATAGATTTATAAACAGCTAAACAGATTTATTTGTATTTCATTGAACAAGGATAATCAAGATGATAAAAAGATACGATGTAGTAGAGATCTCAAAGATTTGGGATGATGAAAATAAATATACAAAGATGCTAGAAGTTGAGTTAGCAATTTTAGAAGCACTTGAAGATAAAATGGTGCCAAAAGGTACAGCTGCTGAGATTCGTGCAAAAGCTGAAATTCGTCCAGATAGAGTTAATGAAATAGAGCAAGTTACAAAGCATGACATTATTGCATTCTGTACTTCTATCGCTGAGCAATTTACTGCTGAAACGGGTAAGTTTTTCCACTTTGGTGTAACTTCATCAGATATCATCGATTCAGCTCTGAGCTTACAAATTCGTGAATCTTTAGATTTTGTAGTAAAAGACTTAGAAGCTCTTTGTGATTCATTACTAAAAAAAGCAGAAGAAACTAAAGAAATCATCACAATGGGTAGAAGCCACGGTATGTTTGCTGAGCCTATTAGTTTTGGTCAGAAGTTTTTAGGGGCTTTTGTTGAATTCAAACGCCGTTTGAAAGACTTAAAAGACTTCCAAAAAGATGGTCTTACTATTCAGTTCTCAGGTGCGGTTGGTAACTACTGTATATTAACTACAGAAGATGAGAAAAAAGCTGCAGATATATTAGGTTTACCAGTTGAAGAAGTTTCAACTCAAGTTATACCTAGAGACAGAATTGCTAAGCTAGTATCTATTCATGGGCTTATAGCTGCTGCGATTGAGAGATTAGCAGTTGAGATAAGACATCTACATAGAAGTGATGTGTTTGAAGTTTATGAAGGCTTCTCTAAGGGTCAAAAAGGCTCTTCTACTATGCCGCATAAAAAAAATCCAATCTCTACAGAAAATCTAACAGGTATGGCTAGAATGCTTAGATCTCATGTATCTATAGCTTTAGAGAATTGTGTACTTTGGCATGAAAGAGATATTTCTCACTCATCTGCTGAAAGGTTCTACCTACCAGATAATTTCGGTATCATGGTTTACACTCTGCGTAGAATGAAAAACACTATTGATAACCTTATAGTACAAAAAGATATTATCGAAGATCGAGTGAAAGGTACAAGTGCATACCTATCAAGCTTCTACCTGCACTTCTTGATTGCAAACACTGAGTTTATGCGTGAAGATTGTTACAAGATCGTACAGCAAGTAGCATTTGAGCTTAAATCCGGAGAATCATTCTCACAAAAACTACAAGCTATTATGAAGTCTGAGCATGGTATCGACTTAAGCGTTCCAGAAATGGACTTTGAAGGTATTAAAAAAACTTATCTAAAAGAAATTGATAATGTCTTTGAGAGATCTATCAACGCTTAACTAATTCTGGGGCTCCTCTATCTATACAAGCTGCAACTAAAGTTGCAGTTCCAAAGTATTAAAAATCAATTTATCTGTTAAATTCCCTTACAAAAATTAACTTTGTCAAGTAGACATTATAAAAATGTAGACTATATTAATTTCTTATATGTTTTTTTATATTTGTATTAGTATGTTATATAGCTAAATAAAAATGGGGCTAAAAATTCCTAAACATACTGTGTATTCATTGATTATATAGCTTGTTGCTAGGGTTTCTGTCGTTGACAATGCCGGTTTCAGTACAAACCCTTGTTAACCTTGTGGGTGTTAGCTTGTCTGTTCGCCCAGTTATATCGTTGATACTATCTTAGCTATATTTTTGACAGCATCGTTTTTTTTACGAATATTTCAACTAAAGTTAGTGGAGCAGATCCAAAGAAAAGTCTTTGTCGAAGCTATTGTTAGAATTTTAGGTTGTGTTTATAGGATTGATTTTAACAGCCTTAAAAATGTAAATGTTATGGAAAAACTAAACAGGATATTAGAGCTTAAAGTTTTGCAAAAATCAGTATCTGTAATGTTTATTATTTTGTTGGATATATTTTTACAAACCTTTTTCTGCGTAATTATCTTAGCTTTTTATCATCCGATGTTTTTAGTGTTTGATATTGTATTGGTTGCTTGTATATTTTATCGATATTCCTACCACTAAGGGCTAGTTATGAAGCTGGGTTAAAAGAGTCTAATGTTCTTTACTATATAGTTGTTCGATTTGAAAAAAAACCTCTACATTTCTATCGTTTATACAGCGACCTATGGGTTAAGTCGCCAACTGACAATTTCGAAATTTTGTAGTATTATTTTATCACAAATATAATTATGTTTTTCTATGTTAGATTTCACAGGTAGACACTTCACCAAACTTTTAATTCTCCAAGCTCTTCGTTGGTATTTATCATATCCACTTAGCTATAGGCATGTAGAAGAGTTAATGCAATAGCATGGAGTTAGTGTAGATCATAGTACTCTCAACCGTTGGATTATCAAATATGCTAAAGAGTTAGAAGTTACTTTCAGCAGAAAGTTTAGTAAGTATAGTGCTTATGTAAGTTGGAAGATGGATGAAACTTAAGTAAAGCATAAAGGTAAGTGGGTTTATCTCTACAGAGCAATAGATAAGCATGGAGATACATTATAGTTTATGATTTCTCTTAAAAGAGATGAAAGGGCTGCTCATCAGTTCTTTAAACAAACCATTGGTAAACATGGCTTGCCGGAAAAAGTCAATGTAGATAAGTCTGGTGCTAATGAAACTGCTTTGCTATCTATTAATATCTTTCTATTTTTGCTTGGGATATGGTTAACTCATGGTATAGAGATAAGACAAAATAAGTATCTCAATAATTTGATAGAGCAGGAGCATAGGAATATAAAGAGATTGACTCGACCCATGTTAGGATTTAAATCATGGGATTCTATGGGATCTACTATAGCAGGGTACAAATTAGTTAACATGATTAAAAAAGGTCAGCACATTAACGCTGGTCAAATGACTGTTTGGGAATATTATACCTATGTACACAGTTTGCGACAGAACCAGTTTTCGTTCCTCTTGTTATTAAAAACATAGCCTGTCAAGATTTTTAAACCAAGACCTTTGAGATAATTGTGCCAATTTGTATTGGAGTTGCTATAATATAACGACTATTTAATGGATTATTCTTTTTATGATTTTTTATAATTCTCTGTCGGGTAAAAAAGAAGAATTTACCCCTATGGTTCCCAATAAAATCAATATGTATGTGTGTGGCATCACTGTCTATGATGACTGTCATATTGGTCATGCTCGCACTAATATCGCTTTTGATGTTATTTATAGATACTTCAAATATCGTGGTTTTGATACTACATTTGTAAGAAATATTACGGATATTGATGATAAAATCATCAAACGAGCTAATGAAAATGGCGAGTCTACTACAGAGCTTGTTGCTAGAAATATCGATGCAATGCATGACGTATTTGGTAGATTAAATATGCTTCGTCCAGATAATGAGCCGAAAGCAACTGAAACAATTCCAGAAATGATGGCGATGATAAAAGCTCTTATAAAAAAGGGTTTTGCATATCAAGGCGCTAATGGAGATGTGTTTTATCGAGTAACTAAATTTGATGGCTATGGTAAGCTTAGTAAGCAAAATCTTGAAGCACTTCAACAAGGTGTAAGAGTTGAGGTTTCTGATGTTAAAGAAAACCCAATGGACTTTGTACTTTGGAAGATGGCAAAAGCCGGTGAACCAGCTTGGGATTCACCATGGGGAGCAGGTCGTCCAGGTTGGCATATAGAATGCTCTGCGATGTCTAAGAAGCTCTTTGGTAATACTTTTGATATCCATGCTGGAGGGTTTGATTTAAGATTTCCGCATCATGAAAACGAGATAGCTCAATCAGAATCTTGTAATGAGTGCACTTTTGCTAACTATTGGCTACATTCTGGCATGGTAAAGGTTGATGCTGAAAAGATGTCTAAATCATTAGGTAATTTCTTTACAATAGAAGAGGTACTAAAAGATTATCATCCAGAAGTGATAAGGTATTTCTTAGCATCTACAAACTATAGAAGTGAGATAAATTATTCCGAACAAAATCTTGAAAATGCTAAAGCATCAGTTGAGAGGTTATTTACAGCATTACGCGACCTAGAGCCGATAGAAATAAACTTGCCTGAAGATGCGAGCGAATATGAAAATAAATTCATCAAAGCTATGGATAATGATTTCAATACACCAGAAGCATTAGCCGCATTATTTAGCTTAGCTAAAGAAATTAACTCTTTTAAAACTAAAAATACTTTCAAGGCGAGTGGATATGCTTTTATATTACGTAAATTATGTGATGTGCTAGGTATATTGTTTACAGATACCGAAGAGTATTTTAAGCAAGTAAAAGGTGTAAATGCTGATAAGGTTGAGCAATTAATAGCAGAACGCAGCCAAGCTAAGAAAGATAAAAATTATGCAAGAGCAGATGAGATAAGAAATTCTCTTTTAGAACAAGGTATAGTACTAGAAGATAGTGCTACAGGAACTACTTGGAAAAAGGTATAAATAAAATGTATAGTAAAGAAAAACAACAAGATATTTTAGATACTTTATATACGATAAAGGACTTTATTCGTTGGACTATATCTGAGATAAGTAGAGAGAAAGCTTATTTTGGTCATGGTTCAGACTCTATATGGGATGAGGCTGTGCATTTAGTGCTATCAGCGATAAATATGTCTCATGCAATAGATAGTAATATGGTCGATGCAAAGCTTTTGAATGCTGAGAAAGAAATTATCATTAATTATGTATATCAAAGAGCTTGTGAGCGTAAGCCATTGCCGTATATATTAAAAAAAGCATGGTTTGCAGATATGGAGTTTGATATAGATGAGCGAGTCATAATTCCGCGTTCTCCAATTGCTGAGCTTATTCGTAATGATTTCTCCCCATGGGTAAATGATGTTGATGAAGTTAGGAATGTATTAGACCTATGTACTGGTAGTGGTTGTATAGGTATCGCATCTACACAGGTGTTTGAAAATGCTGATGTAACATTGGTGGATATCTCAGATGAAGCTATAGAAGTTGCAAATCACAACATCAAAAAACATCAACTAAGTGATAGAGTACAAGCTGTGAAATCAGATATTTTCACTAATCTTGGTGAGAAAAAATTTGGTGTAATAGTTTCAAATCCTCCGTATGTAGATAGTAATGATTTAGCGAGTATGCCGAGCGAGTATAACTTTGAGCCAAAACTTGCTTTAGAGGCAGGTAAAGATGGTCTTGATTTAGCTAAGAAGATTATTTTAGAAGCAGATAAACATCTTACAGAAGACGGTGTGCTAATCGTAGAAGTTGGTAATAGCCAGTATGCTTTGATGGAGATGTGCCCAGATGTTCCATTTACTTGGTTAAGTTTTGCTGATGGTGGAGATGGTGTATTGTTACTAACTTATGCTGAGCTTGTGAAGTACAAAGAGCATTTTAACAACTATTTCTCTGTATAAAAAATATGTCAACAATATCTATAACTAGAAAAGTATCTTCTAATAATACCGTTATATTCATAATATGCCTTATAGGCTTAATATCGCAATTTGCTACAGATAGCTTGATTTCATCAATGTTTCACATGGCAGAGTATTTTCATGTTTCGGCAGAGGCTATCAAACTCACAGTAGGCATTTATTTTCTATGGATGACTTCATCTATACTATTGTTTAGTTACCTCTAAGATAAGTGCGGCTGAAAAAATATTTTCATATTAGGGAGTGTAATAAATTCTGTGTCAGCTGATATTATCTCCTCATAATTATACTAAATCTCAAGAATCTTGCAATCTATCCTTAAAGTGAATATTTAACTGAGAAATAGTCAAACTCAAATCACGAATTGGTATAGTCCATTTTTTCTCAGCATTTCTAATTCCAACATAAAGCAATTTAAGGAAACTATTATCGTTTGGAAAAGCGCCCTTAGTCATGGTCAAAGATCTAAATTGACGATGTACTGACTCAATAATATTTGTTTTATAAACCACTCTCCTGATAGGTTCAGCATACATGACATAGTTATATAAATTATCCCACTTATTTCTCCATGATTCGAATACTATAGGATATTTACTCCCCCATTTCTCTTCAAGTTTATCAATCTCAATTTCAGACTCTTATTTTGTCAATGCCTGGTATACTCACTTTAGGTCTTTGGTGAACTGTTTTTGTTTGTTAGAGCCTACATACTTAAGACTATTGCTTATCTGATGAACAATACATATCTGAAACCTCAGTATCATTTAGAGACAAACTAAGTATCTCTTTGATTGCCATCTAAATTAACGCCTAAAAACGTATAGAAAGCTTTGGATATATAACGTCCTTCTTCTCTAACTTTGTAGTGTAATGCACCAAGGTATATAAATGGATATATTTCACTTAAAGGTTTCTTTTTCCATTCTTCTAATTTAGGGATAAGCTTGTCTATTACAGCTGTAATCGCAGGCTTTGAAAAATGCACTCCATACATATCTTCAATATAGTCTGCTATCTGTGAATAGCTATTACTTAAAGCAAATAGTGATAACATTTTTGATTCTAACTCATCCCTTACATGAGTTTTGATGCTTTTTGACTATTTCAGGTTCAAAGCTACCATTACGATCTCTAGGAGTGTCTAGTACAAACTCACCTGATGAAGATTTCATTGTTTTAGAGGTTTTACCGTTTTTACGATTTGACTCTAAATCTTGAGATAAGTGGGTTGCTAGTTATGCTTGTCAAGCCATTTCATTAAGCTGTTTAATTAATGGAGTTAATGCTCCATCTTTAACGCTAATGCCTTTACCAGATTTTAATTGTTCTCTAAACTCTGCTACATCAAGTTATCATTTCATTTTTGTAATTCCTTCTGTTATCAAATTAATTATATCAATTTGACACAAAATTATTTACAGTCCCTCATCGAAAACTTAAATTCTTTTACCATCACATTAATATTTGAAGATTTTTGTTATATATCATGTAGCTCACTTGAGAAGCTGGTTTTATTAGTTTTAATTATAAAACTAAAGCCACTAGACTTATTATAAAGCCTGTTTATGATGCTTTTTTTTTACAGTTGTTTTCTAGTAATGCTATCTCATAACCAATCTTAGCTTCTAAATTATCTCAGCAGTCAATAATATAGTTTCTGATATTTAGATCATTAATACGATTAGTTACATAATTTCGATTAGCCTCTTTAAGGGTATTTTTATTATCCTATAAATAATTATCTTTTATAATAGATCATAAGTGTCTCATTTCATCATTTGCTCATAACATATTTTTTCTAAGCATAATATTTTCTACATGTTTTCAGAATTATAAGTTCCTATTTTTGTGTAAATATAATCTATATTTTTTTAATTTTACAACTATTTATTAGGCTTTATTTGGTTATTTGTTAAATTTAGATATATAAATAGTAATTAAAAATTCCGCAGAGCTCCGTTATGTTTGATTATACAAAAGAACTAAAACCAAAACTACAAGCGATAGGTATAACTCAAAAGATACTTGCTGAAAAATTAGGTATAAGTACAAAAGCTATCAGGAACTGGATTGTAGGTACAGCTAGTCCAACTATGAGCAGGCATGAGCAAGTTATGAGTATACTTGGTATAGGCAACTTGGTAAATCATAATGAAAATGACGACTCAGCCACCCTTGCGATTAAAGTACCTATTCTTGACTTTGTGCAAGCTAGGGAGTTTACAGAGTCGTTATCTGATGTTGACCCAATAGATTACCTAGAATTACCAGCTGATATGATTCCTAAAAATGGCTACCTTCTCGAGGTCACTGGAAAAAGTATGACTTTTGATCATTCTGAAAGACAGATTATTAGTGACAAATACTTAAAGTACTCACTTCATGAAGGGTAATCTATAATTGTTGACCCAAAACAGGTTGATATAAATAACCTTGTAGGAAATGTTGTTGTGGCTCAAAAATTATACGGTGCAACAGTTAAGCTGCTATATAAGGATGACAACAAACTTTGTCTCATGCCACTCAACTCAAATTATCAAAACAATGAAAACATCAACAACCGATCTGAAGCGGAGAATACGCGGGCGAGCAATTAAAGTGATTAAATTTGGTGATTTATAACTGATTATTCTGCATATAATCTAGAGAATAAGATTAATTATATTATAAAAAAACACATAAAACTAGTCAAAATTTCAGTTTCTCAAAAAGAAAAAATATAACCTTTACATACATGCGTTAAAAAGGCTACAATAGTTTAATTTGTCCATTAAAAATACACAAGTAATGATGAAAAAAACTACTTCAAAAATACGCTCTTTAATCCCTCAAAACTACATTTATAAGGTTGCTCTATGATATTAGCTAATGAAATGACTAATGCATTATTGGTTTTTCCGGATGGAACTTATTATTTAGGTAGATCAATAGGTGTGCGTGGCTGGACAGATGGTGAAATCTGCTTCAATACTGGTATGACTGGTTATCAAGAAACTCTTACAGATCCATCTTATGCTGGTCAAATTATCACATTCACATTCCCTCATATTGGTAATGTAGGTATAAACAACGAAGACAACGAGTCTCAAGGTATATTTGCAAAAGGCTTAGTAGTTAGAGAAAACCTAACAAGCCCATCAAACTTTAGAGCAAATAAGCACATAGATACTTGGTTAAAAAATAGACAAATTGTCGGCATCTGCGGTGTAGATACCCGTGCGATAGTGCGTAAAATCCTTAAAGAAGGTGCTGTAAGAGTTGCTATACTTTCGGTAAAACCAGGTGAATTTCTTGATGCAAACTATGCAAAAATCAGAATCCAAAACAAATCTACTCTAGGAGGCAGAGATTTAGCAATATCTGTAACTACAAATAGAGAATATGAGTGGAATGAGCATACTTACGAACTAGGTCAACAGGTCTATAGAAAACAAGATAACTTTGACTATACAGTTGTAGTGATTGACTATGGTGTTAAATACAATATACTCAGAAACCTCGTCGACTCTGGTTGCAAAGTGATTGTCGTACCTGCTGACAGTCCTTATGAAGATATTATGAAGCACAATCCTGATGGTGTATTTTTATCAAATGGCCCAGGGGATCCTCATGCTACTTCTATGTATACTGCCCCTGTAATCAAGCAATTACTTGACGATAAAATGCCTATCTTTGGTATATGCCTAGGTAATCAGCTTTTAGCATTAGCCGGTGGTTTACATACTGAAAAAATGCACAAAGGTCATCGTGGTGCAAACCAACCTGTAGTATATATTGAGACTAAAAAAATATACATAACTAGCCAAAACCATGGTTTCGTTGTGTGCGATGAGGATGTCCCTGACAACATGGAAATAAGCGTAAGCTCACTATTTGATGGAACAGTAGAGGGTATAAGGTTTAAAGACAGTCCAGCTTTTGCGGTTCAGTACCATCCAGAAGCTTCTCCAGGACCACATGATTGTAAGTATTTATTTAATGAATTTACTAAAATGATTACATCTAGTAAAAAAGGGAGCAAATAGAAAATGCCAAAAAGAACCGATATTAAAAGCATACTAGTACTAGGTGCTGGTCCAATTGTGATAGGCCAAGCTTGTGAATTTGACTACTCTGGTACGCAAGCGTGTAAAGTACTAAAAGAAGATGGATTTGAAGTGTTTCTAGTCAACTCAAACCCAGCTACTATTATGACAGACCCGACTACTGCTGATAAGATTTTCATCGAACCAATTACAAGTGAAAGTGTTCGTAAAATTATCGCAAGAGAAAGACCGGATGCAATCTTACCAACAGTTGGCGGACAGACTGCTCTAAACTGTGCCTTAGGACTTGATGCTGATGGAGTGCTTGAAAAGTACGGAGTGGAAATGCTTGGTGCAAAAGCAGACTCAATTGATAAAGCTGAGAACAGAGATCGCTTTAACAAAGCTATGGCTAAGATTGGACTTGATGTACCTAGGAATGTCGTTGTGCAAAGCATGGAGCAAGCTATAGTTGCTCTTGAAGATATAGGTTTACCTGCGATTGTAAGACCATCATTCACCTTAGGTGGTAGCGGTGGTGGTATCGCTTACACTAAAGAAGAGTTTGTAGTTATTGTGAAAAATGGTCTAAGACTTTCTCCTATAAATGAAGTACTAATTGATGAATCTATTCTAGGTTGGAAAGAGTATGAAATGGAGGTTGTCCGTGACAATGCCGATAACTCTATCATTGTTTGCGCTATAGAAAATATCGACCCCATGGGTATCCATACAGGTGACAGTATAACGGTTGCACCAGCTTTGACTCTTACAGATAAAGAGTACCAAATCATGCGTGATGCCTCAATTGCGGTACTGCGTGAGATTGGTGTAGAAACTGGTGGTTCAAATGTGCAGTTCGCTGTAAATCCAGATACAGGCAAGCTAGTAGTAATTGAGATGAACCCTAGAGTTTCAAGATCATCTGCACTTGCTTCAAAAGCTACAGGTTACCCTATTGCAAAAGTAGCTGCTAGATTAGCTGTTGGTTACACTCTTGATGAGATTGATAATGACATCACACAAGTTACACCGGCATCGTTTGAGCCTACTATAGACTACATAGTTACAAAGATTCCTCGCTTTACATTTGAGAAATTCCCAACAACTTCTGACAAGCTTTCATCACAAATGAAATCTGTTGGAGAGTCAATGGCTATTGGTAGATCATTCTCTGAAAGCTTACAAAAAGCTTTAGTTTCTTTAGAGATAGATCTGACAGGTTTAGATGAAGTAGCGATAGATGGTGTAAGCGATACCAACTCTGATGAGCAAAATAAAGAGGCTTTAATAGCATCATTAAAGGAGCTAACCCATCTAAGAATATTACGCGTTGCTCAAGCGATTAGATTTGGCATTTCAGAAAAAGAAATATTTGATGCTTCTAGAATAGACCCTTGGTTTATTGAGCAAATTGCAAACATTGTTGCTGCTGAGAAAAAGCTAAAAGAAACTGGCTTACCAAACGATAAAGAAGATTTCTCAATCTACAAAAATCTTGGTTTCTCTGATGCAAGAATTGCTACTCTTGTTGGTAGAACTGAGAAGTATGTGCGTAACTATAGATTTGGTAAAGGCATATACCCTACTTACAAAAAAGTAGATACTTGTGCTGCTGAATTTGAATCTATGTCTGCATATATGTACTCAACTTATGAGCATTTCAGCCATGAAGAGATTGTAAGAGATTGTGAATCTGATGTGACAGATAACAAAAAAGTTGTAATATTAGGTGGTGGACCTAACCGTATTGGTCAAGGTATTGAGTTTGACTATGCTTGTGTGCATGCTTCAAAATCTCTAGCTGAAGAAGGTATCGAGACTATAATGATAAACTGTAACCCTGAGACAGTTTCTACAGATTATGATACTTCTGACAAGCTATATTTTGAGCCATTATGTGCAGAGAATGTACTAAATATCATTAAGAATGAGATGACAAAAGGCGAGCTTTTAGGCGTAATTGTCCAGTTTGGTGGGCAAACTCCACTAAAACTAGTTTCTGCCCTTTTTGAAAATAATATTCCAATCCTAGGAACAAATCCAGATAAAATTGATCTTGCAGAAGATAGAGAGAGATTTAAAGAGCTTCTTGATAAAGTAGGCTTAAAACAGCCTAAAAATGATATTGCTTACAGCATTAATGAGCTAACCACAAGTATCGAAAAAGTAGGCTACCCAATAGTTGTAAGACCATCTAATGTATTAGGTGGTAGAGCTATGGAAATTTTGCATTCAAAAGAAGAGTTAGATACTTATATAGCGGTAAATAGTAAGTGCATACTTGATGGTCCAATCCTAATTGACAAATTCCTAACAGATGCAACTGAACTTGATGTAGATGCTTTATCTGATGGAGATGAAGTATTTGTAGCAGGTATTATGGAGCATATAGAAGAAGCAGGTATTCACTCTGGTGATTCAGCTTGCTCGATCCCTACTCGCTCACTGTCTTATGCTCAAATTACTGAGGTGCGTAAGAGTACTATTAAGCTTGCAAAAGAGTTAGAAGTTGTTGGTCTAATGAATGTACAGTTTGCTTACCAAGATGGCCAACTTTATGTAATCGAGGTAAACCCTAGGGCTTCAAGAACTGTGCCTTTTGTAGCTAAATCTACAGGTAATAGTATTGCAAATATAGCTACTAAACTAATGATTGGTCAAAAGCTTACCAACTTTATACTAAACAACTCTATACCGACACACTTCTCAGTAAAAGAAGCAGTATTCCCATTTGGTAGATTTGCCGAGGTTGACTGCTACTTAGGTCCAGAAATGAAATCTACAGGCGAAGCAATGGGGATTGATAAAACATTTGGTGTAGCATTCTACAAGTCACAAGAAATGGCTTTTAACAAGCTTCCATTAAAAGGTAATATCCTAATCTCTATCACAAACGATGATAAAGCAAAAGCACTTAAACCAATTCAGGGGCTTGCATCCCTTGGGTTTAAACTATTTGCGACAAAAGGGACAGAAAGATTTTTGAGAGAAAATAATATAGCTTGTGAGCTTTTTTATAAGTCATCTGACAATATCGAAGATTCTGATAATACAAGTACGATAGATGCAATTGAAAATGGCGAAATAGATATGCTTGTAAATACCTCTCTACGAGAAGAACTTAAGATAAGTCTAGCATTAAGAAGATCAACTATCATGAATCGAGTACCTTATGTGACTACTATAGGTGCATTTAAAGCTTTTGTAGAAGCTGTCAAAGAGATGAGAAAGATAGATAACTCATTTGAAGTTAAAACTGTAAACCAGTGGATAGCAAGTTAATTTACTATCTAATAATTTTCGTTATCACTATAAAATCATTATCTAAAATTTCTGCTTCGAGGTAGAATATATCTATATACTATTTTGTATTGATCTTACTTTATGAAACATTATTTCCTAAGTGAAAGTTGCTTTGTTTATAATCTTAGTGACAAGCTAGATATTGCAGATAATCTCAAAATCCTTCAGATATATAGAGACATCAAAGCTGATGAGGCTTTTAAATCAAGAAACAATATCTATGATCTAGTGGCAACTTACAATTCATTAGCATTTCATGCAAACAACTCTGACACAACATATTTTAAAAAAGCTGTCTTAGATAGAATTACAGAAGTTGATTATACTAAAAATATAGAGTCAAAAACTCACACAATAGAGGTACTATACAACGGCTGTGATTTAGAAGAGATGTCAATAAAGCTTTATTTGACTGTTAGCGAAATCATCAAAAAACACACATCAAAAGAATATCATATAGCAATGCTTGGATTTAAGCCGTATTTTCCATATTTGCTTGGTTTAGACGAGAACATTTCTATGCCAAGACTTATAACTCATAGAAATAGAGTACCAAAAGGTTCTATAGGCATAGGTGGCTCACAAACGACGGTATTTCCATTGGAGTCTCCAAGTGTTTGGAATATTATTGTAACTACAGATTTTGATGATTTTGTTAGTTTTAGTGCCGGTGATAAAATAATTTTTAAACAAAGTTTTTAAAGGCGCCTATATGTTACTAATAAATTGTGATCTAGGAGAGAGAGGTGTAGCTCATCAATTTGACGATCAACTAGAAGTATATTGATATCGCAAATATTGCTTGTGGTGGGCACGCTGGTGACCAAGAAAGTGTAAATTACTACACAAGTATATGTAATAAGAATAGTATCAAAATAACAGCGCATATAGCTTATCCAGATAAAGAAAATTTTGGGAGAAAAGTAATTGAAATAAATTATGATACTTTGCTTAAATCATTTGATGAACAACTAACTCTATTTGATGATATACATGCGATTAAGCCTCATGGAGCTTTATATAATGAGCTAAACCAAAACTATGTATTGGCAGAATTGTTTGTAAACTGGTGTATTAAAAATAACATAAACGAGCTTGTAACCAGTCCATTTGGTGTGGTTGGTCAGCTAGCAAAAGCCCAAGGTATAAGCATTCTTAAAGAAAGTTTTGTTGAAAGAGGATATATGCTTGATGCGAACGAAAACCCTAGTCTTATCCCTAGAGAAATGCCTAATGCTGAGATAGGTACCGTTAATGAGGCATTAGAGCAATTTGAGCAACTGAACAACTCCTTTATAAGTATCGATGGTAAGAATATAGCTTTTAAATCAGAAACTATCTGTATTCATTCTGATAGCTCTATTGCTTTAGAACTAGCCCAAAAGCTTTACAATTCATTCTTCACTCAAAACAATGGATATAATCATGGTCAATAATTTATTTTCGATTTCAGGGGGCTTGTCATTTGATATTGGTTGCCGTAAGTATGGCTTTCAAGATAAGGGAATATCCCCAGAAGGCGCTCAAGACCAACTAAGCTTTGATGTAGCCTACAATATATTTGATAAACCTGTTGACTTTCAAGCTATAGAAATGTTATATCCTGCCAAAATTACCGCCAATAAAGATATACTCTTTGTAGTATGTGGTGCTAGTTATGAGAATATCTATATTAAATACAGTGCAAGGGTTAAAAAAGATTGTGTCTATAAACTCACCCAAGGTAAAACTCTTTCGTTTAGCGGTAATAAAAGTGGTTTTAGAACCATAATTTTTGCAATAGAGAGTAGTTCTCAAAATAATGATTTTATAGGTAAAACAAGACCTCCAGAAGTAGCAAAAATCGTAGCTGATCTTTATGCTGACAAGCATATAAGAGTAACAAAAGGCCCTGAGTACAATGTGCTTAGAGATGAGAAACTATTTAATCAAAATTTTACTATATCCCAAAACTCAAGCCAAATGGGACTGGTTTTAGAAGGAGATAAAATAGATAGATATGAATTAGAGATGATTTCTCAACCAGTTACAGATGGTACGGTACAACTCTCGCCAAATGTTCAAATTGTACTAATGAGACATCGCCAAACAGTCGGTGGCTATCCACGCATCGTAAATGTTATAGAATCAGATATTAATAAACTTACTCAGTTTGCTATAGGCGAATTTTTTTCGTTTAAGCTTGTGAACTAGTTTTACGCACTAAACACAAACTTTAGTGGTATAATTTGATGTTAGTGTGCAGAAAAGTGTTTCTAATAGCTTTTCGATGTTATTCTCTAATTTATCCTTTACTATCGAAAAAGAAGCTACAGGATATTTTCTATAGTTATTATTTTCCTTTTCAATCAAATGAGCACAAATTAGAGTTAAAGCACTATCAGACTCAACATTTCATAGAAATACTTTTTTAAATAATTCATGCGCTGTATTTAACTGGCAAAGATTCTCTATTGTCTTGCTATCTCTCTCAAAGATTTGGCCATAGCTTATAATAGTATTTGCAATTTTAGCTTTATCTAGCGTGCTTGCAACTTCATCAACCAAATTTAATTCTTCTTTGATTATCCAACTAGCTATACCATCATTAGGCTGTAAATATGGTTTTAAATTCAAGTGATAGTGATTTTCAAGAATATTTATAGGTCTACCAATATCATAGATTATAGGCCAATCATGTGGCAAATATTTTGGGATTAACTGAAAGACTTTAGACAAGTCAAACGCCGGTGTCTTTATGTCTAGCAATAAAGCTTTTAAATGTAATACATCAGCAGAAGTCAACACTCACTTTGAACTCAGCCAACCAATCTTCTAAAAGTACATGAATGTCATTGTCATAATCATGGTGTGCTATAACCCATGCTTTTTTAGTCTTACTATAAGCTATATATATTTCGATCCCTATAGGTTAAATTAGACTTTTTATAAATAAAGTATTATTCACTTCATGATCTATAAAAGATATATTTCGCATTAGAAAAACACTATATTTCATTCTATTTAAAAGATTATCTCTCACAATAAACTGATGGTACAAAGCAGCAATAATATGCCCTAAAACAAGGATACTTAAAATTGTAGCAAAAACATAATGATAACTGCATGTCTGGTAACCTCACACTTGGTTTACTTTGACAAACTGTGGTAACGGAGCTATAAAAAACACTTTCCAAGTGTATCCCATAAGCATAGAACCTATAAGTCCTGACAACGCCATTCCTAGTGTACTCATATACATCCCGAAATGAACAAACCTAGCCAAGAGATTTTGCCAAAGAGGTAAGGATCGGACGTACGTAGGTTTGTGGCTAAAAAGCCTTACAGCAATAAGTAATAGAGTTACTAATAATATGACCAAACCAAATGATTGATGTAAGGTTATAAACCACTTATAGTCTAAATATTCCAAGCAAAAGCAAAGCCACACAACAACTGGACTATAATTAACAAAGTCAGTATCTTATGCAATATTCTCACTGAAAAACTATACATCTTTAATATCACCCAAACAGCTTACTATAATTACAGTTTACATGACTTAATGTAATTACTAAATTCCTTAATAATGTTTTTTTGGCTATAATGATTGTAGTATGTATTTTTTAAGCCTTTATTATGATTGATGGAAGTCCTCAATACCTTTCTTTAATGAGCTGGAATGCTTATAAAGTCGATCATAAAAAACCACAGATTTTTGCTGAATATATCAAAGAAACTTATGAAAAGTTTGGTATTGATATTTTTTGCTTACAAGAAGCTGTAAAGCACTCTGAGTCTTGTTTCCCAATTGAAAATTTCAATGTAAACTTTGCTTCAAACATAGTTTTAAAAAGCCGTAATTACGGTGTAGCAACTGTCACAAGCATGACAATAAACAAAAGCATAAAAGTCCTAACCACACATAAAGAATCTGTTATAAATACTCACAAAGCTTCTTTGATAAGCCACATTAATTTTCATTTACAAGAAGTAATTGTGGTTAATATTCATGCCATCAACTTTCAAAGTAATAGAGTTTATGAATATGAATTTGAAAAAATAAAAGAGTTTATCTGCTTAGACAAATACAAGCACCCAATTATAATTGCTGGAGATTTTAATGCTTGGAATAGAAAAAGAGTAAAGCTCATAAAAGATTTCTGTAGAGAATTTAGCTTTAAAATAGCATTTCTTGATGAACCTAGCATAGTAAAATCATTTCGAAAAAATCACTTAGATTTTGTATTATATAGAGGGCTTAGCCTTCATAGCGCTTGCGTACTAGACTGTAAGAAGGTATCTGACCATAACCCAATAATTGCGAAGTTTAAAGTATAATTTAGCCTTTTCTAGGATCGTACATAGCGGTTAGTAGTTGCATAAAACAAATGATCAGGAAATAAAACTGTTTGAGTCAATTTTCAAATTGCAAGTTTTTTTCCAATTTGTTTGCAACTACGATAGCGTGGTTCTACGCAGTTTTACATACTTTTTCTGCCATGACTATCGCTTACAGAGTAAGCAGCGAAATCATGTTTATTAGAATACCCGAAATCCAAAATATCTATTTGGAATTTTTTAAAAGACTATGTACAAAGCATAATTAAAAACAAGAAGAAATTATATCGAAGGTTTGTGTTATGGTTGGTATAAAATTAACCACCCAACTCTTTAGTCTTATCATTAATAATGTCATAGCAAGCATCTGTAAGCTCTGAAACAGTATAATCCTTAGGATCTAAAGCAGGCTCAAATGACATTCTTGCAATTCCAGGCTTTACAAAATCACCTTTCTTACGACCAAAATAAAAACCGAAATTATGTGCAACAGGGATAACTGGAACACCTGTAACACTAGCCAACTTCATTGCAGAACGATGAAACATAGGATACTCTCCAACACCAACTCTTGTACCCTCAGGGAATACTATAATGCTTAACTTCTTTTTTTTTAATCTATCTTGACCTTCTTCTAGCACCTTCTTAATCGCAGATAAGCCTTTTTCTCTGTCTACACCTATTGCTTCGGCAAATTTATTAGTTTTACCAAAAACAGGTTTTTCTAGTAGCTCTTGCTTCATCACAAAACAGCACTTACTTACTAAGCCATAAAACAAAAAAGTCTCAAGCATTGACTGATGCTTTGATACATATATACATGGTGAATCTGAGATATTTTCTTTGCCATCAACTTTTACATATATTTGTAAAATAAGCAAAGTCCCTAATCTATACAGACAAGACCATAACCAACACACAAAAAGCCTAACACGTAATGATGATCCTAAAACACCAACGATATTCATCAAGATACAGCATAGCATCAAAGTTATGTAAGCATAGGCTTCAAAGACTCTCATTCTTGCTAGTAGTAGAAAATGTATAACCTTGCTCATAAACTTAAATTATCCGTTAAATTCTTTAGTTTTAGTGGTAACAATCTCATGACAATAAGCTGTTAAAGATTTTGAATCGTACTCTTTTGGATCTATTCTTTTACCAAAATCCATACGAGCTATACCTGGCTTAATCACATCAAACCAGCTTTTTGGAAAAAATCTACCAAAATTATGTGCAACAGGAATTATAAAAGTATCTGCATCTGTAGCTAGCTTCATAGCAGATCGTTGAAAATCTGGGTACTCTCCAACTTCAACTCTAGTGCCTTCTGGGAATATAACAACATTTACATCATCTGCTAAACTTTGCTTACCATCTGTTACTACTTTTTTTAGAGACTCTCTAGGCTTATCTCTATTTATAGCTATACTACCTAGGTTTCTCATAGCAGGGCCAAATATATGTGTCTTGAAAAGCTCTTCTTTCATTATAAAATGACACTTCCCAATAAAGCCATAAAACATAAAGGTTTCAAGCATTGATTGATGTTTAGATACATATATACAAGGGTAATCTTTATCTATATTGACCTTACCTGTTACACGAATATATACTTGTAAAAAGACCAACATGCCGATCCAATATAGGTAAGTCCAGATAAAACATACCGCCATACGCCAAGACAAAGGTAGCCTAAAAAATGTAAATATGTTTATTAAGATACAGCATCCAACAATTACAGCTAAAGAATACAGCTGAAAAGCTGTCATTCTAGCCATCATCAATATATTCCAAATCTTTTTTAGAAAAGATTTCATTCTCTTATTCTCCGTGATTAAATTTTAATAAAAAAGAATATAGACAAAGTCTATAAACATTATTAGACATATTATAGCATTTTTTTATTTATTAGATTTTGAATGTTTAGAGGCACCCTAAAGCTTAATAGCTAGAACTATTGAAATTTTGGGAGATTAAGAAGAGTTCTTAATTATTTTTCAAGATATTTCATTTTACCAGCAACTGAAGCCCAGTTATCAGCATCTTCACATGGATCACATTTTTCTAAAATATTTGGCCAAATACCTGCGAGCTCACGATTTAGTTCTATAATCTCATCTTCCTTGTCTCCTAAATCATCACTCGCTTTAATAGCATCTACTGGACACTCAGGCTCACATAAAGAACAGTCAATACATTCATCAGGGTTGATAACCAACATATTTGGACCCTCGTAAAAACAATCTACAGGGCAAACTTCTACACAGTCACCATACTTACATTTTATACAATTTTCTGTTACTACAAATGGCATTTTACAAATCCTTTGTTTTAGTATTACTTTTAAAATGAAACCCGAAAATTATAACACAGATAAAAAAAAGGTAAATATTTATAACTTAGTGATTTGCATTAATATGTGCTAGTATAAAGCAAACAATAACTATCTTTACATTAAAAATGAAAGCTGAATTTAACCCAAGAAAACTTATTGCAATCACAACAATTTTAGTTGTATTACTTTTTTTAGCAACTTATTCTGTATCGATTTTAAATAATCACAACACTCTTTGCAACCCATTCATAAGTGGTTGCTCAGATATTACTCATGCAGGTTTTTCTTCGTATGAAAACTATATGCTTAAAGCAATTTTGATACCTACAGCTACTTTGATGGGTGTGATATTTTTCTTTATTCAGCAATGGTTAGTTCAGATTAGTGACTATAATAAATCTATAATCAAACAAGGAAAAATCATACTTTTCTTAGCTATAGTAAGTTGTGCAGGATTGGTTATAGGGACTGCTGTTATAGACGGCCCAAACACTTTAATGAAGCTCCACTTAAAATGTATGGGTGTTTTCTTTGTGACGATGAGTATTTGCCAGATTTGGTATACAATTTTAGAGTACAAATATACTAGCAAAGTAAATAAAATACCGGTAATACTTAGAAGAATAGCAATTTTAATTACTATTGTTTTTTCTGTATGGTCTCTATTTATGGAACCAACAAGAGTAAATCAAAGTATTGTAGAATGGTGGGTAGTTTATGCTTTAATCTTCTGGTTTTGGACTTTTTCTATAAATAAAAGAGTTTGATAACTAATACAAATCTATACTTTCTCTCATTGTATTTTTATATACCAATACTTCTGTTATAATTACGAATATACATTTAACTTAAAAAAAGTAATTTATGTCAATAAAATCCCTATTTAAAACATCAAACTTAGACAAATATATTGATGATAAATCAATAAGTCTTAGTTCAGTAGCAATAAATCTTTTCGATAAAGCTAAGACTGATGAGCATTCAGAAATGCTTAGCTCACCAAATCAAATGCAACTACTTAGTATTTTTATAAAAATGCTTGAGGCAAAAAAGATACTTGAGATAGGCACATTCCGTGGATTTTCTACATTAGTTATGGCAGAAGCTTTACCTGCTGATGGTTTAGTCGAAGCTTGTGATATTAGTCAGGAATATATAAAGGATTATAAACATTTTTGGCACGAGGCAGGTGTTGATACAAATATAAACCTAAATATATCCCCTGCCTTAAACACTTTAGATAACTTTATTGAAAAAGGCTTAATTTTTGACTTTGTATATATAGATGCAGATAAGTTAAATTATAGTAACTATTATGAAAAAAGCCTACAACTACTAAAATCTGGCGGTGTAATAGCTATCGACAATGTACTTTGGTCAGGCAAAGTTGCTGACCATACAGAAACAGATGAATCAACAAAAGCAATTCGAGACTTAAATACTACTATTCACAACGATACTCGTGTTGAAAACTGTATAATTTCAATTGGAGATGGTATTAACCTTGTAATAAAGGTTTAATCAACTATAGAAGTAAACTCTTTTGTCTTTGCCGGTTCAAATAAATATAAAGCTATAAGACCAACGATAGCGCTAATAGAAATCATACTAACAGCAGCATAATCAAATATTTTTTCAGCTCAGTAGAAGCAAACAAAAGGTAGTAGGCCACCATATATACCAAATCTAATATTATAAGTCAGAGCAAACCCTGTATAACGAATTTCCTTAGGGAAACTTTCTGCAAATAAAGATAAGATTATCCCATAAGCTAATCCAAAAACAGCAGACATTCCGACAAAGAAAACGACAAGCTAATTACTATCAAGCTTATAAAAATAGTATAATTGTAATGGTGTAAGAACCATTAGAATCAAACCACTTGCAATAACCTTTTTAATGTTAATAAATTTTGTAAGATGTGCAGACACATAAAACATTGACACAAATACCAATATTCCTACAATAGTTATTGCTGGTATATTTTGAGAGCTACCATGTAGTATCTCGGCAAGTATGTTAGGTACAATAGTTACTAGAAAATACGCTACTATAGCCCCAGGAAAGCATAACATCAACATATAAGCCATACTTGCCCTATGTTGTGTAACTAATACTTTAAAGCCACTATTTGCACACTCTTTTGGTACTTTTGAGGACTTATCTTCTTTGTTGAAATTTTTAATAATAAGAGACATTGCCACTAAGATTATCGCTATACCAAAAAGTATTCTCCAGCCACCTGCAGCCATAAACTCATCAGGGATGAAATAATTAATAACCTGAAAACTTAATATAGCTAAAAGCATACCTACATAAGCACTTGCTACAACATTAGCTGATGCTTTTGCTTTACATGTAACGGTTGTTTCAGCTTCTATAAGTATAACTGCTGAGCCTGTATATTGACCACCTATTGCTATACCTTGTATGATGCGCAGCACAACTAGTATTAATGGAGTGAATATTCCAATAGAGGCATAAGATGGTAATAATGCTATACCTACTGTTGGAACACGAATAAAAAATGCTGCCCACCCTAAAGCCACAGAACGAGATTTTCTATCACCTATATAACCAAATATTAATCCACCAAGCGGTCTTGCTAAATAACCTGCAGCAAAAGCACCAAACGCTGCTAAGAAGTTTGTAAAAGGTGTATCAAAAGTAAAAAATGTCTGCCCTATATAAACTGCACAAAAAGAGTATATAACACACTCATACCACTCGGCAGAGCTTACGATCAAAATTAGTAGTTTTTTCATATTTTTGTTTTATTTAATGGAATGTTCATAAAATTTACAATATCTTAGATTAAAGTACCAAGTGCGAGAACCTTATTTCTAGATTCTACCTGAAGAGGAGTTTTGAATCCAAGACTTTTTCTAGGGCTGTTGTTCAATAGGTTTTCAACTCTTCTAGTTTGGTCTTAAGTAATATTATCTAATCTCAGGTTTTTAGAGAAGAATTATCTAATTAACCCATTTGTATTTTCATTGGTGCCACGTTGCCAAGAAGAGTATGTATCAGCAAAAAATATATCTATATTTAATACTTCTGATATTAGCATGTGTTTGGAAAACTCTTTACCATTATCAAAAGTGATTGAGTGAGTATGTGACGCATTAAGTATTTGTATTAAACTGTTTGCTAAGTTTTCAGCATTCTTACTAGCCAAAGGTTTAATTTTAGTTAGTTTAGATACTCTATCAACTAGTGTTAATAAGTCACCCTTGTGATCTTTGCCAATAATAGTGTATCCCTCAAAATCTCCAAGTCTACTTAGTTCATCTATAACAAAGTCTCTCTCATGTATTGAAACTCTATTGTGTATTTGGCCTCTATGCTCTTGACTAGCCTTACCTCTTTTACGATAAGTTTTCTGACAACGCAAATAAGTGTGTAAGTCACCGCCTCTTTCTTTATTCCCATAGATATACTTATAGATGCTTTCAGCACTTATGACATCTAACCCACCCATTAGATGTTAAACCGCCACTTATTTGCTCTGGATACCAATACTGTTTGATAAGATGCTCTACATAGCTCCAACCAAATTGCCTAATTTGTTTGTTGCCTTTACGTTTTCTTGAGTTTGCAAGTGATTGTGCTTGTTTAGGTCTATAACCTCGTTTGCCGGTGTTACGGTTTATCTCTTTGTATATGCTACTTTGGTTACAACCAACTTCCATGGCTATTTGTGTTTTTGAAACACCTATTATCAATAGTGATCCAATGTGGTATCTTTTGACTTGAGTAAGTTGTGTGTAGGATGGTCCTATGGTGATTCCTTAAGTAGATTTTTAGCAAGTGAGACAATATCTAACTTATTTTTTTAGTGCAACAATTATTTTGTCACACTTACAACTTGAATCTAAGTATCCTAAAAATATAGGCTTGGCAATAAAATGTTAGTTAACTTATGTTAAATATGAAACTCAAGTTTGGACAAAAGAGAATGCTTTAGGTACAAGACAGCTTTTATCAGCATAGCAATAGTTATAAAATTATGGTACATTTTTTGAAGCTTAACCATATACGATAGAGAACAACTAAATGCCATCTTTTCAAAAACTTTTAAAAGCTCAGCAAATAAGCAAAAATGATTTAAAAAAACTTTTTCATCAGGCAGACATATATAAAATCAAACTAGAAAATAACCAAAGTATTACAGATTTACAAGGTAAAATCCTAGCTTCGCTATTTTTTGAACCTAGTACTAGAACAAGACTGTCTTTTGAAACAGCTATGCATAGACTTGGTGGCAATGTTATCACTGTAGAAAATGGTGGCTCAAGCTCTACAAAAAAGGGCGAAACTCTTGCTGATACGGGTAAAGTTTTAGATCAATACGTAGATGTAGTTGTAATGAGACACCCACAACCTTATAGTGTAGAAGAGTTCTCTACTCATGTAAATTCACCTGTAATAAATGCTGGTGATGGCGAAAATGAACATCCCACACAATCTTTAGTCGATCTGTATACTATTTATTCAGAATTAGGAGACATTAAAAACCTTAAAATTGGTTTATTAGGAGACCTTAAATATGGTCGTACAGTACATTCATTAGTAAAAATACTATCTACATATAACTGCTCATTTGAGTTTATGTCTTCAGATGAGCTCAAGGTACCTGATGAAATCAAAGTTATTATCACAGCTAATGGCTGCTCTTTTAATGAGCATAGTGGCGTAGATGCAGATATTATACAAGACTGTGATGTGCTATATATAACTCGAGTACAACAAGAACGCTTTACAAATGAAGAGAGTTACCTAAAAAACAAAGATCATTGTTATCTAGCAAAAGAGCATATTTTAAATCCTGAAAAGCTTATAATCCTCCATCCATTACCAAGAGTATATGAAATGGATAAAGCTATAGATGATCTTCCGTGTGCTAAATACTTTGAGCAAGTAAGATACAGCGTACCCATCAGAATGGCTTTATTAGCTTTATTGGTAAATAATTAATTCTAGGTATTAAACACGCCGACTTCACTCAAGATAAAATTTGACATTTCTCCTAATTCAATATACATTGTACCTACCCAAATGGGGGCGAATATGGTTTCGACATGAATGTCAAAATCCTAGGTGCATGCCGAGGAAGTACAGTACCTCGTAAATAACAGTATAATGCCTAATAACTGGCAACAAAAAAGCAAACCGCGTAGCGGCTAACGACAACAGCTTCACAGCTGTTGCTAAAGCTGCCTAGTCTAGCTTAATAACCTAGAAACGCACGGATATGATGGGCTTTCTTATGAGGCTGTCTTTACATCCGTTCATCCTTTACATAAGACGGTTGTTTGTATTAAGTCTGGAGATAGATAACCGTATAAATCAGACTCGCTAACTTTTACCCTGACTAGCTGGGGAAAAGCCAAGCTAAATACTAAATGAGTTAGTCTAAGCATGTAGATCCGAAGATAAAGAGTTTATGGACGCGGGTTCAAGTCCCGCCGCCTCCACCACAAAGCTATTTCAAGCAGTTTCACAAAGTCCCACAAACCCTTTTAAAACAATACTTACAGCCTCTTTTATGGTTTTATATAGTCCCAATACATACCAATAAAGCCCTTGATAAAGTGTATCCTAAACTGTATCCTAACTATAAATACTAGATACTGGGATACACCTAGATGGCTAAAAACCTTACAGCAAGCAAGTTACATAGCTTAAAACCGACTGGTAAAGACTACAGGTTAAACGATGGCAACGGCTTATATATCAAAGTTACTAAAGCTGGTAGCAAATCATGGCAGTTTAGATATAAAGGCAAATGGCTAGGTATTGGAAGTTATCCGAGTGTATCGCTAAAACAGGCTAGAGATGAGGCGTTTAAATATAATCAAATGTTAGCAAGTGATAAAGACCCGAAATTAGAAAAAGCTAAAGCAAAGTATCAAGATGGCAATATTTTTGAAATAGTCGGAAATAAAGCACTAGAAACTAAACACCCGAGCAAGCCACACGGTTGGAAAAGTGAAGAGGTTTATACTAGAAATTTATCTATATATAATAGATTTATACTACCAAGCTTAAAAACTTTTGATATAAAAGAAATTGAGCCATACCAAATAGCGGGGATACTAGAAGCCACTACACCAAGCTATCAAAGAAAAATAAAAAACTTACTAAATATTATTTTCAATTATGCAGTTGGTAAGGGTATTACTAGATACAACATTGCTAGAGATATACAAGCGGAAAAAGAAAGCCCAAAAGGTTTTGAATTTATAGACCCGACAGAAGACCAATACAACTTTAGTAAATTGCTAAATGATATAGATAGCTACAAAGGACAATATAATACAAAGATGTCTTTAAAATTAGCAGTATTAGTTGGCTTTAGACCAAATAATATAGTTAGTATGAAATGGGAAGACATACAAGAAGCTAATATAGATGGAAAAAAAATACCTTTTGTATTTATATCCGCTGATAATATGAAAATGAGTAGAGATTTTAGACAGCCATTAAGTAAACAGGCTTATAAATTACTAATGGAAATAAAAGAATATAACGGCGGTTTTGAGCATGTATTTCACTCATTAAGTAAGAAAAAACATATTACTATAGAAAGCTTATCTAAAGCATTAAGAGATACACTAGGCTACAATGGTACAGATAAACCAAAACAACATACACACGGCTTTAGAAAGTCAGTAAGGACTTATATTAGTAGTATTAGAAGTAAATATAATTGGTGTAGTGATAGTATCAGAATGATATTAAGCCACTCAAAAGAAAATGCTATAGATAACATCTATGATAAAAACGACTTTCTAGCAGAGCGTAGCCAAATGCTACAGCTATGGGCTGATTATGTAGATGATGTTAAGACTAATAGTAATGTTATTAATATGGATAATGTAGGTTAAATTTTAAAGGTTAGCATTGTCTAGGTTCGCTACCTAAAGAACACTATCCAAGTGTTTTGGTAATGTTTAATGTTTTGGGAGTATTATGTTTGATTTAGAAAGTGCAAAAGATATTAGTTTAGAACATTTATTTAAAGAAAGATGGGCTAATTCTACAAAAGATGATAAACCAATATATGATAATAAAGAAGAATTTGAGTTTAGGCAGTTAGAAAATGCAATTAATAAAATCATTAAAGAACTACCCTTTTTATTTAATATTAAAGATGTTAGTTTTTTTAATTTAAAATATAAACCAAGCGATGCAATATATAGTGATGAGGCTGATTATATTATTAAAAAGATAGATAGAATTAATAATATAAAAATAGAAGATTTTGAGCTTCATTATAATGGTGACTATCATTTTCATAAATATACTTTAAACGAGTTTATGAGTCTATTTATTGACAATCAATATCAAGGATATATCAAGCTGAAATTAAAAAGCATTAACTCTATAAATTTAAAAGAAGAAGGGTTTGAGGCTTTTATAGGGGTTAGAAAATTATTTATCAATTTAGATGATATAGAAACATACGAGAAAGCAAATAACATTATTATAAATGAGCCTCAATTGTTAGATAAAAATAATCAAGATGATAGTTATATCTATAGCGAAGCTTTGAAGCCATACAATGATATTATTTTGGCTTTTGATAAATATATAGAACAGTCTGATGGTAAAGATGATATTGAAAAGCAGGATATTAGAAATTGGTTAAAAAATGAATATCAATTTACTACACGAAAACAGGAAGTTTTTTCAGATTTAATAATAGAAGAATATAGTCTAACTTTAAAAACTGGAGTAAATGCAAAAAAATAATTTCTTATATCTTGTCATATTCTAAACTCTTTATTTTCAATATTATTTTTATAACTTGTCATATTCTAGCCTATTTGAATGACAGGTTTGGCATATTTTAAAGTCTAAAAACATCTTTACAATACCTATCAGATACCAAGCAAAGCTATCGAGTTTTGATAAGTATCTAAATGGTTGTCGCGACAATTAAAACATAAATTTAATTGAAACCATAGAGGTGTAGAAATGAATAACAAGATTTTAAGACTGAAACAAGTAGTAGAACTAACAGGAACTAGTAAAACAACTATATACAGATGGATAAAGGCTAATCAATTCCCTAAACCAATTAATCTTAGTCATGCTAGTGTAGGTTGGCTGGAAGCTGATATAAATGAGTGGGTACAGTCAAAAATAGAAGCTAGAGGTTAATATAATGGATGCTTTAAACTTTATAAATGAGATAGCAGAGCCTAAGCCATTAGAAGCATATAACTGGAGTAAGATTATGAAAGAGGACTTAAAAGCAAAAGATTATATATTAGAGCCTTTAATACGAGAAAAAGATATCTTAATGGTTTATGCTAAAACTGGAGTAGGTAAAACATTAGTTAGCACAGGTATTGCGTGGGCAATATCCTCCGCTACAGAGTTTTTAGGGTGGAAGTGTAGCATGGCGAGGAAAACATTGTTTATTGATGGTGAAATGCCTTTAATATCGATAAAAGAAAGAATACAGCATATAACCAGTGATACAGATAATGATAACTTTAGAGTATTGAGTCATGACACTTTGCAAGATAATCAATTAATGCCTGATTTATCGACTATAGAAGGACAGAGGCTCATAGAACATCTCACTAATTGGGCAGAGTTTATAGTATTAGACAATATCGCTACTTTATGTAGAAGTGGGCAAGAAAATACAACCGAAGCATGGCGAACTACACAAGACTGGTTATTAAGTCTTAGAGCTAAGGGAAAAACTATCTTAATAATAGATCATGCTGGTAAGAATGGTACAAATAGAGGTGCTAGTGCTAAACAAGATGTTTTGGAGACTGTTATAAGCTTAAAACACCCTAGCGATTATGAACCAGAACAAGGTGCTAGGTTTATTATTAGTGTAGATAAAAACCGTAATGCTAACCCTATAGAGACCATAGAGGTACATTTAGCTAGTGATGGCTGGAAAGTATCAGATGCTAAAGAGACCCGAGACCAGCGAATACTAGATTTGAAAGCAGATGGTTTAAACCAAGTGGAAATAGCTGAAGAAGTCGGTTGTGATAAGTCTACAGTATCAAGAGTACTAAAAAAGCATAAATAATTAATTGTTGCACAATCTTTGTACTAGACAAGTGCAACCTGCAACTATTAGCTTATATATGGCAACATCTAATGCAATCATTAAGCAACCATAAAAATAACAGGTCTTATGATAACTATATATTAAAAGGGTTTGAGGTATATATTTATTGCAACTATACATGCAACACTATTGCAACATACCACTAAAAATAGTGCAACAAAACATGCAACTTTTATTAACAAATGTTGCAACTTAAAATACTAAATAAATAGGGTTAGTTTTTTGATATATCACTTACTAAATATAATTGGCTATAATTCTATTTTCTTAACACATCTAACACAATCAACACAAAGACCCTTAAGCCCTTTCAAATAAATGCTTTGCTATGTGTCACACCCTTAACACACAAAAAAGCAGATACAACACAAAAGAGATATGATAAAAATGCAACACCATATTAATAATAAAGTGAATGGTTAATGCTATATTTTATAAGCATTACAGCCACAAAGTGAATGGAAGTATAGAATAAAAAGCAACAGTAAAATGAATATATTTGCACTATAAAAATTTAGTAGTAAAGTGAACGCTAAAATTCAGCAATTGAAGAGTGGATGAAATGTTGATTACATAAGGCTTTAGCAAGGTATGGAAAAAGAAAAATCAGCACAAAAAGAAACACTTTAATCCTTGTTTTATAAAGGTCTGTATTTTAAAAGGAAATAGCTATATTAGTAAAGAACCACAAGGTTACACCAAGGTTAAAATATAAGTGTGTTAAATATGCTTTTTAATGTGTTAATAAAAGCACACACTGTAAAGCTATGTAGAACAAGGCTTTTAGCTACTATGTGTTAATTGTGGTGGTTGTGTTAAGTAAAAAAAATATGATTCTATTAGATCTTAAATAAGCTAAAATATAAGGATATATATTATTGTTTATAATCTGATGAGCGAAGAACAAAAGAAATTACTAGAGCAACAACTTTGGAATATTGCTAATACTCTTAGGGGTAAGATGGATGCAGATGAATTTAGAGATTACATTTTAGGATTTATATTCTATAAGTATTTATCTGAAAAGATGGAAGCATTTGCAAACTCTTTAGAAGATGATTTTTTCTATAGTGAAGTAGATAGTAACAATACTGATATTTTAGATGCAGTCAAAGAGGCTAGTATTGAAGAGCTAGGATATTTTCTAAAGCCTAATGAGCTATTTCATAATGTAGCAAAAAAGGGATCTCAAAAAGAAGACAATTTCATATTAGAAGAATTGGGAACTATTCTTACAAATATAGAACAAACTACTATGGGTTCAGCTAGTGAAGATGATTTTGTACATCTATTTGAAGATTTGGATTTAACATCTACTAAGTTAGGCAAGTCAACTAATGCTCGTAATGAAGTGGTTGCACAGGTCTTAATTCATTTAGATAAGATTGATTTTAATATATCTGATAGAAATAGAGATATTTTAGGGGATGCTTATGAATACTTAATCGGTCAATTTGCAGCAGGAGCAGGTAAGAAAGCAGGAGAGTTTTATACACCTCAACAGGTTTCTAAAATATTGGCTAAATTAGTGACAGCAGGAAAAACTCGCTTAAAGTCTGTTTATGATCCTACTTGTGGCTCAGGCTCATTACTATTGAGAGTAGCTACAGAGGTAGAAGATGTTACAAATTATTATGGCCAAGAGTTAAACAGAACTACATATAACCTAGCTCGTATGAATATGATAATGCACGATGTTCATTATGCTAAATTTGATATTAAACAAGATGATACTCTAGAAAATCCACAGCATTTAGATAAAAGGTTTGAGGCCATAGTAGCTAATCCGCCATTTAGTGCTAATTGGTCAGCTAATAAACTATTTTTAGATGAGGATAGATTTAGTCAATACGGTAGGCTAGCACCAAGCTCTAAGGCTGATTTTGCTTTTGTACAACACATGATTCACCAGTTAGATGAAAATGGCACTATGGCGATAGTATTACCTCATGGAGTTTTATTTAGAGGGGCAGCAGAAGGACATATTAGAAAGTATCTTATTGAAAATAGAAACTACCTAGATGCTGTAATTGGTCTACCAGCCAATATATTCTATGGTACCTCAATCCCTACATGTATCTTAGTATTTAAAAAATGTCGTGAAGATAGTGAGCACATACTTTTTATAGATGCTTCAAACGACTTTGATAAAGCTAAAAATCAAAACTACTTAACAGATAAGCATGTAGATAAAATTATAGCTACATATACTAGTAGAGAGACTATAGACAAATACTCATACCTTGCACCAATTCAAGAAGTCAAAGAAAATGACTATAATCTTAATATACCTAGATATGTAGATACTTTTGAAGAGGAAGAGCCTATTGATATAGCTAGTGTTTGTAGTCAACTAAAAGATCTTGATAAAGATATAGCAAGTAATGATAAAACTATAAAACAATATTGTGATGAGCTTGGTATAGCTACACCATTTAAATTAATAACTGAAAGCTAAAAATGATTACAAAAACAAAAATTACAGAATTAAGGTTAAAAATGGCAAATTCTAAGCTGTTTGTCTTATCATTTATATTACTGATTCCAATATCACTTGTCATTGATGGTTTTGTAACAAACTTATTCTCTACTTTATCTATTTTTGGAATTAAAGGGATAATAATTGCTTTGATAATTGGATACATCAATAACAGGTTTATCAGAAAAATATTAAATAATGAGAGGTACGAGAGTGTTTTTTTCATCGCTTGGATCTTTATATTCTTGCTAAGCGTTGGCTTGTTAATTCTTGAAAGAACTCATAGAGGTTGGTTGTTCTATATCGCAGAGATTATATTTATTCTGTCTGTGTTCTTATACTTTCAGTATGTGAGTATGATGTTTGAGGACTTACTAAAGACAGTAGTTACAAAAAGGTACTATATACAAGCGATACATGGAATTATTAGGCATTTTTATAAAAAATATAAGTTAATAAGTATGTGTTACAACATAACTAAATTAGCGAGAATATGATGAAAATAAATAGTTCTCAATTAAGAGTACCAAAGCTAAGGTTTAAAGAATTTAGTGGTGAGTGGGAAGATACTAATATTGGAAGCATTTTAAAAATAGGTAGTGGTAAAGATTATAAACATCTTAAAAAAGGCAGTATTCCAGTGTTTGGAACTGGTGGATATATGCTTTCAGTTAATGATTATTTGTATGAAGGTGCAAGTGTATGTATTGGGAGAAAAGGAACTATAGATAAACCAACTTTTATAAATGGTAAATTTTGGACAGTTGATACACTTTTCTATACTCATAGATTTAATAAATCAATTCCCAAATTTATATTTAATATATTTCAGACAATATGCTGGCAAAATTATAATGAAGCTTCTGGGGTACCTAGCTTATCAAAGAAAACTATAGAAAAAATAAAAGTTAAGATACCTGCCACCAAACCCGAACAACAAAAAATAGCCTCATTTTTAACATCTGTAGATAAAAAAATAGAGCTACTAACTCAAAAAGAAAAGCTACTCAAAGACTATAAAAAAAGCCTTATGCAGAAAATATTTAGTAAAGAGATTAGATTTAAAGATGATGGTGGTAGTAAGTTTCCTGAGTGGGAAAAAACGAAGTTAAAAGACATTTCAAAACTTATCACAAAAGGAACAACACCTAAATATTTTAGTGAAGAAGGTATTACCTTTATTAAGATTGAAGGTCTTAATGGAATTAATATCAATAAAGATAAATGTTTGTTTATTGATGAAAAGACCCATAATAATGAACTTAAACGGTCAACTTTGGAAGAAAATGATATATTATTTGCTATTGCTGGGACTATTGGTAAAGTTGGTTTTGTAAGAAAAGATATTTTACCTGCTAATACTAATCAAGCATTATCAATTGTTAGGCTTTCAGATACTGATTATCTTTATTTTGTTTTACAGGTTTTACAATCTAATACAATGAAAAAATACATTCAAGAAAGTATTAGCCTTGGAGCACAACCAAACTTGAATTTACAACAAATGGGAGACTTTACTTTTAATCTACCCACCAAACCAGAACAACAAAAAATAGCCTCATTTTTAACATCTGTAGATAAAAAGATAGAGCAAGTAGCTAAACAATTAGAGCATACCAAAGAATTTAAAAAAGGACTGCTTCAGCAGATGTTTATGTAGGAGATTTATGTATCAAATAAATAAAGAAAAAAATAATATCTTGTCATTAGAACAAAAGAGTTTTAGTGAGCTAGGATTCAGAGAAAGAGATCATCTACAAGAATGGATTGCTAAAAACCCTGAAGTGCTTGGAGAAGAGCTTCTTATTATTCAAAAAGAATTTGATGGTTTTAATGACACAAATGAAAGGTTAGATTTGTTGGCTATTGATAAAAATTCTAATTTGGTAATTATTGAAAATAAGCTTGATGACAGTGGCAGAGATTTAACATGGCAAGCTTTGAAATATACATCATATTGCTCGACCTTATCTACCACACAAATCATAAGAATTTATCAGGCATATTTAAACAAGTATTTTAGTAATGAAGATGCTAAACAGTCAATATTAGACTTCTTAGACTTAGAAGACGAAAATGACTTACTTCTAAATAAAAATGATCAGAGAATTATATTTGTAGCCAATAACTACCGTAAAGAGGTTACATCTACAGTATTATGGTTAATAAACCATGATATACAAATACAGTGTTTTAAAGCTACACCTTACAAATTGCATGATGATCTGTTTTTGCAAGTTGATCAAATCATACCTGTTCCAGAAGTTGAAGAGTTTATGATAGATGCAAAAGAGAAAAAGCAAGAAGAAAAAACCAAAGGAGCTATAGCTTCGGAAACAGACAGGAATTTAGTTGAATTTTGGAAGAAGCTAAAAATAGGGCTAGCTAATAATAATTTACATCAAATGGATAATGTAAATCCAAATGCATGGTTTAATATTGGATTTTGGAAAGGAAAAGGTAAGTTTGCATTTGTTCTAGGTAGGCATGCTCCTAGGGTAGAAATCTATTTTGCACATGATGAAAATAAACTTTTATTTGATAGAATGTATAAATATAAAGAAGAAATTGATATCAATATTGGAGAAGGAATTTATTGGGAGCGATTGGATAATAAAAAGGCTTCTAGAATTAAATACGAAATGCCTTTAGAGTTATCTAATCAACTAGGCAAACTAAATAATTATGATAGTTGGGATAAAAAAATAGACTGGTTCGTTAACTATTTTGATAAGTTCTATAATGTTATATACCCATATTGGGAAAGAGTACAAAAAGAGCTATAAATTATGTGTACAGAAACAGAGCAGCAACTAGAACATAAACTAATCAAACAGCTTGTTGATATGGGTTATGAGAAAGTCCATGTTAGTAATGAAGATGAGCTATTAGCTAATCTTAAATTACAATTACAAAAGCATAATCAAACTACTTTTAGTGATTCAGAGTTTACTCAAGTTATTAATGAAATTAGAAAAGGCTCTATTATTGAAAAAGCTCAAAAGCTAAGAGAAAAGTATTCGTTAGTTCGAGATGATGGTACTACCAAATATATTGAGTTCTTAGATGTTATAAACTGGTGTCAAAACCTCTTTCAAGTTACACATCAAATTAGCCAAGAAGGTAAATATAAAAATAGATATGATGTTACATTATTGATTAATGGTTTTCCTTTAGTACAAATAGAGCTTAAAAGAAAAGGCTTAGAGATAAGGGAGGCATTTAATCAAATTAATCGCTATCAAAGGCATTCATTTGGCTTTAATAGTACTCTTTTTAACTATGTACAAGTATTTATTATTAGTAATGGTGTAAATACTAAATATTACGCTAATAACAAAAAGCAAAGTTTCAAACAAACATTTTATTGGGCAGATGAAAACAATAAACTAATGACTAATCTTGGCCAGTTTACTAAGTACTTTTTAGAGAAATGTCATATTTCTAAAATGATATGTAAGTATATAGTTATTTCAGCAAGCCAAAAATCTATGATGATTTTACGACCATATCAATATTATGCAGTTGAGAAGATTATTGATCGAGTAAAAAACACTAATAAAAATGGTTATATTTGGCATACAACTGGATCAGGCAAGACTTTAACATCATTCAAAACAGCTCAAATACTAATGTCTTTAGAAGAAGTCGATAAAGTAGTCTTTGTAGTAGATAGAAAAGACTTAGATTCACAAACAACACTTGAGTTTAATAAGTTTTGTGAAGGCTCAGTTGATAGTAGCGATAATACTAAAATATTAGTAGATCAGTTTTTAGATAAATACAAAAATAAAAAAGGTCAGCATAAAACTAGTAATCTAATAGTGACAACTATTCAAAAGCTTAATAATGCTATCAATAAACAACGCTACTTGAAGAGTATGGAAACTATCAAAGATAAAAAGATAGTATTTATATTCGATGAGTGCCATAGAAGTCAGTTCGGTCAAACACATAAAAACATTACGAACTTTTTTACTAATAGTCAACTTATAGGCTTTACTGGTACACCTATATTAGCCAAAAATGCTGCAAAAAATCAGTTTGGTAAAAGAACAACTGTAGAGCTTTTTGATGAGATGTTGCATAAGTATGTAATTACAGACGCTATATCAGATGGTAATGTTCTCAAGTTTGCTATTGAGTATATCCAAACATTTAAAGAAAGAAATAATACTAATGATGAGCAAGTTGAAAACATAGATATTCAAGAAGTCTATGAGAGTGATGAAAGAATTTCTAAAGTAGTAGATTATATTATTGATAATCATAGTAGAAAAACACACTCAAAAAGGTTTAATGCTATATTTTGCGTAGGTGGAAGTCAGAAAAGTACTGATGTACTGATTAAGTATTATGAGCAATTCAAGGCTAAAAAACATGATCTTAAAATAGCAACTATCTTTAGCTATAGTGCAAATGAAGATGACAAAGATGCAAATGGTATCAATGAAGAAGAGATTGATATAGATACAAAAAATATCAATGTCCATACTCGTGAAAAACTCGATGAGTATATCCAAGACTATAACGAAATGTTTAATACTAGTTTTAGTACTAAGGACAGCAAATCTTTTTACAATTATTATAATGATATATCTAAAAGAACAAAAAATAGAGAAATTGATATTCTACTAGTTGTAAATATGTTTTTGACTGGCTTTGATAGTAAAACACTTAATACTATCTATGTAGATAAAAATCTTAAATACCACGGTCTAATACAGGCATTTAGCCGTACTAATCGTACTTTAGATGAAACTAAATCGCATGGTAATGTTGTTTGCTTTAGAAACCTTAAACCAAGCACAGATGAGGCTATAGAGCTATTTTCTAATAAGGAAGCAGAAGAAGTTATTTTGATGAAACCTTATGAGGAATATATAAAAGAGTTCAATGAACAATATCAAACATTACATGAAATTACTGAGCTACCTGATGATGTAAATAATTTAATGACTGAAGAACAGCAACTAGAGTTTATTAAGTCATTTAGAAATATGATTAGAACCATGAATATATTGACTGGTTTTACAGATTTTGATTGGAAAGATGTAACTATACCAATTCAAGAATATGAGGATTTTAAATCGAAGTATTATGATTTGTATGATGAGGTTAAGAGTACTTCTAATGATGCTAGTAAGGTTTCTATACTTAAAGATGTATCTTTTGATTTAGAGCTTATTCAAAGAGATGAAATAACTATTAGCTATATTTTACAGTTATTGGCTAAATCAAGAGAAAGCTTTACACCACAAGAGCAAAAAGATAAAACTGATAAAATTCTTAAAGATGTTGATAATACACCAAGCCTAAGAAGTAAAAAAGAACTTATTAGAAAGTTTATAGCAAGCTCTATGCAAGGTTTAAGGCCTGACGCTATTGATGATGCTTTTGATGAGTTTATGAAGCAAGAAAGGCAAAAAGAAGTATCTCAGCTATGTAACGATGAAAAATTAGACTCAGATGCTCTTAAAGCTCTTATAGATAACTTTTTATATGAAGAGCGTAATCCTCGTAATCAAGAGATAATAGATATATTGCAAACAAAGCCAAAGCTTTTAGAAAGAAAGTCTGTAGTTGAAAGAGTTTTTAATAAAATACAGGTGATGGTAGAAAAGTTTTACAAGTAGGCTTGTGGTATAATTAATACTTATGGAGTATATAATAACCATAAGTAATGATTAATAACTTAACATCAAAACAATTAAACTTTTGTAAACACTATCTACAAAGTGCAAGTGCAACAGAAGCCTATGAACAAGCTTATGACACTGAAAACATGAAAGATCAAACAATCTATAATGAAGCTAGTAAACTACTTAAAAATGAGAAAGTAATGGCATTTATAGAGAGTGTTCAAAAAAGAGAAATGCTAGGAGTGTTTAATACTAGGCAAAAATACTTAGATAAGCTAGATGATATTATAGATAGTGATAATAGTAGCATGGGTGAAAAGATACAAGCTATTAACACAGTCGCTAAACTCAAGCAGTGGGATAAAAGAAAAGCTGGGCTACAAGTAGACTATCAAGAAGCAGCAGATTTATTAAAGTATAAAATATGGCATAATGATATTTTAGGTGGGCATGAACAGCCTAGAAAAGATATTTAGCTACCGTTATTTTACCATTAGTGTTTTGGCTAAAATGTGGGGTACTTTGCTTAAAGTGTATCCTAAACTGTATCCAAGAACTATAAACTAGAATAAGTTTATCGACAAACAAAGGCTTTAAGATATATAGTTTGTATCCCGCCGCCCACCACAAAGCATTTTCACACAGTTTCAATAAGCACTAGAGACCCCTTAAAACCAGCACTTCAATAGCATTTATAGTCTTATTCAGTCCCAGCGAGTAATAATAAAGCCCTTGCAAAAATACATACTAAGATACATAATCACTAAATGAGTATGTATTTATGATAACTAAAATCACTGATAGCAAGGTTAAGAGCCTAAAATACAAAGATATAAAAAGTATGTCTTTAGGTGATAGATTAAACATAAAAATAGATAAAAATGATAATAAGTATTGTTTCTATAGTATCATCTAAAGCTTTTGAAACTAAGCACCCTATTAAACCACACGGCTGGAAAAGTGAGGAAGTCTATAAAAGAAACTTATCTATATACAATAGGTTTATACTACCCTCTTTAAAGACATTTAATATAAACGATATAGAACCACCAATTGGCTGGAATAATAGAAACTACTACCCCTAGCAATCAAAGAAAAATTAAAAACTTACTAAATATGATTTTCAATTATGAAGTTGGCAAAGGTATTACTAGATTTAATATTACTAGAGATATACAAGCGGAAAAAGAAAGGTTCTGTCGCAAACTGTGTGCATAGGTATAATATTCCCAAAATCAGTTATCATTAGTTACAGTTATGCAGCTATAGCATAAAACTGATCCCAAACAGTCATTTTACCAGCGTTAATGTGCTGACCTTTTTTAATCATGTTAACTAATTTGTACCCTGCTATAGTAGATCCCATAGAATCCCATGATTTAAATCCTAACATGGGTCGAGTCAATCTCTTTATATTCCTATGATCCTGCTCTATCAAATTGCTGAGATACTTATTTTGTCTTATCTCTATACCATGAGTTAACCATATCCCAAGCAAAAATAGAAAGATATTAATAGATAGCAAAGCAGCTTCATTAGCACCAGACTTATCTACATTGACTTTTTCCGGCAAGCCATGTTTACCAATGGTTTGTTTAAAGCACTTATGAGCAGCCCTTTCATCTCTTTTAAGAGAAATCATAAACTATAATGTATCTCCATGCTTATCTATTGCTCTGTAGAGATAAACCCACTTACCTTTATGCTTTACTTAAGTTTCATCCATCTTCCAACTTACATAAGCACTATACTTACTAAACTTTCTGCTGAAAGTAACTTCTAACTCTTTAGCATATTTGATAATCCAACGGTTGAGAGTACTATGATCTACACTAACTCCATGCTATTTCATTAACTCTTCTACATGCCTATAGCTAAGTGGATATGATAAATACCAACGAAGAGCTTGGAGAATTAAAAGTTTGGTGAAGTGTCTAACTGTGAAATCTAACATAGAAAAACATAATTATATTTGTGATAAAATAATACTATAAAATTTTGCAATTGTCAGTTTGCGACAGAACCCCAAATGTACCTATTAGAACGTTATAAGTAAATATTAGCTAACAATAACCATAATGTTATTGACAAAAAACTATTAAAAATGCAAAATACTCGAGATATTTATATTATATTAGCGTGTCTCATCATACCTCACAGAGAAACGAAAATTATAAAACACTTAAAAATAAGATAATTGGAGAAATAAATTGGCTAATTCAAAACAAGCAAAAAAAAGAATTGTTAAAACTGAACAAAACCGTATTCACAATGTAGCTCGTCGTTCTATGATGAGAACATTCCTTAAAAAGATTGGTTACGCTATCAAAGAAGGTGATGTAGCAACTGCAAAAGAAAACTTTGCAAAAGTAATACCTCTATTAGACAAATACGCAACTAAAGGTCTTATTAGCAAAAATAAAGCTGCTAGACATAAGTCTCGTATATCAGCTAAAATCAAAGCTCTTGATACAGCAGCATAATCTCTACATTTTTTTCTTTAAAATAGTTTCCTTATAAATAAAACAATCGAAATCCTCCGATAATTGAGCCTGTCCAATGTGGACTGGGCATTTTTTCATTATAGTGGTATGATAAATAAAATACTTATTAATGATTTAACAAAAGCTACCCATACCAAACTAGTCGATATTATAGCTACAGATTTACATACTTGTAGAACTCTTGTATAACCTATACCCATGGACAAACTATAGAGTTGGCTTAAATAGTAAATATGATGCTTATATAGAGTTAGATATATCTATACTACCAGGAGAAGCCCTGAAATGCGTAAAAAACTTAATTAGACCTTATTACTTGACTTAAAAGGGTTCTGTCTCAAACTGACAATTGCGAAATTTTGTAGTATTATTTTATCACAAATATAATTATGTTTTTCTATGTTAGATTTCACAGGTAGACACTTCACCAAACTTTTAATTCTCCAAGCTCTTCGTTGGTATTTATCATATCCACTTAGCTATAGGCATGTAGAAGAGTTAATGAAATAGCTTGGAGTTAATGTAGATCATAGTACTCTCAACCGTTGGATTATCAAATATGCTAAAGAGTTAGAAGTTACTTTCAGCAGAAAGTTTAGTAAGTATAGTGCTTATGTAAGTTGGAAGATGGATGAAACTTAAGTAAAGCATAAAGGTAAGTGGGTTTATCTCTACAGAGCAATAGATAAGCATGGAGATACATTATAGTTTATGATTTCTCCTAAAAGAGATGAAAGGGCTGCTCATAAGTTCTTTAAACAAACCATTGGTAAACATGGCTTGCCGGAAAAAGTCAATGTAGATAAGTCTGGTGCTAATGAAGCTGCTTTGCTATCTATTAATATCTTTCTATTTTTGCTTGGGATATGGTTAACTCATGGTATAGAGATAAGACAAAATAAGTATCTCAATAATTTGATAGAGCAGGAGCATAGGAATATAAAGAGATTGACTCGACCCATGTTAGGATTTAAATCATGGGATTCTATGGGATCTACTATAGCAGGGTACAAATTAGTTACCATGATTAAAAAAGGTCAGCACATTAATGCTGATAAAATGACTGTTTGGGATCAGTTTTATGCTATAGCTGCATAACTGTAACTAATGATAACTGATTTTGGGAATATTATACCTATGCACACAGTTTGAGACAGAACCTAATCAAGAGCATAGAGGCCAAATACAAAATAGAGTTTCAATACATGAGAGAGACTTTGTTATAGATGAACGAAGTAGACTTGGAGATTTTGAGGGAGACACTATTATTGGTAAAGATCACAAGGGTGACTTATTAACACTAGTTGATAGAGTATCTAAACTAACTAAAATTAAACCTTTGGCTAGTAAGAATGCTGAAAACTTAGCAAACAGTTTAATACAAATACTTAATGCGTCACATACTCACTCAATCACTTTTGATAATGGTAAAGAGTTTTCCAAACACATGCTAATATCAGAAGTATTAAATATAGATATATTTTTTGCTGATACATACTCTTCTTGGCAACGTGGCACCAATGAAAAGACAAATGGGTTAATTAGACAATTCTTCTCTAAAAACCTGAGATTAGATGATATTACTTAAGACCAAACTAGAAGAGTTGAAAACCTATTGAACAACAGACATAGAAAAAGTCTTGGATTCAAAACTCCTCTTCAGGTAGAATCTAGAAATAAAGTTGTAGCACTTGGTACTTGAATCTAAGGTGTAATATGTAGTTAGCTTTATGAAATTAAAACAAAACCACTATTTTAAGAAAAAACATTTATGAAATATATTAGAAACTTTTCTGTAATTGCACATATTGACCATGGTAAATCAACCTTATCTGATAGATTCATTCAGGTTTGTAGTGGCTTAACTGAGAGAGAGATGAAAGAGCAAGTACTTGACTCTATGGATATCGAAAGAGAACGAGGTATCACAATTAAAGCTCAATCTGTAACGCTAGACTATATAGCTCGTGATGGAAATAATTATCAGCTAAACTTTATTGATACTCCTGGGCATGTGGATTTCTCTTATGAAGTATCTCGTTCACTTGCCGCTTGTGAAGGAGCTTTACTTGTAGTAGATGCTGCCCAAGGTGTAGAAGCTCAAACAGTAGCAAACTGTTATACTGCGATTGATCAAGATCTAGAAGTTATCCCTATTTTAAATAAAATTGACCTACCATCAGCAGACCCTGAAAAGGTTGCCGAAGAGATAGAAGAGATAATCGGCATTGATGCTATAGGTGCTACTACTTGTAGTGCTAAGACTGGTTTAGGTGTAGAAGATGTATTGGAAACTATCGTAGAAAAAGTACCTGCTCCAACAGGCGATATAGATGCTAAGCTTCAAGCTTTGATTATTGACTCATGGTTTGATAATTACTTGGGTGTAGTTTCACTTGTGCGTATTAAAAATGGTACGCTTAAAAAAGGCGAGAAATTTAAGGTAATGTCTACAGGCGTATCTCATCAAGTAGATAGGCTTGGGGTGTTTACTCCTAAGATGAAGGATTTAGACCATCTAAAAGCTGGTGAAGTGGGTTTTGTTATCTCGGGTATCAAAGATATTCATGGTGCTCCGGTAGGAGATACTCTAACCCATACTCACAACCCTACAGATACTGTAGTCCCTGGCTTTAAAAAAGTACAGCCACAGGTTTATGCGGGGATGTTTACTATTAGCTCTGATGATTATTCAGATTTTAGGGAGGCGTTAGAAAAACTAAGTCTAAATGATGCTTCTCTTTTCTTTGAACCAGAAGTTTCTCAAGCGTTAGGTTTTGGTTTTAGATGTGGTTTCTTGGGAATGCTACACATGGAGATAATCCAAGAGCGACTAGAACGAGAATACAATATTGATCTTATTACTTCTGCGCCTACAGTAGTTTATGAAGCTATCAAAAAAGATGGCGAAAAAGTGATTGTAGATAACCCTGCCAAATTACCAGACCCTGGTTCTATATATAAAATTCTTGAGCCAATTGTGCGAGCAAATATTTTTGTACCAAAAGATCATGTAGGTAGTGTGATAACTCTTTGTATCGAAAAACGAGGTGCTCAAGTAGATATGAATTACATGGGCAATCAAGTATCTATCACTTACGATATGCCAATGATTGAAGTAGTTTCAGACTTCTTTGATAAGCTTAAATCTGTAACTAAAGGCTATGGCTCACTTGATTATGAATTAAATCGCTATCAAGATGGCGACATGGTGCGTCTTGATGTACTTATTAATGGCGATAAGGTCGATGCTCTAGCAAGTATAGTTCATAAAGATCAAGCTAAGTACAAAGGTCGTGATCTTGTGGATAGGCTAAAAGAGCTTATTCCTAGACAGATGTTTGAAGTAGCAATTCAAGCTACTATTGGTGGTACGATTGTTGCAAGAAGTACAGTAAAAGCTTTGCGTAAAAATGTAATCGCTAAATGCTACGGTGGTGATGTATCGCGTAAAAAAAAGCTTCTTGAAAAGCAAAAAGAAGGTAAGAAACGCATGAAAAATATTGGCTCTGTTGAGATTCCTCAAGAAGCTTTCTTGTCGGTGTTAAAGCAGTAGGAAAACTAAAAATGTCAAATACGCTTAAAGCGATAATTTTTATTACAAAAAATTTCAACAGGAAACTGGATGATATTTCATGTGGTAACAATAGAGCTAATAGTGTTGGAGAAGGTTTAGAGTTATTTGTAGCAAATGCTTTTAATGACTTTAAAGAGGAGCAAGCTCGTTTGGATGATATTTTTTCCTTTAGAGCATCACAAAATCATCCACCTAATTTTATGCTCAAGGGTGATGATGCCAAGGAAGTTAAAAAAATATGCAACAGTAACTCACAGTTACAATTAAATAGTTCTCACCCTAAAGATAGAATCTATATAGATGATCCTAAAATAACCAATCCGGTTAAAGATTGCGAAAGTTGGAGCGAAGCTGTAGCCTTAAAAGGTATCAATGATAAACAAGGACAGTTATTTTTTGATTTTATAAGGATATTAAAAGATAAAAAACCTAAGTTTTTTTAGCAGAAAATGTAAGTGGTATGATTGCAGGAAGACACTATGATGCTTTGAATAACATAAAAAGACTTTTTGTTGAGCAGTCGGTATGATTTGTACTTTAAACTCCTTAACACCCATGATTACGGAGTTTCTCAAGATAGAAAGCGAGTTTTTTTGTTGGGATAAGAAATGATTTAAAGATTGGTTGTGAGTTTACAAGTGAAGATCAATATAAAAAAAGAAGCTTGAAAGATATAATATTAAATATGCGGAGCCTAAGCCTACAAGAAATATAGCAAAAGAAGGTCTTCAAATTGCTAATCACGAATATATGACGGGCGGCTTTTCATCAATGTATATGTCTGGTAACAGAGTTATATTATGGGCTGAGCCTTCTTTTACTATTAAGGCTGGAGCAAGACACGCACCTAGACACCCACAAGCCCATAAAATGCTATTCGTTGAACAAAACAAAAGAATATGTGTAACTGAGAAAGAGGTTTTATATAGGCGATTAAGCGTGCGTGAGTGTGCCAAAATTCAAACTTTTCCAGATGATCTTTTTATTATAAAAATATTGTCGCAGGATACAAGATGGTTGGTAATGCGGTCCCCTGTCGAATGTCATATATATTAGCTAAAGAAATAAAATAATTATTGAATAAGGTTAAATAATGCAAAAAAAAGTAGTAGTAGGTATATCAGGTGGTGTAGATTCTTCAGTTGCAGCTTTGCTCTTAAAAGAGCAAGGGTACGATGTAACTGGCGTATTTATGAAAAACTGGGAAGAAGATGATACAGATGACTTTTGTTCATCAGAACAAGATATAGATGATGCCCAAGCAGTTTGTGATTCTATAGGTATTCCATTTAAAAAGATAAACTTTGCTGCAGAGTATTGGGATAATGTGTTTGAGCATTTTCTTACAGAATACAACTCTGGCCGCACTCCGAACCCCGACATCTTATGTAATAAAGAGATCAAGTTTAAAGCATTCTTGAACTATGTGCATTTACTCGGTGGCGAATATATAGCTACAGGACATTATGCAAGGTGTAGAAAAGCAGATGACGGTAGTTTTCAGCTTGTAAAGGGCGTAGATAATTCTAAAGATCAAACATACTTCTTATATACGCTAGGTCAAGAACAGTTATCGCAAACACTATTTCCAGTTGGCGAGATCATTAAAGATGAAGTGCGTGATATAGCACAAGATAACAACCTTGTAACTTTTAATAAAAAAGATAGTACGGGTATTTGCTTTATTGGCGAGAGAAAGTTTAAAGAGTTTTTATCAAAATTTCTGCCAGCTCAAAAAGGAGAAATTCACGATGAGAACGGTATCAAAATTGGTATGCATGATGGTTTGATGTACTACACAATTGGTCAACGACAGGGCTTAGGTATAGGAGGTGTGAAAAATCGTCCAGAAGTGCCTTGGTTTGCTGCTCAAAAAGATCTCGAGAATAATGTGCTTATAGCTGTACAAGGTCACAATCATCCTTTGTTATTTAAGCAATCATTAAAAGCTATAGAGCTTAGTTGGTGTGCGGGCTTTGCTACAGATGATAAATTTAAGTGTAAAGCAAAAGTTCGCTATAGACAGCAAGATCAAGCTTGTGAGGTTTCAGTTAATGCTGATGGTTCAGTGAATGTGGTTTTTGAAGAGGCTCAACGAGCTATCACACCGGGACAGTCTGTAGTTTTCTATGATGGTGATGTCTGCCTAGGTGGTGGGATTATTGTTTGAGAAAAACGAAGCCTCGACTCTGCTCAGCCATCTTGTTTTCTTTGAGTTTTTAGATAAAGGTTGAAAGATATTGGTTACTTAGAAGTAGTAGCCGTATTTTCATGATTTTTTTCAATATCATCTTCAGTAGATACCTTATCTGTAGTGCTTGATTTTGCTGAATCAATAGCAGAACCTGAAGCTACTTGATTATCGGAAATTTTAGCACCTGACCCGCTAGGCTCTAGCATAGGGTTGTCTGTCACTAAGTCACTATCTAGTTTTGAGACTTTATTAGCTATAGATGCATTAGGGTCTTTTACTTTTTCATTGCTGGCATCAACTACATCTTTTAGGTATTTATCTACTTGTTTAGTTACTTTTTTTTGGCTTTTTAGCATATCTTTTTGCATAAACTGAGCTTGATGAACAGAATCTATAGTCATGTGAGTATATAGGTACTCAGGGTCAACAATAAAAGGTCTTAATTGAGTCTTGAATTCCTTATATAGTCCAGGGAAATCAATAGTGTATGCTACTTTGATTTTGTCTTTGCCATCATTTTTTGTAACCATAGCGACCAGTTTAGCACCAACTTTATAGTCCCTTCTTACTAGATGATACTTTTGCTTTCTATCAATAACAATTTGTCTAATAGGTTTCGCATAAATATCTTCTATTTTAATTTGTTTTTTTATAATTGAGATACCCGCATTTTCAAGTTCTTTGATAGCATAGTCTCCGTAATTGTCTTTAGCTAACCTAAGATCGATTTCAATCATTTTACTTAAAGCTTTCTTTCTAAAGTCGCGAGCTTGTTGTAGTGTAAATGCAAGACATGTACCTGTATCATCTTTTTGAAAGCAACCATTTCTTTTATCTATAAGCACAAAAAGCTTTTTAGTTTGGTCGTAGTAAAGTTGATAATAGGGAGAATCTTCGCCATGACCGATGTATACGAACTTATTGCCTGTAATCATGCCACATGCAGATACTGTAATGATTAGAAAACTTACAGATAATAGTTTAAATAGATTACGCATATATTTTATTCCAAAGTATTAGTTTTATTATTTTTACTTAGCTCTTCTAGAAAGTAAAGCATGATATTAAAAATTCTCTTAAATTTTTATGCCTCGGCATTTTCTTTCATAAGTTTTTTGTATTTTTTTTCTATCATTTGTCTTTTTAATGAACCTAGATGATCAAAAAATGTAATACCATCAAGATGATCAATTTCATGTTGAATACATCTTGCAAGGAATCCTTCTTTTTCAACCTCAATCTCTTCACCAAATTCATTTAAAGCTTTTATCTTTACTGTATTAGATCTTTTGACCTGAGCTGTAACACCTGGAAATGAAAGGCAGCCTTCTTCATCTTTTATTTGTCCATCTCCTTCTATAATGACGGGATTTATAGCAACAACAGTTTTTGGCTCAGGATCTTCAAGATTATCAATCATTATGAAAAATCTTTTCTTTATACCAACTTGAATTGCTGCAAGACCTACGCCTCCAGCTTCATTCATAAGCTCACGCATCTCATCAAAAGTAGTTCTTAGGTCATCGTTTATTTCTTCTTTAGCTACTTCTTTAGCTTTCTCTTTTAGTACCGGGTGAGGGTATTTTAAAATTTGTAAAGGCATTTAGTGTCTATACTCCTTCGTTTTCAATATCTAACTTCATCTTAGCCATAGTTAGTGCTGCTTGAACACAGTACTTACCTTTATGGCCTTTTTTTCCACCAACTCGCTCGAGCGCTTGCTCTTTATTATGTGTGGTTAATATACCAAAAATTACTGGTAAATTATATTGGTGCATGACTTTTTGTGTGCCGTAACTAACTTGATCGCATACAAAATCATAATGATCTGTCTCGCCGCGTATTACGCATCCAAGTAGTACTATCGCATCTACACTTTTAGTTTCTGCAAGTAATTTTGCTGCAAAAGGTAGTTCTACAGCACCAGGTACTTTCTTGATGATTATTTGACTGTCTTTTAACCCGTGGGAGTAAGCTTCTTCTAGGGCTCCCTCAAGCATTTTGTCTATTATAAGAGCGTTAAATTCTGCTACAACTATGGCTATTTTTTTCATAAATACCTCCTTATATGCTTTTGATTGTATGTTTCATTTTATCTTTTTTGGTTTTTAGGTAACTTTCATTATGTGAGTTTACTAAAGCATCACAAGATATCGTTTCCGCCTCAATCCCTACCATTTTCAAAGCACATATCTTTTTTGGGTTGTTTGATATTAGTTTACATTTATCGATGTTATTATATTTCAATACTTGAATGGCTAAATCATACTTTCTGCTATCAACAGGTAGACCTAGAGCTACATTTGCTTCAATAGTGTCCATATTTTCATTCATTTGAAGATTATAAGCTTTGAGCTTATTTATAAGACCTATGCCACGACCTTCTTGGTTGAGGTATATAAGAAAGCCACCTTCCTCATTAATCATTTGCATAGCTTTTTTCAATTGAGACTGGCAATCACAACGAAGAGAGCCAAATAGATCTCCTGTGATACATGATGAGTGCATCCTAACAAGAGGTTTATCTCCACTGTACTCTTTAAATAATACGACTACCTCATCATTACCGAAGCTATCTTTGTATACAGTCATCTCAAGAAATCCAAACGCTTCGAAAGGGATTGTTGAACTTGCCATTTTTTCTACAAAAACTTCAGTGGCTAGACGGTATTGATATAATTCGGCGATAGTTAAAATTGGTAAATCGTATCCATTAGCAAAACTTTCAAGCTCATAAACGTTCATCATAGTACCATCTTTGTTCATAAGTTCACAAAGCACACCAGCAATATTGAATCCAGAAAGTTTCATGAGATCTACAGTTGCTTCAGTATGACCATTGCGACCAAGTACGCCTTTATCATTGGCTATAAGTGGAAATATATGACCAGGGCTAGCTAGGTCGCTAGCCTTTGCATCATTTTTAGATGCTACTTTAATTGTGTGGGCTCTATCTTTTGCAGATACTCCAGTTGTTACACCTTCTTTTGCGTCTATAGTTACTGTAAATGGTGTTGCAAAAGTACTGTTGTTTTTATCTGATGCGACCATTGGTGAAAGCTGTAGTTTATTTGCATGATTACTATCCATAGCTAAACAAACAATTCCACTAGTGTGTTGGAGCATGAAAGCGATATTTTCTTGAGTAGCCATTTCACCGGGAAGGATCAAGTCTCCCTCATTTTCACGATCATGATCATCAATTACGACTACACCTTTGCCTTGTTTTAGCGCGTTGATTGCATTGTGTACATTTTGTTTAATTTGTTCAAACATTTTTAAATCCTTGCATATATTTGTAGATGTATTTACCGGTTGCATCAGCTTCTAAATTTACAACTGAGTTAGTTTGATAGTTTTTTGCGATAGTTGCATCTATTGTATGTGGAATAATTGTGACAGTGAAACTATCTTTTAATACTTTAACAACTGTGATACTCATGCCGTCAATAGTTACAAACCCATTATCGACAAGATATTTCAAAAAATCTTTTGTTGCAGAGATATCAACCATCCAAGCATCGCCTAGGTTTTCTATATTTTTGATAATCCCTTTTTCATCGATATGTCCTTGCACCGTGTGACCACCGATATGATCACCATAACGAATAGCTAATTCTGTATTTACGCTATTATCAATTTTTAGGTCGTCAAGGTTTGTCTTTTGTAGGGTTTCTGGCACTGCATCAAATCTTACTATAAAAGTTTTTAGGTCAATTTCTGTAACAGTAAGACAAGTGCCATTTATTGCTACACTATCGCCGATATTGCATTTATAACAATTGCCAAAAGCGATATCAAAAGTTTTGACATTGTTTGTTGTTGTGATTTCTTTTACGGTGCCTAGCTGTTGGACTATCCCACTAAACATTTGTTTGCTCCTTGAATGTTGCATTTATCAAAATATCTTTGCCTAAAGAAGTTATTTTTTGAAACTCTAATTCTTTCTTTGGGTTGCTGTTTGCTATTGCAAATGGAGATACATAGGTAATAGTTTTATTAATAAGCTCATTATCAATGAATTTTTTGAGAGTTTGCATTCCTCCTTCGACAAGTAGGCTCGTGATACCTAAATCACCCATAGCTTTAAGTAGGCTATCTAAACATATATTGTCTTTAGCAACTGGTAGCAACCAAAATTCAATTTCATACTTTGCTAGTATCTCCTTTGCTGCTTCCGAAATATCGGTGCATACAAAAATAGTTTTTGCTACGCCTTGATCCAAAACCTGCCAAGTCTCATCAATCTTATTAAGATGAGAAAATAGCACAAAACGAATAGGGTGTAATGCTTTGGTGGTGTCAAGGCGAGTGTCAAGCTTAGGGTTATCGGCTATAAGGGTGCTCTTGCCAATTAGAATGGCGTCACATATATTACGAAGAAAATGAGTGTTTTTATTTGCAAGAGGAGAAGTTAGTTTTTTGCAATCATTACCATTTATAGCAATCTTTCCATCTAAAGACATTGCCCATTTTGCAAATACAAATGGCTTTTTGGTTATTTGGTAGTAGAAGAATATTTTATTAAGCTTTTGAGATTCATTCTCTAGAGTGCCTATTTCTACTTGTATACCCGCATCGATAAGCTTTTTCACTCCTTTTCCTTTAACCTTTGGGTTCGGGTCAAGAGTTGCAATTATAACTTTATTTACACCCGCTTTAATAAGTGCATTGGTACAAGGAGAAGTTCTACCAAAATGACAACATGGCTCAAGGGTTACATATGCAGTAGCACCTTTAGATAGGCTATCAGCTTGTTCTAGCGCATAAACTTCTGCATGATCTTTGCCTGCTCGTTGATGATAACCTTCGCCAACTATTCTGCCATTTTTAATAATAAGGCAGCCAACCATAGGATTTGGCGAGACCGTATATTTACCTCGTTTTGCTATGGTGAGCGCTTGTTGCATATAGTATTGGTCTATGTTTTTCATTTGCCTCTTATACTGTTTATAGTTTTTATAATTTGTATTTAGGGCAGAGAGTAAAAAACAAAATAAACCTATAAATCTAGCAAAGCTTTGAGCTTATAAGGAATAATTTTATTTCACTATCTTCTTTCATCCAGACTATACTGTCGGCTTTGGAGTTTCACCAAATCTGCTGACCTTTTTAGTTACCTAAAAAGCGCTCGCGGGCTTTTGTAAAAACATTTACCGCCGGTAGGGAATTTCGCCCTGCCCTGAAGATAGAAATAGTATATCATATTCTGTGTTCATAAAAAGTTCTATGATTAACAAATAAAGACTTAGATTCAAGTTGTTGCGACAAAATAATTGTTGCACTAAAAAAGTAAGTTAGATATTGTCACACTTGCTAAAAATCTACTTAAGGCATCACCACAGGACCATCCTACACACAACTTACTCAAGAACAAAGATACCACATTGGATCACTATTGAAAATAGGTGTTTCTAAAACACAAATAGCCATGGAAGTTGGTTATAACCAAAGTAGCATATACAAAGAGATAAACCGTAACACCGGCAAACGAGGCTCTAGACCTAAACAAGTACAATCACTTGCAAACTCAAGAAAACGTAAAGGCAACAAACAAGTTAGGCAATTTGGTTGGAGCTATGTAGAGCATCTTATCAAACAGTATTGGTATCCAGAGCAAATAAGAGGCGGTGACTTACACACTTATTTGCGTTGTCAGAAAACTTATCGTAAAAGAGGTACGGCTAGTCAAGAGCATAGAGGCCAAATACAAAATAGAGTTTCAATACATGAGAGAGACTTTGTTATAGATGAACTAAGTAGACTTGGAGATTTTGAGGGAGACACTATTATTGGCAAAGATCACAAGGGTGACTTATTAACACTAGTTGATAGAGTATCTAAACTAACTAAAATTAAACCTTTGGCTAGTAAGAATGCTGAAAACTTAGCAAACAGTTTAATACAAATACTTAATGCGTCACATACTCACTCAATCACTTTTGATAATGGTAAAGAGTTTTCCAAACACATGCTAATATCAGAAGTATTAAATATAGATATATTTTTTGCTGATACATACTCTTCTTGGCAACGTGGCACCAATGAAAATACAAATGGGTTAATTAGACAATTCTTCTCTAAAAACCTGAGATTAGATAATATTACTTAAGACCAAACTAGAAGAGTTGAAAACCTATTGAACAACAGACCTAAAAAAAGTCTTGGATTCAAAACTCCTCTTCAGGTAGAATCTAGAAATAAGGTTCTCGCACTTGGTAATTGAATCTAAGTGTCTATAAATAAATAGCTGAGATAAATCACAATAACGCTAAACAAAGAAATGCTTAGAAACTTTTAAACCATAATGGAAGTTTTAAGAAATAAGATTTTGATATCTAAGATTAAAAATTTTATTAAATTATTTTAGTCTAACAACAAGTACGTCCATATTAGCTTTATGCAAAATGCTATTTGCAGTAGAACCTATGAAGAATCTGCCAATAGCACTTCTTCTATGACTACCAACAACTACTAAATCGTTATGATTTGCATTTGCTTTTTCTAAAATGCTATTTGCAATACCACCGATTAAAACACTTTTTTCGCCATTTATACCATTTGCGGCAGCGAATTTATCTAATTCGCCTTCAACCTTATCTGTCTCATAAGTCATTAAAGAAATACTATCATTAGGGATAACAAATACAGTATCAAGCTCACCATTATATAGCTTAGCAACATCTAATGCTTTTGATACCACATAGCATGAATCACCCTCTAAATCACTAGGTGCTAGAATTTTTCTATAGTTTTGAGTTCTACTATTCACAGTTTCATCATCACATACTCTAACAGTTAGTACATCACAACTTGCTTTATGAAGTACAGTATTGGCTACAGAACCTAAAAGAAGGTTTACACCATGAGTTGCATGTGAACCTAATACGATTAAATCACAGTTACTTTCATTAGCATAAGCTACAATTTCAGAAGCAGGGTTACCCACTAGCACTTCATTCTTAACTTCTATGCCTTTCAGGTCATTCTTATCTATTTTATTAATAATCTTATCTAGAGCAACTTTAGCTGCTTCTTCAATAGAGTGCTGAAAATCAACAATAGATGGAGCAAATGAAGCTACACAGTCAATGACTGTAACTACCTTTAAAACATCAGCATTATTTTTTTTTGCAAAATCGACAGCTGAATTAATTACAACATCCGCTTTTTTATAAACATTTATAGCTAGTAGTATTTTATTGTAAGCCATTTTCGTACTCCTTTGTTGGATATCTTCCAATTTAATTATAGCAAAGCAAGCAAAAAAAACATTTATTTAAAAGTTATTTTTTGTTTTTATTGATATTTTTGAAATACTGCCAAATCTCAACAGGCAGATTTTTATGAAGTTTAAAGGTGGAATTTAACCATTTTTAATATTTTCTGCATCAATACACTTATCAACCAAACCTAAGAAGCTATAATCATGTGATTTATCAACTCTTACAAAAACGAAGCTATTGTACTTATTTTTAATCAATCCTTTTTCTAAAAAGTCTGAAGTTGATTTATTCTTTTTTGAAAAAAATGTAAATGTCTCATCTGCTATAAATTTATTGTCAAATTATGTGAACTTCTTATTCTCATCAAAAGTCATAAATAACAAAGCTTTATGATCAAATTCTCTATAACCAGCTCAATTAACACCACCGTTTGTATAATCCTGATTGAGTAAGTGAGCAATATCTTTTTTTGAGTATTGTTGATATAAAGCCATACCATGAACTTTATTTTGAGAATATTTTTTTGTGTAGATAATTTTATTAAAGTCAAGAAAGTCTTTTATTTTGCTAATAAAAATTTATTCGTATGAATTGTTTCATAAATAGTAAGTGGTAAGTGTTACACGACTATCATCAAATTTAACTAATGGCTGATACTCTACTCTACTGGTATTTACTGTAAATATCCGCATAGATGAGTTGGTGCCAGGCATTAACAAAACCATCTTGAATGTAACCTATAGTTTCATCTTTAATACAACTCTGTAATTCACTCATAGCAATAGATGGGTTTAACAGAAGCTTTTCTAATATCAAAGTCTCATACAGTCTTTTTGCGGGTGTAAATTCTTTAGAGATGGATTTTAAGATTTGATATTCATCATTTTTGAGTATTTTTATAGGCTCTTTGAAGGCTTGGGGAATATCATAATAAGTGTCTTTTGCTTTGAGTATAACAGCTGGGGCAATGAAATGATGCGTTTCAAAGTCAACTAAACTTGACACTCTACCAAGCTCTTTTTTAAGTTGAGAGGAGGTTGTTTTTTGAATATTGCGATAAATAAGTTCTTTTGCAATACTTGTAAATGTAATAGTGCTTTTACCACTGATAAAACTATTTGGAGCTACTACAAATTTATTGAGCTCATCCTTATCGTAACTATTATCGCCACTTAATGCGACTGGAATTAGAAAATTATTTTCATAATTAGCTATAAAGTCTAAAATCACAACAAACTTTTTATCACGATGTTTTCTAAGACCTCGACCTCACTGCTGAATGTACACTATAGCACTTGGAGTTGGGCGTAAAAGTATGATTGGATTTAGGTACGGTATATCTTACCCCTTCATTGAAAATATAAACAGTAACTATGATTTCTAGACTTTTTGCTTCAAGCTCTTGTATAGCGAGCTCACCTACATGCTCAGGATCTTAGCGTTTTAAAGATTGTGCTTTGATACCCTTTTAATTAAGTTGCTTGACAATACTTATAGCTTCTTCGACATTACTTACAAACATGAGAGCTGATTGTTTTTCACCACTGAAACTATAGAAATTCATTTTCTCTATAATATGCTCAACTCTGTTATAACTCATAAGCTTATTAAAATCTCTAGCGGCCACACCCCTACTATCGGCACCCCTCTCAAGAGGGGAATTAAAGAATAGATGATCTTGAGACATTTTACTTTTAGAACTAACATCATCGTTTAAACAAAAATCCTCAATCGCAAAGTAATGAAACGAACAAAGCAAATTTTCTTCTAATGCTTGGTGTAATCTAATCTCATAAGCGATATTGTAGTCAAATAGTTTAAATATATCAGCATCGTCTGTTGGCTTTGGTGTAGCTGTCATCCCAAGTAAAAATTTTGGTTTGCAATGCGTGAGTACCCTATTATAGCTCTCAGCTTCTGCATGATGGACTTCATCAATAATTATGTAGTCAAACTCATTGGGCTCAAATTTGGTTCTGTCGCAAACTGGATGCATAGGTATAATATTCCCAAACAGTCATCATTAATGTGCTGACCTTTTTTAATCATGTTAACTAATTTGTACCCTGCTATAGTAGATCCCATAGAATCCCATGATTTAAATCCTAACATGGGTCGAGTCAATCTCTTTATATTCCTATGATCCTGCTCTATCAAATTATTGAGATACTTATTTTGTCTTATCTCTATACCATGAGTTAACCATATCCCAAGCAAAAATAGAAAGATATTAATAGATAGCAAAGCAGTTTCATTAGCACCAGACTTATCTACATTGACTTTTTCCGGCAAGCCATGTTTACCAATGGTTTGTTTAAAGAACTGATGAGCAGCCCTTTCATCTCTTTTAAGAGAAATCATAAACTATAATGTATCTCCATGCTTATCTATTGCTCTGTAGAGATAAACCCACTTACCTTTATGCTTTACTTAAGTTTCATCCATCTTCCAACTTACATAAGCACTATACTTACTAAACTTTCTGCTGAAAGTAACTTCTAACTCTTTAGCATATTTGATAATCCAACGGTTGAGAGTACTATGATCTACATTAACTCCAAGCTATTTCATTAACTCTTCTACATGCCTATAGCTAAGTGGATATGATAAATACCAACGAAGAGCTTGGAGAATTAAAAGTTTGGTGAAGTGTCTACCTGTGCAATCTAACATAGAAAAACATAATTATATTTGTGATAAAATAATACTACAAAATTTCGAAATTGTCAGTTTGAGACAGAACCGGTATTGTTATTGATTGTGGAGCCTCATCAATAGAAGTTAAACCAGCCGGTGTGACATTCATTAGCGGTGTTAGTATGCTTGATATGGGTGCTGCTGGTATTTTCGCAAGTTCCCCGATAGTAAATATTCTTTAGATGATTGGAAATCTAATAATTATAATATACCTTATCAAAAAGATTCTCATTAACGTTTAATATTTGAAATAAAACTTAGAGTTTAACGAAAACTCGTCCATTTGCTGTTAGAACTGTTGTGATAATAATCGACTGACAACTACCACGAACATTTCCTGATATAGATATTTTTATTTTTGAAGGATTCTTATCATTTCCATCATTTCTAGAAACTTTATCAACCAAAAATCTAGGTTCATACTTAGAAATAACATTACGAATATTATTTTCAATAAAGTGAGATGAAAGATTATGAAAGTCAGGGACTCCGTAGTCACTATGGAGCATTACATTACCCTGTTTGGTATTTAGTAAGTAACCAATATGGTTAACTATAGAGCTAATTAAATCTTGCTCACTAGGCTCTTTAAATCTCGTAAAATGACCTGTTTCCCAAGCTTTTAATCTCTCTAACAACCTAACTCTATGCATAATTAATTATAGTTTCTGCCAATTGTATGACATTTGCTTACTATGAACTAAATCATGTTCTTCTAGTGTTTCGTAAGACATTTCAACTTCTACAACTACTGGTTGATTCTCATTATCTTTCTGCCAAATCTCAGGTGAGACTCTTCTTACTTTTGTAATAATACCACCTGTTGCCTTTACTGTATAAATATTTTTCTCAATACCAGTTTTATCCATTACTGGGAAAGAAAATACAGCATTTGTAATACTGTCACCATTTACACAAGCTTGTTTTAGTTCAACTTCATAGCATCCCATTGGAATGATGAACTTGATAGGTTCAGGTCTTGCTCTAGAATCTGCATGTGCGTTGTTGTAGTTAACAGACATTTCTAGTGTTTGATCAAACTGATAAACAAGAATCTGATTTTTGAAATTTGGTTTAGTTTGATCAGGATTCTTAATTGCGCCACCTTTTTGTGTCGCTAATTCTAAAAATATTGGACTTGCCATGATACATTCTCCTTTTTGTTATCAAACTATTTGATGATTATACTTATTAATATGACCAGTATATGCACTAGAAGTAAGTAAGATATTCGTATAGACACAATCATCTTTATTAGTATAATCATCTGTTTTATCATTTACATAATCAAAGACTTTTGTGTTTGAAATATATGCAAAAAACTGTGTTGCTCTGCGACCATGAGTTCTTGATAATGTTTCTGCGTGAATATACGATATTGCCATAACAATTTTATTATACTAAATAGCTTTGACGAAGTCAATGCATATTGAGTATTTTATAAAAAAGGTTCATAATCATAGATTATTGCTAATCATCTTTAATATGTGATAATTTGTTCAATACAAGAAAGTTATAAATGTTATGTCTATATCGGAACGGCACCTTCAAGTTAACTACGACTAAATCAATCTAGTGTATAATTATATCAAATTCATCTAATTATTTCTAAATTATGCTAACACAAAAACCTAAACGATATCGTTATCCAGCAGAGATTATCAGTTATGCTATTTGGATATACCATAGGTTTAATACCAGTTATAGAGATATAGAAGAAATACTCAGATACAGAGGCATTCTAGTAAGTTATGAAACAGTAATAACATGGAGCAATAAGTTTGGTAAATCTTTTGCTGATGCAATTAAAAAGAAAGAGCCTAAACCTACATACAAATGGCATCTAGATGAGATGATTATTAAAATGAATGGGGTTAAGTTTATACTATGGAGAGCTGTAGATTCTAATAGACATGAGTTAGATATATTCTTACAGAAACATAAGAATAAAAAGGCTGCGATACGCTTTCTAAATAGATTATTGGGTTCTTACCCATCACCACTAGTTATTGTCACTGATAAATTGCAGAGTTATACAAAGCAAATCAAAAACATGACTAAGGCAGACCATAGAAGACACAAAGGTCTCAATAATAGAGTAGAGAATGCACATCAACCTACAAGTAGGAAGGAAAAGAGTTTAATCAAATTTAAATCATCTGGTGGAATTCAAAAAACATTAACACTCATAGGTAGAGTTAGAAATATATTTACTGTGCCAGTAGATATATATAAAAATTCAGCATCTCTTCAAAAACACAAATTTTATAAGGCTGTAACTGTTTGGCAAGAAGCATCTAAAGAGGTTTACTGTTTCTAAATATTAGTAAAAGTGGTTTTCTAGGCCCCAGTTAGTTAACTTGACGGTGCCCTTTTTATCCATTTAGATATTTTTTAAGTGGTTCGTTATAATTTTCTATTCAAGATATTTTATTATTGCATCACTAATAGAAAGTGTTTTTTGAAATTACCTGGGTGAGTTATTATTTCACGGATATCAATGTTGGCATTAAGAGCATTTTTGAATTTAACCTTACTAAAATGAGGTGTGATAGAAAGTATTAGGCATTCTTGAGTTTTAGTATTCATTTATAAGATAGTTGTTGCCATTGAACTAGAAGTAATTTCTTGTACAGAATTGATAATCAAAGCAATCGAGTAATTGTCTGATTGGCGATATATAAATCCGTAACCTGCATATTTTGGAGGTACATCATAACCATTAGTTCTAGTTTCAGGTTCATATAAAATAACTTCAGCTCCAAGTTTTAAGCCACTAGAAGCACCTTTATTTAACAAAATACTGTTATAGTTTGCTGAGAGGGTGTTTGTATTTATTACATCCTCTATCACATTGGCAGTAATTTTACTCGTCATTCTAAATGATTTCTCTGGTAGAGGTTTTGAGACCATCTCGTTTGGTACTACGAAGTCCCCAACATTAGCTTCAAGAGTTAGGCTAGTTATTGTAAGAGCAGTAATTCCTTTATATGTATAGTCATACTTAGCGCCACCTATTTGGAAGACTTTTGCATCTTTATTAAATACAGCAATAGGTTTTGGCTCTGAGATTATATTAAAATTTCCTTTACCTTCTTCCATAGGGTATTGCTTCTTGGTAAAGATTTTAAAATTAACACCTAATATAGGTCTTTTTTCTCGACTGTCATAAATCTTACCGATATTATCAACTTGGCTTTCATTTAGCAAAAATACATTTGAGAAGAACTTAGTGTAGTTAGCTGGTCTAATATGATCAAGATGGTTTTCAATATTATCAATTTGCTCTTGAAGTTTACTTTTTAGAGTTATCTCAACTCTTTGATTAAGAGATATATGAGCGTTAGAATCATTAGGAGCGATAGGGTCCTGATAGCCAAGAGCTTTGATTGTGATATTTTCTGAATTAAGTCCTCTGTCAAACAAGTAATCTCTTACACTAATAGCTCTATTTTTAGATAGACGAATATCATGCTGTGTTAGTAAAGTAATATCTTTTAAGAATTTAGAATCTATTTTGCCAGAATATCCTCTAATAGTGAAATTAGAGTTCCCACTTAATTTTAAGTAAGTATATAGTTTTTCTAAAACATCTTTTGCTTGATCATTTAAGGTAAAACTATCAGTATTGAACTTTATATTTGTTTCAATTAAATCATGACCTTTTTGTTTTTTTATACATATGAAAGAAGTACCTGCATATAAGAGCCCTTTTGAGCAAGATGTTAGTGTTGGGAAAGTTAAGTGGCTATCATCTTGTTTTTTACCAAAACTAGAACAACTATCTAATGAAAGGATCGCGACTAAACTCACAATAAAATATAAAGGTTTTTTCATTATGTCTGTATTTATATAATTACTATAGGGTTGATTTTACTATAAAGTTTGTAAGTAGAATAGTTCTTTATATTTTTTCAAGACTATATTTTGACTTCCGGTATCTATCTATGTAAGCGTCTAACGAAGTACATCTACCATAAAGATTTCTAGCTTATAAAATATATACCAAAGTAATTTATTTATCATAGGATATATATGGCAGAATCAGATTGGTATTTGATAATAGAAGACTGGGAGAAATCTGAGCTTACCCAACAAGAATTTTGTATACACAATAATCTAGCTCATAATGATTTCAAATATTGGAGAACTAATGGTGATTGTTTGTGGTATAAACGCTTAGAAAGTTCTAAGTTAAAACTTATTGATGATCAAAAAACACAGAGTCTGACAACAAAACAATTACAAGGGTTTCTGTCTAGTTTAGATGATCAGAAGAAGTAGATACTCAAAGCGAAAATATGATATTATTATACTAATAAATAATCATAAAATGCTGATTATAAAAGACTTTTACGGTATAATACCTTATTGAATTTAAACAGCAAATATCATGCAGAATAAAGGCTTTTAACAATCAGAAAATGAGATATTTAAGCTTAAAGAACTTGTGAAAAGTCAGAATCAAAAAATTCAAGAACTAGATCAAAGTATAGAAAATAACAACCAGTTTATAGAATAATTAAAAGAAGCATTTCAAGTAGCTAAATCTAAGAGATTTGGTTTCTCTGCTGAATCGTATCTTGATACAGACAATCCTCAAATAAGTTTGTTTGATGAGTCAGAAGTATCAGTCGAAGATTATTGTGAAGAGTCACAAGAGACTGTTGTTTCTAAACTTACTTGCAATAAAAATGAAGGTAAGCGCAAACCACTGCCAGATTATCTACCTCGTGAGACAGTAGAGCATAGACTTAGTGAGAATGAAATTACTTTAGATAATGGCTTAAAGTATGAAGAGATCGGTAGCATGGAGATACATTATAGTTTATGATTTCTATTAAAAGAGATGAAAAGGCTGATCATAAGTTCTTTAAACAAACCATTGGTAAACATGGTTTTCCGGAAAAAGTCAATGTAGATAAGTCTGGTGCTAATGAAACTGCTTTGCTATCTATTAATATCTTTCTATTTTTGCTTGGGATATGGTTAACTCATGGTATAGAGATAAGACAAAATAAGTATCTCAATAATTTGATAGAGCAGGAGCATAGGAATATAAAGAGATTGACTCGACCCATGTTAGGATTTAAATCATGGGATTCTATGGGATCTACTATAGCAGGGTACAAATTAGTTAACATGATTAAAAAAGGTCAGCACATTAACGCTGGTAAAATGACTGTTTGGGATCAGTTTTATGCTATAGCTGCATAACTGTAACTAATGATAACTGATTTTGGGAATATTATAACTATGCACACAGTTTGCGACAGAACCCTATTTATGAAATCATAACCAATGAAATTTATATTTTTACCAGTCATGGTATAATCAACATACAAACCAATTACTATCATTCTTGTAAAAATACCTGTAATTATAGTATACCTTATCAAAAAAATTCTCATTTACTGGAATTTTATACTGATTATTTAATCAGTGGAAATGGTTACGCTACAGACACAGGATTGTCATCACTCATCGAAGGGGCTTAAATAATCATAGAAAACATTTACTATAGGGGAAGTTGTGAAAATACCAGCAGCACTCATTTCAAGCATATTACCACCGCTAACTAATGTTACACCGGCTGGTGTAACTTCTATTGATGAGGCTCCACAACCAATAACAATACCTTCTGGTGTAACCTCTATTGATGTAGCTCCACAACTAATTGTATTACTAACTTCAGCTCTAGAATTTATAGTCATAGCATGGGTTCCACACTCTTCACTACTCATCATATTTATCTTTGATGGAGAGTTTATATTGATTCCAGTATCTGCTGATATATTATTGATTCCAGTTCTTGCTATTAGTTTGATATCATTTTCCACACTCATAACGTAATTACCTTTGACACTATTTAGGCAATCATCACCCTTGAAATTTATAATTTTACCTTTCCTGGTATACTCAACATACAAACCAGTTACTATAATTCTTGTAATAATACTTGTCGTAAATATTCTCTCAAAACCTCCTGAAACAATTGCTTTCGTATAATCTGAAATAACAGTATGATCCTGTACTACACCACCTAGAGTTAATTTTACGAGTTCACTCACCATATTTGCTGTAAAAACCTTAATCCCTTTAACTACAGAAAACGAGTCACCTTCTTGATATTTATATGTATCTGCAAATGTTTGAGAAGCTTTTGATTTAGTTGTAGATGTCCAACTACCACATTTTTCTGGTGTAGGTACCCTCGACCATATCCAGTGTTTTTTATGCCAAGATTGATGACCGGAATAACCTATAACTGATGTTGCTTGTGAATATGGGGAATATATTGTCACATGTTCTTTACCAGGCACATCAGATGCTGTGATTTTATTACCTCCTGGAGTGGATAAAAGCACAATATCGCTATTATTCTTAGATGTCACAAGGTTTTTGTTTGTGGAGTTCTGCAACATACCCATAATAATAGGCCTATCCGGATTACCAAATTGAAAGCCAATACAAGCTTCGCCATTTTTTAATATAGGGTAGTGACTACCGTAATTCTCGCCGATATAGCTCTCCATCTTTCTAACCCAATCAGACGCTTGCCCTGCTGATTTATCACTATATAACATACGAATTTTATATCTCCCCTCACCATCAAGATGTGGAGTATCACCACTTGTTTCAGCATCTATCAAAGCAGGGATAATACCACTCATCTTTTTCACTGCTGTATTTAACTTGGGTCTAAACTGACTACTGTTTGGTATAGCTTTAAAATCAGTAGTCACAATAGTGTCACGATTTGAGTCACTTGCAACATAGTTACCATACTTTGCTAAGATTTTCTCTTTTTGGGAACCTCTTTGAAAAATATCAAAAACCATATATTTATGGTTATAACTATTCCTAAAATGCCCTTTTAGAGAAAATATAAAACCTGGTGTGATACTAGGGTTTAGAGTTTTACCAGAGAAAACTTGTTCCATACCACTTATTTCTTCTGCTCTAACTTTTGCAATACTCTGAGCTTCTGCTTCTGTTAGGACATTCTCATCAAATATCTCCATAATACCATTACCAAAGATTGATATTTCTGCTTCGCCAGATATCGTTTGAGTATTGTTGCTATAGTTATAACCTTTTAGAGTTAGCATCTTGGCAACCTTGTTATTATGTGCAGAAAAAGCATCAATATTATTAATACCGTTATCAATAATATTTTTACCTTGAGTATATTGTAAAGATGCAAAATCTTTGTGATTTTTATGGGTTGTGTTTTTATCAATCAATATAAGCTTTTCTGAACTTGATGACTGTTCAAAATAATAATAAATACCTTCATACTCTAACCATCTAAAAATAAAATTAAAATCAGTCTCTTGAAATTGACAGACAAAATTTCTCGTAGGGTATGTATTTGATAACTGAAATTCAACTTGTGTAATACCTGTATTTTTGAAAAGTGATTTTACAATATCTGGAATATTCTGATTTAGGTAAACATCTGTCTTCTCTTGTTTTTTAAACTTAACAATCTTCGGCTCGATATTTATCGAATACGAATATCTATCCCCAATCTGCCCCATCTGAGAAAATCCAGAAACGATACCATTAATATAGCTAGTACTTGTAGCACCTTGTATATTTACACTTAGCGTTGCATTTTTATTTATAAATGATTTGAAATCTAAATCTGGATTTAGTGATATAAAAGTCACTCTAGCTAAATACGGGCGAGAAAGACCTGCATCATACTCGTACTCCAAAACCTCAAAAGTTTGATCACCCACTTTACATTCAAATTTACTTTCGCTAACTAACATAAAGAAACTCCTTCTAGGCAGCTGCCATTGCAGCCATTTGACCAACTAACATAACATTTCCAGGTGCATTATTCGTATTCTGCATAGTCATACTTTGACCCATAACTACAGCAGGTGCCCCAGCTATCAATATATTCGGTGCCCCTGTCATAAACATTCCCATACCCATTATCATAGATGAAATAACACCACCCATCACTCCGACTTCATCACCCTGGCTAAGAAAGCCTTTTGACATAAGGTTCACAGATGGTAGACCACCAATCATAACTGTAGGCACTGGCGATGTCATCGATAAATCCCAAATATTCGGATACGGGGTAGGTATTGCAAATGGTGGTGTTTTACAAACATCTGGCATACCCATTGCCATACCATCTATTACTCCTAAAAACATAAATTATCTCTCCTATCCTAGTGATACACTTTTTGCATTTATCACAGTGTCTTCCTCCGTTACGATATCTACACTTTTCGCATCAACTCTAAAATTTTTATTAACTATAGTTTGCAAATCTTCGACCATGCTCTGCTTTTTTTCTATCAGCATCTGTATTTTTTGACATTGTCACAACTTTAGCTTTTCTCAAATTTTCTTCGCCAATAGCTCCGTGGAAATTAACATAATTAAAACTATTGGTAGCAAAATCAATATTTGTAAAGTCAGCATACCACATATTGCAAATTTCAAAAAAATTATTATTGCATTCTGCTTTTGCTAACTTGGCATCTTGTGGAGCTATTTCAAACTTTGGTTTTTTAGACAAATCAAATCTTTTAGCTTAAATATTTTTATACGACTTACTAAATAAACATTATATACTCTATAAAATATCACAATTGCATAACTGACTACTACAATATTTTGACTCATGTTAGCCCAAAGTGATAATATACTTTTCGACCAATGGTAAAGGTACTAATATAGCACATAAAAAGATTAATACAGGTGATTTGATTTCAGTATGCTTGCCAACAGGTCTTGCGAAATATGCTCATTCAAGAGGTTATCTGGTAGATTGGTTATGTATTAATGGATATGTCGCAATTATTAAGCAAATACTTGCTATACCTAAGGATAAAGTGATAATGAATACTAATGGTATTTAAGTTAATGGCAAACATTTAAACTACAAAAAAGAGCAATTTGATCATTTTGGGAGAACATTAAATCCTCAAAAAATAAATAGTCATATATATGGTTATCTACTAATCGGTAATAATTCAAAGGATTTTTGGGATTCTAGTATTTTGGTGAAGTATCAAAGCAAGATATTCTGAATGTTTTTAAACCTGTTTGGATATGGTGATAATTCAAAAACAAAATAATTATATACTAAGGAAAAAATATGAATCAGATAATTAACCGCATCAAAGAAGATTTTAATAAATTAAAAAGGAACTATTTGGCAATAAGCTTCTTGGTATGTACTGCCATATTGGTAGGGATAATTAATACTTTGATAGTAGCGGTATTAAGCATATTGATGTTAGCAATATATCTATACTTAAAAGATGAGTTTGATTTTAGAAAAGCTAAAGAATTTTTCACTAAAAAGAAAAGTGGTTAAGTATGAAGATGAGAAAAATAATAATTATATTAATATTTTTAATAATTTTTGTGGCTATGAGATTGTGGGAAGAAAATAAACAAGAACAATCAAAAAGAGCTTTGTATATTAATAATAAACACGAGATGGTTGGGTCTAAACCTTCTACATATACTCCAAAGTATCTTGAAATAAAAGGATTCAAACAGTGTATAGATCTGAAAGTTAAAGATAATTACTCAGTAGTATGCATGCCATTTCAAAAAACAAAGAAATGTTCTTCAAAAGCATGGCAAGAGTTATCTAAACTTAATTTGGAGAAATGCTAATGGCTTTTAAAATAATATGCAGAGATTTTTTACCTATAGCAGCTCATGATGGGACAAAATATAGAGAGTATACAATGAGATACTCTTATACAGGTAGAGAGTTTGACTCTATTTTTGGATATTTAATCTCAAATGGTATTGATGAGTTTTGAGCTACAGATGAAGATATACTTGAGCTATTTCCAAATATTGATTTAGAGCATATAACAGATGCTACAGGACTTAATCCAGTAAAACAAGTTATCAATATATTAGATTCTTTGCTTAGTATAGGTGAAGATATTGATATAGCCATTGAAAGAGTACAAAAATATATCAATAATCCAATAGTTAATGATTATATTTTGAAAACTAAAAACCAATACATTAAATTATAGGTAGTCCATGAGTAAAATAAATAACTGTATGATTATATATCAAACAAAAGAAGGCTCATTAGAGCTAAATAATGATTTTGAAAGTTATACTATTTGGACAAATCAAAAGCAGATAGCAGAATCATCCCCAACAGATAAAGATAAAATGGTTGGTATGATTCTTATTCTTTTGGCAGGGTCGGCTGATGAATAATATTCAAATATTTTCATTAATAGTTTTAATGGTATTTTTTATACCAATTTTCATCATAGATTTTAAATATAAAATACTGCCTAATATTTTGACCAAGCCTTTGATTATTATAGGTTTGATACTGAACTATTTTAATATTTTTGTATCATTAAAAGAGTCTATTCTAGGAGCTTTATTTGGATACTTTTTTCTATGGTCTATATTCTGGATATACAAATTAATTACAGGTCAAGAAGGTCTTGGTTATGGTGATTTTAAACTCTTAGCGGCAGTTGGAGCATGGTTCGGTATTGCTATAATATTACCAGTTATGCTTTTAGCAAGTATTTTAGGGTTGGTCATATCTTTAATAATTAATTTATTTACAAGAACTAATACTATTGCTTTTGGTCCAGCAATAATTTTAGCAACAATATGTGTTTACTTTTGGGGATTGAATTATGTGGTTATGTCGCAAACTGGGTGCATAGGTATAATATTCCCAAACAGTCATCATTAATGTGCTGAGATTAGATGATATTACTGAAGACCAAACTAGAAGAGTTGAAAACCTATTGAACAACAAACCTAGAAAAAAGTCTTGGATTCAAAACTCTTCTTCAGGTAGAATCTAGAAATAAGGTTGTCTCACTTGGTACTTTAATCTAATATTTTTATAAAATGATGATATAACAAAAAGAGTTTTTTGCTATAGATTTATAGTTAGCTAAATATTTGTTATATAAACACTAAAAATGAAAAGAAGTTTTAAATAATATAGATACTATTAACCAAAAACAAGTGTTTTATAAAGATATTTTTTTTTGAAGTTTTTGTGTTGTTTTTATTTTTATTAATTGCTATAAAATCCTATATAAATAAAACTATTTATCAAACCACTACAATAGGAGATAGTATAAATGCTACGTAAACTAGTAAAGGCTTTAATTCCAAGCCAAGATAGAATATTTTTTGATCTAATGATAGAGGCTACAGAAAGTGTAGAAAATTCTTCAAGGATATTAGATCTTATTTTAAAAGAAAGTGATAACCTAACAATAACAGAACTAGCAGAAGAGCTTAGACTTACAAGAACTGTAACGGTTGAAGCTGCTAATAAAATGGAACATGAGCTTGCTAGATATTTTGTAACTCCTATAGATAGAGTTGAGCTTCACAACATAATTACATTACTTCTTAAGCTTAATAAGCGCATTGTTAGAATCCATAGATATATGCAAATACTTATGGAAGAAGAACGCGGTGATGTAAATCTTTATTTATCTAATTGTGTAGAAAAACTTAGAAAAATGACAAAAGTTTTAGATGATATGATGAAAGCTTTTAGTACAAAAAACTATAAGTCTCTTAAAACAATGTATATAAAGCTTACTGCGTTAGATGAAAATGTAATAGAAGATTTAGCTCATGCTTTAAAGAGATTTTCTGATACTAAAGAGAGTGATGTAATGTTTATTATGAAAGTTAAAGATATTTACAAAGCTATAGAAAACTCTATATCTACTTGTACAGCTGTAGCTGAATCAATAATGAGAATTCATATTAAAGAAATCTAATTAAGGTATATATTTATTATGATAACAACTATTTTAGTAGCTATAATATGTGTAGCTTTGTTTTTTGAGTTTACTAATGGCTTTCATGATGTTGCAAATGTAGTAGCTACAACAATAGCTACAAAAGCTCTTACTCCTACTCAAGCTATTTGTATATCTGCTTTTTTTAACTTCCTTGGCGCCTTTTTTGGTACTGCAGTTGCAGCAACTATAAGTAAGGGACTTGTAGACTCTCAAGTAGTAAGTGACATAGTTCTTATTTCAGCTCTTATAGGAGCTATTAGCTGGAACTTCTTTACCTGGAGTTTTGGTATACCATCAAGTTCATCTCACGCATTGATTGGCTCATTAGTTGGAGCTGTTATTATCGGTGCTAGCTACAAAGATGTTAGTTTCACAACTGTAATTCACAAAGTACTTGTACCAATGGTTAGTTCACCTTTATTGGCATTTTTCTTAGCTTTAGTGATTTGTATAATACTTATAAATATCTTTATAAAGTTAAATAATATACGCCTCACAAACAAGTATATTCGTGAATTTCAGATAATCTCTACAAGTTTATTATCATTTTCTCATGGCTCTAATGATGCTCAAAAAACTATGTCTATTATTACACTTGCTTTACTAAGTGCTGAACTAATACAGACTACAGATGTACCATACTGGGTAATAGTACTATGTGGTACAGCAATGGCTCTAGGAACTCTCTCAGGTGGTAAAAAGATTATTAAAACACTTAGTTCCAAATTATCTAAACTTGAGCCTGTAAATGCTGTTTCTGCTGAATTAAGCACAGGTATACTTGTAATGGCAGCTTCACATATAGGCTTACCTGTAAGTACTACTCAAGTAGCTTCTAGTTCTATCATGGGTGCCGGATACGCTGACTCTGGTGTTAATTGGAAAGTTGTTATAAAAATGGCTAATGCATGGGTTTTAACCATACCTGCTTGTATTATAGTTACTTGTATAATCTATACAGCTTTATATAATGCTTTTGGTAGTTTTTAGGTGTAAAAAATATATACCTTTTAAGAAATTTGTCTATAATAACCTCTTTAACTTTGTTGAAAAATATCTCATAAAAAAACAATAATTATGGTTCATTTGCTCACAGTTATACTAATAGCAATGAATTTCTTATCTATAGAGTACAGAAGTGCTTTTGGTAAACATACCTTATTTCACGATATAATAAAAAGCTCACATTTATATATTTGCTTTTTAGTTTTATTTCTAACACTTTTAAGACTTGTAGCTAGACAGTTTGGTAGTGTCACCACTTAGCATTTAAGCCTAAATTTATGCATATTTATAAACAGTCCAATTACAGTGTCATGCATGAGAGTATCCTTTGAAAAACATATAGTTCTTCTACATAGCCTTTTAACTCTAGTTCTAAAAGTTAAAAACTTTCTTTCAATTTTTTGTGTATTCCTTTTTACTATTTGATGATGTTCTTCAGGAATATATGCCTAGTAAGCCTGTCAGTTACCACTAAAGCAAAGCTTTACTTTGAAAGACTTCAGCAAGCTTAACATCTCTTCAAAAGATTTGTGTATTCTCTTACCAAAACAATATGCTAGCACCTTACTTGTTGTATGACATATTGCTAACTATAACCACCTCTGTTGAACTTTATTTTGTACGAAAGACCATTGCTCATCTAGCTCCATGTATGGAACTAATGTAACTTCATTAGTCTTTGAAAGTAAATTCACATTCACTCTTGAGATATCATATTTATTTTTTTAAAAAACTCTAGTAACCGTATCTTTGACTATACAAAGAACTCTGGCGATATCTCTTGTGCCGGAGCTATTGATTGCCATTCAATAATTTGCTCTTTCACGGATGGCAACCTAGCTAAGTGTTTATAATCTTTCTGAAAACTCTTCATACAATTTTTACAATTATATCTTTGTGTACATTCACGATTGCTAGGACTTTTATTTTCACCAGCTTTAATAACATCTAACAATTTACAATCTATGCACTCTAAAGAAACTTTTATCATGTTTTTTTGAGATGAATATTATATAGTAAAATGCTAAAAAATGACACTGTTATTAGTTTGCGACAGAATCATTATAAATCATAGTTAAATTTTTCTCATTTATTCCAGTTAAAAATATACTAGAATTATGAATAACTTGAGAATACTGAAGAGAGATATATTTATAAGCATTTTTAGGTGAATAAAAAATTATATTTTCCTTTGAGTAATTTTTTTATAAAAGCAATAAATGTTAATGCACTTCAAACAACAACAAAAATAATTATTATAGTTATTATTTTTTTTCATTTCTAAAATTCACTATTTTATTTAAAATTTGGTAGGATTTACCAGAAATCATTATATCTAAAAATTCTTGTGTATTTGGTTTTAGATCGTTTTTATCAAAAAGGCTCACCATAAAAGCTACATATACAACTACTGCAGCATTTTGAGTTTTTGTATCTTTTCCTAATAGTATATTTTTAATAAAAAAAGCATTTTCTTCTGGAGTGCAACCTTCTATATCTTTTATAGAGTAAGTGTCTATACCAATATTATTAGGAGATAAGGTATATTCTTTTATTTTATTATCTTTGATTTATGCTACAAATGTATCTCCATGTATAGCAAATTCATCTAAACCACTACCATGTAATACTAAAGCATTTTCTATACCTAATTCAATTAAAGAATTTGACATTAGCAAAATTAAATCTTTTGAGTAGACACCTATAAGAGATTTGTTTGGACGAGCAGTATTTATTAAAATACTAAGTATATTAAATATATAACGAATTTTTAGTATAAAACGAACTTCTTTTACATTATTACAACCATCATTATAAAAGGGTGCTAAAAGAAATCCTGTATTATTTTTTTTGATGCAATATTTTGCTTTCTCTGATGATATTTCATTTTCTACATAAACTAAGCGAATAATTATACAACTGTCCAAATCTCCAAACCCATTAAAATAAACTACCTCTCCACCATAGCTACGTAGAATTTTTTCCAATTCATATATAAGCTGAATGGTTTTAATTTTAGGAGCACATTTAAGAGTACCTATATTTATAGATTACTGATAAGAATGTAAAGCATCAAGACCATCATCTAACTGACCACCTACTCGATATAAAAGGTGCATTAAATGAGACCGTATCTATATACTTTAAGTAGATCTGCTAGATACTTTGCACCAGTTTTTTTACTGCGTCTTCGGGTGCCTGCTATAGGATAAATCTCAACTTGATTAGTAGATTACTCATACTTCAAAGCAATTTTAGGTGATGCCCAAAAAAGTATAAAATATTCATCTTGTATATATAATATATAATGGCTTGGATTTGTGTTTTTTAGTTTTTTATCAACTTATACATAATTTTGACATGGCAAAGAAAAACTTCTTAATGGTAAAACTTAAAATATATCACTATTTATAATGTGTGATTTTATATAGTCTACAGTAACACAAAAATCTTTATAATATACAGACACTTTAGGCTCTAATTTTTTAAACTTTTATATTTTTGTTATAATATCTTTATCTATATTAGTTTTTGTAGTGGTTATATCATCAACCAGTTCTTTAGTATTTTTTTATAAAAACCAATATTTATAAAATATTTTGTTAATTCATCTTGATAATCAATCTTATAAATATCTGACTTTAAGAAATTTTTGGAAATTGTCATTATACGAATAAATCTAAAAAATAAAAAATAAATATTAAAATTATTTAAATTAAGGCTTAGAGGTATTAATATCAGAAATAAAAAAGGGAAACTAATATAATAACTAAACCTTAAAAATGTATGGCGGAATGGACGGGACTCGAACCCGCGACCCCCTGCGTGACAGGCAGGTATTCTAACCAAACTGAACTACCACTCCGTACATGTGGTGCCGACTACCGGAATCGAACTGGTCACCTACTGATTACAAGTCAGTTGCTCTACCAAATGAGCTAAGTCGGCATTATTAATAAAGTATTATAGACATTTTTACTTAACTGTCAATAATCTTTTTCCTATTTTTTTTAATTTAATGGAATTATTTCGTATTTATTATAAATATGGTCACTATCAGATTTTAAAATAATACTTTTATTAATCTCTAACTTTAATTCAGCTAGCTATATATATTATTTTTTTTCTATATATTCTATGATTTCTCGTGATGAAATAAGAATAAAACTATTATAATTTGAGTAATTTATTGATTCTAACTTTATTTCTCTAAAAATATCATAACAAATAGTCTTTAAAGTTTTTACAATGCCCTTAACATTACAATTACTATAAGGTTTACATAAAGTTTGCGATAAACTCTTATGAACTCTCTTACACGTCATTTCTACTAAACTTAACTAAAGATATATTACTTACGGTATTTTTTGATTTGTCGTGCTTTAAATAGCTCTTTAAAGTATCTAAAAATTATTGTTTATTATTGTTATTAATAATATATATAAAATCTATAATAATTATTCCACCTAAGTTACGCAATCTTAATTGCTTAGCAACCTCTTTTGTAGCTTCTAAATTAGTTTTAAAAATAGCTCCTTCATCTGTTTTTAGTATATAAACACTATTATTTTATGTAGTTGTAAATTGTTTTATATTGTTTAAGAGTCTTTTTTTTTCTTCTTTATTTAATTTTTTAATTTAAATTTTACATCACTTTGATCTTTATCATCTTCTTTTATAAAGGTAAAACTTCTGATATATTTAAAAATCTTGTTTTTTCTAATACTATATCTAGTAATATTGCTTTTATACCAGGTAAAACTTTTATTATTTTTCCTTTGTAAATATTTCCAACTATTTTTTTTGATTATATCTTTATATACAAAATTTTTAAGTTTATTTGTTAATTTTTATCCTATTTATATATTTTTTTAATTTATTTCTTTTTTATATTATTATTTATTATGTAAATTTTTTGTTGTGTGTATTTTCCTACAAACCATATAAATAATGTTTTTTAAATATTTAACAAAGTAAGTATAAAAGTGTTAAAATCACATAAAAACAACCTTAATAAAAATACAGATAAAAAATTATCATATTTATCAATATATTTATCAACACATTTATAAATATATTAATAAACAATAACCTTGACAAAAAATAAACATATTAGTCAACAGAATTATCCACAATCTTAAATAAATATAATTGCTTCTTTTATTATCTTGGCTTACAATCTACAATATCTTTTAACATCTACTTACTTTTATATAGTTAAACCCTTATTATAATGGCTTTAGCTAAGATACTATATTTATGACTACTTGGGATAAATGTTTAAAAAAAATAAAAAAAAGTCTTTCCACTTTTGAATACAAAACGTGGATAAAACCTATTTTTGTAGAACAAAACGCTAATTTATTCACAGTTTATTGTAATAATAAGTATCTTGAAAAGCATATAAAAGCAAAGTATGGAGCTCTTATTTTAGTCACTATACAAGAGTTTCATGGCAGTGATTTGCTTATAGAATATACAAGCAAAAAATATACTGGAAGTACAATTAGTACAGATGTATCTGTAGGTCCTCAAGTTAATTTTTTTAATACTACTAGTGTAGAGATTAAGGATGATTTTGAAGAGCTTAAAGTAGTTCCTGAGCCTAAAAAACAAATTAAAGAAAAGACAGAATATTCACAAGAACTTCATGGTTTTGATGAAGCTTTGTTTATTAATGCAAAAGAAGATGAAGATTATTCATTTGGTTTACCGTTAAGAGAAAAATATGTGTTTGACAGTTTTGTTGTAGGTAGTGCAAACGATATTGCTAGAGCTTCATCTATGCAAGTCTCTATAAATCCAGGTAAATTACACAATCCGTTATTTATATATGGTGGTAGTGGACTTGGCAAAACACATCTAATGCAAGCAATTGGTAACCACGCAAAAGAAGTAAAGCCTAACGCTAAAATCATCTATACAAACTCAGAGCAGTATGTAAAAGAGTATGTAACATCTTTGCGTTTACAAGATTTAGATGAATTCCAAAGAGTTTACAGGTCTGCAGATATATTATTGATAGATGATATTCAGTTTATAGCAGGAAAAGAAGGTACTTCACAGGAGTTTTTCAATACTTTCAACGCATTGTATGAAAGTGGTAAGCAGATTATTCTTACAAGTGATAAATACCCTAATGAAATAGAAGGTCTTGAAGAAAGATTAGTTTCTCGTTTTGGTTATGGTTTGACAGTATCTGTAGATATGCCAGAATTAGAGACGCGAATAGCTATTTTGCTTAAAAAAGCTCATGATCAAAATCAAAGATTGCCTAATGAAACAGCAGCTTTTATAGCTGAAAATGTAAGAACAAATATAAGAGAGCTTGAAGGAGCTTTAAATAGAGTGCTTACAACATCACGATTTAACCATAAAGAACCTACTGTAGATCTAGCTCAAAAGTGTTTACGCGATGTTATAAAAATTCAAGAAAAGAAAGTTAAAATGGAGAATATCCAAAAAGTTGTAGCAGAATTTTATGGTTTAAGAGTAAAAGATATTATATCTAACCAAAGAAGCCGTAATATAGCTAGACCACGTCAAATAGCTATGAGTTTATCTCGTGAGTTAACAAGCCATAGTTTACCAGAAATTGGTAATGTTTTTGGTGGTAGAGACCATACTACTGTAATGCATGCTGTAAAGGCAATAACTAAATTAAGACAAAGCAATACTTCAATATCTGATGATTATGAGTTGCTTTTGAATAAAATTTCTCGTTAAATAGAGTAAGATATACTAATACATAATATATAAGGGTTTTTAAAAATGAATTTTGTACTAAATAAAGATGAGCTACTAAAACCTTTGCAGTCGATGTTATCTGTAGCAAATAGTAAAAGCACAATGCCTTTATTATCTTGCATGTTATTTGATATAAATGACGGTAATTTAAAAATAACAGCATCTGACCTTGAGGCAGAGATTTCTTGTAATATAGTAGTAAACTCTAATGCAAACGTAAAGCTAGCATTAAGTGCTGATAAAATTTACAACATTGTTAGAAGTTTAAATGATAATTCTGTAATAGATTTTAAAATAAACGAAAATAAAGTAACTATTAAATCCAATAACAGTACTTTTAATCTTCTATCTTTAAATGCAGATAACTTTCCTCTTGTAGATACTAACATTAATGAGCAAGCAAGTTTTAACCTTTCTCAGCAAGACTTCCATCACATTATTTCAAAAGTGGATTTTTCTATGGCAAATGATGATACTAGATATTTTTTGAATGGAATGTTTTGGGAAATAAATTCTAATCTTTTAAGAGCTGTATCTACAGATGGTCATAGAATGTCTATCACAGAAGCTATAGTTGATATTAAAGTTTTAGATAGTACTTGTCAGTCAATTATCCCTAAAAAAGCAATTATTGAGCTTAAAAAGATAGTTGATAAATCTGATCAAAATATAAAAATTTGTCTTGGCAAAAATTATTTAAAAGCAGAATTTGGTATTTTTGTATTTATATCTAAGCTTGTAGAAGGCTATTACCCTGATTATCAAAAAGTTATACCTAAAAACAACACTAAACTCCTATCTTTAGATAAGCAAGTATTTAAAAACTCATTACTTAGAACATCTATCTTAGCTAATGATAAGTACAAAGGTGTGCGTTTAAATATATCTACAGGACAAGTGCTTCTTTCAGCAAACAACCCTGATAATGAAAAAGCTGAAGATAAAGTAGAGGTTCAATACAATGATAATAATATGGAAATTTGTTTTAACTATAAGTATTTACTAGATATTATCAATGTAATTAGTGAAAAAACTATAACTATTTACTTAGATAATCCAAATATGAGTGCTTTAGTTAAAGATGAAAAAGATAATAGCCTATTCATAATTATGCCGATGAAGATTTAGTATTTTACTAAAACCTTACAATCAATTCTATTTTCCAGTTATATAATTATTAGATATACAACTAAAATATTAGTTTTCTCATAGATATTATTTGAGTTTGAAAAAAAATTTATTGTAGATAGATATCTTTTATTTATCCTAGGTTATTTTTTGTCATATTCAGAACAGCTTTCTTGCTGTTTATCACAACACTCTCTGCTTTTGTGGTATGCACAATTACACTCATAACCACAGTAGCCAGTTTTATTTTTATAACTTTTACAAGCAAATAAAACCATTACAGTTGCTATAACTACAAGCCATACATTGCTTTCATTTGAACTAGGTAATATATAAAGTATTAAAATTATTACTTTTAAAACTACGCGGCTGTAACTAGTATTGTTAGAAAGACTCATAGTGCACATTTACCAGCTTTCTTACATTTTTTTTCATTATCTTTAAATGGACATCCCATAATATTCTCCTTAAAGTAATTAAACTTACAAAGTTCATTACTATCAGCAAATACTAAATGTAGATAAACAAGATCAGAGCAAAAAGTAACTGAAATTTTAGTGTCGATAAATATAGTTTAAGCTCACAGCGCACAATATAACAGTTAAGGATATCCATACTGTTAAGCTTAAAGGATTATGATTTATAATTATCCCAAAGATAACACCAAATATAGGTACTAGGTAATTAGTAAATAATGTAAAGATGCGCCAGCTTCTTTTATGAGTAAAGCGTAAAAATAATAAACTATGCCAGTACAAGCTACTCCAAGGTATACAACTGAAAAAACAGTAGATGTATATATTGTTATGGTTTTGTATGGTGCAAATATAGTAGCTAATATAAGTAATTGTATACTTGAGGATATAAGTATATTTCTTGATACTATAACAGGATTTTTGTGAGTATATTTACTTATTATAAGTAAAGCTATAGCAAACGATATAGTATCTACTAAGATAGTTGAAATACATAGGAAGTTTAAGCCATGCTCTTCAGAGACTAAGCTTGGATAAAACATAATAAAAAGTCCTATAAAACCGACTGTAACAGTTGGTAAGTTAGGTAAAGTAAGTCGAGATTTTATTATAAGAGGGCCTAATAGTACTACAAAAAATGGCACGGTGCCTGTCAGTACAGCAGTAATAGATGAATTTGTGAACTGCTGACCCCCTAGGATTAGCATAAATGGCATAGTAGCTTCTAATAATCAAATAATAGAGTAAATAAGGAAATCTTTTTTTGTAGCAGAGGATTTAAGCTTGAGGAAATAATATACGGTAAATAAAATTAAACATCCTATTAAAGAGCGTGATATAGCAATTATTATTGCAGGAAAATGTTCAATAGCATTTTGTTGGAATATCAATTGATAGCCCCATATTATACCTACAGCAAAAAGAAGAGAGTATTTTTTTAACATTATTATCAATTAATAATTTAAAATTCGAATATTGTATACAATTAGATTTTATAATACCAATATCAATACAAAGCTTTTCGCTCTATTGCTGTATTTTACGCTTATTTAAAATCCAAACAGGGAATTTCTTACCTTTGATTTTACACTTAGAAAGCTTTTTATATACAAAATTTATTAATGTACTATCTATAGCTACATAGCTCTGTCTATCATAAATATCTATCTTACCTATAGCTTTTCCAGCAACACTTACATCACCTGTCAGAGCACCTAAAATGTCACATGGGCGAAGCTTATTTTTCTTGCCGGCTTCAATCACAAGTGTTTTGTATAATGGCTTCATTTCAAAGTTTTGTTTAGCTTCTAAGACACTTGAATCTTTGTAGAGCCTAGTCTCATTTTGATAATTAAGTGCTTTGAAAGAACTGTTAGAATTATAAAGGCTGATTACAACCCCTTCTTGTCCAGCTCTAGCTGTTCTACCTATTCTATGGGTATATGTTTCTTCATTATAAGGAATATCATAATTGATAACCATCGAAAGTTCTTTTATATCTAATCCACGAGCTGCAACATCAGTAGCAATCAAAACTCTACAGCTTTTATTAGCAAATTGAACTAATACATCATTTCTCTCATATTGTTCTAAATCACCATGAGTTGCTAATGCGTAGATATTATTATTTTTTAAGATTTGAGATAGCTCATTTGCTCCTGCTTTAGTGTTGGTAAATATAATAGCATTTTCCGGCTTATAAGTACTAAGCACATTTATCAAAGCATCAAGTTTGTTATTATCTTTTACCTCATAAAATACTTCAGTAATTTTATTAGCAACTTCTGTATCTGTAGTTTTTATACTTACGGCATTATTTTGAAATTTATCGCTAATAGCTCTAATTTCATCAGTATAAGTCGCTGAAAAAAGTAAGGTTTGTCTGTTTTTTGGAGTATAAGTTAGAACCTTTTTAATATCATCAATAAAACCCATATCTAGCATTCTATCAGCTTCATCAAAAACTAGAGTATCTACATCTTTTAGGTTTAAAGTATTTTTAGCAAGATGCTTTATTACTCTTCCAGGTGTACCTACAATTATATGGGCTTCATGGCGAAGTGACTCTTCTTGTGGTCGAAAAGCTGTACCACCACATAGAGTTAGAATTTTAATATTATTTGTAAATCTAGCTAATGCTCTAAGCTCTTTAGCTACTTGTTCAGCCAGCTCTCTTGTTGGGCATAAAACAAGTGTTTGTATACGATATTTTTTAACTTGAAGTTTAGTTAAAAGTCCTATTCCAAAAGCAGCTGTTTTACCACTACCTGTTTTTGCTTGTGCAATGACATCACGCCCTTTTAATATATGTGGTAGTGTTGTTGTTTGTACTGGTGTCATTTGTTTATAACCAATTTTATTAAGGTTATGTAATATCTCTTGTGATAGAGAAAGGTCTGAAAAATTTAGTTTGTTCATAAGGGAATGGTACTTTGTTTGGATAAACTGGCGGCTGGATACAAACTATAGCTTACAACCACCGTTCTATAAAGGGTATCTTTTTTATATTTTGTGTTCGTATGCATATTGTTTATTTTACCCCTCACTTTTACCATAAAAATACGGTTCTGTCTCAAACTGACAATTGCGAAAATTTATAGTATTATTTTATCACAAATATAATTATGTTTTTCTATGTTAGATTTCACAGGTAGACACTTCACCAAACTTTTAATTCTCCAAGCTCTTCGTTGGTATTTATCATATCCACTTAGCTATAGGCATGTAGAAGAGTTAATTAAATAGCTTGGAGTTAGTGTAGATCATAGTACTCTCAACCGTTGGATTATCAAATATGCTAAAGAGTTAGAAGTTACTTTAAGCAGAAAGTTTAGTAAGTATAGTGCTTATGTAAGTTGGAAGATGGATGAAACTTAAGTAAAGCATAAAGGTAAGTGGGTTTATCTCTACAGAGCAATAGATAAGCATGGAGATACATTATAGTTTATGATTTCTCTTAAAAGAGATGAAAGGGCTGCTCATCAGTTCTTTAAACAAACCATTGGTAAACATGGCTTGCCGGAAAAAGTCAATGTAGATAAGTCTGGTGCTAATGAAACTGCTTTGCTATCTATTAATATCTTTCTATTTTTGCTTGAGATATGGTTAACTCATGGTATAGAGATAAGACAAAATAAGTATCTCAATAATTTGATAGAGCAGGAGCATAGGAATATAAAGAGATTGACTCGACCCATGTTAGGATTTAAATCATGGGATTCTATGGGATCTACTATAGCAGGGTACAAATTAGTTAACATGATTAAAAAAGGTCAGCACATTAACGCTGGTCAAATGACTGTTTGGGATCAGTTTTATGCTATAACTGCATCACTGTAACTAATGATAACTGATTTTGGAAATATTGTGCCCGATTGTTGAGTTTGCGAAAGAACCCTAATTTTCACTAATATATACTAAAACTGTCCTGAGTATTGATATGATATATATTTGTAAATCTGTCTAATGTATTATATTATATATATTATGTAAATATTACCTCTAAGGATAATAAATGAAAAAAAATATATTTCTAGTTTTTGTTTCAACATTTATATTATATAACTTTGTTTTTGGATTTACAAAAGACAAAAATGATTCTAGACCATCTGATTTTATCAATGTAAAAAAAATTATCCCAACAATTCAAGTTAATATGAGATATAACACCATCAATAACTTTGTTGGAAAAGTTATTGATGGCTATCAAAGTAATATCTGTTTATTAACTAAAGAGTCTGCTTTATCTTTAAAAAAAGTACAAAATCAATTACTACCTATGGGACTATCTCTAAAAGTTTATGATTGTTATAGACCTCAAGCAGCTGTTAATGATTTTGTTAGATGGGCAAAAGACATAAAGAATACAAAAATGAAAAAACAGTTCTATCCTAAAGTAGATAAAAATAAATTATTTTCTAATGGTTATATTGATTATAAATCTGGTCATAGTAGAGGTAGTACTGTGGATTTAACTATTGTACCTTTATATTCTAAAATTCCAATATATAATCCAACCCAAAAATTAGTTTCGTGTACTAGTTCGAAAAAATATAGAGAATCTGATAATAGTTTGGATTTTGGTACAGGATTTGATTGTTTTAGTCCCGTATCTCATCCTAAATATAAAAAACTATCTCCTCAAATAAAAGCAAATAGGCTACTTTTACACAACCTTATGGAAAAAGCAGGATTTAAAGCTCGAGATGAAGAGTGGTGGCACTTTACTTTAGATAAAGAACCATATCCAAATATTTATTTTAATTTTCCAGTTAAATAGATTATAATATGAAATATTTAAATTGTTCTTGACCAGATTCTTTAATAATTATGTTTGATAAAAATAGTGAAACAAAATATAAAGAATCTCAAATTACAGTAACAGAATATATAGCTTATCAAGATATTACCGCACTAACTAGAAAATATAATTGTAATATTGATAAGGTTCTGGGTTTAGGTTATGGTTTTGGAAGGTCAACTGGTTTTTTAAAAAATATATCAAAAGATGTTTTTGGTAGCGATATAAGTGAAGAGTCTGTTAAATATTGTCAACACAATTTACCAGAATGCAAATTTTTTATAAATGATAAAAAAATAAATATAGTTATACTCCTTATACAACTATTTATTCCATACTTATGTTTTTTTTCACATAAATATTAAAAAGTCTCTATTGGATGAGATGGGTAGGATATATAATTCACTTATTTATGATGGTTTTGTATTTATAGTCAATATTACTAAAAAATATTTATCAGTTGAAGGTCTTAAAGAACCTGTAAAAAGTGGTTACACTTGTAGTATTTTTTTAAAGATATAGGTCTAATTTTTCATAATTATTATTGGGATGAGAAATATTTTAATAGAAATTGCTAAAAAACTAGGTTTTAAAAATTATTTTTTATATTACTTTTTAGCTGATATTCATCTAGATAAATAATATAACTTCTGCAACTAGCATCTTAGACTTTGGATAAGCAAATAATTAATGTTGTAAGTCATTCTCTACTACTTTGCTTACTAGATATTTTATTTAATATTGTTAAACATATCTAGGAAATGTAGAGAAGCTAACACTTTTAATAAACGCATCTCTAATTTTACTGTCGGCTATAAAAATCTTATAATAATCTATCTTTCATTATTCTCTTCTTTTATGTTTCAAGTATGTAATACATATTACAATATAAATAACATGGTGTAAAGGATTTTTTATTATTAAATGATAAAAATTTTATTTTAAGTCAGAGATTGGGGCTCTACAGCAATAAATGTACCATCCTTTAATCTATGCTACACATGACTTTGGTAAGTATTTATCATAGCCTTCTGTATCTAAAAAAAACACTAATTTTATTTTCTAACAATAATTCTATATCAGATTTAACAGTCTCAACAAATGCATTAATGGATTCGGATATAGAATATTTAAGTTTAGTCATGTTAAAGCTATTTAATTATAACTTTAGGCTTTTAGACTCTACATAACATAAAGAATATGATAGTATAATAAATTTAACTCAGCCCATTCAAAGTTTTTTGGTTCCGATAGGAATCTTGTTATAAGCTTTTTTATTTTACTTATCTTATTCAATAATTATTTACTGTAGAAATAGTATAACAAATAAATGATACTAAATATAGTTGCTTATAAAAAACGAAGATATTTTAGAAATTTCAAATTAGCATAAATAATTGTTAGGTCTTATTAAAATGGAATTTCGTCATCAAAGTCATTATTTAGATTATTGAAGTCAGGCATGTTATTTTGAGCAGGTTTACCCTTAGCCTTACTATAATCATTATTGACTGTAGTTGAATCACGTTGAGCCTCTGAGACATCATTAAAGTTAGGAGAAGGGTGACTGCTATCTTGATTACCACCATTAACAAACTGAAAGTTATTAGCGATGATTTCAGTAGAGTATTTATTGTTACCCGCATCATCTTGCCATTTGTTAGTGCGTATTCTACCTTCAATATAAAGCTGAGAGCCTTTAGTAGCATATTTTTGTATCACTTCAGCAGCTTTACCAAAGATAACAACTCTATGCCATTCTGTAACAATATTATCACCCATACCATCATTGGTAGCTAAACTCATAGTAGCAACAGTAGTAGTCTGAGTTTGTCTAACTTCAGGATCTTGTCCTAGTCTTCCAAGTAGAATAACTTTGTTTACTGTACCCTTAGCCATTACTTTATTTCCTGCTCATTAGGGCAAGAAACTTCCTTTTGTGTAATAGCATTCAAAATGTTATGTAACACTACTGGAATTTCTAGTAATAACCTAAATAAACCTAATCCAATGACAAATAGCAGAATATCAAAGATAGCGTTATAAATATAAACACCAAAAGATATTATGTTCTCTACACATTCTGAGGTTGTAACATATAAGTTCATTATAAGAATTATCGACATTATAATGAATATAGTCTTAAATAGCATACTCGCAACTTTTTCAACACAGATGCTTTTAAAGCAAAACAAGCTAATAAGGCACGCTCTGTATTTACATATAGACTTTTTCATAATTAACTCCTATTTTTTTGTTAACAGTTTCTTTAAGAGTTTTGCCAGCTTTAAAACTAAGCACTTTACATGCTTTAATTTGGATAGTTTCTCCAGTCTTAGGATTTCTACCTTCACGAGCAGCTCTATCTTTTACTTGGAATGTACCGAAGCCTACAAGAGTGATATTGTCATTTTTATTTAGTGATTCGAAAAACTTCTTTTAGCATAGCTTCTAATGTAGCTTTAGCTTCTATCTGAGTTACATTAGCATTCTCAGCGATATATTTTACTCATTCATTTACTTTCATATTATTTCTTTATCGTTGTTTTTAAATTTTTCTTGACCAGATTTTTTTAATCACATCTAGGTAGAAATCCCAATTGTCTTTAGCGGTTGGGATGAATACCTAATCTTCATATTTATTTAAATGATATAGATTGAGTAATAATAGCATAAATTGGTTCTGTTGCAAGCTGATATTTAAAGTTTGTTATATGAAACTTATCATTAATTGTTGACCTTAAATTAGACAATAATTTAGGTAACTCATCATCAAAAAATTGCTTTATACAAATTTTGAATTTTATGGCACTTTCAAAAAACACATTATTTCTAACATTTTCATGCATCATTTTCCACAATCTTTCCATTGAATTCAAATTAGGACTGTATGGGGGTAAATAATGCAAATGTATACCAAGTTTGAAAGCTTGATGTCTTACCTCAAAAAACTTATGATAACTTAGATTCAAGTACCAAGTGCGAGAACCTTATTTCTAGATTCTACCTGAAGAGGAGTTTTGAATCCAAGACTTTTTCTAGGTCTGTTGTTCAATAGGTTTTCAACTCTTCTAGTTTGGTCTTAATTAATATCATCTAATCTCAGGTTTTTAGGGAAGAATTATCTAATTAACCCATTAGATGTTAAACCGCCACTTATTTGCTCTGGATACCAATACTGTTTGATAAGATGCTCTACATAGCTCCAACCAAATTGCCTAATTTGTTTGTTGCCTTTACGTTTTCTTGAGTTTGCAAGTGATTGTTCTTGTTTAGGTCTATAACCTCGTTTGCCGGTGTTATGGTTTATCTCTTTGTATATGCTACTTCTGTTACAACCAACTTACATAAGTACTATACTTACTAAACTTTCTGCTGAAAATAACTTCTAACTCTTTAGCATATTTGATAATCCAACGGTTTAGAGTACTATGATTTACACTAACTCCAAGCTATTTCATTAACTCTTCTACATGCCTATATCTAAGTGGATATGATAAATACCAACGAAGAGCTTGGAGAATTAAAAGTTTGGTGAAGTGTCTACCTGTGAAATCTAACATAGAAAAACATAATTATATTTATGATAAAATAATACTACAAAATTGCGCAATTGTCAGTTTGCGACAGAACCTTCTCATTAAGCTTTAAAAGATCTGAAATATTGTGGTAAATTTTATTTCTTAAGCAGAAGCTTATCACTGTCCTTATAGGCTTGATCTGCAAAATCTCCCATCCATTCTTTAACTGCTTCGAAATTATTTTTGAATGATTCTTTGTCTCCGTTAGCTACTTTTGCAGCATTTGTATTTATAAATGCTGCAAACTCAGAGATTGTTTCCAGGCGTTGTTTATCAGACATAATAATATCAGAATAAAGCCCTGGACCTTGGCTAAATAGTCGACCAATAATGTTTAGTTCCATTTTGTAAACAGGGCTAGCTAGTTTTATCATTTTTTGGATATCTATATTCTTATGCTTTAGAAATAGCCCCATGCAATAAATACTAAAATGCTCAATCCCTTGGATAAAAGTCATTGCTTCATCATGTGCTTCTGCACTCATATTTTCAATATGAAAACCAATTTTAGTTAAATCAGCTATAAGAAAACTATATTTGTCTTCAATGCGACCATCACAAACTACTATAACTTGGTTTTCTGGATTATTTATCGTAGGTCCAAATATAGGGTGAAGACCAACTACAGGTCCATCATAGTTCTCAAGCATAGCATCGAGAGGCTCTTTTTTTATACTAGTATAATCAGCAAGGGTAGTTCCAGTAGAGATATATGGTACAACTTTTTTAATGATCTCATTAGTTAGAAATATAGGCACAGAAAGTATCACTATATCTTTATTAGCAAGCTTTTCTTTAGGGTTAGCCCAATCGCTCTTATCAAATATCGTTATCTCATATTGAGGTAGATATTTTGAAAATATAACTTGGGTCATTTGCCCCATTTCACCACTACCACCAACTATACAAATCTTTTTACTCATCGTCTAAGCCTTAAAATGAAAAGTTACAGGACCATCATTTATTAGAGATACTTGCATATCCGCTCCAAATACCGCTGTTTGGACTTTATCATACTTGCTTTTAAAGATTTGTACAAATTTTGCAAACTTTTCTTTTTCAATATCTTGAGAACATCCATCGGTAAAGCTTGGACGATTAACTTTTGCTTTATTTGCAGCCAGTGTAAATTGTGGCACTAGTATCATTTCACCTGCTATATCTTGAAGTGATAGATTCATCTTACCAGCATCATCCTCAAATATTCGATACATGAGGATTTTATCTGACATTTTATTAAAGTTAGTCGCAAGACCATCTTTTTAAACACATACTAATGCCAAAATACCTTGTTTGATGTTTCCAACTTCTTTTTGTTAAACACTTACATTTGCTGAGCTTACTCTTTGTATAATTGATAGCATAGTTTGTAAAATAATTTGTTAATTCTTTAATAGGATACTATGAAAGTTTCAATTTCTCAGTGGTTGTATTTGATTTTGTCTTAGAAAGTATAAAATTATTTGCTGTGAAGTCTGGATCATGTGATGTCTCTACTAGATATCCTCTAGCCTGGAAACCATCTATTTTTTAAATAGTTCTCCTTGTTTATTACTTATATTCATAGCCATACTAACAATTTTCCCTTTAGGTTGTTTTCAGCAATTCTAAGTGAGTTGAAGAATCCTTATAGATAAAGGGTTGTATTTGTAGGCTGTCTAAATTTTCATGATTTCGCAGTATCTTTTTTATTTGATATTTATATTTTGAATTTTTATATTTTTGTCTATCAATCTAAGTGCCTTTAAACACAATACTTTATAGCTGTATGCCTTATAAATAAAAGAGTATAAACACCAAAACCACTCACTTAGAATTGCTGTACTATATTGTATCTTCTATAATTTTTTGCATTTATAATTTCATATCTTTCATAGCTAGTCCTTTATTGTTTTTTCAACTGAATTATAAAGTCGACTAGCTACAGACACAATTTACTAGACACTATCGTTTATTAAGTGCTATTACAATCTTGAGAGTTTTATGTTGAATTAAAGTACTAGGCAAGAAGATCTAACGATATATCCGCATTTTTATCGAGGTGAGTAAGTAATAAATTTGATTATTTGTTTAGACTTTAACCTCTACTTACTTTTCACTGCTTATTTTGACTGTAGGGGTTTGAGGTATAACACTATATCTATCAGCTACTTACCCCCTCCACCTCTGCTTTATATTGATTTCCTTGCTCTTTAGTTAGGTGAGCAACCATTGTAACAATATTTGTGTTGTCTAAGGTATCAATAACATTAAATTTAATTTAATTATAACATCTTTATTATCATCTCGTGCCTCAAAGGTGATCTTAACTTGTTGCGTAGGTTTAACAATATCGTCATTATCAGGAGTTATGATTGCATCATCTTTAATATCTATTTTGATTGACTCATCTATAACTATTTTATAGTCTTACGCTTGGGCCCCAGTAGTAATTCATGCACCTGAATTTTCTACAAAAAAAGAGTGCTTACCATTAGCGCTAGCAAAAGCAAAAATTGGTAGTATTACAAGTGCAATTAAAAGATTCATGATTTTCTTTAACATTTTTTTGATAATTAATACTGATTATTAAAATCATAGTACAACGCTCAGTTTATAATGTAAATAAGGGTATAAATTTTAATTTTCTTATTTATCAATAGTATTATATGTAGAAATTAAATGATTATTTGAAGAAATTATTTATCAGCGTAAATTTTAGCTTGTGCAGCAGATAATCTAGCTACAGGAACTCTAAATGGCGAGCAAGATACATAGTCAAGATCTAAATCATGACAGAATGCTACAGAGTAAGGTTCTCCACCGTGTTCGCCACAGATTCCCATTTTAGCATTAGGGTTGACAGCTCTCACACCTTCTTTAGCTATCTCCATAAGCTTACCTACACCTTTAGGGTCTAGTCTTGCAAATGGGTCAAAGCTCAATATACCTTTCTCTAGATAGTCTTTGATGAACTTGTTAGCATCATCTCTACTAAACCCAAAAGTCATTTGAGTAAGGTCATTAGTACCAAATGAGAAAAACTCACTACCAGCTTCTGCTAACATGCCAGCACCTATTGCACCACGTGGAGTTTCAAGCATTACCCCTACTTTATAATCAAGCTTAATCTTCTCTCTTTTGATTATGCTATCAGCAACTTCACGGATAATACCATTAAGAAGCTTAAACTCGCCAAGTGTACTTACTAATGGGATCATTAGCTCTGGTAAAACTTCTACGCTCATGCGTTTAGATGAGATTGCTGCATAGATGATAGCTTTAGTTTGCATTTCAATGATTTCAGGGTATGTAACTGCTAATCTACAGCCACGATGTCCCATCATTGGATTTAACTCATCTAAAGCTTCTATTCTAGCTTCTAGTTCCTCATAGCTAACTTTAAAATGGCGAGCTAGAGCTTCTATATCTTCTATTGCACGCGGTAAAAACTCATGTAATGGTGGATCAATAAACCTAACTGTTACAGGTAAATCATCCATAGCTTCAAAAAGCTCTTCAAAGTCTTGTTGCTGTACAGGAAGTAGCTTATCTAAAGCTTTTTGTCGTTCAGCTTTGTTCTTTGCAAGTATCATTTGTCTTACATAAAATATACGATCTTCTTCAAAGAACATGTGTTCTGTTCTACATAGACCAATACCTTCAGCACCAAAAGTGCGAGCTACATTCGCATCTTCAAAAGTATCCGCATTGCAACGCACACGAAGTTTACGCACGCTATCAACAAATTTCATAAACTCTTCAAAGTCTTCAGTAACTTCTGGATCTACAGTTTTGATAATCCCACGATAAACATCGCCTTTTGTTCCATCTAATGACAGGTAATCACCTTCACTAAATACTTGACCTCGTTCAAAAGTGATGGTTTTTTTCTCTTCATTGATGCGAGCTGATTCAAGTCCAGATACACAGCATTTACCCATACCACGAGCTACTACTGCTGCATGTGAGGTCATACCACCACGCAGAGTCAATATACCATTACAAGCATTCATACCAGCAATATCTTCAGGAGAAGTCTCTACTCTTACAAGAATTGTTTTATCCTCACCACTAGCTTTTGCTGCAATTAGTGATTCTACATCAAAATAAATCCTACCGCTAGCAGCTCCAGGTGAAGCACCAAGAGCAGAGCCAAGAGGGCGTTTAGATGCTAATGCTTTATCGTCAAATTTAGGGTGTAATAATTGCTCAAGTAGCTGAGGTTCAACCATCATGACAGCTTCTTTATTTGTGATTAGGCCTTCTTTTGCCATATCGACAGCTATTTTGATTGCAGCTCTTGCAGTTCTTTTACCATTACGAGTTTGGAGCATAAAAAGCTTACCATACTCGATAGTAAACTCCATATCTTGCATGTTTTTGTAAACTTTTTCTAAGTTGCTAGCAATTTTCACAAAGTCAGTGAAGACTTTAGGCATTGCATCCTTTAGACTAGAAATTGGTTGAGGTGTGCGTGTGCCAGCTACTACATCTTCGCCTTGAGCATTAATTAGGTATTCACCAAAAATTAGATTCTCACCAGTAGATGGGTTTCTTGTAAATGCTACGCCTGTTCCAGAATTGTTACCATAGTTACCGTAGACCATTTCTTGGACATTTACAGCTGTTCCCCAGTTATTTGAGATGTTGTTTATCTCTCTATAGATAATTGCTCTTTCAGCATTCCAAGACCTAAATACCGCTTCTACTGCAACTAAGAGTTGCTTTGTAGGGTCTGTTGGGAACTCAGCACCAACCAGTTTTTTATAGATAGCTTTATATTCAGCCACTATTTCTTTGTAATCAGTAGCACTTAAATCACAGTCGTTTTTTACTTTTCTTTTAGATTTCTTTTCATCAAGAATTTTATCAAAATGCTTTTTTTCACAATCCATCACTACATCAGCAAACATCATGATCAATCTTCTATAGCTGTCGTATACAAACTGTTCGTTGTTTGTCTTTGCCACTATTGACTTGGCTACTTCATCGTTCAAGCCAAGGTTTAAGACCGTATCCATCATTCCAGGCATTGATACTCTTGCGCCAGATCTTACAGATACTAAAAGAGGGTTTTTACCTCTACCAAATGTTTTGCCGGTTCTTTTTTCAAGATCTACTACATGGCTGAATATTTGTTCTTGTACATCTTTTGATAGTACTTGACGGTCCTCATAGTACTTTAAGCAAGCTTCTGTAGTTACAGTAAAGCCATCAGGAACAGGAAGACCACTGTTTAGCATCTCACTAAGATTAGCACCTTTTCCACCCAACAAATCACGCATAGACTTATTACCTTGACTAAAGGCATAGACAAACTTCGGCATAAAAACTCCTCTCAAGTTCTTTATTTTAATAAATTGATTTCAACATTTCCTCAGAATTATCTAATATCATCCTATCATATTTAAAAGAGAGTATGAAATAGTTTTTTGAAAAATAGATTAGATATTAATACTTAGATTCAAGTTGTAAGTGCTATAAAAAGGAAACATTCTACTATTAATTACATGACTCCAAATCAGTTTGAGAGTATAATGGAGAGTGCAGTTCACAACTGTTCCAAATTAACGGGGCAGATCACACTTTTGATAATGGTAAAGAGTTTTCCAAACACATGCTAATATCAGAAGTATTAAATATAGATATATTTTTTGCTGATCCATACTCTTCTTGGCAACGTGGCACCAATGAAAATACAAATGGGTTAATTAGACAATTCTTCTCTAAAAACCTGAGATTAGATAATATTACTTAAGACCAAACTAGAAGAGTTGAAAACCTATTGAACAACAGACTTAGAAAAAGTCTTGGATTCAAAACTCCTCTTCAGGTAGAATCTAGAAATAAGGTTGTCTCACTTGGTACTTGAATATAAGATATTAGAATTTAAAATTAATCACATTTAGTGCTACAACTAGAACAGCCTGTAAGATTTGCTACAAACTTTATTTTAGTAGACAAATACTTCATTAAGAACACTACTCCAAGAGTATATGCTAAAGCAAGTATTAGTGTGATTATAGAGCTGGTAGGATGTTCAAATATATTTGCTGCTTGATAAAATACAACAGCTGCTATATAAGCTATAGATACACTCCATAGTACAGAAAGTATAGCCCAGCCTCGTGTAGATTCTCGCACCATAGCACCAACTACAGATATACATGGTATATAAAGTAATACGAATAAGAGGTAAGAAAAGGCTGCAGACAACGAGCCAAATTTTGTGACCATATTACCCATAGCACCCTTGTCCATACTAGCATCAGCCTCACTAGCTTTTATAGGATTTAATAGAGTAGCAAGATCAATACCTTTTATATTATCTACAGTTGTATTCCAAGAATCTTTGATGCTGTCAGTAAGGCTAAACTCTTCTGGAATGCCATCACTGTCTCCTTGAGTATAGATGGTATTCAAAGTACCAACTACAACTTCTTTAGCGAGTGTACCTGTTATTAGACCAACAGTAGCTGGCCAGTTATCATTATTTATACCTATTGGGTTTAATATAGGCGTAATTTTCTTTCCTGCATATTTAAGAGCTGTAGATTTGTTGTCTATTTGTATGCTATTTAGACTACCAACTATAATTGCTACAGGAACTATCACTTTACCTGCTCTTATCAGAAATGATTTTAATCTATTCCAACTATATATCATCACAGTTCTAAAAGATGGTAGGTGATAGTTTGGTATATCAAGAATAGAAGGGGTATGATCACCTTTTAAGAATGTGAATTTGATAATATAGCCTGTAACTATTGCACCACCTATACCAGCAAGATATAGCAGGAATATCACAGTAGCACCATTCTGGGGAAAGAATGCACTTGCAAATACAGAAAATATCGCAAGCCTTGCTCCACAAGACATAAATGGAGACATCATTAGAGTCATAAGTCGGTCTTTTGGTGTTTCTAAGGTTCTAGCAGCCATTATAGATGCTACATTACAACCAAAACCAACAATTAACGGTAGAAATGCTTTACCTGATAGCCCAATAGCTTGCATAAACCTATCCATCACAAAAGCTGCTCGTGACATATAACCTGAGTCTTCAAGTATTGATAAAAATATAAACAAAAACCCAATCTGCGGAATAAATCCTAATACGGTATTTATACCAGTACCAAGGCCATTTGCGAGTATACCGGTAACTGTGACGGGCAGTCCTGCGATATTTGAGTAATATGCTAGACCATCTACAAAGATTGCATGTGATAAATCATCAAATAATGGCTGAATTGCTCCACCTAAAGTAATTGAGAATAAAAACATCAAATACATGATAAATAAAAATATAGGCACGCCAAGGTATTTATTCATGCAAAGAGCATCTAAAAAGTTTGTGAAGTTAAATATAGAGACTTTTCTTTGTTCAGAAACCTCTAGTACAATATCTTTTACGGCTGTGTGTCTTGCCTTAGCGATATCTGTCTCTATAGTCCCATCAAAACCTTTTTCCAAAAGCGTTAGTTTTTCTGCTGAAATTTCATTGGCTAATTGCACTTTACGGTTGTCGCTAAATTCAGTAGCTAGCCATAAACTTCCGATAGATTCACTGCGTAGTTCTGAGATTTTATCTTTGATATCAAAGATTTCTTGAAGGTAGTATTTGGTGAGATCAAAGCTTGGGTTGAGCTGATCTTCAACAAGCATTGCTTTCAGGTCTTTTAAACCTATACCTTTTGAGCCAATAACTGGCAGTACTCTGCACCCTAATGCTTTAGCAAGTTTATCATAATGAGTTACTATACCTTTGTTATTAGCAACATCAATCATGTTTACAGCTAGTATAACAGGCAATTCAAGCTCAATAAGTTGCATAGTAAGGTATAAGCTTCTATTTAAGTTAGAAGCATCTAACACATTAATAATTGCATTTGGTTTTTCATTGACAATAAAAGAGTATGCAATCTGTTCATCTACAGAGCTTTCATCAGATACTGATAATGAATATATACCAGGGATATCAACAATCTCAATTTTTTGTTTATTAACTTCAAAAACGCCCGTTTTTTTATCGACAGTTACACCAGACCAGTTACCAACTTTTTGGCTTAAGCCAGTTAAAAAGTTAAAGATTGTTGTTTTACCACAATTTGGGTTACCTACTAGTGCGTATTTCATAAAGTTTTCTAGAAAATAAAGAAAAGTAATTAGAGAGATGGTAAAACTATATCAAAAATTATACTAAATTGGTATAGTTATGGCGGATAAATTTTGCTATAGGTTGATTACGATATTGTTGCCATGATATACCATGTCACATTTTGCATAACCATTTAAAATATTGCCGCTAAAATTGAGCTTTATACCCTTTCTATACTGAACTGAAGTTGCGTTTAGCGTAGAGCACTTATCGTTAAATTGATTATCTGAATTACATAGTTTTATTTGTTGACCATCAAAAGAAACCGATAATGATTTGTGCTGTTCAAAAAACTTATATCCATTAAGATAGTGTGTAATGTTCGTGTTTAAAGTTTTATTTTCTATAGCATAAAATTAAAAGGTTGTAACGTATTTGTACCATCCATGAAGTCATTATAGTTAGCATTTTCTATTACAAAATGGATATATTGCCCGTACTTTGAGTTGGCTTTTATTTCTGCTATCTGCTGTCTTTAAGTTCTTTTCTTATGCTTGATAAGTATCATCAGATATTTCAAGAGGATGCATCTCACAACTAGGTAAAATTACAGAACCGATTATTAACAAGACTTTTTTAATCATAGTAAAACCTTATATGCAAAATATTTTATCTTTGTAGAACTTTAACTCAGCTATAGATTCTCTAATATCATCTAAAGCTTTATGAGTGTTTTGTTTGTAATAAGATTCTTTACCACCCCAATAGTCATTAAGTAGTTTAATGCTTGTTACATCAAGTACGCGGTAGTGACAATAATCATCTATTTTTGGCATATATTTACCTAAAAATCTTCTGTCTTGCCAAATAGAATTTCCACATAATGGCGAGCTTTGATATGGGACATATTGAGCTATAAAATCAAGTATTGCTTGTTCTGCTTTCTCTAAAGAGACTGTACTTTCCTTTACTCTTTTAGTAAGACCTGTTTCTGCATGAGTTTTTATGCACCACTCATTCATATTTGCCATCACTTCATCGCTTTGGTGTATCGCAATAGGTTCAGCTTCAGCTATTATGTTGAGATTTTTATCTGTAATAATCGCAGCTATCTCTATGATACAACATTCCTTAACATCAAGACCTGTCATTTCAAGGTCAATCCATACTAAATTATCATTAAATTGCATTAGTATTTTACCCTTGCTGCATAAGTAGAGTTTCTTGTATCTATCTTTATGATCTCACCAATCTGTATAAATAGTGGAACTCTTACAACAGCACCTGTAGCTAAAGTTGCAGGCTTACCACCTGTACCAGCAGTATCTCCTTTCAAACCTGGATCAGTTTCAACTATCTCAAGGTTTACAAAGTTTGGAGCTGTAACAGAAATTGGAAGGTTATTAAACAAAGTAACTTCATAAGTATCTTGTTCAGTGAGCCATTTTTTTGTATCACCTAATGATTCTTCTGAAACCATATATTGCTCAAAAGTCTCTATATGCATAAAGACATAGCTATCACCATCAAAATAAGAGTAATTTGCTTCTAACTCTTCTACATCAGCAGCTTCTACTGATTCACCAGATTTGAAAGTTTTCTCTACAATTCTGCTATTAACTAGGTTTTTCAGCTTAACTCTGTTAAAAGCTTGACCTTTGCCTGGTTTTACAAATTCATTTTCAATAATTACATTAGGTTTTCCATTAATTAGGATTTTTAGACCACCTTTAAATTCATTAGTGCTATAGTTTGCCATTATTTATTTAATTCCTTTTGTATATTTATATTTTAGTTTCAGCATTTTGTTGGAGTTTTGTTTGTTATTGTACCATTTACTTCTATCTCAATATTTTGACAAGGAGTATCTGATTTTTGTGAGTTTTTAGCTTCTGCAATAATCTTTAGTTTACATCTGAGCAGTCACTATCTCCACGATAAGGTGTAGTAGTTATTTTGGGTAGTGTCATGGTAGAAGGTATTTATGTCACTACCTGATGGAAATACACCATTTCTAATTTCAAAATTATCCGCAGCACTCGCCGTTGATAAAAGCTCAGCATTAGCTTCACTACGATTACTTATTAAAGTATAGTTTGTATACATTGGCATAGCTATAGGTGCAAGTATAGCAATAATTGCTCTTACTACCATTAGCTCCACTAATGAAAATCCTTTGATCTTTACCATAGTTTTTTTATTCCTCTAGTAAATTTGAGGTTCACCATTAGGTCTAGTTCTAAAGCGGCGGTGCTGCCATAAGTACTGTTCAGGACATTGTCTAACAGCATTTTCTAAAAATTCATTGGTCATTTTAGCATCTTCGTAAGCATTTCCCTTAAAATAAAAAGGTTCACCAAAGACAATCTTATACTTCTTAAGACACATCTTACGAATATAGTATACCGGTAAAACTGTCGAGTTAGTTTTTTGTGCTAGCCATGGTGTAACTATAAGAGTTGAGCAGGCTTTACCAAAAAAAGGTGCAAAAACTGAGTTTTTAATACCAGAACTTTCAAGTCCAAAGTCTTGATCTGGAGCGTACCACATAGAGTAGCCTTTTTTTAAGCTTTTAATAACAGCAATGAAATTTTTACTATCAAGACATTTACTTAGTCTTTTCTCACGGTATTTTTTTATCAAATCTTCTATTAACTCGTTTGAATTTTTTTGATACATCACTGTAAAAGGAGGGAAATTTTCTCCAAAATAACGCCCCATTATTTCTATGCAATGAAAATGAAAGCCTAGAGTTATAAGGTTTATCCTTGGGTCTTCATGGTATTTTTTGAATATTTCATATGAGCCTTCAGCCCATTCAAATGTGATTTTTTTGAATCTTTTTTCAGATGCAAACCAAGAAGTTGTTATTTCAGCACCAGAAAGAACCATAGAGTAGTAGCTTTGATTGACTATTTTCTTTATTTGTTTTTTTGTATATTCAGGAAAGACTATTTTTAGGTTTTCAGTGGCTATAATTTCTCTACTGCGTAAAAAAGGTTTTATGGTGAAACCTAAAGCTAAAGATATATATTTTTGAATGGAGAAAGGTAGCTTAGAGCCTAATTTCATTATGCCTACTACAATCCATACACCCCAATTTCTTGGTTTTAAATTGTCTTTTATCATTATAAGTTTTTTACCAATGTCCTGCATACAATTTTATCATGTGACGATGAAATCATAAAACTTTAATAAATTTTTTCTTCTCCTTCGGGTCTAGTTTTATAGCGACGATGTTGCCATAAGTATTGTTCTGGGTACTTTCTAATGGCTTCTTCAAGAAGTTTATTGGTAATTTCGGCATCTTTATAAGCATCTCCTGTAAACTCTATAACCTCTCCAGAGATAAGTTTATATCCTGATAAATCTTTATTTCTTACATAGTATGTTGGAACAACTATCGCTTTTGTTCTATGAGCCAGCCATGGTGTAACTGTAAGGGTTGAGCATAACTTACCAAAAAAAGGCACAAAGATACTATGCTCTCTAAAGTCTTGGTCTGGTGCATACCAAAGAGACATCTTTCCTCTTAAACTTTTTATTGCACTTACCATGTTTTTTCGTTCAAAACATTTTTCAATGTATTTCAAGCGAGATGAAGTGATGATATGCTCCATAACAGGGTGCTTATGTTTTTGGTAGATGAAACTAAGAGGTTTGAAATTATCGCCACAGTATCTTCCTGCTATTTCGAGTGTATGAAAATGAAATCCTAATGACATAAGGGGTCTATTTATGTTTCTATGATTAGTTCTAAATGTGGTAAATTCAGATTCATCAAAATTGATTTTTTTAAAATTCTTTTCAGACATAAACCATGCTATAATACTTTCAAAACCAGCCATACAAGCAGACTTATAGGTTTCATTTACTAGGTCTTTGATTTCTTGTATAGATTTTTCAGGAAAAGCTATTTCAAGGTTTATTCTAGCAATTTCATTTCTGCTTTTAGCTAGAGGTTTTACAAGCTTACCAATAACTAAAGCTAAACGCATCAATGATTTATATGAAAGAGTATTGACGATAATTTTAGCTAAGAAGATGGCTAGCCATATCCCCCAGTATTTGGGTTTTAGAAGCGATTTATACATGAGATATTTATTGGTTATTATGCGTGTGACTAGCTTGATAGCGTCTAGCAATAATGTATTGTTGTGTGATACTGATTAAGTTATTCGTCAACCAGTAAAGTACTAGACCTGCAGGGAAAGATGAGAACAAGAATGTAAACATCACAGGTAAAAACATCATAATTTTTGCTTGCATTGGATCAGCAGGAGCTGGAGATATCTTTTGTTGTAAAAACATAGATATACCCATAAGCACAGGCAATACAAAGTAAGGGTCCTTCATAGATAAGTCATGAATCCAGAATATAAATGGAGCATGTCTGAGTTCTACAGACTCAAGTAGTACCCAATATAAGGAAATGAATATAGGAATTTGTATAACCATTGGTAAACAACCACTTAGGGGATTTACCTTTTCTGTCTTATACATTTCCATCATCTTCTTACCAAGAGCTTGCTTGTCATCTTTATAGCTCTCTTGAAGACGTTTGATTCTAGGCTGAAGCATACGAATCTTTGCCATAGAACGATAGCTTTTAGCAGAAAGAGGGTAGAATATAGCTTTGATTAAGCAAGTAACCAATATGATAGCTAATCCCCAGTTGTTAACTAAGGCGTGAATGTGGAACATTACCCAGAATATTATTTCTGAGAAGAAGGACAGCATTCCATAGTCTAAAGTTTTTTCAAGTTTTGGAGCTAATGGTGCAAGATTATTTTTAATGATTGGACCAGAGTAAAGCACGCTTGTAGCATCTTGTGACTGGTTAGGTTGTATTGTCATGCTTGTATACTCACCAGCTTCAAATACATTTTCACCAATATTTTTATAGTAAATTATAGAATTAGAGGATTTAGGAATCCATGCACTTTCAAAATAGTGCTCAACAAATGCTACCCAACCATTACCAACATTATTTATTACTTTTGGTTTACCATTTGTTTTTGCAATGTCTTTGAATGATTCTTTTCTGAAATTATCTTCAGAAGTAGAGTAAGCAACACCTGTAAATGTATAGCTATGAGCATTTAGAAGGCTGAAACTATTTCCATCAGGGTCAAAGTCACGAGCAAATGAGTTGTCAACTATAACATTTGCAGGATTTGAGCCAGTATTTGTGATTTTTTGAGATATTGAAATGTTGTACTTAGTATCATCAAAAATATATGTTCTTACAACATCTAATCCCTCAGCACTACCGCTAAGAGTTAATACTTGTTTATCACTTTCTTTCTTTATTCCTTCATCTTTGAAAGTAATAGTTAAAGGTTTTTTATTTACAACGATATTACTTTTCGCGATATATTGAGATTTGTCTTTACTAGTTAAAAGATGCATTGCTGATTTATCTTCAATGCTCACTGTATAGTCTTTCAACGAGGCTGAGATTATCGCACCGTTCTTTAAACTAACCTGTAAATCTTTAAATACATCTGTATTTACAGTGACTGTTTTAGCCTTATCATATTCCGAGAAATTAGTTTTTTCAGCTAGAGAAGATTTCGCATCAGTTTTTGTATCTTTACTAGGGGTAGTTTTAGTGTCTGTATAGTGTCTAGTATTATCTTTAACCCCTGTAGTTTGTTGAGGGCTGTCGTTAGAAGGGAATGCTTGTTCCCATTTATTCATCAACGAGACAAACATTATCGTTATTGTTACTAATAGAAGTATTCTTATATGATTGGATTTCATTGTTATTCTAAACCTTTTGTTTTACTAGGAACGGGGTCAAAGTAGTATCTTTTAGATAATGGGTTGCAACTAAAAATTCTACAAACACTTAAATATAATCCCTTTAGTATACCATGAGTTTTTAAAGCTTCTAGGGCATATTCGGAACAAGTTGGATAATAACGGCATCTTGCCGGTATAAATGGGCTAATACAATAGCGATAAAATTTGATAAATAAAATCAAATGAGCTATGAGGGGCTTTCTAAAAACTGCTGAAATTTTTGTATAGATTGCCATAAATCTTCCTTAGGAGCTTCACCTGCGGGCTTTTTGCTAAGCACAATTAAGCTTTTGTTTGCTAGGAAATTTTTATGAGCTCGAAACGATTCTTTAATCAGTCTACGGCATAAATTTCTTTTAGTTGCTTTTTTGATATTTTTTTTAGCTAATATAACGCATAAGCCGGGCTCAACTATAGAGCGATTGCTAAGCAAAAAAGTAAAATGAGGAGAGCTTAGTTTAGCTTCGACATTGTCAAAGGCTTTTGTAACCTCTTCTTTTGTCAGAATATTTTGCTTTTTCAAAGATAGGATTAAGCAGAAATTTTATATCTACCTTTAGCTCTTCTGTTTCTTATTAATTTTTGACCTCTAAGAGTTTTCATGCGAGCTCGGAAACCAGCAGTTCTTTTTCTTTTTAGATTTGATGGTTGGAAAGTTCTTTTCATTTTTATTATCCTCTTAATTAATTATTTAAAATTTAAAACAATCTTTTAGATTTCAGAAATAGTTTCGATATTGTATATAAAAAGACTCATATAGTCAATAAAGAAACTAACTGTTTCGTGATTAATGACCTTATTTACCTTGCAAAACTGTTATACACACTCATTGACAAGCTGTTAACAACTGTAATTAAATTGCTAAAGCATCATAAAAAACCATTTTAACTACCAAATATTAATATAACCAAAAAAATAATAGTTGCATCAACTCTCTTCTTAGGATTTCTTAGTTTTCAATCCTCTCAAGCGTTTATATCTAATAATTATAATAGATCTTATTCTGCATTTATGCATAGTGACTACACCTGCTATGTAAAAGCATTTTCTGGTTTGTACAAAAATGGATGTCCGACATCCTCTTATTTTCTAGGGGTTCATTACGCTTATAGGTTTATGTGTGGAAAAAAACTGATATGGCAATCAAATATTTTGATATTTTTTTAAGTAAAGACAATTCTAAGCAACTTCGAAAATATCGTGTCAATGCTTACCTAGCTTTAGCTGTTATTTATAATTCTAAAGGTGATGTAGAGAAAGCCCATAAATATTTACAACAATCTGCTCAAGCAGATAATACTGAGGCTATGTTTTTCCTTGGCATGTCATATATAGATAAAGACCAACCTTACTACGTTGAAACTAACCATAAAGCAGCTTTATTCTGGCTAAATAAAGCTGCCACTTATGGTAACGTTAAGGCTATGCAGCTTATTTATGAAAACTCTTTGTATGAAAACAATCCTAAATTATTGCACAAAAACTCATTCTTATTAAACCTATAATAAAGTTTTTTGATAAATATCAGTTATAATATACGTTATTCACCTAGTAATACCTACATGACAATGATAGCTCCCTCTATAAAAATAAAAGCCGCTCTAGAAAAATTAGATATCAAAGCTTCTGAAGAACAAATTGAACTATGGATACAATATCTCAAGCTTCTGGAAAAATGGAATAAAGTGTACAATATGACAGCCATCAAGAATTTTGATGATATGTTAGACAAGCATTTACTTGATAGTCTTTCAGTTGCTAAATATATCAAAGGTAATTCAACAGTTGATGTAGGAACTGGTGGTGGCTTACCTGGTGTGGTGTTAGCGATTTTGTATCCAGAGCATAAGTTTACTCTAGTAGATAGTGTTGGTAAGAAAATTATGTTTTTAAATAATGCTAAAAGAACCCTAAAGCTGGATAATATCAAACCTGTAAATATTCGTATAGAACAGCTTGAGGGGCAGTTTGATAATATTATCTCAAGAGCATTTAGTGCTGCAGACAAGTTTTATAATTTTTGTAAGCATTTCTTAACCGATAGTAATCAAATGCTAGCAATGAAAGGACCAGAACTTGAGGATAGTAATTTAGCTAAATTGCCGTTAGATATAGAAACTCATCAAATTACAGTGCCATTTTTAGAAGCTAAAAGAAACCTTATAGTTATGAGAAAAAAGAATGGCTATTAGTAATGAGTTTATAGAAAAAGCTTATAGTGAAGTTATGGATAATCTGTCTGATAGGGCTGAGCTTTTAGCTGTAAGTAAGTATCAGTCGATTGATAAAATAAAACATCTCGCAAGCTTAGGTCAGAAAAATTTTGGTGAAAATTATTTGCAGGAGCTTGAGCCAAAAGCTGTAGAGATGCCGAAGTTGAATTGGCACTTTATAGGTAGTATTCAATCAAAGAAAATTAAGCATATAGTTAAGTATGTAAGCACTATTCAAAGCGTGGAAAAATTTGAACACCTTGAAAAAATCAATAAGCAAGCTAGCCTCTTGGGTAAGCAAATATCTGTGTTTTTGCAAATAAATATAGATGATGATCCTAATAAATCTGGTTTTGACTCTAATCAGTTAGATAGCGTAGTTGATTGCATTAAGAAGTCTCACGAATTAGGTAGTATAAAGGTAATTGGCTTAATGTGTCTACCTACAAAAAGTACTACACCAAGTAAAAGCTTCAAAAAAATGCATGAGTTTTATGTAAAAGTAAATTCTAAGCTTGATGATACTCAAAAATTAACAAAACTATCTATGGGTATGAGTGGAGACTATATTGAAGCTATAAATTATGACTCTACAATGGTTCGGATTGGTAGTAGTTTGTTTGGGGAAAGAATTAAGTGAGTAAGTTAAAAATTATTGTATTGCTTAGCTATATAAGTATAGCAAGTGCATCTGCGGTTATCTTAAATCCTGCTTTACCTCATATTAGCAGTGAGCTAAATCTTGCAAGCGGGCAAGTTGAGTGGCTTGTAAGTATTTTTTTAGTTGGGTATGTCGCTGGACAGCTTATCTATGGTCCAATTGCGCGCAGATTTGGTAGTGTAAGTGCTTTACGAATAGGTTTAATCATTAATTTGCTGGGTATCATAGTTTGTATATTTGGAGGGGTGTATTTATCTTTTGAGTTGTTACTTTTGGGTAGGCTAATTACAGCACTAGGTTCATCTGTTGGTTTAGTTTGTATATTTATTATTCTAAATAATTCAGTAGAGCCATCTAGAGCAAAGACAGCATTATCTTTTGCAAGCATGTATTTCGCACTATCTGTCACTTTGGCTATTATGATATGTGGTTTTGTAAATTATTACTTACAATGGAACTATTGCTTTTATGTGCTTTTAGCTCATGGAACTGTAATGTACATACTTACATACTTATACCAAAATGAAGCACCGAGTATATCAAAGATTAATATAGGTAATATTTTTTTAGGATATTTAAGTGCGTTATCAAGCCCAAAACTTGTAGTTTTTGCTTTAATAATAGGTGTAATGTCTACTTTTAGCTATTGCTATACAACAGCTGTGCCGTTTATAACACAGCAACTTTTTGATTTTAATAGTGCTCAACTGGGTGTTTACAACTCTATGACTATTGTAGGTATAATAGCAGGGTCTTTAGGATCAGCAAAAATCATAAATAAATACGATAATGTTTTGATTTTGAAACTTGCAATTTTTTCTTTGTTAGTAATTTTGGTAGCTATAGTTTTCATGAAATATCTTGAAATTATTACACCTATTGTATTTTTTGGAATCGTTACATTGATGTATTTTATTACAAGCTTTATATACCCAGCTGCTTCACATATTGCATCAAACTCTTTACCTGATGATAGGGCAAGTTCATCAGCTATGATGAATTTTATAAACATGGCAACTGCAGTTTTATGTGTAAGCATCATGGGTTATATAGATTTAGACTACATATACAGCTTTGTTGTTATATGTGGATTTGTTGCTGTTGCTGCATTTTGTTTATTGTTTTTGAAAAACTTTACAGAAGAATAATCTGGGTAATATTCTGGCTATCGTTTTTTTTATATAGTAAAATTGTTACTATATTGGTTTAATCATTCCATAAAGTTTAGTATGAGTTCTATAGAAAAAATAAATAACTATTTTGAAGCAAGCATTCAATCAAAAATTGAGACAGCAAATACTCTTCCTCCTGCGATTGCACAAGCTGCAAAAGCTATGGTTTCTTGCGTAGAGAATGGTGGTAAAATTCTTGTTTGTGGTAATGGTGGCTCGGCTAGTTTAGCTCAACACTTTTCATCTAAGTTATTAAGTCATTTTCAGATGGAAAGACCTCCTCTACCTGCGATTGCTCTGACTGGTGATATCGCTACAATTACAGCTACTGGCGATCATTATGGATTTGCGGATATTTTCTCTAAGCAGGTTGCAGCATTAGGTAATGAGGGAGATATTTTGCTTACTATATCTACAAGTGGTAATTCATCTAATATATTAAAAGCAGTTGAAGAGGCTCGTGATCTTGAGATGCAAGTTGTAGCTCTTACAGGTTGTGATGGCGGGATGATGCAGAATATTTATATGGATGGCGATGTAGAGTTGCGAGTACCGTCAAATGATGAAGCAACTATTCAAGAGAATCATCTTCTGATCATACACTGTTTGTGTGACATTATAGATCAAAAACTTTTTGTAGGCTTAGAAGATTAAGATGTATAAAAAGATTTTACCTGCTTATGTTTTTTTAATGGTTACTTGTTCTTTAAATAGTTGTGGTATCATCGACCCATATACAGCACCAGTCCCTCAAGGCAAGACCATCGGGGATAAAAAAGTTTTTGATATAAAACCAAATATGACTAAAAGTGAAGTTATTTATATGCTTGGTTCACCTGATATTATAGATACTTTTAATCCAAATCAGTTTATCTATGTAAATACCTATAAAGCTTATATGCAAGATAGTAATTATGATGAATCAAAGCTTGTTTTGACTTTTAACAATGAGGATAAGCTTATTGGTATCTCTGGCAACTATAATCCGCCAACTAAGGAACCTGTATTTTAGCCGTTAAGCCCGAAATAAAACTCTGTATCAGTCTCGCTGAATGCTACTCTAAAATCTATAAAAACATCATTGTCTTTACATAGCTCTTTTAATGGTTCTGTCTCAAACTGACAATTACGAAATGTTATAGTATTATTTTATCACAAATATAATTATGTTTTTCTATGTTAGATTTCACAGGTAGACACTTCACCAAACTTTTAATTCTCCAAGCTCTTCGTTGGTATTTATCATATCCACTTAGCTATAGGCATGTAGAAGAGTTAATGAAATAGCTTGGAGTTAGTGTAGATCATAGTACTCTCAACCGTTGGATTATCAAATATGCTAAAGAGTTAGAAGTTACTTTAAGCAGAAAGTTTAGTAAGTATAGTGCTTATGTAAGTTGGAAGATGGATGAAACTTAAGTAAAGCATAAAGGTAAGTGGGTTTATCTCTACAGAGCAATAGATAAGCATGGAGATACATTATAGTTTATGATTTCTCTTAAAAGAGATGAAAGGGCTGTTCATAAGTTCTTTAAACAAACGATTGGTAAACATGGCTTGCCGGAAAAAGTCAATGTAGATAAGTCTGGTGCTAATGAAACTGCTTTGCTATCTATTAATATCTTTCTATTTTTGCTTGGGATATGGTTAACTCATGGTATAGAGATAAGACAAAATAAGTATCTCAATAATTTGATAGAGCAGGAGCATAGGAATATAAAGAGATTGACTCGACCCATGTTAGGATTTAAGTCATGGGATTCTATGGGATCTACTATAGCAGGTTACAAATTAGTTAACATGATTAAAAAAGGTCAGCACATTAACGCTGGTAAAATGACTGTTTGGGATCAGTTTTATGCTATAGCTGCATAACTGTAACTAATGATAACTGATTGTGGGAATATTATACCTATGCACACAGTTTGCGACAGAACCCTTTTTATTGCTACTTGATAGTTATTTATTTGATTATAAACTGATTTTTTTGACATGTTGTATTCTAGTGCTAAATCTGTCTGATTTTGATGCTTAAAACATATTTTCTAAATATTACTTCTGCAAGTTTATTTTGTCGTATTTTACCAACCCGTTTTTGCGATTATCTCTAATATTCGGTTGAATAATAACTTTGATTGGTGCTTTTGTATGTAAGCAATAGTTTTTTTATTGTATAAATTTATATCACATTCACAACTCGAGAAAGTACTCCTAAAAGCACCATTGGCATGATACCTAACATAAGCAATACTAATCCATTTACACTTAAGGCAATCAAAGAAGTAAGTAGTGGCTTAACAGTATTATTATTCTCAGGCTCGTCAAAATACATAGTCTTGATCACACGCACATAATAGAATGATGCAATCACAGCCATAAACAGCACAAAACATGCAAGGAAATAATTACCATTATTAATTATACCCATCACTACAAACAGTTTAGCAATAAAGCCACCAAATGGAGGTATTCCTGCCATCGAGAATAAAACTATTAATAGAATAAACGCTAACCATGAGTTCTTAGTATTAAAACCTTTCAAATCTTCTAAAGTTTCTACTTCATATCCACCTATACTAATAGCTGTAAGTACACCAAAAGCTGCTAAAGTTGTAAACACATATACAACCACATAGAAACTCGCTGCTGTTAAAGCATAACTTTGAGGCTCAATTGTAGTTGCTAGCAATATAAAACCAACTTGTGAAACAGTCGAGTAACCAAGAAGTCTTTTGATATTAGTTTGCGATAATGCCACCAAACCACCAAAGAATATAGATGTAATACCTATCACTCTAAATAGATATACCCACGAAGCTTTTAACTCTGGAAACCCTACAAATAGTATATTAATCAGCATAGCAAAAGCTGCAATCTTTGGAATTGTTGCTACAATATTTGCTACAGCATTTGGAGCACCCTCATATACATCTGGTAACCACATGTTAAATGGTGCTGCACCTAGTTTAAATAGGAAAGTCGCACACATCATCACTAAACAAATCAATAATAACTTATGCTCTACAGTTGAGAAATCCTTCGTTGCTAAAAATTTAGCTATATCTGTAATATCTAGTTGCCCTGTCATACCGTATACAAAAGACATACCAAAAAGTAGCAGCGCCGAAGCAATTGCACTTAGTACAAAGTACTTAATAGCAGCTTCAAGACCTCTACTATAATCTCTATATATAGCAATTAGAGCATATAATGGTAAAGACAAAAGCTCTAAGCCTACATATATAGTAACTAAACTATGTGCTGAAGTTAATACCATAGCTCCCAATATACACAACATCAGAAGCGTGTAGAAATCGCCATTAGAGATTTTTCTATCTTTTACATACTCTCTTGAGTATAGAGCTACAAATAGTGCTAAAACTAATATCACTATCTGTAAAGTATATGCAAAACCACTAAATACAACCTGTCCCTCAAATATCGAACCATTTGTTTGCAAAATGTAGTCTTTTGCAAATGTAGCAACTAAAGCTAATGCTATAAATACTTGAAAAAAATTATAGTTCATATTTCTTATTTTGCCTTGTAAAAACAAACCAGAAAGCATCACGGCAAGTACACCGACTGATAGTAATATTTCAGGTAATATATAAAGTATTGATATATTCATAATCAAAACACCATCCTATAGAGATAAACCAACAATATGTGCCGAAGACGCTGAAGATATTTGCAATATCGGCTCAGGATACAAACCAAACAATAATGTTGGCACCGATAGTAATATAAATACTAATACTTCCATTCTATTTAGATCAGTTAATCTTGCAACTTTGCTAGATACAACCTCACCAAAAAACACCCTCTTATACATCCACAAAGTATAAATTGGAGCTATAACTAAAGTAAGCCCTGCTATCAATGCAACCAAAGGTGAGTACTGAAATACTGCTAGTAAAATCATAAATTCACCAAAAAACCCACTTGTGCCAGGCAGTCCAACATTAGCCATACAGAAAAGTAAGAAAAACATTGAGAATATCGGCATAGTTTTTGCTACACCTGAGAAGTCTGCTATTTCACGCGTATTCATTCTTAGGTATAAGTAACCGATACCGATAAACATACCACCTGATGAAAATGCATGAGCAATCATCTGAAATACTGCTCCCTGAATAGCCATCTGTGCATGCGTAGTACCTAAAACTGGATCAGCAGTTTTTAGGATAAATATTGAAAATAAGCCTAAAGTTACCAATCCCATATGTGAGATTGAAGAGTAAGCAATAAGTCTTTTTACATCAGTTTGAGCAACCGCAACTATACCCACATACACTATCGCAATAAGAGACATTCCAACAAGCACATACTCTAAAGATGCTGTAACTTCTGGTAGCATAGGAATTGCAAATCTTACAAAACCATAAGCACCAAGCTTTAGCATAAGAGCCGCAAGTATCACAGAACCACCAGCAGGTGCCTCTGAGTGAGCATCTGGTAACCATGAATGGAATGGCCACATCGGTATCTTTACGGCAAATGCCAAGAAAAATGCACCAAAAATCAACCACTGAGCTGAAAGCGTAAAATTAACTGTATTTACTAGGCCTAGAGAATGATTAGCCCAAGCGACAAAATTCTGTATTGAGTAAGTATCTATACTTACCAAAATATCACTAGATGAGGCAGCAACTTTAGTTTGTAAAAATAGTATTGCTGCTAATAAAAATACTGAACCAAAGAAAGTATACATAAAGTATTTAGTCGCAGCATAAGCCTTATTTTTACCACCCCAAATACCTATACCAAGACAAGTAGGTATTAGTAAGGCTTCCCAAAATACATAATAAAGTATCGAATCAGTTGCACAAAACACACCATTTGTAAGACCACATGTTATCAAGAAGATAGCCATGTATTGTCTAACTTTGACCTTGATAGAAGTCCAAGACGATAATACGATGATTAAAGTAGAAAATGATGTCAGCAATATAAACAATACTGAAAAACCATCCACACCTAAACCATAGTAAACACTATGCTTACCAAATACAATAAACCATTCTGCTGACTCTTGGAACTGCATAGCATAGTTAGTTGAGTCAAAGCCCATGACTAAAGGAATACACAATGCAAAAGTCAGTCCACTAAATACTAATGCTACCCAACGAGATGCATCACCATGAATTTCTTTTATTTTTGTTGCCAATACGACAAAACCACCAACGATTGGTAGCCAAATTAGCAAACTTAATAAGTAATTACCTAAATTCATAATATAAATTTATCCTTTCCCAGATTTAACATCATCTCATTTAAACCGTTATTAGCAATATCATGAACAGTAGCACACCTACCATCATTACAAATGCATAATCAAACAAGTATCCCCTTTGGACTTTTCTAAAACTATCACCTGTTTGATAGATCAGGTTAGAAGTACCATGTACAATTGTTTTATCGATAATAAAGATGTCTATAACCTTCCACAAGAATGTACTTACACATAAGAATATTTTCACCAAAACAACATCATAAAGAGTGTCTATAAAATACTTCTTAACTAGTATGTGATATATAATACCCACACCAGAACCTTTTTTCGCTAATGCCTTTGGTATGCTTGGAACTAATATATAAAGTACATATGAAAGTACCATTGCACTTAAAGCCAACCACAATGGCAGCTTATATATAGAGTGTTGAATATAAGCAAATGAACTTGCCATTGCAGACTCTGAAGCTAAGTGCACCGTTACAGACATACCATGTAAACCAGCTTGTCCATACGATGTAATCGTATTACCAAACAAGCCATGCTCTTGAGACAAAATACTGCTAAAGAAATGATCACCAATAAACACCGATGGTATAGCCAAAAGTACTAAAGGTATCAAGATAGAAAGTGGAGATTCTTTAATGTGAGACTTCTCCTTTTCAGACATTCTTTCTTGACCATGAAATACTACAAAAAACATTCTAAATATATAGAAAGATGTCACAAATGAACAAGCAAGTACCATGTAGTAAGCAAATTGATGACCAAATACCGTAGTAGTTTGAGCAGCTTCAATTATCAAATCTTTTGAGAAGAAACCTGAGAATGGTGGTAATGCAGCTAATGCCCAAGCACCTATAAACATACATAGGTAAGTCACAGGCATATACTTTTTCAAACCACCCATTCTGCGGATATCTTGCTCATGATGCATCGCCACAATCACAGAACCTGCAGCTAAGAATAACAAAGCTTTAAACATCGCATGAGTCATAAGATGGAACATCCCGATAGAGAATGCACCAGCACCTTGTGCTACCATCATATAACCAAGTTGCGAAAGTGTACAATAAGCAATTACGCGTTTAATATCTGTCTGAACTATAGCTATCAAGCCCATAAACAAACAAGTGATTGCTCCAATTATGAGCACAAAACTTAAAGCTGCAGGAGATAGTACAAACATTGGCGATAGTCTTGCAACCATAAATACACCAGCTGTAACCATTGTAGCAGCATGGATTAATGCCGATATAGGTGTAGGACCTTCCATTGAGCCTTCAAGCCAAGAGTGTAGAGGGAACTGAGCTGATTTACCCATCGCACCTACAAACAACAAGCTACACATCAGTGTAACTGGACTAAAGCGCATTCCTAAGAAATGTATAACCTGAGTGTTATCTATGCTTGATAATAATGCAAATACATCTTTATAATCAATAGAACCTGTATATAAAATTACAGCCCCAATACCTAATAAAAAGCCTAAGTCTCCAATTCTATTTACTAAGAATGCTCTTAAACTAGCTACATTTGACTTCTCTCTAGTAAAGTAAAAACCAATCAAAAGGTAAGAGAATAAACCTACACCTTCCCATCCAAAGAAAAGCAGTAAGAAGTTATTACCCATAACCAAGCACAGCATAGCAAAGGTAAACCCAGAGATATAAGCAAAGAATCTACCGTAACCCTCTTCACCTTTCATATAACCTATAGAGTATATATGCACTAGCGTAGATACGAATGTTATAATCAGCATCATATAAACTGTAATACGATTAACTTCAAAGCCCACATCAAATGAGAACATATTTGAGATAGGTGCCCACTGGTAGTAAGTTACGCTATACACATCACCATTAAAAACACCATAAGCTAAAATTGCACTCAGTACAAAAGATAAACCACACAGAACTACTATCAAAAAGTTTACGCCTGAGTTTTTGAGGTTCTTACCAAAAAAGCTTGCGATGATAGCTCCTAACATTGGCGCTAAGATTATAGTTGCAATTAATACGGCTGCGATTTGAATATTTATTATCATTTACTTAGCCTCTTAATGTATTAAGTTTATTTAGATCAATAGTTTTGCGTTTTCTAAATATCGCCACAACTATTGCTAAACCAATCGCAGTTTCAGCTGCCGCTACTGCCATTATAAAAAACACAAAAACCCCACCCATCGCTTGATGATGCATATTTGCAAATATCAAGAAATTTGTATTTACTGCTAAAAGCATAAGCTCTATAGACATAAGCAAAATCAGGATATTTCTTCTATTTATGATTATCCCTGCAACACTTATAACAAATAAGATTGTACTAAAGATTAAACCATGAGTTACCGAAATTGAGATACTATTCATTCTCTTTCCCTCTATTATCAATGCGATTTGCTTTGTTGCTTTCCATATTAATCATAGTTAAACGATCTTCTGCTTTAACTTTAACTTGCATAGCAGGATCAACAGATTTATTGCCTTTTCGTTTAGATCTAAGCGTTAGAGTGACTGCTGCAACCATAGCGGCTAATAATATAAAGTCTATTAGCTCAAATACATAAAGATTGTTGTTATCGAACATTGTATGACCAATGACTCTCAAACCACCTACACCACCTTGCATTTGACTACCTGCAAACACATGAGTAACTGCATAGCTGATAATACCTGCAAATATACTACATACAATTATCGCAGCTAAAGCATAAAAGAATCTACCAACTCTAACTTGGATTTCGGTATGTAAATCAAGCATAAATACCACAAATAAAAACATCACCAATACAGCACCAACATATACCACTATCAAGAGCAATGCTAAGTATAATTGCTGAAAGATTATCCAAACTACGGCTGTACATATAAATGTCAATATCATAGCAATCACAGAGTTAATCGGATTACCACTTAAAACAAGCACCAATGCCGCGATAATAGCTAGCGATGAGAAAATATAAAATAAAATATCTGTTACACCCATTTTTCTACCTAAAATCCTTATCTTGCAATCTAGCTGCAGCTATTTGAGGCTCATACTTATCACCAACTGCTAGTAACTTAGCTTTAGTCATAATATTTTCACCTCTTTCTTCGAAGTGATATTCTAAGATATCTGTCTCAACAATAGAGTCAACAGGACAAGACTCTTCACAAAAACCACAGAAAATACATTTAAATAAATCTATTTCATAACTAGAAGTTCTACGCGAGCCATCTTCTCTTTCAGTAGATTCGATTGTAATCGCCAATGCCGGACAAACTACTTCACATAATTTACATGCAATACATCTTTCCTCACCATTTTCATAGCGTCTAAGAGCATGCAACCCTCTAAACCTATTTGAAATAGGCGTTTTTTCATCTGGGTATTGAACTGTAACTTTACGAGTAAAGAAGTGCTTACCTGTAACAGTTAGCCCTTTCAAAAGCTCCCAGAGTAAAAAAGTTTTAAAAAAACTTGTTATATTTTTCATCATACTATCCTTTTTACCACCAAGGTCCTACGCCAAACCTTACCATACAAGCTACTATAACCACCCATACAAATGTCAGTGGAATAAATATCTTCCAGCCTAAACGCATGATTTGGTCATACCTATATCTTGGGTAAGTAGCTCTTATCCATAAGAACATAAACATAAACACACCAGTTTTACCAAATAACCATATTGTTGCAGGCACCCAGTCAAACCATGATTGTATAGGAGTTCCTTCAAATGGTGAATTCCAACCACCTAAAAACATTATCGCAGTTAAAATACTTATCAAAATCATATTTGCATATTCTGCTAAGAAGAATAACGCAAACCTAGATCCTGTATACTCGATATGATGTCCTGCCACAATCTCAGACTCACCCTCGACCACATCAAATGGAGCACGATTTGTCTCAGCAAGACCAGATATAAAGTAAATTATAAATAACGGAAATAGCGGAATAAAGTACCAATGCAATATACCACCTTGTTGTGCATCAATAATTCCAGAAATACTCATAGAATTAGCAGCAATCACAACGCCTACGATAGAGAAACTCATTGCAAGTTCATACGAGATAACTTGAGCACCAGCTCTTAAGGCACCAAAAAGAGAATATTTACTATTTGAAGCCCATCCTGCTATCACAATACCGTACACAGAAAATGAAGTCATCGCCAAGATGTATAGTAAACCAAGATTCATCCCAGATAGAACAACTCCTGGAGCAAATGGTATAACAGCCCAAGCAGCATAAGCAGGAGCAAACGCCACAATAGGAGCTATAAAAAACAAATATCTATTTGATTTTGTAGGGACAATTATTTCTTTTAAGAAAAGTTTTAAAGCATCCATAATTGGTTGCAATAAACCAAAAGAACCAACCCTGTTTGGTCCAAGTCTATCCTGCATATAGCCAATAACTTTTCTCTCAGCATAAGTATAGTAAGCAACTACAAGAATTAAAGGGATAATTATGAGTATGGAATATAAAACATTCCATAAGATATACTCTAACATATCTATTTATCCTCCTCATTTACTAACTTAATACTGATATTGTCACTAAGCAAGAAGCTCTGCATATAACTTCTTGGTAGCATGAAGTTCTTAGCGTGCAAGCTTTTATCAACATTTACTACAAACTCTACTTCATTGTCTATATCATAAATTCTTATCGTACCAGACTCTGAAGCAAAACCAATTTTATCTGCTAAATCTTGAGATATTCTACAACCTTCAAATCTTTTAGCATCAACCGTTTGCTGTAGCGGCTCTGCTCTTCTAAGTAAACTAGAAGAATCATACATTTTGTTTGAGACCACAAAAGCAATAGCTTTTTGATAATCTAAATCAGCGTTTAATATTTGTCTTACATGATTAGGAGATGCATTAGCACGACTTGCATAATCATCTTCTGTAACCTCTGTGATAGCATTGTAATCAAAGCCTTCTAACTCTAATAAATTACCCAATACACGCAACACTCTCCATAGCTCTTTGTTTTGAGCATAAGGCTTAACAATTTGCTTAAATTCTCGTTTACTACCAAATAAGTCAACGAAACTACCCGCAGTTTCATAGTGCTTAGCTACCGGAATAATAATATCAGAATTTTCTTTTGTGAATTTATCTGCAAAAGCTGTAAACGATACAACTATATCAATATTATCTAATGCTTCTTTTAGCTTAGATTCTCCATATAAACTATCTTTTACTAACTCTGTATTAGCAGTAAGAAGCAATTTAGTGTTAGTTTGACCATTCAAACACTTATAAGTACTAAAGTTTGATTTTGATGAGCTTAAAATTCTATCAGCCGCCACTGAATTGACATCACTTGCCAATACACCACCTTTGATATTAGAAACCTTCTCTAATACAGAAAGCACACTAAATACAGTCTCGAAACTACTTGTATTAACAACATCTTGACCAATAATAATTTTAGGGTTCTCTGCTGCAATAATCTTATCAGCAACTTCTCTAACTTGCATAGCAGGATCAACCTTACGCAAAATTTCATCAAGATCACCATAAGGAATATCTGATCTAACAAAAATTGCCTTTAATAACGACAGTATAATGTATTGAATATTATCTGCTGCAAGCGTAATCTGATCAACTTTATAGTTAAAGTCATAATCACACACATTCCATGCAACAGCTTTAGCATTATTTTTTTCTACTGCATCTTTTACTGCTATATTTACAATTGGATATTCTTTTCTAAGATTTGAACCAAAGATTAAAACAAAATCACTGTTTTCAATAGCGTTAAGTGAGCAGCCTAAACCTTTGCCAGAACTTACCCCTGAAATGTCTGCATACTGACGAATACGAGCATCAATATTTGTAGAACCAACACTTTTAAGAAGTTTTTTCATCAAAAACATCTCTTCAGAAGTAGAGCTCTCTGAGACAATAGCAGATATAGCATCAGCTCCATCTTTTGCTATTGTTTGCTCAATAGCAACCTTAACAAAATCTAAAGCCTCTTCCCAAGAAACATCAACCCAACCACCAGATTTTTGAATCATAGGGTTTTTAATTCTCTCTTCACTATATAGACCCGTGTATTCAAATCTATCTCTATCTGCAATCCAAGTGCCTGTTACTTCACTTTCTCGCGGAACTACACGAATTAGCTTATCTCTATACACATGAGCGTCTATATCTACAGCTAAAGCATCTCCTGCTGAAGTTGCAGGAAACTGTTTTAATTCCCAAGGTCTTGCTTTAAACCTAAATGGCTTAGAAGTAAGCGCTCCAACTGGGCAAAGATCAATAACATTACCGGAAACTTCAGAATCAACCATATCACCAGCTATATAAGTACTGATCTCGGAATGATCTCCACGACCCATTACACCTAGCTCTTTTATGCCAGCGACTTCGTCGCCAAAACGCACACAACGAGTACACAAAATACACCGAGTCATATCCGTTGCTATAAGAGAACCTAGACCTGGATCTGGAACTACTCTTTTTGACTCTTTATAATCTGAAGTAGTTTTACCATAACCCATAGCTAAATCTTGTAGCTCACATTCACCACCTTGATCACATATAGGGCAATCAAGCGGATGGTTTATAAGTAAAAACTCCATTACATCTTTTTGCATCTGCAAAGCTGTCTCTGAACGCGTTTTGATTTTCATGCCTTCTATTACTGGTGTAGCACAAGCAGGCGAAGCGCGTCTAGCACCTTCGACATCTACCAAGCACATACGGCAATTTGCCGCTACAGATAGCTTTTTATGATAGCAAAACCTAGGAATATAAATTCCATTAGCATCCGCTATTTGAATAATTGGTTGACCCGGATTTGCTTCAAAAGCTTTACCATCAATCTCTATATTTATTTTTTTGGATTCTTTATTGTCTGACAACGAAACCTACTCCAATCAACTATTGATCTACTATACTCTTACCGCCATTCTTAATCATATATACAAATTCATCTCTAAATTTATTTATATAACTTTGCACTGGCCATGCAGCTGCATCACCTAGTCCACAAATAGTGTTACCTTCGATATTTGTTGCTACCCTTGTAAGAGTATCAATATCCTCACTAATACCACCACCATCAATTATACGGTTAAGAGTACGAGCCAACCAGCCAGTCCCCTCTCTACAAGGAGTACATTGACCACAAGACTCTTCATAATAAAAATCCGCCAACCTAGCAAGAGTTTTAACTATGCAAACTGTTTCATCAAGGACTACAACAGCTCCAGATCCAAGCATAGAGCCAGCTTCTGCTATAGATTCATAATCCATATTCACAGATAGCATCTCTTCGCCTGTAAGAATCTTAGATGAACTACCACCCGGAATTACCGCTTTGATTTTATTGCCATTGCGGACACCACCACACATTTTTAAAACTTCTGCAAATGGCGTGCCCAGACTTATTTCCATAACTCTTTGCTTAACCACATGACCAGATATACAGAACATCTTAGTTCCGCCACTTTTTTCTGTGCCAAGTTTATTAAACCACTCGCCACCATGCTGCATAATCGCTGGCACTGAAGCAAATGTTTCTGTATTATTGATATTTGTGGGCTTACCATATAATCCCACAAATGCAGGAAACGGTGGCTTAAATCTGGGGCGACCTTTTTTACCTTCAAGAGACTCTAAAAGAGCTGTCTCTTCTCCGCATATATAAGCACCTGCACCAATAGCAGAATACAAATCAAAAGATATACCAGATGACTTAATATCAGCCCCTAACAAACCTGCCTGATACGCCTCAACAAGAGCATCCTCAAACCTAGCTATAGGCTCGTAAAACTCTCCTCGAATATAATTGTAACCCTTTGTAGCTCCAATAACATAACCTGCAATTGCCATACCATCTATAAGCTGATGAGGGTTATTACGCAAAATCTCCCTATCTTTACAAGTACCTGGCTCACCCTCATCTGAGTTACAAACCACATACTTTTGGCCAGGCATACTGCGAGGCATAAAGCTCCATTTCAGACCTGTGGGAAAACCAGCTCCACCACGACCTCTAAGTCCTGATTTTTTTAGCTCATCAATAATAACTTCTGGAGAAATCTTTTCTTTTAAGATTTTGTTCCAATAAGAGTACCCGCCCACAGATAAGTAAGCCTCTAAACTATAGGGCTTCTCTAAATGTATAGTGCGTAAACAAACTTCATTTGCCATTTATATTACTACTCCAAAGAATCAATAATTTGATTTACTTTTTCTACAGTTAAATTCTCATAGAAAATCTTATCCACCTCTAACATCGGCGAACCACAACACGCTCCTTGACACTCTACTTCTTTTAAAGTAATCCTACCATTTTTGGTAGTTTGCCCAGGTTTTATACCTAACTTTTTCTCTATGTGAGATAAAAGCTCATAAGCACCATTTAACATGCACGATACATTTGTACACACATTTAATTTGTGTTTACCAACAGGAGCAAGATCATACATACAGTAGAATGTTGCCACCTCATACACATCGACCTTACTAACACCTAAATATTCAGCCAAGGCTGTTTGCAAATCATCAGTTAAAAAGCCACCATTTTGTCCTTGCAGAATATGCAACCCTTCTAAGATAGCTGATTTTTTTTGATCTTCAGGGAATTTTGTCAAAACTTCATCTATTTCTTCTCTCGCTTCTAGCGATATTAGCTCTACTAAAGACATTTTCGTTCCTACCTATCTACATCACCAAACACTACATCTATCGTCGAGATTATAGCTGGAGTATCTGCCAACATATGTCCTGAAAGCAGCTCATTCATAGCACTTATATGTGCAAACCCAGGCGATCTCATTTTCAATCTATACGGTTTGTTGGCACCATCTGATTTAATGTATACACCAAACTCTCCCTTAGGATGCTCAGTACTCACATAAACCTCTCCTTCTGGTGTACAATAACCTTCAGAAAAATGTTTAAAATGATGAATCAATTCTTCCATGTCATTTTTCATATTATTACGCTTTGGTGGTGTAACTTTATGATTATCAGAAAGTACTTCACCAGGATTAGCTCTTAACCAATCTACACACTGCTTAATAATCTTGTTTGACTCACTCATTTCTGCCATTCTTACAAGGTATCTATCATAACAATCACCAACAGAACCAACAGGAACTTCAAACTCTAGTTTGTCATACACCTCATAAGGCTGAGTTCTTCTAAGATCCCAAGCAACTCCACTAGCTCTTAGCATAGGACCTGTGAAACCAAGTTCTTTCGCTCGCTCCGCACTCACAACACCAACATTAACATTTCTTTGCTTCCAAAGTCTATTGTCAGTAAGCAAAGTGTCAATCTCTTTCAAAGACTTATCAAAATCAATAACAAAACTGTCAAGAAAATCTAGCATACTGCCTTGTCTATTTTCATTGATTTTTTTAGTTTTGCGCTTACTAGTAAATCTACTTTCTTTGTACTTAGGCATTTGTGTTGGCAGATCTCTTGCCACACCACCAGGCCTCAAGTAAGCTGCATGCATTCTTGCACCAGAAACCGCTTCGTAGCAATCAAAAAGATCTTCTCTTATTCTAAATGCATATAAGAAAACAGTTGTCGCACCCAAATCTATACCACAGGCTGCAGCCCATAACAAATGATTCAAAAGCCTTGTCATTTCTGCAAACATTACGCGAATATACTTAGCTCGCTCAGGTACCTCTAATTCAAGAAGCTTCTCAATAGCCATTACATATGAGTGTTCGTTACAAATCATAGACACATAATCAAGCCTATCCATATAACCAATACTCTGATTATACGGCTTAAATTCAGCTAATTTTTCTGTACCACGATGCAACAATCCAACATGAGGATCCGCTCGAACAACAGTCTCTCCATTAAGCTCTAAAATAAGCCTTAATACACCATGCGCAGCAGGATGTACCGGACCAAAGTTTAATGTGTAGTTTTTATACTCTGGCATTACATAAATCCATAAATTTATTTACTACTTAATAACTCTCGCAGTATTAACCCTATCATCAATCTCGACCGGCTCGTAAACAACTTTGCCAAGATTTGCATCATAACGCATTTCCACATAACCTGTTTGTGGGAAATCTTTTCTTAAAGGATGCCCTACAAAACCGTAGTCTGTAAGCACTCTTCTTAGATCTGGATGATTATTAAAATAAATACCAAACATATCATAAACTTCTCTTTCTGACCAATCAGCTGAAGCCCATAAATCAGCAACTGATTCAACCAAAATCAAAGCTTCATCTTTAAGCTTACTCTTAACTCTTATGCGAACATTATTCGCCATACTCATAAGCTGATAAACAACTTCAAATCTATTATCAAAGTGACTCGTCTTTGCATCTTGTTCACGACCTCGTGAAAAACCAGTTTGAGAAACAACTTTACCCACTTGCCAATCTGACTGGCCATAAGCCAAGTAATCGACAGCAGTAATGTCTGTCAACTGCTCAAAATCATAAGCTTTCTTTAGCTTAGATAATATAAGATGAATATCGCGCTGATCTCTTACAGAGATATTAATTTCTTTTTGGGCTATATAGCACTCAACACCAAAACCATCTAAAATTTTAGCGATATTCTCAAAGTGTTGCTGTAATGAAATATTCACAACTATTTCCTAGCTACAGTATTTGTTCTGACAATCTTATTCTGTAATTGTATAATGCCGTAAACCAGGGCCTCTGCAGTTGGTGGACAACCTGGTACATATATATCTACAGGCACAATCCTATCGCAACCACGCACAACTGAATATGAATAATGGTAGTAACCACCACCATTTGCACATGACCCCATAGAGATAACCCACTTAGGGTCAGGCATCTGATCATAAACTTGTCTTAACGCTGGAGCCATCTTATTACAAAGCGTACCAGCAACAATCAGTACATCTGACTGACGAGGAGATGGCCTAAAAATTACACCAAACCTATCCAAATCATATCTTGCTGCACCAGCATGCATCATCTCTACCGCACAACAAGCCAAACCTGTAGTTACTGGCCATAACGACCCTGTACGTACCCAATTTATAAGCGCATCAGCACTAGCCGTAATAAAACCTTTATTTTCGTTTCCTATTCCCACTCTAAAGCTCCTTTTTTCCAACCGTATATTAGACCAAGGAATAATACCGTTAAAAATATAATCATTGCCACAAAAGCATGATCAGAAATAGCTGACACTCCAGCTGTAGCTCGCAAATTTATTCCCCAAGGAATAATAAATGCCAACTCTAAGTCAAAAATCAAAAATAGCACCGCAACCAAATAAAAACGCACATCAAGCTTTTCTCTTGCATCGCCAAACACAGGGAAACCACACTCAAATGTTTCGCCCTTAGTTTCACTCGGGTTATTTGCTCCAACTATTACCGATAAAACCTTACCAGCTATAGCAAAAACAGCACCCAAAACAAATGCTATAATTAAAAAAATCAATATCGGTGCAAACTGAAGATAAATACTAGTGTCCATAGCAGAAAACTATAAAAATAATTTGTGTCGCAATAATAGCATAATTAAGTGCCAATTACAAAGTTGATTGATAGATAAAACTTAGTAGCTCAACGCAAGTTAAAAAAGAAAAATAATCAGTGTGTTAAGTAGAAAAAAATAAACCTATTGATCAAAACCACTAACTGATGATACCCACTAAACATACCACTTAAAATCATCACTTTCGCAGAAGACTTTATTGGCCTCTACACTGCTTACATTCAACATATATGTTTAAGCTATGATCAATTATTTTAGCACCCATTTCTTCTACAATTTTTTTCTGCATTCTCTCAATATACTCATTGTAAAACTCTTGAATTTTATTGCATTTAACACAGATTATATGATCATGGTGATTTCCATCATTAAGCTCATACCTAACTTGCACACTATCAAGCTTCAGACGACTTATTAGCCCAACTGATTCAAACTGATTTATAACCCTATAAACTGTAGCAATGCCAACACCCTCATCTTTCAAACTCTCATAAACTTCATCAGGTGTTAGATGCTTATTAGAATTATCCTCAAATAACTGTAAAATTTTCAATCTAGGCTGAGTAACCTTAAAACCTAGATTTTTCAAACAAATATCATTTTTATTCATCGTAGCTTACCTTGCCATACAAAAAACCTATCCTAAATTGTAATCTACTATATTACCACATTTCTTTTTCTCTTTTTTGGATAGTGTCTACTAAATTGTGTCTATAGCTAGTCGACTCTATAATTAAATTGAAACAAAAAATAAGGGACTAGCTATGAAAGATATTAAATTACTAATGCAAAAAAGTGTTCTGTCGCAAACTGTGTGCATAGGTATAATATTCCCAAACAGTCATCATTAATGTGCTGACCTTTTTTAATCATGTTAACTAATTTGTACCCTGCTATAGTAGATCCCATAGAATCCCATGATTTAAATCCTAACATGGGTCGAGTCAATCTCTTTATATTCCTATGATCCTGCTCTATCAAATTACTGAGATACTTATTTTGTCTTATCTCTATACCATGAGTTAACCATATCCCAAGCAAAAATAGAAAGATATTAATAGATAGCAAAGCAGTTTCATTAGCACCAGACTTATCTACATTGACTTTTTCCGGCAAGCCATGTTTACCAATGGTTTGTTTAAAGAACTGATGAGCAGCCCTTTCATCTCTTTTAAGAGAAATCATAAACTATAATGTATCTCCATGCTTATCTATTGCTCTGTAGAGATAAACCCACTTACCTTTATGCTTTACTTAAGTTTCATCCATCTTCCAACTTACATAAGCACTATACTTACTAAACTTTCTGCTGAAAGTAACTTCTAATTCTTTAGCATATTTGATAATCCAACGGTTGAGAGTACTATGATCTACACTAACTCCAAGCTATTTCATTAACTCTTCTACATGCCTATAGCTAAGTGGATATGATAAATACCAACGAAGAGCTTGGAGAATTAAAAGTTTAGTGAAGTGTCTACCTGTGAAATCTAACATAGAAAAACATAATTATATTTGTGATAAAATAATACTATAAAATCTCGCAATTGTCAGTTGGCGACAGAACCCATTATCTAAATATCAGTAGCATATTGTTAATTATTTTAAAGGAAGACATACAAGTGGTTTTGTTGAAGGATTTAACAATAAAATCAAAGTGATTAAACGCAGATGTTATGGAATCTTTGATGAAAACAGTCTATTTAGGCGTGTTTTTTTTAGATACAGAAGGCTATGATAAATACTTACCAAAGTCATGTGTAGCATAGATTAAAGGATGGTATATTTATTGCGGTAGAGCATTTTTTTTTCATATTACCAACGTTACTACCCAACCCACTCCCTTGCATTTCTAAACATTCTCATCCAAACGCTATACTCATCGTAGTCTGCTGGGATATATGAGTTTGTAACAGCTCTATAAACTCTCTCAGGATGTGGCATCATTGCAAGTATACGACCATTTAGGGCTGTAACAGCTGTTAGACCATCTATTGCACCATTAGGATTTTGTGGATAGTTTTCAGTTTTACTACCATTGTTATCCACAAAATTAAGAGCTACTTGCTTGCTTGAAAGCATTGTACTTTGTTGGTGTTCATTATCAAATAACGGTCGACCTTCTCCATGCGCAACAGCTACAGGTACAAGCGTGCCAGCCATACTATCAAACCAAATAGAGTCTGACTCTTGAATCTCTACCATAGAAGTTCTAGCTTCAAACTGCTCTGATTTGTTCTTAATGAATATCGGCCAATTTTCAGCTCCAGCTATTAGAGATTTCAGTTGAGCAAGCATTTGACAACCATTACACACACCTAGTGCAAGAGTATCATGACGCCCAAAGAATCTACTAAATTCAGCTTTTAACTTCTTGATAAATAGAATATTTTTAGCCCAGGCACCGCCAGCACCTAATACATCACCATAAGAGAATCCACCACAAGCTACAAGCACTTTAAAGTCATCAAGACTAACTCGACCTGCATGAAGATCAGACATGTGTACATCATGCGCTTCAAAACCTGCTGAAGTAAATGCTGCTGCCATTTCAACATGACCATTTACACCTTGCTCTCTTAAAATTGCAGCTTTTGGCTTTTGAGTATTTACAAAAGAAGCTGTTATATCTTCTTCTATATCAAAAGTAGCTTTTACATTGATACCTTTATCATCAGTATTTAATATATTATCATACTCTTGTTTTGCACATTCACTATTATCGCGTAATGCTTGGATTTGATAAGAAGTCTCAGCCCACCATCTTTGTAGATTTACACGAGTATTTGAGTAAACTTTATCAGCAGTATCAAAGATGTTTATCTCATCACTAGAATTTAACTCAGCTATTGCAAATAGGTGAATATCTGCTTGCTTCAACATTTCTTCAACTAGTTTTTTATCACTATTTTTAACTTGGATAACCACACCGATTTCTTCAGCAAAAAGTTTTGCTAGAGTATCATTAGAGCTGATTGTTATATCTAAACCCTTACGCCCCGCAAAAGCCATCTCTACAAGTGTAGTAAATACACCACCATCAGAGATATCATGGTATGCAAGTATCTTATTATCAGCTTTTAGTTTTGTGATACTCTCAAACAATGCTTTTAGCTTACTAGCTTCCACATCTGGAGCAACATTGCCCACTTGATTGTATGCTTGAGCTAAACATGAAGCACCTAATCTGCCAGCACCATTTGAGAAGTCAATATGCAGTAACACTGTATCGTTATCATCAACAAGCATAGGTGTAAGATTTTTGCGAGCATTAGCCACAGGAGTAAAACCTGAAGTTACAATCGACATCGGAGATGTTACAGCTTTAGCTTCGCCATCATCAGACCACTTAGTTTTCATCGACATAGAGTCTTTTCCAACAGGTATCGCAATACCAAGTTCTGGACAAAATTCCATACCAACAGCTTTTACAGTCTCGTATAACTTTTGATTTTCATAACCTTGATTTGCAGCAACCATCCAGTTAGCTGATAGGCGTATATCTCGTAGACTTTTCACATCACTTGCAAGTAGGTTTGTCACTGTCTCAGCTACAGCTAATCTGCCCGAAGCAGCTGCATTTATAACAGCTACTGGAGTACATTCTCCCATTGCCATTGCTTCACCGCTTTGGCTATCTAAAGTCGCTGTAGTTACAGCACAATCTGCTACAGGCACTTGCCACGGACCAACCATTTGCTCACGAGCAACCATGCCTGTAATACTTCTATCACCAATTGTGATAAGGAAAGATTTTGAACCTACAGCAGGTACTTTTAGCACTCGCTCAATTGCATCATCTAGCTTTATATCACTTGTATCAAAAGAGTTTTGCTCAACTTTTACAGTCGTTAAATCAATGCGCATTTGCGGAGTATTACCAAATAGTAATCCCAGCGGTAAATCTACTGGTTTGTTGTCAAAATGCTCATCGTTTAGAGTAATATGCTTCTCAGAAATAGCCTCACCAACTACAGCAAATGGGCATCTCTCACGAGTACATAGGCTTTCAAAAAACTCTAGTGAACTAGGGTCTACAGAAAGTACATATCTTTCTTGTGATTCATTCGACCATATCTCTAACGGAGAAAGTCCTTCTTCTCCAACTATGACTTTTCTAAGCTCAAAATGGCCACCAACATTACCATCTTGCACAAGTTCTGGAAATGCATTCGAAATACCTCCAGCACCTACATCATGAATAAATGTAATTGGATTTTTTTCGCCCATTTGCCAGCATTTGTCGATAACTTCTTGGCAACGGCGTTCCATCTCGGCATTATCACATTGTACTGAAGCAAAATCTAGCTCAGAGTTTTCACCAGATGTTATAACAGACGAAGCTGCTCCGCCACCTAGACCAATTCGCATAGAAGGACCACCAAGGCATATAATCTTAGCTCCCACTTTAATATCGCCTTTTTCAACATGCATACGCTTGATATTACCCATACCACCGGCAATCATTATCGGTTTATGGTAACCAAACATTTCTTCACCATTTAATGATTTTGCAGACTGCTCAAAAGTACGGAAATAACCATTAAGATAAGGACGACCAAACTCGTTTGAGTAATGAGCGGTACCAATCGGAGCTTCTAGCATAATCTGTAATGGAGTAACGATATGTTCAGGCTTACCATATTTGTTAGATTCCCAAGCTTGATTGAAGTTGGGAATATTAAGATTTGAAACTGTAAATCCAGCTAAGCCAGCTTTTGGTTTAGAACCAAGTCCTGTAGCACCTTCATCACGGATTTCTCCACCAATACCAGTAGCTGCTCCACTAAATGGTGCAATAGCTGTAGGGTGATTGTGAGTCTCAACTTTCATTAAGATATCAACTTCTTCTTGATTGAAGTGATACACCCCTGTTTGTGTGTTTGAGTAAAATCTCTGGGCTGTTGTACCCTCTATCACAGAAGCATTATCTTTATACGCTGAAAGTACACCTTCAGGAGACTTTTCTGTAGTGTTACGTATCATTTTAAATAGTGAATGACTTTGCTCTTTACCATCTATAGTCCACTTTGCATTGAAAATTTTGTGTCTGCAATGCTCAGAGTTTGCTTGAGCAAACATATACAGTTCAGTATCTGTAGGATTTCTTCCAATCTTTGTATACTCATCAGCAAGATAACTTATTTCTTGTGTACTTAAAGCTAGTCCTAACTTAAAATCGGCATCTTTGATTGCTTGCTCACCATCTGCTAGTACATCGACAAATTCTAGTCCCTTAGGTGCTGTTACACTAAACAATCTATGTAAATCATCAGTACTTGTAAATACTTCTTCTATCATACGATCATGCACAAGATTTTGTATCTCTATCATTTTACTAGTAGAAACTTGACCTTCGATAGCAAAAAGTACTGCTCTTTCCACTCTAGTAACTTCTTTAATACCAGTATTTAAGATAATATCCGTAGCTTTAGATGACCACTGTGAGATAGTTACAGCCCTTGGAGCTGTAATAAAACTATTACCTTTAAGCTCTACATTACCGTACTCTTTATTGTAGTTAAGTAATGACTTTATTATCTGCTCTTTTTCAGCACTTAGCTCAGAATTAAGCTCAACAACATGAATGTATTGTGCCGCTAATGCTTCTACTTTACTAGATATCTTCTTAACATCTGCTAATATTTTTTCTCTCTTAAATGGTGATAAGGCACTTAAGCCTTCAAAGATCTTTATCATTAGCTATCAAAACCTTTGTATTTTTTCTCTTGTTCTTTTAGTTCATTTCTGTGTCTTTCTAACTCATCAAGATAAGCCTCATCGACATCACCTGTTATGTAGTTGCCTGAGAATACACTATCCTCAAACTCTACTATATCAGGGTTTTGCATTTGCATTACTTGTTTCAAATCAGATAGAAGTAGATAAATAAGGCCATCAACACCTATCCATTGACAAACATCTTCCACTGACTTACCATGAGCTATAAGATCAGACTTAACAGGCATATCTATACCATAGACATTTGGATAACATACTGCAGGAGATACAGAAGCAAGATAAACTGACTTAGCCCCAAAATCACGGATCATCTCAATTATGCGCTTAGATGTTGTACCACGGACTATAGAGTCATCTACAAGCAGTACATTTTTATCTTTAAACTCTGCAGGAATAGGGTTTAGTTTTCTTCTAACAAACTTCTTTCTATCTACATTTTCTGGCATTATGAACGTTCTACCAACATAATGGTTTTTCACAAAACCTTCACGATACTCTACACCTAAAGCTGTTGCAATCTCTTGAGCAGAAGCTCTACCTGTCTCAGGTACAGGGATTACGATATCAATCTGATTATCTTCCCACACATCTTTTATGCGTTTACTTAGAAGCTTACCCGCATCAACTCTTGCCTGGTATACACTCACGCCATTCATTATGCTGTCTGGTCTTGCAAAATAAATATATTCAAAAAGACAAGGAGCTAAAACTGGTTTTTTAGCACATATTTTTGAATGAACTTTTCTATCTTCTGTGATAATTATAACCTCACCAGGCTCTACATCGCGGAGAACTTTAAACTCTGAAATATCTAATGAAACGCTTTCACTAGCTACCATATAAGCTTTTTCACCATTATCATACTCTTTAACACCAAGTATCAACGGTCGAATACCATGTGGATCTCTAAAAGCAACTAAACCAAAGTTAGCAATCATTGCCGTACAAGCATAGCCACCACGAGCATGCTTAAATACAAACTCACAAGCGTTATAAACTGCTTGAGTTGTTGGGCAGCCCCTTGACTTATTCATCCCACAGGCGAAGAAGTTGAGCAGAAGCTCAGAATCTGAAGTAGTGTTTTAATGGCGTCTTTCAATGTCATGCAACATTTGTGCAAGCTCTGAAACATTAGTCAAATTACCGTTATGAGCAAAAACTATACCATGCGGGTTATTAACATAAAACGGCTGACTATCTGCAGCACCACGACTTCCTGCTGTAGGGTATCTTACATGTCCAATTCCCATATTACCCAATGATTTAGCAAGCTTATCGTCTGTAAATACATCACTTACTAGACCTGTATTTTTACGCATAAAGAAATGGCCTTCATCCATAGTGGCGATACCTGCTGCATCTTGACCTCTATGCTGTAAAAGACTTAAACCATAAAACAACGCTTGACTGACCTGATTAGGTCCAGCAACTCCAATGACTCCGCACATACATCATATTTCTCGAAAAAATTGTTAACGCTACTATTATAACAAGATTAACATATGCAAACTACTTCAAAATGAAGATTCTGTATCAAAGTGAAATTACTTCACTCATGCTATAGACCTCCTATAGCAACAGTGCTTTGCATTACCAGCCTAAGAAGACAAACCAATGATCTGATATTAAATAAAGGTACTCCAGACTGGTTTCTAGAGATGAAGCCTATCTTGTAGGGGGTCAGTCCAAGAATCTAAAAATAAAAAATTGCGTAATCTAATGTGAGAATGTCTCTCTATTTTGTTCCTGATGTTTTTCAAGATCGTCTATTACACTGCGTAAATCTCTAAGCATTAAATCAGCTAAATCAAAACTAAAGCCTTTGCGTACTAGCACTCGCATCACAACCAAATCCTTTCTATGAGCAGGCATTGTATAAGCTGCAATTTGCCAACCTCTAGTCCGAATGTTTTCAGATATATCAAAGAGAGAATATAGCTTGCCAGACCTCATCGACCAGCTAACCGCAGGGATACCATTATCTCCGTCACTAATGATTTCAAAATCACCCATCGTCTTCAATGATTTTGCGATATATTTAGCGATATCATAACACCTTTGATGAACCTCTTTAAAGCCATCAAAGCCTAGATGTATAAAATTATAATACTGAGCAACTATCTGACCACCAGGTCTTGAGAAATTAAGTGCAAAAGTTGGTATATTGCCACCAAGATAATTCACATTAAAAACCAAGTCCTCTGGCAGATATTGCTTATCTCTCCACAACACCCAGCCTACACCTAAAGGCGACAAACCAAACTTATGCCCTGAAGCATTGATTGACTTAACTCTATCTAGTCTGAAGTCCCACATCAAATCAGGTGTTATAAATGGAGCTAAAAATCCACCAGATGCAGCATCTACATGCACAGGAATATTCAAACCCGTCTTAGCTTGCAAACCATCTAAAGCCTTGCAGACATCAGCAACAGGCTCGTACTGTCCTGTGAATGTAACACCTAAAGTAGGAACCACACCTATAGTATTTTCATCACACCTTTCTATAACTGCCTCTGGTGTCATTATTAGGTTTTCATCAGTCATTGGAATTTCTCTAATATCAACATCCCAATACCTTGCAAATTTATGCCAACAAATTTGTACAGGTCCTGTGACAAGGTTTGGTTTAGAAAAATCTTTCCCTGCTTTTTTACGAGCATCTCTCCAGCGCCATTTCATTGCCAATCCACCAAGCATAGCAGCCTCAGAAGACCCTGTAGTTGAGCAACCTGTAGCACTTTCTGATTGAGCATTCCAAAGATTTACAAGGATATTTACACACCTTGATTCTATCTCTGCAGTTTGTGGGTACTCATCTTTATCAATCATATTTTTATCAATACAATCGTTCATTAACCTACCGACAAAATCATCAAGATGAGTTTGACAAAAAGTAGCTAAATTTTGCTTAGAGTTTCCATCAAGCATCAACTCATCTTTTATTTGTGTATATACGACAGAGGCATCACTTTTATTTTGCGGAATTTGAGTTTTTGGTAAACCTTCAAAAAGTATATTTTCTTTATCTCTTTTATTATGTAGAGGCATCTTTCATTGTCCAAGGTAAGTTTGTTTTTTTAAAACTACAATTCTCATCTATTTTTATCAGCTCTACTTTTTTTGTAACAATATCATTTGTACAAATAGAGATCACAGCATCGCCATAAAAATAGCTTCTAAAATCATCTGCCAAATTTTCACTAATCCAACAATCATCTTTTTTATAAAATAAAGCATCTTTTAAACCATAAGCTATGCCTAATGAATTTCGCTTTACCTGCGACTCTTTCAAAGTCCATAAGGTATAGAAATCTTTTTTTAAGTCTGCACTTTGTTCAAGCATACTTATTTCACAACCACCAAAGTAACGCTGTGCAATACGCATAAAACTTTTTTGATAAACAACTTTTTCAATATCTACACCAATCTCTTCATCTGCTACTGCCATTACTATATGATTTTTTTTATGACTAATATTAAAATATGTATGACTATGACACTCAAGATATGGTTTATTGTTTTGATTTATAGAGAACTTTGGTTGAGACAATTGTAGGTATTCTTTTAGAACTATGTGCCTAATAAACTGAGAGAAGAGCTTCTCTTTATATGTCTTTGACTTATCATCTAGCTTAACACCAAAACCGTGTAATTTGAGCGCCAAAACATCTATATCAAAATCATCAAAATCAATAATAAAAAGCTTGATCTGACTCCTCACAAGAACTTACTCAACTGCTATTTCTGAGATAATATCTGTTTTACCTAGCAAGGTATTTATATACTCAATATCTTTAAAGGTTAGACTTCCTTGTAGCTCTTTTAGTTGTACATAATCTTCTACATAATTAAAGATAGAGTCTGCAAAAGAAAGTTGTGCTTGTACAAGAATAGCCTGACGGTTAAGTAGATCGACAATTGTCTCAGTACCAGTTTCAAAGCCCTCTAAAATCGCTTTTACAGAGGCAAGACCAGCATATGCTGACTTTTTGAAAGCCTTGATTTTAACAGCATCAAGAACAACTGTTTGAAAAGCTTCAACTGTTGCAGCATATACTTCTCGCTGTGTTTGCAGCAATTGAAAGTTAGCAGCCTGATTATCATAACTAGCTTGTTTCAAACTAGCATAGTCAGAACCACCTTTTAAGATATTCCAATTAAGCTCACCACCTATATTTGCAACATCGAATTTATTAGGGATATTTTTCACTTGCTCATATTCGCCACCTAGCCTATTACGAGACATCTGCACACCACCAACTAAATTCAGTTTAGGGAAGAAATTACCCCATTGTATACCTACACCTTCACCTGCAGCTTCATACTCAAACTCTTTCTGAGAAACATCTATATTGTGCTTTTGAGCAGTATTTATCCAGTAATTAACATCATTCGGTACTGGGTCACTAAATTTTGTATCTACAGAAATGTAAAGTATCGAACTAACTCGCTTACCTATAAGTTTTGCCATCACAGCTTTTGCCTGAACCAAGCCTCGTTCAGCTCCAATCCTATCTGCTATTGCTTGACGATACTGAGCATCTGTAGTTTTAAAGTCCGCAAAGGAAACCAAGCCAGATTCATATTGATATTTTTGAGTGTTATACAACTTCTTATTCCAAGCCTCATTGATAAGCTGAAATTTCAATGCTTGCTCTGCTCTTAGAAGCTCAAAATAAGCTGTAACAGTATCAACTATAAGAGTTTGCTCTGCTTTTGCATAAATCATCGCATATGATTTTTGTAAGTATGTAGATTGCGTATATGTTTTCCATTTAGTCCAGTCAAAAAGTACTTGTGAACCGTTGAATGATATGTTATTAGATGTATCTGTGACTATACCACCAAACTGATCATAGTTATCTCGACGCAGATTATAACCAAAATCAATTTGCGTAAACAAACCACCCAAAGCCTTAGGTACAGTTTCAACATTTGCAGCAAAAGTAGATCGTGCTGCTTGATAATCAGCATTGTGTTCAGCTGCTAGCTTGTAGACATCAATCAAACTATAAAACTTTTCTTTGACCTTTCCAGCCATAGCCACTTCATCAGCTTTCTTTAAGTTATAAAACTTATTATCTTTATTGATGGCTTCTACTTTTGAGTACTGCTTTTCTACAGTATACGGAGTTTGTGCAATATCTGTACCAATTGGTCGACCTGCTGTAGGTATATTTGCAATAGATGGAGCTTTCGTATCCTCAGCAAATGCTAACGCCACTCCGCACAACCCAACAATATAGAAAAAAATCTTTTTCATGTCTTATTACTTATTTGTAAATATCAAATAAAAACTCTTTCTTATAAGTTTTTTCATCAACCCTATTTACTAAATAAGCCCTATCACAAACAGTTGACTTAATAGCAAAGACAGCTCTACCACCAATTTTAAGAAATTCAAATAATGATTCATCAAGCTCACCCTCTGAAAGAATGCTTGAAATGTAAATACAGTTAAACTTCTTATCATTTTCTATAATATCTACAAGATACTCTGTATCATTTAAACTAACACTAACTACTCCGGCATTTGCAAGTAAACTTTTAGCTTCTTGCACCTCTTCTTGATCATGCTCAATCACGTTAACATTTTTAGCCACTTTTCCAAGTAATGATTCAGTATATCCACTCTCAAGACCAATCTTTAATACAGTCTCATCTGAGCTGATTTTTAAGGCATAAATAAGCTTTGCTGTAAACATTGGGCTCTTATGCTCTTTACCATTTACAGTAAGAGCCGTGTCACAGTATGCAAGGCTTTTGTATTGTGTTGGCAAGAAGTCTTCTCTTGAGGTTTTTGACATAGCATCAATTAAACTTCCAACTTCTATGCCCTCTGGCATAACCTGTTGCTTAATCATATTTTCTCTAGCAAATTCGAAATTCATAAAACAAGAATCCTCTTTAGTACATATTTTATATCGCAAGTTTTGATCTTACTTGATTTTACAGATGATGATACCACAAATGTAATTTAAAATGAAAATTCTAAAGCAATTACCGAATATTATTTGCCGATATCACAATAGATAAAAATAGAAAAAGAGTGACTTTTTGGCGTTAAGAAGCTTGCACAACCACACTTATTATAATTGATGAAGAAACTATTTAGAAATAATCGCGTGAATTTCGTCTTTTAACTGCAACCTAACTTTCTTTAAATTTTCTAAAGACGCATCGTCAAGAACTTCCTCTTCGCTTTCAACTCTAAAAATGTGCTTATCTATAGCTTCATACTTATCAGCTAGATTCTTGAAGTGTTTATCACTAAGTTTTAGTTCATGCATTATTTCTTTATGCTCTGGAAATTCTTTAAGTAGTGGATGATGTTCTAACATGATAATTATCCTTATATAAGTTGTTTTTGTAATTTCATTATACCCTAACAAAACCCTCCTTTAGCAAATAAAGCTATTTTTTATAAAAAATATAGTATTTATTGTCCAGTCAATCAAAATCATATAAAATTTAATTAACAACATTCTTATACAGCTTTGATTCAAGTTGTAAGTGCGACAAAATAATTGTTGCACTAAAAGAGTAAGTTAGATATTGTCACACTTGCTAAAAATCTACTTAAGGAATCACCAGAGGACAATCCTACACCCAACTTACTCAAGAACAAAGATACCACATTGGTTCACTATTGATAATAGGTGTTTCTAAAACACAAATAGCCATGGAAGTTGGTTGTAACCAAAGTAGCATATACAAACAGATAAACCGTAACACCGGCAAACGAGGTTATAGACCTAAACAAGCACAATCACTTGCAAACTCAAGAAAACGTAAAGGCAACAAACAAATTAGGCAATTTGGTTGGAGCTATGTAGAGCATCTTATCAAACAGTATTGTTATCCAGAGCGAATAAGTGGCGGTTTAACATCTAATGGGTGGGTTAGATGTCATAAGTGCTGAAAGCATCTATAAGTATATCTATGGTAATAAAGAAAGAGGCGGTGACTTACACACTTATTTGCGTTGTCAGAAAACTTATCGTAAAAGAGGTACGGCTAGTCAAGAGCATAGAGGCCAAATACACAATAGAGTTTCAATACATGAGAGAGACTTTGTTATAGATGAACTAAGTAGACTTGGAGATTTTGAGGGAGACACTATTATTGGCAACTTGGCACCAATGAAAATACAAATGGGTTAATTAGATAATTCTTCTCTAAAAACCTGAGATTATATGATATTACTTAATAACAAACTAGAAGAGTTAAAAACCTATTGAACAACAGACCTAGAAAAAGTCTTGGATTCAAAACTCCTCTTCAGGTAGAATCTAGAAATAAGGTTGTCGCATTTGGTACTTGAATCTAAGCATGATAAAAAATGAATAGACCAAAATTACTTTCTCCCGCAGGCTTACTTAAAGCTATGCGTTTGTTTATGTTGCTGACGCTGTATATATAAGGAAACCTCGCTATAGATTAAGAGCTAGAAAGCATGAATTTTCTAAATTAGAGGTTTTAGAGACTGCTATTAATGAGGCTCACTCTCTTGGCAAAAAGATAATCCTTGCAAACAATATTGTACCACATAATGCAAAAATCAAAACTTACATAAAAGATATAGCCCCAGTAATAGCACCTAAACCAGATGCTCTAATAATGTCTGAGCCTGGCATGACAATGCTTGTTAGATAACACTTCCCCTATCAAGAAATACACCTTTCAGTACAATCTAATGTTGTAAACTATGAAGCTGTGAAATTTTGGCAAAAGTTTGGGATTACAATAGTTGTGCTGTCCGTGAATTATCTTTAAAAGATATTGTTGAAATAAAAGAACCTTGTCCTGACATGGAGATTGAAACTTTTGTCCATGGCTATCTTTGTATGGCATACTCAAGCAGATGGTTACATTCTGGCTACTATAGCCATAGAGACCCTAACCAAGGCGTATGCAACCATGCTTGACGTAATGAATATAAAATCACCGAAGGCAAGCAAAATGATTGAGGAGACTACGAACCAGCAGATTCAACTCTTGGTATCGGGACTCCACTAGACAAAGTGTTGCTTATAGATAATCAGAAAGATATTGGTCAGATTCATCATATGTTTGAGGATGAGCACAGCACTTATATAATGAAGTCAAAAGACTTGCGTACAATACACCATATTGATTACCTTATTAAAATGGGTTTAGATAGCTTCAAGATATAAGGTAGAACAAAATCATTCTTCTATGCAGCAAGAACAGCTCAACTTTATGACTAATCAATCAAAAACTCTCTATCTGACAAAACTTTTGACATGAAACTAATGGACAAACTTGAAGGTCTTGCACATAGAGGTTATACAGAAGGTTTCTATCGCCGTCATGTTCATGATGCATAACAAAAATATGAGAGTTGAGACTCACGAAGCGCTACTCAGCAATTTGTGGGAGAGATTACTAGCTTTGATGAACAGACTGTCTATGCAGATATAAATATCCACAATAAAGTAAAGATTGGAGATAGTATAGAATCTGGTAGTCGTGAGATTATCCTAGATAATATGCTAGACAAAAACAACAATCACATGGAAAAAGCAAAAGTTAGCGGTTACAAAGCTAAAATCAAGTTTGATAATGTAACTCCAGACGATATGAAGTTCGCTCTGATGATTAAATTTTTTGAATCATAACATTGCTAAGAAATTATTAAAGTTGTTGTCGTAGTATAATTTTTGTCTCCAGCTGTAAATGCAATAGTTATATCTGTACTACCTGTGTTAGCAGGATTACAATTTAACTTTTCAATTTGCTAATCGAAATCAAGTGAAGAAATGGATGAAATATCATTAGATACAGAAGTGTCTGTCAAGACCCCATCAGTAAGAGTATTATTAGCTACATCAACCAAAGTACAACCTGCTGGTTTATTAGAAAAAGTAACTGTTACATCAGTCGGATTTGCTCCGCTGTCATTTTCAAACTCTGGAATAGATGCTTGATTTATTCCGACTACTCGTACAGCTAAAGAAGAATCTTGAACAATTAAAGCATTTTGCAACACAGAATCATTGCTATTTTGCTCAGTATCTACACAACTTGTAAGAATCACTGCACCTGCTAGCAAAGTTAAACCTAGTATTTTACTTTTCATTATTTATCCTTATATTTTGTTAAATTTCAACATAAGAATAGTTAATCCATTGTCAATTGTGGAATTTTATTTGATGGCTTTGCAAATGCAAGGGGTTTTGTGATTTTTTGCATTTGGTATAACAAAAAAGCCATTATTATATAGCCCTGGCTCTAAGCAAAGGCTAAGGCTTGGTTTATTTAGATAGCTGATGAACTTACTTATTGTCCTGTATGTCTAACTAGTAGCAACAACACAAAAGACAAGCTAGACATTACAAGCATTGATATAGCTATCGGTAATGAGCTTGTAGCGGGAAAAAGCATCGCTATACTTCCTATAATTCCACTTATGGCAAACTCCATCGTACCAAACAATGCTGCAGCAACTCCTGCAATTTCGTAGAATGGTTCCATCGCTCCACTTGCACCTGTACCAACTACTAAAGCACAACCAAAAGTAGCAAAAAAGCACGGTGCAAAGAATCCCCACAAACTTAATCCATATACAAGATATATACCCAAAGACAAGGAGCCTGCCAAAAATACACATACAACACCTAATACAGCAGTTTTATGCACACCAATAGCATTTACAATCACACCTGCAAACAACGAACCTAAAAGGAATGCAACACCAGCCGAACCAAACATCACATCAATTTTAGATATAGGAAAACCTATATATGTAATGATATATGGAGTCATTGAAAACAGTATAAAAAATGCCGACATCCCAGATACAGCAGTTAAAGAATACGCCCAGAATTGTAAAGATTGAGACACTTCTAAATATCTAACCAATACACTCCAGGAAACTTTTTTGCGTCTCTCAACAGGTAAACTTTCTTTTACGACAAGTATTACCATCATAAAGACTATAAGTGCCAATATTGAAAGTAATATAAACGCTGAATTCCATTCAAAATATACAGCTAATTGTACTCCGATCAACGGTCCTACAATAGGAGATATTGAAATAATTGCATTAATAAGGCTGTAAATCATAGAGCTGGTTTTACCAGAGAAAGTATCACGGATAATAGCAAAAGCACACACATACAAACCACAACAGCCTATAGCCTGCACTATTCTTGAGAATATCAAAAACTCAATGGTTGTTGAAACAGCGCATAGAATCGAACCCAGTAAAAACAACAAAGAAGAGAACAAAATCACCTTAAATCTACCAACCTGATCAGATATTGGTCCCAATAATAATTGACCAACCCCTGTAACTAACAAAAATAATGATAAGGTAATTTGCACCATTTCCTGGGTGGTATGAAGTGATTGTTTTATCTGAGGTAGCACAGGCATATATACATCCATAGCCAATGCAAAAGAAAAAACCATAGGGCCTAAGATAAGAATAGTTTTTAATGGAGAATACTTAAACATAAGAATTTTTCTATTGTATTTATTAAAATATAAGATAATTATATCAGAATAACTTATTAGTAATATTCCCTAGTCAATAATTTTTTCAAAAATGCTATAATGCTACAAATTTAAATGAAAAAGTCATACCAATGTCAAAAAAACTTTTAGCAACACTATTAACTTTATTGTTGCCTATATCTTCTTTTGCAAATGAAGTTATATCAACCCACTTAAACGCCACTAGTAGCACTCTAGCAATTATTGCTGTAGTAATTTTCTGTTTTGCCTACATCCTTGTGGTTACAGAGGATTTTACTCATCTGAACAAATCTAAACCAGTAGTTTTAGCTGCAGGTATTATATGGATAATAGTCGCTTTAGTTGGCAAATCAACTGACTCTGCAGATATCGTATCTGCTAACTTTGACCATATCATGATAGAATATGGCTTGCTTTTACTATTTTTAATAGTTGCTATGGCTTATATAAACCTTATGGAAGATCGCAATGTCTTTGATAAGCTTAAGAGTATGTTATTACGCTCAGGATTTGGTTATTTAGCTATATTTTGGCTAACAGGCTTTATTTCATTTTTCCTTTCTGCTGTAGCTGATAACCTAACTACTGCGCTAGTAATGAGTACAGTAGTTATAGCTATTGGTAATAACAACAAGAAGTTTATAACAATGGCTTGTGTAAATGTGGTTGTTTTTGCAAATGCAGGCGGTGCATTTTCTCCTTTTGGAGATATTACAACTCTTATGGTATGGCAAACTGGGGCAGTTAAATTCCATGAGTTTTTTGCGATATTCTTACCATCTGTAGTAAACGCTTTAGTCCCTGCTATAATTATGAGCTTTTTTCTACCAAAAATGGAACCTCAAACGATACTCCAAGAAAAAGTAGCTTTCAAAAAAGGTGCTGTTGCTAGTATATCACTTTTTATTGCAACCATAATAACTGCTGTTACATTTGAAAACTTACTCCACTTACCACCTGCTCTTGGTATGATGACTGGCCTTGGGTATGTAATGATCTATAACTATCTATATGGATTAAGTATAGCTAGACATCAGAGAAACAATACTCCTTCAAACAAAATGCCATACGAAGCATTCAATATTTTCGATAAAGTAAAAAATGCTGAGTGGGATACCTTACTTTTCTTCTTTGGCATACTTGTTTCTGTACAAGGTTTAGCTACACTTGGCTTTCTAGGCATCGTATCTCAATATATTTATACAGATATGAACTCTATTGCACCTAGCCTGTTTGATGCTCATACTCAAGCGAACACTATTATTGGAATACTATCCGCAATTATCGACAATATTCCTGTGATGTTTGCTGTACTAAGTATGCATCCTGAGATGACTCACACACAATGGCTACTTATCACTCTTACTGCTGGTGTTGGTGGAAGCTTACTTTCTATAGGCTCAGCTGCTGGTGTTGCTGTGCTTGGCAAGGCAAAAGGGAAGTATACATTTACAAGCCACTTAAAATGGACTTGGGCTATCGCAATAGGCTACTTTGCAAGTATTGCTGTTCATTTAATTATTAATTAACCAATCTTGCCATATCGAAAATTAATGCTTTGTAGGGACAAGTCGTGACGTGTCCATCATTATAAACACTCAAATCAGCAAACCTTCTTTATGGTACTTTTCTAAACTACTAGAATGCCTACTACTTATATACCTGACCTTACGCAGTAAATATATAAATATAGTATAATGTAGAAATAAAAATAGCTTATACAGAACTTTATACTGATTATTTAATCAGTGGAAATGGTTACGCTACAACAGGATTGTTATCAATAATGTAAGGGGATGTCAGTCAAGAGAAAAAATGGACTAAAGAGAGTGATATCATGTGTTGGCATTTTGATCATATAGTTGGCACATCAGTTAGAGGTATCAACATGTTGAACGCTCTATACTACATCAATGAAGTATAAATACCTGTGGCATTTGAAATAGTGAGTCAGCCTGTACAGTTTAGTGACATAAAGACTAGAAAGTTAAAACGAGCGTCAGAAGCTACAAACGAATTAATGCGAGATATGATTAAAGTCGCAATAAACAATAAGCTTACATTCAGGTATATTCAAATGGACACATAGTTGTCAGCGAAAGATAATTTTGATTTTATTACTAAGCATGAGAAAGACGGTTCTGTCGCAAATTGTGTGCATAGGTATTAATATTCCCAAAATCAGTTATCATTAGTTACAGTTATGCAGCTATAGCATAAAACTGATCCCAAACAGTCATTTTACCAGCGTTAATGTGCTGACCTTTTTTAATCATGTTAACTAATTTGTACCCTGCTATAGTAGATCCCATAGCATCCCATGATTTAAATCCTAACATGGGTCGAGTCAATCTCTTTATATTCCTATGATCCTGCTCTATCAAATTATTGAGATACTTATTTTGTCTTATCTCTATACCATGAGTTAACCATATCCCAAGCAAAAATAGAAAGATATTAATAGATAGCAAAGCAGCTTCATTAGCACCAGACTTATCTACATTGACTTTTTCCGGCAAGCCATGTTTGCCAATGGTTTTTTTAAAGAACTTATGAGCAGCCCTTTCATCTCTTTTAGGAGAAATCATAAACTATAATGTATCTCCATGCTTATCTATTGCTCTGTAGAGATAAACCCACTTACCTTTATGCTTTACTTAAGTTTCATCCATCTTCCAACTTACATAAGCACTATACTTACTAAACTTTCTGCTGAAAGTAACTTCTAACTCTTTAGCATATTTGATAATCCAACGGTTGAGAGTACTATGATCTACACTAACTCCAAGCTATTTCATTAACTCTTCTACATGCCTATAGCTAAGTGGATATGATAAATACCAACGAAGAGCTTGGAGAATTAAAAGTTTAGTGAAGTGTCTACCTGTGAAATCTAACATAGAAAAACATAATTATATTTGTGATAAAATAATACCACAAAATTTCGCAATTGTCAGTTTGAGACAGAACCTAAAATAAAAGATAATGCAAAGACGTTGCTATGGGTTCTTCAAACCAGAGTTATATTTTCGAGATTATTCTTGGATTTAAATGGTTACAGCGTGTATGTAAATTAACCCCTAGAAAGGGAGAAGAGCCGAATTATGATCACATTTTACCATTGGTCGAAAAAGGATACTATCACTTTGGGCTAACAAGATTCAAAATATTGTAGTAGTTAGTTATGTAATTGTGATATTATTATAGAGTATATTATGTTTATGTCGTAATTCGTATGAAAATAGTTAAGCCAAAAGATTTTATTTGTCTAAAAAACATAGCTTGGAATAAAAGCAAACACACGATGCATTTATCAGTGTTGTCAAGCTTTGGCTTGTCTGATGAATATAGCCAGTGGCAGTCAGAAGATAAGCTTTTTGAGATTGTAAAAAAAATAAGCACTAGCTATGTTTTAGATAATCTAACAACTCGTAAAAACTCAGAATGTCTCATTTATACACAAAAAGAGCAGTTAGAGCATAAGTTTGAGCTAAAAATGAATGATATTCATAAAGTAGCTAATCGAAGTGATTTTTTACCATTATTACCAGAAGACAAATACTATAAGCAGACTAAAGGTACTTTTGATGATGAATGGCTAAATAATTTGTATCCAGCATACCCAAAAGATTCTACAGATGAGGCATATCAGACAGCTGCGAAAAATCAGCAATGTAAAGAAGACTGGCAGTACGGTAAAGAGTCTTTTGTTATAAATCATAACGACAGTGCTAAAGAGGTTTTTTTACCTATGAGAAAAGCACAAGCCTTTGTTATTCAGTCAGACGAGTTTTTACAGATAGATATAAAGCCAGATGTACTATGGATTTTACCAGAGGATAATTGTGCACTACTTATTTCTCATGGATTTATTGATGTTTCTGACCAAGAAGCTAGTGATGTGACACATCTATATGTAACAGACGATGATATTGATGAAAATATCGAACTAGCTCAACATAGAATAAATTTAGATGAAGAATTATTGGCTAAAAAACCAAAGTTTGAAATAGCTACACAAGATGCCAAAGAGCCATCTAAACCCAAGGTATCTATACCTTTTTTTGAGATTCCAGCAGAAGCTAAAGATGCTATGGCTAGTGCAGAGGCAAAATGTGCAGAAATGATTGAAAAATATAGCTGTGATACTAATGTCACAAAAACGCCAATCCCAGCCGAGATACAACAGGCTATAGATGGTGGTGATACGAACAACATAATGTCAAAAGTATCAGAATATATTACATCTCAGATGGCGAATATAAATCAAAGTGTAGCAAATATAGCTCCAAGTGATACATCTCGTCTCAATGTACCACAGACTTTTGATATGAATTCTGTGAAAGAGTCGCTACAGGGTTCAATAGCAAAAATAAAAGATTTAATGGCTGATAACTCAGACAACCTAAGTGAGCTGCCAAATATCCCAGATGACTTGCCAGAAGAAATGACAACTACTGTACTTGCTATGCTTGGTGAACAAGATGCTAAAGATAAGAAAAAATCTCAAAGCAATTATGCAGAACAAGATTGCTCAAATCAGAGTTTTGAAAACTATGATTTCACAGATTGTAATTTAACAAAAGCAAACTTTAGTGGTGCTAATCTAAAAGGTGCTGTTTTTGTTAGGACTAAGCTTATAGGCACAATATTTGTAGGTGCTGATTTGACAGGTGCAAAATTTGAGAATGTAAATATTGATTCTTTGGATCTTGATGGTGCGATCTTGAATAACTCAACTTTTAAGAATCTTGCAATAAAAGCAACAAGTTTTAAGAAAGTTGCTTGTAGCAATGTTGTGCTTGATAATGTTAGAGCTAGTGATATTGAGTTAGCTGAGACAAAATTACTTGCTGCAGTTATAAAAAGGTCGACATTTTCTAAAAGCAATCTTTGTAGCTTAAAGTTTGATAAGTCTCATCTTGATGGAGTGATGTTTAAAGAGTCTCAACTTTCGGAAGTTGAGTTTTTAGGATGTGAGCTAACTAAAATTACAAATATTCAGACAACTTGGGGTAATATTTCACTGCTTGATGGTAAGTATGAGAATCTTCGTTTTAATTCATCGAAACTTACTAATAGTTCTTTAGCGAACATCAAGGTAAAAGATTTAGCATTCTCTAGCAATAGCATTTGTGAGAATACAACTTTCTCTAATTCTAAGCTAGTAGGCTTTAGGGTGAATAAATCACAGCTAACAGAGTGTGATTTTGATATGACTAATATGAACGAATCAAAGTTGGTTGAGTCGCAAATATCAATAAATAAGTTTGTATTAACAGAACTGAATAAATCGATGTTTTATAAGTGTGAATTCAGTCAGCAAGAGTTTTCTAAAATTATAGCAAAAGAGGCTAATTTTAGTGGTTCTAAAATGTCAGGAATGCTTTTTGAATGCTCGAATTTATTAGATGCAAACTTTGCAATGACTAGCTTAATAGGTGCTATCTTTAAGTCATCAAATCTTTATGCTGTAAATCTATATCAAGCAAACACAGTGGGCACTATTTTTGATAACAATCTAACAGCGAGTAATTTTGATATAATAAAGGGAGCCCAAACTTTGAAAATGACTTCTAATAGCGCGTAGAGGGCTCCAGTAATGCAAAAGTTTAAACGAGAAAATAATATTACAAATAGGTTTTATGACAAAACTTTGCTTGAAAATGAAAGTTTTAATAAGTCAGGTTATTTCAATAAGCTCAAGTTTAGTCATTGTGAGCTTTTAAATACTAATTTTAACGATGAGAGTTTTACAATGACATCATTGATCAAAACTGTTGTTAATAAGTGTGTTTTTGAGAATTGTGTTTTCACTCGAGCAACTTTTGTAAATTGTAATTTTATAGACTGTAGATTTGAGAATTGTAAATTTGATATTTCACAATTTCGAGATAGCTCATTCATAAGTACATATTTTGATAATAATGAATTTTATAAATCAAATATCACAACGACAAAGTTTGATGGTACGAAGGTTATTGGTGGTGTACTTTTAAAATCTAAATTGATGCAAAATAATTTTATAAATACAGTCTTTGAGAATACGCCAATAGAGTCTTGTAGCTTCAAGGAGTCTATTTTTGAAAATGTTTATTTTAGTTTTATCAATAAAAATGGTAATAACTTCTCAAAATGTGAAATGGCTAATGCTGATTTTAGTAATGTCACTTTTGTTGGTAGTGCGATATTTATCGAAACAAATCTTACAAAAGCTATATTTAGAGATGCTATAACAAGTGGTCTAAATTTTTATAAGGCAAACCTTACAGATATAGAGTTTACAAAAATGTCATTTGTTAAATCTCAGTTTGAAGGTGCAAATATTTCTAGTGGGAAAATAAACAACTCATCATTTGCTTATTGTAATTTTAAAGATGCCAAGTTAGCAAAAGCAGAATGCAATAATAATTTTTTTGAAATTTGCAATATGTGGTATGCTGACTTTACAAATATTGATTTTGCTACCAATAGTTTTAATTATGTTAATTTCCACGGAGCTATTGGCGAAGAAAATTTGAGAAAAGCTAAAGTTGTGACAATGTCAAAAAATACAGATGCTGATAGAAAAAAAGCAGAGGAGTGGTCGTATGTTGAAAACTAATAGTCAATATAAACACTTGTATGAAGAAAGTGAAAAACCACAAGAGAGCATGTCTAGTTGTGCGATAGTTACACTTGAGAAAGATGATGTTTACTTTGTGAAACACAATGGTGAAATAAGGTCCGCAAAGAAAGCATTTAGCTGTCTTATGAGGCCTCAGAATAACGACTTAGTTGATGTAAAACTTGTTGATGACGAATTATATATACTTTCGATACTTGAAAGGCTTGATGATAAACAAGCTGAGATTGAGCTACCAGTGATTACGAAGATTTCATCAAAAGGCGAAGTATCTATAGATGCTCAGAAAATAAAGCAAGTAGCTCTGTATCATGAAATGTGTGCATACGATGCTGTGAATATATCAAAAAGTCTAAAGTCATTTGTGAATGAGTGTTATCATTACTCAGACTTTAATCAACTAAAAGCGACGAAGCTTTTAAAAGAAGTTTCAGAGTTTGAACAGAGCATGGTCGAAGATTTGCAAACTATAGTTAATAAAAATTTTAGAGTTGATGCGAAAAGTGTAGATATCGTAACGGAGGAAGACACTGTGATAAATGCAAAAAGTGTATCACTAGGATAGGAGAGATAATTTATGTTTTTAGGAGTAATAGATGGTATGGCAATGGGTATGCCAGATGTTTGTAAAACACCACCATTTGCAATACCTACCCCGTATCCGAATATTTGGGATTTATCGATGACATCGCCAGTGCCTACAGTTATGATTGGTGGTCTACCATCTGTGAACCTTATGTCAAAAGGCTTTCTTAGCCAGGGTGATGAAGTCGGAGTGATGGGTGGTGTTATTTCATCTATGATAATGGGTATGGGAATGTTTATGACAGGGGCACCGAATATATTGATAGCTGGGGCACCTGCTGTAGTTATGGGTCAAAGTATGACTATGCAGAATACGAATAATGCACCTGGAAATGTTATGTTAGTGGGTCAAATGGCTGCAATGGCAGCTGCCTAGAAGGAGTTTCTTTATGTTAGTTAGCGAAAGTAAATTTGAATGTAAAGTTGGTGATCAAACTTTTGAGGTTTTGGAGTACGAGTATGATGCAGGTCTTTCTCGCCCGTATTTAGCTAGAGTGACTTTTATATCACTAAATCCAGATTTAGATTTCAAATCATTTATAAATAAAAATGCAACGCTAAGTGTAAATATACAAGGTGCTACAAGTACTAGCTATATTAATGGTATCGTTTCTGGATTTTCTCAGATGGGGCAGATTGGGGATAGATATTCGTATTCGATAAATATCGAGCCGAAGATTGTTAATTTTAAATACCAAGAGAAGACAGATGTTTACCTAAATCAGAATATTCCAGATATTGTAAAATCACTTTTCAAAAAGACAGGTATTACACAAGTTGAATTTCAGTTATCAAATACATACCCTACGAGAAATTTTGTCTGTCAATTTCAAGAGACTGATTTTAATTTTATTTTTAGATGGTTAGAGTATGAAGGTATTTATTATTATTTTGAACAGTCATCAAGTTCAGAAAAGCTTATATTGATTGATAAAAACACAACCCATAAAAATCACAAAGATTTTGCATCTTTACAATATACTCAAGGTAAAAATATTATTGATAACGGTATTAATAATATTGATGCTTTTTCTGCACATAATCACAATGTTGCCAAGATGCTAACTCTAAAAGGTTATAACTATAGCAACAATACTCAAACGATATCTGGCGAAGCAGAAATATCAATCTTTGGTAATGGTATTATGGAGATATTTGATGAGAATGTCCTAACAGAAGCAGAAGCTCAGAGTATTGCAAAAGTTAGAGCAGAAGAAATAAGTGGTATGGAACAAGTTTTCTCTGGTAAAACTCTAAACCCTAGTATCACACCAGGTTTTATATTTTCTCTAAAAGGGCATTTTAGGAATAGTTATAACCATAAATATATGGTTTTTGATATTTTTCAAAGAGGTTCCCAAAAAGAGAAAATCTTAGCAAAGTATGGTAACTATGTTGCAAGTGACTCAAATCGTGACACTATTGTGACTACTGATTTTAAAGCTATACCAAACAGTAGTCAGTTTAGACCCAAGTTAAATACAGCAGTGAAAAAGATGAGTGGTATTATCCCTGCTTTGATAGATGCTGAAACAAGTGGTGATACTCCACATCTTGATGGTGAGGGGAGATATAAAATTCGTATGTTATATAGTGATAAATCAGCAGGGCAAGCGTCTGATTGGGTTAGAAAGATGGAGAGCTATATCGGCGAGAATTACGGTAGTCACTACCCTATATTAAAAAATGGCGAAGCTTGTATTGGCTTTCAATTTGGTAATCCGGATAGGCCTATTATTATGGGTATGTTGCAGAACTCCACAAACAAAAACCTTGTGACATCTGAGAATAATAGCGATATTGTGCTTTTATCCACTCCAAGAGGTAATAAAATCACAGCATCTGATGTGCCTGGTAAAGAACATGTGACAATATATTCCCCATATTCACAAGCAACATCAGTTATAGGTTATTCCGGTCATCAATCTTGGCATAAAAAAGACTGGATATGGTCTAGGGTACCTACACCAGAAAAATGTGGTAGTTGGACATCTACAACTAAATCAAAAGCTTCTCAAATATTTGCAGATACATATACATATCAAGAAGGTGACTCGTTTTCTGTAGTTAAAGGGATTAAGGTTTTTACAGCAAATATGGTGAGTGAACTCGTAAAATTAACTCTAGGTGGTGTAGGACAGAATATTACTGTTGTTGCAGATTATACGAAAGGAATTTTTTCAGGCGGTTTTCATCAACTAATTATGACAGGTATTGTTACAAGAATGATAGTAACTGGTTTGAATATTGATTATATAAAGAGTGGTAAAACTATAAATTTCATGGGTGATGATTTCCTAAATAGTATCAAAGGTAATTACGTTATGAGTGTGGAAAATGATATCAAACTAATAGCAGGAACTGGAATCAGTATATCAGGAGGAACTGGAATCAATATAAACTCTCCATCAAAGATAAATATGATGAGTGGTGAAGAGTGTGGAACCCATGCTATGACTATAAATTCTAGAGCTGAAGCTAGTAATACAATTAGTTGTGGAGCTTCATCAATAGAGGTTACACCAGAAGGTATTTTTATTAGTAGTGGAGCCTCACTTATTAAGATTACACCAGCTGGTATTGCATTAGTTAGCGGTGGTAGTACGCTTGATACTAATGAGACTGGTATTATCGCAAGCTCCCCGATATTAGATATTTTGTAGATGATTGGTTAAAATTTAATAATTATAATATACCTTATCAAAAAGATTCTCATTTACTGGAACTTTATACTGATTATTTAATCAGTGGAAATGGTTACGCTACAGCAACAGGATTGTCATCAATAATGTAAGGAGATGTCAGTCATGATAAAATAACTTGTTTTTTATCTAAACAACAATATGATTCAAAAGACTTATGTAAACAAGTAAAGTCGACTGTGCGATAAATTGAAAGAGAAGATGCTTGTCTAATTTTTGATGATACTATTCAAGAGAAAAAATGGACTAAAGAGAGTGATATCATGTGTTGGCATTTTGATCATACAGTTAGCAAATCAGTTAGAGGTATCAAAATGTTGAACGCTCTATACTACATCAATGAAGTATAAATACCTGTGGCATTTGAAATAGTGAGTCAGCCTGTACAGTTTAGTGACATAAAGACTAGAAAGTTAAAACGAGCGTCAGAAGCTACAAACGAATTGATGCGAGATATGATTAAAGTTGCAATAAACAATAAGCTTACATTCAGGTATATTAAAATGGACACATAGTTGTCAGCGAAAGATAATTTTGATTTTATTACTAAGCATGAGAAAGACTTTATAGCTGCTTTGCAATCTAATCGTCTTTTTGCTACAAGTCTAGAGTATAAACATAACGGCGAATTCATTAGCGTAAGTGAACTAGAATTATCAGACAAACAATCTATACGAGGATATGTGAAGGGTTATGATAACGAAGTTGTTATAGTTCGCCTAATCTTTACAAACAAAGATGGAAGTACAGGTGTTTTGAATTTGATATATAGTTATACTGATCTTGATGTAGATGCTATTTCAACAATCTATGAAAAACTCTGTAAAGTTGAAGAATTTCACAAATCTTTAAAACATAATGTTGATTTAGCTAAATCACCAAATAAGACTATAAGCACTCAGAGCCATCATATTTACTTATAAGTTTTATCATTCTTCAAGTTTGAGTGTTTGCAAATAAAGCACAAGATAAATCATTTTGCTCTGAGGTCAAAGCTATTGATAAAAGCTAACCAAATCGCATTTGCTGAAGTGCAGTATTTAAAAATTGCGTAAGGTCAGTTATAATTTATTATTACGATTGATGTTGTTATTTTTTTTAAAGCTATATCATTCATCATTGCATAAATTAAATCAAATATTATGAGTTATAAAATAATCTATGTCAAAATTTAAAGATATATATAAAAGAGAGCTACATAGCATAAAGCAAACGAGCAAAGAGTTTGGAGAGAATAACCCAACAATTGCTCCGATGCTTCGAGAAGAGTCTTCGGACCCTGATGTAGAAAGGTTACTAGAAGGTTTTGCTTATGTTTCAGCTCAGATTCAAGAGATCATCGATGATCAAATTCCTGAGTTTTCGGGTGGACTTATTAAGAAATTTTTTCCACAGTATCTTAGACCATTGCCAAGTTCTACAATTATGGAATTTAGCCCTCGGTCAAAACTTCCAGAATCTTTGATAGTTAAGAAAGGTACATATTTTAACTCGATAGCTGTGAGTGGTACCGTTTGTAAGTTTAAATCTACGAAAGACTGTAGAGTTGATCCTGTGAGTATTTCAAAGATTGGACTTATCGAAAATGTAGGTCAAAAGCGTTATATAGAAATAGATTTTAAAATATCATCAAACTTTAAAATCTCAAAATGGTTTGCTAATGATTTGAATCTTCACTTAGGTGATGATCAGACAGAGGCTACACAGCTTTACTATCTTTTGCTAAGAGGAGTTGAGCTTGTCACTGTTGAGATTGATGGTCAAGAGCAAACATTGCCTAACGATGTGATAAGCGCAGGTGGTTGTGATATGGATGATGGAATATTACCTTATCCTGGCAATGCTGATATTTCATACAGAATATTACAAGAATATTTCTTAATGCCAGAAAAGTATCTGTATATAAATATAGCAAATCTATCATCATTGAATACAGTATCTGAATCGCAAGAAGTAAAGCTGAAGTTTATCTTAAAAAATGATGTGACTAAACTACCACAGTTAGCTGAGCAAAGTTTTATATTGCATACAGTTACAGCTGTAAATATATTTGATTATGATGCGAAACCTATCGAAGTTAGTGGTTTTGATTATAGATATCCCATTTATCCAGATACTAAAGAAAGCAATCATTTTCCTATATATGCCGTTAAGCATGTCCAAAGTTATCAACAGGGTGTTGTTAAGCCAAAACAGTATTACAGTATCGATGATATGAATAGTGCAAATATTGACAAATCATGCTTTGATATTACAAACCGCTTCTCAAACAATAGTGTTGGTATGGAGTTTTATATAAGTATCTTGAATGGCGAAGAGCAGATTAATGATGGTGAGGAAACTTTATCAATAGATCTAGAGTGTTCTAATGGTAATCTGCCAGAGCATCTAAGTGTTGGTGAGATTAGTGCTGCATCAAATAACTCTTCAAGCTTATTAAATTTTAAAAACATTTATGCTCCGACAGTGTATAAAAACCAGCCAGAAGATGATGATTGGATGTGGCGATTACAGTCGATGCTATCTCTAAACTATCTATCTATTGCTAATGCTGAAAACTTGCGTAGCTTTTTAGAATTTTATCTATTCTTAAATAAAGGTGAACATACGAGTAGTAATAGGTTCCACACACAGATATTTAGTATTGAAGATGTCCAAGTTATGGATAGTGAAAGAATGGTGGCAGGAGTTTCTATTAGGGGCTACAAGATACAAGTCAAATTACAAATGAACAAGTTTTCATCAAAAGGTTCGGTATTTTTATTTGGTAGCATTTTAGATAAATTCTTTGCGATGTATTCTACGATAAATACATTTACAGCATTAGAGTTGGTAGATGTAGCATCAGGAGAGAGAATAGGATGGTTGCCAAAAGTCAACAATCAGCTGCTATCTTAATTGAGAGGCTTGTAAAACGATCTCATAATTATAGCTTTTATCAAGCTATAAGATGGTTGAATCATATATCTAATCTTCAGCTACAAGAAAGTGGAATAGCTCTAGATATAAAGGTGACGCCACACTTGAGCTTAGATTTTGCTGGTAATGATATTCAAAAAATAATATATACACCAGAGACAAATTCTGTTGAGATTATAGCAACATTTTTAGGGCTTTATGGTACGGTTTCACCATTACCAACATTCTATACAGAAAACCTAATCAGAGATGTAAACGATGGCAAAAAGTCAGGTAAAGAGTTTTTAGATATATTTCATAAAACTCTGTATCAGAAAATATATAAAATGTGGTCGAAGTATAAGCTAAATATGATGGCAACTGAGGCTGGTAATACAAAATATCTAAATAGAATATACTATCTTATAGGCTTGGGTGATAAGACTTTGCGAGATATGGTTCCAGATGTAAAAAGTCTAGTAAGATATACCGGTCTTTTTAGTAATAGCAATAGATCCTTAGTATCTCTAGAAACAATGTTGGAAGACTATTTCAGGGTAACGCTAAAAGTTAGTTCAACTAAAAGAGTGATAAACGAGATACCGTCGAATCAGCAAGTGAGTGTGGGTTTATTAAACTCGCATCTTGGTAATGATTTGTATTTAGGTAGTCAAGCAACAGGTTTTGGAACATATCTTAAAGTAGATATTTATAACTTAGATATTTATCAGTTGAAAATGTTTAGTGACGGCGGTGACTATGCCAAGATGCTTAGTTTCATAGTAAAATTCTATAGTACAGTACCTGTGAAATGTTTGTTGAGACTTCATTTGAAAGATGATTATGTTGTGAATGTTTCTTTGGGAGATGTTAACTGGGCTCAGTTGGGTCAGAGTACATGGTTTGCATCTGGTAATAAAAAAGAAGTCTATAAAACAAAATATTTTTTAGTTTAACAGGAACTTAGATTCAAGTTGTAAGTGCGACAAAATAATTGTTGCACTAAAAAAGTAAGTTAGATATTGTCACACTTGCTAAAAATCTACTTAAGGAATCACCAAAGGACCATCCTACACACAACTTACTCAAGAACAAAAATACCACATTGGATCACTATTGAAAATAGGTGTTTCAAAAACACAAATAGCCATGGAAGTTGGTTGTAACCAAAGTAGCATATACAAAGAGATAAACCGTAACACCGGCAAACGAGGTTATAGACCTAAACAAGTACAATCACTTGCAAATCAAGAAATCTGAAGGAACATGGACTCGGCTTATTTATAACGGAGATCAGGATATGTTTACATAGGCAAAGTCTGCAATTGTTCAGGACTTTCTCTAAAAAATCGATTATGATACCTTCGCCAAAATAGTTTACAGGATAGCCCAAAATCCGAATAAAAATCGCTCCGGCGTATCAGACTTTATCTTCTGTAATGATGATGAGCTGAGAATAATTGAGGTCAAGAAAGTTCGGGAGAAAGTCAGGGAATATCAGTTAAACTGGCTTTCATGGTTAGTTGAAGAAAATATCCCCTTTGAGATTGTTCGAGTCAAAACTAAGTAACAATTTACTCTACTTTAAATATACATAGATTAGTAAAAACAGTAACTGATAATAAAAAATAAAATTAAAGAGGCATAATAAATTTAACAAATGACCCTTTTTTATCAGGATACCGGCCAGAGGTCTACTAAAACTGAGTCATTATTTCAAAGATTCGTGATGGATTTGCAAGGTTTTAAAATGCTTGGCATCTGACCAACAAGGAATTGAAAAGAGCCATAATTCATCCCATCAATCATCATATGTAACACATAACTTTATACACCACTGAAATAATTGGTCTGTGAATTCTAATATTTGATGAATGTAAAAAGCTACCATAATCAAAATATAAAGATTAAAGCTTTCTCCTTTCAGGTGATCCCAATTATGGGTTAGTTCATAACCAAAGTTTTTAATCACATCTAGGTAGAAATCCCAATTGTCTTGAGCGTTTGGGATTAATACCTAATCTTCATATTTATTTAAATTATATGGATCGAGTAATAAATAGCATAAATTGGTTCAGTCGCAAACTGACAATTGCGAAATTTTATAGTATTATTTTATCACAAATATAATTATGTTTTTCTATGTTAGATTTCACAGGTAGACACTTCACTAAACTTTTAATTCTCCAAGCTCTTCGTTGGTATTTATCATATCCACTTAGCTATAGGCATGTAGAAGAGTTAATGAAATAGCTTGGAGTTAATGTAGATCATAGTACTCTCAACCGTTGGATTATCAAATATGCTAAAGAGTTAGAAGTTACTTTCAGCAGAAAGTTTAGTAAGTATAGTGCTTATGTAAGTTGGAAGATGGATGAAACTTAAGTAAAGCATAAAGGTAAGTGGGTTTATCTCTACAGAGCAATAGATAAGCATGGAGATACATTATAGTTTATGATTTCTCTTAAAAGAGATGAAAGGGCTGCTCATAAGTGCTTTAAACAAACCATTGGTAAACATGGCTTGCCGGAAAAAGTCAATGTAGATAAGTCTGGTGCTAATGAAGCTGCTTTGCTATCTATTAATATCTTTCTATTTTTGCTTGGGATATGGTTAACTCATGGTATAGAGATAAGACAAAATAAGTATCTCAGCAATTTGATAGAGCAGGAGCATAGGAATATAAAGAGATTGACTCGACCCATGTTAGGATTTAAATCATGGGATTCTATGGGATCTACTATAGCAGGGTACAAATTAGTTAACATGCTTAAAAAATGTCAGCACATTAACGCTGGTAAAATGACTGTTTGGGATCAGTTTTATGCTATAGCTGCATAACTGTAACTAATGATAACTGATTTTGGGAATATTATACATATTCACCAAGTTCGCGACAGAACTTTTATTATTATATAATCATAAGGACTTTTTTAGTGATGTTAGTGCAAATTAGTGCGAAAAATTCAAATAAATAATCATTAATTTTTAATATTTTTGTTTACTCATATGCATATAGTTGTTAAAATATTGTTTGTTAGTAATAATTACGCAAATTATAAAAAGAGTCATAGAGGATAATTTATGAATATAAAAAAAATAATGTTAGTTTTACCGCTACTTGCAGGAGCTTTTACTATTAGCTCTTGTAGTAAAAAAGAGAATGTACAAGAGTATAATATAAAATCAGACTGTAGCGGGCTAGTATGTAGTCTTTCTGTAGAAGATGATACTATAGATCGGTACATAAACCTATTGGGTAAGCCTAAAGACAAAGTAATAAAACGAGTACTGCTAAATAGTGCTCAAGATGAACTTACTTGGTCAATACTTGGTGATGGAACATTCGCTGATAACAGCCAACTAGAGCATAGAAATCTAGCACCGTGTACTGACGATGAAGATGGCTGTAGTCTAAATTCAAACCCTACAGGCTTTGTATTTGAATCTATAGGTCCTGAACAAATAGGCGTAAGTGGTAGTATAACAAATGATGATGGTAGTATTACGCAGATAGACAAACAATCAACTATTGATGTAGAGACTGGTAAGCCTATTGTGAGTATCGCTCGTGGTACTGATGACGAACTTGCTTATACATTTACAGCGGATCCGACTGATACAGGTATACCAGATGGTGCTACTTATACATGGTATGTAGATAATAATGAAGTTGGTACAGGTGAATCTACAGTTTATACATTTAATGCTGCTAGTACCTTATACCAAGTTAAGCTAGTCGTTAGCTCACCTGATTTAACAGATGATATTGTAGTTGAAACTGATATCACATCTGGCTACATACCTCCTGTTATGAATGAACCTGTAGTTAATGGTAAAACTGTCTCAGTATCTGCAGATGTTAATAATACTGGCTTACCTTCTGGCACTACATATACATGGAGTGTTGTGGGAGAAACTGTAACTGCTACAGGTACCAGCGCTACACTAGAGTTACCTGCCTATGCTACTGCCTATACAATCACACTAACAACGACTCCGCCAGAAGGCGATGAATTGACAAGTACTAAGAATATAACTACAGGTTATGGTGATATAGCGCTTAGTTCAGAGTCTGTAGGTGGTTCAGGTACAGACTATAGATTTACAGCAGATACTTCGAATACAGGACTGCCAGAAACTGCAACATTTAAGTGGAAGATAGATGGAGTTACACAAACAGAAACAACAAATGTACTAATGTTTGACTTTGTAATTCTTAGTAGCTATGAAGTAAGCGTACAAGCAAAAGTAGATGGTAATTTGGTGGGAAGCCCTATAACTGAGCAGTTAAATATCACAACAGCTGGAGAGCCTGAAGTTCAAGTTAATCAAGGATCAAACAATTTAGAAAAGGTCTTTACAGCTAATTTAAATACAACTGGCATAGATGATTCATGGACGAAGTCTTGGGAAGTTGATGGTAATACAATAGCTGGCGAAACTGGCAATTCATTTACATACCAGTTTCCTGATCCAGATACTAATTATGCAGTGAAATTTACAGCTACTAAGGACAGTCAGACAAAAACTGATACTTACAACTTTACCGCTCCACCTATCAATCTAAACGCTACTACAAACCTAGACATCGGTAGTGTTAATGCTAGTAGAACAGCAGCAATAGAATTTTTACCTGTAGAGTCAGGAATTACGGATAATTGGAGTTTCCAATGGAGTAGCTCAGACACAAGTGCAACATTTAATACGCCAACTGCAAAAAATACAAATGTAACATTCCCTGTTGCTGGCGATCACACAGTTACTATGACAGCTACATCACCTGGCAATACTGTGGTTCAGGTGACAAGCGATGATATAAGAGTAGCGGCTGGTCAGCCTAATGTTAATATCTCTCGTAATACTAATGACACACTTGCTTATACATTTACAGCGGATCCTACTGATACAGGTATACCAGATGGTGCTACTTATACATGGTATGTAGATAATAATGAAGTCGGTACAGGTGAATCTACAGTTTATACATTTAATGCTGCTAGTACATTATACCAAGTTAAGCTAGTCGTTAGCTCACCTGATTTAACAGATGATATTGTAGTTGAAACTGATATCACATCTGGAGACATCATACCTCCTGTTATGAATGAATCTGTAGTTAATGGTAAAACTGTATAAGTATCTGTAGATGTTACTAATACTGGCTTACCTTCTGGCACTACATATACATGGAGTGTTGTGGGAGAAACTGTAACTGCTACAGGTACCAGCGCTACACTAGAGTTACTTGCCTATGCTACTGACTATACAATCACACTAACAACTACTTCGCCAGAAGGCGCTGCATTTTTACAAGTACTAAGATTTTTGGAATATTATACATATTCACCAAGTTCGCGACAGAACTTTTATTATTATATAATCATAAGGACTTTTTTTAGTGATGTTAGTGAAAATTAGTGCGAAAAATTCAAATAAATAATCATTAATTTTTAATATTTTTGTTTACTAATATGCATATAGTTGTTAAAATATTGTTTGTTATTAATGATTACGCAAATTATAAAAAGAGTAATAAAGGATAATTTATGACTATAAAAAAAATAATGTTAGTTTTACCGCTACTTGCAGGAGCTTTTACTATTAGCTCTTGTAGTAAAAAAGAGCATGTACAAGAATATAATATAAAATCAGACTGTAGCGGGCTAGTATGTAGTTTTTCTTTAGAAGATGATGCTATAGATCGGTACATAAACCTATTGGGTAAGCCTAAAGACAAAGTAATAAAACGAGTACTGCTAAATAGTGCTCAAGATGAACTTACTTGGTCAATACTTGGTGATGGAACATTCGCTGATAACAGCCAACTAGAGCATAGAAATCTAGCACCGTGTACTGACGATGAAGATGGCTGTAGTCTAAATTCAAACCCTACAGGCTTTGTATTTGAATCTATAGGTCCTGAACAAATAGGCGTAAGTGGTAGTATAACAAATGATGATGGTAGTATTACGCAGATAGACAAACAATCAACTATTGATGTAGAGACTGGTAAGCCTATTGTGAGTATCGCTCGTGGTACTGATGACACACTTGCTTATACATTTACAGCGGATCCTACTGATACAGGTATACCAGATGGTGCTACTTATACATGGTATGTAGATAATAATGAAGTCGGTACAGGTGAATCTATAGCTTATATATTTAATGCTCCTAGTACATTATACCAAGTTAAGCTAGTTGTTAGCTCACCTGATTTAACAGATGATATTATAGTTGAAAATGATATCACATCTGGATACATATCTCCTGTTATAAATGAACCTGTAATTAATGGTAAAACTGTCTCAGTATCTGCAGATGTTAATAATACTGGCTTACCTTCTGGCACTACATATACATGGAGTGTTGTGGGAGAAACTGTAACTGCTACAGGTACCAGCGCTACACTAGAGTTACCTGCCTATGCTACTGCCTATACAATCACACTAACAACGACTCCGCCAGAAGGCGATGAATTGACAAGTACTAAGAATATAACTACAGGTTATGGTGATATAGCGCTTAGTTCAGAGTCTGTACTTGGTTCAGGTACAGACTATAAATTTACAGCAGATACTTCGAATACAGGACTGCCAGAAACTGCAACATTTGAGTGGAAGATAGATGGAGTTACACAAACAGAAACAACAAATGTACTAGACCATGACTTTGTAACTCTTGGTAGCTATGAAGTAAGCGTACAAGCAAAAGTAGATGGTAATTTGGTGGGAAGCCCTGTAACTGCGCAATTAAAGATCAGAGACGCAGGAGATCCTGGAATTCAAGTTCATCAAGGATCAAACAATTTAGAAAAGGTCTTTACAGCTAATTTAAATACAACTGGCATAGATGATTCATGGACGAAGTCTTGGAAAGTTAATGGTAATACAATAGCTGGCGAAACTGGCAATTCATTTACATACCAGTTTCCTGATCCAGATACTAATTATCCAGTGCAATTTACAGCTACTAAGGACAGTCAGACAAAAAATGCTACTTACAACTTTACCGCTCCACCTATCAATCTAGACGCTACTACAAACCTAAACATCAGTGGTGTTAATGCTAGTAGAACAGCAGCAATCAAATTTTTACCTGCAGAGTCAGGAATTACGGATAATTGGAGTTTCCAATGGAGTAGCTCAGACACAAGTGCAACATTTAATGCGCCAACTGCAAAAAATACAAGTGTAACATTCTCTGTTTCTGGCGAGCAGCCCACAGTTACTATGACAGCTACATCACCTGGCAATACTGTGGTTCAGGTTACTAGTGGGAACATATATGTGCCGCCCGCAGCTTTAGCAAATATGGACTGGATTATCAGAGATTTACCGAGCGGAAAAGTGGGACCATTTAACGAATTTCCTTATGCGCAATCCGGTAATATGGTAGGTATTTCTTGCCCATCCGGCTGGTCACCTGTAAATAATTTCGGTGGTTCAAAGATCGTATCTCGCAATGCTACTCCTACCGCAACTAATGAAAGCATAAACGGTTCATCAATCCCCGCCAATACTACATACGCCAAACGTTTGCATGCTTGGGCTATGAGTGGTAAGGGATCAGCCTTCATAGAAGATCTATCTTCTAGTAGCACAGGTGTTACAACCGGTGGATTAAGTTTGAAATCCGACCTTCACTACGTCAGTGGAACTCCAACTAATCCTTTTCTACAATTAATATGTGTATCTAATAGTCATGGCGGCCCGTGGTCAAATACATCCATATAGATAAAGGGTTGTAGGCTGTCTAAATTTTCATGCTTTCGTAGAGTTACTTGCCTATGCTACTGACTATACAATCACACTAACAACTACTTCGCCAGAAGGCGCTGCATTTTTACAAGTACTAAGATTTTTGGAATATTATACATATTCACCAAGTTCGCGACAGAACTTTTATTATTATATAATCATAAGGACTTTTTTAGTGATGTTAGTGCAAATTAGTGCGAAAAATTCAAATAAATAATCATTAATTTTTAATATTTTTGTTTACTAATATGCATATAGTTGTTAAAATATTGTTTGTTATTAATGATTACGCAAATTATAAAAAGAGTAATAAAGGATAATTTATGACTATAAAAAAAATAATGTTAGTTTTACCGCTACTTGCAGGAGCTTTTACTATTAGCTCTTGTAGTAAAAAAGAGCATGTACAAGAATATAATATAAAATCAGACTGTAGCGGGCTAGTATGTAGTTTTTCTTTAGAAGATGATGCTATAGATCGGTACATAAACCTATTGGGTAAGCCTAAAGACAAAGTAATAAAACGAGTACTGCTAAATAGTGCTCAAGATGAACTTACTTGGTCAATACTTGGTGATGGAACATTCGCTGATAACAGCCAACTAGAGCATAGAAATCTAGCACCGTGTACTGACGATGAAGATGGCTGTAGTCTAAATTCAAACCCTACAGGCTTTGTATTTGAATCTATAGGTCCTGAACAAATAGGCGTAAGTGGTAGTATAACAAATGATGATGGTAGTATTACGCAGATAGACAAACAATCAACTATTGATGTAGAGACTGGTAAGCCTATTGTGAGTATCGCTCGTGGTACTGATGACACACTTGCTTATACATTTACAGCGGATCCTACTGATACAGGTATACCAGATGGTGCTACTTATACATGGTATGTAGATAATAATGAAGTCGGTACAGGTGAATCTATAGCTTATATATTTAATGCTCCTAGTACATTATACCAAGTTAAGCTAGTTGTTAGCTCACCTGATTTAACAGATGATATTATAGTTGAAAATGATATCACATCTGGATACATATCTCCTGTTATAAATGAACCTGTAATTAATGGTAAAACTGTCTCAGTATCTGCAGATGTTAATAATACTGGCTTACCTTCTGGCACTACATATACATGGAGTGTTGTGGGAGAAACTGTAACTGCTACAGGTACCAGCGCTACACTAGAGTTACCTGCCTATGCTACTGCCTATACAATCACACTAACAACGACTCCGCCAGAAGGCGATGAATTGACAAGTACTAAGAATATAACTACAGGTTATGGTGATATAGCGCTTAGTTCAGAGTCTGTACTTGGTTCAGGTACAGACTATAAATTTACAGCAGATACTTCGAATACAGGACTGCCAGAAACTGCAACATTTGAGTGGAAGATAGATGGAGTTACACAAACAGAAACAACAAATGTACTAGACCATGACTTTGTAACTCTTGGTAGCTATGAAGTAAGCGTACAAGCAAAAGTAGATGGTAATTTGGTGGGAAGCCCTGTAACTGCGCAATTAAAGATCAGAGACGCAGGAGATCCTGGAATTCAAGTTCATCAAGGATCAAACAATTTAGAAAAGGTCTTTACAGCTAATTTAAATACAACTGGCATAGATGATTCATGGACGAAGTCTTGGAAAGTTAATGGTAATACAATAGCTGGCGAAACTGGCAATTCATTTACATACCAGTTTCCTGATCCAGATACTAATTATCCAGTGCAATTTACAGCTACTAAGGACAGTCAGACAAAAAATGCTACTTACAACTTTACCGCTCCACCTATCAATCTAGACGCTACTACAAACCTAAACATCAGTGGTGTTAATGCTAGTAGAACAGCAGCAATCAAATTTTTACCTGCAGAGTCAGGAATTACGGATAATTGGAGTTTCCAATGGAGTAGCTCAGACACAAGTGCAACATTTAATGCGCCAACTGCAAAAAATACAAGTGTAACATTCTCTGTTTCTGGCGAGCAGCCCACAGTTACTATGACAGCTACATCACCTGGCAATACTGTGGTTCAGGTTACTAGTGGGAACATATATGTGCCGCCCGCAGCTTTAGCAAATATGGACTGGATTATCAGAGATTTACCGAGCGGAAAAGTGGGACCATTTAACGAATTTCCTTATGCGCAATCCGGTAATATGGTAGGTATTTCTTGCCCATCCGGCTGGTCACCTGTAAATAATTTCGGTGGTTCAAAGATCGTATCTCGCAATGCTACTCCTACCGCAACTAATGAAAGCATAAACGGTTCATCAATCCCCGCCAATACTACATACGCCAAACGTTTGCATGCTTGGGCTATGAGTGGTAAGGGATCAGCCTTCATAGAAGATCTATCTTCTAGTAGCACAGGTGTTACAACCGGTGGATTAAGTTTGAAATCCGACCTTCACTACGTCAGTGGAACTCCAACTAATCCTTTTCTACAATTAATATGTGTATCTAATAGTCATGGCGGCCCGTGGTCAAATACATCCATATAGATAAAGGGTTGTAGGCTGTCTAAATTTTCATGCTTTCGTAGAGTTACTTGCCTATGCTACTGACTATACAATCACACTAACAACTACTTCGCCAGAAGGCGCTGCATTTTTACAAGTACTAAGATTTTTGGAATATTATACATATTCACCAAGTTCGCGACAGAACTTTTATTATTATATAATCATAAGGACTTTTTTAGTGATGTTAGTGCAAATTAGTGCGAAAAATTCAAATAAATAATCATTAATTTTTAATATTTTTGTTGACTAATATGAATATAGTTGTTAAAATATTGTTTGTTATTAATAATTACGCAAATTATAAAAAAAGTAATAAAGGATAATTTATGACTATAAAAAAAATAATGTTAGTTTTACCGCTACTTGCAGGAGCTTTTACTATTAGCTCTTGTACTAAAGAAGAGCATGTACAAGAGTATAATATAAAATCAGACTGTAGCGGGCTAGTATGTAGTTTTTCTTTAGAAGATGATGCTATAGATCGGTACATAAACCTATTGGGTAAGCCTAAAGACAAAGTAATAAAACGAGTACTGCTAAATAGTGCTCAAGATGAACTTACTTGGTCAATACTTGGTGATGGAACATTCGCTGATAACAGCCAACTAGAGCATAGAAATCTAGCACCGTGTACTGACGATGAAGATGGCTGTAGTCTAAATTCAAACCCTACAGGCTTTGTATTTGAATCTATAGGTCCTGAACAAATAGGCGTAAGTGGTAGTATAACAAATGATGATGGTAGTATTACGCAGATAGACAAACAATCAACTATTGATGTAGAGACTGGTAAGCCTATTGTGAGTATCGCTCGTGGTACTGATGACACACTTGCTTATACATTTACAGCGGATCCTACTGATACAGGTATACCAGATGGTGCTACTTATACATGGTATGTAGATAATAATGAAGTCGGTACAGGTGAATCTATAGCTTATATATTTAATGCTCCTAGTACATTATACCAAGTTAAGCTAGTTGTTAGCTCACCTGATTTAACAGATGATATTATAGTTGAAAATGATATCACATCTGGATACATATCTCCTGTTATAAATGAACCTGTAATTAATGGTAAAACTGTCTCAGTATCTGCAGATGTTAATAATACTGGCTTACCTTCTGGCACTACATATACATGGAGTGTTGTGGGAGAAACTGTAACTGCTACAGGTACCAGCGCTACACTAGAGTTACCTGCCTATGCTACTGCCTATACAATCACACTAACAACGACTCCGCCAGAAGGCGATGAATTGACAAGTACTAAGAATATAACTACAGGTTATGGTGATATAGCGCTTAGTTCAGAGTCTGTACTTGGTTCAGGTACAGACTATAAATTTACAGCAGATACTTCGAATACAGGACTGCCAGAAACTGCAACATTTGAGTGGAAGATAGATGGAGTTACACAAACAGAAACAACAAATGTACTAGACCATGACTTTGTAACTCTTGGTAGCTATGAAGTAAGCGTACAAGCAAAAGTAGATGGTAATTTGGTGGGAAGCCCTGTAACTGCGCAATTAAAGATCAGAGACGCAGGAGATCCTGGAATTCAAGTTCATCAAGGATCAAACAATTTAGAAAAGGTCTTTACAGCTAATTTAAATACAACTGGCATAGATGATTCATGGACGAAGTCTTGGAAAGTTAATGGTAATACAATAGCTGGCGAAACTGGCAATTCATTTACATACCAGTTTCCTGATCCAGATACTAATTATCCAGTGCAATTTACAGCTACTAAGGACAGTCAGACAAAAAATGCTACTTACAACTTTACCGCTCCACCTATCAATCTAGACGCTACTACAAACCTAAACATCAGTGGTGTTAATGCTAGTAGAACAGCAGCAATCAAATTTTTACCTGCAGAGTCAGGAATTACGGATAATTGGAGTTTCCAATGGAGTAGCTCAGACACAAGTGCAACATTTAATGCGCCAACTGCAAAAAATACAAGTGTAACATTCTCTGTTTCTGGCGAGCAGCCCACAGTTACTATGACAGCTACATCACCTGGCAATACTGTGGTTCAGGTTACTAGTGGGAACATATATGTGCCGCCCGCAGCTTTAGCAAATATGGACTGGATTATCAGAGATTTACCGAGCGGAAAAGTGGGACCATTTAACGAATTTCCTTATGCGCAATCCGGTAATATGGTAGGTATTTCTTGCCCATCCGGCTGGTCACCTGTAAATAATTTCGGTGGTTCAAAGATCGTATCTCGCAATGCTACTCCTACCGCAACTAATGAAAGCACAAACGGTTCATCAATCCCCGCCAATACTACATACGCCAAACGTTTGCATGCTTGGGCTATGAGTGGTAAGGGATCAGCCTTCATAGAAGATCTATCTTCTAGTAGCACAGGTGTTACAACCGGTGGATTAAGTTTGAAATCCGACCTTCACTACGTCAGTGGAACTCCAACTAATCCTTTTCTACAATTAATATGTGTATCTAATAGTCATGGCGGCCCGTGGTCAAATACATCCATATAGATAAAGGGTTGTAGGCTGTCTAAATTTTCATGCTTTCGTAGAGTTACTTGCCTATGCTACTGACTATACAATCACACTAACAACTACTTCGCCAGAAGGCGCTGCATTTTTACAAGTACTAAGATTTTTGGAATATTATACATATTCACCAAGTTCGCGACAGAACTTTTATTATTATATAATCATAAGGACTTTTTTAGTGATGTTAGTGCAAATTAGTGCGAAAAATTCAAATAAATAATCATTAATTTTTAATATTTTTGTTTACTAATATGAATATAGTTGTTAAAATATTGTTTGTTATTAATGATTACGCAAATTATAAAAAAAGAAATATAAGATAAGTTATGACTATAAAAAAAATCATATTATTTTTATCGCTACTTGCAGGAGCTTTTACTATTAGCTCTTGTACTAAAGAAGAGCATGTACAAGAGTATCATATAAAATCAGACTGTAGCGGGCTAGTATGTAGGCTTTCTGTAGAAGATGATGCTATAGATAGGTACATAAATCTATTGGGTAAGCCTAAAGACAAAGTAATAAAACGAGTACTGCTAAATAGTGCTCAAGATGAACTTACTTGGTCAATACTTGGTAATGGAACATTCGCTGATAACAGCCAACTAGAGCATAGAAATCTAGCACCGTGTACTGACGATGAAGATGGCTGTAGTCCAAATTCAAACCCTACAGGCTTTGTATTTGAATCTATAGGTCCTGAACAAATAGGCGTAAGTGGTAGTATAATAAATGATGATGGTAGTATTACGCAGATAGACGAACAAGCAACTATTGATGTAGAAGCTGGTAAGCCTATTGTGAGTATCGCTCATGGTACTGATGACGAACTTGCTTATACATTTACAGCGGATCCTACTTATACAGGTATACCAATTAATGCTACATATAAATGGTATGTAAATAATAATGAAGTCGGCACAGGTGGATCTCTAAATTATACATTTAATGCTGCTAGTACATTATACCAAGTTAAGCTAGTCGTTAGCTCACCTGATTTAACAGATGATATTGTAGTTGAAACTGATATCACATCTGGATACATACCTCCTGTTATGAATGAACCTGTGGTTAATGGTAAAACTGTCTCAGTATCTGCAGATGTTAATAATACTGGCTTACCTTCTGGCACTACATATACATGGAGTGTTGTGGGAGAAACTGTAACTGCTACAGGTACCAGCGCTACACTAGAGTTACCTGCCTATGCTACTGACTATACAATCACACTAACAACGACTACGCCAGAAGGCGATGAATTTACAAGTACTAAGAATATAACTACAGTTTATAGTGCTATAGCGCTTAGTTCAGAGTCTGTAGGTAGTTCAGGTACAGACTATAGATTTACAGCAGATACTTCGAATACAGGACTGCCAGAAACTGCAACATTTGAGTGGAAGATAGATGGAGTTACACAAACAGAAACAACAAATATACTAGACCATGACTTTGTAACTCTTGGTAGCTATGAAGTAAGCGTACAAGCAAAAGTAGATGGTAATTTGGTGGGAAGCCCTGTAACTGAGCAGTTAAATTTAACAGAAGCTGGAGAGCCTGGAATTCAAGTTCATCAAGGATCAAACAATTTAGAAAAGGTCTTTACAGCTGATTTAAATGCAACTGGTGTAGATGGTTCATGGACGCAGTCTTGGGAAGTTGATGGTAATACAATAGCTGGCGAAACTGGAAATTCATTTACATACCAGTTTTCTGATCCAGATACTAATTATTCAGTGAAATTTACAGCTACTAAAGACAGTCAGACAAAAACTGCTTCTTACAACTTTACCACTCCACCTATCAATCTAGACGCTACTACAAACCTAAACATCAGTGGTGTTAATGCTAGTAGAACAGCAGCAATAGAATTTTTACCTGCAGAGTCAGGAATTACGGATAATTGGAGTTTCCAATGGAGTAGCTCAGACACAAGTGCAACATTTAATGCGCCAACTGCAAAAAATACAAGTGTAACATTCCCTGTTGCTGGCGATCACACAGTTACTATGACAGCTACATCACCTGGCAATACTGTGGTTCAGGTTACTAGTGATAATATAAGAGTAGCGGCTGGTCAGCCTGGTGTTTATATCTCTCGTAATACTGATGACACACTTGCTTATACATTTACAGCGGATCCGACTGATACAGGTATACCAGATGGTGCTACTTATACATGGTATGTAGATAATAATGAAGTTGGTACAGGTGAATCTACAGTTTATACATTTAATGCTGCTAGTACATTATACCAAGTTAAGCTAGTCGTTAGCTCACCTGATTTAACAGATGATATTGTAGTTGAAACTAATATCGCATCTGGATACACACCTCCTGTTATAAATGAACCTGTAGTTAATGGTAAAACTGTCTCAGTATCTGCAGATGTTAATAATACTGGCTTACCTTCTGGCACTACATATACATGGAGTGTTGTGGGAGAAACTGTAACTGCTACAGGTACCAGCGCTACACTAGAGTTACCTGCCTATGCTACTGCCTATACAATCACACTAACAACGACTCCGCCAGAAGGCGATGAATTGACAAGTACTAAGAATATAACTACAGTTTATAGTGCTATAGCGCTTAGTTCAGAGTCTGTAGGTAGTTCAGGTACAGACTATAGATTTACAGCAGATACTTCGAATACAGGACTGCCAGAAACTGCAACATTTGAGTGGAAGATAGATGGAGTTACACAAACACAAACAACAGATATACTAGACCATGACTTTTTAACTCTTGGTAGCTATGAAGTAAGCGTACAAGCAAAAGTAGATGGTAATTTGGTGGGAAGCCCTGTAACTGAGCAGTTAAATATCACAGCAGCTGGAGAGCCTGGAATTCAAGTTAATCAAGGATCAAACAATTTAGAAAAGGTCTTTACAGCTGAGTTAAATGCAACTGGCATAGATGGTTCATGGACGAAGTCTTGGGAAGTTGATGGTAATACAATAGCTGGCGAAACTGGAAATTCATTTACATACCAGTTTTCTGATCCAGATACTAATTATTCAGTGAAATTTACAGCTACTAAAGACAGTCAGACAAAAACTGCTTCTTACAACTTTACCACTCCACCTATCAATCTAGACGCTACTACAAACCTAAACATCGGTAGTGTTAATGCTAGTAGAACAGCAGCAATAGAATTTTTACCTGCAGAGTCAGGAATTACGGATAATTGGAGTTTCCAATGGAGTAGCTCAGACACAAGTGCAACATTTAATACGCCAACTGCAAAAAATACAAATGTAACATTCTCTGTTGCTGGCGATCACACAGTTACTATGACAGCTACATCACCTGGCAATACTGTGGTTCAGGTGACAAGCGATGATATAAGAGTAGCGGCTGGTCAGCCTAATGTTAATATCTCTCGTAATACTAATGACACACTTGCTTATACATTTACAGCGGATCCTACTGATACAGGTATACCAGATGGTGCTACTTATACATGGTATGTAGAGAATAATGAAGTTGGCACAGGTGGATCTCTAAATTATACATTTAATGCTGCTAGTACATTATACCAAGTTAAGCTAGTCGTTAGCTCACCTGATTTAACAGATGATATTGTAGTTGAAACTGATATCACATCTGGATACATACCTCCTGTTATGAATGAACCTGTGGTTAATGGTAAAACTGTCTCAGTATCTGCAGATGTTACTAATACTGGCTTACCTTCTGGCACTACATATACATGGAGTGTTGTGGGAGAAACTGTAACTGCTACAGGTACCAGCGCTACACTAGAGTTACCTGCCTATGCTACTGACTATACAATCACACTAACAACGACTCCGCCAGAAGGCGATGAATTTACAAGTACTAAGAATATAACTACAGGTTATGGTGATATAGCGCTTAGTTCAGAGTCTGTAGGTGGTTCAGGTACAGACTATAAATTTACAGCAGATACTTCGAATACAGGACTGCCAGTAACTGCAACATTTGAGTGGAAGATAGATGGAGTTACACAAACAGAAACAACAAATATACTAGACCATGACTTTTTAACTCTTGGTAGCTATGAAGTAAGCGTACAAGCAAAATTAGATGGTAATTTGGTGGGAAGCCCTATAACTGCGCAGTTAAATATCACAGCAGCTGGAGAGCCTGGAATTCAAGTTAATCAAGGATCAAACAATTTAGAAAAGGTCTTTACAGCTAATTTAAATACAACTGGCATAGATGGTTCATGGACGAAGTCTTGGGAAGTTGATGGTAATACAATAGCTGGCGAAACTGGAAATTCATTTACATACCAGTTTCCTGATCCAGATACTAATTATTCAGTGAAATTTACAGCTACTAAAGACAGTCAGACAAAAACTGCTTCTTACAACTTTACCACTCCACCTATCAATCTAGACGCTACTACAAACCTAAACATCGGTAGTGTTAATGCTAGTAGAACAGCAGCAATAGAATTTTTACCTGCAGAGTCAGGAATTACGGATAATTGGAGTTTCCAATGGAGTAGCTCAGACACAAGTGCAACATTTAATACGCCAACTGCAAAAAATACAAATGTACAATTCTCTGCTGCTGGCGAGCAGCACACAGTTACTATGACAGCTACATCACCTGGCAATAATGTGGTTTATCAGGTTACTAGTGGGGACATATATGTGCCGCCCTCAGCTGTAGCCAATATGGACTGGATTATCAAAAATTTACCGGCCGGAAACGCGGGACCATATGCCCAATTTACATCTTTGCAAGGAGGTAATGTCGTAGGTATTTCTTGCCCATCCGGCTGGTCACCTGTAAATAATTTCGGTGGTTCAAAGGTCGTATCTCGCTATGATACTCCTATCGAAAGTAATGAAAGCACAAACGGTTCATCAGTCCCTCCCAATACCGTTGTAGCTATACGTATGCATAGTTATGCTGTTGATGGTAGTGGATCAAGTTACCAAGTCAATCTATCTTCTGGTAACAGTGGTCTTGCACCCGGTGGAGCAAGTTTGAAATCTACACTTCACTTCGTCGGTGGAACTCCACCTAATCCTTTTTTACATTTAGTATGTGTATCTCAGATTTATGGCGGCCCGTGGTCAAATACATCCATATAGATAAAGGGTTGTAGGCTGTCTAAATTTTCATGCTTTCATAGTATCTTTTTGATTTAATATTTATATTTTTGTCTATCAATCTAAGGGTTCTGTCGCAAACTTGGTGAATATGTATAATATTCCCAAAATCAGTTATCATTAGGTACAGTTATGCAGCTATAGCATAAAACTGATCCCAAACAGTCATTTTACCAGCGTTAATGTGCTGACCTTTTTTAATCATGTTAACTAATTTGTAACCTGCTATAGTAGATCCCATAGAATCCCATGATTTAAATCCTAACATGGGTCGAGTCAATCTCTTTATATTCCTATGCTCCTGCTCTATCAAATTATTGAGATACTTATTTTGTCTTATCTCTATACCATGAGTTAACCATATCCCAAGCAAAAATAGAAAGATATTAATAGATAGCAAAGCAGTTTCATTAGCACCAGACTTATCTACATTGACTGTTTCCGGCAAGCCATGTTTACCAATGGTTTGTTTAAAGAACTTATGAGCAGCCCTTTCATCTCTTTTAAGAGAAATCATAAACTATAATGTATCTCCATGCTTATCTATTGCTCTGTAGAGATAAACCCACTTACCTTTATGCTTTACTTAAGTTTCATCCATCTTCCAACTTACATAAGCACTATACTTACTAAACTTTCTGCTGAAAGTAACTTCTAACTCTTTAGCATATTTGATAATCCAACGGTTGAGAGTACTATGATCTACATTAACTCCAAGCTATTTCATTAACTCTTCTACATGCCTATAGCTAAGTGGATATGATAAATACCAACGAAGAGCTTGGAGAATTAAAAGTTTGGTGAAGTGTCTACCTGTGAAATCTAACATAGAAAAACATAATTATATTTGTGATAAAATAATACTACAAAATTTCGCAATTGTCAGTTGGCGACAGAACCACAAAAAATGAACTTATTTTCTAGCCTACAACAAGTTAAAAGTTTTAAATTCAACGCCTCTGCTGGTAAAAACTCCGCTACAAATTGGAACGGCATAGGACAAGGAAAAGTAGCTACTAAAATAGAAAATAATAAAATATTCTTTAAAGAAGAAGGCTCATTTTCGCTAGAAAATATTACTAAACCTACCAATATTTTTAATGAATACATCTGGACAAGGCTCTCTGAAGATAAGCTAAAACTTTCTCATGCTCGCTTTGGTTGTAAAAACACTGTCACTCTTTTTTATTTAATCAACTTATCAGATACTGTTTGGCAAAGTGAAGAGGATCATGTTTGTGTTGAGGATTTATATTCTGCAAAACTTGAAATCACGAGGAATTCCATAAAGCTAAAGTGGAATATAGTAGGCCCTAAAAAAGATGAGACTATCGAATATAGTTATAGTTTCTAATCCGCACCAATCAAACGATATCCAATCGCATTTGCTGTAGTTATAAGGGGCTGTTTGTTACAGTTAGATCATTTTTTCTTAATTTAGCAATATATCCTCTTAGATACTGAGCTCCATCTGTAATGGCCAAGTAAAAATGTAGTAACTTGAAGCCACATTTTTCAAACTTATGATCTACCCATTCAATTTGGGACACTAACCATGTCAGAAAAAGGAGATAAAAATGTGATACAAAATATACCCTTTAGAGTTTATTGATGAGGCAGTTAAACTATGTTTAGCAGGAGGAGCAGATAGAGCTGAAATTGCCAATAATTTAGGGATAAAATATAAGACATTAAGTACTTGGATTCCAAAACTATGACTAAACCACCTAAAGATGTAAAGATTGACTATCAAAATCATTATTAAGAACTTTTGACTGAAAACAATGATTTAAAGAAAAAACTAAAAAAGACTGAGGCTGAAAGAGAAATATTAAAAAATGAGGCAGCGTACTTTGCCAGCCAAAGCCAGTGAGGTAAGCTCTTATGAAAGAAAATAAGGATGTTTTTTTTAGTTACTACTCTTTGTGAAGTTATAAATTTAAGTACATCTTCATACTATAGATGTTTGCATGCACCCATCAGTAAAAGGGAACAAAATGATTCTGATTTAGATCATGCTATTATACAGATATTGAATGAGCATAAATCTAGGTATGGTTCCTTAAGATTTTATGACACTCTTAAATATAATGTTTGGAAAGTAACGCAAGCAAGAGTATCTCAGAGGATGAAGATACTAGGTTTACAAGCCAAAGCCAACAAGAAATTTAAGTTAACTACAGACTCTAATCACAATAAGGAAATTGCTGATAATTTGTTTAATCACAATTTCAATGCTTGAGGTGCTAACCACAAATGTGTTACAGACATTACATATATTACTACCCAATAAGGTTGGTTATATTTATGTGTGATTATAGACTTATTTTAAAGGGCTGTTATTGGTTGCTCTCTAGTATAAGCGGTAAAGGCTGTTGTTATGATAATACAGATTGTGAAAGTTTCTTTGGAACTCTAAAAGTAGAGCTAGTTTATGATGAAAATTATAAAACTAGAGATGAGGCTAAATCTTCAATATTTGAATATATTGAAGCTTACTATAATACAAAAATGAAACATTCTATTATTAATTACATGACTCCAAATCATTTTGAGAGTATAATGGAGAATGAAGTTCAAAACTGTCCCAAATTAACGGGGTAGATCATTATATTATTTATAGCTACTCTTTTGTTGTAATTAGTTTAAATATAAAGATTCTATTAGTGTATTGAGCTTATGTATAAAATTTTCATAAATCAAATGGTGATAATTCAATCTATTGTTATAAATAGGTTTTTTTAGCTGTATAATTAACAGTACTTCATTGAAACATTTGTTAGAATAAGTAACCTACTTAGATGAACTAGAACTCAACCATGATAGACATTATAGGAAATACTCCTATCATAAAGCTAAAGACCAAATCTTCTCATAATATATATGCCAAATGTGAATGGCTAAACCCTACAGGAAGTATAAAAGATAGAGTTGCTAAGTATATAATAAACATCCTGATAGAAACCAATAAAATCAATAAAAACACTACTCTAGTTGAAGCAAGTTCTGGAAATATGGGGACATCTTTAGCTGCTGTTGCTAAATCACTTGAGCTACCGGTTCATATAACTTGTCCCGCTAAAACAGGCTTAGCAAAAAGAAATATGATAAAATCTTTTGGAGCAAAACTAACAGTATGTAAGAATGCTGTAGATTACCAAGATAAAGATTTTTATGTGAATAAAGCTAGAGAAATTGCAAACACTCCAAACACTATATTTATTAATCAATATGACAATCCTTTAAATATAGAGTGTCACTATGAAACAACAGGTAGAGAAATAGTTGATTATTTCGCAACCAATCAAATTGACCTAGATTACTTTATAACAGTTGGTGGCTCTGGAGGAACTATCACAGGTTGTTCGAAAAGAATCAAAGGTTTTGCACCTACAACTAAAGTTATCATGCCTGACCCTAAGGGTTCTGTATATTATGATATTTTCAATACAGGACAGGTTATAAAAGAAAATATTCATAGCTATAAAGTTGAAGGTCCAGGTAATCCCGTTTTTTGTGAGTCAATGAATTTAGATTATATTGATCAAGTAATTCAATTTACAGATGAGCAAGCTATGCAAGGTTGTTATGAGTTAGCTAGCGAACAAGGAATTTATGCAGGGCATAGTAGTGGTGCAAACTATCATATAGCCAAACAACTCTTAAACTTATTACCCAAAGATAAAGATTATAATCTCCTTGTTATGATATTAGATAGTGGTTTAAAGTATAGTTTCGACTAATTCAAATTAGTAATCGCTACAAAAAAACTATTTTTACTGTTATTATCTATCTTATATAAACATTTTAAATAGGATGACCCACATGCCTGGAATATTAATTAGTTTTGTATTACTTCTAATATTTGTGACAACAGCATGGTTTAATAGACGCTGGGGTGTCATTACATTCAGCATTTTCCTTATAGTAGCTAGCTTAGTGCTACTTCATCATGCATCTGACCAACTTTCAATTTATTTATAGGAAATATTTATGAAAAAAAATATAATAAATGATTCTATAAAATTTTTAAGTGCTATCGAGTCAACAGGTATCGCTATCATAATATTGATGGCATTCTTCTTTCAAATTTTTATGGGCGAATTACCATGCCCTCTCTGCCTTTTACAGAGGCTAGGCTTATTAGCAATAGGCTTTGGATTTTTACTAAACATGAGATTTCATGTTAGGCCAAGTCATTATGCTCTATCATTACTAGCTGCTGTATTTACCGCTTTTGTCTCTTTAAGACAGGTATATTTACATATTTCAGATCCTGTGGGTTTTGGCTCTAAGATACTTGGAATGCATATGTATAGTTGGGTGTTTGTTATATCTATGATTGCAATAATCTATATAGCTATACTTATGTCATATCCTCTTCAATATGAGATTAGTAAGGCCCCTCAAGAGGTCTCTGAGGCTAAAAACAAAAAAATAAGAATACTTACTCATGTAATATTTTTGGTCTATATACTAGTGATTTTTGCTAATGTAGCATCAACTTTCTTTGAATGCGGTCTGCATGAATGCCCAGATAATCCAGTAAAATATTTACTAGCATAACTTTCAATCAAATTAACATATAAGAGACTGTTCATTTAATCAAATTATTCAAGAAAACAATATGGTTCATGGACGAAGTCTTGGTTTTCTTAGGTTTACAGTAAACATTTAAACAAATGGTAACTGGGCTTAGTTGATCGAATGTGCTTAATATGTTTTTTTTATTAAATCAACAGCCCTTATAAATTTAGTACAGCGGTTATACTTTTGACCAAGACCAATATAGAGCAAAAGCATGTTTTATAAGCGTAATGAATACTTTCAGCATCTTTACTTACTATATAAATTTTAACTTTTCCTACTTGATTAAAACCGTGACCACTAGTGGCTTCTTCGTCTTTCATACACGTAGATTACTTATTATCATAGGAATTTCCGATAGTGTCTACCAAATTGTGTCTGTAGATAGTCGACTTTATAATTAAGTTGAAAAAACAAATGATTAAAAATAAGACTGGCGGAACTAATCATATTGATCTATTACCTTTTCCAATTGTAACTTTTTAATAATAAGCTTATTAAATTAGATTATGCTGTTTTCTAAATTCATTTTGAAGTCTATATATTTCATCATATTTTTCTTTTTCATTATTTATTATAAGGAGACTTAGAATAAAAATTTCTATATATATAACAAACCAAATTACCTAAAAGCAATTTATATTTATCTAGCTCTTTTTTGCCTTTTTTATCTAGAAAATCAATATCTACTATAGCATTTTCAGAATAGTCAATAATTTCATAAGCAAGAACAGGCGATAAATAATTTGCGATATTATTATTTATCACTTAGATTTAAGTTGTAAGTACAGCAAAATAATTGTTTCACTAAAAAAGTAAGTTAGATATTGTCACACTTGCTAAAAATCTACTTAAGGAATCACCATAGGACCATCCTACACACAACTTACTCAAGTCAAAAGATACCACATTGGATCACTATTGATAATAGGTGTTTCAAAAACACAAATAGCCATGGAAGTTAGTTGTAACCAAAGTAGCATATACAAAGAGATAAACCGTAACACCGGCAAACGAGGTTCTAGACCTAAACAAGAACAATCACTTGCAAACTCAAGAAAACGTAAAGGCAACAAACAAATTATGCAATTTGGTTGGAGCTATGTAGAGCATCTTATCAAACAGTATGGGTATCCAGAGCAAATAAGTGGCGGTTTAACATCTAATGGGTGGGTTAGATGTCATAAGTGCTGAAAGCATCTATAAGTATATCTATGGGAATAAAGAAAGAGGCGGTGACTTACACACTTATTTGCGTTGTCAGAAAACTTATCGTAAAAGAGGTACGGCTAGTCAAGAGCATAGAGGCCAAATACACAATAGAGTTTCAATACATGAGAGAGACTTTGTTATAGATGAACGAAGTAGACTTGGAGATTTTGAGGGAGACACTATTATTGGTAAAGATCACAAGGGTGACTTATTAACACTAGTTGATAGAGTATCTAAACTAACTAAAATTAAACCTTTGGCTAGTAAGAATGCTGAAAACTTAGCAAACAGTTTAATACAAATACTTAATGCGTCACATACTCACGCCATCACTTTTGATAATGGTCAAGAGTTTTCCAAACACATGCTAATATAAGAAGTATTAAATATAGATATATTTTTTGCTGATCCATACTCTTCTTGTCAACGTGGCACCAATGAAAATACAAATGGGTTAATTAGACAATTCTTCTCTAAAAACCTGAGATTAGATTATATTACTTAAGACCAAACTAGAAGAGTTGAAAACCTATTGAACAACAGACCTAGAAAAAGTCTTGGATTCAAAACTCCTCTTCAGGTAGAATCTAGAAATAAGGTTGTCGCACTTGGTACTTGAATCTAAGTAATATGATCTATAGATTTTTTATATTTATACATCTCGTAACGCATTTTATTGCAAACATCTATATCATATTTATAAGGCTTACCCCATATATAATTAATAATTTCATGAGCAATTCTTTTTGAATATACATTGATTTTTATTTCATTTACTCTAAAACTCATGATTAAATTCTAAACACTGACCTCTTTGATCGCTGATAACTTTACCTTTATGGTATTTCACAACACCGTTGATGATAGTTGTTTGAACTTTTGATTTGAATGTACGACCTGCAAAAGGAGTCCAACCACACTTGTAGTGGCTGCATTCATCAGTACGCGTATGAGGATCGTTTAAGTTTACAAGCACTAAATCAGCAGCATAACCCTCTCGGATAAAGCCACGATCTTTAACCTTGTAAACTATAGCTGGAGCGTGGGCAGTCTTTTGTACTACTTGCTCAAGAGTCAAGAATCCATTGTGATGATGCTCGAGTACAGATATAAGAGCCTCTTCAACTAATGGTAAGCCAGCAGGTGCTTTAAAGTAAGTGCCTTGCTTTTCTTCCCAAGTATGTGGGGCGTGATCTGTTGCAATCACATCGATAGTATCATTAGCTACACATTCTAAAAGCTTCAATCTATCAGACTCTTCTTTAACCGCAGGGTTACATTTTATCAAAGCACCCTTATCTGCATAATCTTTACGTGAGAAAAATAAATGATGAGCACATACTTCTGCTGTAATGCGTTTTTCTTCAAGAGGAATAGTATTATCAAAATGTAACATCTCTTCTGCTGTAGTTAGATGAAGTACATGAAGTCTTGAGTTGTATTTCTTAGCAAGTCCTACAGCAAGCTCTGATGACTTAAAGCAAGCTTCTCTTGAGCGAATCTCTGGGTGTAAGTCAAACGGGACGTCTTCGCCGTATGTTTCACGAGCTTTGTTCTCAAGCTCTGTAATCATTGGAGTATCTTCACAATGAGTTACTATTAGAAGAGGACTGTTTTTAAAGAAGCCTTCTAGAGTTTCTTTATTATTTACAAGCATATTACCAGTTGAAGCTCCCATAAATATCTTTATAGCACAGGCATCATTTGGTTTTAGCCGTTTTAACTCTTCGACATTGTCATTTATTGCACCTAAATAGAAAGCATAGTTTGAGTGAGATCTAGCAGCTGCTCGCTCTTTTTTCTCAGCTAGTCGTTCTACAACTGTTGTAGCTGGGTTTACATTTGGCATTTCCATGTATGAAGTAATACCACCTATCACAGCAGCTTTTGATTCTGTCTCAATCTCGCCCTTATGCATAAGACCAGGCTCTCTAAAATGCACCTGATCATCAATCATACCAGGCAGTAGATGAAGTCCTGTAGCATCTATAGTTTTATCTGCTTCTTTTGTAATATTTTCAGCAACTTGAGCTATCTTGCCATTTTCAACTAAGACATCTGACTCAAAAGATTTGCCTTCGTTGACAACTGTAGCGTTTTTGATAAGTAGACTTTGATTAGACATTGTATATTTTCCTCATACTTTTTTACTACAATAAAAAGTATAGCAAAATATTTAGTAGATTTTTAGATTTATAAAGTAGATTTCATTTGTTTAATTTTTAAATTTAGAATTTATATCTTTCATATAATTGTTCAAAGCAAATAAAGTACAACTCTCATCATTATCCATAATAGGAAGCTTTACATATTTACCATTATATCTAATTTTTACAGTATATCTTTTACTATCTTTATATAACTCAAACTCTATATGACTTGTATAACAAGGAGCTTCATCTAAAGGTATCCCTAAAGTCCCCATAATACCAAGCAAGGTAAGGTCGTGACCATAATAGTATGTCATCTTATAATGTGACTTATCTGCTACCACATCATTTAGATCGTTAACTATCTTGTTTGTAAGCTTACCATTTAAAGTATATGCTACTTTTTGCGACTTAAACTGTTGGGTTAACCCTCAGTATGTCAATGCTATAATCTCATCAGCATCAGCATCAGCATCAGCATCAGCATCAGCATCAGCATCAGCTTGAGATCATCCTTTTGGTAGAGGCTCTCCATAAGCTTTAGCTACAATCAAAACATTTCCTACAGTGATAATATCCGCTAAGCTATAAGTTTTATTACCGAGTATTTTATGCCATTTCTCAAAACTCGGCTCAAACTCTTTAGTTTTTTGAAGCCATGCTGGAGAGCTATAAATATAATTTTTCAAAACTCTTAGATAATGCTCATAAGGAAAGCCTATAAGTGTTGAGCCTCTTGAAAGAGTCATAATAGGAATTGGTTGAAATCTACCTTGTATCGCGGGTTTCTTATTTTTTTAAGATAGGTCCAGTTTCAGCAGGATAAAGCCCCATGAGTAAACTTTGAGCACTCGTAACAGTTCTATTTGTATGGCTGAAAGTACTGAAATACTCTGATTTTCATAATCTTTTGATAGCAACTTAAAATACGCAACATACCTTTTTCTAAGTTTTTTACCCAAATTAAACTCTTGATTAATACCAATAGGTGTAAGCTCAGATAGCCCAGCCCCCCACTTATAGTTAGCATTTTCAATATTTGCAAAAGGAGCTCTATCGCCATGACGAGTTACTAAAGACACCAAAACAAGTTTACTTTGAGAATACACAATATACATAAATGATACCAAGATCGTAATGGTTAGAATTATTTTTTTCATAGAATTTTTTATAAGTATATCTAAAATTATCAGCAATTCTATCAATGATTGAGAGATATAATCTAACAATAGATCAAAATTTAAATTCTTTTATCATCACATTGATATTTGAAAATTTTTTTTAGAATCATATAGATCACTTGAGAAGCTGGTTTTATTAGTTTTAATTACAAAGCTAAAGTCACTAGACGTATTATAAAGCCTGTTTATGATGCTTTTTTTACAGTTGTTTTCTAGCAATGCTATCTCAGAACCAATCTTAGCTTCCAAATTATCCCAGTAGTCTATGATATAGTTTCTGATACTAAGATCACAGAAACTCATCGGATATTAGTTACACTAGCCACTGACTTGCTTGCTTTGCCTCTCTAAGAACTTCTACCTCTTGGTTTTTATAAATGATTTCAGCAGGTAATGTGTGGCATAAAAACAATGGCATGCTTTCAGTAAAGCCATATGCTCCGACCTGTTTGAAAATAAGAGTATCTCCCATTATAGTCTCTATAGGCAAATCAATACTGCCTAAATGATCAATACTTGTACATAAAGGCCCATGCAATTCCATTGTAGTGGTATGCTCATTATCCTTATTTAAGTTAAATACTGGAAAAGCTTGACCAGTAACAAAAGGCCTCATTAAATGATGGCTACCACCTTCAAGTATAAGCAAAGTTTTATCAAGAATTTTTTCTTATCAATTACTTTACTTACATAAGCGCCACACTCGCCAACAGCATAACGACCTAATTCAAGCCAGAAATCTATCTGAGGATATTGTGCCCTTAAAGTGTTCAAAGCATTTTTCACATCTTCAATATTAAGTATTTTACTTTCTTTATCATAAGGAATACCTAACCCTCCACCTAGATCTATTACTTGTAAATCAATATCGATTTGAGAAGATAAAAGTACTAGTGATTGAGTGATAGTGTGCCATAATTGAGCTAATTTAATTGCATCAGTAATATTACCCCACTGAAAACAATGCAAGCCAATAATTTTAATATGGTTATTTTCTGTTGGATTATTACTATGAAAATATTCTTTCCAAATTTGTGGTGGTAAACCAAATGGTGTAACACCGTCCCCGCCAAGTACATTTTTTTCAGAGTAATCACCCCATCTCAACTGCACACGAAGTAAAACAGTAGCTTGTAGGTTATAGTTTTTAGAAGCTCTAGTTAGATCTTCGTATTGCTGAATACTTTCTAAGACAAAAACACGAACACCTTTTTCAAGGACATAACATATTTGTTCATAAGATTTAGCAGGACCAGTATGTAATATATTTTTCGGATCCACATTTTGTTTAAGGACCTGATCAAGCTCTCCGATACTGGCAACATCAAAGCAAATATTTTGCTCGGAAACTGTTTTTATTATGCTAGACATTGGGTTTGCTTTAACTGCATACCACAGTTTAACCGGCAATGTTTTGATGTTTTTTAGATTATTTTCTAATACATTGAGATCATAAAAGAAATAAGGAGATTGGATCTCATTAGATAGTTTATTTAATCTATTTTTGTGTTGATTGAGAGAGAACATTAACGCAAAGCCTCCTCTAAGGTGAGAGATTGATCACTTTTATCATCACGGTATTTGATTATTATAGGACAATATGTTTGTAAATTATGCTCTTTACCCCATTCTGAATTTAATGGTCGAGATCCTGGGACAACAACAGCCCCTTCCGGTATTTTTGCACCTTTTTCTAATATTCTTTGATTTATAGAGTCATATACTGGTACGCCTTTAGATAAAGAAACAGAAGGAGCGATTACTGCTTTTTTCCCAACTACAATACCTTCAACAATTACCGCTCCAGCGCCCACAAACACTTTATCTTCAATTATAACAGGGCTCATGCCTATAGGCTCTAAAACACCACCGATTTGAACGCCTGCAGATAAATGAACATTTCTACCTATTTGTGCGCATGAGCCAACTAAGGCATGACTGTCTACCATTGTCCCTTTATCTACATAAGCACCTGTGTTTATATAAGATGGTGGCATGATAATTACAGATGGAGCTACATAAGCACCAGCTCGAACAGAAGAGCCTCCAGGCACCATACGCACTTCTTCAGCGACAGTAAACTCACGAGGAGAAAGGTTGTGTTTATCTACGAAACCTTTATAGTTCTGATCAAAAAGCTTAGTCTTTCCCGCTTTAAAAGCATCTAATATAGCTTGCTTAACTTCTGTATTAGCAACCCAACTACCATCAGCTAGTTGATCAGCAGCTCTTATATCACCGTTTTGTAGTTTCTGTAAAGTTTTTTCCCATTTCATTGTATTATCCTCGTAAATTTATATTGTTTTATAGTGAGTGTTTATTAACGTATTTACCGTATTTAAGCTATTTAAATCATTAAGCTCATTAGCCAAAAGAGGAGCTCTTAATTTATTTGACTTAATTACGTTGTTATGATTAAGCCATACTTTAACCGATATTGGATTCGCTACTTCAAAGCAAGCACTTGTGGCTTGTTTCCATAGCTGAGAAACTTCTTCTTTAATTGTCTTATTTACACTTTCTTGGACATATCTTTTTGCCTGCTGTGGCCAGATATTTGAGACAACAGATATCAAACCAATAGCTCCGTTATCAACTAATTCAGGAAGAATAGCATCTTCACCGCTATACATTTTTAAATTAGGAGCAGTACTTGCATATTTGGCAAAACGCTCTGGGTCACCAGAAGCTTCTTTCATTGCCCATAAGTTTTCATGATTTTTTATGCTATCTAATGCGTCATAGCATAGATTTATACCCGTTCTGGATGGAACATTATATAAAATACAAGGTTTGACAGCTGTGTCTAGTAAAGTTTTAAACCAAGAGAGTTGTCCAAGAGTGCCCGGTTTAGCATATAAAGGTGTGACTAATAATAGGCTATCTATATTTTGCTGATTGCAGAAATTTACCCATTTAATTTGTTCATTAAGTTGATAGCCACCAACTCCAACCATTATAGGTGTATCCAAATCTAATGCGCAAGTAAACTCTACAACTTGGCGCTGTTCCTCAAAACTTAATGAAAGGGCCTCACCAGTACTTCCTAAAATTAAAACTCCACATTTTGAATCAGCTTGAAACCTTAACAGTTTTTCAAAACTGGGATAGTCGATGTCACCATTATTATCCATAGGAGTACTTATAGCTGTATAAAGATTGTTGTTAATATTCATGTTATAGCTCCTTTTACAAGTGTTTCAAACTGATAAAATCCATTAAGATGTGGATTCTGAATAGCATATTTAGCGCTCCAAATAGCTCCTTGAGCAAAAAGTTTGCGATCATGAGCAGTATGTTTGAATTCTATGCTTTCATATTCATAGTCTATTTTCAAATTATGAATACCCTTTACGTCATCAAGACGTATAGAAGATATAGGACAGTCTTTTATATTTGCCCATTTTTGCCAAGATACTGCTGTGCCACTTGGTGCATCTAGTTTTTCAGTATGATGGGTTTCTTCTATAGTGTATTGAGCATTAGGAATTAGACTTTTAATCTTCCCTAATGATTGAAGAGCTTGCTTTACAAAAACCATAGATAAACTAAAATTATTCGCTACAATCCATGTTTTTTTATTTATATTGATTTTCTCTATGATCTCATCTGTATAATTGAAACCTGTTGTACCACAAATTATAGATGTCGTAGTACCTAACAATATTGGGATAATACTTGTAAGAGTATCACTATCAACAAAAACAATAGCAGCATCAGCTTCGTCTAACTTCTCTTGAGTTATAGTGTTATTAGAGTCAAATATGTTAAATATATTTTCAGCACTTAATGAATCAATGACAGCTTGACCAGTTTTTCCTTTACCTATTATCGCAATTTTCATATATCACTCCTTTTTTGACTAAAAAATTGATCATATATATTGCGTATAATTTTTGATGCATCATCACTATCAACAAGTAAGCAAATGTTATGACCACTAGCTCCATGACTAAACAAACGAATGTTATATTCTGTTAATTCAGAAAAAACTTTTGCGCTAATGCTTTTTGTTTGATGAATGTTGTTACCAATAATCGCAATTAAAGATAAGTTTTTATCAATTTTGATTTCGACATTTCCTATATCACTCAGTTCATTTAGTAAGCTAGAAGTTAACAGCGTATTTCCAATAGATTGGCTACCGATATGATCTAGTGTTAAAGCTATACTAATTTCACTTGTAGTTACCAAATCAACACTAACTTTATGTTGTGCTAATATATTAAAAACTTTAGCAAGAAACCCTTGTGCATTGACCATATCGAAGCTTTTTATAGTAAGCAATACTTGATTTTTGCGCATAGCTATTGCACGAATAACAGGAGGTGTACAAGGGTTTTCTTTTGAAATCCATGTTCCTGATTTATCAGAATTAAAAGTTGATCCTACAAAAATATTTATATTGTTTTGTATCGCTGGCCATAATGTACTTGGATGAATAATTTTTGCACCAAAAGCAGCTAGTTCAGCGGCTTCATTGAATGTCATCTGCTTAATTGACGTGGCATCTTGTATTATACGAGGATCAACTTGATATATACCAGGCACATCTGTCCAAATATGCAAAGCTTTTGCTTGTACAGCTTCGGCAACTAGAGCAGCAGAATAATCACTACCACCACGACCTAAAGTTGTAGTTTGCCTGCTACTATCTGATCCGATGAAACCTTCAATGACAACTATGTTTGTTTCAAGTAGTGGAAGCAGATGTTCTTGACAGTTTATCTTGGTTTTTTGCGTAAGTGCTTTAGCTTGACCAAAATGACTGTCAGTTTCAATAATAGTTTTTGCATTTAAATGTACAGCACGCAATCCATGGCTCTTTAAATATTGCGTTATTATTAAAGCAGATATTAATTCTCCAAATGATAATATTTCATCAGATAACTGAGGTGTTTGAAATCGTAAAGAAATTTCTGCCAATAAGTTTAAGTCCTCTAAGATATTTTCTATTTTTGTAGAAACTGATTGTCTTGAAGATTTGCCAATATTGGTGAAAGTATATCTCTTATTTTGTTAAGTGTTTCTTTAACTGAATTTTTGGTCTCACATTTTGTTGCTAGCTTTACTAAAAGATTAGTAATACCGGATTGAGCACTCACAACAATAATTTTTGTTTCAGGCGACTCTTTTATAATTTGAACACAATTATCGATAGAGTCAACATTAGCGACACTAGTGCCACCAAATTTTGCGACTATGAATGGGTTATGCATGGAATTCCCTCCAATTTTATTGTGTAGGGAAAATAGATTTCGCAAAGCTATGTTGCTAAAATCGAAGCGCCCCACGTATGATTGAACGTGACAGTTCTAATACCTTTCAATATTAGACCCAAAAACATAGCTAATAACTTCTATATTTTTTCGGCATAAGATCTAGCGAATCAATCATCATTAAGCGTTATTACTTTCAGATTGGGCTATATATTACGCACCTCTTCTTTCTAAATAAGTTAAGATAAGAAACTTATTTGAAATAAATTCTAGCACAAAAATTCGAGAAATTGCCATTTGTTACGGCGACAGAAGTTTTATACTTTGATATAGATGATTACTAGGAATTTATACAGATGTTCAGCGTTCGTCTTATAGGTTCTGCTGCACCCCAAAGAAGTTGATCTCCAACAGTAAATAATTGTATATGTCTCTTAGATATACTAGTTGTTTTTAAGCGACCCACGGCAATATCTAGAGAGTCAGTAACAGATAATGGCGTTAAATATTTTGCTGTATCTTCTGGCGTATTTGGCACAAACTTTACATACTCATTAGCTGATGAAATTATATCTTCTAGCTGGCTTAGAGAGTATTCTTCTTTTAAATGTATTGTAAGTGCTTGACTATGAGCTCGTAGAACTGGAATTCGTACACAAATACCATCAACAGGAATTATTTTCTCTGAGCTTAGTATCTTATTTAATTCAGCTTGTGCTTTATACTCCTCTTTACTTTGGCCATTTTCTAATAACGTATCTATGAATGGAATTAAATTAAAAGCCATAGGGACTGCAAATTGAGAGCAGGGAAATGAATTTTCTGTTGTTTTAGAACGAATATTGGTTTCTAAAACTATAGTATCTTTAATATTTAAGTCTTTACTCATAATCTGGCTTTGTTCTAAAAGCTCAGCCATCGCACGAGCTCCTGCTCCAGAAACAGCCTGATAGCTCATGACAGAGATAGATTCTATAAGATCTGACTTTAGCAACCCATGGATAGCTAGCATCATTAAGCTAACCGTACAGTTACCACCGATAAAATTTTTAATATCATTATTTATTGCATTGTGGATATTAGCAAGATTAATCGGATCTAAAACTATAATACTTTCGCTATCCATACGATAGTTAGATGCAGCATCTATCCAAAAACCTTGCCAATTATTAGCTCTAAGCTTTGGTAGTATATCTTGGCTATATGCACTACCTTGACAAGTAACAATTATATCTAGTGCCATTAACTGCTTAATATTGTAAGCGTCTTGAAGAGAATATATGGACCCATTAATATTCGCCTCCTGTCCTTGTTGAGACGTCGAAAAAAATATTGGGGCAATTTCCTCAAAATCTTTACATTGATGCATTCTAGTCATAAGTACGGAACCAACCATACCTCTCCAGCCAATAAATCCAACTTTTTTTTGAGTATTAGTCATAAGCAGTTTCAAAGTTTAATTTTCATATGTATATAGTGTCAGATAAAATAAAATATTGAAAAGGGTTTTACGCCTCTTCTGTCTAGCTTTCTAATAAGAAATTCTTCAATCTAGTAGTTGCTTCTATTAATGTATCCATCTCTGTAGCGGCACTGATACGAATGTATCCATGTGCACCAAAAGCGCTTCCATGTATAGCTCCAACTAATTCTCTCTCTAAAAGCTGAAGACAAAAATTCTCATCAGAGATATTCAATTTAATTAATATTTTTCGTATATCAAGGAACACATCAAAACCTCCTTGCGGTATAAATGACTTTACACCAGGAATATCCTTTAATTTATCAATTACATAGTAAACTCGTTCGCGGTAAGCATCAATCATGTACATTATTTCTTTTCTTTCTATCTTAAGTGCTGAAGTAGCTGCAATTTGTGAAATAGAACATGCGCATGACAAAGATTGAGCTTGAAATTTTTTTACTGCTTTTATTAAATTCTTATGAGCCAGTATGTAGCCTACTCTCCAGCCAGTCATAGCATAATTTTTTGAAACGCCACTTGCGACCATTGTGCGATCTTTAAGATGTGGATATATTTGAGTAATCGCTGTCGGTGGTTGCTCCCAATAAATCTGGTCATAAACTTCATCACTAATTAGTAGTATGTTGGGATGTTTATCCATGAGCTCTGCAATAGCTATCATTGTTTCTTTTGAATAAATAGCTCCAGATGGATTATTGGGAATATTTAATAATATTGCTTTAGTTTTTTTAGTAATTAAATTTTCTAGTTTTTCGATATTTGGCTCAAAGTTCTTTTCAATATTAGTCTCTAAAACAATTGGCACTCCCCCTGAAAGCCTGATCATATCAGGATAAGATCCCCAGTACGGTGTCATATAAATGATTTCATCACCATCATTTATAATGCAATTAAAAATATTATGTAAACTGTGTTTTGCCCCAGTTGTTACGCATACTTCATCAAGATTATACTTAATTTGATAATCAGATTGATATCGATTTATAATAGCTTGCTTTAGCACTTTAAATCCGTCAACCGTAGAATACTGAGTGATATTTTCTTGTATAGCTTTTATCCCAGCCTGTTTCACTATATCTGGAGTATGGAAGCCAGGTTCACCAACATTGAGAGAAAGTATTTCTTTTCTTTCATCCTTAAGCTCTTGGATTTTAGAAGACATTAATGCTGTTGCAGAAGAGTTTATGTTTTTTATACGATCACTAATTTGTATCGACATGATTTAAGACCCTTGAATGAATGTAATGTTATCCCTAAAGAATAATAAAAAAATTAAAGGATATAAATAGGTTCTAGCAATACAATATTAGGTAGGTAGATTTCACCAACCTTCTTTTTTATTGCTCCTTTTAACTATAACTAAAAGTTAGATACCACAATATCAAAATAATGGTATGATAATTACTAACTGATTCTACTAATTAAGCGCTTGATATACTAGTGATATGACTAAGATTAATATTGATAAAAAATAATAAATACTGGCTTGATCGCTGGGAAAGAAACGATGTAGAAAATTTCTGTCAAAAATCAACAAACGAATTCTTAGTTAAGCATTTTTCTAAATTAGAAATAAGAGATAATTCGTTATGTTTTATACCTATGTGCGGCAGTAGTATGGATATTTTATTTTTCTTATCTAAGAATATTAAATTTGTTGGTGTTGAAATATCAGAGAAAGCAGTTATATCTTTTTTTTACAGTAAATCAGATAGCTTATGAGACTCTAGATCAACATGGTTTTAAATGCTACATGAGTTCAAATGTGAGTATATATTTCTCAGATATTTTTGAGTTACCTGAAATTGCTAAGAGCTTACCAAGCATTAATATATGGTATGATAGAGGAGCTTATACTGCGCTACCAGAATGGTTAAGGGTTAAGTATGCAAGAATGATGAAGCAAGTATGTATAAAAAAACACAAATACTGCTACTAAAGATGGAGCATGATAAAAAAGTACAAACTCCTCCTTTTAGTGTTCCTCAAGAAGATTTAATATAAAAATTTTTCTCCATATTTTAAATTTCAACCAATAGATAGCCATGCTAGAGATAATATTCTTAAATATAGGCAAATTGAAGGAATGACTTTTCAGAATTATAAAACATATATTAGAGAATAAACTATAGATAAAATTTAGTAGAGTTAAAGCCCTGATAATAGTTAAGCTTATAATCAAAGGGAGTGTAATAAATTTTGTGTCAGCTGATATTATCTCCTCATAATTATACTAAATCTCAAGAATCTTGCAATCTATCCTTAAAGTGAATATTTAACTGAGAAATAGTCAAACTCAAATCACGAATTGGTATAGTCCATTTTTTCTCAGCATTTCTAATTCCAACATAAAGCAATTTAAGGAAACTATTATCGTTTGGAAAAGCGCCCTTAGTCATGGTCAAAGATCTAAATTGACGATGTACTGACTCAATAATATTTGTTTTATAAACCACTCGCCTGATAGGTTCAGCATACATGACATAGTTATATAAATTATCCCACTTATTTCTCCATGATTCGAATACTATAGGATATTTACTCCCCCATTTCTCTTCAAGTTTATCAATCTCAATTTCAGACTCTTATTTTGTCAATGCCTGGTATACTCACTTTAGGTCTTTGGTGAACTGTTTTTGTTTGTTAGAGCCTACATACTTAAGACTATTGCTTATCTGATGAACAATACATATCTGAAACCTCACTCTCATTTAGAGACAAACTAAGTATCTCTTTGATTGCCATCTAAATTAACGCCTAAAAACGTATAGAAAGCTTTGGATATATAACGTCCTTCTTCTCTAACTTTGTAGTGTACTGCACCAAGGTATATAAATGGATATATTTCACTTAAAGGTTTCTTTTTCCATTCTTTTAATTTAGGGATAAGCTTGTCTCTTACAGCTGTAATCGCAGGCTTTGAAAAATGCACTCCATACATATCTTCAATATAGTCTGCTATCTGTGAATAGCTATTACTTAAAGCAAATAGTGATAACATTTTTGATTCTAACTCATCGCTTACATGAGTTTTGATGCTTTTTGACTATTTCAGGTTCAAAGCTACCATTACGATCTCTAGGAGTGTCTAGTACAAACTCACCTGATGAAGATTTCATTGTTTTAGAGGTTTTACCGTTTTTACGATTTGACTCTAAATCTTGAGATAAGTGGGTTGCTAGTTATGCTTGTCAAGCCATTTCATTAAGCTGTTTAATTAATGGAGTTAATGCTCCATCTTTAACGCTAATGCCTTTACCAGATTTTAATTGTTCTCTAAACTCTGCTACATCAATTTATAATTTCATTTTTGTAATTCCTTCTGTTATCAAATTAATTATGTCAATTTGACACAAAATTATTTACAGTCCATTTCCCTCAAAATCTCCAAGTCTACTTAGTTCATCTATAACAAAGTCTCTCTCATGTATTAAAACTCTATTTTGTATTTGGCCTCTATGCTCTTGACTAGCCGTACCTCTTTTACGATAAGTTTTCTGACAACACAAATAAGTGTGTAAGTCACCGCCTCTTTCTTTATTCCCATAGATATACTTATAGATGCTTTCAGCACTTATGACATCTAACCCACCCATTAGATGTTAAACCGCCACTTATTTGCTCTGGATACCAATACTGTTTGATAAGATGTTCTACATAGCTCCAACCAAATTGCCTAATTTGTTTGTTGCCTTTACGTTTTCTTGAGTTTGCAAGTGATTGTTCTTGTTTAGGTCTAGAACCTCGTTTGCCGGTGTTACGGTTTATCTCTTTGTATATGCTACTTTGGTTACAACCAACTTCCATGGCTATTTGTGTTTTAGAAACACCTATTATCAATAGTTATCCAATCTGGTATCTTTGTTCTTGAGTAAGTTGGGTGTAGGATGGTCCTATGGTGATTCCTTAAGTAGATTTTTAGCAAGTGTGACAATATCTAACTTACTTTTTTAGTGAAACAATTATTTTGCTGTACTTACAACTTGAATCTAAGAAAGTTAAATATAGAAACTCAGTTAAAAAATCTTGACTGATAAAAAAAAATGGCTATAATACCTCTCATATCACTAGCAATAGTGATGAAAAGTCTTATGTCCCGTTCGTCTAGAGGCCTAGGACACCGCCCTTTCACGGCGGCAACAGGGGTTCGAATCCCCTACGGGATACCAAAATTTATCCTTATAGCTGCAAAGTTATGAGGTTTTTTTTAAAAAAATATGGTAAATATAAAGTCTTTCTTTTATCTTATGGTTTAATGTTGTTAAAGACTGTATATTTAATCGAATTACTCAAGAAAGTAATATGGCTGAGCGGAATCTAAGCCTCGGTTTTTTTTAGGTTTATAGTAAATGTTTTTATAGGCTCAATATGCACATCTATTTTTTCCTTTGGAGAAGTTTTAAACAAATAAATTCACACAATCATTCAAAAATAAGTAACCCTTGTTAGTTGGCTTGATATGGCTATCTACTCTCTCTAGTAAGCCTTTTGATATTCCTATGTTTACTTTCTTTGTGAGTACATTATTGTCTAAGAAAGTTTGTTGTTTGAAAGTATTTAGATCAAAACCATCTTTTAATCTAAGGGCATTAAGCATAAACTCGTAGATTAAATCATCTTTTGAAAGTGTAGCTTGTCCTTGGATAAGGTTGTTAGCTTGAGTGTAGATTTTAGGGTGTTTTTGTTTGGATGCTCTTTTTACTTCTTTGGTGGCAAGGTTTGTTATTTTGCTATGAGCTCCTGCTCCAATACCGAGATAGTCACCAAATATCCAGTAGTTAGAATTATGTACTGATTTTTTATCTTCTTTTGCATAGGCTGAAACTTCATACTGATTAAAGCCTGCATGAGATAATAGTTTTTTACCAAGGGTGTCTATTTCTTCTAAAGTTTGCTCGTTTGGTAGGGTGGGTGTCTTAATTTCAAAAAGAGTGTTCGGCTCAATAGTGAGCTGATACCATGAAATATGAGTAGGCTTCATAGTGATAGCTTGTGAAATATCGTTTAGGCCATCTTCTGTAGTTTGGTTTGGAATGCCTTGCATTATATCTATATTGAAATTGTTTATCTCTGAGCTATGTATCTCTTGTATAGTATCGTATACATTTTGCACATTATGTACTCTACCTAGAGTTTTGAGCTTGTCATCTTGAAAACTTTGTACTCCGAGAGATATACGGTTGATACTAATATCAGCATAACTTTTAATAGAGCCTCTTTCAACAGTCCCTGGATTCATCTCGAGAATGATTTCGCAATAGCTGCTTAGAGTAGCTTTTCCTCTGATATGCTCTAGTATTTTACCAAGGTACTCTGGTTTAAATAATGAAGGGGTTCCACCGCCGATAAATATACTTATCACTTCTCTGTTTTGAATATCTGCAAAATCAGTATCAAAATCTTCTATCAGTTTTTTGTAATAATTTTCTGAAAGATATGTATCATCTTTTATTGCGTGAGCATTAAAATCACAATAAGGACATTTTTTTATGCACCATGGGAAGTGAATGTAAATACTAATATTTTTTGATATATCAAACATTGTACGCCTTTAAAGTTGGAAGTTTCTTTACTACGACATCAGTTATAGATTCTAAAGTTCTCATTATAAAAATAAAAAACTCGGTTTTTAAGCATTGGTAGTAGAGATTTTATTTAGTTATTTATATTATAACTATTAGAAAGAAATTTATAAGAATTAAATATGGAAATTACGAAGCATCAAGTTGGAATTACAGAGAGTGTGCCGTCATCAGAGTTGTTTATGTCATTTGAGATAAAAGAGCAGTCACAAATAGAGTGTGGTCTAAAAATTTTACAGAAATTTGTAGATGGAAAAAGTATAGTTGCAGGTTTTGGTAATAACCTTTTGGCAATGTTTGATATTCCTGAGGGAGAAATTTATCAAAGAACTAAGTTTAGTTCTGAAAGAATGTCAGATACAGATGGCTATGATTTGGTACTATGGTTACGAGGTGAAGATAAAGGCGAGATTTTTCATCAAGCTATAAACATTAAAAAAGCTCTAAAGGATTTCTTCGAGTTTAAAAAATGTGTAACTAGCTTTACTTATCGTAAAAAATACGATTTAGCTGGTTTTGAATATGGTATTGAAAACCCTAAAGATAAAGCTGTAATGCCTGCTGCTATTGTAGTTGGCGGAGCTGTCGAAGGATCGAGCTTTTGGGTGCTTCAGCAATGGCAACATAATTTTGAATGGCTAAATAGCGTGTCTCAAGTAGAAAAAGAAGAGTGTATAGGTAGGTCTATGGATGACTCTCATCAGTTTGAAAACCTTAAAGATTTTGCTCATGTAAAGCGTTCTGCTAAGGAGAATTTCTCGCCTGAAGCAGAGATTTTGCGTAAGTCTATGCCGTGGGCAGACGATAATCTTAATGGTGGTTTTATGTTTTCAGGATTTGCGACATCATTTAGATCATTTAACTTACAAATGGGTAATATGCTTGGAGGAAATGATGGTATGGTTGATGGAGTGTTTAAATTTTCAAAAGTACTGGAAACAAGCTATTTGTGGTGTCCACCATTTAAGACTGGGAAGTTGGATTTGTTTCTGATTAAGAAATAAGAGTTTTCAAAAATTTATATTATATACAAATATTCTCTAAAAGGTTAAAATATAGCGAGTATTTCATAAATTTAGCTAATGTCTACGGAGGTTTAAAATGTCTGATATTAAAAATATCACTAAACTACAGATTGAGGATAAAGGGAATAAGTACTATCTTTATAGCTTGAACAAGCTAAGCCAAGAGCTAGGTAAAGATGTAAGTCGACTTCCATACTCTATAAGAGTTTTGCTTGAAAACCAGCTTAGAAATATAGATGGTTACAAAGTGAAAGAAGATGATATGCACAAGGTCTTAAACTGGGATTCAAAAGCTACTTCTCGCCCTGAGATTCCTCACATGCCCGCGCGTGTTGTGATGCAGGATTTCACAGGTGTACCAGCAGTAGTTGATTTAGCTGCAATGAGAAAGGCTATCAAAGATGCTGGTGGTGATGCTGATAAAATCAATCCTTTAGTAGATACTGCAATGGTTATTGACCATTCTGTACAAGTAGATCATTATGGTACAAAAACAGCTTTAGCACAGAATGTAGCTAAAGAATTTGAAAGAAACGGTGAAAGATATAGTCTACTTAAGTGGGCTCAAACTGCATTTGATGATTTTGTAGTTGTACCACCAGGTATGGGTATTATCCACCAAATCAACCTAGAGTACCTAGCAAAAGGTTCGTTAGTTAAAAATATTGAAGGTGAAAATGTAATCTATCCTGATACTTTGGTAGGTACAGATTCACATACTACTATGATCAACGGTGTTGGTGTAGTAGGTTGGGGTGTAGGTGGTATTGAAGCTGAAGCTGTAATGCTTGGTCAACCATACTATATGGTACTTCCCGATGTGGTAGGTGTAAAACTTACTGGTAAACTAAAAGCTGGTGTAACAGCTACTGACTTAGTTCTAAAAATCACAGAAAAGCTAAGAAAGCATGGAGTAGTTGGTAAATTTGTAGAGTACTTCGGTGATGGTATAGTTAACCTGTCATTACCAGATAGAGCAACTATTGCAAATATGGCTCCAGAATACGGTGCTACAACTGGTTTCTTCCCTGTGGATGAAGTTACACTAGATTTCTTTACTAACACTAACCGTAGTGATCTAGTAGATGCATCTCGTGAAATGTATAAAGAGCAACTTTTATTTAGAGAAGACTCAGAAGAAGAGCCAGAGTACTCTAGTGTTGTAGAAATCAACATGTCTGAGATTGAGTCTAACTTAGCAGGTCCTAAGCGTCCTCAAGATATAGTTGCATTCCATAATATGAAAGTGTCATTTGAAGAAGCTCTAACTCACGAGCAAGGTCTTCATGGCTTTGGTCTTAAACAAGAGCAAGTAGCTACAAGCGTACCTGTAGCAGGTATGGATGAGACTATTACACATGGTTCATTAGCTATTGCTGCAATTACATCTTGTACAAACACTTCAAACCCATCACTTCTTTTAGGTGCTGGGTTATTAGCTAAAAAAGCAAATGAGTTTGGTTTGAAAGTTAAACCATTTGTAAAAACTTCTTTAGCACCTGGTTCTCAAGTTGTTACACTATATCTTGAAAAAGCTAATCTTTTAGGTGAGCTTGAAAATTTAGGCTTTAATCTTGTGGGTTACGGTTGTACTACTTGTATTGGTAATTCTGGTCCATTGGATCAACATGTTATTGATGCTATCAATGCAGGTGATTTGGTAGTATCTTCTGTAAGTTCGGGTAACCGTAACTTTGAAGGTCGTATCAACCCTCATGTAAAAGCTAACTACTTAGCTTCTCCTATTCATGTAGTAGCTTATGCTTTAGTTGGTTCTGTTGATTTTGATCCTGTTGAAGATGCTATTGGCGTAAGTTCTGATGGCAAAGAAGTATTCTTGGCAGATTTATGGCCAACAAGTGAAGAAATTGCTGAAATTCAAGCAGATGTAGTAAACTCTGCAATGTTTGAAGAAGCATACCAAACAGTACTTGATGGTACAAAAGACTGGCAAGAGCTTCAAGTTCCTACAGGTAAACTGTATGAGTTTGATCAAAACTCTACTTATATTCAATGCCCAAGTTTCTTTGAGAAGTTTGCTGATGGTGGTAGGGCTGATCTTGATATCAAAGGTGCTAGAACACTACTTATGCTTGGAGATTCTATAACTACAGACCATATATCTCCAGCAGGTGCTATCCCTGAAGATTACCCAGCATACCAATACCTAAAATCTCACGGCGTTGATAAAAAAGACTTTAACTCTTATGGTTCTCGTCGTGGTAACCATGAAGTTATGATGCGTGGTACATTTGCAAATATTCGTATCCGTAACTTACTTTTAGATGGCGTAGAGGGCGGATTTACTAAGTACCACTTTGATGATTCTCAACAGTATGTATTTGATGCTGCAATGAAGTATAAAGAAAAAGGTATACCACTAGTTATATTGGCTGGTAAAGAGTATGGTACTGGTTCATCTCGTGACTGGGCTGCAAAAGGTACATTCCTTTTAGGCGTAAAAGTTGTAATTGCTGAAAGTTACGAAAGAATACACCGCTCAAATCTTGTAGGTATGGGTGTATTGCCGCTTCAGTATTTAGATGGTCAATCAGCTAAAACTTTAGGTTTTGATGGTTCTGAAATGTTTAATATCAAAAATGTTGCAGATATTAAGCCTCGTCAAAAAGTAATCGTAGAAGCTGTACATCCTAAGACTGCTCATACAACTACTTTTGAAGCTCTAGCTCGTTTAGATGCTGATGTGGATGTGGATTACCTAAAAAATGGAGGTATTCTACAAACTGTACTTATGGATATGATGGCAAGCTCTAATGCTGTCGATCAATCAAAATTAGAAGTATCACCTGCTAAAGGTTTTCCTATGGATAAAGATGACGCTCCTGTAGCTAAAGAAGAAACATCTTGTCCATTTGCAAAAATGGCTAATTTCTTTAAGAAGATGTTTAAATAATTAACATCTTAATCCATCCTTCCCTTTAAAATAATTCTAAAATCTGAATTGTCTTAATATTTCTTATTTAAGTACAATCTAGTTATAATATTTTTTATTTCTAAATGTTACTCTAATAAACATGAGAATAGGAGTTATAATTAATGAGTAAAAAAAGAACAGTTTATACAGCAGATTTTAAAGCCAAGATAGTTTTAGAGTTGTTGGAAGGAAATAAGACTCTAAATGAGCTAGCAGGGCAATATGCATTATTACCTAAAAACATTAGAAACTGGAAGCAACAGTTTTTAGAAAACGCATCACTAGCATTTGATAAAAGCTCAGTTGTAAAAGAATATAAAGAAGAAATTGTACAGCTCAAAAAAGATAAAGATGCCACTAGCAAAAAGCTAGGTGAAGTAATCGTCGAAATGTATTTTGTTGTGGGAAAGCTAAAAAGCTTGGTATCATGTGATAATAGAGTTGATTCTTTAGATTCCAAGCTAAGTATTTCATTGAATAAACAGCAAAACTTACTGTCAGTATCTAAAACGGCATACTATTATAAGCCTGTAGAGAAGTTTAGTAGTGAGGCTGATATAAAGATGTTAAACACAATGGATTTAATTCATACAAAACATCCTTATTATGGCTCAAGAAGAATAGTTAAACTTCTACGTAGATTAGGTTTCAGTGTTGGACGTAAATTAGTCAAGACAGCGATGGAATGTATGGGTATTAAAGCATTGTATCCTAAGCGAAAAACTACAATTGCTGATAAATATCATAAGACATATCCATATCTACTAAATGAGTTTAAAAATGATAAAAATCAAGTTGTAATAGATACGCCTAATAAAGTATGGAGTTCAGATATTACATATATTAAGTTAGAGCATGGATATGCTTATCTAGCCGCTATTATTGACTGGCATATTAAGCAAGTTCTATCATGGAAGCTATCCAAATACTATGGATGTTTCATTAACAACAAGCGTATTAGAGGAGGCATTATATCTTTATGATAAACCAGATATATTTAACTCTGATCAATGGTCTCAATATACAGCACAAGATCATGTGGCTATTTTAGCCAACAATAGTATATCCATATCTATGGATGCTAAGGGTAGGTCTATCGATAATATAGTAATAGAACGCTTTTGGAGAACATTGAAGTATGAAAATGTTTATCCATCTTCGTATAGTAGCTTAAGCGAAGCTCGAACTGGTATAAAAGAATAGATTGATATTTATAATGCTGCAAGATTACACTCGAGTTTAGTTTATGCTACACCTGATGAGATTTATTATGCAGACGGTATATATTATGACGGCACAAATGTACTAGATATCGTAGCTTAAAGGATGGAATAAAAATATTTAAAAAATTGGTATTGAATAATAGGGACAGTTTAATCAGAGATTGGTTACGTCGTTCAGAATCATCTAATGAAAAATATCGTTCGCAGATTAGTTGGGAGGGTGTAGTTTTTGAAGTAGATTTAATCAAATCGCAAGAGATTAATCTAGACTATATATTAGAACTAATTTTTGAAAAAATAAAGATGTTAAAGATAAAGATGCATGAATAGATGATGTGCGTTGTGCAATTCGTGCAAGTGTTGGTAGTAGAGCACAAGAAAGTCTTGTAGTGGCTTTTATTAATCAAACCGATTTAGATGATATTGTAGACAAAGCAAGTATAATTGAGAACTTTTATAAATTTGCTCAAGATAAACAGAGAGAATAGGCTCAATCCTTGATTGATGATGTCAACCTAAATGAAGAGGCTGCAAAAAGATATATAGTGAACTCTTTAAAAAAGAATTTGCTAGTGCAAATGGTACTGAACTAAATTCTATAATGCCAAAAATGAGTCCATTGAATCCGCAATATTTGGCTTAAAAACATAGTGTGTTTCAGAACATTGTTGCTTTCATTAAGAAGTTTAAGGGTGTTGGCGGTAGTTTTTGATAAAACTAGATCAGTGGCACATCTTATTTTAGATATACATATAAAGGCAATGTTTATACAACATCATTAAATGTAATTACTTCAGTTTGAGAATTATGAATAAAAAAATACTATTAGCACTATGTTTACTTATATTTGTAGATGCAATTGGGGCAGGTCTTATATTTCCTATAATGCCAGAGTTATTTTTAAATACTAAGTATGGGCTAGTTAAGGGAAATGGGTTTTTATCAAGTAGTCTGTTGTATAGCTTATCTTTTGGATTATTCCCATTGGCTAGCTTTTTTGGTATGCCACTTTTGGGATCTCTATCGGATCAATATGGTAGAAGAAAAATAATGATATTAGGTTTGGTAGGAATATGTATAAGTAATTTATTAGCATGTGTGGCTATAATAATAAGAGATCCATATATATTCTTACTCTCTAGATTAACTATGGGTTTTTGTTCAGGAACTTATGTAATAGCTAATGCATCTACAGCAGATTTGAGCTCAGGTGTTACATCAAAAATGAATAATTTCAGGTGGCCAATGTTAGCATTTATATCTGGTTTTGTACTAGGGCCTTTAATAGGAAGCAGCTCAACAATGTTAGAAGGGTTGTACTCATTAACCATACCTTTTGTTATAGTGTTATGTTTGTCATTATTTAATCTTATTCTAATGTACGCTTTATTTAAAAATGTTAAACAAAATAATCAAATAAAGATAAAGTCATTTAAATACCAGTTCAAAGATATTGGCTATATTTTTACAGCAAAATCGTTAAAGCTTTTAACTATAAGTTATAGCTTATTGCAATTTGCAATGGGACTATTTATACAATCTATATCATTATTTTTAGCTGATGCATTTAACTATGATACTGGATGTATAGGAATATTCTTTACAGTAATGTGTCTAGGATTAGCTTTGAATGCATTAGTTATTCAGCCACTGTTGATAAAATATATCAAAGTCAGTAATTTAATTACAATGAGCATAATGATAATGGCTATTATGTTATTAATCCAAGGTATAGCGGTTTATATAAATTATTTTGTAAAAATTAATATCCAACTATTTATATGGATAACTTCATTAGTGTTTTATGTGTTTATGCCGCTTGTTACTACTGGGTATACAGCGGTATATTCAGATTATTCTGAGCAACATGAGCAAGGTAGGACTATGGGTGGTTTAGGTCAAGTCTCATCTATGATGTGGTTTATATCATCATTTTTTGTTGGGTATTTGGTATTAACACATGAGTCGATAATACTAATAATAGCAGGCATATTAGCTCTATTGTCAGTGTTGTTGTATATACAGTTTAGGAAGAGATAATTATGAGTAATAAATTGACAAAAGAAGACTATCAAACAATTGTTTATGACTGGAATCAGACAGATAAGGATTATCCAAAGGATAAGACGGTTTATCAGTTATTTGAAGAGCAGGTAGAAGCTACTCCTAACAATGTAGCATTGGTATTCGAAAAAGAGGAACTTACATACAAACAACTCAATGAACAGAGTAATCAGCTAGCTAGATACATACGTAAGCAGTACCAAGCAATTACTAATCAAGAGCTACAAGCAGATACCCTAATACCATTATGTTTGGAAAGAAGCTTGGATATGGTTATAGGTATCCTAGCTGTAATGAAATCAGGAGGTGCTTATGTGCCGATGGATCCTGAGTATCCAGAAGAGAGGTTCAAGCATATCTTAAGTGATACTGCTGCTAAGTTAGTTATTACACAAAGCCATTTAGAGCAAAGATTAAAAGGATGAATAGATATATCACTGATATCAATAGATGAGCAAGATAACCAAACAGTATATGACCAAGAAGATAAATCAAATCTATCCCCACAAAGCCAATCAACAGATCTTGCTTATGTAATATATACCTCTGGGACTACTGGATTGCCTAAGGGGGTGATGATCGAGCATAAGGGAGTAGCGAATTATTTAGATAATCAAAAAATATATCTTAAAAATACTAATAAGAAAGTATACTTGATGCAATCATATGCTTTTGACACTTCAGTAGCATCTATATGTATTAGTATATTAGCAGGCAATATATTATACTTATCTGAAGAAAAAGATAAGACAGACATTAGTAATTATTCAGATATCGGTATTGCCTATATTCCACCAGCATATATACAACAAATTAATTTAGAAGGCCTTAATAACTTAAATTATATAATTGTATCTGGAGAGTCAGTATCCTCAAATATAGTTGAAAGATTTTCAGACAGGTTGATAAATGAGTATGGTACTACGGAGTCGACAGTATGTGCTACATTACACCAATATAATAATGGAGATCTAAACACGAATATAGGTAAACCTCTTAATAATATAAAGATATATATATTAGATTCAAATAACTTACCAGTTCCTATTGGAGTGATAGGAGAGTTATATATAGGAGGAGCTGGTTTGGCTAGAGGCTACCTTAATATGCCTGAGCTGACAACTGAGAGATTTATATTTAATCCATTTGCTACAGAGTCTGATATAGCTAAAGGATATACAAGATTGTATAAAACAGGAGATTTAGTTAGATGGTTACCAGATGGTAATATTGAGTATATAGGTCGTAATGATTTTCAGGTTAAGATACGAGGTTATCGAATTGAGTTAGGTGAAATTGAGAATCAACTAGCTAAGATTGAAGGTATTAAGCAGTCAGTAGTATTAGCTCAAACCCGTTCGGCAGGCTCAGGGCAAGTCGCTCAAACAAATAGTCAATATTTAGTGGGTTACTATGTACCAGAAGAGTTAGGAATATTAAGTCAAGAAGATTTACTCAATGAGCTATCTAAGGTGCTACCAGATTATATGGTGCCGAGTGTGCTTGTTGAATTAGAGAGTTTACCGCTTACAGTAAATGGTAAGTTAGATCGTAAGGCACTGGCTAATCCCGAGTTTACTAATGAAGATAGTTACCAAGCTCCTACAAGTGAGCCAGAGATTAATCTATGTAATATCTTTCCTGAGGTACTTGGCTTAGAGAAAGTTGGTATTACTGATGATTTCTTTAGGATAGGTGGCAATAGTATATTAGCCATTAAGTTAGCTCATAAAATATCTAAAGCATTAGATACCAATATAAATGTAGCTGATATATTTAATTATAAGAATGTATCTAATATTTCAAAGTCTATTGAAAATAAAAATAATTCGTTAATAAAGCCATATGGAAAAATAAATAAATCATTTCCATATATGCTAATGGTACATCCTGCAGGTGGAGGTTGTGAAGCTTATCAAGACCTAACAGAATTATTTAAAAATGATTTCAAGTGTATAGGTGTTGATAATTATAATATTAATAATGCAAATCAAATATCAGATCTTAATGAATTGGCTACACTATATTTAGACTCTTATTTACAAGAGTATAATGTGAAAGATAATTTCTATTTACTTGGATGGTCATTAGGAGGTCAAATCTCCTTAGAAATAGCATCTGTTTTAGAGGCAAGAGGTTATCGAAATATAAAGGTTATACTACTTGATACTATTCTAACTGATAAGAAGTTATCAAAGCTAAAAAATAATATTGATGAAAAAGCACTTAATTTACAACTAGAAGAGTCTTATAAGGATAAAGGTTTTGAGCTTGAATATATTGAGAATGTAATTAAAGCACAAGCTTCTGAAAAAATACTTAGTAATAGTGATATATCATCTAGGCTTAAACATACTCAAATTAAATTATTTAAGGCTACACTTTCTGATGATAGGTTTCTATCAAAAGATACTAAATTAAGTAATTATGCTTTAAGTCTTGACTATAATAATATTGAAAAGGTGTCTGATAACATTATTGTTGAAAAAATAAATTGTCATCATGGAAATATAATAGAGGTAAGCATCTCACAAAGTATATCTTACCAGGATATTTTCATTCTATAACATATATATAAAAGTAATTTGTTTATATATATAGGATATATCGGGGGACTGTAAATAATTCTGTGTCAAGTTGATATAATTAATTTGATAACAGAAGGAATTACAAAAATGAAATTAGAAATTGATGTAGAAAAATTTACAGTAAACTGTCCCTATTAGTCAATACCAATTTTTTAAATATTTTTATTCCATCCTTTATGCTACGATATCGAGTACATTTGTGCCGTCATAATATCTACCGTCTGCATAAGAAATCTGGTGGTTTATTAATTTGTCATTTATATACTATAATCCCACTCAATCTTATTTATAAAAATCCCGATAACTGTATCATTCATTAAAATTGATTTTGAAAAACAAATAGTCTTTCTAGCTAACCGCTTCATTCTAGTTCTGAATGTTAAAAACTTCCTTTCTATTTTTTGTGTGTTTCGTTTACCTATTTCATGATATTCATCAGGAATAAGCCTAGAATAGCTTCCCCAGTCATCACTGAAATATAGCTCTACATTAAAACATTGTAAAGTCTTTAAAAGTAATAAGAATGCATCATCAGTCCGTCTCACTCAACAATAAGCTACTATTTGTCCAGTCTTATGACATATAGCAAGCCATCATCAACGTTGTTGTTTCTTATGTTTAACAAATGACCATTGTTCATCTAACTCAAGCGTGAGTGGCATCAATACTACAGAGTCTATTGACTGTAGCATTTTCCAGTTACATTTCAGTAACTTACAGGTTTTTTTTTATAGTGTTTATAACAGTGGTAGTACTTATTTTAAGAACTCTTGCTGTATCTCGAATACCACTACCATTACTACACATATCAATTATAGTTTTTTTTAGTCTCTGGAAGTCTACCTATATTCTTATATTCTAACTGAAAATATTGGCCGCAATCCAAACAGTGGTATGTCTGTACACTTTCTGGATTAGTTTTTAATATACGTTTACCAGCCTTGTTTACCTTATTAGAACTACACTTCCTACAAATAACATCAATTTTTGCCATTTTTGGTAATCTATTTTACACATTAAAATGACTGTCAGCAACACCACCGATAGTAGTTATTACTTCTATTTTACTACACTAAGAGCTTCCAAAAATACTCTGACATAAATTCGGCATTTCGAAGTCTTTTATGTATAATAACCCCTAATTATTAAGCAAAAAGGTAAGAACAAATGTTTACAAATAAACTAATATTTACATATTTTATTACTCTTATATTGATATTTAACTCAGGTTGGGTAGATAGTTTAGTTTTGTATAATTCTTTTGGTGCCAGTGTGGCAGTTATGTCTGGTAACTTGAGAATTTTAGGGCACAGTATTGATGATGCAGACTTGTTTTTTGCCTACAAGGTTCTTGTTCTTGTATTTGGTTTTGTTATTGGTTCAGCGATCAATGGAGTTATTATAAAAACACCTGCCTATGTTGTTTCAGAGAATCATACTAAATCATTAGTGCTACAAAGTGCTGTTATGCTTACAGGTATTTTACTGATGGATATCTTTAGTAATCATCAAGTTATAGATGATTTATTCTTAGCAATTGCTATGGGTATGCAAAATAGTTTCACGACACTATTCTTTGGAGGATTTGCTCGTACTACTCATATGACTGGCACAACTACTGATCTAGGTATTGAGATAGGTAAAGCTCTAAGGGGTGATCGCAAGAACCTTTGGAAGATTCCTTTTTATCTAAGCTGTATAATTTTCTTTATAATAGGTAATGCCGTTGGTTTTATTTGGGTTAAAATATCAGGTCAGTATTTTACATTAATGTTATTTCCATCAATTTTACTTCCAATTTTTATAGGATTTATTATTCTTTGGGTATGTAAGCTAAAAGCATAAAGTTTTAGATACGTAGATTCAAGTTGTAAGTGCGACAAAATAATTGTTGCGCTAAAAAAGTAAGTTAGATATTGTCACACTTGCTAAAAATCGACTTAAGTAACCACCATGGTATCATCATACACCCAACTTACTCAAGAACAAAGAATTAGTCATCATCTTTTGAGCAAGGTACCAAATTCATTTCTTGAAGTTTTGACCAAGAGTTATCAGGACATTCTTTCGGTTGTTCTGCAGGCATGCAGAGCCCTTGCCATCCTCTATAATTATGTTCATCAAGACAGTTTTTATAACTTTCTACTTTTAAGTAGGCAGGCGTCCAAGTATGTGGGGCTGAGCCGACTAATTCTTTTGCTTGATCTACTTTTTGTATAGCATATTCATCAATCTCTTTATTTACTGGTAAAGCATTTATCTCATTAGGTGCTTTGATTGATGATCCGCTTACAAAACTTTCTGTAGTATCTTTTGCTTGGCTAGCAAAACTAGCGCTAGCAATAGCTAAAAGTGAACATATGAGAGTTTTTTTCATTTTATTTACTTTATTTATTGGTATTAATTTATTAGCTATATGATATTTAGTTTCTATCTGGTATTCAAGTCACATTAGTTTATAAATCATATATTTCAGAAAATTTGCTTTCTAAGTATTCTATGTAGTATTGGGAATTAAGTTCTTCACCACACATATCTCTTACAAGGTTATTGGCTTTTTTAAAACAACCATGTTGATGAATATTTTTTGTAAGATAAGCGTAAGAATAAGCTGTAAGTCATCATTTTCGATAGGTAAAAAATTCATGTCACAGGTAAAGATAGCATCACATGCAGTATACAATCTAGTAGTACATATAGTTTGGATTACAAAATATAGGTAATAAAGTATTAAAAGGTGGAATATGCGTAAAGAAAAGAGAGCTGATTCGACAATATTGTTGCGAATATGATATTTACATATTAAAAGAAATAGTTAGTAAAGATTATGTGCACTTGTATGTATTTTATCCACCACATATGTTTATTAATAATATGCTTAAGAGAATAAAAGTAATGACCTCAAGAAAAATTCAGCATGAATATCCTTAGTTAAATCAAAGATACTGGGGTAAACACTTCTGGGCAGTAGGTTATGGATGTTTTAGTTCAGGAGAAGTTATAGATAAGATAATTCAAAACTATCTTTAAAATGATAATAAAAAGTATGATAGTGATGATAATTTTATAGTTGAGTAATAGATTCATTGTCTTTATACGAAACTGCGACTTTCAGTAGCTACCCAACACCTGTAATTTAGTGCAGGGTGGTTGAGTTACATCAAACTCTTTATCCATATAATAAAAAAATTGTGAAGCATAAGCACTACTTAAAACATAAGTAGGGAAGTAAACAAAAAGTGCTGCAGCCCAGGGTACATCTTGTAGTATATCATTAGCATCACTATCAGGTGTTATACCTAGGTATTTTTTGTATTTTTCATTCCATAGTTTTGGTAGTGCAGCTATAGGTATATCTTTATCAAAAATTTCTTTTTCAATTTCATAACGCACAATTATATGTAGATAGTAAGTAAGCTCATCAGCTTCAATGTGTATCAAGCTAGGAACTACACAACTTACATCTTGACAGAATGCATCAACTGTTTGTATTGCTTAGATTCTTTGAAAATAATCCTTGAAGCTCGTTATAGTTTTTCAGCCAAAAAGATTTATTCATACCTACAATGTTTTCATAAAAACGAGATTGAGATTCATGTATACCAAGACTCACACCTGTACCAATTACTGTTCAGTCTCAAACTGACAATTTCGAAATTTTGTAGTATTATTTTATCACAAATATAATTATGTTTTTCTATGTTAGATTTCACAGGTAGACACTTCACCAAACTTTTAATTCTCCAAGCTCTTCGTTGGTATTTATCATATCCACTTAGCTATAGGCATGTAGAAGAGTTAATTAAATAGCTTGGAGTTAGTGTAGATCATAGTACTCTCAACCGTTGGATTATCAAATATGCTAAAGAATTAGAAGTTACTTTCAGCAGAAAGTTTAGTAAGTATAGTGCTTATGTAAGTTGGAAGATGGATGAAACTTAAGTAAAGCATAAAGGTAAGTGGGTTTATCTCTACAGAGCAATAGATAAGCATGGAGATACATTATAGTTTATGATTTCTCTTAAAAGAGATGAAAGGGCTGCTCATAAGTTCTTTAAACAAACCATTGGTAAACATGGCTTGCCGGAAAAAGTCAATGTAGATAAGTCTGGTGCTAATGAAACTGCTTTGCTATCTATTAATATCTTTCTATTTTTGCTTGGGATATGGTTAACTCATGGTATAGAGATAAGACAAAATAAGTATCTCAATAATTTGATAGAGCAGGAGCATAGGAATATAAAGAGATTGACTCGACCCATGTTAGGATTTAAATCATGGGATTCTATGGGATCTACTATAGCAGGGTACAAATTAGTTAACATGATTAAAAAATGTCAGCACATTAACGCTGGTAAAATGACTGTTTGGGATCAGTTTTATGCTATAGCTGCATAACTGTATCTAATGATAACTGATTTTGGGAATATTATACCTATGCACATAGTTTGAGACAGAACCAAATAATCTCTATATCACTTTTCTTATAGGTCTATGTGCTTTATAATTTAATAGGTATTTATTTTCAAAAATATTTAGGTGTCAAATGGATAAAAAACTAGTAATACATATTGCTAAGCTTTCAAGCTTTGAGCTTACCGAAAGTCAATTAGAGCAATACACAAATGATCTTACAAATATCTGTGAAATTTTAGATACTGTAAAAGATTACGATGCAAAGGGTTTAGAGCCTATGATATCGCCAATATCTACAGAATTTAAGTTTAGAGAAGATGTAGCTAAAGAGCAGGATAATCGAGCAGATTTTGATAAATTTGCCTGTGAGGTTACAGATGATTATTTCATGGTACCACAAGTGGTTAAGTAGGTAAAAAATGTCATATATAAAAAAGCTAAGACAAAGTTTAGATAATAAAGAGATTAGTTCTGTTGAGCTAATGAATGATTATCTTAATAAAATTCAAAAGTACGATGATGAGATAAACTCAGTTATCACGCTAGCAAAAGAGGAAGCATTAAAAGAAGCACAAATTGCAGACAAAGTGATTGCTGAAGGTAAGCAAACTATGCTTACAGGTATCCCAATCTTGCACAAAGATTTGTTTTGTACCAAAGGTATAAAGACTACAGCAGCCTCAAAGATGTTGAATAATTTCATTGCACCGTATGACTCTACGGTTACAAAAAGATGTAAAGAGCATGGTATGGTAACGCTTGGTAAGCTGAATATGGATGAGTTTGCAATGGGTTCTACTAATGAATACAGCTATTACGGAGCTGTTAGCAATCCATGGGATCATTCGCGTGTGCCAGGTGGTTCATCTGGTGGCTCAGCAGCGTCGGTTGCGGCAGGATTATCTCCTGTTAGTACAGGCTCAGATACAGGTGGTTCTGTAAGACAGCCTGCCAGTTTTTGTGGTCTTACAGCGATGAAGCCAACCTATGGTATTATTTCAAGATTTGGGATGGTGGCGTTTTCATCATCATTTGATCAAGCAGGTATATTTGGGCATTATGCAGAAGATGTTGCTGTTATGCTTGATACTATCTCTGGCGATTGTGAGTTTGACTCTACTTGTGTGGGTGTTGAAGATGATCATTTTACTAAAGATTTACATAAAGATATTACAGGTAAAGTGATTGGTGTAGATGAAAGTTTAATGAAAGACTTGCCAGAGCAAATGCAACAAGCTATTTCAACCACCTTAACTAACCTAGAAGTTTTAAGTGCAACGATTAAGCCTATAAAAGTGCCAGATTTGAAAGAAGCTTTATCAACTTACTACATAATCACACCTGCAGAGGCTGCTGCTAACTTGGCAAGATATGATGGTGTTAGATATGGTTATCGTAATGAAAAAGCTCAAGATTTAGAAGAGCTATATGTATTCTCTCGTACCGACGGTTTTGGCGAGGAAGTTAAGCGTAGAATTATGATTGGTAACTATGTGTTAGCCTCTAGTCATTACGACTCATATTACAACAAAGCTCAGCAATTACGCCAGGCTATGACAAATCAGATCAATGAAATATTTAAGACTGTCGATGCTATATTTATGCCAGCATCACCAAGTGAAGCTTTCAAAAAAGGTGAAAAACTTGATCCTGTATCTGCATACTTATCAGATTTGTATACAATCCCTGCAAATATTTCTGGACTACCTGCTATTTCATTTCCGATAGGTTTTGTAAATAACCTACCTGTTGGGGGGCAATTTATGGCAAAAGCATTTAATGATAGTGTATTGACTCAATTAGTTACACAATATCAAAGAAAGTATTCTGTTGAAGAATTTATTTTAGAGCAAGCGAGGATTTAGTATGAACTGGGAAATGATTATAGGACTTGAAGTCCACATTCAGCTTAGTACTAATTCTAAGCTATTTTCAACTTCAGCAACAAAGTATGGTCAGCATCAAAATACACAGGCTGCGTTTTTAGACTTAGGTTTACCAGGAACTTTACCTGTTGTAAATAAAGAAGCTATTCGTAAAGCTGTTATATTTGGTTTGGCTGTTGGTGCTAAGATTTCAAAGAATAGTTTTTTTGCTAGAAAGAACTATTTTTATCCAGACTTACCAAAAGGGTATCAGATTAGCCAATATAATAATCCCATCGTGCAAGATGGAAAGTTAGATATAACAACATCAAAGGGGGACAAATCTATCCGTATAGAAAGAGCTCATCTTGAAGAAGATGCCGGTAAGTCTCTTCATGGTTATGTGCCTGGTGAGACATGGCTGGATTATAATCGTGCAGGTACACCACTTTTAGAGATTGTAACCCATCCAGATTTTAGGTCAGCAGAAGAAGTTGTTGTGTATCTGAAGAAATTGCATCAGCTGGTTAAGCAATTAGGTATCTGTGATGGTAATATGCAAGAAGGATCATTTAGATGTGATGTAAACTTGTCTATTCGTCCATTTAATCAAGAAGCTTATGGTACAAGGGCTGAGATTAAAAATATCAACTCATTTAAGTTCATTGATAAGGCTATAGATTATGAGTTTAATCGTCAGATTTCAGTGTTAGAAAATGGTGGTGAAGTTGTACAAGAGACTAGTCTTTATGATGCTGATGCTAATGAAACTCGTTCAATGCGTGCTAAAGAAGATGCTGATGATTATAGATATTTTCCAGACCCAGATTTGTTACCACTGACTATCACTGATGAGTATATAGAGTCTGTAAAGGCTGACATGCCATTAACTCCTGAAGTTCGTAAAAAGTTGTACTCTATGCATCTGGGTGATCAAGAGATTGATTTTTTATTCTCAAATCTTGAAATTGCAAATTATTACGATAAGCTTGTAAAGAGTTTTGATTATAAGGTTGCTTATAATTGGCTGACGGTTTATTTACTGTCTGTTTTAAATAAGCTGGGTAAAGAGTTTACTCAAAATCTTGTACCTACTGAAGTCTTGGCAGAGATTATTATGTCGGTACAAAAAGATGTGATTTCTCAAGCAAATGCTAAAAAAGTAATCACAGCTTATATAGAGAAACCAAATTCTATAAATGCTATAATAGAAGAATTACATTTAAAACAAGTTTCTGATGAGGGACCTATCCGCGAGCTAGTGCAAGGAATTATCGAAGCTAATCCTGAGCAAGCAGCTGATTTTAAAGCTGGTCAAACTAAGTTAATGAGCTTCTTTGTTGGTCAAGCAATGAAAGCAAGTAAAGGCAAGGCGAATCCAAAGCAAGTAAACCAAATGTTTATCGATGAACTTAATAAGTGAATTTAAATATCAATATAGGCAGGGGAAGGTATGAATAACAAATATTATTATGATTTGATGAAGTTACATGTACTAAGCAGTAATTATGTTGAAGAGAGCTATAAAATTGCTTGGGAGGGTAATGTTTATCCTTTCTTTCATGATAGTGTTTATGAATTTCATTATGAAGTTGCAAAGCAATTTGATCGTGCCGATGCTAAAACTATAGATAAGCTATGTGTTTTTTTGGATGATTATATCGATGAAACTGCTGATTTCACTGATTTTGAAAAAGGTGTAGAGAAAGTTGTAGGTAAAGGTAATTTTGCCGATATTATACACTATATATTTGCATCAGAGGAGTATAAAAAACTTTTAGAAAATATCAAGCTTAATAGGATGCATTTTTCACAACATTTTGTAGATCGCTTTATTGTAAAGGGTTATTGGAACTAAGAGCTCAATAAGTTAGACATTTAAAAAAATGTTTTATAAATTTTTTGAAGAATGCTTTTATTATCGGTAAATAAATATAAGCTGTTACCATTGGCGCCATAACGAGATAGTTTTATATTTGATTGGTTTATAGTTCTAAAAATCTTATCTGAAATTTTGGGTATGGTGTTGAGATTATTGCCGATGATTGCTGTTAATGATAGATTTTTTTCTATTGTTATTGAAATATTGTGTAAGTGACTTAATTCATTTAATATATTTTTTTTAGAACTTTCAATGTTTTTGCTAGTAGTCAAATATATAGTTGTATCTGTCATATTAATTAAATCAGCATTTATATTATTTCTTCTAAAAACGTCTAATACATCATAAATTATATTTGCTCTAGTAGTGTGAAAAATTTTTATTATTATTAGGGCCTGTTCTTTTCTTTCGGTGATTGCCCGTATAATTGAATGTTTCTCTTTCTTAAAATCACTAATCCAAGTCCCTCCTTTTTCAGGATGAAAGGTTGACCCAATAAATACATTGATATTAGCCCTCATCGTAGGCCAAAGAGTATCTGGGTGTAATACTTTAGCTCCAAAATATGAAAGCTCAATTGCTTCTTCAAAATTTAATTTTTTTATGACTTTAGATGAAGGTATTAGCTTGGGGTCAGCTTGATATATACCAGCTACATCGGTCCATATATAAAGTTGCTTAGCATTTATCGCCTCAGCAATAAGAGCAGCAGAATAATCACTCCCCCCTCTACCAAGTGTAGTTGTTTCATTATTTACATTAGAGCCAATGAACCCTCCTAATATATAAATTGTATCAGAGCATAGAGATAAGTTTTTTTCTATGGCTAACTTAATTTCTTCGATTTGAGGTTTCGCTTGAGTAAATTCATTGTTAGTTTTTATGATTTTTTTAGCATCGATATATTGGCAGTTTATATTATTGTTTTTTAATATTTTAGTAACTAGATAGGCTGAAATGTATTCACCAAAAGATAGTATTTGATCATTTGTTTTTAAAGAATTATTTGTGTGTGTTTTTTGACATAATATTTCTAATTCTTTAAAAAGATAGTTGATGTGATTTAATTCTTCTGAATTAAGTAAATTTGCTATAGGGAAAATAATTTTATATATCTCGGAAATTATTAGCTTATGAGTATCTGTGTTGTCTGCTATTATAATCTGGCTTAGTAGGTTGGTTACGTTAGCTTGAGCACTAACAACAATAACTTTTATGCTTGCATTATTTTTTATTATATCTAAACATTTATTGATCGCATGTATGTTAGCGACACTTGATCCTCCAAACTTGGCAACGCTGAATTGTTTTTTCATGAGTTTTAAATCTTAGTTTTTGCTGTGTAACTGTTGAAATGGATTATATTATAGATAATAATGATTATCAATATTATTTACAGCAAAAAGAAAATGGAAAGTCACATGATTCAAAATTCAGCAAGCATGCTTCAAGATCAGGCTCTATGGGAGTCAAATGCGCGAAGTTATCCAAGAAATAATCCTATTGTAATAAAAAAAGCAGAAGGTATTTACCTAACTGACATTGATGGTAAAAAGTATATCGATTGTTTAGCTGGAGCAGGTAGCATGGCTCTCGGGCACAACAATCCTCTAATTACTGAAGCATTAAGAGCAACGCTAGACAAAGGTACGCCATTACACACATTAGATTTACTTACACAAGAAAAGCATAAGTTTATGATAGATCTGTTGAGTACTCTACCTAATTCTTATCACGATAATGCCAAGGTTCAGTTTTGCGGGCCTAGTGGAGCTGATGCTGTTGAAGCAGCAATCAAGCTTTGTAAAACGTCAACTGGCCGAGAAACAGTACTGGCTTTTAATGGTGCTTACCATGGCATGACACAGGGAACATTGGCTATGATGGGTAATTTAGAGCCTAAGGAAGATGTCGGTGGGTTATCTCCATATGTACATTTTTTAACATATCCTTATGCATATCGCTGCCCATTTGGGTTAAAAGGAGAGCAGAGTATAGATGTGAATATAGAGATGATTACTCGATTATTAAAAGATCCTGAAAGTGGTATCAAAAAGCCAGCAGCAATGATCCTTGAGCCTGTACAAGGAGAGTCTGGAGCTATACCTGCACCAGTTAAGTGGTTAAAAGCTATCCGGAAGATTACTAAAGAGCTAGGTATTCCATTGATAGTTGATGAAGTACAGTGTGGATTGGGTCGAACTGGTTATTTATATGCATTTGAAAAAGCTGGCATTGAGCCGGATATTATCGTGCTTTCAAAAGCCTTGGGCGGGGGCCTACCTATGTCAGTAATTCTTTATAAAAAGTATTTAGATGTGTGGAAACCAGGAGCCCATACGGGAACCTTTAGAGGTAATGTCTTAGCTATGGTAGCAGGAAGTATTGTGCTTGATAAAGTAAATAAGCCTGATTTCTTAAGTCATGTAAGTTGGGTGGGTCAATACTTCCAAAATAAGCTAAATCTATTAAAGAATAAGTATAGTTTCATAGGAGATGTTCGTGGATCTGGCTTAATGATAGGTATGGAAATAGTCGAGCTTGATGCTAAGCCAGATCTAATTGGCAGTTTACCTGCAGATGGTAAAAAAGCTTTAAATATCAAAAAATCTTGTTTCGAAAGGGGTCTTATTGTTGAATTAGGAGGCAGATTTGGAGCAACACTTAGGTTTTTGCCTCCACTAACTATAAGCAAAAAACAAATAGATGAAGTTTTAGAAATACTTGTGCAAGCAATTAAGGAAAACATATGAACCTTAATTTAGATAATTATTTTTTAAATAACTCTAATAGAAGCCAAGAAGCATATTTAACAAATATGCAGAAAGGTTTAGAGAATATTTCTAAGCATATAAATTATGAGAATGTTTATATAGGTAAATCTATAGAAGAGTTAAAAAAAATCGCTCAAGAATTTGATATAGAAGAAAAGCCTGAAAGCCTGAGTGTTATCTTAGATAAGCAACTTAAGCATATATTGGAAAGTTCTTTAAATATAAATTCACCCAAGTCAATGGCACATTTGCATTGCCCTGTTATGTTGCCATCATTAGTAGCGGAATTATTTATTTCTACCTTAAATCAATCTATGGACTCGTGGGATCAAAGCCCGATAGCTACGTATATAGAACAAAATACTGTTGACTGGTTAAGCTCTCTTATATATTTCCCACAAAATATGGCTGACGGGGTATTCACTAGTGGTGGCACTCAATCAAATCTTATGGGATTGCTCTTAGCTCGAGACAATTATTGTAAAAATATACTTAATCATGATGTCTCTAAGAGTGGTTTGCCAGCTCAATCAAGTAGGTTTAAAGTACTTTGTACTAAAAAAACACATTTTTCGATTCATAAATCATTATCTCTTTTAGGTCTTGGTATGAATAGTATTGAAATGATAAAAATAGGTGAAGATTTATGTATAGATACAAATGACCTTGACTTAAAAATACAGAAGCTTATCGATGATGAGTTAATACCCTTATGCATTGTTACTACAGCTGGGGATACAGATTTTGGGTGTATAGATGATATTGAACAAATAGCTTTCATTGCTAATAAAAATAATGTTTGGTTACATGTTGATGCTGCAGTAGGAGGTGCTCTATTACTTTCTAATAAGCATAAGTCTAGATTGACTGGCTTATATTTGGCAGACTCTATTACTATTGATTTCCATAAACTTTTTTTTCAGCCTATAAGTTGCGGAGCTTTTTTCTGTAAAGATAAGTCATCTTTAAAACTTATAAATTACCACGCAGATTATTTAAATCCAGATGAAGAAGGTTTTGACGGGTTAAATTTAGTAGATAAATCAATCCAGACTACAAGACGCTTTGATGCCTTAAAAATTTGTATAGCATTGAAGTGTAGTGGTACAAAGCTATTTTCCTTGTGGATTGATCATATTGTTGAAATAACAACTAAAAGCATTAGGTTAATAAATTCACAGACTAGTTTAGAACTAGCCTTTAAAGAGGGTCAACATCTTAAAAACTCTCTTAATACTATAGTTTTTAGATACTTTAATACAGGAGCCTTTATTGATACTTTAAATGCAGTTAATAGTGAGATTCATAAAGCAATGCTAATGGGTAGAGAATTTGCTATAGCTCAAACGAAGATAAATAAAAATACATATTTAAAGATTACATTTGTTAACCCAATGATTACCTTAGAATTAGTTAAAAAATGCTTAGAAGAAATAATTGAATACGGTTCGTTCTTTATCGAAAAAAATTTAAGGGAGCAATATAAATGATCAAGCAAGCTTATAATATCACACTTAAAAATTTACTTAACTGCTATTATCGTGAGAGTAGCAACTATAGTTTAAAACATATTTCAAGCAACACTTTCCAATTGCATGTTGGTTTGAATAACCAGGGTACATTTTTAGAGGTGTTAGTTAATATTTCACCCGTTTTAAAATCCCCTATATGGACACTTCCTTGTTATAGCAATAATAATGGAGAGAAAGAGCAATTAACATCTTTACATGCTATAACCATACTTATTAAAGAGTTGATAAAGTCAGAAAATAATTCATTTGGATATAAGGAGGTGTTAGAAAGAGTTATTAATTCTGCGAATAATTTATCAACAATTTTAGAAATTAGAAAAAGTAACTTAATAACGGCATTTAGTAATAAAAGTTCTTTTATTGCCAATGAGCAAAACCTTATAGTTGGTCATAGACAGCAGCCTGACCCAAAGAGTCGAGAAGGTTTTACTAGAGATGATTTTATTAAATATTCTCCAGAGACTAACGGAGGGTTGCAGCTCCATTACTTTTATGCAAGTAAAGATATTTTAGTTTCAGAAAACTTACTTGAAGAACCTTTAGATAAGCTGCTTAACTCTCTTTTAAAAGATTCATCTTTTCCTGAACGGCCAAATGAACACTATGAGCTTTTTGTATTGCATCCATGGCAAGCAAATTATTTAGATGGGTTAAAAGAAATTAAAGAATATAAGTTAGGCAATAAGATTATTGATATAGGAGTTATAGGTCCTTGGTTTTACCCTACTACCTCTGTAAGAACTGTATATTCTCCAGAAGCTAATATAATGCTGAAGTTTTCGCTTAATATAGCTATTACAAACTCTGTTAGGGTTAATTTGGCTAGAGAGTGTAAAAGGAGTATGTCTGTTTATAAATTATATAAGGACAAATTAGGTTCCGCTATAAAAAGTAAATTCCCACACTTTAGTTTGATGGTCGATCCAGCCTATATAGCCTTAAAAGCAGATAATGAAATTATAAATTCTAGCATTTGTATCTTCCGTGATGCTAAATTTGATTCAGCGGAAGATATAGCTTGCATAGCAAGTTTAACTGAACCTAACCCTTTTAATGATAAGACACGAATTAATTCATTGATAGAATATGTTGGTAGAGAATATAATTTGTCTCTATATGAGTCAGCGAAACGTTGGTTTGGGAGTTACTTGAGTGTAGCTATTTCACCTATATTATGGCTATATTCTGAGTTTGATATTGCTATTGAAGCACACCAACAAAATTTACTAGTTAAGTTAGAAAATGGTTTACCCGTTGAGAGTTTCTACAGGGATAGCCAGGGCTATTATTATATTGAAAATCATAGTAATCAGGAAATCTTTGGAGATCTTAGTGATCTATGTATTGGTTCTGAAGAGTTTATTGATCATCATTTTTGTTATTATTTTATAGTTAATCAGCTAATTTCTGTAATAGAGGCTATAGCAAATACAGGCTATATTAATGAGCAAAGCCTTGTAAAAACTTTTGTAATGTTTCTTGAGAGTTTTTCCGCACAAAATAAAACCTCTCATAGATTTTGTAAAAAACTATTAACCAGTGACAAACTGCCTCTAAAAGCAAATTTACTTACTCGTTTACAGGGTCTCGATGAGTTACAAGCACCTATTACAAGTCAATCTATTTATGTCAATATAAATAATCCATTTAAGGAGAATTATGAAAGTATATGATATTATAGGGATTGGCATAGGACCTTTTAATCTAGGCTTAGCTGCATTGCTAGATGGTAAGCCTATAAACGCTGTTTTCTTTGATAAAAAAGAGAGTTTTGCTTGGCACCCAGGATTAATGATGAATTGGACAACACTACAAGTACCTTTTCTTGCTGACCTTGTAACTATGACTGATCCTACAAATAGGTTTACATTTTTAAACTATTTAAGAGAAAAAGGTAGGCTTTATAAGTTTTATTTTAAAGAGAATTTTTTTATTCCTAGACAGGAGTATAGTGATTATTGTTTATGGGTTGCTAAAAATTGTAAATCATGCAATTTTGATAGTGAGGTCGTGAATATAGAATATGACAATACAAATGAAGAAGAGAATTGGGTAGTAACTATAAAGAATTCTAATGGAAAAATTTCAAAAAGCTTATCTAAAAATATTGTGTTAGGTTTAGGTAGTAAACCTTACCTACCTCCTTTTATTTCAAGTGAAAATGTCCACCATAGTAGTGAATATTTGGCTGTAAAAGAGCAGGCTTTAGATAAAGATCATATAACCATAGTTGGATCAGGACAAAGTGCAGGAGAAATTTTTCTTGACCTGATGCAATCTAAAAAAATCTCCACATATATTAGTTGGGTAACTCGCAGCAAGGGTTTCTTTCCAATGGAGTATTCAAAGCTTGGTTTAGAACATTTCTCGCCAGAGTACATTGATTATTTCTATAACTTACCTAGTGATAAAAAATCTGATCTCGTTGCGGAGCAAGACCTACTTTACAAGGGTATCAGCGCAGAAACAATTTCTGATATTTATGATGTTCTTTATGAGCAGGACTTAAATAAAAAAAGTAATGCTGAGCTTATCTCTAATAGCAGCTTAATTAAAGTTGATTATTATGATACATGTTTAAGCTGTAACTTTTATCATAATTATGAAGAAAAATATTTTACAATAAAAACGGATAAAATTATCGCTGCTACAGGCTATAAGTCTGATGTTAATCCATGTCTTAAGAATATAGAAGGTTTTATCACTAGAGATGGTTTGGGTAATTTAGATATAAGTCGTGACTATAGATTAATAACAAAAAATACCAATCTAAATTTATTTGTGCAAAATGCTGAAATGCTTAGCCATGGTGTAGGTACTCCCGATTTAGGCTTAGGGTCGCACCGTAGTGCTATTATAGCAAACATATTGCTTCAAGAAGATGTTTATGAGTTATCGTCAAAAAATATTTTTTCAGATTTTGGGGTGCCTAGTAAATATATAAATTCAGTTGATAATTATAAAAAATGTGCAAATAAATAAAAAAGAGGACAAAATCATGGAAAAATATTATTTTGATAAAGTAGAAATCAAGTACTATAACATAGCTAGTACAAGACTTTTAGAAAAAATTATTTCAGAGTTTAGTTATGAGGGGATATTTTCTCCTATACAAAACGATATTGATAATGAAACTTATATATTAAAAGTCGATTCGTTACTTTACTATAAGTTTAAAGCTACTCAACGAATTTATGGCAACCTAGCTGTCCATAAAAATTCTGTTATTAGGTATTATAAAGGTGTCCAGAACATCGCCGATGACGCTATAAGACTTGTTATAGATACATGGCCTATAACAAATATTGATTCAGTAACTACTGCTCACTTCATAAAAGAGCTCAATAATACTATTTATGCCGATGTTGCTATTCTTATGAAAAAACAAGTAGCAGCTAGAGATATCTATAAGCTTCCCTACGCTCAAGTAGAAGGTTTGATGACTGGCCATCCTTGGTTTGTTATAAACAAAGGGAGGGTGGGGTTTAATGCTAGTGATCATAGTAATTATGCACCTGAAATGCAGAATACTGTTCACCTTGTTTGGATTGCAATAAATAAAGAGTTTGTCAATTTTTCATGTGTATCAACTTCAAGCTATTCAGAGCTTCTAAATACAGAGATAAATGCTTTGCTTTTAGATAAGTTTCACAAAGTCATTGAGGCTACAACTAATAACAAAATAGATGATTTTTTTATTATGCCAGTACATCCTTGGCAATATGAGAATGTACTTCAACAGCAGTTTACTAAATATATATACGATACTGATATTATATTTTTAGGCAAATCAACAGATCAGCATTTAGCTATGCAATCTATAAGGACTTTTTCAAATATATCCTCACCAGAAAAGCATAGCATTAAACTTCCTTTAAATATATTAAATACAGCCATATATAGAGGGTTGCCTAAAGAGCAAACAATTAATGCCCCAACTTTGACAGAGTGGGTTAAGAATATAGTAAAGCAAGACCCTTTTTTTGCTAAATACAACTTTATCCTTTTGGGAGAAGTCGCTAGTGTATATTGTAAACATCCATATTACTCAGAAATATCGGGATCTCCATACTACTTTACCGAGCAGCTAGGCGCCATATGGCGAGAGAGTATTTCATTAAGGCTTAAAAGTAATCAAAAGGCTATCACAATGGCAGCTTTAACTCATGTTGATAGTGATGGTAAAAGTGTTATTTGTGAAATGATAGAGGAGTCATCCTTAAATATAGATCAATGGTTAGATATGTTTTTTGATAATACGTTACCTGCGCTATTACACTTTTTATATAAGTATGGGATGGTATTCTCGCCACATGGCGAAAACAGTATATTAATTACTGAAAATAATTTGCCAGTCGGCCTAGCCATGAAAGACTTTGTGGATGACATAAATATTTGTAAAAATCCTATAGACGAGTTAAAAACGCTACCTGAAGATGTCAGAAATGCTATTCCTCGCGTAGATGATGATTACTTATTGCAATTTATTCAAACAGGTTTGTTTGTTGTTCATTATAGATATATATCTTCGATACTTGCAGATAAAGTTGATTACCCTGAAATTTATTTCTATAAAAAAGTACATGAATGTATAGAGGAGTATCAGATTAATAACCTTGGATTAAAACCTCGATTTAAGCGTTTTGATCTTTATAAAGAAAAATTTGATAAACTGTGCCTTAATCGCTTAAGAATATTTGAAGTAGGTTATAGTGATTACTCATCAAGACCGAAGGTTGTTTCCACAGGTAAAGTAGATAACCCGCTTTATTTAGGTAAGGCTTTTCAAGAAACTGATTTAGAGTGTTATAAATATAAAAATATTTCTTTTCGACTCTTTGATCTTAATAAGGATTTAGATACATTATATGAGTGGATGAATAATCATCATGTCGCTAAATTTTGGAATTTAAACAAATCTAAAAAATTTTTGAAAAAGCATTTTTGTAATAATCTATCTAAACCTCATCAGGATTTATTTATATTGTCTATTGATGGAGAAGAAGTAGCTTATGCTGAGGTTTATAATGCTAAAGAAGATAGGATAAGCTCTTACTGTTCTATAAAAGAAAACGACTATGGGTGGCATCTTTTAATTGGCCCGGAAGAGTGTATTGGTAAAGGCTTCTCGGAGCTGCTCGTAGAAGCTCTCAGCGAATATTGTTTTTCTCAATTAAATGCTCAAAGAGTTGTTTTCGAGCCAGACACTAGAGTTAAGCAATTTCATTCAATAGCTCCAAGAATAGGGTATAAAAATGAGGGGGAGATCTTACTTCCAGAAAAAAAAGCTTATTTATTTACTTGTGAAAAAGAAAGTTTCAATAATGTGAAAGGCTTTAGGAGAATTCAATGATTAGTTGCAGTATGAATCAGTGGCCGATAGTAAGGATGCATTTTGGAAGCCATCCAACATATGATGATGTAAAAGATTGGCTTAAACAATGTGACTCTATCCTTGAAAGAAAGCAGAAATTCATTGTCATTGTTACATTTGAAGATAATTACCAATTCCAGCATGAATCAAGAATACTGCAAGCTAAATGGTTTAAGTCGGTGAAATCTGAATTAAAGAAGAGCTGCTTAGGTATGCTTAGAGTAACCCAAGATCAAGTTATGATAAAAAAAATTAATACACCAGCAATGAATAAGGGTATGCCATTTAGATGTATTGCTGTTGATAATGCAGACTTCGCTGATATGAAAGCCCTCGATATTTTAAGCAAAGAAGGATTATTAATATGAAAAAGCAAAACTTCAACTTGATGATATTATATTTAGCTCAAGCTATTCCGCTTTATTTTTGTACTTTTGGATTACCAACTATATTAAGATCTGAAGGAGTTTCTTTAGAAAAAATAGGCCTTTTTGGATTACTTTTGTTGCCTTGGGTTATTAAGTTTATATGGGCCCCATATGTAGATAGGTATTATATAAGCAGTTGGGGGAGGAGAAAAAGTTGGTTTTTAACTTTACAGCTTTTGACTATACTGTTATTTGTTATATTTTCTTTCTATGATCCAAAGGAATACGCTACACAAATTTTTTTACTAGCTTTTTTATTATCGGCTGTTGCTGCAACTCAAGATATTTCAATAGATGGATTTTCGATAGAGCAAACAAAATCATCAGCTTTTCAATGGAGTAATTTTGCGCGAGTGGTAGGTACTACTTTGGGGAGTATGTTAGGAGGTGCCCTGTTAATAGTTTTGTATAAGATTATAGGTTGGCATGAAATAACTCTCTATTTAGGAGGGTTATGTTTTTGTATTGCAGTATATATGTTTTTTATAAAAGAAAAGAAGGTGGCAATCGGACTCCAACAGCAGTTGCCATCACTTAAATCCTTCATTAAGAGACGAGAAACTAAGTTATTATTATTAATTTGCTTAAGCTATAGGGCTTGTGAAGGTCTGGTGATGGGTATGCAATCGGCCTTTTTGGTAGATTTGCATATACCTCTTAGTACTATAGGTTTAGTTATGGGAACTGGTAGCGCTATTATCGGTCTTATAGGGGCTGTAACAATTAGCTATTTATTTAATTTTTTTAATGAGGCTTTGTTGCTTTCATTTCTGGCTATAATTAGAGCTTTTTGTTATTTTTCACTTGGCTGTATAGCTTTATTTGGTTTAGATAATCCTGTTATTATATTTTCAATTGTATTGTTGAATATGGCTTCTCGATTGACGGAGATGATTGTTTTATATACTCTATTTATGAGATTTAGCTCTAAAGACCAAGCTGGTACTGATTTTACGGTTCTAATATGTGCAGAGCTTTTGATATATATATTAGGTATGTCAATAAGTGGTTTTTTGGCTGCTAATATTGGTTATACATCGTTATTTATACTGGGTGGATTACTTTCAATTCCAGGGTTTTTGGTAGCATATTTCTTCTTAAGAGTTTTAACTAAAGCTAGTTAGTTATAGCTTGATTAATCATTTATACAGATTTTCATCATCCTTCTTAGGGTTTCTGAGGTTCCTCATAATAATTGATCTCCAACTGTAAATAACTGAATATGCTTATTGGAGATATTTGTCTTCTTAAGTGATAGTATCTACTAAATTGCATCTATAGCTTTTCGATTTTATCCTCTACTACGGAAAAAAGGTTCTGTCGCAAATTGTGTGCATAGGTATAATATTCCCAAAATCAGTTATAATTAGTTACAGTTATGCAGCTATAGCATAAAACTGATCCCAAACAGTCATTTTACCAGCGTTAATGTGCTGACCTTTTTTAATCATGTTAACTAATTTGTACCCTGCTATAGTAGATCCCATAGCATCCCATGATTTAAATCCTAACATGGGTCGAGTCAATCTCTTTATATTCCTATGATCCTGCTCTATCAAATTATTGAGATACTTATTTTGTCTTATCTCTATACCATGAGTTAACCATATCCCAAGCAAAAATAGAAAGATATTAATAGATAGCAAAGCAGCTTCATTAGCACCAGACTTATCTACATTGACTTTTTCCGGCAAGCCATGTTTGCCAATGGTTTTTTTAAAGAACTTATGAGCAGCCCTTTCATCTCTTTTAAGAGAAATCATAAACTATAATGTATCTCCATGCTTATCTATTGCTCTGTAGAGATAAACCCACTTACCTTTATGCTTTACTTAAGTTTCATCCATCTTCCAACTTACATAAGCACTATACTTACTAAACTTTCTGCTGAAAGTAACTTCTAACTCTTTAGCATATTTGATAATCCAACGGTTGAGAGTACTATGATCTACATTAACTCCAAGCTATTTCATTAACTCTTCTACATGCCTATAGCTAAGTGGATATGATAAATACCAACGAAGAGCTTGGAGAATTAAAAGTTTGGTGAAGTGTCTACCTGTGCAATCTAACATAGAAAAACATAATTATATTTGTGATAAAATCATACTACAAAATTTCGAAATTGTCAGTTTGAGACAGAACCGGTATTGTTATTGATTGTAGAGCCTCATCAATAGAAGTTAAACCAGCCGGTGTGACATTCATTAGCGGTGTTAGTATGCTTGATATGGGTGCTGCTGGTATTTTCGCAAGTTCCCCGATAGTAAATATTCTTTAGATGATTGGAAATCTAATAATTATAATATACCTTATCAAAAAGATTCTCATTAACGTTTAATATTTGAAATAAAACTTAGAGTTTAACGAAAACTCGTCCATTTGCTGTTAGAACTGTTGTGATAATAATCGATTGACAACTACCACGAACATTTCCTGATATAGATATTTTTATTTTTGAAGGATTCTTATCATTTCCATCATTTCTAGAAACTTTATCAACCAAAAATCTAGGTTCATACTTAGAAATAACATTACGAATATTATTTTCAATAAAGTGAGATGAAAGATTATGAAAGTCAGGGACTCCGTAGTCACTATGGAGCATTACATTACCCTGTTTGGTATTTAGTAAGTAACCAATATGGTTAACTATAGAGCTAATTAAATCTTGCTCACTAGGCTCTTTAAATCTCGTAAAATGACCTGTTTCCCAAGCTTTTAATCTCTCTAACAACCTAACTCTATGCATAATTAATTATAGTTTCTGCCAATTGTATGACATTTGCTTACTATGAACTAAATCATGTTCTTCTAGTGTTTCGTAAGACATTTCAACTTCTACAACTACTGGTTGATTCTCATTATCTTTCTGCCAAATCTCAGGTGAGACTCTTCTTACTTTTGTAATAATACCACCTGTTGCCTTTACTGTATAAATATTTTTCTCAATACCAGTTTTATCCATTACTGGGAAAGAAAATACAGCATTTGTAATACTGTCACCATTTACACAAGCTTGTTTTAGTTCAACTTCATAGCATCCCATTGGAATGATGAACTTGATAGGTTCAGGTCTTGCTCTAGAATCTGCATGTGCGTTGTTGTAGTTAACAGACATTTCTAGTGTTTGATCAAACTGATAAACAAGAATCTGATTTTTGAAATTTGGTTTAGTTTGATCAGGATTCTTAATTGCGCCACCTTTTTGTGTCGCTAATTCTAAAAATATTGGACTTGCCATGATACATTCTCCTTTTTGTTATTAAACTATTTATTTTCCAATTTACCAACTAATGATAAAGTGAAACTTGCTCCCATATATTTAAAGTGTGGGCGTACATTTAACTGAACTTTATACCATCCTGGATCACCATCTACAGACGAAACTTTCACAGAAGCTTCTCTTAGAGGGCATCTGCTTTTAATGTCAGCTGATGGATTTTCCATATTTACAACATATTGACTTATCCACTCATTTAAGCCATTTTCTAAATCTTCTTTCTCTTTCCAAGTACCAATATTCTCTCTTTGTAAAACTTTGATATAGTGAGAAAGTCTAGAAACTATAAATAAGTAAGGTAACTGTGCACCTAATTTATAGTTCATTTCAGCAATATTGCCTTCTGGAGTATTAGGAAATACTTTTGGTTTTTGGCAAGAGTTTGCTGAGAAAAATGCTGCATTATTGCTTCCCTTTCTCATACTTAGACCAATAAAACCTAATTCTGAAAGCTCATACTCTCTACGCTCAGAAATTAAAACTTCTGTTGGTATTTTAGTTTGTGTATCACCTAAACACTCAAATGTATAGACAGGTAAATCTTCTACAGAACCACCGCCTTTAGGACCGATGATGTTTGCACCCCAGCGATACTTGGCAAAACTATCATGGACTCTACTTGCCAATGCAAATGAAGACTGCCCCCATAAAAAATCATCATGATCTGAAGAAACATTCTCTTCATAGTCAAAACTCTTAACCTTTACAGTATCTTTACTATACGGTAGTCTTAATAAGAATCTTGGTGCAGTAAGACCTACATAACGAGAATCTTCAGACTCTCTAAAGCCGTTCCATTTTGCATATTGAGGTTGCTCAAAAATATCATTAAGATCATTAAGATTTGATAACTTAGTATAGCTACCAACACCAAAAAACTCTGGCGCTGCTGATGCTATAAATGGTGCGTGTGACATAGCACTAACACTCGCAATCTTTTGTAGCAAACCTATATCTCTAGCCGCTGCTGAGAATGAGTATTCACCGACAATACTACCATACGGCTGACCACCAAACTGACCATATTCACCAGTGTATACAAGCTTATACAATGCTGATTTTGTAATCTCTGGAGTATCTTCAAAGTCTTCGATTAGCTCATCTTTAGACACATTAAGAATATTAATCTTAGTATTTTCTCTAAAGTCTGTAGAGTCAACTAAATATTTTAATGATCTCCAAGTAGATTCAAGCTTTTGAAATTCTTTATTATGTAAGACCTCATCAACTTGCTTTGAGATTTTCTTATCAAGCTTAGCTAACATTTTATTGATTAATAAACCAGAAACCTTCTCACTTTGGTTTTCAGGTTCACATAGCTCACTGATAAAAGCATTTAAACCTTTTTTTGCAAGACTTGTTGTATCTTCTTCATTTGGAAGACTAGAAGACTCTAAAAGCTCATCTAAAAGACTTTCTTTTTTAGACTCTTCTTGAGTATTATCTTGTAATTTTTCATCTGACACAGTTAATTACCCCTCATCTTTAAGGTTAAGTTCTTCTAGCAGCTGAGCTCTAGTAGCATCATCAGCAATAATATTTGCAATTTTTTTCTTAAACTCAGGTACATTACCCAACTGGCTTCTTACCGTTTTTAGAGCGTCTCTAAGTTCGATAAGCTTTTTTAACTTAGGAACTTGCTGGACAATTTGATCTGGTGTGAAGTCTTCTAAAGCATTGAAATCGATTTTCACTGCTAATTCAGAATCTTCGTCAGCATTATCTTCTAATTTATTTTTAACATTAAATGACAAGCTCAAATTTTGTTCTTTCATCACATTGTTGAAATTATCTTTATTTACATTGATAGCTTTTCTCTCTGCTAAAGAAATTTCGTCTTCATCTGACTTAAACTCACCTAATATAAGAGTCTTCATTGCTAACTCAACACTTTCTTCCACGTTTCCAATTGCTGGTTTGTAAACAATGTTTACTCTTTCCTTTGGTGCAATAGAACCTTCTTTACTCATAAAACCACCTTTTATCTTTGTTTAAACCGTATATATGAAATTATTTAATTGATCTACATCTATACAAATTTTTTCAATACCATCATTATCACACATTTGCATTAACAAAATTTCTGACAATTTTGGCAACACATTTGATTTTATTATTATATCAATATTTCGTGCGCCAGTTTCAACTTCTTTGCATCTACTAGCTATATTATCTATAACTTTATCGCTATAAGTCAAGTAAATGTCATTTGTTTGTTTGATTCTAGCGACTAGTTTATCCATTTTTATCTTTGCAATCTCAAAAAGATCTGACTTAGCAAGAGCATTAAATGGCACAATCGTTGTTCTTGCCAATAGTGATGGCTTGAACCATTGACTTAATATTGGACGAATAGATTCTAAAATCTTATCCATCTCTATGTCTGGGTTTTCTAATGTTAAATTTGTTATTTCTTCAGTAGCCAAGTTACTTGTCAAAAATATAACAGTGTTAGAAAAATTTATAATCTTACCTTCACCATCACTAAGCACCCCTTTGTCAAACACTTGATAAAAAAGATTCATAACATCAAGTGATGCTTTCTCAACTTCATCAAGTAAAACAACACTATATGGTCTTTGTCTTACAGCCTCTGTAAGCACCCCACCCTCACCAAAACCTACATATCCAGGAGGAGATCCTATCAACCTACTAATAGAGTGCTTCTCTTGGAACTCACTCATATTAATCGTACAAATAGATGCTTGACTACCAAACATAGTTTCTGCCACTGTTATAGCAGTTTCTGTCTTACCAACACCACTAGGTCCTACTAACAAGAACACGCCCATTGGCTGCTCTGGATCTTTTAGACCTGCTTTTGCCATTTTCAAATATTTAGAAACTTGCTCTATGGCTTGGTTTTGACCCTTAATAACTTTACCAAGGGTTTCATTTAGTTTTAATAAGCTCTGTGTTTCATCTCTTAGTACTTTACCAAGTGGTACACCTGTCCAGTCTGATATAACTTTAGCGACAGTATCGGGAGATATTTCAAAAAATACAATTGGCGCATCTTTTTGAACATCTTTTAGCCTAGCTGTTATCTCTTCTCTTTTTGCGATTAGCTCTGCATCATCTTGCTTTTCTATTAACTGCTCTTGCACTTCTTGGAGCTCTGCAATTACTTCTTTTTCTTTTTGCCACTGAGTTTCATAATCAGTCACATTTGCATTTAGGGTAGATATTTTCTCTTCAATATATTGAATATCACTAGACTCTATAGTCACACCTCTAGCTTTATCTGCATTAAGAGCATTTAGCTCTCTTTCCAAAGCAGATACTTTTTTTAGTGTATGACGAATAACACTTGGCGTAGCACTTATACTAACCTTCACTCTAGCTGCACAAGTATCTATTACATCAATAGACTTATCTGGCTGATTTTTCCCCGTGATATATTTCGAAGCCAAAGATACCGCCATTTTCAAAGCATCATCTCTAATTGTCACACCATGTGAATCTGAATATTTACTTTTCAAACCTCTTAAAATAGTAAGAGTTGTATCGTCATTTGGTACATCTAATTTTACTAATTGAAATCTTCTTGTTAAAGCAGGATCTTTTTCAAAATATTGCTTATATTCTTTCCAAGTAGTTGCAGCTACAGTTCTAAACTCACCACGAGATAGTGCTGGTTTTAGAATATTTGCAGCATCATTACCAGCTTGACCACCAGCTCCAACCAATCTATGAGCTTCATCGATAAAGATAATCAAAGGTTTTTCTGCAGCTTTCACCTCTTCGATAACGGCTGATAACCTTTTTTCAAACTCACCCTTTACACTTGCACCTGCTTCTAGCAGTGACAAATCTAACGATAAAATATCAGTATTCTTCAAAACCTCTGGTACATCGCATTCTGCTATTCTTAAAGCTAAACCTTCAACTACTGCAGTTTTACCCACACCTGGTTCACCGACTAGTATTGGATTGTTTTTTCTTCTTCTACAGAAAATGTCTAACATTTGATCAAGCTCTTGTTCTCTACCAAATATTGGGTCAATCTTGCCGTCAAGTGCCTTTTGAGTTAAGTTCTCACAGTACTTATCAAGTGCTGAATCTCCTCTATGAACTACAGTTTCTGAATTATTTTTCTTAGTATAAGTATTTTCGAAACTTTCTAATACAATAGTTTCAAACCCTGCTGATAAGCTCGATTTGGACATCATTCTAAAGTCTTCAAAAAGATTAATTTGCGATAAGATACTTTTGTTATTCAGTAAAGCTAAAAGTACGAAACCAGACCTGACTTTTTCACAGTCAAACTGTAAAGAACCTAGAGTCCAAGCATCTTGGATTATATCTAGTAAAAATGGTGAGAATAATGGCTTACCTGTATTACCGGTTTCAAAGTTTTTGATACTAAGCTCAAGCTTTCTAACAACACTAGTAGCATCTATATCATAGTTTTCTAGCATTATTTTCAAATCTGTGTTGTTCTCATTTGATAAAATCTTATATAGCCAATGATCTAAAGTAATTTCATAATTATTATTTGACATACACATTGCTATTGCTGACTCTAAATCAACTGTTAGCGTGGGGTTTAGCTTTTTCATCAAAGTTTTTAAATCTACTAATACAGCCATAATTTTCTCCTAATTACCTGTTGAAATACCAACTGTTGCTGATATATCTAGTTTAGATAAATCTTTATAATTCTTATAAAAGTCTCTATTTAGAGTTTTCTTAGCTCTTATAATTATCTGTAATATTGCTATTGCCATTTTTTTATCTAGCTCAGAAATATTAAAATAATAAAACTCTTCTTCTAATAAGTCTGTATATATACTTAGCAAGTCAGTTCTTTCTTCTGAAACTAACTCTTGGACAAAATGTAGGTAAAATTCTATTTTCTTATATCTACTTACACTCGACTGATATTTATTATATAAAGCCATCAAAGCATCTATCCTTTGGGCTACTGGTAAAGTATGAGTCTTATCAACCTCAATCATAAACTCATCCGTCGGTATACTAGTAATCGTAGTTTGTTTAGAGTTATTACTTGACAAATTTTCTACTAACCAGCTGTACGTATTATTTGATAGCATTGCTGAACCATCTACAAACTTTAGCTTTTGTATATCCGGATATCTTGTAATAAAACTCAAACAATTTGCCTTAAAAATATCAGCTATTCCTTGCTCTGACTTATAAACAAACGCTGTATAAATATCTCGATGTAAATCAAACCAGAAGGGGTTATCTTTCAGCCAGCTCTGGGATAACTCTAACAAAGTATCATAGTTTGCTGACTTAACCAATAAATCTAGCTGATTTTGTTGTTCTGCATCCGGCGATGGTACTTTAGTTTTATAGTCATCACCATAACGTGGCAAAGTATTAATCTTACCAAAGATACTAAACAGCGATAGCTTATAACCAACACTTTTATAGTAATCACATTGAGAGTTCTGTATTAAATATTCAGATATAATATCCAAACTTTCAAAAATTTCTGCCGTTTTAGTCAAGGCTTCATCTATTGATGAGCTTGATGATACTAACTGAGTGCTAATGGCCATCTGACTACTTTGCTCTTCTACCAACTGTTTTGCACTCTCTTCTTCGACAAGAGTATGTGGCTTTAACAGTCTCTCAAACCTTTTGATAGTTGGTAGTAAATTTGGGGGGTCTTGACTAACAGATTTTATACTTTTATCGATACTATTTAGATACTTGATAACCATCTTTATATCAGTGAAATTTAGTTGGCCATGTTGCTCTTCTAAATATGAGCTTAGCTCTATTATAAGCCACTCTATAGCAGCCCAACGACCATTTATTCTCTTAATGGGTGGATACATTTCTTGCCAATGTTCTGAAACTATTGCATCTAATATAACCAGTCCTTGTGCAAGACCTTTTATACCAACTGTTTTTAATTGAGCAATACATAGATAGTTTGTGATGAGAATATCTTTAGCTCCATCAGCTATCATCATCGTGGACAAATCGCTAACTTTTTGCCAGTTAATAGAGCTATTAATAGCATTTGGATCATTTGATGAGTCAAATATATCTTTAATTTTCTCAAATCTATCATCAGACCTATAGCTATCTATAACTTGCCCTTTTGTGCTTTTTAAAATCTTGATTATTTGATCACTTTGAAATTGCATGTTTTATAACACTATAGAGTTCCAACAGTTTGCTACTTCTTCATTTTGGATATCTTTTACATAATACATCATATTCTCTCTATATTTAGCATATTCTGCTAAGTAATCATACAGACCAAGGTTACCGAAGTCCATTTTTACAGTTATATACTCGATACCGTAATTTTTTAGCATACTAACACCACCATTTAGGTCTTTAGCTTGATATTTCATTTCTTTATTTTTAGAGAAATTATTTATCATCTGAAGTACTGAATCTTTACCTACATAACGCTTAGTTACTTCAAACTTACTAGCACCGTCAAAATCAATATCTATACTAGCTTCTGTACAGCTGAGTATATCACTCGTTAGTATAAATGAGTTGATATTGTTATAGTTTATAAATGACTGTTTTTTACCATTACATACAAAGTTAAATGTCGTTTTGTATGGCAATAATTTTGCAGATTTATTAACATCTGTTGGCATAGCATTTATAGAAATATTTTCTCCATCTATCTTCATTTTTTTCGATATTTTATCTTCCAATGCACCAATTTTATTGTATATACGCTGACTAGACATATACTTGTATGCAAATGGTGATAAATGAATAGATTGACCATGTAATGACTTCGACACAAAGCCTTGTTTATCTTCATTGAACTCAACAAATGGTGCTACATGAGTCTGCATAAATCTAGATATTGGACTTTTTTCACCGTATAGCTCATCAGCATATACACCGTCTGAAATATCAATATCTGAGCCTTTTAAAGAGCTATTCCAATTATCTTGGATATAACACTGTGTATTTTGAGAAATTCCATAAAGCATAATATCCGTACCATTTCTATAAAAGTTCCAAACAACGCTATTATCATTATTAGTCAACGATGGCCATTCCATTTTAGATTTAACAATAATATTATCATAAGCATCATAAGCACTTTTAACAACTTTTGCAGCTTTAGAACCATTATCTTTATATACTAAAGATTCCATAGCTTTGAAAGATGTTTCATTATCTAATGTCTTAACTAGTGGTTGAGCTTTTAGTACTTTCTTTTGATAATCTACTATTGCCATTAACATTGTCTTATTTGTCGAATCAAAATCACTACCAGGTGTCTCAGTATAGAAGCTGTTTATATAATTGTTTAATTTACTAAGTATCGTCGTACTCTTTTGAGCCTTGACAATGTATGCAGCTTTATTGAAATAATCACTAACTGTAAAAAATAGTTTCAACCACTCTGGTCTTGTCGAGCTATCATTATTTTCTTGAGAAAAACTATTTCTAACAGTCTTCTCATAGTTCATATATGGATAGCCAACTTGACTTTTTTCTAGAGTTATCAACCAAGAAGCTTTCGATGGTAAAGTATTTATATTTACTCTAAAGTCCTTAGTGAATTTATGCCAAGCTTCATACCTTTGTAAGATATATTTAGACAAAAAATCATTAATATAACTTTGTGATTCTTTAGAAAAATCTGAAATAGTGGATAGGTTCTTTAACATCATAGTTATATGAATATCAGTGTTATACTGATATGCTACATCAACTACAGGCTCTTTTTTATAACTTGCCTGTGGCCAATAGTCTCCCATCTTTACATCATTATCAAAATCAGCATTATTTCCCCAATCAATAATCCACTCTGGCGTTGTATCAAAAAGGTTTAAACTTCTTAATAAAGATTCCATAGTCGATTTTAGCTTGATTACTTGATCTTTATTATCATTCCATAACAAATAGTTTCTATACAACTGACCATAAACTTTTTCGTAAGCTTTTTTACTTATCATAATTCCGTTAAGACCTATAGCTTTTATTGATTCTTCAGACAGACCATCTTGCTTAGACTGAATAATCATAATAGCTTGTATAAGATTTTCTGCCGTATTACCAATATCTATCAGATCGGCTTTTGACTTAACATACTCAACATTTTCAATAGTTTTTTTCTCCATTTCAGAAGTAATATGAGTATTGAATATCTTTACATATATTTTTTTATAGTTATCTTCAACATCATTAATAGTTACTGAATAAGGCCATAGAGAAAAAAGTTTTTTCTTCTTAATCTCATCAATTTCATTCACATGTTGACACAAACTATTTATCAGGTTCAGATTATCGACAAAATCATTATCAAATTGTTTTGATATAACATCTGTTGAAATCATTATTGTATTTAGTGTCTTTATCGTCATTATATAGCTATAACTAATATATCCTGCTAGACCTAGTCCTACAGCCCACCAAACTGCTAGAAGCCTAGCTTTATAGGCTTTTATGCGTTTTTCTTTACGCAACAATGGTTTAACCATATATTTATCATTAGGTATAACTTCTGAGAATAAATCTCTTATATATAATTCTTGAAATTCTTTTATCTTATATTCAGATAGGCTCAAGCCTTCAATCATAGTACCTTTATCAAGTTTTGCAAAACTTTTCATTTCGCGTCTTGAACTTGTTAGAAATATACCGCGAATAACAGAGCTATCTTCATAGTTAAGTTTTTTCTCTTTGTAGAAATATTCTAAGAAAAATGTCAGACCTTGTTGGATATTTCTTATGTTTTTTTCAAATAATAGTGCTCTAGGATCTAAACTTTCATTTATTTGTAATACATGAATATTTAACACATGTATTCTTTCAACAATATTTTTTAGCCACTGTTCTACAACATTATCACCTGCATCATTAAATAGCTCACCAAATGGCTGTTTTGTTAGCGTATCGGGTAGTCCTGCAGAAAATGCTTCAAATCCCTGTATTTTATCAGCAGCTGTTAAAACAAAGTATACAGGGAAACTGCAACCAAGCTTATTTGATATATCATCAATTTTTACACGAAGTTTTGAAGCATAAATTGCTAAAGTCTTCTCATCGGGGTTTAATAGTTCTGCAACAGATACAGCAACTATAAATCCTTTTAGATTTATATCTTTCTTATTTTTTCTTATTCTAGACGCTAAGAAATCTGATGCTCTTAGTGACACTTTCTCTGGTTTGATAGAAAATATATCATTACTTGTTTCAGCAACTACTAGATTCTTATTATTCCAGCAAAAACCATACTTTGTTGATACATCATCAACATTCATATCTGCAGGCTTTAGTAAACTTGTTTTACCACTTTTATTATTACCCAATAAAAACATCCATGGTAGATTGTCTTTATTAGCTTTGTTATATTTTTTTGTATATTTAATTGCAGAATTAAAACTATTGAATAAGTTATCTTTATCTTGACCACTAAAGTCTTCTTTTGATACCTTGATCTTCATTCTTAGATAAGCTATTTTTCTAATCGATATCTTGATAACAAAATATCCAACAATAAAACCGATAAATATAACCAGTGTATACCAAAGATTTAGCCTAGCCTCTAAACATATATACAAACTTGTAAATAGTAAAAAAATTATAGCTATAAAAACCAACATATTTTTTAAAAACTTCTTAAACACTTCTTTATTCCTTATTAAGCAAAATAACTTTTCACAATTTCATTAAATAGCAACGAAATTGCTACCACAGGAACTATTGGAAACACCCAGACCCATCTATTTTTCAATGAAAATCTTTTTTCTACAGCTTCGTTTTTTACAGCCCCAATTTCTTGATTTAATCTCGGCGACAAAATATTGCTACTCAAAGGCTTACGACTATCCTCTTGATACTTATCCATAATCAATTTGTATAGATGTTTTGTTCTATCATTTATTACAGGAATATCATTTACATTATAGTACTTACCTCTAAAACCTAACTTTAAACAGTACAAATACACTTCTAGCACTTCTGTGTTTTTTGGAGATATCTCTTCCAACTTCACAAAAAAGTCTTCACCTGCTTTAGTAGTATTAAAAAATGAATACTGAAGTAAAACCTTATTCCAATGGTCTTTATCAGCCCAAGTAGAACACAACATCATTTCATCTATCCAAGCACATATCGCAAACAAACTATCTAGATAATCTTCGTTTGAATAGGTTTGTAAAACTTCTTTTTTTATCTCATCAAGCCCTTTGTATAGCTTTGTTTGAATATCAGCCATACCACAACCTTCAAAGTCCACTTTTTTCAATGCCAAGACATAAGAAACAACATCACTATACTTAGATATCAAACTCATTTATGACCTCACACATACAAAATCTATTTTAATATTTTCTTTTAACTCATTGCAAAATATCGACATTGACTGAGAAGAGACAATATTTCTCCAAGCTGCTGCTGTGGAGTCCAATCTAATATATACACAATCAATATCTGATGGCACACCAGATGGAGCTCCATCAAGCATCTCATAAGACACTCCACCTAAAGAACGCTCTACTATCATGTTTATACTTGTCAAAGCTCCAACTTTAATTTGTTTATCAATAACCTTAGCCTGAATATCTTTGATATCATTATTTTCAGTGTGTATTCTTAGATAGTATGAAGTTCTTGGTGTGAAAATATTAACAGGCAAGTCAACTGCAAAAATACCATTTACATACTGTAGCTCGTAGAACTGGCTCGGTGTTAATGTCACTGCATCACAAAGTGTGAAAATAACATTTCTTGCTAATTCAAAACTTTCAAATGGGTTATGGTGGTTGTACATGATAGGCTCTGGAGAGTTTAGATCAACACCTGATATTACAGTCTCATGCGAGAATGTTTTTAACTCACCGATAACTTGTAACAACAAGCCAAAGGCATCACTTGTTGATTTTGGTGAAATGTTTAATACTTGTGTAAGAGCTGGCATATATCTATTAAAAACCTGTAAGGCTAAAAGATTCATCCATCTACGATTTTGCAGTGCAATATCTTCAACAGCTGATGTAGACTTATAAATCTCAAGCTGTCTAGCTCTTGTATGCAGACTATCTCTGATAGATTGTACGATTTCATACAAACTTCTTGAGCTTGTAATATTCAAGCTTGGAGAGATAAATTTTGTATCTATAAAGTTCTTGCCACCATTTTGACGAACTCTAGCAATTTGCACTAACTCATAATTTGCTGATTCTTCGACCTCATAGCCAAAAATAATATTTAAAGCATATTGTTGAGTCTTCACATAAGCATCTGGACCTTTGCTATAAATATCTTTTACCTGCTTAGGTTGCTCCAAAGCCACAAACCTTGTCTTAACACCCACAGCGTCGATTTCTGACTTAACAGTTGTAACATTGTTACCATTTTTATCTAGTTTTTTAAGACCTATATAAACATCTAAATCTCTAGATTTGTTTCCCCAAGTCTCTGAAAAAGATCTAGCAACTGCTTGAGCATTTACACCTATTTCAACAATAGCTCCATCTCTGAAAACTATCGTCCCAGATGATATTGATACTTTATTGTCTTGTAATGAGTCTGAATCTAGACTCAGCATGTCACAACCCCAGAAATTATCTGCAGTTAGCTTTATAAGCTTTGCTATGACAGCATCTCTATGTAAATCTGAAACTTGTAAATGTTGTGGTTGAAGAAACAATCCTTGTTCCCAGCTTACTTTTTTAGAAAAGTCCATTATCTTCCTCACTATTTTGTATATTTTCTATACCATTTGAACCTAAATCCACTGAAACATTCATCACAAGAGGTCCATCACTCCATAGTGACCAACCCCCATCAAAAGGAATGGGTATCATTTTACTATTTTCTTCTGGCTTGTCATTTGCATAACCAAAGACTAAAAATATATATTCTGTGCCCTTTTGTCTAGCTACTGATATTTCTTTTTTCTCACCTGGTTTTATATAGAATCTATTGAAACCAGTTTGTTCCTCAAATTTAGCTACATTAGCTAATAATGAAGATACCCCCGATGATGTTTGCAACAAATTGAAATACTTGCTTGTTGATGATACTTGAACAACAGTCATTGCTAAAATATGTGGCTTACAGTCATAGTTATTTAGCTCACCTGATGCTGTTACATTTAGATTAATACCATCTTTTATATAATTCCAGTCAGCGTTTTGTTTTGTTATTGTTGTACATGAACTCAATACAACACCTACAAACATTAAAGCTGATATTTTTTTACTAATTTCTTTCAACATTATTTATTATTCCTGAGATTTGAGTACCAAGTGCGACAACCTTATTTATAGATTTTACCTGAATAGGAGTTTTTAATCCAATTCTTTTTCTAGGTCTGTTGTTCAATAGTTTTTCCACTCTTCTAGTTTGGTCTTCAATAATATCATCTAATCGGTTCTGTCGCCAACTCTGTGCATAAGTATAATATTCCCAAAATCAGCATCCTTTAGATACAGTTATGCAGCTATTGCATAAAATTGATCACAGACAGTCATCTTTCCAGCATTCATTTTCTGCCCTTTTTAATCATATTTACTCACTCATAACCAGCTATGGTAGATTTCATAGAGTCCCATGATTTAAATCCTAACATGGGTCGAGTCAATCTCTTTATATTCCTATGCTCCTGCTCTATCAAATTATTGAGATACTTATTTTGTCTTATCTCTATACCATGAGTTAACCATATCCCAAGCAAAAATAGCAAGATATTAATAGATAGCAAAGAAGCTTCATTAGCACCAGACTTATCTACATTGACTTTTTCCGGCAAGCCATGTTTACCAATGGTTTGTTTAAAGAACTTATGAGCAGCCCTTTCATCTCTTTTAGGAGAAATCATCAACTATAATGTATCTCCATGCTTATCTATTGCTCTGTAGAGATAAACCCACTTACCTTTATGCTTTACGTAAGTTTCATCCATCTTCCAACTTACATAAGCACTATACTTACTAAACTTTCTGCTGAAAGTAACTTCTAACTCTTTAGCATATTTGATAATCCAACGGTTGAGAGTACTATGATCTACATTAACTCCAAGCTATTTCATTAACTCTTCTACATGCCTATAGCTAAGTGGATATGATAAATACCAACGAAGAGCTTGGAGAATTACAAGTTTAGTGAAGTGTCTACCTGTGAAATCTAACATAGAAAAACATAATTATATTTGTGATAAAATAATACTATAACATTTCGTAATTGTCAGTTTACGACAGAACCAAACGATAACATTTTCTCATAAATAAACTAGCTTTTTAAACCTAATCACAAGAATACCAGTACAAAAAACACTAAATCATCCAAACTCTCATCTAGCTACCAAATATATTTACATTAAAACGAATATTAGCTCTCGAGGGTAATACTTAAAAATAACCAAAAGGACTTACATTAAAGCAAAGATTCGCAATTTGAGATAGTATAACTAAAGTCCCAAGCAATGCTGCATATAAATTACTATAATTAAGTTTTAACTCTTGTTTTTTATTTAAGAATATAGGAGTATATACAAAGATTATTACTGCAAATATAGCCGCATACTGCAATGCTAAAATAAAACCTTTTGGATAAAAAACCGTAAACACTAGCGGAGGTATAAAGCACACCAAGCTAAGGCTTATATTATCAATATTTTTATTACATTTTTTGCAAATATCCCTCACATAATGCATTAGAGAAACTCCGACACCAATAAATGACGTTATGATGGCTATATTTATAAATATACTTAACCCTATCTCAAGTATTTTTGAGTTAGAAAGAGCACTTACTTCTGTTATAAATCCAGCAGGAGTATTATTCCCTGATACAAATAACGTCTGATAGCTATGCAAGCCTTGCTGAGGAATTAAAGCTAATGCTAAAAATACCCAAATAATATAAATACCCAGCACACATAAGCTACCGATTAATATACTTCTCTTGATACTTTTAATATTACCATTTTGATATTCATAAATTACAGGAATTATATTCTGAAAACCAAATGATGGTAAAAGTGTTGACCATGCAAACATAAGAGCATAAAGTGATAGAGGCATAGCATCTAAATTGTTAAACCTGATATAACTATACATAATTACAATAACTAACACAAAAAATACAAACTTTAGAAAAACAAAAAACCTATTTGCATAGTCAGTACTTTTATAGCTATACATAAGTGTACTAAAGATTAGTATAAAAATAATAGCTGGTAATCCAATTCCTATTTCTGAAGCATCTAGAGATGGGATGATTAGAGTTATTAAACTAGCTCCTTGAGTAGTATAAGCAGACATCAAAGAGTAAAGGAATAATAAATAAATCAATGCAAATACTAGCTGATATCCCTTTGAAGCTCTAGTTTGCATAATTGTGGTAAAATTCACACCTAGCGGATACTTTGCACACACATTCAAAAGTTTAAGCGAAGTAATATACATTACACTCCACGACATAACTAAAAGTATAACTGCCGTAGTAAATCCACATGCTGCAATAACTAACGGTAATGCAAGCATTCCTATTCCAATCGTTGTTCCTATTATCAACAAGATAGAGCCGATAGATTTAGAGTTCATAACCAAAACAATTGTTGTATAACTTTTAATGATAAATACTACAGCATTTTAAATTTTCATCAATAACTTGTATTCTCTATAATATATTTTGCATATAATATAGATATATAAAAATCTTGATTACAAAAAAGGTTCTGTCGCAAATTGTGTGCATATGTATAATATTCCCAAAATCAGTTATCATTAGTTACAGTTATGCAGCTATAGCATAAAACTGATCCCAAACAGCCATTTTACCAGCGTTAATGTGCTGACCTTTTTTAATCATGTTAACTAATTTGTACCCTGCTATAGTAGATCCCATAGAATCCCATGATTTAAATCCTAACATGGGTCGAGTCAATCTCTTTATATTCCTATGATCCTGCTCTATCAAATTATTGCGATACTTATTTTGTCTTATCTCTATACCATGAGTTAACCATATCCCAAGCAAAAATAGAAAGATATTAATAGATAGCAAAGCAGCTTCATTAGCACCAGACTTATCTACATTGACTTTTTCCGGCAAGTCATGTTTACCAATGGTTTGTTTAAAGCACTTATAAGCAGCCCTTTCATCTCTTTTAGGAGAAATCGTAAACTATAATGTATCTCCATGCTTATCTATTGCTCTGTAGAGATAAACCCACTTACCTTTATGCTTTACTTAAGTTTCATCCATCTTCCAACTTACATAAGCACTATACTTACTAAACTTTCTGCTGAAAGTAACTTCTAACTCTTTAGCATATTTGATAATCCAACGGTTGAGAGTACTATGATCTACATTAACTCCAAGCTATTTCATTAACTCTTCTACATGCCTATAGCTAAGTGGATATGATAAATACCAACGAAGAGCTTGGAGAATTAAAAGTTTAGTGAAGTGTCTACCTGTGAAATCTAACATAGAAAAACATAATTATATTTGTGATAAAATAATACTATAACATTTCGTAATTGTCAGTTTGCGACAGAACCCAAATTAGGCAATTTGGTTGGAGCTATGTAGAGCATCTTATCAAACAGTATTGGTATCCAGAGCAAATAAGTGGCGGTTTAACATCTAATGGGTGGGTTAGATGTCATAAGTGCTGAAAGCATCTATAAGTATATCTATGGGAATAAAGAAAGAGGCGGTGACTTACACACTTATTTGCGTTGTCAGAAAACTTATCGTAAAAGAGTTACGGCTAGTCAAGAGCATAGAGGCCAAATACAAAATAGAGTTTCAATACATGAGAGAGACTTTCTTATAGATGAACAAAGTAGACTTGGAGATTTTGAGGGATACACTATTATTGGCAAAGATCACAAGGGTGACTTATTAACACTAGTTGATAGAGTATCTAAACTAACTAAAATTAAACCTTTGGCTAGTAAGAATGCTGAAAACTTAGCAAACAGTTGAATACAAACACTTAATGCGTCACATACTCACTCAATCACTTTTGATAATGGTAAAGAGTTTTCCAAACACATGCTAATATCAGAAGTATTAAATATAGATATATTTTTTACTGATACATACTCTTCTTGGCAACGTGGCACCAATGAAAATACAAATGGGTTAATTAGATAATTCTTCCCTAAAAACCTGAGATGAGATGATATTACTTAAGACCAAACTAGAAGAGTTGAAAACCTATTGAACAACAGACCTAGAAAAAGTCTTGGATTCAAAACTCCTCTTCAGGTAGAATCTAGAAATAAGGTTGTCGCACTTGGTACTTGAATCTAAGTTTTAATATATTGACATTCTCCCCTTGCTTTAGCTGAGGGAGAATGTCAAGCCATTTCTAAACCAATTTTATAATTTAGATTATGATTGTTTATCATATCTTGCAAAGTTGTAGCAACAAAAAATCTTTTGCTTTGTTCCAACTGATTAGCTAGCTCTATAGCCTTTTTTATAGATGTTGGTTTTCTATCGTTTTCAATATCTGACAATCTAGTAACACTAATCCTCAACATTTCCGCAAATTCTTTTTGTGTAATACCCTCGTAATCTGTTAGCCTAATATTTCTAATCATTCTCTCAAAAGTACACTCTTCTCCTATTACTTCATCTAAAAAATTTAATGCTTCTTTGCTCATCTCATCATATCCTAATTAATATTTATGTTTATTTCTTTCAATAATTTCTACTAATTCTATTTCTCTATTTTTATTTAAAATATAAAAAGCTCTATATGCCTTATTAAGCCTTATCGACCTTTGCCCCTATCTATTCCCTTGTAATGGTTCATCATGAAAACCTTTTATTTAAAATTACTACTTATGCTTAAAAAACTTCTTACTATCTGCGTGCATAAAAAAGCCTCAGATTTACACTTATCTTCTTGTTGTAAATCTAAATACAGAGTATATGGAGATCTTATTGATATTGAAGCATCTCCGGTTCTTAATGGCAAAGCTATTTCACAAATGTTGTGAGAAATCATGACAGATGATCAAAAAACTGAACTTATAGAAACATTTGAGTGTGAATTTTCAATTGATGATAAAGAAAATGATGCTAGATTTCGGGTAAATGCTTTTTTTCATAATCGTGGTTATGGTGCTGTTTTCAGTAGGTTAGAGAATAAAATCCCAACCCTTGATCAGTTTGTGGATCCTGCAGCTTAAATCATTTCAGTCTAAAAAAGGTGGATTAATACTGGTAACAGGACCGACAGGCTCAGGCAAAAATAGTACGCTTGCGGCTCTTGTTAATGAGCTTAATATGAAAGAAGACACTCACATACTTACTATTGAGGATCCTGTGTAATTTGTGCATGTCAGCCAAAAAGCAGTAGTAAACCAACGTTAAGTCAAAAGAGATACGAAAAGCTTCAATGCGGCACTCAAATCAGAATTGCGTGAGGATCCAGATTGTATTCTAGTTGGTGAGATTAGAAATTTAGAGACTATCAGGCTAGCTTTAGAAGCTGCTGAGACAGGATATTTGGTATTAGGTACTCTTCATACAATGTCTGCGATTAAAACTGTAGATAGGGTTATCTCTGTTTTTCCACCTGCTGAGCAAGAGTTGGTTATCAATATGCTCGCGGAATCTTTGGAGATTGTGATACCTCAGCGACTACTTAATAAACGTAAAGGTGGCGGCCGAGTAGCTTCTTATGAAGTTTTTATTGCTAATTCTGGTATCCGAAATATGATTAAAGAAAATAATCTTTCTTAAATCTATACAGCTCTTCAAACAGGCTCTGCTAAGGTTATGAATACTATGGAGCAAAGTATTGAAAACTTACTTAAATCAACAACAATAAAGCCTGAAGAAGCAGCTAAGTATATTGTTGTTAGATATTGAATATTACTATTGTTGCTTGTATTATTTGTGCTGATATAAATTATCAGTAGCTCAATTTTTCTTTAACTTTACCTTTAAATACAAAGTACGCATAACCGGTATATAGTAATAATAACGGTATCATTATAATTGCTGGAATAAGCGTAAATAGTAGCGTAGTTTGACTAGCTTGAGATTCCATGTAACTTAGGTGATATGGAATCACATAAGGGAACATTAGCGTAATCATACTTAGATAAGTAAGTATGAAAACTGTAACAGTTAACCAATATGGTAAAGCATGAATCTTAGAATCGATGATTTTCCATAGTATAAAAAAGCTGATTATTGTAAGTATAAAAAACTCGCCTAATATAAACATTTTATAGATGTTATCAAATGGTAAAGTTATGTATAGCGGTGTCATTAGACCGATAATCAACATCAATATAGCTAATACTCTACAAGACTTTCTAGCAAAGAACTTAGCTTTTTCAAAAAGCTCACCTTCTGTTTTTAATATAAGTCTAGTAGCACCGAGTAGAGCGTATCCAGCTATTAGTGTAATACCAGTTAGAATCTGAAAAACTAAACCATAAGTTGCAGAGTCTTTTGGATAACCAATTATAAGTCCACCAACGATAAAGCCTTCCAAAAATGTAGCTGTAATTGACGATATAAAAAATAGTTTATCCCAGTTTTTTATCCCTTTGTCGGTAGCCTTTAATCTAAACTCAAAACAAATACCTCTAAGCAAAATCATCACTACTAAGAGTACCGCAGACATATAAATCTTTGGAAATATAAATGCAAATGCTATTGGGAACATACCGTAGAAACAAGCTAGTGCTAATACTAACCAAGTTTGGTTACCATCCCAAGTAGGTAAAAGCACATTTGTAGCAATATCCCTGTGATTTGAATTGAAAAATGGGAAGAGTATCGCGACACCAAGTGCAAAACCATCCAAAATTACATATAAAAGTAAACTAAATGCGATAATACCGAGCCAAATTAATCCTAAATCCATGAATTACTCCTCATATTTGTTAGTTTTTTCAACAGATTGGAAATATGAGTATGGCATTCTTTCTTCGCCAGCATTTCCAGGGCCTTCTTTAATAAGTTTTATGAGATATTTGAAGTAGAAGTACCCGAATATTATAAAGTAGACAATAATTATAGACACTAAAGATAAAGCTACTTGCCAAATACTAATATCACTAACTGAGTATTGAGTCTTAACGATGTTGTAAACTACCCAAGGCTGTCTACCAAATTCTGCAGTAAACCAGCCTGTGATAATGGAAACAAAACCTAAAGGTGTTGTGAGTCTACATAACCATAAGAACCATTTTTGTCCATAAATGCGTTGTTTATTTAGAAGTAATGAACCTACAACACTGATAAATACCATCAGTAGTCCAATTCCCACCATTATTCTAAAACTATAAAATACAGCAGCAACTAGAGGTCTATCTTCTTTTGCTGCTGATTTTAAGCCTAACATTTCGCCATCTAATTCATGAGTATTTATAAGAGATGCTAATTTTGGTATCTCAATTGCAAAAAGGTTTTTCTCTTGAGCTTCACTCGGGTAAGCAAATAGTACTAAAGGAGCTCCTTTTTGCTTATCCCACAAACCTTCTATTGCTGCAGTTTTAAGTGGCTGATGTTTGTGAACTTCTATACCAACTTCATCGCCGACAAAAAGTTGAGCAAAACTTAAAAACAGCATTGTTAATAAACTAAATTTGATACAAGTTTTTGCAAATGGATGAAACTTGTTTATAAGCATATAGTAGCAACTAATACCAAGTATAACCATTAAAGTACTTAGGTAAGAAGCCATAAGCATATGTATGAATCTGGGTACTACAGAGGGGTTAAATATTACATTATACCAACTATCTACTATAAACTGACCGTTTACAAACCTTACGCCATCAGGAGTTTGCATCCATGAGTTAGCTGAGAGTATCCAAAAAGCAGAGAGAGTTACTCCAGCAAAAATTACAAAGTTTGCAGAGAAGTGAATGTATTTATTGATCCTACCCCAACCAAATATCATAATTCCCAGAGCACCTGCCTCGATAAAAAATGCTGTAAGTACTTCATAAGTAAATAGTGAACCTAATACTGGTCCAACAACTTTTGAAAATTGTGCCCAGTTTGAGCCAAACTGAAATTCCATTACGATACCTGATACTACGCCCATACCGAATGTCAGTGCAAATACCTTAGTCCAAAACTTAACTATCAGTAAGTACTTTTCATTTTTTGTGATGATCCATAAAGCTTCAAATATCATTAAAAATGTAGCAAGCCCAACACTAAATGCTGGAAATAAGATATGAAAGCTTACAGTAAAAGCAAATTGTATTCTTGATAAAATTTCTACCCAATACATGTGATTAATTCCAATGTTTACATGGTTGTTATTTTATTCCTTTGACCGTTATATTTCAATATTTGATGTGTTTTATTAACAAATTTTAATGTTATGATTCTTGATACTAACTTAGATTCAAGTACCAAGTGCGACAACCTTATTTCTAGATTATACCTGAAGAGGAGTTTTGAATCCAAGACTTTTTCTAGGGCTGTTGTTCAATAGGTTTTCAACTCTTCTAGTTTGGTCTTAAGTAATATTATCTAATCTCAGGTTTTTAGAGAAGAATTGTCTAATTAACCCATTTGTATTTTCATTGGTGCCACGTTGACAAGAAGAGTATTTATCAGCAAAAAATATATCTATATTTAATACTTCTGATATTAGCATGTGTTTGGAAAACTCTTTACCATTATCAAAAGTGATTGAGTGAGTATGTGACGCATTAAGTATTTGTATTCAACTGTTTGCTAAGTTTTCAGCATTCTTACTAGCCAAAGGTTTAATTTTAGTTAGTTTAGATACTCTATCAACTAGTGTTAATAAGTCACCCTTGTGATCTTTGCCAATAATAGTGTCTCCCTCAAAATCTCCAAGTCTACTTAGTTCATCTATAACAAAGTCTCTCTCATGTATTGAAACTCTATTGTGTATTTGGCCTCTATGCTCTTGACTAGCCGTAACTCTTTTACGATAAGTTTTCTGACAACGCAAATAAGTGTGTAAGTCACCGCCTCTTTCTTTATTCCCATAGATATACTTATAGATGCTTTCAGCACTTATGACATCTAACCCACCCATTAGATGTTAAACCGCCACTTATTTGTTCTGGATACCAATACTGTTTGATAAGATGCTCTACATAGCTCCAACCAAATTGCCTAATTTGTTTGTTGCCTTTACGTTTTCTTGAGTTTGCAAGTGATTGTGCTTGTTTAGGTCTATAACCTCTTTTGCCGGTTTTACGGTTTATCTCTTTGTATATGCTACTTTGGTTACAACCAACTTCCATGGCTATTGGTGTTTTAGAAACACCTATTTTCAATAGTGAACCAATGTGGTATCTTTGTTCTTGAGTAAGTTGGGTGTAGGATGGTCCTATGGTGATTCCTTAAGTAGATTTTTAACAAGTGTGACAATATCTAACTTACTTTTTTAGTGCAACAATTATTTTGTCGCACTTACAACTTGAATTTAAGTAATCATAACATTAGCTATATGTTAGATAAAAAAAGAAGGTTGAATATGAATATACTAATCGCAGGTGGATCAGGTTTTGTAGGGGTAACTTTAGCAAAACATTTGTCAGAGCAACATAATCTTACATTATTATCTCGTTCAAATAAGCCGTTAGCTAATTATAAAAAAACTATAACTTGGGAGCAACTCAATGATAGTAATATTGATAATTATGATATTGTTATCAATTTATGTGGTTATAATATTGGTCAAAAGCGTTGGAGCAAGAGTGTTAAAGATAAAATTATTTCTAGTAGGATTGAGCCAACCCAAAGACTAGTGGATTTGATTGGAGATAAAGACATTTGGCTGATAAATGCTAGTGCTATAGGTTTTTATGCTTTTAGCAAACAAACTCAAAGTGAAGATCAATATATTCAAAACGATACTCTAAGTTTTAGTCAAAAGATTGTACATCAATGGGAAGGAGTGCTTAGAAAATCAAAATTGCAAAAATATAGTATTTTACGTTTTGGTGTAGTTATCGGTGATGGTGGAGTCTTAGAGAAAATGACTATGACAGCTAAATTTGGTGTTCTAACTAAGTTTGCCAGTGGTCAACAGCTTATGGCTTGGGTTAGTATTCACGACCTGGTTAGAGCATTGAAGTTTGTAATAGATAATAATTATTCACAGAAGCAAACTTTTAATCTCACAGCACCTAATGTAACTTCAAATTCTGAAATGATAGCTGCTATCAATAACTTAACCAAAACTAAATTAGTTATGAGCATGCCAGAAGTGGCAATAAAGCTATTATTTGGGCAAATGGGTGAGGAGCTTCTGTTATCTAATCAAAATATTTGCCCTGAAAAACTTATAAAAGAGGGTTTTGAATTTGATGATACAACTATAAATAATGCTTTAGAACGGTATTTGTAGAGTCTGTTGGTTTAACTATATAGCCTATTACTTATAAAAGTAGTATATTAGTCATCCTGAACTCGGTTGTTGAGCGGAGTCGAAGTACAGGATCTCAATTAAATTTATACTTATGTGAGATGCTGAACTAAATTCAGCATGACACTTTTATGTGTAGTTAACTATACTATAACTTATAAGTAAAATATGTCATTAAAAATCATCGTTATCCTCGAGCTTGACACCGAGATCTCCTGGCTATCAGAGAAATTACCACTTACGCGGGCATAGCTTTGTTTGTTTTTATTGGGATTGCCATAAGACTTGAAAGACTTCTGATCAAGCCCGGAGATTCGGATTATTTTGTAAGAAAAAGTTGTGACTTGTTTAAGTTAGTTATAAGGTTACAGCTTTTTACTTTAAGTTTTCATATAAGTTTTCATCTTATTCGACTATATTATTGTGTTCTACAGGAATTATAACTGTCACAGTAATACCTTTATCAGTATTTTTTTTAGCAAAAATTGTACCATTATGTAGCCTTACAATTTCAGTCACAATAGCAAGACCTAGACCACTACCTTCTTCACCAGTACCTGTTTCACGATAAAATCTATCAAAAATTCTATCGATATTTTCAGAAGGAACTCCGATACCATTATCTTTTATTTCAACTATGATCTCATCACCTTCTTGAGAAGAGGAGACTCCTACATGACCACCATTTTCCGTGTATTTGATAGCGTTTGAGATAAGGTTTTTAAATAGTATATCTAGTAGGTAATCATTACTATAACACCAAATATCTTGCTCACAATGTAAAAAGGATATCTCTATATCTTTCTCAATAGCTTTAATAGCATTATCAGCTATAAATGTTTCTAAAACTTTGTTTATCATTAGTTTTTTAGCAAATACAATCTTCTCATTTGGCTGGATTCTATTTAAAGTAAGGAGTTGGTCAATGATATGATAAGATCTATTAGCAGAACTTCTTACTCGTTCCATTTTTTGTTTGATTTCATTGATATCATCAGATTCTAAAGCGATGTCTATTAGAGTTTTGATGCCTGCTACAGGGTTTTTTAGTTCGTGTGCAGCATCGCCAGAGAATCTTTTTTCTCTCTCAAGGATTTGATGAAAGTTCTCTATAAGAGAGTTAATTTGCTCTACTACCAGTTTGATTTCATAAGGAACTATATCTTCATTAAGCTTCTCATTTTTTCGAGGATGAATCTTAGCAACTCGTCTATTAAGCCTTTCAAGAGGGTGTAGGGCTGTTTTTAAAATATAATAAATAAATGCAATAAGGATTATGTAGGTTGCTGCAAGAAGTATTACAAATTTTAAAATTATTTGACGAGAGATTTTATCTTTTACGGAGTTGTTTGCAAATACTGTAATTATATTGCCATTCTCAGCTTCAAGTGTATAAGTGTACCAATGTTTTTGATTGCCATCATCATTTGTATAAACCCATTCAAAGCCTGTTGTAGATGTTATACCTTGGTAGTTTTTATGAAATATAGGTAGGTTTGATGTTTTAAGTATTAAATTGTGGTTTCTACGGTCATATACTATAAATCCAATACTATTGTTATAATTCTTGATATTGAGAAATGATGTTGAAATCTTATTTACTATCATGTGAGTAGTATTTGCATCATCTTCTAATGGGTATATTCTTAATACTGTCTCAATAGCTTGAGCAGATGTTTTAAGTTGATAATCAAATAAAGTATCATTTTGATGTTTAACCTGATAAAAGCTAAATAACGATATTACAAGCATAAAAACAGCGAAGAAACTTGTAAATGATACAACTAGAAAACTTAGTATAGAGCCTTCTTTTTTTCTCTTTAAAAGCATAATTTAAGTAAATTTATTATTTTATATATTTATTATAAATAATTTTGAATTTTATTATTAGTTTTATAGTTCTTAGATTCAAGTACCAAGTGAGACAACCTTATTTCTAGATTCTACCTGAAGAGGAGTTTTGAACTTCATTCTCCATTATACTCTCAAAATGATTTGGAGTCATGTAATTAATAATAGAATGTTTCATTTTTGTATTATAGTAAGCTTCAATATATTCAAATATTGAAGATTTAGCCTCATCTCTAGTTTTATAATTTTCATCATAAACTAGCTCTACTTTTAGAGTTCCAAAGAAACTTTCACAATCTGTATTATCATAACAACAGCCTTTACCGCTTATACTAGAGAGCAACCAATAACAGCCCTTTAAAATAAGTCTATAATCACACATAAATATAACCAACCTTATTGGGTAGTAATATATGTAATGTCTGTAACACATTTGTGGTTAGCACCTCAAGCATTGAAATTGTGATTAAACAAATTATCAGCAATTTCCTTATTGTGATTAGAGTCTGTAGTTAACTTAAATTTCTTGTTGGCTTTGGCTTGTAAACCTAGTATCTTCATCCTCTGAGATACTCTTGCTTGCGTTACTTTCCAAACATTATATTTAAGAGTGTCATAAAATCTTAAGGAACCATACCTAGATTTATGCTCATTCAATATCTGTATAATAGCATGATCTAAATCAGAATCATTTTGTTCCCTTTTACTGATGGGTGCATGCAAACATCTATAGTATGAAGATGTACTTAAATTTATAACTTCACAAAGAGTAGTAACTAAAAAAAACATCCTTATTTTCTTTCATAAGAGCTTACCTCACTGGCTTTGGCTGGCAAAGTACGCTGCCTCATTTTTTAATATTTCTCTTTCAGCCTCAGTCTTTTTTAGTTTTTTCTTTAAATCATTGTTTTCAGTCAAAAGTTCTTAATAATGATTTTGATAGTCAATCTTTACATCTTTAGGTGGTTTAGTCATAGTTTTGGAATCCAAGTACTTAATGTCTTATATTTTATCCCTAAATTATTGGCAATTTCAGCTCTATCTGCTCCTCCTGCTAAACATAGTTTAACTGCCTCATCAATAAACTCTCAAGGGTATATTTTGTATCACATTTTTATCTCCTTTTTCTGACATGGTTAGTGTCCCAAATTGAATGGGTAGATCATCCTCTCCAGGTAGAATATAAAAATAAGGTTGTCTCACTTGGTACTTGAATCTAAGTGATTTAAAGAAAGAGTTTGTAAAATGTAAAAGTATATGAGAAATAATGGAGTATCACTCTAAGCATAAAGTACTTTTACGCATGAACAATAACAGAGTTAAAAAAGAGCTTGGTCATTTGCTTTCACAATCATCATAAAAAGTAGATATTGAAAGTGGCAAAGAACAGTATATTGAAAAATTTATGCAAGCGATACAAAAGCCAGCTAATCTTGGTCCACACTATATGGCGCTACAAAATGTTTTAAGAGAAATTAATAAAAAAATATCTCAATCTCAAAGACAGTATTTACAAGAAATATTAAACAAATATAAAGCCTGTAAAGTTGGTTTGGAAGTCCTTGTTGGCATAATAAAGATATACTGATTAGAGCTTGAGCTACCATATCTTGATAAGCAAAGCTATCTTAATCCTTATCCAGAAGATTTACTGACAGCTTCTTAGGTTTCTATATTTTTAGGAAGTGTAAAGCTAAAGGGAATGTATACAAGTAATATAATAACAACAAGGCTGAGAGCATATTGCAAATCTATTATATTATTATATCCATCATCAAAAGGGGTAGTAACATAAGTTAAAATATACCCTATTACAGGTAGTAGTATCACAGCAAAGAGATATTTAATCCAGCGCTACTTGATCCAGATTTTCCTGGTTGAGATATGACCTTTGCTATGGTAAATGTAACTGCTTGTGGTCTTGCCATAACTCCTAAGAAAGTATATAAACATACAAAATAAGTTATTGTTAACTCTATAAAGAGTAACATAAGTATTATTAGCTGACCTTACGCACTTTTTAAATACTGCAATTCAGCAAATGCGATTTGGTTAGCTTTTATCAATAGCTTTGACCTCAGAGCAAAATGATTTATCTTGTGCTTTATTTGCAAACACTCAAACTTGAAGAATGATAAAACTTATAAGTAAATATGATTGCTCTGAGTGCTTATAGTCTTATTTGGTGATTTAGCTAAATCAACATTATGTTTTAAAGATTTGTGAAATTCTTCAACTTTACATAGTTTTTCATAGATTGTTGAAATAGAATCTACATCAAGATCAGTATAACTACATATCAAATTCAAAACACCTGTACTTCCATCTTTGTTTGTAAAGATTAGGCGAACTATAACAACTTCGTTATCATAACCCTTCACATATCCTCGTATAGATTGTTTGTCTGATAATTCTAGTTCACTTACGCTAATGAATTCGCCGTTATGTTTATACTCTAGACTTGTAGCAAAAAGACGATTAGATTGCAAAGCAGCTATAAAGTCTTTCTCATGCTTAGTAATAAAATCAAAATTATCTTTCGCTGACAACTATGTGTCCATTTGAATATACCTGAATGTAAGCTTATTGTTTATTGCGACTTTAATCATATCTTGCATCAATTCGTTTGTAGCTTCTGACGCTCGTTTTAACTTTCTAGTCTTTATGTCACTAAACTGTACAGGCTGACTCACTATTTCAAATGCCACAGGTATTTATACTTCATTGATGTAGTATAGAGCGTTCAACATGTTGATACCTCTAACTGATTTGCCAACTGTATGATCAAAATGCCAACACATGATATCACTCTCTTTAGTCCATTTTTTCTCTTGAATAGTATCATCAAAAATTAGACAAGCATCTTCTCTTTCAATTTATCGCACAGTCGACTTTACTTGTTTACATAAGTCTTTTGAATCATATTTTTGTTTAGATAAAAAACAAGTTATTTTATCATGACTGACATCCCCTTACATTATTGATGACAATCCTGTTGCTGTAGCGTAACCATTTCCACTGATTAAATAATCAGTATAAAGTTCTGTATAAGCTATTTTTATTTCTACATTATACTATATTGATACATTTACTGCGTAAGGTCAGTTATTAGTATTGCAAATACTAAACTCAGTGTAATCATCAGTCGTAGTCTAGTGGTTAAAGCCGCGATAATACCAAAAACTGCATACCAAAGAGCAGCACCAACCAATAAAGTAGCGATAGTGTCTACTAAATTGTTTCTGTAGCTAGTCGACTTGATAATTAAGTTAAAAAAACAATAAAGGACTAGCTATGAAAGATATTCAATTACAAATGCAAACAGTATAGAAGATACATTATATTATGATAAAGACAATGCTATTGGTATAAGATTTATCAAAGTTTAGTATGTTTTGGTAGAAGTATGATAAATGGAAGGGTTATTAGTAATATAACAACAATTATGGATAAGGCTTCTTGATAGCGATCTATAGTATATAATCCTGTTGAGTTCATTAGACTTACATATTGAATCAATATATGTCCAATTAAGGGTAGTAAAATTACAGGAACTATATTGTTTATGAGGTTCATACCTGCCTTAGCAGAGCCTGCCGTTCCTTTAGGATATAGAGCTCTTCCAATTGTATATGTTAGGGCTTCTGCTCCAGACATAATCACCAGTAATAGATATAGTGCTAGAAAACAATTAATGCTTACATCAATATAAATCAAAATAGCTGAAATAACGATAAGATACATCAAGGATACGATTAACATTTGTAGTAAATATACTCAAAATATCACAAATTGCAAACTCTATGCCAGCTCCCATAAATAACAAACTATTTATATATGATGCGTAAGACTCTGTTAAGCCGTATGTAGCTTGAATGAAACCAATTCCCCACAAAGATCCAAGTACATTAATCGGTATAAATAATGCAGCTCCAATCAAAGCAGCAGGCCAAAACCTGATGCTACAAAAATTCTGTATTACTGTTCTGATATTTTCAAGAAGAGTGCTTTCTTCGACACACCTATACTTCTCAGTAAATTTTTTTATTATCTTTTACTTAGTAGGATAACTAAAATGATTATTACTACGCTTAAATAGGTGCAAACCTCATTACCTTGACGCCATCCTAGATTTTTGACAAGAGAGGATAATAATGTGTCGGTAACGAGCCCTTCAAGTATGCCTATCACTGAAGTGAATGATATAAAACTTGAAAAACGCGTTAGCCACATGGCAGCAACTTTAGCAGCACTTATAAAGCCAAATGCAGATCCAACTCCCATAAAAATTCTACCTGTAAATGCTACTTCATAGTAATCAGTAGCAGAAAATAGATAATTACCTAGTACACATAAGATCGTCGCTCCAGTGATTACAAATTTACGATTATATTTATCTAAGATAATGCCAGAATGTATTTGCATTATTGTGTATGAAATGAAGTAATAAGATGATAACCATTCGATTTGAGCCGAATTTATATTGAAAGTATCTTTTAAACTTCCATCCATTAGCCCAGTAGCAGCTCTTATAAAAAATTCGTAACTGTAAACTGTGGTCAAGGGTAACTATTAAGCAAATAATCCAATCCATGATAATCATGAATCTTTTGTTAGGCAAATAAGATTCGTTTGGCATGTAATTAAAAAATCTTCCGAAGGAGTCTTAAATATAGTTTATATTTGAGGTTCTTAGAAATTGAATTTATTCTAATTCATCAATAGCTTTCTGTTGTTCGATATCTGTAAGTATAGATTGAGCTTTGTCTTTTGCTATATACATATATACTACAGGTAGTATAAATAGAGAGAATATCGCTCCAATAACTAGCCCACTAGAGATAACCACACCAATACAGTTTCTACTTACTGCACCAGCGCCACTCGATGTAACTAGTGGAATAACACCTACAACCATTGCTGAGACAGTCATGAGAATAGGGCGTAAGCGTTGAGCTGATGATTTTACAATCGCCTCATACTTGCTTAAGCCTTCATGTACTTGCAAGTGATTGGCAAATTCTACCACCATAATACCTTGTTTGGATATGAGACCAATCAAGGTAACTAGCCCTAGTTGGGTGTAGATGTTTAATGATGCCCAGCCAGCTCCAAGATACTGTCCTAAATACAGAGGTATCAAAGCTCCTGATATAGCCATTGGGATGGTTACTAGTATAACTAACGATTCTCTAAAACTTTCAAATTGCGCTGATAGAGCTAAGAAGATTAAGACAAGAGCGAAAGCAAAGGCTATCATCATGGTATTACCATCTTCTATATACTGACGAGCTGAGCCAGAGAAATTGTAAGAGAAGCCTTGAGGAAGCTCATTTTTAGCAAGATTTTCTACATAATCTACAGCTTGACCTTGAGTTACACCTGGTGCCATAACAGCAGATATAGTAGCTGAGTTTAGCTGCTGAAATGTATTGAGTGTAAGGGGTTGACCTTTTGTTTTAAGACTTAAAAGAGCCGATAGTGGTAGCTCAGAGTTAAACATATCACCACCAGTATCAGAATGAATAAATATATTATCTAATTGTTCTTGAGTAAGCATTTCATTACGCGCTAACTGAGGAATCACTTGGAAGCTATAACCTTTTAAGAAGAAGTAGTTTATGTATCCACCAGCATAAGAGTAGCCTAGTGTTTTAGCTATATCAGACATTGTGATACCTAATATACCAGCTTTCTCACGGTCGATAGCTACATCAACTACTGGGTTATCAAATTTCAAGTCACTTTGAGCAAATACAAACAGACCACTTTTAGTCATTTTATCAATAAGTTTGTTTACAGTTCCATCAATTGCCTCATAGTCGTTGACACTTTGTATAACCATAGACAGTGGAGCTCCACGAGGAATACCTGGTAATGACGGTGTCTGGTATGTATATGTTTGAATGCCTGGTAAGTCTGTAACTTTTGATTGAACTAAGACTGCAGCTTCTCCTTGTGAAGTAGTTCTTTTATCCCATGGTTTCATAATAAAGCCACCAAATATAACATTTGAGCTCATTACACCGTTTAGAATGAATGTGTCTTTCTTTCCAGGTATTTCATTTAAAGTGTTAGCAAGAGGCTTACTAAATGTTTCAAGATAGTTGATATTTGCCGATGAAGGAGCAGCCCCCATTATACCTAAAAATCCTTGATCTTCATTAGGAGCTAGTTCTGATTTGATGCCTTTACCCATTATAAAACAACTAGCTAATACGATAAGTCCAACTATTGCTATAGCAGGCTTTATACTCAATAAAAACTCTAGTAGGTTTTTGTATTTCTTTGTTAGACCTTTAAAGAATTTATCAATTAAAACAACAAACTTACCACTCATCACCTGACGGTTTAAAATCTTTGAGCACACCATAGGGGATAATGTATAAGCCACTAATCCAGATATAACTACTGCTCCAGCCAAAGAGTAAGCAAATTCAGTAAAGAGTTGTCCTGTAAATCCTCCCATCATACCAATTGGAGCGTAAACGACAACTAATGTTAGTGTCATTAGGATCACAGGGTTGGCAATTTCACGAGCACCTTTTATGGAAGCTGCAAAAGGCTCCATTCCCTCTTCGATATGCCGGTAGATATTTTCAAGTACGACAATTGCATCATCAACCACAAGACCAATTGCAAGAATCATCGCCAGTAGTGTGAGCAGGTTTATTGAGAAACCCATTGTCTTCATAAAAAAGAATGAACCAATTATTGATAAAGGTATCGCAATCACAGGTACAATAATTGCTCGCAATGATCCTAAGAATAAGAACATCACTATAGATACAATTATAATAGCTTCAACTAGAGTGTGGATAACTTCATCAATAGAGCTTTCAATATAAAGAGTACTGTTATATGCAACATCAACATTTAAGCCATTTGGTAGGCTTGATCTTATGTTTGGAAGTTCATCAACAAGGCTTTTAACAACCGTTAGAGGATTTGCTTCAGGAGAAACTACCGTACCAGCCATTACTGCATTTTTACCATCAAACAATACAGATGAATTATAGTCTTGTGCACCTAGCTCTACTTTAGCGACATCTTCTAGGCGAATAACTTGATTGTCAGATTTTTTAATTATAAGGTTTCTATACTCTTGTGCCGAAGACATGCTTGTTTCAGGGTTGAGAGTGTAGTTTAGATAAGGCCCTTGTATTTGACCACCAGCAGAAACTAAACTGTTCGAGCCAATTGCATTTGCTAGTTCGCTAGGGGTTATAGCATATTCTGCCATCTTATCTTTATTTGGATAAACTCGCATAGCATAGGGCTTGTCACCCCATACATTTATATCAGATAAACCACCTTGAGCAAGTAGTTTAGGGGTAAGCTCCGAGTTTATATAGGCAGAAATCTCAGAAGCATTCATTGATTTACTCGTGAATGCTAAAATCAATGATGGAAAGTTATCTGCTGGATTTAATTTGATTGAAGGTGAGTAAGCATCTTGAGGAAGCTTATTAAGCACAGCATTTACATTCTGTACCACTTCAGAGAGTACATCATTAGAGTTATAACCTAATTTAACATTTACCGTAATGGTACTTGCACCAAGTGCTGAAGATGATGTCATGTAGTCAATGCCTTTAGATGAGCCTACTGAGGCTTCTAAGGGTCTTGTTACAAATGCTTGAATTGTAGCAGGGTTTGCTCCAGGATAAGATGTAGTTACTGTGATAGTAGCACTATCTATATATGGGTATTGTCTAACTTGCATTCCAAAGAATGAACCAATACCCACAACTATAATCATAAAGCTTATAGAAAGTGATAATACAGGTCTTCTAATAAATAAGTCGATAAGCTTCATTATTGTGGCCCTTGCTTATAGATGTTGTTATCAATTTCCACATCATTATTAAGTATAGCGTCCATACCTTTTTGAACTTTGTTTTGTCCAGAAGTAACTATAGTTGTACCAATTTTTAAGCCTTTCACTAAAGCCAGATTATTTCTGGTTTCAAGAACCTCTACATTAGCTTGTCCAACCTTGTAAAGATCTTTATCTGAATGTATGTTTTTCATGCCGCCGCCAGCAGTTGATGTATAAGATGCTTTTTTAGGTTTGCCATCTTCCATTTCAGGTGTTAGCGTATAGACTGATTGACCATATAAACTATAAGAAATAGCATTTCTTGGTATTACAATAGCATTTTTTACATCAGGTAAGTTGACGTGAACCGTCAAGAAAGTGCCCGAAACGATTTGGTGTTTAGGGTTTTCATAAGTTGCTTGTACCACTATAGAGCGGTTTGAGCTGTTGATGAAAGAGTTAATGGCAGTTATCTTTGCGTTAAATGTTTGACCAGGTAGAGAGTCAGAGTAAAACTCAATTTCTTGACCAATTTTTATTTTGTTAACCTTATTTTGTGGTACGGCAAATGATATGAAAGTAGGGTCAATAGTTGTTAGAGTAGCTGCATTGTCACCATTATTAAAATACTGCCCTAGGTTTATGTTTCTAATACCTATTTTACCATCGAAAGGAGCTCTTATTTCTTTGAAATCAATTTGAGATTCGATGTTTTGAACTTGGGCTATCGCTGTTAAGTAGTCGGCATTTGCTTGGTCTGCAGATTCTCTTGATGTTGCTTGGTGTTTTTCTAGTTTTTTATAGCGATCATTAGTTATTTTTGCTAGTTTTAGTTTTGAGAGGGCTTCTTCAAGACTTGCTCTTAGTTGGCTTGTGTCTAGTTCAAATAGTAGGTCACCTTTCTTAACCTCTTGGCCGCCTTTAAAGTGAATCTCACTAACTATACCGCCAGATTGCGATGATATTTCTGTAGATTGAATTGCTTGAGCTTCACCGATTGTATTGATAATTTGTTTCCAGTTGGATTTTTCTATTATAGTTGATGTTACAGCAACAGGTTGTGGTACATAAGAATCCGTACCATGCTTGATAAACTCTGCAAACCAGAAAATTCCACTAAATAAAGTAAGTGCGGCAATTACAATTACTGCCGAAGCTAAATTTTTGTTTTTAAGTTTAGGAAGTTGCTTTTGTATAAATTTAGTTTTAAATATGAAATAAACAGTAGCTACAGAAACACCAAATTTACCAAGTAGTAACCATGCTAGAACTACAGTTATAACTATAAATGCAAGATAGTTTTTTTTATCTGCATGAGCTTTAGAGTATAAAGAATTTAGAGATGATTTTTTTTTTTAATATCAAACATTGGCTTTACTTTCTTTTAAATAGGTTGATGAAAAGAGTTACTGTGTTGAGAGCTAACAAAAATATAAAAAATGCTAAGCTATAAACAGCTAAGCTAAGACCAGATATAGTATCATCTACATTTATCTCATTACAGCTTTTTATAGTTCCAGTAATAGCTTTAGTAGTTTTAAGCAGGAAAGGATTAGTTACTTCTGAGCATGTAGGTCCATCCAAACGAGCAGAGGTTGGTGCTGGAGAACTAAAGTATTGTAGGTATACTTGATCTGCTGCGACATAAGCGCCAAAAATAATAATTATAATAATCACAATATGGGTTATATTTCTTAAAGGCTGAGGAGTTCTTCCCATCGAGCAAAAGATGCTTAGGACTAAGCTTGTAAATATGCAAAGCTGTTGCAATAAGCAAATTGGGCAAGGCAGCCATTTCAGTACAAACACTATGAAAATGATAGCAGGAATAACTATAGCACAAGCAATAGTGTTGAAAGGAAAGATTATGTTGTTAAGTTTTTTCATTATAATGTGAAATAAGGAAATTATACAGGTTTTAATTAATTGTATCATATTTTGATGTGTTTGTTTATAGTATCTAAATAAAGCTGATTGATGGATATGGAGATTAGGTGTTTTGGAGTATTTTTTATTTGTAGTTTGATATTTATCGCTTGAATATCTACTATCATAGATTTTAGGTTTGCGAGCCTTATTTTGAGCATATCTTGATCAAGAATAGACGCTAGTTTTTGATATAAATTAAATGATTTATCAAATAATTTATCGTCTCTTAATATATTTGTTCTTTTAAAAGTATGCAGAATTTCTTCAGCAGTATGAATATCAGTTGTCAGGTTGTGAATTGCACTAATTGCTATGGTGAGTTTATAGTGATTATTGCTTAGATTTAGTTCGATTTTTATATAGTCAATTTCATTTGATGCACAGTTATAGAGTGCTAGAGCTATTTTTTCTTCGAGGGTGGCTGACTTATAATTGGAATTTTCAAAAAATGATTGAGAGGGTATTTTATTTATACTTTTACTGATATTAGGAAACACTGTTTCGAGGCAGCCAAGTGAATTAAGCGTATTAAAAAATATGTTTGGATAATTCATTGCTTTTTTAAATTCGATATTTAAGCGCTCTTTTGTTAGGTGACTTAGTTCACCAGAAGCAAGGATTTCCTTAACTAACAATCTTGTACTTTCTGCAATACTAAACTTAAAGTCATGAAGCTGGGCCATAAATCTAGCTAATCTTATAATTCTTAAAGGGTCTTCTTTGAATCTTGTAGAGGTATGTCTAAGTATACGCTTTTTTATATCGGCTTGTCCATTGTATGGATCAATAATTTTTCCAGCACTATCTATAGCTATAGAGTTGATAGTTAAATCACGGCGAGCCAAATCTTCTTTAAGAGTTGTAGTGCTAACAAAACAAACCTCGAAGCCATGGTAGCCTTTTGCTACTTTTCTTTCTGTGCGTGCTAGTGCATATTCCTCACCAGTCTTTAGGTGCAAAAACACAGGAAAGCTTGCTAGTATTTGCTTGTATCCTAATTTTTTTAGCTCTGTGGGAGTTGTACCGACTATAACCCAGTCATTATCTTTAGCGTTTAGTCCCAAAAGCTTATCTCTTACAGCTCCACCCACAAGGTATGTCTTCATTGTAATCATTGCTTCTATGATTGAGAGTTGTCTTTATGTTATCAGAAAAAAGTGTATAATATTTAGTTATGTGTTTACATTTTAAGTTATCTAAAAAACTCTTTTTATAAACAATATGGCAAATCCAATAGATAAAATCGATCTCAAATCAGGACCTTTGGGTAATTTAAGTGGTCAAATGACCAATGACGAAAAAGTCTCATCACTCTATAAAAGATTGCTCGGACAGGTAAGGCATTTATGGTATTTATTAGCAATTGCTGCGGTTGGTAGTATATTTTTCTCAGCATCTGATTCTGCGATGATATACCTTATAAACCCAATTCTAAACTATGGTTTTGGATCAAACGGCGATATTACTAAACAGAGTGCTAGTGTACTTATGCTGATGGGTGTCGGTATGGTTGGGCTACTTACACTTAGAGCAGTAGGGTCATTTTTATCACAGTACTTTATCGGTTCACTTGGTCAAAAAGTGGTTTATAAGTTTAGAAAAGACATCTATTCAAGATTTATGAATTTACCGGCTAAGTTTTTTGATAAGCATTCATCTGGTCAGATTATTTCAAGATTATTATATAATGTCGATCAAGTGACAGAGGCGACATCTACAGCTATAATTACAGTTGTTCAAGATGGTACATTTGTAATTGGTTTAATAATAGTAATGCTAGTGTCAAGCTGGCAGTTATCATTATTTTTGATACTTATTGGTCCATTACTAGGTGTATTTATATCTATTATCAATAAAAAGTTCAGAAAGCTAAGTAGAAATACTCAATCTTCAATGGGTAATGTAACTCATGCTGCAGAAGAGACTTTAATAAACTACAAAGAAGTAAGAATATTTGGTGCGCAACGCAAGCAAGAAAAAAGATTTTTAAATAATCTTGATTATACATATTCTCAACAAGTTAGAACTATAGCATTAGATGCTTTAACTTCTCCAATTATTCAGATAATAGCATCGTTAGTTTTAGCGGGTTCATTATTTACTATTGCTATATTTGGTACAAATGAGGGTGGTGTGTCATCATGGCTTACAACGGGTTCATTTGCATCATTCTTTGCAGCAGCAGCAGCTATCTTAAAACCAATTAAAAACTTAACTAAAGTGAATGTGGTTATCCAAAAAGCAGTCGCAGCAACTGAAGATATTTTTTATATTTTGGATTATCCAGCAGAGGTAGAAACTGGTAATAAAAAGCTAGAAAATGCAAAAGGTGATGTTTCGATTAAAAATCTAAGCTTTGCTTTTGGTGATTTAAATGTGCTTAATGAGGTAAGCGTTGATATAAAAGCAGGTCAAACAGTAGCACTTGTAGGTAAGTCAGGAAGTGGTAAAACTACTCTTACTAGTGTGCTATCTAGGTTTTATATGCAAAACCAAGGCGAGATTACACTTGATGGTGTTGATACTAGAGATTTAACACTAGAAAATTTACGCTCTCATCTGTCTATGGTTTCACAGAACGTACATTTGTTTGATGATACTGTCTTCAATAATGTATCGTTTGGTTTGGCTCGTGATGTATCAGAAGAAGAGGTTATAGATGCTCTTAAGCGCGCAAATGCCTACGAGTTTGTTGAAAATCTTGCAGAAGGCATACACACAAGCATTGGTAATAATGGTTCTAAACTTTCTGGTGGACAACGCCAACGAATTTCTATAGCGAGAGCATTGTTAAAAGATGCTCCTGTACTTATATTTGATGAAGCTACAAGTGCTTTAGATAATGAGTCTGAAAAAGTTGTACAACAAGCGTTAGAAAATTTAACAACTTCTCGTACAACTCTTATAATCGCACATAGATTAACCACTGTAGAAAAAGCCGATAAAATCGTGGTAATGGACAATGGTAGAATAGTCGAAAGTGGTATGCATGCCGAGCTTTTATCAAAAGGTAATGTTTACTATAGACTTTATAAATCAGGGCTAGAGTAAATCTTTTATGCTACAAAAAAGCTGGTACAGACGCGACATAAGTTTCTTAAGTTTTTTACTAAAACCTTTCTCTATAATCTTTTCTAAAATTGCTGCAAAACGCAAAATAAAATATCTGAGTACGCAGTATAAATCTAAAATCCCTGTAACTATCGTAGGTAATATCTCTGTAGGAGGTACAGGCAAAACTCCTACAGTAAGAAAACTTGCCGAACAGTATCTTGCAGCAGGTAAAAAGCCTGCAATTATAAGTCGTGGCTATGGTGCAAAGGCTAGTAATTATCCATTTGTAGTAACTAAAAATACGCTACCAACTCAATGCGGTGACGAGCCTGCGATGCTTTATGATGCTTTAAAAGGGCAAGTGCCTATAATCATAAGTCACAATCGATTTGACTCTGTGAAGATGATTGAGCAAGATTACAAATATGTCGATGTGATTATTAGTGATGATGGTCTTCAGCATTACAAGCTAGCTAGAGATTATGAAATCTGCGTCATAGATGCAATAAGAATGCTAGGTAATCAACTTTGCTTACCTGCAGGACCACTTAGAGAGCCTATAGAAAGGTTAGGCTCGGTAGATAAAGTCATCGTGATTGGTGAAATTAAAAATGCAGATAAAGAGTTTTTGGAATATTATAACCACAATGTGGTTAATGCAAAAATCCAAGCTATAAGGTTTGTAAATTTAGCGACACAAGAAGCTGTTGATATAGATTCTTTTTATGGTAAATCAATCGCTGCTGTGGCAGGTATTAGCAATCCAGATAAATTTTTTAGTAGTTTAAATGTTTTAGGCATAAATATTCATCACAAAAAAATTTTCAAAGATCATCACAAGTATGCAGAAGCAGATTTTGCAGACTTTACAAACGATGAAATAGTAGTTATGACTTACAAGGATGCTATCAAGTGTAAAGATTTTGCTAAAGATAATTGGTGGTATTTGGATATTGATTTAGATATTGAAAATCTGTAGTTATCGAAGCTGAAATGCCAAGATTCTTTGCTATATTACGCAGTATATATTACTATTGTTGTAACTTTAAAGTTCTTTATAAAAACTTATGAAAAACATCGTACTAGTAGACGGATCATCTTATCTTTTTAGGGCTTATCATGCTCTGCCATTTCTTACTAATAGTAAAGGCGAACCTACAGGTGCTATTTTAGGTGTGATTAATATGCTTAAGAAATTGCCTACAAAATACAACACTGAGCATATAGCAGTGATATTTGATGCAAAAGGCAAAAGCTTCCGTAACGACATCTACCCAGAGTATAAAGCAAACCGTAAGTCGATGGATGATGAGTTGCGAGTTCAAATCCAGCCTTTACATGATATTGTCAAAAAAATGGGTTTCCCACTGATAGTTGTAGATGGTGTTGAGGCTGATGATGTGATTGGGACTCTTGCAAAAGATCTTGAGAAAGATGATTATCGAGTGGTTATATCCACAGGTGATAAAGATATGGCTCAACTTGTAGATGAAAAGGTTGTACTTTTTGACTCTATGAAGAATGCAACCATAGATGTTGATGGTGTTGTAGAAAAATATGGCGTCCGTCCAGATCAGATAATTGATTACTTAGCGCTAATGGGAGATAAGTCTGATAATATCCCTGGTGTGCCAAGTGTGGGACCTAAGACAGCGGTTAAATGGCTAGCTGAATATGAGAGTATTGCAGGTATTATAGCTAATCAAGATAAAATCAAAGGTAAGGTGGGTGAGAAATTACGCGATAATATCGAGTTACTAAAGTTATCGTATACTCTTGCTACAATTAAATGTGATTTAGAACTAGGATTATCTCTTGATGATTTAAAGTGTAAAAACTCTGATGATGAATATTTGACTGAAGTTTTTACACGCTACGAGTTTAAGGCACTATTAAAAGGCCTTGGGGTTATAGCTCCTGCTATAATTAGCAACGATAATACTTCTGCAATTATTGAAATAGTTCATCCGACTAAAGAAATTACGGTTGACTATAAGACTATTTTAACGGTAGAAGAGTTAGGGAAACTAGTAGTAGAGCTAAACGAAGCTAAGAGTTTTGCATTTGATACGGAAACTGATTTGTTAGATACCGCGGAGGCAAATTTAGTAGGTCTATCATTTTGTACAGAAGAGGGTTTGGCTTACTATATTCCTGTTCAACATCGTTATCGTGGTGTGCCTCAGCAACTTGAGCTTGATGTTGTGATAAGTGCTTTAAAATTAGTATTTGCAAATACCAAGAATTCAAAAGTAGCTCATAATTTTAAGTTTGATGAAAAAGTGTTGTCGAAGTATGGTATCGATATCTGTGGAGATGTTCATGATACGATGATTATGGCTTATGTGCTAAAAAGTAATGGTAAGCATAGTATGGATGCTTTATCAAAAGAGTATCTTGGTGTTGAGCCAATCCCATATACTGAAATAGCTGGCAAGGGTAGAAAGCAACAAAAACTAGACCAAATTGATATTGAAATAGTTGCTAAGTACGCTGCTGAAGATGCTGATATTACTTTTAGGTTATTTAATTACCTAGGAGAGCTTTTAGTTAAAGAAGAGGTTTTGAGTAAACTCTATCGTAAAATTGAAATGCCACTAGCTTTGATTTTAAATGAGATGGAAAAGCTAGGTGTTAAAATTGATGCTTATAAGCTAAGAAAGCAAAGCTTAGAGCTAGAGAATAAAATATCTGATTTGCAAACTAAATGTTTTGAGTTATGTGGTGAAGAGTTTAATCTTTCATCACCAGTACAATTGCGTGAAGTATTGTTTGTAAGAATGGGTCTGCCAGCTATTAAGAAAACAGCAAAAGGTCAAGCATCAACTTCTGAAGAAGTGCTTGTACAATTAGCAGAAGAGTATGAGGTTGCTGCATTGATTATGGATTATCGCCATTTATCCAAGCTAAAAAATACTTATACAGATAAATTGCCAAATATTCTTGATACTAACTCACGAGCTCATACATCGTACAATCAAACTGGTACTGTAACAGGTAGATTATCATCATCTGAGCCAAACCTGCAGAATATCCCAATTAAAAGTGTAGAGGGTCGTAAAATTAGAGAAGCATTTATTGCAGAAGATGATTTTGTGATAATGGCAGCCGATTATTCTCAAGTAGAGCTTCGTATAATGGCACATCTTTCTAAAGATGAAAATTTTGTAAAAGCTTTTAATGAGGGTTTTGATATCCACAGTGCCACTTCTGCAGAGGTTTTGGGGGTGTCTTTAGATGAAGTTACAAGTGAGCAACGCCGTAGAGCAAAAGCGATAAACTTTGGTCTTATATATGGTATGAGTGCTTTTGGTCTTGCTAAACAGCTTAAAATTTCAAGAGGAGAAGCACAAGAGTACATTAATGTGTATTTTGATCGTTACCCAAGTGTGAAAGAGTACATGACTACAGCAAAAGAGTTGTGTAAAGAAAAAGGCTTTGTTGAAACTATACTTGGAAGAAGGCTTTATTTACCTGAGATAAATGCTAAAAATGGTATCCAAAGGGCAGCGGCAGAGCGAGCAGCAATCAATGCTCCGATGCAAGGTACTGCTGCAGACATCATCAAAAAAGCAATGATAAATGTAGATGTTATAATAAAAGAAAAGTATTCCAATAGTGTCAAAATGGCTATGCAAGTCCATGATGAACTAGTATTTGAAGTAGCTAAAGATAAGCTTGAAGAAGTTTCTGCTGAAATTAAAAAAATCATGGAAGAAGCTGTCGCTTTGAGTGTGCCACTAGCAGTAAATGTTGACAGTGGTGAGAATTGGGATGTAGCTCATTAAAACTTTTATTTAATAAACGCTCTTTTATGTATTTATTGAAAAGTCTTCTGTATAATACTTTGTATTCTACTTTGAAGAAATAAAAGACAGTCTTATGCTCTTGGTTATGGATGTAGGTAACTCGCAAATTCATACGGGTGTTTTTAATGGTGATAAATTAATCAATCAAACTCGTTATGCTACGGCCTCTGTCGATTTAACATCTGATCAGTTAGGAATGTTTTTGCGTCAAGTTTTGCGTGAAAATGATATTGATCCAAATGATATAACTGGCTGTGCAATCTCTTCGGTTGTTCCCCATATTAATTACTCTTTAGGCTCAGCAAGCATTAAATACTTCAACGTAAAGCCATTTTTTGTGAATATGAATCTTAAGCTTAACCTTGATATGTCACAAGTTGAAGCTCATCAGGTTGGTGCTGATAGACTAGCAAGTTGTATTGGAGCTGTTGCAGATTACCCTAAACGTAATTTGATTATCATAGATTTGGGTACTGCTACAACATTAGATGTAGTGACTAAAAATCATACTTACCTCAGTGGCTTTATACTCCCGGGTGTAAAGCTTTCTCTAAATGCTTTATGTCAAGGGGCTGCTCAGCTTTCATCTATTACTATTGTGAAACCAAAAGTCGTAATAGGTAATGACACTACTTCAAACATTCGTTCAGGTTTGTATTATGGTCACCTAGGGGCTATTAAAGAGTTGAAAAACAGAATAGTTGATGAACTGGGTGGAGAATATGTTTATACCATTGCTACTGGTGGTTTTTCGAGCCTTTTTAAAGACGAGGGTGTCTTTGATGAAATATCTCCAGACCTTATACTCAGGGGTATTAGAATTGCCTTTTTAGAAAATAACGAAAGCTAAGGAATAAAATGTTAAATAAAAAAAAAGTTATTATTTTGTTGTTCGATTCTTTTGGTGTGGGCGAAGCTCCGGATGCAAAAGATTTTGGTGATGAAGGATTTGATACTTTAGGTCATATAGTTGATTATTTCAAATCTAATGGTAAGCAATTATCTTTACCAAACCTTTCAAGAAAAGGATTAAAAAAGGTCGCCGAGCATAATCGTGGGGCTGCATTAGCTTCAGACATTACAAATGGCGATGAAACTATAGAAAATGCTAAGTATGGCTATTGTGCAGAGATTAGTAAAGGTAAAGATACTCCAAGTGGACACTGGGAGCTTTCTGGTGTACCGGTTTTATTTGATTGGTATTATTTCACTCCTAAAGAAAACGAAAGTTGCTTTGATAAAGAATTTATAGAGAAGTGGGTTGAAAAATCTGGTCTCGCGGATGGTTTTATAGATGTAGGGCATGCCTCTGGTACAGAGGTACTAAAAGAGTTTGGTTGTGAAAGTTGTGTTACTAAAAAACCGATTGTTTATACTTCTGGTGATAGTGTATTTCAAGTAGCAGCTCATGAAGATTATTTTGGTTTAGATAAACTTTTGTATATCTGTAGAATAGCACGAGAATTACTTGATGAAATGGGTATGAAAGTGGGGCGTGTGATAGCGCGTCCATTTGTTGGTGAGTCTGCTGATGAGTATGCACGTACAGGTAACAGACGAGATTTATCCATAATTCCTCCTGCAGAGACTTTACTTGAGAAGCTTAAGAAATCTGGTGGAAGTGTTGTGTCTATTGGGAAAATTGCCGATATTTACGCTAATCAGGGTATTTCAAAAAGTGTTAAGGCTACTGGCTTAGAAGATTTATTTGACAAAACTATAACAGAGTATGGATCTGCTACTGATAATAGTCTAATTTTTGCAAATTTTGTCGATTTAGACTCAAGTTTTGGTCATCGTAGAGACCCGAAAGGTTATGGAAAGGCGCTAGAGTATTTAGATAGCCGTATACCTGAATTAGATAAACATTTAGATGAAGATACTATAGTTGTTTTAGCAGCAGACCATGGCTGTGATCCAACTGCTCCAGGTACAGACCATACACGTGAATGCGTACCATTTTTACTATGGGGTAAAAATATTGAGTCAGAATTTATTGGAGCTAGAGATACTTTCGCTGATATTGGTCAGACTATAGCTGATTACATGGGAGTTGAAAAGCTTGATTATGGTCAATCTATATTTGCAAAGGTAAGCAAATGATTAGGAAGAAAAAGATTGTATCGTTAAGAGATCTTACTCATTTAGGTGATAATGATACTGATGAAGATATTATAAAATTATGTGAAAAAGCACAAAATTCGTTTGGAGAAGTTGCAGCACTATGTGTGTATAAGCACTTTGTTCCACTCGTAGAAAAACAGCTTGGTAGTGATTTTAAGGTTGCTACGGTTGTTAATTTTCCTGATGGCGATGCAACTGTCGAGGAAGTGTTGTCTGAGACACAAGATACTTTAGCTCTCGGTTCAGATGAGATTGACTTAGTGATTAACTATAAAGATTATATTGCAAATGGTAGCTCAGAATATGCATGCAAGTTAGTTTCACAGGTTAAGAAACTGTGTGCTAATAAAACACTTAAAGTGATTATATAGTCTGGTGAGCTAAAAGATGAATATTTGATCAAAAAAGCAGCAATAGATGCCATAGCTAATGGGACTGACTTTGTAAAAACATCTACGGGTAAAACGCAATTTGGTGCAACACTTGAGGCTGCAGAAGTTATTTTAAATACTATAAAAGATTGTGGTAAAAAAGTTGGTTTAAAAGCTTCTGGAGGTATAAGAATCTATGCGCAAGCAGTCGAGTATATCGAACTAGCGGATAAAATTTTTCAAGCCGTTGATTTTACTGATTATAGATCGTTTAGATTTGGAGTTAGTGGATTGTTAGATAATTTACTCAACACAACTAAGGAGCAGAAAGATGGCTACTAAATTTTTATTTTTTGTATTAAGTTTAATTGTAATATATATACTTGCTTTTGCATGGAGTAGCAATAGAAAACTGATTCGCTACAAATACCTTTTAATAATACTTGCAGTGCAACTGTTATTAGCTAAATTTATGCTATCAACAACAGCAGGAGTTGAAATTATAGGAGTGATAAATAACGCATTTGGCGTGCTTTTATCAAGTGCTCATGTAGGTGTTTCATTTGTGTTTGGTAATTTGGCAGACTCAAAGAACTTTATATTTTTCTTTAATGCAGCGATGCCTATAGTTTTGATGTCTGCTGTTATTGGTGTCTTACAGCATTTTAAAATACTGCCTTATATTGTTGTAGGAATTGGTACTCTCCTTTCAAAATTTACCGGTATGGGAAAGCTAGAATCATTTAATGCGGTTAGCTCACTTAGTGTTGGTCAATCAGAAAACTTCTTATATTATAAGAAAATTTTGAAATATCTACCATCTAATGTGTTGTATACTATGGCTGCAACAGCGATGTCGACGGTTTCTATAGGCACAGCAGCTGCATATATGACTATTATTCATCCAACTTTCGTATGTGTGGCAATTGTACTAAATATGTTCGGTACATTCTTTGTATTGAATATAATAAATCCTTATGAGAAATCTAAAGAAAATACTTATAAGTTCCTCAATGATCAAGTTGAAGAGAATGAAAAGCAGAAGTTTTTTGAAATGCTCTCAGAATATATAATTGATGGTTTTAAGGTTGCGATAGTAGTTTGTGTGATGATTATAGGCTTTATTGCGTTTTTAAATTTAGCAGATGATATCTTTACTGCTATTTGTGGCGTAAGTTTACGAACTATCATAGGTTCTATTTTATATCCTGTTGCATGGTTGTTAAATATTAGCAGTAATGACATACATCTAGCAAGTCAGATCATGGGTACAAAAATATTTACAAATGAGTTTGTGGCGATGGAAATGCTTTCTCAACATACTAAAGATTTTTCAGCTCATTCAGAAGCTGTTATTTCAGTGTTTTTAGTATCATTTGCTAATTTTGGTTCGATAGGGGTTATCATAGGTGCAATACGAGCATTGAGTAAAGAAGCATCAGTTAAGGTTGCACAATTTAGTTTGAAAATTTTGTATGGTGCAATATTAATAAGCTTCTTATCGGCAAGTGTTGTAGGGTTTGTGGTATAAAGCTATGATGTTAACTAAAATCTTATATTTTTTGTTGGCGCTAGCTGTTGTTTTTGTAATGGCTTTTCTATGGAGTTCTGATATGAGGAATATAAAATACAAAACTCTAGCACTTATTTTAGTCATTCAGCTAGTATTAGCTGTGATTATGTTAGATTCAAGTTTGGGTGTGGCTATTGTGAATTATGTTTCTAAATGGTTTAATAACCTTCTTGAGTATGCTCATGTCGGCACAGAATTTATATTTGGTGATTTGGCAAACTCTCAAGAAAATGGTTTTGTGTTTTTATTTAATCTAGGAATTTCGATAGTTCTTGTTTCAGCAATAATTGGTATTTTACAATACTTCAAGATACTCCCAGTAATTATAAAATCTATAGGTTTCTTATTATCAAAGCTAACTGGTATGAGAAGACTAAAATCATTCAATGCATTTAGTTCTTTGATGGTTGGTCAGCAAGAAAATTTTTTGGTTTACAGAAATTTGCTTTATCATTTATATTCAAATGTCTTATACACTTTAGCTGCAACTGCAATGTCAACAGTCTCGTTATCTATTGCAGGTTCATATATGGCGATAATAGAGCCTAAGTATGTTTGTGTAGCACTTATACTAAATATGATCGGTACTTTCTTTGTGCTTCATCTAATAAACCCTTACGATAATTCAGAAAATTTTGATTTTGATGAATTGCAAAAAAACTATGAAACTAAAAAAGAGAGCTTTTTTGAAATGCTTGCAAAATATATGTTTGATGGTTTTAAAAGAGCTGTTATTGTATCTGCTGTTTTGATAGGTTATATCGCATTATTGAATTTAGTAAATGTCGTTTTCATGCATTTGATAGGTATTTCATTTACTCAAATCATAGGTTATATTTTTTATCCTATAACATGGATTTTAAATATCCATGGAAGTGAGACAATGCTCTCAAACAACATTATGGGGACAAAGATGATTACAAATGAATTTGTGGCAATGCATGATTTAGCAAATCATTCTAAAGATATTGATGAGTATACAAGAGCTTTTATATCAGTATTCTTAGTATCATTTGCAAACTTTAGTTCTATAGGTGTGATAATCGGTGCGGTGCAAGCATTGAGTAAAGATGCTGCAATTACAATTTCGAATTTTGGTATTAAGATACTTGATGGTGCAGCTTTGGTAAGTATGCTATCAGCAGATTTAGTTGGTTTTATTGTTTAGCGGGGTAAGGTATGCAGGGGAAGTTTATCGTTGTAGAAGGTCTTGATGGTGCTGGTAAAAGCACAGCTATAAGTTTTATTAAGAACTTTTTTGATAACAAAAACATCGAAACGATTTACACTCGCGAACCTGGTGGTACAAAGATAGCTGAAGAAATTAGAAATTTAGCTCTTCAAAATCCAGATGATGAAATCGTACACTCAGATACAGAGCTTTTACTTATGTATGCTAGTAGAGTTCAGCATATTCAAAACCTTATCAAACCTGCTTTAGAAAAAGGTGTAAATGTCGTCGCAGATAGATTTTACTGGTCTAGCATAGCGTATCAAGGTGGTGGCAGACAGTTAAGTTTTGATAAATTAAATGCTCTTAATGAGAGTTTTATAAAAGATTACAAGCCAGATTTGACTATATATCTTGATGTTGAGCCTGTAGTTGGTCTGCAAAGAGCCAAAAAAGTTGGTAATCTTGATAGAATAGAGCAAGCAGGGTTAGAGTTTTTTGACAGAGCTAGAGTTACATTTAAGGGTTTGGTAGTAAAGACCGAAAACGCTTATGAAATAAGCTCTTCCTTATCGTTGTCAGACATAGAAAAACATATTCATAAACTATTGAGTCAATATTTTTAGTTTTATAAACTCGAGATTCCTAGTATACTCTCTTACCAAAATACTATCTAAATATCATAACTATGAACGAACTACTAAAAGAAATAGCAAAACGCCGAACTTTTGCAATTATTTCTCACCCAGATGCGGGTAAAACTACAATTACAGAAAAGATGCTTTTATTCGGAAATGCTATCAAAACAGCAGGCACGGTAAAGGCTAAAAAAAGTGGCGTTCACGCAACATCTGACTGGATGCAGATGGAGAAAGATAGGGGTATATCTATCACAACTTCTGTTATGCAATTCCCATATAATAATTGTATTGTAAATCTACTTGATACCCCAGGTCATGAAGACTTCTCTGAAGATACATATCGTACACTTACAGCGGTAGATTCAGCATTGATGGTTCTAGATGCTGTAAAAGGTGTTGAGGATAGAACTATCAAGCTTATTAATGTATGTAGGCTTCGAGATACGCCGCTCCTTACATTTATGAATAAGTTTGACCGAGATACTCGTGATCCACTTGAGCTTCTTGATGAAGTTGAAGATATTATAAAAATCAAATGTGCTCCAATGAATTGGCCTATTGGTATGGGTAAGTTTTTTAAAGGTGTTTATGATCTTTACAATGATGAGGTTACACTTTTTGAAACAGGTCACGGGCATGAGATTCATCCATTTAAAAAAATAAAAGGTCTAGCTAATGCTAAAGCTGAAATTGGTTCAGATTTATACGATGAGCTAGAAATGGAAATTGAGCTTGTCAAAGGTGCTAGTAATGAGTTTGATGAAAAAGAGTTTTTAGAGGGTAAGTTAACACCAGTTTACTTTGGTACAGCTCTAAGTAACTTTGGTGTAAAAGAAATGATGGATGGCTTTACAAATATTGCTCCAGCACCTCAAGGCCGCGAATCAAATGAACGCGATGTTAAAGCTGATGAAGAAAAACTAACAGGTTTTGTATTTAAAATCCAAGCAAATATGGATGATAAACACCGCGATAGAATAGCATTCTTTAGGATTTGCTCAGGTAAGTACCATCGTGGTATGAAAATTTACCATGAAAAAACAGGTAAGATGATGCAAATCTCAAAAGCACTTACATTTATGGCTGGTGAGAGAGAGCAAGTTGAAGATGGTTATGCTGGGGATATTATTGGTTTACATAACCATGGAAGTATTCAGATTGGTGATAGCTTTACTCAAGGCGAGAAGCTGAAGTTTAAAGGCATACCAAACTTTGCTCCAGAGATTTATAAGCGAGTCAAGCTTAATGATCCACTTAAAATGAAAGCTCTTCAAAAAGGTCTTGTTCAACTTTCAGAAGAAGGGGCAACACAAGTTTTTAAACCTCTAATTTCGAATGATCTTGTAGTTGGTGCAGTTGGTATACTTCAGTTTGATGTAGTCTCACAACGCCTAGCAATTGAGTACAATGTAAAATGCTCTTATGAAGGTGTAAATGTGGTTCAATCTCGCTGGATTTTCTGTGATGATGAGAAAAAGCTTAATGACTTTAAGAAAAAGTATGAAGCAAACTTAGCATTAGATGGAGCTGGGTACATTACTTATTTGGCACCAACAGGTGTAAATCTTCAGTTAGCACAAGATAAAAATCCAGATATAATCTTTAGTTCTACTCGTGAGCATTAAACATCAGTAATTTACTGATATTACGGACTTTCTTAAATGACTATATCGAATTGCTGAACTTGTTTCCGTATCTGAGATAGCATAAATCATTCATATAAATCCATGCTTACTTCTCGTCTTATCAATGGATTGCGAGTGTTAAGCATGACGCAATGACTGTTACTTTTTTATATTTCCTAAAAACAAAGTGCGTAACATAAATAATTATAGTTAACTCTTCGGTTTTTAAGCTCGAAAAATATGCTATAATTTTATAGTCTTTATTTATGAAATTTTATAGGGTTTTTAGATGTTAAAAAATATCACAAAAATTTTTGTAGCAAGTATGGCTCTTATAGCTCTGCAGTCTGCTTTTAGTATGAAAATCTATACTGTTAAGCCTGGAGATTATTTATTTAAAATAGCAAAATCAAATACTGTTAGTGGTGTTGGTGTGGGCGAACTTACAGATGCTATAAAAGTAATAAATAAATCAGAAGTGCCTGGTATAGTTGATAATCTAATCAAGGTGGGTAATAAGCTTGCAATCCCAACGACTAAAGATGAGTTAGAAGATGGCTTAACTCTTTCGCGTAATCGCATGATGCAAGGCTCTTACAGTCAAGATGAAATTACTACAAAAGAGTCAGTTCCTAGTAGCCCTGCGAAGTTAGAAGGTACAAAATTAGGTGATCAAGTAATGATCTCTAATCATACTAGAACAGATACTAGTAAAAAAAGCATTTCTCAAGAAACTATCCCAAGTATGATTCCGGAAGAAGAGAATGCTCATGTAATCAATTATAAAAATGACTTAAATAGTCAGATAGGTGAAGGAGATGTTCAAGAAAATGTCTCTTATGATAGTGCTTCAATAGAAAGCTTTGGCGGAAACAGTATATTTGGTATGTTAATCAAATTTATATTATCTTTGGTGGTTTTGGCAGGTTTATTTATAGCAGCTAAGAAAGTCTGGGATAATAGAAGCTATAGAAAAGCAGAAGAGCAAGAGCGTATTTCAAAAAAGAAAAGAGATCATTTAATGTCTCGTATCTCTCCAGTAGTATCAGATGCTGATTTTTATAAATCAACAAATGATGGGCCACAAGAAGTTTTTGATTTTTTTGCTACTAGAAATGACTCTGTTAAATCAAACCATGATACTAATTACGATGAGAATTATGAAAGTGGACAAGAGCTAGCTCAAGGTCAGGATGAAGAAGAACTGACTAATTTAGTAGGTTCACGTGATGATGAAGAAGAGCTTGGTAATCAGGGTGAAAAAAATATCGCTATAAAAACAGAAAAAGGCATGGTTTTTGAGACAGTTTCTAGTGATAAGCTTGTAAATCTCGAAAATGATGTCGAAGAGATAGATGTTGATGCTAATGAGGAAAACGATATGGAATTTATCGAAGAGCTGATTCAGCAATATCTTGAAAGTGAAAAATATATTGAAGCAAATATTACAATCCAAGACTCATTAGAGAAAGATCAAAATAATGTCAACCTACGCTATATGCTATTAGAAGTTTATGCAAGCGCTGGTGACGAAATTGCTTTTGAGGGTGAAGTTCACTTCATTAAGTCAAAGAATATTGTAAGCATGTTTGATCCACTTCATCAAAAAATAGCAAAACTTAGAGATAAGTATTTCGAGTATAACTAATTCAATTGATTTTTATCTTAGAGCTTATATTTTTAAGCCGAATCATATTTTTAAAATGAGGATAATAAATGTTTTTTAGAAAAAAGAAAGTTTCTGAAGATATTCAAGAAACTCAACAAGAAGAAAATAAAGGCTTATTTTCACGCTTGCAGTCAGGCCTTTCAAAAACAGCAGGTAAATTAAGTAGTGGTTTAAATACTGTTTTAATGGGGCAGAAAGTTGTAGATGAAGAGCTTCTTGAAGAGATCGAGATGCAACTTCTTACGGCAGATATAGGTGTGGAAGCTACAGATGAAATAGTAAACCATTTGCGTGATAAAGTAGCTAGAAATGAGCTACAAACAGTCGATATGCTTAATGAAATCATTAAAGAAAAACTTACAGAGATACTTAATCCCTCAGAGCAACCCTTAACTATAAATACTCAAAATAATCCTCATGTAATACTTGTGGTTGGTGTAAATGGTGTAGGTAAGACTACAACTATTGGTAAGCTAACTAAAAAATTACAGCTTGAAGGCAAGTCTGTGCTTTTAGCGGCTGGAGATACATTTAGAGTGGCTGCCGTTGAGCAACTTATAGAATGGGGATATAGAAACAAGACTCAAGTAGTCCATCAAAAAGAAGGAGCAGATAGTGCTTCAGTTATCTATGATGCAATAAGCTCAGCAAAAGCAAAAGGTGTAAATGTACTTATAGCAGATACAGCTGGTAGACTTCATAATAAAGACAACTTAATGCAAGAGCTTAAAAAAGTTATTAAAGTAATCAAGAAAGTAGATGCTACTGCTCCTCATGAGGTGATGCTGGTACTAGATGCTACAACAGGAGGTAACGCTCTTAGTCAAGCTGAAGCGTTTAATAAGCTGGTTAACCTTACAGGTATAACTATTACAAAACTTGATGGTACTGCTAAGGGCGGGGTTGTATTCTCCATAGCTAAAAAAATCAATCAGCCTATTAGGTTTATAGGCGTTGGTGAGAAAATTGATGATCTACAGGTGTTTAATGCAAACGATTTTACAGAGGCATTATTCTCAAATAATATAATATAACCTAGCTAAGAGATGACAGTTGAAGAAATTTAAAAACATACTTTTACTTTTATTTATACTTTTTAGTATAAATATTTCTTATTCAAAAGCTGAGTATTTTAACTGTTCTATGACCTTCTTTTTGAACTTGTAAAGATTCTTTACAAGTTGCTTTCATATCAAGCTCACCATCATCAAAAATATTATTTATATGAGTGGTAATATTTTGTGTGGTTACACCAAATATTTTTGCTATCTGTTTTTAACTAGCCCATATTATTTCGCTGGTTAAATCAGTCTTTAGCTCTAATGAACCTTCCTCTGTTTGATAGATCATTATATTGTTGTTTTTTTCACTCATAACTTTCTCCTTTTAATTTATGCTAACTTGCTAACTAAATAGCAATTTATACTTTTCTAGTAAATTAAACATAATTTGAACCCTTATAGACAATACATATAGTCGCTAATATTATTGCTGGACCTAAAGCGATAGTAGTTGTTCTTTTGAATAAATTAATTAGTGAAGCCTGAACCAAACCTAAAATACTTGCTAAAATCATAACTGGCAAGATTATAGATATACCAAACCAAGAACCTAGTGCTGCTAGAAGTTTGAAATCAGCATAACCAAGTCCTTCATTGCCAGTGATTATTTTATATATCCAAAATATAGACCATAGAAAAAAAGTATCCAAATACAGCACCTAGTATAGATTTTTGAGTGATGCAAATGTATTAAAATAGTTAATTATCAAACCCATAATAATTAAAGGTTTTGTCAAAATGTCAGGCAATATTTTGTATTTAAAATCTATGACAAAAAGTGGTACAAAAAATACCATTAAAACTATGAATGAAAATATTTGAAGATTATTCATCTCCTACACCGTGACACATATCTTCATCTCTAATATTTTGCTTTTCCATACTATCACCATATCCAAATTGGTTTTAACTGCTTGTTGATTTGTGTATGGTCTTTGAAACACTATTGAGCTATCAATAAGCATCTTGAATTTTGTACCTTGAACTATTTTAATTTCTGGTTGGACATTCATTATTTTTTGAATAAGTTGAGTCCCAACATTAGAAAGGTTTTGACCAATTGAAGCTGCTCACAAACTTAAACCACTTAGACCAGAATTACCTGAGCCTAAACCACATGAATAAGATGATGCCGCACTAAATAAGGATAGCATACCAACATTCTTAAATAACTCCCAGTAATGAAAAAAGCATCAAAACTCATGTAAGCGATGAGTTAGAATCAAAAATGTTATCACTATTTGCTTTAAGTAATAGCTATTCACAGATAGCAGACTATATGGAAGATATGTATGGAGTGCATTTTTCAAAGCCTGCGATTACAGCTGTAACAGACAAGCTTATCCCTAAATTAGAAGAATGGAAAAAGAAACCTTGAAGTGAAATATATCCATTTATATACCTTGGTGCATTACACTACAAAGTTAGAGAAGAAGGACGTTATATATCCAAAGCTTTCTATACGTTTTTAGGCGTTAATTTAGATGGCAATCAAAGAGATACTTGGTTTGTCTCTAAATGAGAGTGAGGTTTCTAGGTTTTGTATGCAAGTTCTAACAGAATTACAAAACAGAGTTGTCACAGATATTCTTATAGCATCAGTATATGGTCTTAAAGGCTTTCCTGAAGCTATTAATGCTATATTCCCTGATACTGAGGTTTCAGCTATGTATTGTTCATCAGATAAGCAATAGTCTTAAGTATGTAGGCTCTAACAAACAAAAACAGTTCACCAAAGACCTAAAGTGAGTATACCAGGCATTGACAAAATAAGAGTCTGAAATTGAGATTGATAAACTTGAAGAGAAATGTGGGAGTAAATATCCTATAGTATTCGAATCATGGAGAAATAAGTGGGATAATTTATATAACTATGTCATGTATGCTGAACCTATCAGGAGAGTGATTTATAAAACAAATATTATTGAGTCAGTACATCGTCAATTTAGATCTTTGACCAAGACTAAGGGAGCTTTTCCAAACGATAATAGTTTCCTTAAATTGCTTTATGTTGGAATTAGAAATGCTCAGAAAAAATGGACTATACCAATTCGTGATCTGAGTTTGACTATTTCTCAGTTAAATATTCACTTTAAGGAGAGATTGAAAGATTCTTTAGATTTGGTATAATTATGGGAATCTAATATCAGCTGACACAGAATTGATTAAACTCCCTACCTATAATGATACGATAGATACCTATAATTATTAAGACTGTTGATTTAATCTAATATTTTTGATTTACCTATTGCTTTGAATGTTTTTTAGGAAATTTTGATAATCATTGCCTTATTTTATGCTCTATATAGGCCATTTTGGCTAATATAGATACATTTATCCTATTTAAGCCATCAAATTGACTGTTTTTAATGCATTAAAGCACATTGCTTTTAACAAGGCTTGAGTATTTACTTTTACTGTTGAAAAGTAACTAGCTCTAGCAAAATTGAATTTTCTTTTGATAGTGCCAAAGCATCTTTCAACCTTATATCTGTTTTGAGATATAATAATGTTTCGTCTTTTTTGCCTTTTCGTTAGTGGTTTATTTCTCACTGCTTTTTGCCATATACGATTATTGATTTTCTTGGTTTTTAATAATTCTCTATTAGCAGAAGTATCATATGCTGTATCTGTTAGAAGATGCTTACAATTGACATCTGCTAACATTGTTTCTAGCCTGGTGAGCCTCATAAGCTTCTGCTGATTCAGTATGTATAGTATAGTCTGAATAAAACCATACTCATCATCAACACTAGCAAATACTTTATAACCATAGTTGTTTTTCTTACTTTTTTGATCCATATTGCATCAGTATCTTTGCCATATGAAATATCAGGTTTAGTGTCTTGCTATTCTTTTCTATCTTATACAGGGTTATCCATATATCTATCTGGTCTACCAGAAGATTCAATCAAGGTCGCATCTATGATTGCACCTTTAGCATTATTTATAGATAAGCTTAAAGCTTCTAGCTGTTTATTAAGTCTTAGATTCAAGTACCAAGTGCGAGAACCTTATTTCTAGATTCTACCTGAAGAGGAGTTTTGAATCCAAGACTTTTTCTAGGTCTGTTGTTCAATAGGTTTTCAACTCTTCTAGTTTGGTCTTAAGTAATATCATCTCATCTCAGGTTTTTAGGGAAGAATTATCTAATTAACCCATTTGTATTTTCATTGGTGCCACGTTGACAAGAAGAGTATGTATCAGCAAAAAATATATCTATATTTAATACTTCTTATATTAGCATGTGTTTGGAAAACTCTTTACCATTATCAAAAGTGATTGAGTGAGTAGGTGACGCATTCAGTGTTTGTATTCAACTGTTTGCTAAGTTTTCAGCATTCTTACTAGCCAAAGGTTTAATTTTAGTTAGTTTAGATACTCTATCAACTAGTGTTAATAAGTCACCCTTGTGATCTTTACCAATAATAGTGTCTCCCTCAAAATCTCAAAGTCTCTCTCATGTATTGAAACTATATTTTGTATTTGGCCTCTATGCTCTTGACTAGCCGTACCTCTTTTACGATAAGTTTTCTGACAACGCAAATAAGTGTGTAAGTCAACGCCTCTTATTTGCTCTGGATACCAATACTGTTTGATAAGATGCTCTACATAGCTCCAACCAAATTGCCTAATTTGTTTGTTGCCTTTACGTTTTCTTGAGTTTGCAAGTGATTGTTCTTGTTTAGGTCTAGAACCTCGTTTGCCGGTGTTACGGTTTATCTCTTTGTATATGCTACTTTGGTTACAACCAACTTCCATGGCTATTTGTGTTTTAGAAACACCTATTTTCAATAGTGATCCAATCTGATATCTTTGTTCTTGAGTAAGTTGGGTGTAGGATTGTCCTATGGTGATTCCTTAAGTAGATTTTTAGCAAGTGAGACAATATCTAACTTATTTTTTTAGTGCAACAATTATTTTGTCGCACTTACAACTTGAATCTAAGAGTTCTTGAAATACTTTTTTATACTTATACTTTTCTATCAATAAGTTACGAAACTTATTGATAGAAATATAATCAGGTAAATTAGATGTAGGTGTAAATCCTATAAAATACATGCAGTCAATTATAAGTCTTAGCCTAGATGCTAACTCTCTATCGCTTGAGCTATACCATTGACCCAATAAAAGAAGTTTGAACATCATTATACAATCATAGGCAGGTCTGCCTTGTCATGTCTTGAGTATAGATGCCTTTGAGTATTTTCTGAACTTTTCAAAATCAACTAATTTGTTTAGTTTTACGAACTTATTATCACTACCTAATGACCTCTCTAAACCTAAAAAGAAAAAATCCATAACCAATAAAATATAAATATCTTCGATATTTATATTTGACAAAACAGCCACAAATTTTGGAATTTTAAATCAACAGTCTTTATAATGTATCTTCTATACTTTTTTGCATTTGTAATTTAATATTTTTCATAGCTAGTCCTTTATTGTTTTTTCAACTTAACTATAAAGTCGATTAGCTACAGACACAATTGAGTAGACACTATCATCTTTTCTATGTGATGTTTTTAAATGGTATAAAAATTTCAGGTAGTAACTATTTTGCTATATTTGATATAGTAAAAAGCTCTTTTGTGCTTATAGTATGCCTTATTTTGAAAAGGTTTATACGAGATTTTTTCTCAAAAAATATACTACCATACACTAGTATCGATCAAGGTATACAAAAGGCTATATCTTCTGTGATATGGTATTTTTGCTTATTAGGTAGCTTTAGTATTTTTCATGGCATCTCTAGGTATAAGTGTGACAACACTAGTTTTGGTGGTAAGTGGTTTATCTATAGGTATAGGTTTTGCTCTTCAAGATTTGGTGAAGAATTTCTTTGCGGGGTTTGTGCTTTTGATAGAGCGACCATTGAAAGTAGGCGATTGGATAGAGATAAATAATGATATTTATAAAATAAAGAAGATCTGATTAAGAGTTACAGTTGTAGAAAATTTTAATTTCAGTACAAGGATAATACCAAATAATCAGTTTGTTGCTAAAGAAGTACAAAATGAAACATTTAACCTTGTTATAAGAATGGTTATACCCATAAAGATAAGGCTGGATGAAGATATTAAGATGATTCCAGATATGTTGTTAGATGTTGCAAGTGAGCAACATCAGGTTTTAAAATACCCTGAGCTATTTGTAACTTTCGAAGGTTATGGGGAATCTTCATATACCTTTACACTTAGGGCTTTTTTCCCTAGAGTCGATAAGCTTATGATACAAAGTTATTTGCATGAAGCGATTATTGGAAGACTTATAGAAGAGTGATTATCAATTCCAATGGCTACTAATAAGATTATTTTTGAAAAGCCAGATAATGAAAATAACTCTAATTAGAGTAAAGGAATATTTATATCCAAAGGTTATCAAATATTAATTATTAGATTTGTGGTTAGTGTGAGAATAGAAAGTTTATTTCTGGTAAAATATAGTCAGTTAATTCACAAATATTATATTTAAATGTCAAACCATCAATTTCTAATAGATTTAAACCCTGAGCAACGCAGAGCAGTAATTTTAGCTGATCGTAATTCTCTCATATTAGCAGGTGCTGGGAGTGGTAAGACAAAGGTGCTTACTTCTCGTATAATTTATCTTTGTAGAGAGGGTAGAGCTGAGCTTGATAATATATTAGCAGTTACATTTACCAATAAATCTGCAAAAGAGATACAAGCTAGAGTTAGCAGTATGCTTGGAGATTCAACTTTTGGCATGTGGATAGGAACTTTTCACGGTATAGCACATAGGCTTTTACGCAAGCATGCTCATGAATTGGGGTTAGATAAAAGTTTTCGTATACTTGACCAAGATGAGCAAGCTCAACTTTTAAAACGAGTGATAAAAGATCTAGAGTTAGATGATAAAAAATATCCGCCAAAATTGTTGCAAAACTTTATAAATAAGCAAAAAGACCAAGCAATTCGTAGTAATAAATTATCAAGACAGTATGATTCAAATTACAATGCTATTTATAAAGCTTATGAAGAAAAGCTACAGATAGATAGTGCTTTAGATTTTTCTGATTTGCTATTGTATTTGTATGAGTTGTTTAGCTTAAATGAGCAACTAAGAGATTACTATCAGAGATTATTTAAATATATATTGATAGATGAATTTCAAGATACAAATAGTGTTCAATACAAATGGTTAAAACTACTTCTTACAGATAATAATTACATAATGGCAGTAGGTGATGATGATCAATCTATTTATGGTTGGCGTGGTGCTGTTGTCGATAATATCCATAGTTATGTCAAAGATGTAAGAGATGTTGAGGTAGTGAAGTTAGAGCAGAATTATCGTTCTACAAAAAATATCCTTAATGCTGCAAACTCGGTCATTAAAAATAATAACAATAGGATGTCTAAAGAGTTATGGTCAGCAGCCGAAGAGGGCGAAAAAGTAGAGGTTTATACCGCTGTAAATGAGCGAGACGAAGCAAAGCATATAATGGATAAAATCCGTAAATTGCACGCAGATGGTACAAGCTATAGTGATATAGCTATTTTGTATCGTTCAAACTACCTTTCTCGTGTACTTGAGGAAAGCTGTATTTATGCCAGTATTCCTTATCGAATATATGGAGGCTTTAAGTTCTATGATCGAGCTGAGGTTAAAGATGCTCTTGCTTACTTAAGACTATCAGTTTCAAAAAGCGATAACCTAGCTTTTGAGAGAATTATTAATACTCCAACTCGTGGACTTGGTGCTAAAACTTTAGATACCATTCGTAACTTTGCTCAGATAAATTCACTGTCTATGTGGCAAGCAACTATAGAGGTTGTCCAAAGAGAACTTTTGACTAAACGCACGGCAGGATTACTCCTAAATTTTGTAACTCTTATAGAATATATATCTGCAAAAGTAGAAAATTTAAGTTTAGACAAGCTACTAGAGGTTGTGATAGAGGCAAGTAGGCTTATTGCATCTTATGAAGAGAAAAATACCGAAAAAGATCGCCAAAAGATAGACAACCTAAAAGAGCTTATAAGTGCAGCTAAGGATTTTGCGCCACAGATTGAGTTGCTTGAAGATAATGCAGATATTTTACAAGAGTTTTTGTCCTTTGCAGTACTTGAAGCTGGAGATATGCAAGCTGATGATACGATAGATAGTATACAACTTATGACAGTTCACGCATCGAAAGGTTTGGAGTTTAAATATGTATTTATAGTTGCTGCGGAAGAGGTTGTATTTCCTCCTAGTGCGGTGATTAACTCAGAGCAAGCTTTTGATGGAGAGCATTCTAAAAAGCTTCAGGAGAAACTTGCAGAAGAGCGAAGACTGTTTTATGTAGCTATTACTAGAGCAATGAAGAGTTTAACTATTAGTTTTGCTGAGGTGCGTAATATCTTTGGGCGAAGTAGCTTTCAAGTGCGTTCAAGGTTTTTGACAGAGATTGATAGCGAGCATTTAAATGAAGCAAAAGCTACAAGACAAGCATCGTCTGCTAAGCAAAAGACAAAATCAAACTTTGGAACATCTCCTTTTGATTTTCTCAAATCAAATTCAAAAGATAATCATTTCAAAAAGGGCGACAGGGTTTATCATAAGATATTCGGTAAAGGAATATTTGTAAAAGCACAAGCTCAAGGCTCAAAAGAGTTTTTTACAGTAGATTTTGGTAGAGATGTTGGGCAGAAGATTTTACTTGCAGATATTGCTAATCTAGTGAAGGTTTAATTTCGCAAAAAATAAAATCAAAATTTTTATCCCCAGCTTTGCTTATTAATATGCTTACTCACTGCATGTACTAATATAAGGTGTTTTTAGAAAAACACTATGAGTAAGATCATGTATATCGGGCTTTTGCATATAAAACATTTGAATTTCATGAGCTAATATTTGAAATTGGAAATAACTAATGTTTAATATTTATAAATATGCTAAAAAAATTAATACTTTCATCGTTTCTTATTACGCTTCTAATAGCATGTTGCTCTCATCCTTCAAATGACGATATAGACCCACATCTAGGTCAACTTAATAAAGACAGTAACCAACTTGTTTTGAATATCTCCTCAGATATGCCTTCTATAGATCCGCAACAATTTTCTGATACTAGCTCAAGTAGAGTAATTGAAGATATTCTTTGAGGGTTGAGTTTATTATAACTGACCTTACGCACTTTTTAAATACTGCACTTCAGCAAATGCGATTTGGTTAGCTTTTATCAATAGCTTTGACCTCAGAGCAAAATGATTTATCTTGTGCTTTATTTGCAAACACTCAAACTTGAAGAATGATAAAACTTATAAGTAAATATTATTGCTTTGAGTTCTTATAGTCTGGGAGTGTAATAAATTTTGTGTCAGCTGATATTAGCTTCTCATAATTATACTAAATCTAAAGAATCTTTCAATCTCTCCTTAAAGTGAATATTTAACTGAGAAATAGTCAAACTCAAATCACGAATGGGTATAGTCCATTTTTTCTCTTGAATAGTATCATCAAAAATTAGACAAGCATCTTCTCTTTCAATTTATCGCACAGTCGACTTTACTTGTTTACATAAGTCTTTTGAATCATATTTTTGTTTAGATAAAAAAACAAGTTATTTTATCATGACTGACATCCCCTTACATTATTGATAACAATTCTGTTGTAGCGTAACCATTTCCACTGATTAAATAATCAGTATAAAGTTCTGTATAAGCTATTTTTATTTCTACATGATACTATATTTATACATTTACTGTATAAGGTCAGTTATAATATTACAAATACATATATAAAATAATCGTCATCCTCTTGCTTGACATGGGGATCTCCTCACTATTTGAGAGATTCCTGCCTCCGCTGGAATAACTAAAAGAGATTGTCCATAAATCATTTAATCAGGAATCGAAAATTAAAAATCTAACCAATAGTCAAACTAATTACAGTTACAACTATAATTGAAAATTTAAAGACTGTCTGTGCGTAAGTTCTATCATCATCTTTTTTATAAGACTTAGCAGACTTGTACGCCCAATAAAGAGCTACTAAAATACATATTAGACAAGATACTATATCTGCTGTGCCTAGTAAGTATGGCAAACTACATGATATTACAAATATCACTAAATAAACCAACATAATTTTTTTAGTATAAGGAACACCCTTCACTAAAGGCAGCATTGGCAACTTAACTTTTTTGTAATCATCGCTATAAAGCATAGCTATCGCATAAGAATGTGGTATCTGCCAAAAGAACACGATTAAAAACAATGATAAAGCATTGTAATCTAATCCGTTCACTACCGCAGTATAACCAGCCACAGGAGGTATAGCTCCAGAAATTCCACCTAATACAGTAGCATGAATAGTAAGTCTTTTAGAGATTGTATATATAATCACATACACTACAAAGCCGACAAGGATTATGTAAAGAGTAAGTGGATTAACTAATGTATATAAAACCATACAACTTAACATGAATAATACCGAACCATAAAGCAAAGCCATAACCAGAGATATATCTCCTGTCACAAGCGGTCGATTTTGTGTGCGTACCATTGTACTATCGATATCTTGATCGTAACAATTATTAAACACACAACCAGATGCAATCATTAGTGCTACACCAATCATCACATAAAGAAAAAAAGTGATATATTCAAAGCCAATTTTACGATGTGTGGCTAATAAAAAACCACCCGTAAGAGTGATTAAATTACCCAATATAATACCTGGTTTGGCTAATTGAAGATAATTTTTGAAAGAAGACATATTTAGAAACTTTGACTACATCATCATTACATACAGATCAAACATAATCCACAGTGTACCAGCAAGAATAATCGCTACCACCATTACGGCGAATATAACACTTACTAGATTCCAGCGAGCTTCTGAATCTGTACTTAAATGCAAGAAGTATACCAATTGAACAAATAATTGTGTTAAAGCTAGTATCGCAACAGCTGCACATAGCACTATTGATGAAAATACTTTAAAACCAACTAATGCAAAAGATATGGTTGTAATAATTATCGAAAATACAAAACCCTTTACATAAGTTTTGTGCGTGCCGTAAGCAGCACCTGTATCTTTATCATATAAACCTGACATATTATACAGCTCCTAATAAATAAACTATTGAGAATACAAATATCCATACGATATCTAAGAAATGCCAGAACAAACCTAAGTAAGTTAGCTTAGTCTTAGCCATTGGACTCATACAATGCTTTTTAAGTTGACAGATCATGCTTACGATCCAAATCAGACCCATACATACATGAAGACCATGTGTTCCAACTAAAGTAAAGAATGATGACAAGAATGCACTGCTAGCCCAAGTATGACCTTCTATAGCAAGCTCATAAAACTCATGCACTTCCATTATGATGAAGCCTAAACCTAATAAGAATGTAACCCATAAGAACTTAATCACATGATTCATGTTGTCAGAATTACGATTAAGCATTGCTAGACCAAAAGTAAAACTACTCACAAGTAGTAGCATAGTCTCTACAAACACATAAGGTAAGCTGAACAGTTCTTGTGCACCAGCACCACCGAATGTATGTTTGTGAAATACCGCATATACAGCAAACAGTGTAGCAAAAAGCACACAGTCACTCATAATGTAAATCCAAAAACCAAAAACGCCCTTAGATCCATCAAAGTGATGGTGATCTTCATGGAGATTTTTATCCGCAGTTACTGTACTCATTATCGTAATTCCCCTTCTTTTGTATATCTACTTTCAACTTCTTTGACTTCTTTTGCTTTCACATAGTAGTCAATACTATAATCAAAAGATCTGCGTAAAACTGTACCGATCATACCAACAACACCTACAGCAGAAAGCCACCATATATTCCATACCATAGAAAAACCGAATACAAAACTAAATAAACCAATGATTACACCTACAGGTGTATTCTTAGGCATATGAATATCTTCGTAAACCTTTTCAGCATCTTTAGCTTTACCATCAAAGCTAAGACCTTTTTCTTTTTGTGACCAGAAATCATCTCTATCAAAAACTTCTGGATCATGAGAGAAGTTATAGAAAGGAACCGGTGAAGGTATTGCCCATTCTAAAGTACGACCAGAACCCCAAGCGTCAGCGCCAACACGGTTCTGATCTCTGTCACGAATACTTACTATAATTTGTAGTATTTGGAAGAATACACCAAGAGCAATAATCATCGCACCAAGCCATGCTAATACTAATAGATTTTGGTATCCCGTAGATGCATCATAGTGATATAATCTTCTAGTCATACCCATCATACCTAGTACATATAAAGGCATAAACGCTACAAAGAAACCTACAAACCAGCACCAGAAAGAGTATTTACCCAATCTTTCGTTTAATTTGAAACCAAAGATTTTAGGGAACCAGTAAGTAAGACCTGCAAACGCACCAAATACCACACCACCAATAATAACATTATGGAAGTGAGCAATAAGGAATACACTATTGTGCATTTGAAAGTCAACACCAGGTACTGATAATAATACACCAGTCATACCACCTACTGAGAATACAATCATAAAGCCAACTAACCACATCATAGGAGTAGTAAATGCTATTCGACCTCTAAACATAGTAAATAGCCAGTTAAATATCTTCACACCCGTAGGTATCGCGATAATCATCGTCATAATACCAAAGAATGCGTTTACATTTGCGCTTGCACCCATTGTAAAGAAGTGATGCAACCATACTGCAAATGATAAAATCGTAATAGTTATAGTTGCCCAAACCATTGTTGCATAGCCAAACAATGGCTTTTTACAGAATGTAGCAACTACTTCAGAGTACACACCAAACATAGGAAGTACAAGAATATATACTTCTGGGTGACCCCAAATCCATATTAGGTTTACATACATCATTTGATCACCACCACCAGAAACAGTGAAGAAGTGAGTACCGAAGTATCTATCTAAAGTAAGCAGACCTAATGTAACTGTCAATACAGGGAACGCAGCTATCACAAGTATAACTGAACATAATGAAGCCCATGTAAATACAGGCATTTTCATCATAGTCATCCCTTTACAACGCATCTTAATGATAGTGACAAAGAAGTTAATACCAGTCATTAGTGAACCAATACCTGAGATTTGTAGACCCCATATATAATAGTCGGTTCCGACGGTCGGACTATAGGTCACCTCTGAGAATGGTGGATAAGCTAACCAACCAGCATGCGCAAAGTCACCAACTAATAAAGAAATATTTATTAGCATCGCACCTACTATGAAAAGCCAGAAGCTTAATGAATTCATATATGGGAACGCTACATCTCTAGCACCGATCTGAAGTGGAATAACCCAGTTCATAAGTGCAAAAATCAATGGCATAGCAACGAAGAAAATCATGATCACACCATGAGCAGTAAAGATCTGATCAAAATGCTCAGGAATCAAGTATCCCGTGCTATCACCAGAGGCTAAAGCTTGCTGTGTTCTCATCAGCGCAGCATCTACGAAACCACGAATCATCATTACTAAAGCTACAATTATATACATAGTACCTATTTTTTTATGGTCGATAGTAGTAAACCACTCGCTCCATAAGTATCCCCACTTTTTAAAGTAAGTGATACCGCCGACTAATGCCACACCGCTGACCGTTATACCTATGAACATAACAAGTATGATTAATTGTTGGCTTACCGGTTCATACAAGTATGGAAAAACCAGATGCGGGTCACTTAGTTTTCCGATTAATGCTTCTAGCATGTTATTCTCCTATTTACTGTACTACTATTTTATAAATTCTAAACTTTATATGTTGCAATCAATTTCTGACTACATTTCCATATAGTTCATACCACCCATGTTCTCCATATCACCTGGTTTGTAGTCAGGCATCATATAAGACATTGTGATATCACCAAATAGGTTATTATCAACATCAGAGTAATAAGTTACTGGGTTGCCTATAGATTGTGGTACAAGATCACTCCAGAAATAATCCCAAGTCAGTGCTTGATGCTTACCATCTTTTACCTCTTTAACCCAACTATCATAATCTTTCTCATCAGTAACCTCAGCATAGAATTGCATCTCTGAAAAACCAGTACCTGTATAGTTAGCTGAGAAACCACGGTATTTACCGTTATTTTCAGCCATTAAATGTAACTGAGTAGTCATACCAGTCATCGCATAAATTTGTCCTGCCAACTCTGGTATAAAGAATGAGTTCATAGGAGATGCTGATGTAATTTTGAAATTAACTGGGCGATCCTTAGGAATTCTAATATAGTTTACAGTAGCTATATCTTCTTCAGGATATATAAACATCCATTTCCAATCCAATGCTACAACATCGATTTCAATAGGCTTTTTGTCAGACTCTAATGCCTTGTATGGGCTAAGTGAGTGAGTCGTTTTCCAAACCATAACCCCTAAAATTAAAATAAGTATTGCAGGTATACCCCAACATACAACTTCTAAAGCTGTACTGTACGCCCACTCCGGTCTGTACTTAGCATTTGTACCTTCACGGTAACGCCAAGCAAACCATAAAGTTAAGATGATCACAGGAATAACCACTAAAAGCATAAGAACTGTTGCGATTATGAATAAGTCTTTTTCTTGTGCTGTAATTACACCGTTAGGATTCCAAATACCACCTTTACAACCAGCTAAAGATAGTGCTGCGAATATACTAAACAATATAATTAAATATTTTTTCAACTTCATTATCTAGATACCTTTTCATTATTTTTTTTAAAGTCGTGAATTTTACAAACACCTGAAACAATATAATACATTATACAGTAGCATACAAAAAAAAACACCTATTGGAATTTTTAAAAAACAAGTATTTCTAAATTTAACATTTAAACAAAGAGTTTTATTGTCTATACTTTCGCTACTAAGTTTTACATAAAAATACACATGTACAAAAACGAATTTAGAAATACAACATACATTTCAATAATATACTGCTTTAGAATGATTGGGTTGTTTATAATATTCCCTATATTTAGTTTGTATATAAATCATCTTGATGATGCTACACCCTTCTTAATAGGTCTTGCACTAGGTGTTTATGGATTAACTCAAGCAATGTTGCAAATTGTGCTAAGCATTTGCTCAGATAAATATGGACGAAAACCTATAATTTTGTTTGGATTAATACTCTTCATAATAGGTAGCATAGTCGCAGCTCTCTCCACAAGTATTTATGGGATAATTATCGGTCGAGCAATACAAGGTGCTGGTGCTATTGGTAGCACATTAATTGCTCTTGTGGCTGATACTACCAAAGAAGAGAACCGTCTCAAAGCGATGTCTTTAGTAGGTATGTCTATAGGCTTATCATTCTTGGTAGCTATGATGATTAGCCCTATATTAAATAGCAGCATAGGCTTATCTGGCATATTTTGGGTGACAGCACTTTTTGGTTTGGCAAGCATCTTTATGTTGAGCAAGGTTCCAACACCTAAGCCCCTAACTTTCCACCATGACGGTAAAGCTGTTCTTACTCTAATTAAAGATGTACTAAGTCACAAGGAGCTATTGAAACTAAATTTTGGGATATTTTGTTTACATGCTATTTTGACAGCATTATTTATAGTTATCCCAACCATACTTACAAACATACTCAAAGTACCTGCAGATTACCAATGGTTAGTATACTTTCCTGTACTGATAATATCCTTTGTACTAATGTTTCCTTTTGTAATTATTGCTGAAGTTCAACGCAAGATGAGAAAATTCTTTATAGTAGCAATAGCAATGCTAGCTACATGCATAGGATCCCTAGCATTAAGTTATACTCACCTAATCTTACTTTGTGTGTTTTTGACTCTATTCTTTGCAGCATTTACATTCCTAGAGTCATGCTTACCCTCTCTAATCTCTAAAATAGCACCTGTTGGAAGTAAGGGTACAGCTATGGGAATATTCTCAAGCTGTCAGTTTTTTGGGATATTTATAGGTGGAATGATTGGGGGCATAGTTTATCATCACTGGCATATAACTGGTGTACTAGCATTTTGCTTAATACTCGGCACTTTGTGGTTAATAGTCTGTGCAACTATGGCAGAGCCGACTTACCTAAACTCAAAGATATATAAACTAAAAAATAACTCTCATGATGCAAAAATAGCTCTTGAAGAAATACTTACGGCTCAAGTTGGAGTTTATGAATATAAAACCTGCCTAGACGAGCAAGCAGTTTACATAAAAATTGATAAGAAAGAGATTGAAGAAGAAAGTCTCATAAAAAAAATTAAACATTACATAATTTTTTAAGCCTAAAAAACTTTAATACTTTTTTTAAAAAACACATCAAAATCACAGTATTTATCTAGCATATACCCCAATAAACTATACCAAATCGGTATACGTAAAACCTTTAAATACAAGGGTTTGAGATTATTTTGAGTTTTGATTTCTTATAACATCATGATAAATTATTGTTAATAATTAGTTAACTTTTGTTAATTTTATTAGATCTTAACTGACCTTACGCACTTTTTAAATACTGCAATTCAGCAAATGCGATTTGGTTAGCTTTTATCAATAGCTTTGACCTCAGAGCAAAATGATTTATCTTGTGCTTTATTTGCAAACACTCAAACTTGAAGAATAATAAAACTTATAAGTAAATATGATTGCTCTGAGTGCTTATAGTCTTATTTGGTGATTTAGCTAAATCAACATTATGTTTTAAAGATTTGTGAAATTCTTCAACTTTACATAGTTTTTCATAGATTGTTGAAATAGAATCTACATCAAGATCAGTATAACTACATATCAAATTCAAAACACCTGTACTTCCATCTTTGTTTGTAAAGATTAGGCGAACTATAACAACTTCGTTATCATAACCCTTCACATATCCTCGTATAGATTGTTTGGCTGATAATTCTAGTTCACTTACGCTAATGAATTCGCCGTTATGTTTATACTCTAGACTTGTAGCAAAAAGACGATTAGATTGCAAAGCAGCTATAAAGTCTTTCTCATGCTTAGTAATAAAATCAAAATTATCTTTCGCTGACAACTATGTGTCCATTTGAATATACCTGAATGTAAGCTTATTGTTTATTGCGACTTTAATCATATCTTGCATCAATTCGTTTGTAGCTTCTGACGCTCGTTTTAACTTTCTAGTCTTTATGTCACTAAACTGTACAGGCTGACTCACTATTTCAAATGCCACAGGTATTTATACTTCATTGATGTAGTATAGAGCGTTCAACATGTTGATACCTCTAACTGATTTGCCAACTGTATGATCAAAATGCCAACACATGATATCACTCTCTTTAGTCCATTTTTTCTCTTGCATAGTATCATCAAAAATTAGACAAGCATCTTCTCTTTCAATTTATCGCACAGTCGACTTTACTTGTTTACATAAGTCTTTTGAATCATATTTTTGTTTAGATAAAAAACAAGTTATTTTATCATGACTGAAATCCCCTTACATTATTGATGACAATCCTGTTGCTGTAGCGTAACCATTTCCACTGATTAAATAATCAGTATAAAGTTCTGTATAAGCTATTTTTATTTCTACATTATACTATATTTATACATTTACTTCGTAAGGTCAGTTATAATCAAAAAATCAGAAGTTATACCGAAAGGTGCATCTAGTTGGTATATATCAGAAGATGATAAGACTTATACATTTCACCTAAGAGAAAATGCTAAGTGGACAAATGGCTATCAAGTAACAGCACAAGACTATGTATACTCATATAGAAGGTCTGTCAAACCGACAACTTTAACTCGTGTATATGCTTCATATTTTGATCCTATAGTAAATACCCAAGCTATTTAAGCTGGAGATAAATCTCCAGAGACTTTGGGTGTAAAAGCTTTAGATGATTATACTTTACAGATAAAGTGAGTAACACCTAATCCAACTTTTTTAGATTCACTTACAATTTATGCTTTTTCCCTGTCAATAAAAAAGCAATCGATAAGTATGGAGATTCTTTGCCAGCTAAACCAGAGACAATTATAAGTAATGGTCCTTATAAGCTAACTAAATGGATTTATAATGGTTATGCCTTAGCGGAAAAAGAGCCAAATTATTGGAATGCTGAAAATGTAAATATTGATTCTGTGAAATATCTGATGATTGGATATATCTCCAGTGATTTAGATAACTATAAAGCCGGTTGTGAGAGTATTACACATAACAGTTTGCCCTCTAATACAGAAGAATGGCACAAAAAAACCTTCATCAACAATCAATTTCAACCTGCTACGATACTTTCACAAGCTTACTTTGTATTTAATATGAGAAAGCCATAATTTCAAGATATCAGAGTTCGTAAAGCATTAAGCATGGTTATCGATAGAAAAGGGATAGCTGGAGTTAGATATAAGGACTTAGCTAAAGATATTCCAGATTATGACTGGATAAATCAATCAATACCTCAAAGGATAAAAGAAGCAAGAAAGCTTCTTAAAGAAGCTGGCTACTCGAAAGTACATCCTCTTGAATGTACTGTGAATTTTAATACTTCAGATAACAATCGTTTAACTGCTCAAATACTAAAAGGCTCATGGCAACAAGATTTTGGAGCATTAGTTCAAGTTCATATCTTCAATAAAGACTGGAAAGTTTATCTTGATAGTCTAAAAAATGGTAATTTAGATGTAGCTAGAATAGCTTGGGTTGCTGACTTTAATCAACTAAATACTTATGATCATACCCTCCAATTTGGGACAATTAGGTGTTAAGAAAAGGAGACAAATATGGTTTACCAAAGATATACAAAGAACTTAAAGATATGGGTTGGAAAGTTACTCAACCTAGAGTATCTAAACGCATAAAAATACTAGGTTTACAAGCTAAGGCTATTCGTAAACATAAAGCAACGACAGACTCTTACCATAACAAACATGTGTCTGATAATTTATTAGAATAAAACTTCACTGCTTTATCTGTAAATCATAGATGAGTTACAGATATAACTTACATACCTACACAAGAAGGATGGTTATAGCTCTGTGTGATTATACACTCTGTCAAAGGATCACACTACTGTAGTAAACAGTATTAAGATATTATTTAAAGGACACTGGCTACTACCAAGTATGAGCTCTAAAGGATGCTGTTACGATAACGCTGCTTGTGAGAGTTTCTTTGGAACTTTAAAAGTCGAGTTAGTACATGATGAAAACTATAAAACTAGAGAAGAAGCTAAGTTATCAATATTTGAATATATTGAAGCTTATTACAATACAAAAAGAAAACATTCTACAATAAATTATATGACTCCAAATAAGTTTGAATATATAAGGGAAAATGAATGGATAAAATGTCCCAAATTTACAGGGTAGATCAGGGTACTTTTAATAAGTCATGAGCACATATTTTTCTATAGACTTCTTTACTGATTAAGTTTTTCCTTGATAGATATATAAGCATCTCTAAAAGATGCTCCTTTTCTAACTAGATCATAAACTTCTTCGGTAGCATATAGATCTGAGCTCATAGCTTCTATAAGTTTTTCCTCATTAATATTTAAATTCTCAATTATCGAGCTAATTAATATAGCGGTATCCTCTATAAGCTCTAATGCTTCACAAAATGGCATCTTAGTTAGTTGGTAGTCACGGTTATAGCCACTGCCAACTCCATCAATTATTGAGCTGATTTGCTGCATCAATCCATTATAAAGCTTTGCATTGCCTCGCATAATTTCAAATAAATCATAGTTACGCTTCTGGGGCATAATCGATGAACCGGTAGTGTAAAAATTATCTAAGCTAAAGTATTTGAATTCTGACATTGTAAATATCATCATATCATTTGCAAAGCGAGAATAAATACTCATAGGATTAGAGAGTTTGGAGTATTAACTTTTCAAAATATCCTCTAGAAAAAGCACAATATATAGGGTTTTCTTGTGTTTTAGCAAACTCTAAAATTTCAGTAGTATAAGCTCTATCATTTTTAAAATTTCTTATTCCAAATCCTGAAGCAGAACCTAAGGGGTTTTGGTCAATTATTTTATTAGTAGCATCAATAAGTATAAAAGTATCTTCTAAACTATCGGCAAATGAGTTGAGCCAAGTTCCAACGCTAGTCGGCATAGCTTTTTGCATATGTGTATAGCCAGGCATAGAAGTACTTATGTGTTTGCTAGCTTTGTTGCGTAAAGTGATAATGTTACTCTTGATTAGAGTATTGATCGACTTTAGTTTATTTTTCATAAAAAGCCTAAGCATTACTAAAGACTGGTCATTCCTGCTTCTGCCAGTATGTATTTTTTTACCAATTTCACCATAATGTTCTGAAAGATACTGTTCTATGGCAGTATGACCATCCTCCTGATCTTGAGTTATGATAAATTTGCCTTTATCATAAAGATTTTGAATTTCATTTAATCCTTGTTCTAGTTCTGTAAGTTCATTGTTGTTTATGATACCTATTTTTAGTAACATTTTTGCATGAGCTAAACTAGCTTGTAAGTCATATTTTAAAAGCTTTTGGTCATATACATAATCTTTTCCTACAGTGTATTTCTCAACAATATTAAGTAATTGATCTGAGCTCATTTGCCATAGTTTTTTATTCATAATAACTATTTCTTGTTTTTCATTATTGAGTAAGCAGTACGCTGAGATAGGCTATTTATCTCTATAAATCCAGCAGAAGCATTATGGTTAAACAAATCACCGCCAGCATCAAAAGTTGCTAGTTCAGCTTTAAGCAACGAAAAAGGTGATTCAACAGCTACAACTTCAAGGTTACTTTTATATAGAGCAACTGTCACTACACCGGTTACTTTTTTATTTTGTTCATTTATAAATGAATGAATATTATTCATTACTGGATTATACCATTGGGCTGCATAATTTAGATAAGCCCATTTTGTATCTATAAAAGTTTTTAGCTCATTTTCTTCACGGGTTGAAACTAATTGTTCTAATTTTTTATGAGCTGAGATTATAATACTAGCACCAGGATTTTCATATATCCCTCTTACTTTTAGACCTATTAATCTATCTTCTATCAAATTAAATACACCAACACCATGAGAACCGCCAATCTCATTGCATTTTAATATAAGCTCAGCCAGCGGAAGAGGTTGGCCATTTAACTTGATAGGTAGTCCTTCTTCAAAAGTTAATGTGATATTTTGCTTTTGATCTAGAGCGTTTTCTGGGATTTTACACCATTGTAATATATCTTCATTTCGAGCTATAAGAGTAGGGTCTTCAATTTCTCCACCTTCTGCAGTATTACCCCACATATTTTCATCGTATGAGTAGGGTTTACTTTTTTGCTGTTTGACTGGGATATCATGCTTTTCTGCGTATTCTAACTCTTCTTCTCTTCCCATGCCCCATTCTCTAACAGGAGCAATAGTTTTGATTTTATCATCAAGAGTTCTTAAGTAACTTTCAAAACGAACTTGATCATTACCTTTACCAGTACAACCATGGGCAATTACTTGACAGTCATACTCTTTAGCTATTTGAACGGCAACTTCAGAGATTATGACTCTACCTAGAGGCGTAGAAAGAGCATATCCTCCCTGATAGTCTGCATTAGCCTTAATTGCTTGACTAATAATTTCATCAGCAAAACGAGTTTTTGCATCGTAGACTATAGCATCTATAGCACCTAAGTTAAGAGCCTTAGCTTTTATTTCATTAAGGTTGTCAGCTACTTGCCCAATATCTATAGTTAATGCAATAACTTCAACTTCGTATTCTTCTTGAATCCATTTAAGCATTACAGAAGTGTCAAGACCTCCTGAGTATAATAATAAGCAACGCTTGAATTCACCTTTTTTAGCTTCATGGCTAGCAACTTTTTGATATTTTTCTAACATGGTTTTTTACTTTTTTTTGATTATTTATTCATAATTTCAAATAAAATGTTATATAAAAAGCTAAAAAATAAACAAATATTTAAAGTTGCATATAGTCAATTTATTTGAGATGCTATCTTTTGGCTACCATTTAATATAGTAATGTTTTTCTTTGAGCAAAAGATTTGATAATCAAGATCAGAGGTTTTAAGTGATATTTTATAGGACCTTATTACTAGGTTTATGATATTTTAAAGAGAAATAATTAGATAGATATTATGAAGAGTAGTTGATTTGAGATTGTATTGATCCCAATATTCGGAGGCTTTTTTTATGATACATCTCCTTCTTATTTGATTTTAAATTAGCTATTTTCTATCTCTTTGTCTACTTGCACTGCTGGTCTAGAATACATAGCATCTTTTGCTGAGTTATAAACCTTCTTATTTTTAGTTGCTATAGTATCTCCAGCAGCACTAAGTTTTTCAGTTACTGTCATTTTTTAGCATTTTACTATATAACATTCATCTCAAAAAAACATGATAAAAGTTTCTTTAGAGTGCATACATTGTAAATTGGTAGATGTTATTAAAGCTCGTGAAAATAAAAGTCTTAGCAATCCTGAATGTACACAAAAAAATAATTGTAAAAATTGTATGAAGAGTTTTCAGAAAGATTATAAACACTTAGCTAGGTTGCCATCCGTGAAAGAGAAAATTATTGAATGGCAATCAATAGCTCCGGCACAAGAGATATCGCCAGAGTTCTTTGTATAGTCAAAGATACGGTTACTAGAGTTTTTTAAAAAAATAAATATGATATCTCAAGAGTGAATGTGAATTTACTTTCAAAGACTAATGAAGTTACATTAGTTCCATACATGGAGCTAGATGAGCAATGGTCTTTCGTACAAAATAAAGTTCAACAGAGGTGGTTATAGTTAGCAATATGTCATACAACAAGTAAGGTGCTAGCATATTGTTTTGGTAAGAGAATACACAAATCTTTTGAAGAGATGTTAAGCTTGCTGAAGTCTTTCAAAGTAAAGCTTTGCTTTAGTGGTAACTGACAGGCTTACTCGGCATATATTCCTGAAGAACATCATCAAATAGTAAAAAGGAATACACAAAAAATTGAAAGAAAGTTTTTAACTTTTAGAACTAGAGTTAAAAGGCTATGTAGAAGAACTATATGTTTTTCAAAGGATACTCTCATGCATGACACTGTAATTGGACTGTTTATAAATAGGCATAAATTTGGACTTAAATTCTAAGTGGTGATACACTACCGATTTATAAACAAAGTCCCAGTATTCATTATTGTGTGACCATTTTCTACTAGATTTCTGGAACCATTCAGATGTTCTGCAAACATAAATATTATTATAACAAATAATTCTCTTGAAAAACTTACTTTAGCCCCTATACTTTTATATATAAGTTAATATTTGCATTTCTTTGGAAAAATTAATGTCAACACGAAGTCAGTTTAATGAATTGCTTGAATTTTTGAATAACCGTGTGGTTGGACAAGATCATTTAAATAAAAGATTATTGATAGCTTTAATTGGTGGAGGTCACCTTCTTGTAGAAGGAGCTCCTGGTCTTGCTAAGACTACAGCAATCAAAACTTTATCAGAGAGTATTGATTGCTCATATCACAGGGTGCAATTTACACCTGATTTACTTCCAGCAGATCTTACAGGTACAGAAATTTATGTGCCACAACAAGAAATCTTTGAGTTTCAGACAGGACCACTATTTCATAACTTGCTATTAGCAGATGAGATAAACAGAGCCCCTTCAAAAGTTCAGTCAGCTCTTTTAGAAGCGATGGGTGAAAAGCAAATAACAGTTGGTAATAAGACATATCCACTTACTGATTTGTTTATGGTAATGGCTACACAGAACCCTATTGAGCAAGAAGGAACTTATCCTTTGCCAGAAGCCCAGCTTGACAGATTTATGATGTTTGTAAAAATTGAATATCCAGATCCAAAGACTGAAGCTAAGATTTTGGCTATTAGTAGGGGAGAAGCTTTAGGTCATACACTTGATCATCCAAACATTCATCAAGATGTTATATTTACAGCTCAAAAAGAAGTTTTAAATGTCGAGATGTCTCAAACTATTGAAGAGTATATTATTGAAATGGTATTAGCATCGCGTCATCCTGAAAAGTATAGTAAATATATAGCTAAATGGGTTTCTTTTGGTGCTAGCCCTAGGGGTACTATAGCTCTTGATAGAGCTGCTCGTGCTCATGCTTGGCTAGAAGGTAATAATTTTGTCTCTCCAAGTGATATTCATGCTGTAGTGTATGAAGTTCTTCGGCACAGAATACTTCTAACTTTTGAAGCAGAAGTTGATGGAGTGACAACAGATGATGTCATTACTAAGCTACTCAAGGTAGTCCCAATACCGTAGCTAGAGCTTATGAAAACCTATAAAGGAATAAAGCCAGATATTAAAGAGATTTTAAGCTATCGTTATAGAGCGAAGGCTTTGAAGTTTTTTGCTAATCAAAAAGTTAATAATGTGAATGCTGGGAACAAAGCTTCTAAAGCAAAAGGTCGCGGTATTGATTTTGATGAAGTTAGGCATTATCAGGTGGGTGATGATATCCGTTTAATGCACTGGTCTCTTACAGCTCGGTTAGGTAAGCCATTTACAAAAGTTTATCACGAAGAGCGAGAAAGGACAATGTATTTTGTAGTAGACCAAAGTGCTAAGATGAGATTTGGTACGCGTGAATGTTTCAAATCTGTTAAAATGGCAAATGCTACTTCATTACTAGGTTTTGGTGCTTTAGAAGCTCATGAAAAAGTCGGTGGTGTGATATTTGGGGATGATGGCTACAATTATTATCCTGCGAAACAAGATAAATCAGCTTTGGTAAAAATGCTTCATCATGTGACAACAGATGAAACAAAACCTCAAATAGCTACAAATAAAGGCTTAGCAGATGTTTTGAAATTCTTATATACAAAAGTCCATAGTAATAGTGTAATCTTTGTACTTGGGGATTTTGATGGCTTTAACGAGCAGGCTCAACAGTATTTAAAGCTTCTGGCCAATAAAAATAAAATTATAAATGTATTTAGTTATGACCCGATAGAAAAAGAATTGCCCGCTAAAGATGTTTATTACTTTAGTAATGGCTATGAGAATATCATCTTAGATGCTGCAAATGCAAAGCAATCTCAGGTTTATCATGATATTTATAATACTAGACATAGTGCTATCAAAGACTTTTCTCGCCAATATCAAATGACATTTTTTGAAATAGCGACTAATGATGATTTGGTTAAAACTATAAATTATGGGGTATGAGCTGATGGAAAATAACCATCTCTTAGATAAGCTAAAGGATATTTACTTGCCACAGCAGGTATCATCGTGGTGGCCATTGGCTTATGGTTGGTGGATTGTGATAGCTATTTTGATACTTCTAGCTTTATTGTTTGTATTTATTTTACGAAAAAAGAAAAAACATCGCCAATATATAGATGGAATCGTAAATGCTTTTAAGGCAGATCTTGGAGAGGTTTATATTTCTAGACCTAATGATGTTGTTCAGAGTATTTCAGTATATCTAAAAAGAATCGCTATACATAAATTTACAAAAGATGATATCAAGTTATTGCATGGTAAGGCTTGGATTGATTATCTTAATTCAAAAACTAAGAAAAATCTTTTTGATGGACAGAATACGAATTATCTAGCAAACATATATAAACCTCGAGAGCTTAGTGATGTAGAGCTTGAGGAGATAGTTTCAGCAAGTGATAAATGGATAAGGAGTGTTTTATGATAAATGTAGCATATCCTTGGTTTTTTGCTTTGATTGTCTTGCCATTATTTATTTATTGGATAATACCGCGTGCACGTTCAGATAATCAATTAGCTTTAAAAACACCATTTTTCTCTAAGATAAGATCTCAACTACCAATCGTGGGCTTAAATAATTTTAAGAGTGCTAATTACTTTAAGTATTTGCTAGTTACGATATGGGTATTATTAATAGTATCAGGAAGTGGTTTGCAGTGGATGGGCAAGCCTATAAACCTGCCACAAAGTGGTAGAGATCTAATGATGGCAGTAGATTTATCAGGTAGTATGGCTATAGAAGATATGCAAAAACCTACTGGTGGAGCGGAGTCTCGTTTTGATCTTGTGATGCGTGTTGTAAATCAGTTTTTAGATACTCGTAAAGGTGACAGAGTTGGTTTAGTGCTATTTGGTACGAAGGCTTATCTGCAAACACCTCTTACTTTTGATATTTCTACAGTTAAGAAGATGCTAAATGATTCAAGTATTGCACTGCCTGGTTCACAGACCGCGATAGGTGATGCTATAGGATTATCTGTAAAAAAACTTATGCAGTATCCGAGCCAGTCAAAGGCACTGGTTTTACTTACAGATGGAGAGAATAATTCGGGCTCTTTACAACCATTTCAAGCAGCTAAGATTGCAAAACAAAATGGTATCAAAGTCTATACTATTGGCTTAGGTGGCGGACAAATAGTTATGAATACATATTTTGGTCAAAGGCTAGTAAATACTTCTGAAGACTTAGATACTGATGCACTAAAGCAAATAGCAAATATGACTGGTGGTAAATTCTTTAGAGCTCAAAATAGTAGTGATTTAGAAAAGGTTTATGAAGCTATAGATAAGATAGAGCCGGTTGAATCAGATAAAACTGTAGTGAGACCTATAACTTATTTATATCCGTGTACTTTGGGTGCAGCTTTGTTACTTAGCTTTGTTTTAATTGCTGTTTGGCTACAACGCAGGAGGATTGGTTAATGGAATTACTTCATTTTATACGACCATGGTGGTTGTTAGCATTTATACCTGTAGTTTTATTTTTGGTCTTACTGTTTAGACATTCTGGTAAGTCAAATAGCTGGTCTAAGTATTGTGATGCTCATTTACTTGAGCATTTGCTTGTGGGACAAGAGTCAAAAGCTAAAAAATCGTTGTTACCGATATTCTTTTTGCTTATATGGAGTGTAGCTATAGTTGCATTAGCAGGACCGACTTGGACTCACAAAGAGGTACCTACTTATCAGAAAAATATCTCAAGAGTTATAGCTTTAGATGTATCGCAGTCTATGGATACTATAGATGTTGCACCTAGTAGGTTAGAGCGAGTTAAATACAAGATTTTTGATATATTACGTAAGATAACAGAAGGTCAAACAGGTATGATAGTTTTTTCTAGTGAAAGCTTTGTAGTATCGCCATTGACTAGTGATTCTAAGACTATCTCAAATTTAGTGTCTGTTTTAGATACTAATATAGTTCCCGTGCAAGGTCATGATATAGCACAAGCATTAGATAAATCATCAGAGCTTCTTTTACAAGGAGGTGATGGTAAGGGGCAAGTTATTCTCATTACAGATTCAAGTCCTACAGATAAAGCTATTACTGAAGCTCAGAGATTAGCGGAGCAAGGCATAAAAACTGATGTGTATGCTATTGGCACACCTAAGGGCGGTATTGCAAAAGCTAAAGATGGAAGTTATCTAAAAGATGATTCTGGGAATATCCAATACTTTGGTATTGATTTATCAAGAATGCAAGCTTTAACTAAAGCAGGAGATGGTAAGCTTATAACTCTTACAACAAACAACAATGATGTAAATGCACTTTTGGAGGATATTCAAAACGATGATTCGCAAGCTAAGAAATCACAGCAATCTGCTGCCAATACCCTTTGGCAAGATAATGGTGTGTATTTTATATGGTCACTAGCCTTGCTTAGTGTGGTTGTGTTTAGAAGAGATTTTTTGGAGAAGATATGTCGCTAAGGAAATTAATTCTATCAGTAGTTTTATTGCCATGTGTGTCTCAAGCTAGTAGTTGGTGTGATGCTTGGCAGACAAAAAATCAGCAAGGCGCAAGTAGTTTTGAAGTAGGAGATTATAAGACATCAGCGCAGGCTTTTGAAAATAGTAATTGGAAAGGCTCTGCTTATTACAAAGCAAAAGAATATGATAAAGCTTATGATGAGTTTAAAAAAGATAGCTCAGCAACTGGATTGTATAATCAGGGTAATGCTTTAACTCAGTTAAATAAATATGATGAAGCCATATATGCGTATAATAAAGCTATCGAAAAACGCCCAGATTTTGAAGATGCTAAAAGTAATTTAGAAATTGCAAAAGAGCTAGAAAAGCAAAAAGAACAAAATCAAAATAACCAAGACATTAAAGATCAACAGGATCAACAGGATCAACAGGATCAACAGGATCAACAGGATCAACAGGATCAACAGGATCAGCAAGATCAGCAAGATGAAAATTCTAAAGAGCACGAAGCTAAAATAGCTGAAGCGCGTGAAAATGAAATGAATAAGAAAGAGTCAGATAAACTTTTGGCAATGGTTGATGATGATCCAGGTGGTCTACTACGGCATAAGTTCCAACGAGATTATCAAAGAATGGCAAAAAGTAATAAAGTGTAATAGGAGTTAGTTGTGAAGATTAATTTGATAAAAAAAATAAGTATCTTGATTTCACTAATATTACTTATTGTGTCAGTAAGTTTTGCTTCAGTATCAGCAAGTGTCAGTCGTACTAATGTTGAAAATGGTGAAACTATAGATCTTACTTTTCATCTTGAGAATTTCAATACCCAACCTAATCTTAGTGATTTAAATAAAGACTTTACTGTGTACAACACGAGCACTAGTAGTAAGGTTAGCACTATAGATGGCAAAACCACAGCGCAGTATGATATGGTTGTCACAATAATGCCAAATAAGATTGGTAAATTAACTATCCCTGCTATAAATGTTGGTAGTGAATATACGAAGCCAATATCTATAAAAGTAGCAAAAGCTTTATCAAATGATGAAGGAGATAAGTATCAAGATATGTTTGTTATAAGTACTATTGCTAGTGATAGTAGCTATATAAATGTACCTATACTTTATACGCTGAAAATTTATTATTCAACACCGATACTTAGCTTACAACCTAAGTCTTTTAAGATAGATAGGTCAGAAATACGCCCTACAAATCATAGGCTAACTTATCAAAAAAGAATAAATGGTAATTTATACGATGTCGTAGAAGAGAGCTTTTTAATAGTTCCTCATAGAACTGGTAAAGTTGAAATTCCTCCAATGGTGCTACAAGCTACAGTATCCAACGTTTTTGGACAACTTGGAGTTAAGAATAAGTTTATATCTACAGAATCTCATACTCTAAATGTAAAACCTATACCAAAGAATATTAGCATAAAGGATTGGTTCCCTTCAACTAATGTAAGCCTTGAGTACAGCTGGTCTGATGATAAAAATGTCACTGTTGGAGGCTTGATTACAAGAACAGTTAAAATAACAGCAAAAGATGTGCTTAGTAATGATATTCCGAAGCTTGATTTTAAGTCTACAGATGATTTTAATGTATATGCTGAAAAGCCGGTGCTGAAGGATGTAGAAAAGGATGGCAAGATAACAGGTACAGCTACTTATAAGGTTGGGTATATGCCAGTCACAAAGGGTGAAGCTGAGGTTCCTGAGCTAGATTTAAAGTGGTTTGATGTGAATTCTAATAAATCAAAAGTTGCAAAAATTGCACCAAAGCAATTTGATGTAAAACAAGGTAATGTTGCTAACACTGATTTTCTAGGTTCAATGACACCTAATGCAACTAAGGTGGTTGAGAAAAAAGTTGTAGATCCTTTCTGGCTAAATGTTGCGATAACCTTAGCTGTGCTATGGGGTATGACGATATTGCTTCTTATAAAATGTAAAATTTCTAAGCCTAATAAAATAAAGATTGATGAGTCGTTAGATACTAATAATGACTATAGTATAAAAGACATAAAGAAAGCTTGTAGTAAAAAAGATAATGCAGAGTTGCAAAAAGCATTAGTTGGATGGGCAAGTGTAAGATTTGATAAGCAAATTTTCTCAACTCTTGATATCGTTGAAATACTTCCAGAGTTAAAATCTATACTAAAAAATCTTAACGCATCAATGTACTCTAATCACAAATTTGACCAATACACAGAGCTTTTGCAAATAGTTTCTAGTGCAAATAAGATAAAGAAAAATAAGTCTGATAGAAAGATTAAAGGTTTGTATGAATAACTAAGCAAGTTAATCGTTTAACTTATTTGCGGATAGTTCCAAAATTTTAAGTGTTTGTCTTTAGAACACACCACGAATTTCCGTACACCGCTCCGAAGTCTTTTGTGATTTATATAAGTTTTTTTTGAGGCGCGCAAGATTTGCAGATAATACTAAATATCATAATAATTAGCCTGTTAATTTGATAAACTATCTTTAGTAACATAACTCAAAAGAAAGTCATGAAAGTAGAATTTCAAGTTTTTCAGACAAATAGTCTTGCAGATGTTTTAGATAATATTTGCGGATATATAAGAGCTAACTATAGTCATACTAAAAATATAGCAATCCTTGCACCACAAGGAATAGCTAAAGATTTAGATAATAAATTATGGCAAGCTGATTCAGAAAGCTTTTTGCCTCATTTTTGTGCCATAAACTCAAAACAATACAACTCTCATACAAATATTCCTATTTTAATAACAGATAATATGTTTATTTTATCAGGGTTTGATGAGCTTATTAATCTGATGGATATTGCTATTGATAACACTAAAGTTCACATTAACAAATTGACAGAGATTGTATATCAAGCTGATAATGCACTTGAAAGCTCGCGTAAAAAATATGTGTTTTATAAGAAATTAAGCCTAGAAGTAAAGAGCTCTAAAATATGATGCTTCATGAAAGCTTATTAAAAGACTTAGGTTAAAGTTTTATTTGCAAAGAAATTTAAGTACTTTATATTCAGTTTTATTTCTTAATTTAGCGTCAATTGACCATTTTCTGCCACCAGTCAAGACAAAAGAAAAGCAAATAACTGCCCAAAAAAGGGGAAACTCCCAGCCGCCATATACTGATTGTAGAGATCCATTTATCATAATGTCATTTACATGGTTTACCCAAGTAAATCCAGCTAGATTGTGTGAGCCTGAGAATAGAGAGATTATTAAGTATAGAGCACTTCCCATAGCGGCAAATCTAGTAAATAGCCCTAAAGTAAAGCCCACAAATGCTGCAAACTCACATAATCCAGCAAAAATCACAAAACTTACGCCCAGTCCTACGCTAGAAAAGTAATTTTCAACATTACTAAAAGCTATGCTGCCAAGTAGTCCAAATTTTTCAGCAAAGTGATGAATAAAGTCAAGACCTATGTATATCCTGATTAGAGCTAATTGTAGATCTAATATATTGTTATAAATTGATTTGATACTATTCATTTTCTTACCTAAAATATGTTTTGTTTAGAAGTATCTAGGGTCTAAACTTTCCCTATTTTTGACAGGCGGCTAATTTTTATAATAAGGTTTAGCCATAAAGCTTTGTTATTTTTTTGCAGTTTTGGGTCATTTTTACAAACTCGCAGTTTATTATATCGGCCTACAATTATCTTTCTAGCTCTATAAAATTATACCATTATGCAAATTATTTTTAACTGAGTGCTCAAGCCTTACTTGAGAATATTATGTTTAAGCTCCTTAAAGCTAGACTCAATTTTCCATCTAGTACTATAATCATCTATTTAAATGTTATAGAACTTAGATTCAAATTGTAAGTGCGACAAAATAATTGTTGCACTAAAAAAGTAAGTTAGATATTGTCACACTTGCTAAAAATCTACTTAAGGAATCACCATAGGACAATCCTACACCCAACTTACTCAAGAACAAAGATACCACATTGGTTCACTATTGATAATAGGTGTTTCTAAAACACAAATAGCCATGGAAGTTGGTTGTAACCAAAGTAGCATATACAAAGAGATAAACCGTAACACCGGCAAACGAGGTTCTAGACCTAAACAAGCACAATCACTTGCAAACTCAAGAAAACGTAAAGGCAACAAACAAATTATGCAATTTGGTTGGAGCTATGTAGAGCATCTTATCAAACAGTATTGGTATCCAGAGCAAATAAGTGGCGGTTTAACATCTAATGGGTGGGTTAGATGTCATAAGTGCTGAAAGCATCTATAAGTATATCTATGGGAATAAAGAAAGAGGCGGTGACTTACACACTTATTTGCGTTGTCAGAAAACTTATCGTAAAAGAGTTACGGCTAGTCAAGAGCATAGAGGCCAAATACAAAATAGAGTTTCAATACATGAGAGAGACTTTGAGATTTTGAGGGAGACACTATTATTGGCAAAGGTCACAAGGGTGACTTATTAACACTAGTTGATAGAGTATCTAAACTAACTAAAATTAAACCTTTGGCTAGTAAGAATGCTGAAAACTTAGCAAACAGTTGAATACAAACACTTAATGCGTCACATACTCACTCAATCACTTTTGATAATGGTAAAGAGTTTTCCAAACACATGCTAATATGAGAAGTATTAAATATAGATATATTTTTTGCTGATCCATAATCTTCTTGTCAACGTGGCCCAATGAAAATACAAACGGGTTAATTAGATAATTCTTCTCTAAAAACCTGAGATTAGATGATATTACTTAAGACCAAACTAGAAGAGTTGAAAACCTATTGAACAACAGCCCTAGAAAAAGTCTTGGATTCAACACTCCTCTTCAGGTAGAATCTAGAAATAAGGTTGGCGCACTTGGTACTTGAATCTAAGGAAAGTTTTAAAGAACTTTGCTAAAATTAACCTCATAAAATTTTCTAATAATCTACATATTTACGGTTGTATACATGACTCAAGAAATAAACAAAAATTATAATCCAAAAGAAATCGAACAAACCAATTATCAAAACTGGGAAGAAAGCAATAAATTTGCTTGTGGTAATACCGAATCAGCAGAGAAGTTTGCAGTAATGCTTCCACCACCAAATGTAACAGGTACGCTACACATGGGTCATGGTTTCCAAATGACGCTAATGGATATCCTTACGCGTTATAATCGTATGAATGGAAAAGATACTCTATGGCAACCAGGCACAGACCATGCTGGTATAGCTACTCAAATGTTAGTTGAAAGACAACTTAATGCTGATGGTATCTCTCGTCATGATTTGGGTCGTGAAAGTTTCTTGGATAAAGTCTGGGCATGGAAAGAGCAGTCTGGTGGTACTATCACAAAGCAAATGCGTCGAATTGGAGCATCTCCAGATTGGGAACGAGAAAGATTTACAATGGATGAAGGCTTATCAAAAGCTGTAACTAAAGCATTTGTGAAGTTATATGATGATGGTCTTGCTTATCGTGGCGAAAGACTTGTGAATTGGGACCCTAAGCTTAAAACAGCAGTTTCTGATTTAGAAGTAGCTCAGATAGATAAAAAAGGCTCACTTTGGCACTTTGTGTATCCTATAGCAGATAGTGATGAAATGATTGTAATAGCTACAACTCGCCCAGAAACAATGCTTGGTGATATGGCAGTAGCAGTTCATCCCGAAGATGAGAGATATACTCATTTAGTTGGTAAGATGATAAATCTACCACTTACAGATAGACAAATCCCGATTATTGCTGATGATTATGTAGAGAAAGATTTTGGTACAGGTTGTGTGAAGATTACGCCAGCTCATGACTTTAATGACTATGAGATGGGTAAACGCCACAATCTGTCTATGATGAATATCCTAACAGATGATGCTTATTTAAATGATAAGGTACCGACAGAATACCAAGGTCTAGATAGATTTGTAGCGCGTAAAAAGATTGTTGCAGATATGAATGCTCTTGGGCTATTAAATAATATAGAACCTCATGATTTAAAAGTACCTACTGGTGATAGAACGGGTGAAGTACTAGAACCATATCTTACCAAGCAATGGTTTGTAAAAGCTGATTTACTTGCAAAACCTGCTATAGAAGCTTTAGAGTCTGGTAAAGTCAAGTTTGTACCTGATAATTGGAAAAATACTTATTTCTCATGGATGCGTGACCTTCAAGATTGGTGTGTATCAAGACAGCTTTGGTGGGGACATAGAATACCAGCTTGGTTTGATAATGATGGTAATGTATTTGTTGGCGAGTCAGAAGATCAAATCCGTGCAAAGCATAATCTATCTGATAGCCTAGAGCTTAATCAAGATAATGATGTATTTGATACATGGTTCTCATCTGCATTGTGGTCTTTTAGTACCCTAGGTTGGCCTGAGCACACTCCTGAGATAGCTAAATACTATCCTACAAGTGTGCTTGTAACAGGTTTTGATATTATCTTCTTCTGGGTAGCTAGAATGATGATGTTTGGTCTGTACTTTATGGATGATGTGCCGTTTAAAGATATTTACATTACAGGACTTATACGTGATAGTGAGGGCAATAAAATGTCTAAGTCTAAGGGTAATGTACTTGACCCTGTTGATTTGATTGATGGTATTTCACTAGAAGACCTTGTTGCAAAGAGAACTAAGAGCTTAATGCAACCACAAATGAAGGCTAAAATTGAAAAAGCTACACGTCTAGAGTTTCCATCAGGTATAAATGCCTATGGTTCAGATGCTGTAAGATTTACATTTGCTGCATTAGCTTCAACTTCTCGTGATATAAGTTTTGATACTCTTAGAGTAGAAGGCTACCGTAATTTCTGTAATAAGCTTTGGAATGCTTCAAGATTTGTAATGATGAATCTTTCTGATTATAAGGTTTGTGATAATTATGAGCTAAATGTTTCAGATAAATGGATTTGGAGTATTTTAAACAATGCCGTAGCAGAAGTACATAAACAGCTTGCTAACTATCGTTTTGATATGGTGGCAAACACTATTTATGATTTTGTATGGAATAATTATTGTGATTGGTATCTTGAATTTGCAAAAGTTTCATTGAAAGATGAGAGCCTTTCTGAGAATAAAAAAAATGGTGTTAAATACACGCTTACTAAAGTTTTAGAGAATATCCTTGCTTTAGCACATCCGCTTATTCCATTTATTACAGAGAGTATTTATCAGCAGTTAAAAGCTCATCTTGATAATGCTCAAACTTCAATTATGGATGTTAGCTACCCAGAAACTACTCAAGATTTAGAAACTCCAGAGGCTGAGAAGGTTATCAGATGGTTACAAAACATCGTAACAACTCTTAGAAATATGCGTAGCGAGGTAGGTATTAAACCATCTCTAGGTATTTCATTAATTATTAAAGATGTTGCTGAGAAAGATAAAGAGTATCTAGCTCAAACACAAGGCTTTATAAAAGCTTTGGCTAGAGTAGGGAATATCGAATTTAATGATAATCCGCTAACTTCATTATCTCAAATTGTTGAGGGACTTGAGTTAAATATTCCATTGGAATGTTTAGTTGACATCGAAGCTGAAAAATCAAGATTAGACAAAGAGCTGGACAAACTAAAAGGTGAAGTCGCAAGGTTTGAGAAGAAGCTTTCTAATGAAAGATTTGTATCAAATGCTCCAGAAGCAATTGTGTCTGTTGAAAAAGAAAAGCTTGCTAAATATAAAGATTTGTATGCTAAGACGCTTGAGAAGAAAAATTCCCTTGGAAAATAGTTGAGATGTAATATTAGCATTGTATGTTTATTATTAAGCTCATTCTGCCAACTCCATAGTAGGTGTAGCATAAGATATATTCTCACTGTAACTATTTACTTGATGTACTCCAAGGTCATAACTAAAAGCATTAGTAGTAAAAAGAGTGGTTGTTAAAATTATTGCGATAGTTTTAAGTTTTTTAATTTTAGTCACCTTTATTTTTTTGTGTCTTTCGTTATCTGGGTAAAGTATCGCATCTTATTTTAATAAGGTTAAATATATTGATTATATTAATATCATAAGCTCAAGCTATTTTATGCGTGAATGAGCCTACTGGTAAATTTGGTTCAGATGCTTGGACTAAGTTTTAATACCTATCCAAATAAAATTCCATTTGTTTTCTTATTGTATTTTACTTCTATTTTTTAATAAATAAATTGAGAGTATTCGTTCAACTATCTTGTTTTTTTTAATAGAGTGATTAAATCAGTAATCTTTTGCAACAATTACGCCAATTGTAGTTAGTATAATATATGGAATATTTTAGATGTTTATTTTTACTTAGATTCAAGTTGTTGCGACAAAATAATTGTTGCACTAAAAAAGTAAGTTAGATATTGTTACACTTGCTAAAAATCTACTTAAGAAATCACCATAGGACAATCCTACACCAAACTTACTCAAGTACAAAGATACCAGATTGGATCACTATTGATAATAGGTGTTTCTAAAACACAAATAGACATGGAAGTTGGTTGTAACCAAAGTAGCATATACAAAGAGATAAACCGTAACAACGGCAAACGAGGTTATAGACCTAAACAAGAACAATCACTTGCAAACTCAAGAAAACGTAAAGGCAACAAACAAATTAGGCAATTTGGTTGGAGCTATGTAGAGCATCTTATCAAACAGTATTGGTATCCAGAACAAATAAGTGGCGGTTTAACATCTAATGGGTGGGTTAGATGTCATAAGTGCTGAAAGCATCTATAAGTATATCTATGGGAATAAAGAAAGAGGCGGTGACTTACACACTTATTTGCGTTGTCAGAAAACTTATCGTAAAAGAGTTACGGCTAGTCAAGAGCATAGAGGCCAAATACACAATAGAGTTTCAATACATGAGAGAGACTTTGTTATAGATGAACTAAGTAGACTTGGAGATTTTGAGGGAGACACTATTATTGGCAAAGATCACAAGGGTGACTTATTAACACTAGTTGATAGAGTATCTAAACTAACTAAAATTAAACCTTTGGCTAGTAAGAATGCTGAAAACTTAGCAAACAGTTGAATACAAACACTGAATGCGTCACATACTCACTCAATCACTTTTGATAATGGTAAAGAGTTTTCCAAACACATGCTAATATAAGAAGTATTAAATATAGATATATTTTTTGCTGATACATACTCTTCTTGGCAACGTGGCACCAATGAAAATACAAATGGGTTAATTAGACAATTCTTCTCTAAAAACCTGAGATTAGATAATATTACTTAAGACCAAACTAGAAGAGTTGAAAACCTATTGAACAACAGACCTAGAAAAAGTCTTGGATTCAACACTCCTCTTCAGGTAGAATATAGAAATAAGGTTGTCGCACTTGGTACTTAAATCTAAGTTATTCTACAGTATTGATAAGTTCTTGAAGTTCGCCTGAATCTTTCATTTCCATGATGATATCACAGCCACCAACAATCTTACCTTTTACCCATAATAGAGGGAATGTTGGCCAATCTGCATATTTTGGTAAAATTGCTCTAATATCTGGGTTTTCAAGTATATTTACAAATGCAAATGGTTTGTTGCAAGCTCTTATTGCTGCAGCTGTGTGAGCTGAAAAACCACATTGAGGCATGCTTGGCGTACCTTTCATATAAAGAATCATATCGTTTTCTTTTATTTGCTTTTCAATTCTATAAACAACTTGTTGTTCTTCTGGTGTATACATACTATTATCCTTTTTCGTTTAAGTGATTTGTTAGTTTTAGAAATTTCATTAAAAAAATGATACTATAATTATACTAAATAGTTATAATTTTAACAATGACAACAAAGGAGCATGATATGCAATTTGAATTACCGAAATTACCTTATGCACACGACGCATTAGAGCCATTTATCTCAAAAGAGACTATAGAATACCACTACGGCAAACATCATCAAACTTATGTCACTAACCTAAATAAGTTGGTTGCAGGTACTGAGCATGATGGTCAAAACTTAGAAGAGATTATCAAAACTTCTAGTGGTGGATTATTTAATAACGCAGCTCAAGTATATAACCATACTTTTTATTGGAACTGTTTAGCTCCTAAAAAGACAGAGGCTTCTAGTGAATTAAAATCAGCTATCATAGAAATTTTTGGTTCTTTTGAAGCTTTTAAAGAACAATTCTCAGCAGCAGCAGTGACTACATTTGGTTCAGGCTGGGCATGGCTTGTTAAAAATTCTCACGGTAAGCTAGAGATAGTAAAGACAAGTAATGCAGGTTGCCCACTTACTGATGGCAAAAACCCTCTTCTTACATTTGATGTATGGGAGCATGCTTACTATGTTGGTTATCGTAATGCTAGACCTCAGTATATTGAGTCACTTTGGAATATTGTAAACTGGGAGTTTGTTTCAGAGCAGTTCGCTAAGTAATACCAATCCCAAAACAAACCTATATATTCTCATCTAAAATTTTGAGCTAATTGCAAAATGTGTTGGTTTTTCACTATTTTCTACCGTTATTTAGTAGAGTAGTAGTCAACCAAGTTTTTCTTCAATAATATAGATAAACCTCTATGTACTCTAATCCTATTTTTTAAATCTGAAAATTTACCACCATCAAGATGATTTGTTTTATTTGGAGTGCAAAATGCTTTGTTATTTTTATATGTGAAAAGATAGTACAGATTAGAGCATAAACTAGTGTAAGCTGCTCTTAGCTTATAGTGAGTGTAAGTTGCTTCACCAGTCTCATAATTGACTGTCATCTCAGCTAGAAAATTTTCATATTTAGCACGCCAACCTTGTAACTTAGGGTTTGTAGTTATGTACCTTTGTACTATTTGTTTTTGATGAAAGTGGCACATTGGTGTCATATACTCTTTGAACACAGTGTGTAAGACTCTTTTACCGTCCATAGTAAAACTATTAATCGTATATCCTAAGGGAGAGTAATTGCTTGAATGATTTTTTGTAATATTCACACTTTTCTTTTTCAACATGCTCCCACAACAAGAGCTTGAATTTTAGTAAATCTTAGATTCAAGTTGTAAGTGCGACAAAATAATTATTGCACGAAAAAAGTAAGTTAGATATTGTCACACTTGCTAAAAATCGACTTAAGGAATCACCATAGGACCATCCTACACCCAACTTACTCAAGAACAAAGATACCACATTGGTTCACTATTGAAAATAGGTGTTTCTAAAACACAAATAGCCATGGAAGTTGGTTGTAACCAAAGTAGCATATACAAAGAGATAAACCGTAACACCGGCAAACGAGGTTATAGACCTAAACAAGCACAATCACTTGCAAACTCAAGAAAACGTAAAGGCAACAAACAAATTAGGCAATTTGGTTGGAGCTATGTAGAGCATCTTATCAAACAGTATTGTTATCCAGAGCGAATAAGTGGCGGTTTAACATCTAATGGGTGGGTTAGATGTCATAAGTGCTAAAAGCATCTATAAGTATATCTATGGGAATAAAGAAAGAGGCGGTGACTTACACACTTATTTGCGTTGTCAGAAAACTTATCGTAAAAGAGGTACGGCTAGGCAAGAGCATAGAGGCCAAATACAACATAGAGTTTCAATACATGCGAGAGACTTTGTTATAGATGAACAAAGTAGACTTGGAGATTTTGAGGGATACACTATTATTGGTAAAGATCACAAGGGTGACTTATTAACACTAGTTGATAGAGTATCTAAACTAAATAAATTAAACCTTTGGCTAGTAAGAATGCTGAAAACTTAGCAAACAGTTGAATACAAACACTGAATGCGTCACATACTCACTCAATCACTTTTGATAATGGTAAAGAGTTTTCCAAACACATGCTAATATCAGAAGTATTAAATATAGATATATTTTTTGCTGATCCATACTCTTCTTGGCAACGTGGCACCCATGAAAATACAAATGGGTTCATTAGACAATTCTTCCCTAAAAACCTGAGATTAGATGATATTACTTAAGACCAAACTAGAAGAGTTGAAAACCTATTGAACAACAAACCTAGAAAAAGTCTTGGATTCAAAACTCCTCTTCAGGTAGAATCTATAAATAAGGTTGTCAATATTGGTACTTGAATCTAAACATCATAAAAAATAACGGTTCCTAACTTATCTTTTTTCTTGCCATAAAAAGTTGTATCACATTCTAAAGTTACTGCTCTAGAGTCATGCCTTTTTATTTCTACTTGATAGTTATTTATTTGACTATAAATAGATCTTTTTGACTTAAATACTTTGCCACAAGTGTTGCATTTATATCTTTGTAAGCCTTTTTTTGTGCCATACTTTTTAGTCTGTTTTGAATCACAATTTAAACATTTTTTAGTGTTTTCTTACAAGCATTTGTAAGTAATCCTTTTTAAACCCTTATTATATCTGATTTACAGTCGTATTTTACCAACTCATTTTTGCGATTAGCTCCAAATTTTATATCTAGTTTAATTCTTTTAAGAAAAAGTGCTCTTAAATTAAGCATCTTTAATGATATTTAAGATTACTGCGATAAGATTTCTATGTTTATAATATGAGATTGATACGAAAAGTAGTGGCAGGAGGTAAGAATTCTAAGATTACTCATCAGTATATCAGTCAAGTTTACATTCAAACTATCCGAATTTGATTGTACTGCATGCTTTAGTACTATTTTCTTCATTAACATTGTATATAGTGATACATGTGTTGGTATCTATTTCTTTTGTCACACCATCATACTTAACTTTTAAACCTGGTAGTATTTTACCCATATCGTTTTTATTTGTTATTTTACTAAGATCTGGCATATCATCAGTATTAGACTTACTCTCAGCAAAACAAAGTGATGTTAAGCTAAAAATTCCTATTAATAAAAGTATTTTTACAATCGTTTGCCAGTATTTTTATATATTTTGATTAATTATATATTACAAAATATTAGTTTAGAATATTTAAATTAAATTGGCCATTTCTTTGATCCTTTGCCTGAAAATGTATATAAATAAAGAAACTATCATTCCAATCATAAAGCTAAAGAGAAATAAGCCGCTCCAGTTATAGTAAGCTTGAACATACCCTGCTAATGGACCAACCAATACTCTTCCTAATGAGTCAATAGAGCTAAGAATAGCAAATTGAGTTGCAGAAAACTTCAGGTTTATTAAACTCATAATCATGGCAACGAGTATGGCTGTACCCATTGCACCACAGAAGTATTCGATAGCTACAGACCCAACCATAAAGTAGTAGTTTTTACCAACAAGAGCTAGTGCAACATACATTAGGTTTGCACAAGCCATAAGAATACTAAAGTATAAAAAGCTTTTATACACCCCTATTTTTTTGGCGATTAACCCGCCAAAGACTAATCCGCTGATAGTAGCGGCTAGAGAGAATGTTTTATAAGATATTGCTATTGTGGTTTTGTCAAAGCCCATATTTGCAAAAAAGATTGTATTTAAAGAGAAAGCCATTGCATCAGCTAGCTTGTAGACTATTATTATCATTAAAATTATGATTGCGGTAGAGATTCCTTTGCGGGTAAAAAACTCAATGAAAGGCACTGTGAACGCTTCTGTGAATAATTTTGGGGTATCAATCTGTTTAGTTTCTTTCAGAATTAAAGTGTAGAGTGGGCAGATGATAAAAAATGGTAATATCATTAGCCAAGTTAAATTCCAGTTGTCATTGAGTTTATCGGCAATAATTAAAACTATAGAGCCAGTTACAATCATTCCAATACGGTAACCCATCACAGCAATAGCACTTCCTAAGGCTCTCTCAGACTCATTTAGTATCTCTGTTTGATAAGCATTTATTGCGATATCTTGGGTTGCTGATACAAAGCAAATTAAAAACCCTATAAATGCTATAAGAAAAGGGGAGCTTGCAGGAGAGAAACGACTCATAGAAGCTATTAGAAATATAAGAGCTATTTGAGTGAGAAGTATCCAACCTTTTCTTCGACCTAGTATTGGTATGCTAATTTTATCTAGGAGTGGAGCCCAAAGGTATTTGAAGGTGTAAGGTATTGCGATCAGTGTTAAAAAGGTAATGTTTCTAGTATCTATGCCACTATCTTTGTACCAAAGAAGTAGGGATGATGCTGTAAGCATTAATGGTAGACCAGAAGAGTAGCCTAATATAAGCATGCTAAACATTTTGCTTTGTCTAAATGGTGCAAGAATTTTATCTACAAGAGTTAGTTCGTTATGCATGTTTGTGTTAGAGACTTTTATTATAACTATAAGGGTAATTCAAAACCGTAGGAATGTAAAGAAGGGCTTGAGTTTTGAATGCATCATTACATTGCCTAGTAAATATAACATTACCACAGGATGTAATTATTGTTTGTAGAATTTATAACATGTAGATTTTTTTTTACAAAGGGTAGTAAATTTTACCACCCTTCAAAAAGAATATTTATATTAGAAATTTCTGCTAGTAGCACCATTATACAACTGTCTTGGACGACCGATTTTTTGAGCAGAATCATTTGTCATTTCGATCCACTGAGAAATCCAGCCAGAAGTTCTAGCTAATGCAAAAATCGCTGTAAACATTTCTTCTGGTATGCCCATAGCCTTTAAGATAATTCCAGAATAGAAATCCACGTTAGGGAATAATTTTCTATCAATAAAGAAGTCATCTTGTAGAGCTATTTCTTCAAGCTTTTTAGCCATAGAAAGTAGAGGATTATCTCCACCGCCAAGTTTAGCTAAAATTTCTTCGCAATTTTCTTTCATTTCTATAGCACGAGGGTCAGTGTTTTTATAAACTCTATGGCCAAAGCCCATTAGTCTAAATGGATCATCTTTATCTTTTGCTTTTGCGATAAATTTATCGATGTTTTCCATTGAGCCAATTTCATTGAGCATTTGAATTACAGCTTCATTAGCACCGCCGTGAGCAGGTCCCCATAGAGCTGTTATACCTGCGATAATAGCAGCATAAGGTGTAGTGCCTGTTGAGCCTGCTAGTCTTACTGTAGAAGTAGAAGCATTTTGCCCGTGATCTGCATGAAGTATAAACATGGTGTCCATAGCTTTTACATGTAATTCATCAGGTGCATAGCTCTCATCTTCTGCAAACATCATGTACAAGAAGTTTTTAGCATAGCCAAAATCAGGCTTAGGCTCTAAGAATTTTTTGCCTTTATTGTGTCTATAAGCCATAGCTGCCATAGTAGCAATTTTAGCTACGATGTTTTTAGCTACTTCGTCTTGAGACTCAGTCTGTCCATTTGCTACGTGTTCAGCAGCTAGTACATTTACACCGGCTATTAAACAAGACATAGGGTGTGTGTTTTGTGGCATGGTAGAGATAGCTGTTTTTACATGTTCACAAACAGGCATTTTAGCTACAAGTTCTTCTCTAAATGCTTTTCTTTCGTCGTCGTTAGGAATCGCATCGTAGAATAGAGTATAGCAAAGACTTCTGTAGTTAGATTTTTTTGTCCATTCTTGGATTGGGTATCCTCTATGTAAAAGTACACCTTTGCCTCCGTCGATATATGTGATAGTAGATTCACATGCAGCAGTTGACATAAAGCCAGGATCGTAAGTAAATAGACCGTGTTTTACTAAAGATGAAACATGAATGCAGTCGTTGCCTAGACTAGGAGAATATACGGGCAGTTTTATGTCGATATTTTTTTCTGCATACTTAAGAGTTGCGTACTTACTCATTTAATTATTCCTCCGAGTAGAGTTATATTAAAAAACTATATAATTTGTGTTGCGGTAAAAAAATACTAAACTGTATTTATAATGGCTTAATATATGTATCACAAGAGAATATTAATCTAAAGGTCTGCTATTTGCAAATAAAAAAATCTTATACTATATGTCAATGTTTTTGTTATTAACTTCAGTTATTATATCTAAAGTTGTTAAAATTTTTGTTGAAATATTTGAATTTAGAGACACAAAAATATATCATTGGAGTGTTGTGGTGTATGTGTTTGCATTTAATAGTTAAGTTGCAAATTACGATAAAATGTTTCTGAGGATATTCAAGCATGAAAAAAATTACTAATATCGATCTAATGTCGATAAAATTATATAACTTTCCGGTTACAGCTATTAGCTCGATACTGCATAGAATTAGTGGTTTGATTCTGCTAATAGCTATGCCGTTAGTTGTGGTGGGCATGAATTATTTATTAGCAGGACCAAATGGTTACGAGTCTACAGTTAATTTGCTTACTGCTGGTTGGTGTAGTGTTTTTTTTTGGCTGTTCTTGTCATCTATTACATATCATGTGTATGCTGGTATTAGGCATATGATTATGGATATGGGTTTTGGTGAGAGCTTAAAAGTGGCAAAAGCTACTTCTATGTTTGTTATAATTTTGGGTGTATTATCTGCAGTATTGTGGGGGTGGTTCTTATGGCTATAATTTCATTAACTTCATCAGGTCTTAAGGATTTTTTCGTACAGAGAGTTACGGCTGTAATTATAACTCTATACTTTGGATATTTGTTTATTGAAGCACTTTGTTTATCACATGCTGGACAGTTGAATTACGATAGTTGGCATGGTTTGTTTACAGATGGGATGTTCTTTAGGGTTGTTACTTTGATGGCTTACCTGGCAGTATTTTTTCATGGTTGGGTAGGTATTTGGATTATATGTGGTGACTACATAAAGTGTGCTTGGGCATCCGCTTTAGTGATGTTGAGTTTTATTTTAACTTACGCATTCTGCTTTTTTTGGTTGTTTGCAGTATTGTTTTTCTACTAATAGGTTATTTTTATGAGTATAGCTACACAAGAATTTGATGCTATCGTTATCGGCGCTGGCGGTGCTGGTTTAAGAGCGGCATTTCAGCTTTCGCAGTCTGGCTTTAAGACGGCTGCAGTTTCAAAAGTTTTTCCTACAAGGTCGCATACTGTTGCAGCACAGGGTGGTATTGCTGCAGCTCTAGGTAATGTGCAGTTTGAAGATGATTTACCATCTGATGATTGGAAGTGGCATATGTATGACACAGTAAAAGGTTCTGACTATATTGGTGATCAGGATGCTATTGAATATATGTGTGAGCATGCTCCGCAATCTATCATAGAGCTTGAGCATATGGGAATGCCTTTCTCTCGTTTAAGGAATGGTAAGATCTACCAGAGAGCTTTTGGTGGTATGTCGAGAAACTTTGATCCAGCAAATCAAGCTGAGAGAACATGTGCAGCTGCAGATAGAACTGGTCATGCACTTTTACATACTCTTTATCAGGGTAACTTAGCTCACGAGACTAACTTCTTTACAGAGTGGTTTGCTGTAGACTTGGTTAAAGCTGATGATGGTAGTATTTCTGGTGTGATTGCATTGTGTATTGAAACAGGTGAAACTGTTTTCTTGAAAGCAAAAATTACAATATTGGCTACAGGTGGTGCTGGACGTATATATGAGTCAAGTACAAATGCTTATATCAACACAGGTGATGGTATGGGTCTTGCTTTAAGAGCTGGATTGCCACTTCAAGACATGGAGTTTTGGCAGTTCCATCCAACAGGTATTGCTGGTGCTGGTGTTTTGGTTACAGAAGGTTGCCGTGGTGAAGGCGGAATTTTGCGTAACAAAGATGGTGAGAGATTTATGGAGCGCTATGCTCCGAATGCAAAAGATTTGGCATGTCGTGATGTTGTATCTCGTGCATCTCAACAAGAGATCATAGAAGGACGTGGTGATACTTTTAGTGGTTCAAGTTGTGTGTACCTTGATCTTACTCACTTAGGTGAAGAAGTTATTGATGAGAAACTACCTACTGTGCGTGAGCTTGCTCAGACATTTGCAGGTGTTGATCCTGTTGAGAAGATGATTCCGGTTGTACCAACTTGCCATTATCAAATGGGTGGTATTCCGACTAATAAGTTCGGGCAAGTGGTTACCCAAGAAAACGGTGAAGACAAAGTTATTGGTGGCTTATATGCTGTAGGCGAATGTGCATCAGTATCTGTTCATGGTGCAAATAGACTAGGTAGTAACTCATTACTTGATTTGGTTGTGTTTGGAAGAGCTGCCGGTATGCACGCAGAGCAAAGCTTGAAAGAAGGTATGGTTATTAAGCCTACTTCTCAAGAGAATATAGATGCTGCAATGAGTAGAATCAATAAATGGGATAGTTCTGAAAAAAGAGGGTGTAAAGAAAAAATTACTGTCCTAAGAAAAGAATTACAACAAGTTATGCAACAGTATTTCTCTGTATTTAGACAAGAAAGTACTATGCATGAGGGTCTTGATAAGCTTTATACTCTTAGAGAAAGACTAGAAAATTCTGTGCTTGAAGATAATTCCCGAGTGTTTAATATGATGAGAATTGAAGCTCTTGAGCTTGATAACTTAATGCTAACAGCAAGTGCTACAGCGAAAGCTGCTTTAGAAAGAAAAGAATCTCGTGGAGCTCACTCTAGAGTAGATTTCCCAGAAAGAGATGATGAAAATTGGATGAAGCATTCACTTTATTTCTTAAAGAATGATAAAACATCTTCAAGAGAAGTAAATATGTCGCCGACTAAAGTTGAAGCGTTCCAACCAGCAGAAAGAAAGTACTAATTATAAGGATTTTATAATGGAAGTAAGATTTAAAATTTATAGATATAATCCAGAAGTAGACAAAAAGCCTTATTATGATGAGTATATTGTAACGGTTGAAAATGAAGGTGTAAAAGTTTTGACAGCTCTTGAGCTTGTCAAGGAGCAAGATCCGACTTTAGCAATGCGTAGATCATGTCGTGAAGGTGTATGTGGTTCTGATGGTATGAACATTAATGGTAAAAACCGTTTAGCATGTATTACATCTATTGGTGAGCTAAAGCAACCAATTAAGATTAATCCACTACCAGGTTTGCCAGTAACAAGAGATTTGATTGTAGATATGAAGCAGTTCTTCAAAAACTACGAGAAAGTTAAACCTTATCTTATCAATGATGAAGAAGCTCCTACAAAAGAGAGACTTCAATCTCCTGATGATAGATCTAAACTTGATGGTCTTTATGAGTGTATATTATGTGCTTGTTGTACTACAGCTTGCCCATCATTCTGGTGGAATCCTGATAAGTTTATCGGACCATCTGGATTGTTACAGGCTTATAGATTTATCGCAGATTCGCGCGATACTGCTACAGAAGAAAGGCTTGAAGATCTAAAAGATCCGTTTAGCTTGTTTAGATGTAGAACTATTATGAGTTGTGTATCGGTATGTCCTAAAGGTTTAAATCCTACAGAAGCAATCGGGAAAATAAGATCAACTTTATTAAGTAAGAGTGTATAAATAGAAAACCAATTTTAGGCCTCTATATGAAAAAAAATCAACCGGATTTCAGCCAATGGCTAGAAACAACCCAGTTTTCTGGCGGTAATTTAGAATATCTTGAATCAATTTATGACGACTACATAACAGGCAATCAAGAAGGGCTAGATCCAGAGTGGTTGTCTTTTTTTGGTTCTGTATCATCATCAACTGATACTGTACATAGAGATACAGTCAAAGAATTTAAAGATCTAGCCAAAAATAAAATCAATACAGTTACTGTAGCTGGCGATAATGATATTACTTTAAAGGCAAAGTCATTACTTAAAGCTTATAGGTCGCATGCTTACAAGTCAGCGAAAATCGATCCTTTAAATATCACAGAGTATGATAGGGATACAGATCTTCATTTATCAACTAATGGCTTGTCAGATGCGGATTTACAAGAGTCTGTAAATTTAGGTTCTTTTACAAATGATCAATCAGTACCATTAGCGGAAATTGTTAATAAGCTAAAAGCTACTTACGAGTCAAGCGTTGGTTATGAGTATGGGTATATTTGTAATAAAGCTGAGAAGCTTTGGCTAGGGCAAAGAATAGAGAATGATACTGCACCAACGGCAGAAGAAAAAAAGTGGATACTTCAGCAGTTAGTTGCCGCAGAAGGTCTAGAGAAGTTTCTTGCATTAAAATACGTTGGTCAAAAAAGATTTGGTTTAGAGGGTGGTGAATCAATGATCCTATCTTTACAACATATAATTGAAAAAGCAATATCAAGACATTCAACTCGTTTTGTACAAATAGGTATGGCTCATAGGGGTCGCTTGAATGTATTGGTAAATATATTAGGTAAAAACCCTAAAGATCTTTGCTATGAGTTTGAAGGTAAGCAAAATGAAAAAGCTTTATCTGGTGATGTAAAGTATCATATGGGGTACTCAAACTATCGTAGTATCGATGGTAAAGAGGCAAAGATTGCCTTAGCATTTAACCCGTCTCATTTAGAAGCAGTTGATCCTGTTGTTGAGGGTGCTACTAAAGCTATCCAAGATAAGCTTGATGGAGATGTATTTAATAAGGTATTGCCTATCTTAATTCACGGAGATGCTGCTTTTTGTGGGCAGGGTGTAGTGATGGAAACTTTTGGTTTTTCACTGACAGAAGCTTATGGTACTGGCGGTACAGTGCATATAGTTGCAAACAACCAGGTTGGTTTTACAACAGCTAGTGCTAATGGTGTAAATAGAAGTAGTACTTACTCTACAGATATTGCAAAGATGGTTAACGCACCAATATTTCATGTAAATGGTGATGACCCTGAAGCTGTGTTTAAAGTTACAGATATCGCATTAGAGTATCGTATGAAATTCAACAAGGATGTTGTAGTTGATCTAGTTTGCTATCGTAGAAATGGCCATAATGAGACAGATGAGCCTTCTGGTACTCAACCAAAAATGTATGAAGTAATTAAAAAACTTCCAACAACTTTAAAAATCTATAGTGATAAACTTTTAAATAATGGCAATATTGATAATGAACTATACACTCTTATGGTTAATAATTATCGTAGTAAATTAAATGATGGTAAAGTTACTGTAGATATTCTTGATAAAGATGTTGTGACTAATAAATATAAGGTCTGTGATTGGACTCCATACTCAGCGACTCAAGACACAAAGTATGACTATAAAGTTATACCAGAGAAAACTTTAAAAGAATTGGCTATGAAGATGTGTTCTGTTCCTGAAAAAATCAAGGTACAGATGCAGGTTAAAAAGGCTTTAACAGATAGAGAAAAAATGGCATCTGGCGAACTACCTATAAACTGGGGCTTTGCTGAAACACTAGCATTTGCAACACTTTTAGATCAAGGTTATCCTGTAAGGTTGTCTGGTGAAGATAGTGGTAGAGGTACTTTCTCACACCGTCATGCAGTTGTTAAAAACATGGATACTAGCTCTAGTGTTGATGAATATATTCCTCTTCAGCATATAAATGAAGAAGCAAGGTTTGATGTGATTGATTCTACGCTTTCAGAGTATGCTGTACTTGGTTTTGAGTATGGGTATAGTTGTTATAGCCCTGATTCTTTAGTTATTTGGGAAGCTCAATTTGGGGACTTTGTAAATACAGCACAAGTTGTGATTGATCAATTCTTAGTATCTGCTGAAGAAAAATGGGGCATACTATCTGGTCTGACATTGCTTCTACCTCATGGTCAAGAAGGTGCTGGTGCTGAGCACTCATCTGCAAGACTTGAGAGATTTTTAAGTTCGTGTGCAAATAAAAACATGCAAGTTTGTACGCCAACTTCACCAGCACAGATTTATCACTTACTAAGAAGACAGGTTGTTCGCCCATTAAGAAAACCACTTATAGTGATGACGCCGAAGAGCTTGCTGAGAAACCCTAAAGCTGTTTCATCTTTAGAAGAGCTCTCAAAAGAACATTTTGAGAGAGTTATAGATGATCATACGGCAAAGGCTGATAAAGTTACTAAACTAGTTCTTTGTAATGGTAAGGTTTATTATGACCTTATGGCGAAAAAGCTTGATAATCATAATCATATTGCTGTTGTAAGAATAGAAGAGCTATATCCAACACCTCGTGAAGATATTGCTAAGATATTGGCAAAATATAAAAAAGCTAAACAGGTTGTATGGTTACAAGAAGAGCCTCAAAACAAGGGTGCTTGGTACCATATGAGAGGTAAGTTAGAGAAGTTGCTTGATGCGAAGCAATCACTAGAATTTGTTGCCAGAGATAGATCATCAACACCTTCAGTGGGTTATTATGCACTGTATGTGAAGCAACAAGATGAATTGGTTAATAGAGTTTTAGATATATAAAATTTTACTAGGAGTAAATGATGGTTGAATTAAAAACCCCAATGTTTCCAGAATCTGTAGCAGACGGTACTCTAGCACAGTGGACTAAAAATGAAGGTGAATTTGTAAACGAGGGCGACATAGTTGCTGAAATCGAAACAGACAAAGTTGTACTAGAAGTACCTGCTACTGCTAGTGGTGTGCTAACAGGCATTAAAAAGCAAGAAGGTGATACAGTATTATCACAAGAAACTTTGGCACATATAGATTCTAATGCTGGTGCAAGCACTAAAAGTGATTCTCCTAAAGCAGAAACTAAGCAAGAAGCAGCTGCCTCAGCTCAAGAAGCAGGCAACGATGTAACTGTAAAAGCTCCTGTATTTCCAGAATCTGTAGCAGATGGTACAGTTTCTGAATGGCATAAGCAGGTTGGCGATGTGGTTGCAGAAGGTGATATATTGGCTGAAATTGAAACAGACAAAGTTGTATTGGAAGTACCTGCAACGGTAGGTGGCACACTTGCTAAAATAGTCAAGCAAGCAGGCGATACTGTATTATCTAGTGAAGATATTGCTGTGATTTCAGAAGGTGCAGTAGCTGTAAGTAGTGCACCAGCTCAAGAAGAGAAATCAGAAGACGGTTCTGCAGATCCTCATTTAGTGCCATCAGCTAGAAAAGCTTTTAATGCAAGTGGTTTAGATTCTGCCACAAATATAAATGGTACAGGTAAAAAGGGCCGTATTACATCAGATGATGTGAAAAAAGCTACTAGTGCTCCTAAAGCACAATCTCCTGTTGCTCAAGGTAAAAGATATGAAAAACGAGTGAAAATGACTCGTTTACGCCAAACTATTGCAAATAGATTGGTTGATGTACAGCACTCTAATGCTATTTTGACTACTTTTAATGAAGTAGATATGACAGCTGTGATGGAAATCAGAAAAAAATACAAAGATATGTTCATCAAAGAGCATGATACTAAACTTGGAGTTATGTCATTCTTTATCAAAGCATCTACTGAAGCTTTGAAGCAATTCCCTGATGTAAATGCTTCTATAGATGGCGATGAAATTGTTTATCACAATTTCTTTGATATAAGTATCGCAGTTGGTACAGATCGTGGTTTGGTTGTGCCAGTATTAAAAGATACTGATACTAGATCATTAGCAGAGCTTGAAAATGATTTGCTTGATAGAGCGCTGAAAGCTAGAGATGGCAAGCTTACTCTTGAAGATATGCAAGGTGGTACATTTACTATAACAAATGGTGGTACTTATGGCTCTATGCTTTCTACGCCAATCATTAATTCGCCACAAAGTGCTATCTTAGGTATGCACAATATTGTTGAGCGTCCAATGGTTGTAGGTGGAGAGATAAAAATTCGTCCAATCATGTATCTAGCATTATCTTATGATCATAGAATCATTGATGGTGGTACTTCTGTACGCTTCTTGAAGATGATTAAAGAGTATCTTGAAGATCCAACTAGAATCTTGTTGCAAGTTTAGTCGAGTATAATTCCTCAAATTTTATTAAATTTCTACCGATAGGTATTTACCATGAGTTTAGAATTTATTGAAAGTAAAATTATTACTGTGCCTGATTACCCAAAAAAAGGTATTATGTTTCGTGATATTACACCGTTATTGGCGGATAAAGATGGTTTAAGGAAAACCACTTTTGAAATGAAAAAAGGTTTAGAAGCTAAGGGTATTAAACCTACATTTATAACTGGTACAGAAAGTAGGGGTTTTATATTCGGTGTAGCATTGGCAGATGCTCTAGGTCTGGGGTTTGTACCGGTAAGAAAACCAGGTAAACTACCTCGAGCTACTTATAGTGTGAGCTATGAGCTTGAGTATGGTAGTAATAGCCTTGAGATTCATCAGGATGCTTTTTCTAAGGATGATGTTGTACTAGTGGTTGATGATTTATTAGCTACAGGTGGTACGGCAAAAGCTACTGCAGAGCTTATCGAAAAAACTCAAGCTAGTGTTTGTGGTATGGTATTTGTAATGGAGCTAGACGGCTTAGGTGGTCGTGAAAAAGTAGCTGGTTATGATGTGACAACACTATTACATTTCTAAGGATCTTTTATAAAATGGCTAAGTATTTTGGGACTGATGGTATAAGAGGCGAGGTAGGTAATTCGACAATTACTGCTGAATTTGTACAAAGACTTGGTAATGCGGTTGGCTCTCTTATAAATGATCGCAAGCAAAATAAGTTGGTCATCATAGGTCAAGATACTCGTAGTTCGGGCGATATGCTCAAGTTTGCTTTAGTTTCTGGCTTAAATGGTGCGGGAGTTTCTGTGATAGATTTAGGTGTGGTACCTACTCCTATTGTAGCTTTTATGACTATTAAGTATAAGGCATCTGCTGGATTTGTGATTACAGCGTCACATAATAAATTCACTGATAATGGGATCAAACTTTTTTCAGCTGATGGGTGTAAACTTGATGATGAGTTAGAAGCTGAAGTTGAAGCTAAAATTGATAGCGATCTTGTTTATCAGGATGATTATAAGTTTGGTGGTTATAAGCTTTTAGAGAACTCTACAACAGAGTATATAGAGGATTGCTATACAAGATTCAAAGATGTGGTTTCATATAAAGGTAAGGTTGTAATAGACTGTGCTCATGGTGCAGGTTCAAAGCATTTTGAAGTTTTGCTTGACACTTTTGGTATAGACTACGTGAGTATTGCCTCAAATCCAGATGGTGTGAATATCAATGTGGATTGTGGAGCGACTTGTGTTGATAATGTTGCTAAAGCAGTATTAGAGCATAAAGCTGATCTTGGTTTATCGCTAGATGGCGATGCTGATAGAATTATTATAATCGATGAAAAAGGTTCTGAGATAGATGGTGATGGTATTTTAAACATCATCTCTCAATACTCTGATATTTGTGGTGGAACTAGTGGAATTGTTGGTACACAGATGACAAATATGAGTTATGAAAATCATTATAAGGAAAATGATATTCCGTTTATTCGTTCAAAAGTTGGCGATAGATATGTATTTGAAGATCTTGTAAAGTATGGCTATAAAATCGGTGGAGAATCTTCTGGTCATGTAATCAATCTAAATTTTGGTACAACTGGAGATGGTTTGTTTACAGCCGTACAATTATTGGCGATATTTTCACAAGATAAGAAGCCTGTATCGCAATTTAAGATCGAAGGCGAGCTCATGCAAAAGACTCTTATAAATGTACCATTAGCGAAGAAAGTAACACCAAAAGATTTAGAAAATTTAGCTGATGATGTAGCTGAAGTAGAGCAAGAACTAGCTAATCACGGTAGAGTTCTTTTACGACCATCAGGTACAGAGCCTGTACTACGAGTAATGGTAGAAGCAGATGAAAAGAGCTTAGCTAAAAAATATGCTGATTATTTGGTAGAAAAAGTAAAAGAGAAGATTTTAGTTTAAATAAAGACGGCTGAGCGAAGTCGAAGCCTCGGTTGTTTATGTGTGATAGGTGGCGACACTTCGACTACGCTCAGTGTTCTTTTAAGTATTAAAAAACAAAATGGTAAAAGAGATATGCAAAAATTAATAATGGGTAACTGGAAAATGAACGGTAATACACAAAGTATTAAAGAGCTTTGTGCTGGTCTTTCAACAGCTAAATTTGATAGCTCAAAAGTAAGTGTAGCTGTATTTCCATCAAGTGTGTATGTGAAAGAAACTATAGCTCAATTACCAAAAGAAATAGGTGTAGGCTTACAAAACATCACATTTAATGATGATGGTGCTTTTACAGGCGAGCTTTCAAAAGCTATGCTTGAAGATGTGGGTTGTGACTATCTGCTGATAGGTCATTCTGAAAGAAGATCATTGTTTAATGAGTCTGATGAAGATGTATTTAAAAAGTTACAAAAGGTTATAGATACAGATATAATGCCTGTAGTGTGTATAGGTGAGTCTTTAGAAGATAGAGAAAGTGGCAAACTTGAAGAAGTTTTAGCTTCTCAATTTGCATTAGTTATGCAAAACTTATCTGTATCCCAATTAAGTGAAGTTGTAATCGCGTATGAGCCTGTATGGGCAATAGGTACGGGTGTGGTAGCATCACTAGAGCAAGTTCAAGAAACTCATAAATTTATCAGATCAATGATTGCAAAAATAGACGATAATCTTGCTAAAAACATCAAGATAGTGTATGGTGGTAGCCTAAAAGCTGCAAATGCTAAAGACATATTAAGTCTTGCTGATGTAGACGGTGGATTAATAGGAGGAGCATCATTACAAGCTCCTGAGTTTAACGAAATAATAAATCAAGCAAATATAATATGTACTCAATAATTTTAACAATAGATATAATAGCGGCTTTAGCTATTATTTTTTTAGTGCTTTTACAACAAGGTAAAGGTGCTGATATGGGCGTTTCATTTGGTGGTGGATCATCAAATACAGTATTTGGTAGCAAGGGGAATGCTTCATTTTTATTTAAAATGACAATATTTTGTACAGCAGTATTCTTTATTGGTTGCTTAACTCTTGGTTATCTTGGTAAGAGCCCTAAAGTTGCAACTACTGATACTTCTGCTAAGCAAATAGCGAATCAGTACGATTATGCTCAGTATCAAAAAGAAACTGGTCAAGTTTCTGCAGCAGCTACTCAGACTAATGATAAGCAAGCTGATGCTAAAGATGCTGTTTCAACTGGTGCGACAAAAGCTACAGATACAGCAAAATAATGCGTCTGATGCAGTAACTACGAAAACTACAGGCATTGCTGATAAAGCTAATGAAGTAGAAGCAGATATTTCATCTAGTGTTGAAGCATCATCTGATACTGTAAAAGAAGTTGCAAATAAGCCTGAATTTTATACAGAAAGTTAAAGATACTATTTCAGGTAAGTAGTATAGTTTAATTTTTATCTACTGTACTGGTGGTGGAATTGGTAGACACGCCATCTTGAGGGGGGGGGTGTGTCCGAAGTATGTGTGGGTTCGAGTCCCACTCAGCGCACCAAATACAAATTTCTTTAAGTTTCAAATAACTCCGCAACCCTTTTTAAACTAAAGATTGTGGTGGATTTATGATTTCAAATAGTCCCATGTGATATTAGTAAGACTCTTGATAAAGTGTATCCTAGGCTGTATCCTAATTTCTAGAAAAGTACTTTTTAGAGTAGGTTGGGATACACTTATATGACTAAAGCCCTTACAGTAAGCAAGTTACAGAGTTTAAAAGCAACTGGTAAAGATTATAGGTTAGCTGATGGTAACGGCTTATATATCAAAGTTAATAAGTCTGGCAGTAAATCGTGGCAATTTAGATATAGAGGTAAATTGCTAGGTATTGGGAGCTATCCAGCGATAAGTTTGAAACATGCTAGAGATGAAGCTTTTAAATATAATCAAACTATTGCGAGTGGTAAAGATCCTATGCTAGAAAAAGAAAAAGCTAAGTATCAGGATGGTAATGTTTTTGAAGTAGTGGGGAATAAAGCATTAGAAACTAAACATCCGAGCAAACCGAACGGCTGGACTGATGGCTGCTATAAAAGAAATGTATCTTTGTATAATAGATTTATTTTACCAAACTTAAAAACTCAAAATATAAAAGATGTTGAAACTTTTCAATTAGTTAAAATTATAGAAAAAGAGACCCCAGCAAATCAAAAGAAAATAAAAACATTGCTTAGCCATATTTTTAGATATGCGATTGGTAAAGGTATAACTAAATATAATATAGTTCGCGATATTCAAATAGATGTAGCAAAGACAGATGGTTTTGAATTTATACACCCAGTAGAAGACCAATATAACTTTAGTCAGTTGATAAATGATATAGATAGCTACAAAGGGCAATATAACACTGCAATGGCATTAAAATTAGCTGTACTAATTGGCTTTAGACCAAACAATATAGCTACATTAAAATGGAAAGATATAAAAGAAATTAAATTAAAAAACAAAACGATACATTATATATTTATATCTGCTGATGATATGAAGATGGGTAGAGATTTTAGGCAGCCATTATCTAAACAGGCTTATGATATTTTAATGTCGATGAAAGAATATAATGGCGGTTGTGAATATGTTTTTTATTCTACAAGTTCAAAAAATAGGCATATAACTAAAGATAGCTTATCTAAGGCGTTAAGAGAGACGCTGGGCTATAATGGCATAGATAAACCTAAGCAGGTTACTCATGGCTTTAGAAAGTCTGCTAGAACATATGTTAGTAGTATACAGAGTGATTATAATTGGAGTAGTGATAGTATAAGAATGGTACTAAGTCACTCAAAAGAAAATGCTATAGATAACATCTATGATAAAAATGATTTTCTTATAGAGCGTAGTCAAATGCTACAGCTATGGGCTGATTATGTAGATGAGGTTAAAGCTAATAGTAATATTATCAATATGGATAATGTGAGTTAGATTTTATAGGTTAGTATTGTCTAGGGTAGCTGCCGAAAGAACACCGTCTAAGTGTTTTGGTAATGTTTAATGTTTTGGGAGTATTATGTTTGATTTAGAAAGTGTAAAAGATATTAGTTTAGTACATTTATTTAAAGAAAGATGGGCTAATTCTACAAAAGATGATAAGCCAATATATGATAATAAAGAAGAATTTGAGTTTAGGCAGTTAGAAAATGCAATTAATAAAATCATTAAAGAACTACCCTTTTTATTCAATATTAAAGATGTTAGTTTTTTTAATTTAAAATATAAACCAAGCGATGCAATATATAGTGATGAGGCTGATTATATTATTAAAAAGATAGATAGAATTAATAATATAAAAATAGAAGATTTTGAGCTTCATTATAATGGTGACTATCATTTTCATAAATATACTTTAAACGAGTTTATGAGTCTATTTATTGGTAATCAATATCAAGGGTATATCAAGCTGAAATTAAAAAGCATTAACTCTATAAATTTAAAAGAAGAAGGATTTGAGGCTTTTATAGAGGTTAGAAAATTATTTATCAATTTAGATGATATAGAAACATACGAGGAAGAAAATAACATTATTATAAATGAGCCTCAATTGTTAGATAAAAATAATCAAGATGATAGTTATATCTATAGCGAAGCTTTGAAGCCATACAATGATATTATTTTGGCTTTTGATAAATATATAGAACAGTCTGATGGTAAAGATGATATTGAAAAGCAGGATATTAGAAATTGGTTAAAAAATGAATATCAATTTACTACACGAAAACAGGAAGTTTTTTCAGATTTAATAATAGAAGAATATAGCCTAACTTTAAAAACTGGAGTAAATGCAAAAAAATAATTTCTTATATCTTGTCATATTCTAAACTCTTTATTTTCAATATTATTTTTATAACTTGTCATATTCTAGCCTATTTGAATGACAGGTTTGGCATATTTTAAAGTCTAAAAACATCTTTACAATACCTATCAGATACCAAGCAAAGCTCTCGAGTTTTGATAAGTATCTAAATGGTTGTCGCGACAATTAAAACATAAGTTTAATTGAAACCATAAAGGTGTAGAAATGAATAACAAGATTTTAAGACTGAAACAAGTAATAGAGATAACTGGATTATCAAAATCAACTATATACAGGTGGATAAAGGCTAATCAATTCCCTAAACCAATAAATCTAAGCCATGTAAGTGTAGGTTGGCTATGTTCAGATATTCAAGAATGGGTGCAGTCAAAAATAGAAGCTAGAGGGTAAGATGATGGATAGCATAAAGTTTAATGATTTTGTAAGAGATAAAGGCTATACACTACCCAATAACTTTAATTATAACATAGGTATAAATGAAATATATAGGTTTAAAGATAGTAATAAGAAGTCATCAAATTTAAACCTAAGACTTATCCGTAATAATGAGAATGTTTATACTTTTATGGATATGGCTAGTGATAGCAAGTACACCTACATAGATACAGATAACCAATATAATAGCTATGAGAAAAAAGCCTATAATAGCCAAGTATTGCAGCAACAAAAAAAAGCATAGATACAGAGTAAACAAGAGTTAGCAAGTAAATTAGAAAGTTACTATTTATCTTTACCTAAAGCAGATGATAGCCACCCGTATTTAGTAGCCAAAGGTATAAAAAGCCATGAAGCTATCAAACAGGATAAAGATAAGCTTATAGTCGCTTGTATTGGCATTAATGAGTCTTTTAAGGTGAAGCTACAGAGCATACAAACGATACTACCTAATGGTTTTAAACAATTTTATAAAGGTGCTAATGCTAAAGATAGTTTTCTAATACTAAATAAGTCTACTAATAATTGTTTTATCTTTGTAGAGGGCTTAGCAACGGGTATGAGCCTATTAAATGCGGTTAATCATCTAAAGACAACTATAGTAAAGAATAATCAAACAACAGAGCTTAATAATGATATTAGCGTAGTAGTTTGCTTTAACTGTAATAATCTAAAACCTATCGTATCATTTTTTTATGATTTACACCCCGAAGCTGAACTAAATATATATGCTGATAATGATTTAAACGGTGTAGGTATCAGAAAATCTAAAGAAGTTGCTGCAATAATTCCAAATGTATATATCAATCCCCCACCCTTAACAGATGAGCAAAAACAACAAGGCTTATCCGATTGGAACGATTATTTAACAAAAGTTAGAGGGGATATTTTACAATGAACAATTTTTTAGAAATGCAAAAAGAAATAGCAGAGCCTAAGCCATTAGAAGCATATAACTGGAGTAAGATTATGAAGGAGGATTTAAAAGCAAAAGATTATATATTAGAGCCTCTAATACGAGAAAAAGATATCTTAATGGTTTATGCTAAAACTGGAGTAGGTAAAACATTAGTTAGCACAGGTATTGCGTGGGCAATATCCTCCGCCACAGAGTTTTTAGGGTGGAAGTGTAACATAGCGAGGAAAACATTGTTTATTGATGGTGAAATGCCTTTAATATCGATAAAAGAAAGAATACAGCATATAACCAGTGATACAGATAATGATAACTTTAGAGTATTGAGTCATGACACTTTACAGGATAATCAATTAATGCCTGATTTATCGACTATAGATGGACAGATGCTAATAGAACATCTAACTAATTGGGCAGAGTTTATAGTATTAGACAATATCGCTACTTTATGTAGAAGTGGGCAAGAAAATACAACCGAAGCATGGCGGACTACTCAAGACTGGTTATTAAGTCTTAGAGCTAAGGGGAAAACTATCTTAATAATAGATCATGCTGGTAAGAATGGTACAAATAGAGGAGCTAGTGCTAAACAAGATGTTTTGGAAACTGTTATAAGCTTAAAACACCCTAGCGATTATGAACCAGAACAAGGAGCTAGGTTTATTATTAGTGTAGATAAAAACCGTAATGCTAACCCTATAGAGACCATAGAGGTACATTTAGCTAGTGATGGCTGGAAAGTATCAGATGCAAAAGAAACCCGAGACCAAAGGATATTAGAGCTAAAAAAAACAGATATGAGTCAAACTGAAATAGCGGATGAAATAGGTTGTAATAAGTCTACAGTATCAAGGGTACTAAAAAAGCATGGCATAATAATGAGTTGTTGCACAATCTTTGTACTAGACAAGTGCAACCTGCAACTATTAGCTTATATATGGCAACATCTAATGCAATCATTAAGCAACCATAAAAATAACAAGCCTTATGATAGCTATATATTAAAAGGGTTTGAGGTATATATTTATTGCAACTATACATGCAACACTATTGCAACATACCACTAAAAATAGTGCAACTATACATGCAACTTTTATTAACAAATGTTGCAACTTAAAATACTAAGTAAATAGAGTTAGTTTTACGATATATCATTTACTAAATATAATTGGCTATAATTCTATTTTCTTAACACATCTAACACATCTAACACATCTAACACAATCAACACAAAGACCCTTTAACACACAAAAAAGCAGATACAACACAAAAGAGATATGATAAAAATGCAACACCATATTAATAATCAAGTGAATGGTTAAAGCTATATTTTATAAGCATTACAGCCACAAAGTGAATGGAAGTATAGAATAAAAAGCAACAGTAAAATGAATATATTTGCACTATAAAAATTTAGTAGTAAAGTGAACGCTAAAATTCAGCAATTGAAGAGTGGATGAAATGTTGATTACATAAGGCTTTAGCAAGGTATGGAAAAAGAAAAATCAGCACAAAAAGAAACACTTTAATCCTTGTTTTATAAAGGTCTGTATTTTAAAAGGAAATAGCTATATTAGTAAAGAACCACAAGGTTACACCAAGGTTAAAATATAAGTGTGTTAAATATGCTTTTTAATGTGTTAATAAAAGCACACACTGTAAAGCTATGTAGAACAAGGCTTTTAGCTACTATGTGTTAATTGTGGTGGTTGTGTTAAGTAAAAAAAATATGATTCTATTAGATCTTAAATAAGCTAAAATATAAGGATATATATTATTGTTTATAATCTGATGAGCGAAGAACAAAAGAAATTACTAGAGCAACAACTTTGGAATATTGCTAATACTCTTAGGGGTAAGATGGATGCAGATGAATTTAGAGATTACATTTTAGGATTTATATTCTATAAGTATTTATCTGAAAAGATGGAAGCATTTGCAAACTCTTTAGAAGATGGTTTTTTCTATAGTGAAGTAGATAGTACCAATACTGATATTTTAGATGCAGTCAAAGAGGCTAGTATTGAAGAGCTAGGATATTGCCTAAAGCCTAATGAGCTATTTCATAATGTAGCAAAAAAGGGATCTCAAAAAGAAGACAATTTCATATTAGAAGAATTGGGAACTATTCTTACAAATATAGAACAAACTACTATGGGTTCAGCTAGTGAAGATGATTTTGTACATCTATTTGAAGATTTGGATTTAACATCTACTAAGTTAGGCAAGTCCACTAATGCTCGTAATGAAGTGGTTGCACAGGTCTTAATTCATTTAGATAAGATTGATTTTAATATATCTGATAGAAATAGAGATATTTTAGGGGATGCTTATGAATACTTAATCGGTCAATTTGCAGCAGGAGCAGGTAAGAAAGCAGGAGAGTTTTATACACCTCAACAGGTTTCTAAAATATTGGCTAAATTAGTGACAGCAGGAAAAACTCGCTTAAAGTCTGTTTATGATCCTACTTGTGGCTCAGGCTCATTACTATTGAGAGTAGCTACAGAGGTAGAAGATGTTACAAATTATTATGGGCAAGAGTTAAACAGAACCACATATAACCTAGCTCGCATGAATATGATAATGCACGATGTTCATTATGCTAAATTTGATATTAAACAAGATGATACGCTAGAAAATCCGCAGCATTTAGATAAAAGGTTTGAGGCGATAGTAGCTAATCCGCCATTTAGTGCTAATTGGTCAGCTAATAAACTATTTTTAGATGAGGATAGATTTAGTCAATACGGTAGGCTAGCACCAAGCTCTAAGGCTGATTTTGCTTTTGTACAACACATGATTCACCAGTTAGATGAAAATGGCACTATGGCGATAGTATTACCTCATGGAGTTTTATTTAGAGGGTCAGCAGAAGGACATATTAGAAAGTATCTGATTGAAAATAGAAACTACCTAGATGCTGTCATCGGTCTACCAGCTAATATATTTTATGGTACTTCAATTCCTACATGTGTTTTAGTATTTAAAAAATGTCGTGAAGATAGCGAACACATATTATTTATAGATGCTTCAAACGACTTTGAGAAAGCAAAAAACCAAAATTACCTAACAGATAAAAATGTAGAAAAAATCATAGATACTTATGCAAAGAGAGAAACATTAGATAAATACTCATATCTTGCACTTATATCAGAAGTCAGAGAAAATGACTATAATCTAAATATTCCTAGATATGTAGATACTTTTGAAGAGGAACAACCTATTGATATAGCTAGTGTTTGTACTCAGCTAAAAGATATTGATACTGAAATAGCAAACAATGATCAAACCATTAAACAATACTGTGATGAGCTTGGCATAGCTACACCATTTTAGAGGCTCTTATGGATAATAAAAAAAGTATAAAGAAATGGACAAGCTCTCAAGACCAAATAGATATTCTCAAAAGTAGAGGAATGACTATAGATGATGAATCTAGGGCTATAAAGTATCTACAGAATATTAATTACTATAGACTGAGTGGTTATTCATTTATATTTAGATATAAAGATGATAATGACAAGCATAGGTTCAAAGAAAATACTCATTTTGAAGATATTAAAGAGCTATATGTATTTGATAAAAAACTAAGGTTATTAGTTTTAGATGCTATAGAAACTATAGAAGTTTCTTTGAAGGCTAACATTGCTTATGTTATAGGTCAGACAAATAGTAAAGTCCCATTTGATACTAGTGTTTTTAAGCTGAATAATAGAAAAAATATAGTTAAGTATTCTGAGATTATCAATACTGTAAACACACAACTAATAAGATCTAAAGATGAAGAATTTATATCTCATCACGACAAGAATTATAAGGATATTCCAGTGTGGGCACTGTTAGAAATATTTACTATGGGAAATATTTCTAATCTATATACGATTTTGAAGCCTGAATATGCTAAGCAAATATCAGAGATATATGGTATTAAAAGCCCATATATATTTTCTAGGATTTTATATTCAATAACTTTGATAAGAAACTATTCATCACATCATGCTAGATTATGGAATAGAAGGTTTAAACATACTATCGAAAAATCAGATATTTTTGCAGATAAAAATTTATACCAAAAACCAGATCAGTTTTACTTTTTTGCATTAACAATAGATTTTGTATTAAAAAAAATATTACCTAACTCAAATTGGTTAGAAAAATTGGATGATTTGATTTATAAATGTTTAGACGAAACAAAAAAGACATCTAATGAGTTTATATTTGAGCAAATTGGGAAAGTATTGGATAGCGACCCCATCGCCTAGTAAAACTAGTGTGGGGAAGCAAAGTCGATTTAATTGTAAACAAAAGGTTTACTTTTTGCAAGGGAAAAGAATGAGCAATATACCAAAGCTAAGATTTAAAGAGTTTAGTGGTGAGTGGAATACGACCAAAGTTGGTAAGGTATCTAATAAAATAGTTGCTGGCGGCACACCAAGTACACTTCAATCTGATTACTGGAATAATGGAAATATAAGGTGGATGAGTTCTGGAGAGTTAAACTACAAGAAAGTATATGAAGTTCAAAAAAGGATTACAGAACTAGGACTTACGAAATCTAGTACAAAGATAATACCTAAGAATTGTATTTTGATTGGTCTAGCGGGTCAAGGTAAAACTAGAGGTACTATAGCAATGAATATGATTGAACTATGTATTAATCAATCAATAGCGGCTATACATCCTAATGATAAAGTATTCGATGAAAATTTTTTGTATCACAATCTAGATAACAGGTATGATGAGCTAAGAAGGTTATCTGCTGGAGAAGGTGGTAGAGGTGGTCTTAACCTTCAAATCATAAAGACATTAGATCTTACATTACCCACAAAACCCGAACAACAAAAAATAGCCTCATTTTTAACATCTGTAGATAAAAAGATAGAGCTACTAACTCGTAAAGAAAAGCTACTCAAAGACTATAAAAAAAGCCTTATGCAGAAAATATTTAGTAAAGAGATTAGATTTAAAGATGATGGTGGTAGTAAGTTTCCTGAGTGGGTTGAGAAGAAGTTAGGAGATATAGCAACTTTTTATAATTCAAAAAGAGTGCCTTTAACTGAGTCAGATAGAATAGCAGGTAAATATCCATACTATGGGGCTTCAGGGGTTATTGATTATGTAAAGGAATACCTTTTTGATGGAGAGTATATTTTGCTGGGTGAAGATGGTGCTAACATTGTTATGAGAAACTCGAGATTAGTATTTTTAGCAAAAGGAAGATTTTGGGTTAATAACCATGCACATATCTTTCAGGCGAAAGACTCAAATGTTTTTTTATGTGAAGCGTTAGAAAGAATTAATTATACTAAATATAATACAGGAACTGCTCAACCAAAACTTAACTCTGATGTTGTTAAAAAGATAACGCTAGCATTACCCACCAAACCAGAACAACAAAAAATAGCCTCATTTTTAACATCTGTAGATAAAAAGATAGAGCAAGTAGCTAAACAATTAGAGCATACCAAAGAATTTAAAAAAGGACTGCTTCAGCAGATGTTTATGTAGGAGATTTATGTATCAAATAAATAAAGAAAAAAATAATATCTTGTCATTAGAACAAAAGAGTTTTAGTGAGCTAGGATTCAGAGAAAGAGATCATCTACAAGAATGGATTGCTAAAAACCCTGAAGTGCTTGGAGAAGAGCTTCTTATTATTCAAAAAGAATTTGATGGTTTTAATGACACAAATGAAAGGTTAGATTTGTTGGCTATTGATAAAAATTCTAATTTGGTAATTATTGAAAATAAGCTTGATGACAGTGGCAGAGATTTAACATGGCAAGCTTTGAAATATACATCATATTGCTCGACCTTATCTACCACACAAATCATAAGAATTTATCAGGCATATTTAAACAAGTATTTTAGTAATGAAGATGCTAAACAGTCAATATTAGACTTCTTAGACTTAGAAGACGAAAATGACTTACTTCTAAATAAAAATGATCAGAGAATTATATTTGTAGCCAATAACTACCGTAAAGAGGTTACATCTACAGTATTATGGTTAATAAACCATGATATACAAATACAGTGTTTTAAAGCTACACCTTACAAATTGCATGATGATCTGTTTTTGCAAGTTGATCAAATCATACCTGTTCCAGAAGTTGAAGAGTTTATGATAGATGCAAAAGAGAAAAAGCAAGAAGAAAAAACCAAAGTAGCTATAGCTTCGGAAACAGACAGGAATTTAGTTGAATTTTGGAAGAAGCTAAAAATAGGGCTAGCTAATAATAATTTACATCAAATGGATAATGTAAATCCAAATGCATGGTTTAATATTGGATTTTGGAAAGGAAAAGGTAAGTTTGCATTTGTTCTAGGTAGGCATGCTCCTAGGGTAGAAATCTATTTTGCACATGATGAAAATAAACTTTTATTTGATAGCATGTATAAATATAAAGAAGAAATTGATACTAATATTGGAGAAGGAATTTATTGGGAGCGATTAGATAATAAAAAGGCTTCTAGAATTAAATACGAAATGCCTGTAGAGTTAGCTAATCAACTAGGCAAACTAAATAATTATGATAGTTGGGATCAAAAAATAGACTGGTTCGTTAACTATTTTGATAAGTTCTATAATGTTATATACCCATATTGGGAAAGAGTACAAAAAGAGCTATAAATTATGTGTACAGAAACAGAACAGCAACTAGAAAATAAACTAATCAAACAGCTTGTTGATATGGGTTATGAGAAAGTCCATGTTAGTAATGAAGAGGAGCTATTGACTAATCTTAAATTACAATTACAAAAGCATAATCAAACTACTTTTAGTGATTCAGAGTTTACTCAAATTATTAATGAAATTAGAAAAGGCTCTATTATTGAAAAGGCTCAAAAGCTAAGAGAAAAATATTCTTTAGTTCGAGATGATGGCACTACCAAATATATTGAGTTTTTAGATGTTATAAACTGGTGTCAAAACCTCTTTCAAGTTACACATCAAATTAGCCAAGAAGGTAAATATAAAAATAGATATGATGTTACATTATTGATTAATGGTTTTCCTTTAGTACAAATAGAGCTTAAAAGAAGAGGTTTAGAGATAAAGGAGGCATTTAATCAAATTAATCGCTATCAAAGGCATTCATTTGGCTTTAATAGTACTCTTTTTAACTATGTACAAGTATTTATTATTAGTAATGGTGTAAATACAAAATATTACGCTAATAACAAAAAACAAAGTTTCAAACAAACATTTTATTGGGCAGATGAAAACAATAAGCTAATGACTAATCTTGGCCAGTTTACCAAGTACTTTTTAGAGAAATGTCACATTTCTAAAATGATATGTAAGTATATAGTTATTTCAGCAAGCCAAAAATCTATGATGATTTTACGACCATATCAATATTATGCAGTTGAGAAAATTATTGATCGAGTAAAAAACTCTAATAAAAATGGTTATATATGGCATACGACTGGATCAGGTAAGACTTTAACATCATTCAAAACAGCTCAAATATTAATGTCTTTAGAAGAAGTCGACAAAGTAGTGTTTGTAGTGGATAGAAAAGACTTAGACTCACAGACAACCCTTGAGTTTAACAAGTTTTGCGAGGGCTCAGTAGATAGTAGTGATAATACTAAAATATTAGTGGATCAGTTCTTAGATAAATATAAAAACAAAAAAGGCCAGCATAAAGCTAGTAACCTAATAGTAACAACTATTCAAAAACTTAATAATGCTATCAATAAACAACTCTATTTAAAAAGCATGGAAACTATCAAAGATAAAAAGATAGTATTTATATTTGATGAGTGTCATAGAAGTCAGTTTGGTCAAACCCATAAAAATATTACGAGATTTTTTACTAATAGCCAACTTATAGGCTTTACTGGTACACCTATATTAGCTAAAAATGCTGCTAAAAATCAATTTGGTAAAAGAACCACTGTAGAGCTTTTTGATGAGATGTTACATAAGTATGTAATTACAGATGCTATATCTGATGGTAATGTTTTAAAATTTGCTATTGAGTATATTCAAACATTTAAAGAAAAAGATAGTACCAATGATGAGCAAGTAGAAAATATAGATATTCAAGAAGTTTATGAAAGTGATGAAAGGGTATCTAAAGTAGTAGATTATATTATTGATAATCACAGTAGAAAAACACACTCAAAAAAATTCAATGCTATATTTTGTGTAGGTGGAAGCCAAAAAAGTACTGATGTTCTGATTAAGTATTATGAGCAATTCAAGGCTAAAAAACATGATCTTAAAATAGCAACTATCTTTAGCTATAGTGCAAATGAAGATGATAAAGATGCTAATGGTATCAATGAAGAAGAGATTGATGTAGATACAAAAAATATCAATGTACATACCCGTGAAAAACTCGATGAGTATATTCATGACTATAATAAAATGTTTAATACCAGCTTTAGCACAAAAGATAGTAAATCATTTTATAACTACTATAACGATATATCTAAAAGAACCAAAGAGAAAGAAGTTGATATATTACTAGTAGTTAATATGTTTTTGACAGGTTTTGATAGTAAAACACTTAATACTATCTATGTAGATAAAAATCTTAAATATCATGGTTTGATACAAGCATTTAGCCGTACTAATCGTACTTTAGATGAAACTAAATCACATGGTAATGTTGTATGCTTTAGAAACCTTAAACCAAATACAGATGAAGCTATAGAACTATTTTCTAATAAGGAAGCAGAAGAAGTTATTTTGATGAAACCTTATGAGGAATATATAAAAGAGTTCAATGAACAATATCAAACATTACATGAAATTACTGAGCTACCTGATGATGTAAATAATTTAATGACTGAAGAACAGCAACTAGAGTTTATTAAGTCATTTAGAAATATGATTAGAACCATGAATATATTGACTGGTTTTACAGATTTTGATTGGAAAGATGTAACTATACCAATTCAAGAATATGAGGATTTTAAATCGAAGTATTATGATTTGTATGATGAGGTTAAGAGTACTTCTAATGATGCTAGTAAGGTTTCTATACTTAAAGATGTATCTTTTGATTTAGAGCTTATTCAAAGAGATGAAATAACTATTAGCTATATTTTACAGTTATTGGCTAAATCAAGAGAAAGCTTTACACCACAAGAGCAAAAAGATAAAACTGATAAAATTCTTAAAGATGTTGATAATACACCAAGCCTAAGAAGTAAAAAAGAACTTATTAGAAAGTTTATAGCAAGCTCTATGCAAGGTTTAAGGCCTGACGCTATTGATGATGCTTTTGATGAGTTTATGAAGCAAGAAAGGCAAAAAGAAGTATCTCAGCTATGTAACGATGAAAAATTAGACTCAGATGCTCTTAAAGCTCTTATAGATAACTTTTTATATGAAGAGCGTAATCCTCGTAATCAAGAGATAATAGATATATTGCAAACAAAGCCAAAGCTTTTAGAAAGAAAGTCTGTAGTTGAAAGAGTTTTTAATAAAATACAGGTGATGGTAGAAAAGTTTTACAAGTAGGCTTGTGGTATAATTAATGCTTATGGAGTATATGATAGCTATAAGTAATGATTAATAACTTAACATCAAAACAATTAAATTTTTGTAAACACTATCTACAAAGTGCAAGTGCAACAGAAGCCTATGAACAAGCTTATGACACTGAAAACATGAAAGATCAAACAATCTATAATGAAGCTAGTAAACTACTTAAAAATGAGAAAGTAATAGCATTTATAGAGAGTGTTCAAAAAAGAGAAATGCTAGGAGTGTTTAATACTAGGCAAAAATACTTAGATAAGCTAGATGATATTATAGATAGTGATAATAGTAGTATGAGTGAAAAGATACAAGCTATTAACACAGTCGCTAAACTCAAGCAGTGGGATAAAAGAAAAGCTGGGCTACAAGTAGACTATCAAGAAGAAGCAGATTTATTAAAGTATAGAATATGGCATAATGATATTTTAGGTGGGCATGAACAGCCTAGAAAAGATATTTAGCTACCGTTATTTTACCATTAGTGTTTTAGCTAAAATGTGGGGGGTACTTTGCTCAAAGTGTATCCTAAAGTGTATCCCATTATGAATGTTTAATAAACAAGCCGCCTATCTATAGTGTGTGCAGCTCATAATTCGCATTCCACTCAGGAGAAAGAGGAAAGAAAAGCTGCGTAGTAAGAGAGGAGAAAGCATAGAAGAAAAAAGACCAGGCATTTGTGTTATTGGCAAATAAAAAATTTACCTTAAAAGCTATAGCGGATAAATTAGAGGTTAGTTATAAAACGATAAAAAATATCAACGCAGAATTTAAAAAGGGGCAACGAACCAGGTCAGGTAGTCCCCCTAGGCCTCGGGTTGGCGATTGTCTAAAGCAAAATACTAGTATTAAAATAGAAGAGTATCTCTCTGATACTTTTAGCTTGTATCCTGAGCGAGAAGATACAGAAAAAATCCCTATAAATACTATTACTTTCAGAGCTACCATTTTTATTTGATATTGAAAAAGTGCACTTTTATAAGATCTAAAGTAGTTTAATCTATGCGAGTGAAGAAGAATATATTAGACAAAAGATAGATCAAAACCATAATATTAAAATAAAGAATTTTAAGCTGGATTTGAAAGGTAACTTTTCTCTTTCTAGGTTTACCTTAGATGAATTTATGGACTTATTTATTAGTGAATATTACCAATCGTACATAAGTTTAGAATTAGAAAGAATTAACGATATAAATTTAAAAGAAGAAAGCTTTAAGGCGTTTATACAGGTAAGAGACTTATTTATCAATTTAGATGATATAGATAAATATGAAAAAGATAATAATATTGTAATAAATACCAAAAACTTAACAAATGGTAATTCTCCATCCAATCAAAATGATAACTATCAATACAGCGAAGTATTACAATTTTATAATGATATTATTTTAGCTTTTGATAGTTAATACCCACTATATAAAAATAAAACCAAAGCAAAAACTATAGATAATTGGCTAGAAAATAACTATGCAAAACACTCAAGAGATGAGAATAGAACTCTTAAAAAACTTATCAAAATACACTACAAACTAAAAAAGTAGTGGGATATATCAAACCCTTATCATTCAATATATTCAAAGAATATGGCATATAATGGTATTATTGGCATATTTTCAAACACAAAAAACACTTTATCCTTTATAGCAGATACCAAACAAAACTATCTAGTTTTATAAGTATCTATCGTGGTTGCTGCAGCAATTAAAACATTAATTTAATTGAAAACATAAAGGTGTAAAGATGAATAATAAAATACTAAGATTACCCCAAGTAGTAGAACTAACAGGAACTAGCAAAACAACTATCTATAGAGGGATATATGCTAATCAATTCCCTAAACCAATTAATCTAAGCCATGTAAGTGTGGGTGGGTTAGAAGCTGATATAAACGACTGGATACATTCAAAAATAAAAGCTAAGGGGTAAGATGATGGATAGTATCAGATTTAATGATTTTGTGAACAGTAAAGTCTATACACTACCCAATAACTTCAATTATAGCATAGGTATTGGCGCAATAAATAGGTTTAAAGATACAAATAAAAACCAGCCTAATACTGATTTATGGCTAAAGAATATAGATAATAATATTTTTGTCTTCTGCGATTGTAAAACAGGGGATAAATACAATTATATAGATACAGATAATCAATATAACAGCTATGAAAAAAAGCATATACTAGCAATGTATTGCAGCAACAAAAGCAAAAAGGAATAGAAACTAAACAGAGCCTAGCAGTAGATTTAGAGAGCTACTATTTATCTTTTCTCTTGCCATAAAAATTGTATTACATCCTAAAGTTACTGCTCTAGAGTCATGCCTTTTTATTGCTACTCGATAGTTATTTATTTGACTATAAATAGATCTTTTTGACATGTTGTATTCTAGTGCTAAATCTGCCTAAGTTTGATGCTTAAAAACATATTTTCTAAATATTATTTATGCAAGTTTATTTGGTTGTCTTTTTGACTGAAATACTTTGCCACAAGTGTTGCATTTGTATCTTTGTAAGCTGTTTTTTTGTGCCATACTTTTGAGTTTGTTTTGAATCACAATTTAAACATTTTTTAGTGTTTTCTTACAAGCATTTGTAAGTAATCCTTTTTAAACCCCTATTATATCTGATTTACAGTCGTATTTTACTAACCCGTTTTTACGATTAGCTCTGAAAAAATATCAGTTGTCGGTAAAAATAGCAGAAACTTTCTCTAGATACTGAACTGATCGTGATTTTGTATACAGATATTGCTAGTGCAAAGAAAAAACTTACTAGAGTTGCTGATTAGAGTGTGTTGAAAACAACAATCAAAGAAAAAGTTTATAGAAGTTCAAATATAAAGGGGCTGATCGAATGGCTAAAAGATAATAGCTAGAATCATAAAGATTATAGAAAATATCATAAAGCATAGACGCAGGTTTTTACCTCCGCCAAAGAAGTAAGATCCTTCAGAGTTATATTTATCGTAGAGCTTGTAAGCAACACTTGATGGTAAAAGCACAGAGTAACCAAATCCTGCAAATCCAGATACAGCAAGCGCTAGTACAAATATACTTTTGCTAAAAAATATAGCTACAATAAGAGGGGGTACGATAGCAATGAAACCGGCTACTAGACGACCTTTGATTGATGTATCTAGTTTTAACGCATCAATCCAAAAATCTAAAAAGGCTAGTGCGATAGTTAAAAATGATGCTATAAGAGTTATATTTAAAAAGATGTTTAAAAACATAATTACGCTAGAGTTATCAGTATTTTCTTTGATTATGCTTACAAGCTCATTAAGATTAGGATTCTCTTGAAATGCTTGTTTAGCGCCTGCATTATTTATAAAACCTGCCATCGCAATAATCCAAAGTATATAAATTACACAAGTAATAGTAACGCCATATATGATTATTTTTTTAATTGTATGTTTATGCTCAGGACCAATATAGTTGACAATACTTGGTAATATCGACTGGTATGAAAATGCTAGTATTATAATCAATAAAACCTGCACAAGATTAGTTAAATCTAAAGGTATTATGAATAAATTTCTAATCTCTATATATTGAGATAAAAGAGTAACTACTGTAACTAAGCAGATGATTTTTATCGACATAACTATGCGGTTTATTTGCTCTGAATACTTAATACTAGAAATTATGATAGCGGAAAGAATAACTGTAAATATTAACTCTATTATTGTGGGAGATATATTTTGAATGCTACCTCCTCTGATAGAGCTACTACCAATAAGCGTAGATGACGATGATATATATGCAGCCAAAGCAGCATAGATAGCTATAGAAAATGCAATAAGTCCGAGTATGCGGCCTGTTTTACCATAAGCAGCCTCTGCCAAAGATGAGTAATGGTTGCGATACTTAGGTAGTTTTGTACATACTTCAACAACCATCATACCAGCTATTCCCATAATGATGTAGATTATAATTGTAAGTATCACGGTGCCAATTATCCCTAGTTTAAAAGCCATTATAGGTAAGGTAAATATTCCACCTCCAATCATTGCGCTTATTATCAGTAGTAAACAGCCAATCATGCGACTGGTTCTTGGTTTACTATTAGTCATATTTTCTCCTTTTTTTAACAGTATTTATTTAGTGAAAACCTCAGCCATCATGCATCTAGCACTACCACCACCGACATTTTCAATATTTGGTATATCACAAATTATTCTTTGAGTGTACTTGTCAATTACTTCAATTTGTTGAGCTGTAAATCCATTATTTGCAGAAGCTGATAATACTGTAAAGTTTTGATTGTTAGCATTTGTAAGTTCAAGCACATTGCCACACATTTGGTACATTTGCTCAAGAGAAATGTCTACAATTTCTTTATTGGATTTTTGTAGACTATTTAATACTTGTTTTCTTTCTGTATTACACTTTATAGATTTTGAGCATATTATCGCTAAATTTTCACAGATACTGAGCATTACATTTGTATGGTAAATAGGACCTTTTTTGTCGTGGCTTGTAAATGTTATTAGTTTATAGCCTAGCTTATCACAGACTTCTTTTGCAAGTGTTGCATCAGCACGAGGCGATATAGACATATAAGCAGTTTTATATTCATGGTCAAATATAAGTACACCTGTACTTTCTAAAAATTTACTATAGTCACCGCGTAAATCTAGGACTTTATAATCATTGCTTGTAGATGCTTTAAGCTCTGATTCAAGATTATCTATTTGGACTTCTTTACGTCTATTTTCTGTACACATCGGATAGATGAATATGTAGTGTTGATTATCTATAATGTGAGTAGAAAACCAATTGTTTGGAAATACTGCATCAGGTGTATCGGGGTTAGATTCTAAAGTTATAACGGTTATATCATTTGCTCTGATTTTTGCAACCATGGTGTAAAATTCAGTCATCACAGTATCTTGAAGGCAATTATTATCTAAGCTAGGCTTATTTTGAAAAGCATTGCTTAGGGATGTTTCAGAATTAAATCGGAAGTGATTTGGTTTAACCATTACTATCGTATTTGCTATATATTTTTGAGCCATATTTTTATGAAGAATAAGTTGATATATGAATATAACTTGTATATAAGTATGAATGCAATCATGTAACAGTAGAAAATAAGAGTATTTTTGAGAAATTAAGTAATATAGTGTATCTGTTATTTGTACAGACATTTAAGACTCTTAAAGTTTTAAAATTCTAACTAAAAGTTTAATAAGATAGGTAAAAATTAAATTTTTTCAAAAACATTAAAAGTAAAATTAAATTCATTTTTTTCATCTTTAGAATACTCTTTGTGTCCAATTCGCTTGAATTTGTCTTTATTCAAATTTGGGAAAAAAGCATCTAAATCAGACATTTCTGTATCAACTTTAGTTATATAGAGTCTATCTCCATGCTCAAGAAATTCTTTATAAATTTCAGCCCCACCGATTATAAATATCTCATAGTGTGGTTTTGAAGCTGCAAAATTTAGTACATCTTGGGTGTTGTTTATAATTAGGCATTTATCTTGTTTATACTCTTTATCTCTAGTCAGAATTATATTCTTACGATTAGGCAAAGGGCGACCTATAGATTCAAAAGTTTTTCTACCCATTACTATGTAATTATTTTCTGTAATCTTCTTGAAGTTCTTTAAATCTTCCGATAATTTCCATGGAAGTGTATTTTTTTTGCCAATACCTAGATTTTTATCATAAGCAACTATTAGTGATATCATGTCTGTGTTATGTTGTTTGTATTAATTTTGGCAGTATTGTAACAGTTTCGATTATTAAAAAATACATTTTGTCATTTATTGTATATCTATGATAGAATACAAAAGCTTATTTATTTGATAAGCAAATGTTTAATTTAAAAAAATCATGTGCCTTAAAAAATAACCTTTCAAAGGGTGTCTATGAAGGATATTTGAAATGGTTGAGGTACTAGGTAATTATAAACCCAAATAAGGAAAAAAATGTCTTTAATGAAAGAAATGTTGCAAGCTGGTGTTCACTTCGGACATAAAAAAGCTTTCTGTAACCCGCAAATGAACGAATTTATCTTTGGTATTAACCATGGTATTCATATTATCAACCTTGAAAAAACTGTACCTTTATTCCAAGACGCAGTAAATTTCGTTGGCAAGACTGTTGCTAATTGTGGTAAAGTTATGTTTGTTGGTACAAAAAGACAAGCTCAAGAGATTATAGAAACAGAAGCGACTAGATGTGGTATGCCGTTTGTAAGTCATAGATGGTTAGGAGGAATGCTTACTAACTATAAAACAGTTAAGCAATCTATCAGAAGATTATCTCAATTAGAAAAAATGAGAGATGATGGTACTTTTGAATCTTTGACTAAAAAAGAAACGCTTCAAAATACTAGAACTATTGCTAAGCTTGAAAAAGTTCTTGGCGGTATCAAAGAAATGGGTGGTATTCCTGATGCTATCGTTGTTATTGATAGCAACAAAGAGCACATTGCTATTCAAGAAGCTCAAAAGCTTGGTATTAAAGTAGTATCTGTTGTAGATACTAACTCAAATCCTGAGGGTATCGACTACATCATTCCTGGTAATGATGATGCTGTTAAGGCTATATCTTTTTACATGAGTAAGTTTGCTGATGCAATTATTGATTCTCAAGGTTTAGATAAAGCTCTTGAAGCAAAGGGTGATGCTGCTGAAGTTAAACAAGCTGAAGATAAACAGGAGCTATCAACAATGTCAAATATTTCTTCTAAATTAGTAAAAGATCTTAGAGAAAGAACTGGTGCTGGTATGATGGAGTGCAAAAAGGCTCTAGTTGCTTCTGAAGGTGATATTGAAAAAGCTGCTGAAGAGATGAGAATCTCTGGTCAAGCAGAGGCTGATAAAAAAGCTTCTCGTGTTGCTGCTGAAGGTGTAATCGAAGCTTATTCTGCTGACGGAAGAGCGGTTTTGATCGAAATAAACTCAGAGACAGATTTTGTTGCTCGTGATGATAGCTTTAAAGCTTTCGCTGCAGCTGCAGTTAAAGCGTCTCATGCTGCTAATGCGAAGACTGTTGAAGAAGTTTTAGAAGCTGATATGGGTGGTCAAACTGTTGAAGAAGCTAGAAAAAATCTAGTTGCTACAATGGGTGAAAATATCCAGGTGCGTAGAATGAAAGCTATTGAATCTTTAAATTTAGGTGCTTATATTCATGGCGGTAAGATTGGTGTTGTAGCTGCTTTAGAGGGTGGTGAAGAAGATCTTGCTAAAGATGTAGCTATGCACATTGCAGCAGTAAATCCACTAGTTGTATCTGGTGAAGATGTACCTGCTGATATTGTGCAAAAAGAAAAAGATATTTTCACGGCTCAAGCTCAAGAGAGTGGTAAGCCTGCTGAGATCATCGAGAAGATGATTGGTGGTAGAATCCGTAAGTTCTTAGACGAAGTATCTTTATTGGGCCAGTCTTTTGTAAAAAATCCTGACTTAAAAGTTGAGCAACTTGTTAAGCAACACAATGCGAAAGTAGTTAGCTTTATTCGTTTAGATGTTGGTGAAGGCATCGAGAAAAAAGAAGAAGATTTTGCTGCTGAGGTAATGAATCAAATTAAAGGCTAATCTATATGTCTAGCAATACGCAAGATTTATCTAATAATGCTCTTAAGCTTAAAAGAGTTTTACTCAAACTAAGTGGAGAATCACTTTCTGCAGATCAAGGTTTTGGAATAAGTGTTGACTCTGCAAAATCTATCCTAACCCAAATAAAGACATTTGTTGACTCTGGTATTGAGCTGGCTATAGTTGTTGGTGGTGGTAATATCCTTCGTGGTGATAGAGCTAATTTTGGCGACCAGATTAAGCGAGCTACAGCTGACTCTATGGGTATGATTGCTACTATGATAAATTCTTTAGCTTTGCGTGATATGCTTATCAGTGATGGTGTTGATGCAGAAGTATTTTCTGCAAAAGGTATAGATGGTTTACTAAAGGTTGCTTCTGCGCATGAGTTTAATCAAGTTATGAGTGCGGGTAAGGTTTTAGTGTTTGCTGGAGGTACTGGTAATCCTTTTGTGACTACTGATACTACGGCAAGTCTAAGAGCTGTTGAGATAGGTGCGGATGCTTTGTTTAAGGCAACGACTGTAGATGGTGTCTACGACAAAGATCCAAACAAGTACTCTGATGCTAAACGCTTTGCAAAAGTTAGTTTTGATGAGGTGGTAGCAAAAGAGTTGAATGTGATGGATTTGGGAGCGTTTACACAGTGTAGAGATTTTAATATCCCTATATATGTATTTGATATGTCTCAACCTGACGCCTTACTAGATGCGGTAACTACTTCTAAGTATGGTACTTGGGTTGGTGCAAGTTAAATTTTAAAAGGAAATTTTTAATATGATTAACGAAATTCTTCAAGATGCTGAAGTCCGTATGAAAAAGACTTTAGATGTTCTAGCTGATGATTTAGCTAAAATTAGAACAGGTCGAGCTCATCCGGATATTTTAGCCCATGTGACTATAGACTATTACGGTTCACCGACATCTATTATGCAGGTTGCTAATGTTAATGTTTTAGATGCAAGAACTTTAGGCATAACTCCATGGGAAAAAGGTCTGTCAGGTCAAATCGAGAAAGCTATTATGACTTCTGATTTGGGTTTGAACCCTACAAACCTAGGAGATAGTTTACGAGTGCCTATGCCTGCTTTAAATGAAGAGCGTAGAAAAGAGCTTGTGAAACTTGTTAAGTCTGAAGCTGAGAGCGGTAGAGTTTCTATTCGTAATATCCGTCGAGATGCTAATGGTGATATCAAAGCTCTTCTTAAAGAAAAAGAAATTAATGAAGATGAGGCGAAAAGAGCAGAGGCTGGTATTCAAAAAAATACAGATAATATGATTGCTCAAGCAGATTCTCTAGCTGCTAAAAAAGAGCAAGATCTGATAGTTGTTTAATTCTTTCCACCTTTTCTAAAAAAACAATTTTAAGTGTGCCCTTTAGTAACTAATTCTTGTATTTTATATCATTCTTGCTTATCATTTAGATATTTCAATATATGATAATAAATCAATGAGTTGGGCAGATAAGAGTTTACTCAAGCATATTGCTATTATTATGGATGGTAATGGTCGTTGGGCAAATAGTAGGTTCAAACCAAGAATATTTGGTCATCGTAACTCAATTCAAAGCGTTGATGCTGCTATAGAGTATTGTGTCGAGAACTCTATAGAGATTCTAACTCTTTTCGCATTTGGTCGAGATAATTGGTCAAGACCAGAGTCTGAAGTTGCTGATTTAATGGGGCTTTTTTATAAGATGCTTGAAGATAAAACACCTGAACTGCATAAGAATAATGTTAGGCTCAAAGTTGTGGGAGATAAGTCTCGTTTATCAGATAGACTGTTGCAAACAATAAATTACAGCGAAAATCTTACGGCGTTTAATACTGTTATGGAGCTAAGGTTGGCTGTTGATTACGCAGGTAGGTGGGATATATTACAGGCAGTTAAGAGGCTTTTTGGTGATGGTGATTTTAATAAAAGTAATATTGATTTGCTAACGGAAGAAAGTATCGAAGCAAAACTTTTGGCTGGTAAGCCTCCTATTGATCTTATGATAAGAACAAGTGGAGAGGTTCGGTTGAGTGATTTTATGTTGTGGCAGTTATCGTATGCGGAAATGTATTTTACAGAAGTTATGTGGCCAGATTTTTCAAAAAAAGAAATGCAAAAGGCGGTGAATTGTTTCTATACAAGACAGCGTAGGTTTGGTAAAAGTGATGAGCAGATTTTAAGTTAAGAGGAATTTATGAAAGAAAGAATTGTTACGGGTGTATTTTTGGTTATAGGAGTATTTGCATTTTTGATTTATGCTACGGATTATCTTTTTGGTGTGGGTGTGTTTTTAGTGGCTATCTTATCTGCTATAGAGTGGCTTAAATTTGCTGATACTCACGAGGATAAAACCTCTAGAAATTTGGTGGTTTTTGGTGTTACTACATTTCTTATTTCAGGCTTTTTTGAATATGTTATGTATGTTTTTCCAATATTTTGGTTGTATGCTATATATAAGCTTAGTCAATATGAAAGGCAAAAGATAAATACGTTGAGTAGAACTCAAATCTTGCTTATGGGTTTGTTTGCTATTACGCCATTTTGTGCTTCACTTTATGTGCTACATAGTAATGGAATTGCATGGATACTTATGTTTATACTTGTTGTTGCGGCTGCTGATAGTGGGGCTTATTTTACAGGTCAAGCTGTTGGTAAAAGAAAAATGCTGACTCGTTTGAGTCCCAGCAAAACTATAGAAGGTTTGCTTGGTGGTCTGGTTTGTGCGATTGTTGTGGCTGTTATATTCTTATTTTATATGGATTTGAGTTTACTTCAGTATGTTGCTATGGTTCTGATTTCAGCTTTAATTGCAGTTTTATCTGTTATTGGTGATTTGTTTGAAAGTATGATGAAGAGAGTTGCGGGTGTTAAAGATAGTGGTAATATTTTGCTAGGGCATGGTGGTGTATTGGATAGGCTTGATGGTTATATGCCTGCATTGCCAGTATTTGTGATGCTTGGTTATTTATGTGGCATTTTTGTGTTATAGGGATTGACTATGAAAGTAGAAATGAAAATTTTGGATAAAAAAAACATTAAGCAAATACCTCAATATGGTACAGTTGGTTCAGCAGCAGTTGATCTGAGTGCATGTATTGAGTTATCAGAGTTTTTGAATCCAGGCGATTGTAAGCTAATCGGTACTGGAATTGCTATTAATGTGGCAGATCCAAACTATGCGGCTTTGATTTTGCCAAGATCTGGACTTGGTCATAAGAAGGGTTTAGTTCTTGGTAATGGTACGGGGCTTATAGATTCAGACTATCAAGGAGAGCTTAAGGTTTCATGTTTTAATAGATCGCAAGATGTTATAAAGATTGAGCCGTTGATGAGGTTTGCCCAGCTTGTTATTGTGCCTGTTATTCAGGTGAAGTTTGATTTAGTTGATGAGTTCTCTCAAAATTCTGCTAGGGCAGAGGGTGGCTTTGGCCATACAGGGGTGTGATTATGTTTCTTAGTATTCCAAATCTACTAACTTTTGGGCGTTTGTTTTTGATTCCAATAATAGTTGTTTGTTTTTACTGTGATTTTCATCATCATCACGGGGTTACGGCGACTTTATTTTTGGGCGGAGCTGCTACTGATTGGTTGGATGGTTATTTGGCTCGTAAGTGGGAGCAGACAAGTAAGCTTGGTGCATTTCTTGATCCTGTTGCTGATAAGCTGATTGTAGCTACTGCACTTTGCTTGTTTATTGAGATGTACCCGTATTGGTGGGCGACTATACCGGCTATTGCGATGATTTGTCGTGAAATAGTTGTATCAGCTTTACGTGAGTGGATGGCAGAGCTTGGAAAACGTAGTGTGGTAAAAGTCGGTATTTGGGGTAAGGTTAAAACTGTTGCTCAAATGGCAGCATTGTTTATATTTCTCATCAAGCCAGCTATCAATTTTGATAATGTTGTTGATTATACAAGTTTTAATGATTGGTTTATTTATCTGGGATTTTTGATGCTTTATGTGGCTGTTATATTGACTGTATACTCCATGTGTAATTATCTTTTTGTTGCATTTACGTCTGTTTTTGGTGCTGCTGACAAATAAACTCTTTCTCTTTTACTTTCTTTTTCTTTGATTTTTTGATACTATGATCGTCTAATGCTATTTTTGCACAGTGAATGTGTACTTTTGGTATTATAAAATTAATTAAACAAAACTGATAATAAATGGAGAATAATAACTAATGGCAACTATAAATCAGTTGGTGAACAACCCTCGTAAGAGATCGGTTGTTAAATCTAAGGTTCCTGCGTTGAAGGCGTGTCCTCAAAGAAGAGGTGTTTGTACGAGAGTTTATACAACTACTCCAAAAAAGCCTAACTCAGCTCTTAGAAAAGTGGCTCGTGTAAGATTAACGAGTGGCTTTGAAGTAACAAGTTATATTGGTGGTGAAGGTCACAACCTACAAGAGCACAGTGTTGTTCTTATTCGTGGTGGTAGAGTAAAGGATTTGCCGGGTGTGCGTTATCACATCGTTAGGGGTGCTTTAGATACTTCTGGTGTTAATAATCGTAAGCACGGTCGTTCTAAGTACGGATCAAAGCGTCCTAAGTCTTAGTTTGGTGTTTAAAATTTTTAATATAAAAAAGGTGAATTAATGTCTAGAAGAAATAGAGCTCCTAAAAGAGATATCCTACCTGATCCTAAGTATAAGAGTAATGTAATTGCAAAATTCGTAAACCAAATAATGTTGGACGGTAAGAAATCTATCGCAGAAAAAATTGTTTATGGTGCGTTTGATAAGATTAAAGCTAAAGATGCTTCAGTTAATGAAGTTGAAGTGTTTGAGAAGGCTTTAGAAAGTATTAGTCCTATGGTTGAGGTTAAATCTCGTCGTGTGGGTGGTGCTACATATCAAGTTCCTGTTGAGGTTAGACCTGAGCGTCGCCAAACACTAGGTATGAGATGGATTATTGAGGCTGCTCGTAAAAGAAAAGAGAGTACTATGGGTGATAAGCTAGCTGCTGAACTTATGGAAGCTATTGAAGGTAGAGGCTCTGCAGTTAAGAAGAGAGAAGATACTCATAAAATGGCAGAAGCTAACAAAGCGTTTGCTCACTTCAGATGGTAATAGGGAGAAATTATAGTGTCTCGTAAAACATTTTTAAATAAATATAGAAACATAGGTATTTGTGCCCATGTAGATGCAGGTAAGACTACAACTACTGAGCGTATCTTATTTTACACAGGTCTTTCTCATAAGATTGGTGAGGTACATGATGGTGCTGCTACTATGGACTGGATGGATCAAGAGCAAGAGAGAGGTATTACAATTACTTCTGCTGCAACTACTACATTCTGGAAGGGTATGGATCAGCAATTTGAGGAACATCGCATTAACATTATTGATACTCCAGGTCACGTTGACTTTACGATTGAAGTAGAGCGTTCATTGCGTGTTCTCGATGGTGCTGTGGTTGTATTTTGTGCTTCATCTGGTGTTGAGCCTCAGTCAGAGACTGTATGGCGTCAAGCTAACCGTTATGGTGTACCAAGAATTGTATTTGTAAACAAGATGGATAGAGCTGGTGCTGATTTTGAGAGAGTTGTTGGTCAAATCAAGACTCGTCTAAAGGCGACAGTTGTCCCTGTTCAGATGAATATCGGTGCAGAGGAAGACTTTAAGGGTGTTGTTGATCTTATCAAGATGAAGGCTATTATGTGGAATGAAGAAGATCTGGGTCTAACTTATGATCTTGTTGATATTCCTGCTGATCTTCAAGAAAGAGCTGAGGATCTTCGTATGGAGGTTGTTGAAGCTGCTGCTGATTCTAGTGAAGAGATGATGGAGAAATACCTTGAGGGTGAGGAGCTTACTGAGGCTGAAATTCATGAAGGTCTGCGTAAGCGTGTGATTGGTAATGAGATTGTACTTGCTTTCTGTGGTTCTGCATTTAAAAACAAGGGTGTTCAAGCTGTACTTGATGGCGTTATTCGTTATTTACCTGCTCCTAATCAAGTTCCAGCTATCAATTGTGAAACAGTTGATGGTGAGCCGGCTTCAAGAAAGTCATCTGATGATGAGCCGTTTGCTGCTTTAGCGTTTAAACTAGCAACAGACCCGTTTGTTGGTAACCTTACTTTTGTAAGAGTTTATTCTGGTGTACTTAAGTCAGGTGATGCTGTATATAACTCTGTTAAGAGTAAAAAAGAGCGTGTAGGTCGTATCGTTCAGATGCACTCTAACAAGCGTGAAGAGATTAAAGAACTTCGTGCCGGTGATATTGCTGCTTGTATTGGCCTTAAGTCTATTACTACTGGTGATACTCTGTGTGATGTTGATAAGCAGGTTATTCTTGAAAGAATGGAATTCCCTGAGCCGGTAATTTCTGTTGCTGTTGAGCCTAAAACTAAGGCTGACCAAGAAAAAATGGGTATTGCTTTAGGTAAGCTTGCTGCTGAAGATCCATCTTTTAGAGTTAAAACTGATGAAGAATCTGGCCAAACAATTATCTCAGGAATGGGTGAGTTGCACTTGGATATTCTTGTTGATCGTATGAAGCGTGAATTCAAAGTAGAAGCTAATGTTGGTAATCCGCAAGTAGCATACAGAGAAACAATTAGAGATAGTGTTGAGCAAGAGTCTAAGTTTGTGCGTCAATCAGGTGGTCGTGGTCAGTATGGTCATGTATATGTTAGGTTTGAGCCTCTTAATTCTAAAAACGAAGATGGTTCAGATAAAGTATTTGAGTTTGTTGACGAGATTGTAGGTGGTGTAATTCCTAAAGAGTTTATTGGTTCTGTATCTAAGGGTATTGAAGAGCAAATGACGAATGGTGTATTGGCTGGCTACCCTATGATTGGTGTTAAGGCTACTCTATATGATGGTTCTTTCCATGATGTGGATTCATCTGAGATGGCGTTTAAAATTGCTGGATCTATGGCTATTAAAGAGGCTGCTAAAAAAGCAAAAGCTTGTGTTCTTGAGCCTGTGATGAAGGTTGAGGTAGTTACTCCAGAAGATTATCTTGGTGATGTTATGGGGGACCTGAACAGAAGAAGAGGTATTATTGAGGGTATGGATGAAAATCCAAGCGGTAGAGTAATTAATGCTTTAGTCCCTTTAGCAGAAATGTTTGGTTACGCTACTAATGTGCGTTCAATGAGCCAAGGTAGAGCATCATTCTCTATGGAATTTAGTAAGTACTCAGAAGTACCAAACAATATTGCTGACGATATTATCAAAGCATGTCACTCATAATTAAAAGGATATAAATAAAATGGCGATAAATAATCAACGCATTAGAATTAGATTAAAAGCCTTTGATCATAAGCTTATTGATGTTTCTACTCAAGAAATTGTTGATACTGCTAAAAAGACAGGCGCACAAGTTAAGGGTCCTATCCCTTTACCAATGAGAAAAGAAAGATTTACAATCTTGACTTCTCCTCATGTAAATAAAAAGGCGAGAGATCAATTTGAGATCAGAACTCATAAGAGATTAATCGATATAGTTGATCCTACGGATAAAACTGTAGACGCTCTAATGAAACTAGATTTAGCATCAGGTGTTGATGTTCATATCAGTTTGAGATAATATATAGCCTACTTTTCGAGAAATCTCAAAAAGTAACTATTAGGTCTCTATGGTCAATCGTAATCGTAGGGTTAAAATAATAATAATAGAGGATAAAATAATGTCTTTAGGATTAGTTGGTCGCAAATGTGGTATGACTCGTATTTTTACCAAAGAAGGCGTATCTATTCCTGTAACAGTTGTTCAAGTTGAGTCAAATAAGGTTACTCAAGTTAAATCTGCTGATACAAATGGTTATAGTGCTATTCAGGTAACTACTGGTTTCAAAAAGCGTTCTAATGTAAACAAGCCTTTGTCTGGTCATTATGCTAAAGCTGGCATAGAGCCTGGAAGAGGATTGTGGGAGTTTACAGTCGAAGCTGGTCATGAGTACGAAGTGGGCGCATCGCTTGATGTTACTATGTTCGAAATTGGCCAAAAAGTAGATGTAAGAGGTGTATCAAAAGGTAAAGGTTTTCAAGGTGGTGTTAAGCGTCACAACTTTGCTATGCAAGATGCAACTCATGGTAACTCAGTTTCTCATAGAGCACATGGTTCTACTGGTCAAAACCAGACTCCAGGTCGTGTGTTTAAAAATAAAAAGATGGCTGGACATATGGGTAGCGAAAACGTTACTATTCAGTCTCTTGAAGTTGTGAGAGTAGACGCAGAAAATGGTTTATTACTTTTAAAAGGTGGTATTCCAGGTTCAGTTGGTGGTGATATAATTGTTTCACCAGCAGTAAAAAGCTAGTAGATTAAATACTAATATAACGGAGAGTTATTGTGGACTTAAATATTAAATCATTAACTGGTAAAGAAGCTGGTTCATTGGATGTTGCAGATACTATTTTTGCAACAGACTACAATGAATCACTTATTCATCAAGTTGTAGTTGCCTATATGGCAGGTGCTCGTCAAGGTACAAAAGCGCAAAAAACTAGATCAGAAGTGTCTGGTGGTGGCACTAAGCCTTGGAGACAAAAGGGTACAGGTAGAGCAAGAGCTGGTACAATCCGTTCTCCTATCTTTAGGAAGGGTGGTGTTACATTCGCCGCTAAGCCAAAAAGTTACAAGCAGAAAGTAAATCGTCAGATGTATTCTGGTGCTGTGAAGTCTATTTTGTCTGAATTAGTTAGATCAGGTAGAATGACTGTTGTAGAAGAGCTTAAACTTGAAACTCCTAAAACAAAAGAATTCAAAGATTTAGTTGATGCTATAAACATCAAAGATGTGCTTTTTGTAACTGCTGTAGAAGAGTTTACGGAAAACTTATATCTTTCTTCGAGAAACTTAAAAAATGTAGCTGTGTGTGACTCTATGGATGTTAATCCAGCTTCTCTTATGTGCTTCGAAAATATAGTTGTAACTAAGAAAGCTATAAAAGAAATAGAGGAGAAATTAGCATGAGTTCTCAAGAAAGATTGTTAAAGGCTATAGTAAGGTCTCACGTTTCAGATAAAACTTACGGTTTGTCTGATTCTAACTCTACTGTTGTTTTCCAAGTTGCAAGAGATTCAACTAAGCTTGAAATCAAAGATGCAGTTGAACAGTTATTCGAGGTTAAGGTTGAGTCAGTAAATGTCCTTAATGTTAAAGGTAAAGCACGCAAATTTGGTCGTACTCAAGGCAGAACTAAAGCTTGGAAAAAAGCTTATTTAAAGCTTGCTGAAGGTCACAATATCAATTTTGTTGGTTCTGAATAATTTTAGGAAGGTTTAAATTATGATTGAAATAAAAAAAGCTAAACCTACTTCACCTGGCCGTCGCCACGTAGTGAGCGTAAAGAATACAGAATTGCACACAGGTAAGCCGTTTAAAGGTCTAGTAGAAGCTAAAAGCAATAAAGCTGGTAGAAACAATACTGGTAGAATTACAGTTCGTCATAAAGGTGGCAGACATAAGCAACATTATCGTATAGTTGATTTTAAAAGAAATAAAGATGGCATTGTAGGTAAGGTTGAGAGAATCGAGTATGATCCTAATCGTAGTGCAAATATCGCTTTAGTGCTATATGCTAATGGTGAAAGAAGATATGTGATCGCACCTAAGGGTCTAAGCAAGGATATGTCGATCGTTTCTGGTGAGAAAGTAGATGTTGCTGTTGGTAACTGTATGCCACTTAGAAATATCCCTCTTGGTACTGTGATTCACAATATTGAAATGAAGCCGAAAAAAGGTGCTCAGATGATTCGAAGCGCTGGAACTTTCGCTCAGTTGGTTGGTAAAGATAATGCTTATGCGATTATCCGTCTAAGATCAGGTGAGATGAGAAGAATCCTTTTGGACTGTAGAGCTGTTATAGGTGTAGTATCTAACTCTGAGCATAACTTAAAATCTTTAGGTAAAGCTGGTGCTAATCGTTGGAGAGGTATTAGACCTACTGTTAGAGGTGTTGCTATGAACCCTGTAGATCATCCTCATGGTGGTGGTGAAGGTCGTACTTCTGGTGGTAGACATCCTGTGAGCCCATGGGGTATGCCTACTAAAGGTTATAAGACGCGTAGTAATAAACGCTCTAATAAGTTAATTGTTCAAAAACGTAAGTAATTAGGGAGAGGGTTATGCCTCGTTCATTAAAAAAAGGACCTTTCGTAGATCATCATCTATTAAAAAAGGTTTTTGAAGCGCAAGAAAGTAATTCTAAAAGACCTATTAAAACATGGTCTAGAAGATCGTTAATCGTGCCAGACATGATTGGTTTAACTATAGCTGTACATAATGGTAAGCAACATGTACCAGTATTTATGACTGAAGAAATGGTTGGTCATAAACTTGGTGAATTCGCCGTTACGCGTAATTACCGTGGTCACTCAGCTGATAAAAAAGCTAAGAAGAAATAGTTGGGGTAGATATGGAAGTACAAGCTAAATTAAAATTTGCAAGAATCTCATCTCAAAAATGTAGATTGGTTGCAGATCAAATCAGGGGTTTACCAGTAGAAAGAGCTATTAATCTTTTGACTTTTAGCAACCAAAAAGCTGCTGTATTGATTAAGGAAGTACTTAATTCTGCAGTAGCAAATGCTGAGCATAACGATGGTATGGATGTTGATGCGTTATTAGTATCAACTGTCTTTGTTGACGAAGGTCCTACTATGAAGCGTTTTGAAGCTAGAGCTAAAGGTCGCGGTAACCGTATTTTAAAAAGAACTTCACATATAACTGTGAAAGTTGCTGAGAAAAACTAAGAGGTATAGTAAAAATGGGTCAAAAAGTAAATCCTAATGGTATTCGCTTAGGTATTATAAGAGACTGGCGTTCAACTTGGTATGCTGACTCTTCTAGCTATGCTACTAAACTTAATGAAGATATAAAGGTTAGAGAGTTTTTACATAAAAAACTTGCAGCAGCATCAGTTAGTAAAGTTCAGATAGAAAGACCAGCTCAAAATGCTAAAATCACTATACATACTGCCAGGCCAGGTATTGTGATTGGTAAAAAGGGTGAAGATGTTGAAAAGCTTCGTAATGAATTGAGTAAAATGATGGGGATTCCAATTCAGATCAATATTGAAGAAATTCGTAAGCCAGAAATAGATGCTAAGTTAGTTGCAGAAAGCGTTGCACAGCAACTTGAAAAGCGTGTTATGTTTAGACGTGCTATGAAAAAAGCTATGCAAGCAGCTATGAAGTCTGGTGCTAAAGGTATCAAGATTATGGTGAGTGGTCGTTTAGGTGGTGCTGAGATTGCACGTGCTGAATGGGCGAGAGATGGTCGTGTACCTCTTCAAACGTTCAGAGCGGATGTAGATTACTCTACAGCGTCAGCTTTAACAACTTACGGTATTATTGGTGTTAAAGTTTGGATCTATAAAGGTGAAATTCTTTCTGGACAAGTTCCAGCACAGAATAATAACACTAGAAAAGGAGCGAGATAATGTTACAGCCTAAGCGTACAAAATTTCGTAAACAGCATAAGATGCGTAACAGAGGTTTGGCTCACAGAGGTAATAAAGTAAGCTTCGGTGAGTTCGGTCTTCAAGCGACGTCTAGAGGTAGAATTACTGCTCGTCAAATCGAAGCAGGAAGAAGAGCTATCAACCGTCACATTAAACGTGGCGGTAAAGTTTGGATTAGAATATTCCCAGACAAGCCGATCACTAAGAAGCCTCTTGAAGTTCGTATGGGTAAAGGTAAAGGTTCAGTTGAATATTGGGTTGCTCAAATTCAACCTGGTCGTGTTCTATATGAAATAACTGGTGTTAAAGAAGAATTGTCTAGAGAAGCTTTCCAAAGAGCTGCTGCTAAGCTACCAGTGTCAACAACTTTTGTTGAAAAGCAGGTGATGTAATGAAAAGAAATGATACTTTAAAAGATTATAGAAATAAGAGTATTGAGCAATTGCATGAAGCTAAGATAGAATTGTTACAGCAACTTTTCTCTCTTCGTATGCAAAAGGGTACTGGGCAATTGAAAAAAAATCACTTGTTTAAGAGTGCTAAAAGAAATATTGCTCGTATAAATACTATAATAGCTGAAAATAATTAGGTACTTAAGATGCAAGATAAAATTAGATTGATAGAGGGTAAGGTTTCTAGCAATGCTATGGATAAAACTGTAGTAGTAAAAGCTGAGAGATTTGTAAAGCACCCTTTATATGGTAAGTTTGTAAGAAAAACTACTAAGTACTATGTTCATGATGAAAATAATGAATGTAAGTCTGGCGACGTTATCAAATTTAAAGAAACAAAGCCTTATTCAAAGATTAAAAAGTGGTGTTTAGTAGATATAATCAATAGAGAAAAATAATAAATTTGATTTTATTTCTGTTTATTGTTATATTTATCGGACTGCGAAACTAGTGTTTGTGGTCTTATATAAAATAAATAAGGGTTATTTGTATGATTCAAATGCAAACTGAGCTCCAAGTTGCTGACAATAGTGGCGCTAAGAGAGTTGAATGTATTAAAGTTTTGGGTGGATCTCACCGCAGATATGCATATATCGGTGATGTGATTAAGGTAACTGTAAAAGAAGCCGCTCCAAGAGGTAAAACTAAAAAAGGGTCTGTTTATGACGCTGTAGTTGTGAGAACTGCTAAAGGTGTTCGTAGAGGAGACGGTTCTAAGATTCGTTTTGACGGCAATGCTGCTGTGCTATTAAATGCTAACGGTCAACCAATTGGAACTCGTATCTTCGGTCCAGTTACAAGAGAACTTCGTAATGAGAAGTTCATGAAAATTGTTTCTCTAGCACCAGAAGTATTATAGTTATTTATTAAGGTTACGATAAATGAATAGATTAAAAAAAGGTGATGATGTAATAGTTATCGCTGGAAAAGATAACTGTCGTAGAGGCGTTGTTAAAAAATTCGCTAAATGCGGTTCTTTAGTGCTTGTAGAAGGTGTTAACATAGTTAAGAAGCATGTTAAGCCTAATCCAAATAAAGGTGTTGCAGGTGGAGTTGTTGAAAAAGAACTTCCTTTAGATGCTTCTAATGTGGCTATCTTTAACCCATCATCAGAAAAAGCTGATAAAGTGGGTTATAAGTTTGTTGATGAGAAAAAAGTTCGCTATTTTAAATCTAATGGTGAGCTTGTAGACTTATAGGACTTGAGTTTAATGGCAAGATTAAAAGAACATTATCAAACTAAGTTAGTTTCTGAATTAAAAGCAACTCTTAATTTAGATAATATAATGGAAGTGCCGCGTATTGAGAAAATTACACTTAATATAGGTGTTGGTGATGCAGCAAAAGACAAAAAAATCATGACTTTCGCTGTTAATGACTTGACTGCAATTGCAGGTCAAAAGCCGGTTGTTACAAAATCTAAAAAATCAATCGCAGGCTTCAAGATTCGTGACGGTTGGCCAATTGGTACAAAAGTTACGCTTCGCGGTGAGCGTATGTATGAGTTTTTAGATAGACTTGTAACAATTTCTATTCCTAGAATTAGAGATTTTAGGGGTCTAAGTCCTAAATCTTTTGATGGAAGAGGTAATTACAGTATGGGGGTGAAAGAGCAAATTTCTTTCCCAGAAGTTGATTACGATAAAATTGACGCTATCAGAGGTTTAGATATTACAATAACTACTACTGCTAAAAACGATGATCAGGGAAGAGCTTTATTGAAAGCATTTGGTTTCCCTTTGAAGTCTTAATCTATTGGGGTTTTAAATGGCAAAAGAATCAATGATTCAGAGAGAACACAAAAGAGAAAAATTAGTAGCTAAATACGCTCAAAAAAGAGCTGAGCTAAAAGCTACTATTCTTGGTGTAGATTCTACTGAAGAACAAAAATGGGAAGCAACTATAAAACTGCAAAAACTACCGGTCAATTCTTCTGCATCTCGAGTGCAAAGAAGATGTAAGTTTACAGGTAGACCACACGCTGTATACAGAAAGTTTGGCTTATGCCGTATTAAACTTAGAGAGTATGCAATGGCAGGTGATGTTCCTGGTTTGAAAAAAGCTAGTTGGTAATAAGGAATTATAAGTTATGAGTATGCAAGATCCTATTGCGGATATGTTTACGAGAATAAGAAACGGTCTTTCTGCACATAAGCGAACTGTTTCTATTCCTTTTTCAAAAATGAAAATAGAAATCGCAAACTTTTTAGTAAAAGAAGGTTATGTTGCTGGTTTCGCGAAAAGCGTTCAAGCTTCAGGTCATCCTTCTATAGATGTTGAGCTGAAGTATCTAGCTGGCGCTCCTGTAATCGAAATGATTAAAAGAGTGTCTAGACCTAGTTTAAGAATCTATAAATCATCAGAAGATCTACCTAAAGTATATGGTGGTTTCGGTGTAGCTATGGTTTCTACTTCACATGGTCTTGTGAGTGATAGAAAGGCGAGAGCTCTCGGTGTTGGTGGCGAAATTATTGGCTACGTAGCTTAGTTTGGAGGGTATAATATGTCAAGAATAGGTAAGAAACCTGTTGTTATTCCAAGCGGTGTTACAATTAATGTAGCTGCTGGCAATGCAGTGGAAGTTAAAGGTGCTAATGCAACTTTAAATAAAACTTTCTCAAGAGATGTAAATTTTGAAATCGCTGGCGATCAAGCAAACATTACTCCTGTTAACAGTAGTAAAAATGCAGTTGCTCAGTCTGGTACAGCTAGATCTATATTAAATAATATGGTTCATGGTGTAAGCAAAGGTTTTGAAAGAAAGCTAAAAATTATGGGTGTTGGTTATCGTGCGAAAGCTGAAGGTAGCTCTTTAAATCTAACTTTAGGTTTTTCTCATCCTGTATTATATAGCTTGCCTCAAGGCATCACAGCTGAAACTCCTGTGCCTACAGAAATCGTTCTTAAGAGTTTTGATAAGGAGCTTTTAGGTAAAGTTGCTTCTGAGATTAGAAGTTACAGAAAGCCAGAGCCTTATAAAGGTAAAGGTGTGCGTTATGAAGACGAATATGTAGCTAAAAAAGAAGCTAAGAAGAAGTAAAGGATAGTATATTATGAATAAGAAAACTTCTCGTTTAAGTCGTAGTAAGCGTACAAGAATTAAGTTAAGAGAGTTGGGTCATACTAGATTATGTGTTTTTAGAACACCTAGACATATATATGCTCAAGTAATCTCTGGTGATGGTTCTACTATATTGGCTGCTGCATCTACTGTAGAAAAAGATATAAAAGCAAAGTGTAAATATACGGGTAATGCTTCATCTGCTACAATCGTTGGCGAAGCTGTAGCTACTAGATGTAAAGAAAAAGGTATTGAGAAAGTTGCTTTTGATAGATCTGGATATAGATATCATGGCCGTGTAAAAACTTTAGCAGATGCCGCTAGAGAGCATGGTTTACAGTTTTAATAAATAAAATATGGTGATTATTCATTATGTCTAATGGAGTAAAAAAAAACGAAGACCTAATTGAGAAATTAGTTAGTGTCAAAAGACACTCAAAAACAGTAAAAGGTGGTAGAATCATGAGCTTTGCCGCTTTAACTGTTGTGGGTGACGGTAAAGGCAAAGTTGGTATTGGTAGAGGTAAGTCGAGAGAAGTGCCGGTAGCGATCCAAAAAGCTATGGAAGAAGCTAAAAGAAATATGGTATCAGTTAGTTTAAATAACGATACTCTATGGTATTCAGTAATGTCAAATCATGGTTCTTCTAAAGTATTCATGCAACCAGCATCTGAAGGTACTGGTATTATTGCTGGTGGTGCTATGCGTTCAGTTTTTGAAGTTGTGGGTGTACATAACGTATTAGCAAAAACTTATGGCTCAACTAACCCTGTGAATGTAGTGAGAGCTACTATTGCTGGTTTAGCTAAGATTAATTCACCACAACAGATAGCCGAAAAAAGAGGCTTATCTATTGAAGAAATTCAGGGGTAATTGATATGAGTGACGCTAAAAAATTTAAAATTACATTAGTAAAAAGTCTTATCGGTCGTAAGAAAAATCATATAGCATCTGCTAAAGGTTTAGGCTTAAAAAAGATTAATCATACAGTTGAAGTTCTTGATACTGTAGAGAATCGCGGTATGGCTAATAAAATTTATTACATGGTTAAGATAGAGGGGTAGTATAATGAAATTAAATACAATTGCTCCTGCTGCTGGCTCAAAGAGCGCTCCTAAAAGACTTGGTCGTGGTATCGGAAGTGGCTTAGGCAAAACTTCAGGTAAAGGACACAAAGGTCAAAATGCTCGTTCAGGTGGCTATCATAAGGTAGGTTTCGAAGGTGGTCAAATGCCCTTGCAAAGAAGATTACCAAAATTTGGTTTTACTTCTCCAACTAAGAGATTTGTTGCTGAGATAAGACTTCATGAGTTAAATCTTGTGTCAGCTGAGGAAGTTACAATTGATGTGCTTAAAGATCTTGGTCTTATAAGAAAAGATATTAAAACAGTAAAAGTAATAGCTTCTGGAGAAATTTCAAAAGCTGTTAGCCTTAAGGGTATAGCTTGCACTAAAGGTGCTAAAGAAGCTATCGAAAAAGCTTGTGGTAAAGTAGAGTAAGATTATAGATATGTCTAAGTTTAATATTGCTCAAGATACAGGTGAATTAAAATCTCGTTTGATTTTTGTTGTAGTAGCAATTCTAGTATTTAGATTGGGTGTATATATACCTATTCCAAATATTGACCCAACTAAATTGGTAGATATTATTTCAAAACAAGGATCTTCAGGCACAGGTGGCTTGATGAGTATGTTTAACATGTTCTCTGGTGGTGCTCTTACACAAATGAGTATATTTGCTCTAGGTGTTATGCCTTATATTTCTGCTTCAATTATATTTCAGATGCTCTCTGCAGTTTATCCGAAGTTTATTGAGATGAAGAAAGAAGGTGATTTTGGACAGAAGAAAATTACTCAGTATACTAGATATCTGACTCTCGGCTTAGCTTTAGTGCAATCATTTGGTATTTTGGCTTTTGTATTGCATCAAGATGGTTTAGTTACTACAAACAATATGGGGTTATTTTACTTAACAACTGTTGTTTCTGTAACTACTGGTAGTATGTTTCTAATGTGGCTAGGTGAGCAAATCACAGAAAGAGGTGTAGGAAACGGTATTTCACTACTAATCTTCTCTGGTATTGTAGCTAACTTACCTTTTGAAATATCAAAAACACTATCTCAAGCTAATCAACATGTAATATCATACTTATCTGTTTGGGTTCTTTTAATACTGCTTTTGCTAGTAATAGCATTTGTTGTATTTATGGAAAGTGCTCAAAGAAAGATAACTGTCAATTATGCTAAAAGACAGCAAGGCAGAAAAATGTATGCGGCTCAAACTAGTCATTTGCCATTGAAGTTGAATATGGCTGGTGTAATACCTGCTATTTTTGCATCATCAATTCTTATGGTTCCAGGTGTATTATTTGGATGGTTATCTAACTATAGCTCTTTGAGCTGGATGGCAGATGTCTCTGAAATGCTACAGCCAGGCAGTATTTTATATACTGTAGTTTTTGCTGCTACTATTATATTCTTTTGTTTTTTCTACACTTCTTTAGTATTTAATCCTAAAGAAACTGCAGAGAACCTTAAGAAATCAGGAGCTTATATTTCTGGTGTAAGACCTGGTGAGCAAACAGCTAAGTATATTGATGCAGTAATGACAAGATTGACGTTAGTTGGTTCATTGTACATAACATTTATATGTCTACTACCAATTTTTATAGTTAAATTCATTGCAAATGAACTTTCATTTACATTTGGTGGTACATCACTACTTATTGTAGTAGTTGTAATGATGGACTTTATGGCTCAAATTAGATCACATATAATGTCTACTCAGTATGATTCACTTCTTAAAAAAGCTAATCTTAGTGGTAAGAGTAAATAGAGAATATTTTGGAGAAATATAATGAAAGTTAGAGCGTCAGTTAAAAAAATGTGTAGAAACTGTAAGGTTATCAAGCGTAACAGAGTCGTTCGTGTAATCTGTACAGATGCTAGACATAAGCAAAGACAAGGTTAATAAGTCTGGCTTCTTAAATAAAGCTTGATTATTTGTTTTTAAAAAGCTATCCTAGCAAGTTACAAATTGCCAAAGATAGCACTAAATTAAGAATAATTATTAGGAGTGAATAAATGGCTCGTATAGCTGGTGTTAATATTCCTGTTCATAAACATGCGGTAATAGGATTGACTTCAATTTATGGAATAGGTAAAACTAGAGCGATTGAAATTTGCGAAATTTGCAAGTTAGATCCATCTACTAAGTTAAAAGATTTATCTGAAGAACAAGTTGAAAGCCTAAGAACGGAAGTTGCTAAATTTACCGTTGAAGGTGATTTACGTCGTGAAGTTTCTATAGATATCAAGAGACTTATGGACTTAGGTTGTTTTAGAGGCAGAAGACATCGTCGTAGCCTTCCTGTAAGAGGACAAAGAACTAAGACTAATGCTCGTACTCGTAAGGGTCCAAGAAAGCCAATAAAGGCATAATACAATTATAACTATAACGAATTAAAGGTAAATTATATGGCTAAGTTTGTTAGATCAACAAAGAAAAAAATAAAAAGAGTAGTGACTGATGCAGTTGCACACATTTACTCTTCTTTTAATAACACTATAGTAACTATCACAGATAGACAAGGTAATGCTTTATCTTGGGCTACATCTGGTGGTAGTGGCTTTAGAGGTTCAAAAAAAAGTACACCTTTTGCAGCACAAATAGCTGCTGAAAGAGCGGTTGATGCTGCTCTAGAGTATGGTGTTAAGAATGTAGATGTTTTAGTGAAAGGACCTGGTTCTGGAAGAGATTCAGCAGTTAGAGCTTTAAATGGTAAAAACCTAAAAGTAACTAGCATAACTGATGTAACTCCATTACCGCATAATGGATGTCGTCCTCCTAAAAAGCGTCGTGTATAATATTTAAAGGGAATTAATAATGGCTAGATATCTAGGACCAAAGTGTAAACTTTCTAGAAGAGAAGGTACGGATTTATTTTTGAAAAGTGGCGTAAAAGCACACGATGAAAAATGTAATGCAAATACTGTCCCAGGTCAACATGGCGCGAGAAGATCGCGTCTTTCTGATTATGGTTTACAGTTAAGAGAAAAGCAAAAAGTACGTCGTACGTATGGTGTTTTAGAGAAGCAATTCAAAAAATACTATCTTGAAGCTAACAGAAGAAAAGGTAACACTGGTGCTACTTTACTAGAGCTTCTAGAAGCAAGATTGGACAATGTTGTTTATAGAATGGGCTTTGCAGCTACAAGAGCAGAAGCTAGACAGCTGGTTGTACATAAAGGTATCGTTGTAAATGGTCATATTTGTAATGTACCTTCAGCTCAAATTAAAGCTGGTGCTGTTGTTAGTGTTCGTGAAAAAGCTAAGAAACAGTTAAGAATTCAAAACGCTGTAGAGCTTGCTAAACATAGAAAAGAGCTTACATGGATTGATGTAAACACTGATTCTTTAGAAGGCAACATGAAAGCTTCTCCAGATAGATCTGAATTATCTTCAGATATAAATGAACAATTAATCATCGAGCTTTACTCTAAATAATAAACAATTAATAATCTATTTTATTAAGAAGTTTATTATTTTTTAGTGGCTCATTTATAGCCTTATTTTAAGGAGATTTTCTAGTGAGTAATAATAATTCAAAACAGGATTTTATACCTAATATTCAACTTAAAGAAGAGTTGGGTGCTTTTGGTTATAAAGTACAACTTTATCCTGTTGAAAAAGGTATGGCTCATATTCTTGGTAATTCAATCAGAAGAGTACTTCTGTCTTCTTTACCTAGTGCATCTATTATAAAAGTAAACATTAAAGATGTTTTACATGAATATTCTGTATTAGAAGATGTAAAAGAAGATGTGGTTGAAATTGCAACTAATCTTAAAAAAGTAGCTATCAAACTAGATGATAGTATTGATAATACTGAGCTAGAATTAACAGTTAATAAAACTGGTGTAGTTACTGCTGGTGATTTTACAACTACTCAAGGTGTTGAGATAGTTAATCCAGAGCAACCAATAGCGACATTAACAAATAAAAGAGAATTTGCTTTAGTGGCATCTGTTAAAAAAGGAAGAAACGTCGGTATTCTTTCTACTTTACCTACAGAGCTGGAGCAAGTTGGTGATATAGCAGTAGATTCAGACTTTAATCCAATTAAAAAAGTAGCATTCGAAGTTATTGAAAACAGTGAAAGTGAAACTTTAGAAGTGTTTATAAAAACTAATGGCACATTTGAGCCTATTAGTGCTTTAACTACAGCTTTAGAATATTTCTGTGAGCAGGTCTCAGTTTTTGTATCTCTTAAAGTACCTAGTCACGGTAGGGCTGGAGATGTATTGGCTGATTCTAATATTGACCCTATTTTACTTAAGCCAATTGATGATTTAGAGATTACAGTTAGATCTTCTAACTGTCTAAGAGCAGAAAACATCAAGTATCTTGGTGATTTAGTTCAGTATTCAGAGACTCAATTAATGAAAATACCTAACTTAGGTAAAAAATCACTCACTGAAATTAAACAAATCCTTATCGATAATAGTTTATCTCTAGGTGTTTAGATAGACAATTTTAGAGAGATATTCGAAGGAAAATAATTAATAATAATAGTAATCAAATAATATTAACTATAAAGGAGTAATTACTATGAGACATCGCGTTAAAGGTAGAAAATTTGGTAGAACTAGTAGTCATAGAAAAGCAATGTTTAAAAACATGTCTGCATCTTTAATCAACCATGAACTTATCAAAACTACATTACCTAAAGCAAAAGAACTAAGAACAATTGTTGAGCCTTTATTTACTTTAGCAAAAAGAGAATTTGTGCTTCGAAATGAGTTGGATGTAAATGCTAATGAATTCAAAGCACAATCAGTAGCCTTAAGAAGACAAGCATTTGATTTCTTAAGAAACAAAGCTGCAATTACTAAACTTTTTGAAGAGTTTGGTGCTCGTTATGCCGAAAGATCTGGTGGTTATACTAGAATACTTAAGTGTGGTTTTAGATATGGTGATAAAGCTCCAATGGCATTCATCGAATTAGTAGATAGACCAGAAGTTGAAGAAGCTGTTGAAGCTGAATAATTTAATATAATATTCTATATAAATATCAATAAAATTTTTTCTTATACTTTCTTTCTTATTATTTTGCTAAAATTAAATGAATTATTTCACTTATTTTCTAATTATGAAGCAAAAAATCTACTAATTCATTGTAGTTATTTTTTTTATTATAAACTCTATTACTTTAATTGCTCAGGTCGATTATGGCGATATTGATTCTTTGGATTATATCAATACTGTTTTTTCAATTGAATATATAACGAAGATGTATTTCTCAAGAGAGAAAATAGTTTATGGTATTTTGCAGAAAAGTGTGTCTATAGTTTTTCTATTTTATCGTCTAATTTATCCTTTACTACGGAAAAAGCAGTTACAGGATATTTTCTATAGTTATTACTTTCCTTTTCAATCAAATGAGCAGAAATTAAATTGAAAGCACTATCAGAGTTAGGAAATGAGTTTCTAATCTTTGTAGTTCTTTTAATAGACTTATTAAGTCCCTCAATTCAATTTGTTGTGTATATCATTCTATGTATTTGCCATGGGAAATTCAAGTAGGTAAAGTAATAATCAAAGTTACTTGCATCAAATCTACTTTTTATCCATCAATATTTAGCTCCTCACTTTTCAAGAAACAGCTCTAATCTGACTTTTGCTTTCTCTTTTGGCTATTCTTGATTTTCAAGCTCAAAGACCTTTTTAAAGTCATCAGATAAAGTACTTGTATCTGATGATCTAACCTTAATCAATAAGTTTCTTATTTTGTGTACAATACATCTTTGAAACTCTGTATTAGGAATCTTTTCTTCTACATTACCGCGTCTTATAGGCATAAACAGGGCATCTATATAAATAAAGTAGTATTGTGATTCTAAACCTTATTTTGCGAAGCAAATAATTCTTGCTCGAACTCTTTAGTTATAGCTGAGACTGCTGATGGAGATAGGTTTTTATCATACACTTCAAAAAAATATAGTATTGATATCTCTAGTAGTTAAACCCTTGGTATATAGTTTAATGCTAACTCTTGCATTTGTTCATCTCGAGCTTTCACCCATTCTAATAGTCTGGTTTAAATAAAGATAATCTATCTCTAGGTATATCTAGCTCAAAATATTTATTTATACCCTGTGCTCCTCTAGTGTAGTAATCGTTAGATTTATTTTGGATTCTCATTATTTGATAGAAATTCTTTTTGCTAACAGCGTAATATACTTTCAAATACTATTTTGAGGATACCATCAATCGCATCTTCTTTATCATAATATAATGTATCTTCTATACTTTTTTGCATTTGTAATTTTGATCTAACCCATAAATTTGGGACATTTTATCCATTCATTTTCCATTATATATTCAAACTTATTTGTAGTCATATAATTTATTGTAGAATGTTTTCTTTTTGTATTGTAATAAGCTTCAATATATTCAAATATTGATAACTTATCTTCTTCTCTAGTTTTATAGTTTTCATCATGTACTAACTCTACTTTTCAAGTTCCAAAGAAACTCTCACAAGCAGCGTTATCCTAACAGCATCCTTTAGAGCTCATACTTGATAGTAGCCAGTGTCCTTTAAATAATATCTTGATACTGTTTGCTACAGTATTGTGATCCTTTGACAGAGTGTATAATCACACAGAGCTATAACCATCCTTCTTGTGTAGGTATGTAAGTTATATCTGTAACTCATCTATGATTTACAGATAAAGCAGTGAAGTTTTATTCTAATAAATTATCAGACACATGTTTGTTATGGTGAGAGTCTGTCGTTGCTTTATGTTTACGAATAGCCTTAGCTTGTAAACCTAGTATTTTTATGCGTTTAGATACTCTAGGTTGAGTAACTTTCCAACCCATATCTTTAAGTGCTTTGTATATCCTAACACTTCCATATCTAGATGCTCATTAAATATAGCGGTAATAGCATCATCTAGCTCAGCATCATTAGATTGCCTTATACCTATAGGTTTATGTATACATCTGTAATATGAAGATGTGCTAACATTCAAAGATTTCAATAGTGTTGTTACTGGCATAACTTTACAATACTCTTTAATAAAGGCGTACCTTATAGAGTTTGCTTTGCAAAGTACGCTGCTGACTTTTTTAGTATTTCACGCTCTGTTGATGCCTGTTTGAGTTTTTTCTTCAAATCAGTATTTTCAGATGATAATTGCTGATACTGAGTTTTATAATCTATTTTTATATCTTTTGATGGGGTTAACATAGCTTTGGATATCCAAGTACTTAATGTCTTATATTTTATCCCTAAATTATCTGCTATTTCTCGTCTATTTGCATCTGGTTGCAAACATAATTTAACAGCCGCATCTTTAAATTCTTTTGTATATCTTTGGTAAACCATATTTGTCTCCTTTTCTTAACACCTAAGTGTCCCAAATTGGAGGGTATGATCACAATTCTTGGTATAGGTGTATTTGCAATACCTAGTGTTTTGATTGGGGTAGCTTTTGTTGATGAGATAAGGAAAGAGCGAGAGCTAGCAGCTACTAAAGCTCAAGAAAATAAATCTACTGACGATTAGTTTTATAAATATTTTTAGTTTGGAAGTATTTTAACATCTTACTATTTTCCATATTTTGAGTATGTCTAATAGGATTAATATCTATACCACCTCTACGAGTATATAGACATTGCACTAATAGCTCAGAAGGCTTAAATTTTAGATAAAGATCATTGTAAATATTTTCACAAATTTCCTCATGAAAATGCTGTTCTTTACGCATGCTAATAATGTATTTTAATAAACTTTCTTTAGAAGGCAGTTTAGAGGTTTTTATATGAATGTAAACATCGCCCCAGTCTGGTTGGTTGGTTACTCTACAATTTGAGCGTAAAAGAGCGCTATGTAGCTTTAGTGTACCGGTTTGATCTGAGATGTTGAATAAATGATTAGATTCATGTTGGTTTTCATTGATATTTATATCAAGATTATCTATGTTTTTAAATTTAGTATGCTCAATCGGCTCTTGTATAAAATTGCTAGAGTTAGCATCGTATATCTTGAGTTTTATTCTGTTATCATCGATATGTTTTTGTAAGTCTTGTGTGATTATAGTTTCAAGCTCTACTTTCAAATCGTCATTAGAGACTGACTTTAAGCGACATAGATTAAAGGAGTTTAGATATAACTTTAGGCTTTTTGACTCAACTATATTGGTAGAATCAGCGGGAAAAAATATTTTCATAATGCCTACAAAAGGACGACCTTTAGCATTAAGTGTAGAAAGCTCATAGCAATTCCATATGTCAAAGCCACTAAACAGTTTCGGATCGATATTATGAGATTCACGATTGTATATTCTAGGGATAGCAACTAATAGTGAGATATCTATTTCCTCTGGAGCTTGATAAGCTACCATTTGATTGTTCAGGCTGTCTTTACCTAAGAATTTTGAGGCTATGTTATTAATACTATCCATATTAATACCTTGGTTGATAATAGTTTTTTTTAACAAAATCCCAGCTTACGGCTTTTTCTCCATCAGTGTAATTGATGGGGTCTTCTATATTGTTTAGAATAAAAGATTCTATTCTTTCGATCGAAGAAGCAGATTTAAAGTCACTGTACACTACATTATCTATCTCAATTGGTTTGTAAGATGTAAGGGTATTGCAATAGTAATCTTTATAATCAATACCAAATTTTTTGAGTATATCTAAACCAGCTTTAAGTAGGTTAGCTTTTTCTGTATTGATAAAAGGAGTGTAGTATTCTACATTTTCAGCATCATAGTTGCCTTCTAAGAATGCTTTATAGTCCTTTTCTCTAAATTGAGGGGTGCAATCACGATATAGAATATGATCTCCTGCATGGACTCCCATAGCGATACAAGTTTTCATTTTCGTTTCATTAAAAACAGAAAGAGCAGATGCTTGTATAATTGATGAAAATATTTTATTACGGTTTGGTACGACTGTATCACGACTATTCTTTTCACTATAGCGACCTTCGGGAACTTCGCTCTTCCCTGAAATAAGTGATGAATAAAGTATATCTTTCATAAATGACATATCTAAGACTTTATGTTTAACATTAAATCCTTTGCTATTAACGAATTTAACTAGTTCAATAGCTTTGTTTATTTCATAATGATGCTTTTGACCGTAGTTGAAAGTAAAGCAAGTTACGCTGTATTTTTTATCTAAAAGGTCTAATAATACTGTGGCAGAGTCAAGTCCGCCTGATAATGAGAGTATTGCGTTCATTTATTTCTCCTTATTTGAGTGTTTTAAATTCATTATTCCGCCGCTTACTGAGTAAGCTTATGCGTCTTACTTTTTGCATTTCACAAAAAGTAAGCAAAAATGCTTGCACTTAGCTCACGCTTAGTTATACGCCAATGATGACTTCAAAAAATCGCTCTCGCTATGCTCAAACAATTGAAGTCATTTAATCATTGTCTTAACAAACGCTTGCCGCAATGTGCCTCCTATTCTAAATAATTATCTTCTAACTAAGTCCATGAATTCTTTTCTACAAAGACTTTCATTCATAAAAGCACCGCCCATATCATATGTGATTGTACTAGAGTTATGATCTCGTATTCCACGACCCTTTACACAATAATGCTTGGCTTCTAGTACTACAGCTACATCTTCTGTTTCTAGTATGAATTTTAGAGATTCAAATATTTGACGAGTTAAGCGTTCTTGAACTTGTGGTCTAGCTGAGAAAAAATCTACAACACGATTAAGTTTAGAAAGTCCCACAATTTTTTTATTTGGGATATAGCCAACATGTGCAATGCCGTCAATAGTAACAAAATGATGTTCACACACTGAAATTGCAGTAATATTTTTTTCAATAACTATATCGTGATATGAGAAAGTGTTTTCAATCGTATTACATTTTGGAAAGTTAGAGTAATCTAAGCCCTTAAATTGCTCTTCAAGGAACATTTTTGTAACACGATTAGGGGATTCTTTTAGAGAATCATTCATTAGATTTAAGCCTAAGTGATACATAATATTAGAAAAGCTTTTTAATATTTCATTTCTGCTTTCATTATTTGCTTCAAAGTTTTCACGCATTGGAGTTTCAAGATTTTTTTCTATTAGTAAATCTCTTAATTTTAACCCTAGCTGTTTGTCTGTTTTCATGTGTTTTATTTCTCTTTTTTAATGTGTTCTAAGTATTTTAATTTTTTAAAATCTACACCGTCAGTCTGCGACTGTTACCCCTCAAAAGGGGAATGGTTGATTAATATAAATACTTTTGGCTTTAGGAGTTTCAAAAAATTCTAGTTTGTCTACGCGGATATCAATTTGAGACATTTTATATTCTACGATTTTGTATAGCCATTTAGAGAGATTTTCTGATGTTGGTATAAAATCAACTATTATAAATCCAGAGTAATACTCTTTTAAATTATCTTCTAAATTTTCATTAAAGATGATTTTTTGAGCGATAATCTTATCTTCAAAGTAATAATTTTCTAAAGGCAAATCATCAGTTAGTTTAGTTAATAATGTATCATTAATATCTACTATAAATTTATGGTCGATAGTCTTATCAAGCCATTTTTTAAACCAGCCAAGATGTTTGAAATCTGTAACCATTCCCTGGGTATTTAATTGGTTTGCGGTTAAATAGATATTTACAGTTGCATTATGTCCATGCAGGTGTCTACAAGAACATTTTAAGTCTTCACTCCAACCTTCAATAAGTTTTTGAGACCAAACTCTATGCCCATAACAAAAATCAAAACTTTTGCTTATCTGCCACATTGTGTTTATGTTCCTATTTCATTACCGAATAAATAAGTATGCACTCTTGCACAAGTATAGTAACCTTTTTGGCTAGCAAAATCTGATACTTCTCTTGCGATTGAGTATTGTTGCTCTTTTAATGCTCCACTTGGCATACACCATACATTGTAGCATATATCGTGTTCTCTCAGTATTGATACGACTTCATCTAGTTCATCTTGGTTCGCTCTTTGATTATCTATTACAAACTTTAATTGTCCTTGTGTACTTAGCCTATAATATTCTCTAATGTACTCAGGTTTTAATGCTTTATCTCGTTTTTCGCCTGTTATACTATACAATTTTGGAGAGATAGAAAAAAAGACTTCATTGCTATTAGCTATATATGTTTTAAAATAATCTAAAAAATCAGCTGTTAGTTTTTGAGTACCGTTAGTTTCAAATGTTACAAATTTTGGTAAATTTCCCCTATTTTCAAACTCTTTAAATAGATTAACAACATTATCTTGCTGTAAAAGTGGTTCTCCACCTGTTATACAAAGATGTATTTGTTGCTTTGAATAAGAGTGTAGAAAAGTTTTAGTTGGAAGAATATTCTCTAGCTTATTTGCTGTATATGTTATGGATTTTGATTTAGCTAAATGTTTATATTTTTTTGCCCAAGAATAGCTACTATCACAACCTTTTTCAAAAACAGGTAGGTTTGTCATTTTCTTAATATTACTCGGATCAAAAGTTTTGTAAGGAAGCTCGTAAGTAGCAATATTTGTAGGGTCTTTTTGACCAAAGCCATCACATTGTAAGTTACAGGAGAAAAGTCTTAACCAAGCACTGCATACACCAGTATAGTGTCCTTCACCTTGCGGAGAGTAGAATATTTCTGAATAAGTGATTTGTTGCATTTCTTAATCATATTAATAAAGCTTTATGTTAATACTATATATTATATATCAAGAGGGTCAATAGTTTACAGGACTTAAAAATTCTCTCTTAAATCTTGCAATAAATATCAAACAACAAAAAATTAGTTTAGAATAGAAATTAGGTAGAAGAAATTTTCTTTGAATAATGATAGATAAAAGTGGTTATCGAGCAAATGTGGCAATCATATTGCTCAACAAGCAAAATAGGGTGTTTTGGGGACAGCGAAGAAATCGTAACTCATGGCAATTTCCGCAAGGAGGTGTTTCACAGAATGAATCTCCTCTTCAAGCAATGTATCGTGAGCTTCACGAAGAGATTGGTTTGCGCCCACAAGATATGGAAGTGATTGCAGCAACTAGAGATTGGTTGAAATATGAAATACCAGATAATCTAGTGAGAAAAAAAGAGCCTGTTTGTATTGGTCAAAAACAAAAGTGGTTTTTACTTCGTCTGAAAAATTCAGAAAAAAACATAGACTTAGAAGCTAGTGATGAGGCACCAGAGTTTGATAATTGGCGTTGGGTAAATTATTGGTACCCTATAAATCACGTTGTGAAGTTTAAACAAGAGGTTTATCGTAGAGCTTTGACTTTTTTTAAGGATTATGTTGCTTAGTTTGATTTATTGTTTTCAATAAGAGACTTCGCCCATAAGTATGTGAATATTCCTATATATGCGGCAAGGATAACATCAGAAACAAAATGACCTAGTATGATAATTCTACTTGCTGCAACTATACATCCAATGATTATAGCGATTAAAGTGATGTATTTTTTATTGAAGAAGTTTGCTATTGATAGTACTCCTACAAAAGTTAGTGCAGTATGTCCAGAAGGCATAGAGTTGTAAGCTTTTTTAATTGACAAGAAATGAAAGCCATATTTGTCGTCAAACAAAAGCATCGCTGGGCGGTATCTAGCTAGCAAAACCTTTAAAACTGTTATAATAAAAATCGTTGCGATTAATGCAAGAGACATAGTATAAAATTTACTTGATCGCTTCTGTGTTTTTAAATAAGTAATTATAGATATAAGAGTTACTATAACTGTGATTAGAGCCCATATTTTTGGCGAGAATATCGTAGATATCAGGTCTGCAAAATTACTCACACTTGTGACAAATAAATCGCTAGTGTGTATAATGTTTACAACTTTCATGTCCAAAAAGTTGTAGCTTAGTACTGTTATTATAAGAGTTAATATACCAAATATGATGGTTTTTCTTGCGAGTTTACAATCTATACATTTCATATAATTATTCAAAAAATTTTAATTAACTGCTAAAGTATATATTAGCATAACAAATTTTCAAAAGATAAATGTTTAAAAACGGTTGGTATTTAAGTGCTAAACATGTTCAAAGTGATAATTATAATCAGCGTCCTAATAGCAATTATTGTGCTATTGATTTAGTGGTTGTTCATTGTATTAGTTTGCCAGAAGGTGAATATAATAATCAAAATGTTGAAAGTCTCTTTCAAAATAAGCTCGATTGTAGTTTGGATAAAAGTTTTAAGAGTCTTGAGGGTGTAAAAGTCTCAGCACACTTTTATATAAAAAGAGATGGCGAAATAGTTCAACTTGTATCGGTCAATGATAGAGCTTGGCATGCTGGAGTAAGTGAATTTGAAGGTAGGCAAGGGTGTAATGATTTCTCTGTAGGTATAGAAATGCAGGGTACCGACAAAACACCTTATACTTCTAGTCAATATAGTAGTTTAAATATTTTGTTAAAAGATCTTAAAGAATCATACGTAAGTGTAAAAAATATCACAGGACATCAAGATATTGCACCTGTTAGGAAAACAGATCCAGGTGTGTGTTTTGATTGGAATAGAGTTTTATTTTGAGAGGTGTTCATAAACTCAAATAAAAAGTAATCACTCAATATCAGCTCTATCGCCATGAATTTCTAGCCAATCACGGCGATCTTTTGAGCGTTTCTTAGCAAGAAGTCTATCGAGCATCTCATCATCATTTTCAATATTTGAAAGAGTAAGTTGTAAAAGTCTACGAGATGATACATCCATAGCAGATTCACGAAGTTGAGGAGGATTCATTTCTCCTAAACCTTTGAAACGCATGATATTTACTTTACCTGTTAGTTTTGAATTTTCTTTGAGAATATTATCTCTTTCATATGGATCAAGGGCATAAAAAGTGTTTTTGCCTATGTCTATCCTAAATAGTGGCGGCTGGGCAATATATATGTGACCATTTTCTATAAGCTTACGATAGTGCTTTAAGAACATCGCACACAATAAAGTCGCAATATGCAGACCATCTGAATCAGCATCGGCAAGAACACAAATTTTGTTATAGCGAAGTCCAGATATATCATCACTATCCGGGTCAACACCTATAGCAGTTGCGATATTGTGAACCTCTTGAGAATTCATGATAGTATCACCATCAAGCTCCCAGCTATTTAAAATCTTACCTTTAAGAGGCATTACTGCTTGAAAGTTCTTATCACGAGCTTGTTTTGCTGAACCACCTGCAGAATCTCCCTCAACAATAAAAAGCTCAGTAGAGTTTACATCTGAACTGATACAATCAGTAAGTTTACCTGGTAGGCGAATAGTTGTATTCATTATGCGTTTGCGTGCAGTTTTCTTGTCTGCATTTACGCGCTTTTGTGCTATTTTATTGATGTTTTCAATTATTTCGCGTGCTTCATCTGGATTTTGATTAAGCCATATAGTTAGTAAATCTCTTATAGAAGTGGCTACAAATGCAGTGACCTCTTTGTTTGAGAGTTTTTCTTTAGTTTGCCCAGCAAATTGTGGGTTAGTGATTTTTACAGATATAACATAATTAATCTGAGCAAATGAGTCATTCGCTGTAACTTTTATATTTTTGAGACCTAGAGAATTTTTCTCAATATAAGTTTTGATAGCATCATAGACACCATTTTTAAGTCCTGCGACATGAGTACCATCTTGTGGAGTTGGTATTAGGTTTACATAGCTTTTTTTTATATGCTCAAGCGGAGCATCACACCAGCAAAATACAGCATCTAAAAATGATTCACCGTTTGAAAAATTATCTATAAAAAATGGCTCACCAGGCAGGTTTACCGCTTCAAGATTATGCTCAAGGTAGCCTTTTAAACCAGCATTAAAATGCCATATTTGATTTTCTTTTTTGCTTTCATTGTAGTACTTAATTGTAAGATCTTTACAAAGTATAGCTTTTGCTTCAAGTAAACTTTTAAGTGCTTTTAGATTTATTTTGCTATCATCGATATATTTTTTATCTGGCCAGAATCTAACTTTTGTACCGGTGTTTTTTTTGCCAACAGTACCGATAACTTCTAATTCTTTAGTTTTAAAACCATCTTCAAATACTATCTTATGAACATGACCATCGCGTTTAATCTCAGCTTCAAGGCGAGTTGAAAGGGCGTTTACTACCGATACACCAACACCATGCAAGCCGCCAGAATAGGTGTAGTTTTTGTTATTGAATTTACCACCAGAATGCAGTTTCGTCATTATAAGTTCGATTCCGGAGATTTTATGCTCAGGGTGAATATCTATAGGCATACCACGACCATTATCTATAACTTCGATGCTATTATCTTTATATAGGTTTATATCTATATTGCTAGCGTGACCAGCTAATACTTCATCGACACTGTTATCTATAATTTCTTGGATAAGATGATTCGGGTTTTCGGTATTTGTGTACATACCTGGTCTTTTCTTGACAGGATCAAGGCCGGAAAGTACTTCTATGGATTTGGCGTTATAGTTAGGCATAGTTTTTATAAAATCTGAATCACAAAGTTAATTAATTTTAATGGTAATTATTTTTTTATAAAATAACAACTGTAAGGTAGCAATATAGCTAGTCCTATTGTCGGTAATATTACAAATGCAAAGGCCAAACAAAATTCACTACCATAGTTTAATTGGCTCATAATAGCTGTAGTGATAGATGCGATCCCCATTTGCATAAAGCCCATAATTGAAGCTGCAGCACCAGTATTTGTTGAGAATTTCTCAAGGGCTATAGGAGTAAGTAATGGCACACTAAAAGATACACCAATAAATGTAAGTGATAGTATGAATGTGAGAACTATGGAAAGCTCTATACTAGCTAAATCTCTAAATGCATAGATACATAGTATCCCAGAAATTAGAGTACAAATCATGCCAATGTTTATAAGGAATTTGTATCTGATTACACGGCTTAATTTTGCACAAACTAGTGAACCTAATACTACTGCTACAACCATTATCGTAAGTAGATAAAGGAAGTTTTGCTTTTTTAGTTTGAGAATGTTTACAAAAATATCAGGTGCTTCGATAAGACAAGCATAAATTATGCTGATATTTAGTCCAAGGACAAAAGTAGCAAAGAAAAATTGATGGTCACGAAATAGTAATATGTAGTTTTTTATTAGGCTTTTGAGATTAAGGGCATCATAACTTTTCTCTTGAATAGTCTCAGGGAAAAAGATCAGTACGCTTGTGAAAAGTAGTGTAGCAGCACCAAGCAATACCCAGAAAATACTAGTAGGCAATAAAAGCACGCCTAAGACAGCTCCCACTGCAGGAGCTAATGCAAACGCTATATTCATGATAGCAAATACAGCGCCTTGGTCTTTCAGTTTAAATACATCCTTAACTGCAACCGTAGCTATTACACCACCAGCTGCAGCACCAAAGCCTTGTAGAATTCTTGCGTAGATCAGCATGTCGATATTTTGACTAATAAGACATATAGCGGAGCTCAGTATAAAGAAAAGTGAGCTAATAAGCATTAATGGTTTACGACCAAACCTATCAGAAAATGGTCCATAAAGAATTTGACTAATTGAATAACCAACTAGATACGATGTAATGGTTAGTTGTACATGAGAGTAATCAGTAGCGAAGATTTTTTTTAAATCAGGAAGCAAAGGAGCATAAATAGTATCACCAAACGGACCTAATGAAACCATTAGGATAAGTATGAAAATTGATGGCTTTGCTGCTTTATACATTATTAGCTTTTTTCAATTGGTTTACTCTTTGTTTGTTTACTAAAACTGCCTATAACTACATTTACATTTAAGCCTTTGCTTGGTGCTTTAGAAATTACTTTTGCTTTGTTTTTGTACTTTTCACCACTTACTGATATATGGTCAAGCTCTGAACCTCTATCAACTTTGTAGTCACTGAGTATTGTATCATAGATAACTTTATCACTATAAGCATCAACTAGATAAACTCTACCATTTTCAGATTGGACAATTATACCTTTCTTGGTTGGTATCAGCTCTGCAGATATTCCATTATCAAAGATACGACTTCTAGATGTAAGTTTGTAACGCCCCAAGTAATTACCATTAATAGAGTTAAAAAAGTGAATGTAGCCTTCATAATCGGCAACTACAATTAGCCCTTTATAGTATATAGGAGCGGTAATTTTACGCCACTTAAGGGTATCGTTTGTCCAAACTGTATTACCTGTTTCTATATCAAAAGCTTTTAGTAGGCTATCATCTTGCGTTGTGAAAATGACATTGTCATTGATGATAATATTATTTACTATAGAAGATTGCTTTGCCCAAAGCATTTTACCATTATCTTTATCTAAAGCTACAATAGCTCCTTGATAAGATGCAAATATTAGATAGTCACCATAGAGTAAAGGGTTTGCACTAATATCTACCATTTTATCTGCAGGAGATGACCCTTTTGCAATAGCTATAGGGATATTGATAGTTCTATCGCCCTCATTAACAGTAAAACCAAGAACTGTACCAAGCTCAGAACCAATCATTACAATGTTGTTTAGAACTATAGGAGATGAGTTACCTGGTAGAGCAATTTCTGGGATGTTGTTTGTGACACTCCATGACTTGCTGCCATTTTTAGCATCAAACGCTGAGACTGAGCCATCATGGGTATGGGTGTAGATAATATTGTCATATATGGTCGGTTGTGCAAATATACTACTTGGTGCGTAAGAGTGCCATAGTGTGGAGCCAGTTGTTGTATCTAGTGCCATAAGGTCGCCTTTGATAGAACCTAATATCACAGCATTTGCTATAGTTTCAGCAGGAGACGACAAACTTGTAAGCATGTTTCTTTTCCAGATAACATTGCCATTTGTGATAGATAAAGCATAAACTCGACCATTTTGGTTTGGTACAAAAACTTTATCATCTTTGTATGCAGGGGCTACATTATAATTACCAAGACCTGTATTACCATTACCAACTTTTTTTCCCCACAGAACTTTAACAGTAACATTGTTTGGTGGAATTTCATCTAAAGGTGTAGGAGGGGGTACATTACTTTTCGAACAGTTAGTAATTAAAAATACTAAAAGAATTGAGATGAGACCAAAAGAATATTTTTTCATATTTTGAAATACTTCCTTTAAATATTTATAACTAAGTAACTGTCCATAAATAAGTTAAACGATTAACTTGCTTATTTTTTCATCTTCTGCGTTGTTTAAATACACCATAAACATTGCTATGCTTGTATTTGAACGCTTTGAGTATGAAAAACTATTAAGCGTTACTTATTTTTTAATTTATGTACGGACAGTACCTAACTCGATTTGTTTATAAATTGAGTAATAATTTTTTTAAATTCTGGCGAGCTATTTTGGTCTTGCTCAGCTTTTTGCCAAGTCTGTATGGCTTTGGTTTTATTTTTTTTTTGTAGATAAGCTTGCCCTAACAGCATTAAAGGATAAGAATTATTTTTTAGGTTTGTAGTACTTTTCAAGGTTTTAATAGCTTTATCTGGCTGGTTTGAAGCAAGGTATAATTTAGCAAGCCTAGTTTTTGTGATATTTGTCAGATTATCTTTAGGATTGGCTTCGGCACTTTGTTGTAGTACTTGTATGGCTTTAGGAATATTTGCGATATTCATATTAAAGCTTTTGGTATCTAGTTTTGTAGGGACTACATACAGCTCAGCAAGTGACCAACTGGCAAATATACCATAACTAGTATTAGGGTAATCTTTGATAACAGCTTCAAATTTCGTAGTTTTATCTGCATTTGAGATACTGGAATTTTCATTCGCTATGATAGCTTTTTGATAGCTAGTCGCAGCTTTAAGTAATTGCTTGTCATTATTTGAATTATAAAATTGTAAGACGATTACACACACTATAGCTACAGATAAAAGTCCAACAATCATATATATAGATTGCATTTGTTTTTTTGAGAGATTTTTCGTATCCATTTTGACGATGTTTTATGCTACTAAACTTGGTAATATTTTATCATAAAAGTAATTGTGATGTGAAATTTTATGAGGGAGAGTGTGTGCGTATCATCATTTTCAATCACTTTATTAGTAAGATATAAAACATTATTTCACTGGCTTAGAACTTCACGAACTGTAGCTGAGGCTATGCTAATAAAATCTTTCCTGCATCTGAAGCATTCTCTTTTTTCAAGATGGTGTTTGATGCCTAACATCTGTTATGAATCTCCGGGCTGGTTGTTGAGAGAAATATTTCCATATTAAAAGCATAGGTTTTATGCTAAAATTATACCTGTTTTTTTCAATAATATTTACATAAAAGTACTAGATTTATATATGGCATTAATATCGTTAGCAATTGATTACAAGAAGTCTCCTATTGAGGTGCGAAGTGAATTTGCACTTTCAGGTTTAGATATACGCGAGCTTTACTCCTCGATACTTGCTATAGAAAATGTGTGTCATGCTTTAATACTTTCTACGTGTAATCGTAGTGAGATATACCTGGAAATTTCAAGCTTAAAAGTCGTTGATGATGTGTTGGCATGGTGGCAAAACCTAGTACAGACAACAAATTATAGAATAAACAATTACTTTAAACTAAGAAAAGGCTCAGAAGTTGTTAAGCATCTTATGAAGCTTGCTTGTGGATTGGAGTCAATGGTTTTAGGTGAGCCTCAAATTTTAGGCCAAGTAAAAGATTCTTATATTTCAAGTAAAGATAATGATGCCTTAGGTAAAGATCTTGATAGGGTTTTTCAAAAAGTCTTTGCTACGGCAAAAAAGGTAAGAAGTGAGACTAGAATAGGGCATTGTCCTGTATCTGTGGCATTTTCTGCGATTTCATTGGCTAAGAAACAATTAGAGCATATTCATGCCAAGAAAGTACTAATAATAGGTGCTGGGCAAGCTGGGGGCCTATTGTTTCGTCATGTGGTTGCACTACAGCCTAAGCAAATAATGCTAGCAAATAGAACTATAGACAAAGCTCAAAAGATTGTGAAAGCGTTTGATAATGCCCAAGCTCATACCCTAGATAATCTAAATACACTTTTGAATGAGGCAGATATAGTCATTTCTGCGGTAACTGTGAGCGAATATATCGTTAAAGTAAATAATATGGACTTTAAGCCTAGAGTATTTATAGATTTATCTATTCCTAGAGCTATCGATCCTGAGCTTGGTGATTTCGATCAAAATGTTTACTACTGTGTGGATGATGTCAATTCTGTGATGGAAGAAGGTAAAGATAAGCGTCAACATGAAAGCATAAGAGCTGATAAAATTTTGGTAAAATCACTAGAAGAGTATATTGAAAAAGAAAAAACAATAATCTCAAACGCAGCCATACAAGAGCTTTTTGAAAAGGCTGATAATATAGTGGATTTATCATTGGAAAAAAGTTTAGTAAAGATACGCAATGGTAAAGATGCTGAAGCTATTATTAAAAGATTTGCTTATGAGATAAAAAAGAAAGTGTTGCATTACCCTGTGTTAGGGATGAAAGAAGCATCTAAGACTGGTGGAAAAGATTGTTTGTCGTGCATAAAACGCATGTTTGGTTTAAATTTGGAAGAATAAAGAAATGAAAGATTCTATAAAAGCAAAATTGTATAATTTAGTCGAGAGACATGAGGAAATAAGTGCTTTGCTAAGTGAAGCTAGCGTAATTTCGGATCAAAATAAATTTAGAGACTTATCTAGAGAATACTCTAATCTAGAGCCGATAGTTGTAAATTTTAAAAACTATAATCAAGCAATAGAAGATAAAGCTGCTGCACAAGAAATGCTTAGCGAAAAAGATGCTGCAATAATTGAAATGGCAAAAGAAGAGCTAAAGCTTGCTAATGAGACAATTGAAACTCTTGAAAATGACCTGCAAATATTGCTTTTACCTCGTGACCCTAATGATGATGCCAATGTGATTTTAGAAATAAGAGCAGGTACAGGTGGAGATGAGGCTTCATTGTTTTCTGGGGATCTATTTAAAATGTATACAAAGTATGCAGAACACAGAGGTTGGAAAACCGAAGTAATCTCAGCTAGTGAAGGTGAGCACGGTGGTTTTAAAGAAATTATTACAAAGGTTAATGGTGATGGGGCTTATTCTCAATTAAAGTTTGAGTCTGGAGCTCATAGGGTGCAACGCGTACCAGCTACAGAATCACAAGGTAGAGTACATACTTCTGCTTGCACAGTTGCAGTAATGCCAGCAGTTGATGAAGTTGAAGGTATTGAGATAAAACCTGCAGATCTTAAAGTTGATACTTTTAGAGCATCGGGTGCTGGTGGACAGCATGTCAATAAAACTGACTCGGCTATTCGTTTAACTCACATACCAACAGGTTTGGTTGTAGAATGCCAAGATCAACGCTCACAACACAAAAACCGTGCAGCAGCAATTGCTATGCTGAAATCTCGACTTATGCAAGCTGAGATAGACAAGCAAAATCAAGAGCAATCATATACTCGTAAAAGCCTAGTAGGTAGTGGAGATAGATCTGAAAGGATTAGAACGTATAACTACCCGCAAGGAAGGGTTACAGAACATCGTATAAACCTTACTTTATATAAGCTTAATGAAGTGATGGAAGGTGCTGTAGACGATATTATCCAACCGCTTATACTCGAGCATCAAGCAGATCTTTTAGCTACTATGTCTGATGACTAAATATACTATCTCTTCATATATTTCTTTAATCGTTGATAATTATAAAAGAGCCCCTCATTTAAGAGGCCCTCGTATTAAGTACGAGGGTCAAAGCGATTTTTGTGATCATTCCACTCAGCCTCCAAATGCCGATAAACTAAATTTACCTTATGATTTGGTTACATTTAAAAATGATGTTCAGTCTATTGTTTGCGAAGTATTAGATGTAAATAAAACATATCTGTATATGTATGGATATAAAGTTTTAGATACAAATCAGTTGGTTCAAATTGAAGAAAAAATAGCTCGCTATAGAAATGGAGAACCATTGGCTTATATATGCGGCTATAAGTACTTTTGGAATCAAAAACTCAAAGTAACACGAGATACTCTTATCCCTAGGGCTGATACGGAAGTTTTGGTTGAGACTGTACTTGATTATATAGAAAAACTACCCCGTGTTACTACGCAATACATCCCTTACCTTAGCGAAAGTGAATATGACTTATTTAATCAAGTTCAGGATGATTGTGGAAGTTTAAAAATCCTTGATTTAGGGACTGGCACAGGTGCTATAGCACTAGCATTAGCTGATGAGCTGCCAAAAGCAAAAGTGATAGCGGTAGATTATTCATTAAAGGCACTTAAGGTGGCTAAAGAAAATGCTATTGATAATAGTATAAAGAATGTTGAGTTTATCCAAAGTGACTGGTATACCAACTTGAAGGGTTATAAATTTGATGTTATTGTTTCTAACCCTCCATATATCGATGAAAATGACAGCGATATAGATGCTGAAGTAAAAAGTTATGAACCGGCATCAGCATTATTTGCAGATGAGAATGGCTTATCGGATATTGAGCAAATAATCTCTCAATCTAGAGAGTATTTGCTTAAAGGTGGGTTGATGTTTATAGAACATGGATATACTCAGGCAAAAGCGGTTGCTGATATTTATATAAAGTATTGTTTTTGTAATGTGGAAACTTTAAAAGACTTAAATGAAATGGAGAGGTGTACAAAAGCTACTCTTCTATAATGTGTAGGTGGTTTGTTATATGCAAGTTTTTAATAGAAAAGCGGCTTTATTGTTTGTAGTTAGCATTCTAAACTATGGCTTGGCTAATGCTGATAATGATGCAAATAAATAAACACGGCAATCTATAGACTATCAAAAAGAAGCTTATAAATATAAAAAGTTCTATTAAAAATATAAAGACTAGTAGTCACTACAAAGAATAAAAACTCAGTTGAAAAATAATTAGAAGAGTTGCCTCTAAAATCTGCTGAAGAGGTAAAAGCTTCTGAAAGTGCAGTAAGTGAATTATCGAAAAACCCTAATGAAAAAGATGCGGTTATTACTAAAGAGCCTAAAGAAGAAAATACTGGTAGTGTGTATAAAAGTGTGTCTATAGTTCTTCTATATTTATCTTCTAATTTATCCTTTACTACGGAAAAAGCAGTTACAGGATATTTACTATAGTTATTACTTTCCTTTTCAATCAAATGAGCAGAAATTAAATTTAAAGCACTATCAGAGTTAGGAAATGAGTTTCTAATCTTTGTAGTTCTTTTAATAGACTTATTAAGTCTCTCAATTCAATTTGTTGTGTATATCATTCTATGTATTTGCCATGGGAAATTCAAGTAGGTAAAGTAATAATCAAAGTTACTTGCATCAAATCTACTTTTTATCCATCAATATTTAGCTCCTCACTTTTCAAGAAACAGCTCTAATCTGACTTTTGCTTTCTCTTTTGGCTATTCTTGATTTTCAAGCTCAAAGACCTTTTTGAAGTCATCAGATAAAGTACTTGTATCTGATGATCTAACCTTAATCAATAAGTTTCTTATTTTGTTTACAATACATCTTTGAAACTCTGTATTAGGAATCTTTTCTTCTACATTACCGCGTCTTATAGGCATAAACAGGGCATCTATATAAATAAAGTAGTATTGTGATTCTAAACCTTATTTTGCGAAGCAAATAATTCTTGCTCGAACTCTTTAGTTATAGCTGAGACTGCTGATGGAGATAGGTTTTTATCATACACTTCAAAAAAATATAGTATTGATATCTCTAGTAGTTAAACCCTTGGTATATAGTTTAATGCTAACTCTTGCATTTGTTCATCTCGAGCTTTCACCCATTCTAATAGTCTGGTTTAAATAAAGATAATCTATCTCTAGGTATATCTAGCTCAAAATATTTATTTATACCCTGTGCTCCTCTAGTGTAGTAATCGTTAGATTTATTTTGGATTCTCATTATTTGATAGAAATTCTTTTTGCTAACAGCTTAATATACTTTCAAATACTATTTTGAGGATACCATCAATCGCATCTTCTTTATCATAATATAATGTATCTTCTATACTTTTTTGCATTTGTAATTTTGATCTAACCCATAAATTTGGGACATTTTATCCATTCATTTTCCATTATATATTCAAACTTATTTGTAGTCATATAATTTATTGTAGAATGTTTTCTTTTTGTATTGTAATAAGCTTCAATATATTCAAATATTGATAACTTATCTTCTTCTCTAGTTTTATAGTTTTCATCATGTACTAACTCTACTTTTAAAGTTCCAAAGAAACTCTCACAAGCAGCGTTATCGTCACAGCATCCTTTAGAGCTCATACTTGATAGTAGCCAGTGTCCTTTAAATAATATCTTGATACTGTTTGCTACAGTATTGTGATCCTTTGGCAGAGTGTATAATCACACAGAGATATAACCATCCTTCTTGTGTAGGTATGTAAGTTATATCTGTAACTCATCTATGATTTACAGATAAAGCAGTGAAGTTTTATTCTAATAAATTATCAGACACATGTTTGTTATGGTGAGAGTCTGTCGTTGCTTTATGTTTACGAATAGCCTTAGCTTGTAAACCTAGTATTTTTATGCGTTTAGATACTCTAGGTTGAGTAACTTTCCAACCCATATCTTTAAGTGCTTTGTATATCCTAACACTTCCATATCTAGATGCTCATTAAATATAGCGTTAATAGCATCATCTAGCTCAGCATCATTAGATTGCCTTTTACCTAATGACCTTACGAAGTAAATGTAGAAATATAGTATAATGTAGAAATAAAAATAGATTATACAGAACTTTATACTGACTTAGATTCGATTTGTAAGTGCAACAATTATTTTGTCACACTTACAAATCGAATCTAAGCACAAATAAAGGGTAGCATTCAATAATAAAACAGATACAAAGTTGTATACATGTAATTAAAGAACATCTTTATGCTTGAAGAATTGCCATTGATTTAGGCATTAATTCACCAATCACTATATGCATAAATAAAATAATCGCAAACCCCATACCAAATGCTATAAGTCTAATCAGCTTCATAAACTCTATACCAAGATGAGACAACAAAGGTTATAAAAGAGCCGCAAAGCTGGTTCACCAACCCAACTCAGACCTAAGGAAGTGAAAGTTATTCCTAACTGGCAAGCTGATAAATAAACATCTAGACTGTTGTGAACTTGATATAAAATTTGACCTCGCAAACCTTTCTTCTTTTTTACAACTTCAACTCGTTAATGCCTAAGCTTTACTCCTCCCCAAGATAACTACGCACAAAATAGTATTTAAAAATAAAAGTATACTTGGAACCATACATAAAAAATATAACTCAAAATCATCACTAGAAAAAAACCTAAATATAGAAAATATAGATAAAATTAACCCTACAGATGAAAAAATAAGCTTCCCAGCATTATTATATAATACAGCAGCCCAACTATCGCTCTTCTCAAAAGTTTTACTTGTAGGCTTCCAACTTTGCGACTTATTTAAATAATAGTTAATTTCAGCCTTTATTACACACCAAAATACAAATGATGACAGCATAAACATCGCTGTGTAAATCTGCCCAATTTTACTCAAAAAACCACCTTTAATATAGCCATATAAATAATACCAAACGCTCAACATAAACAATGGTAGTAGCGTAAAATTAACCACCACAACGAATCCTAGATCATTTCTAGGGAATATAACTAAAAGTAGAGCAAATATTGGAAAGCCCGAAGCTACTACCTTAAACAAAAGATAAAGCATATCAAGCTTTACTCTGAAATAGAGATTGCGAGACCTAATAATAGTCCAAAGGTATTTGTTCATTACTTGCATACCACCAAAAGACCATCTAAGCCACATTTTCTCAAATTCTTTTAATGATATTGGTACCCACTCACCAGTTTTCAAAAATACAGGCTTACTTGTAAAGCCAGCTGCATAGCATCTAAACCCTGCAGCAATATCTTCTGTAAACATAACTTGATTTTTGTGATATTCTTCCCATTTTGATGTTGCTTGAAGAGCTTCTACACTCCAGATGCCATTATGCCCTTGGTAGTTACAATAGCCATGTTTACCAACAAACTCATTAAAGTACCTAATAGTATTTTGAAAAATACTCGTAACTTTAGTCACAAAGTTTGTCTCATAATTAGTACTTTCAATTAAAAAGTTTACAAATCCTAGCTTTGAATCTTTATTAAATTCTGCTAACCCCTCACGCAAAGCATCTTTAGGTAGTGTAGAATCTGCATCTAAAAATAATACATATTCAAAAGAAATATTATCCATAGCAATGTCAAGATTCCTAGATTTAAAACCCTCTGTCCCATTTCTATGAATAAACTTACTGTTGATGCCATTAAGCATATTTTTCTCGTTAACATACTCTTGCCACTTAGTAAAATCATCATGAGATAACTCACTATTATCAACAACGACTATTTCTTTTAAATGATAAGGATAATCAAGCTCATACGCCGAATCAAAAGTCATCTTACAAACATCAAAGGGCTCATTTCTTGTGGTTATAACTATAGAGCACCCTTTATTTTGAACCAAATTATTATGCTCAGCACTTGCTACATTTGAAAAAAACATACTGTCAATAAAGCAATGAATACTTAAAATAATCCTATAAGCCAATAGAAAAAATGTCGGAGTCATTATACTCAAGATTATCACAGTAACAAATGAGTGAGCCACAAAATTATTACTATTAAGAAGAGTGCTTAACGCATAAGCTACGAAACTAAAACTAAAACACACATACGCTATAGTTAAAATATGTAGCTTTCTTTTTCGAGAAACTAAATACATATAGGTTACAAATAAAAACAAGCCTAAAAGTAAAACTATAGATATAAAAAACCTGTCCCATAATGACAAAAGAAATAATGCAACTAGTATAGATACTGTAAAAAGAATATTTTTCATAATAAATTTATGGCTCCTCTAAAAACTCTGTGTATGCAGATTAACTTTCTTCAAATTTGTCACAACAAGGCGAAAATTGAGATATAGTAAATATATTGCTAAAATTTAAAAAGAAGTTGTGGTGAATTTTGGTATTAAGATACGTGCTCATGAATTATTAGAGGTGTCCTTTATTCAAATAAGGAGAATTCTACGCTAAAGATGTTTTGCTGACAATCAATAATTCTTATTTATTTAACTAATGTTATACATCAAGCACAAATTTAAAAGGTAAAATACAAATACTAGTTATTTAAAGCATTTTTATAACTTGCATATTCCATTTGCACATAATCTTCAGGTGCAGATGTTAGTAGACTAGCTAATACTATAGAAGTACAGCTTAATATAAATGCCGGCACCATAGCGTATATCTCAAACCATCCACCAAAAATTTTAAATAATGGCCATACAAGTACTACAACAGAACCTACAACTATGCCTACCACAGCACCGAACTTATTCATACGAGACCAAAATAGTGAAAATATAACTACCGCACCAAATGAGCTACCCAATCCAGCCCAAGCATAACCTACCAAATCTAAGATGCTAGTATCTGGACTATATGAAATTATAATTGCAATTACAGTTACAGCTAGCACTGTCAATCTACTTATATTTACCTGCTCTTGGTGCCCTGCATTTTTTCTAAAAAATTTAGCATATACATCTACAGAAAAAGCACTAGCTAATGACAACAACTGTGCTGATGATGTACTCATTACGGCTGATAATACAGCTGACAATACAACTCCTTCTATCCAAGGATTCAAGAATATTCCTGATAATTTCAAGAATACTGCTTCAGGATTAACAAGACCATTTTTATAATAAGCAGCACCAAGTATTCCAACAGCAGCTGCCCCAATAAGAGCTAATATCATCCAGATCATACATATCCACATAGCTTGAGGCGTTTTATTTGGATCTTTAATTGCCATGAATCTTACTATAATATGAGGTTGCCCAAAATAACCTAAACCCCATGCAAGAAGTGATACTATGCTAATTAATGGGACTCCGGTCTTTATATCATAAAACCCTTTGATATCTATATTAGACAATACTCCAACAATATCATAACTACCAAAGTTAGTCCAAACTACTAACGGTACAAGCAAAAGCGCAAATAACATCAAAGTACCTTGAAAAAAATCTATCCAAGCTATAGCAAGAAATCCACCAACACAAGTATAGACAAATATAATAGACGCTGTGAGTAATAAAGCTTCATGATAACTTATATGAAACATCGCACTAAACAATACCCCGCCAGAGACACATCCAACTCCTATATAGATACTGAAAAAAACAACTGTAACTAAAGCTGTTAATAATCGTAAAAGTCCTGATTTATCATGAAACCTATTTTCAAAATAAGTTGGTATCGTTATAGAATCTTTTGCAATTTCAGTATAAATTCGCAACCTTTTTGCAATTACACCCCAGTTTACAAAAGCTCCAATAGTCAATCCAAGAGGCAACCATATTTGATTTAAACCAGAAACCATAAAAGCCCCCGGTAATGCCAAAAGTAGCCATGACCCCATATCAGAAGCTCCTGCTCCTAATGCTGCAATCGGTGCACTTAATGAGCGTCCTCCAAGCATATAATCAGCAACTTTTTTGGTCTGAAAATACGAGTACAAACCTATCGCAAATATAATTGCTATATATACAGCAAAAGTAGTCCAAATAATACCAAGTTCTTTCATTTAAAACCTCTTTAATAATCATTATTCTCAGCTCTAATATAACATTTAAAAAACTTTTTTAAACCCAAAAGACTAAGCGATATATCTTTCTAGCCTGCAATAAAGCAGTTTATACAAAGTTTAAGTTTTCAATATGTAATTAAATAACAGTAATCATAACTAAATAATTAGAGTATTAAAGGTAAAGCGAAAAATAGTAATATGACTTGTGATTATTATAAGTAGATATTTATCATTATTACTTAGATTCAAGTTGTAAGTGCAACAAAATAATTGTTGCACTAAAAAAGTAAGTTAGATATTGTCACACTTGCTAAAAATCGACTTAAGGAATCATCATAGGACCATCCTACACCCAACTTACTCAAGAACAAAGATATCAGATTGGGTCACTATTGAAAATAGGTGTTTCAAAAACACAAATAGCCATGGAAGTTGGTTGTAACCAAAGTAGCATATACAAAGAGATAAACCGTAACAACGGCAAACGAGGTTATAGACCTAAACAAGCACAATCACTTGCAAACTCAAGAAAACGTAAAGGCAACAAACAAATTAGGCAATTTGGTTGGAGCTATGTAGAGCATCTTATCAAACAGTATTGGTATCCAGAGCAAATAAGAGGCGGTGACTTACACACTTATTTGCGTTGTCAGAAAACTTATCGTAAAAGAGGTACGGCTAGTCAAGAGCATAGAGGCCAAATACACAATAGAGTTTCAATACATGAGAGAGACTTTGTTATAGATGAACTAAGTAGACTTGGAGATTTTGAGGGAGACACTATGATTGGCAAAGATCACAAGGGTGACTTATTAACACTAGTTGATAGAGTATCTAAACTAACTAAAATTAAACCTTTGGCTAGTAAGAATGCTGAAAACTTAGCAAACAGTTGAATACAAACACTTAATGCGTCACCTACTCACTCAATCACTTTTGATAATGGTAAAGAGTTTTCCAAACACATGCTAATATAAGAAGTATTAAATATAGATATATTTTTTGCTGATACATACTCTTCTTGTCAACGTGGCACCAATGAAAATACAAATGGGTTAATTAGACAATTCTTCTCTAAAAACCTGAGATTAGATTATATTACTTAAGACCAAACTAGAAGAGTTGAAAACCTATTGAACAACAGACCTAGAAAAAGTCTTGGATTCAAAACTCCTCTTCAGGTAGAATCTAGAAATAAGGTTGTCGCACTTGGTACTTGAATATAATGATCTTTAAATAAATAATGAATTATAATGAAATAATTTTCAATAAAATTTTAAGAGTGCCTAAGACATAAATCTCTCAACACCATTTTTAAAATCAAAACTATGTTCAGCAGTGATGTGTCTTACAGTCTTTGTCATTGATCTCATTACTACACTATGAGTGACAGCGTAAGAACCTCTACGACTACTATTAATGCGTTTTACACCTTGAAGCATATTACCATCTGTTACACCTGTTGCAGCAAATACTATATCTCTAGAAGCAAGATCATCTATATCATACTTTTTATCAAGATCAGTGATTCCCCACTTATGTGCTCTTTTAACTTCATTCTCGTTATTAAAAACAAGTCTAGCTTGCATTTGACCACCTAGGCATTGCAAAGCTGCTGCAGAAAGTACACCTTCAGGAGCCCCACCAGTACCTATAAACACATCAATACCAGAACCTTCTGTAGCTGTTGAGATAATTGCAGATACATCACCATCATCAATAAGTATAACCCTAGCACCACACTCTCTAGCTTCTTTGATTATATGAGCGTGTCTAGGTCTATCCATAGTACACATTACTAATGCAGATATATGTAAACCCTTATAGTCAGCTACTCTTTTTAGATTTTCAGTCACAGAATCATCAAGATCAACTATACCTTTAGGTGTTGTAATTCCACCGACAGCAATCTTTTGCATATACACATCAGGAGCATTCAAAAAACCACCCTCATCAGACAAAGCTAATAATGTAAGAGCATTTGGGCCACCTTTTGAAGTAATAGTCGTACCTTCAAGCGGATCTAAAGCTATATCAACCTTACAGCCACCTGCACCAACTTTTTCACCTATGTAAAGCATAGGAGCTTCATCAAGCTCACCTTCACCGATCACTACAGTTCCATCGATATCCACATCATTAAAAGCATTTCTCATAGCATCTACTGCTGCTTGATCCGCAGCAATCTTATCACCACGACCCATCTGGCTCCATGATGCTAATGCTGCTAGCTCTGTTACTCTTACTGCATCTAAGACTATTTTCCTGTTCATTATAAGATCCTTTAGTTTTACTTTTAGTTAGATAATTGAATAACTTATATTAAATAAGTTTATAGTTCTTTTACAAAATTTTCGACAACTTCTTTTAAATCTGTAAGTTTTCCATGAAAAAAATGTCCTACATTATTTTTCTTTACCAACGTTAGATCTGAATCTACCCTATTTAGCACAAAGTCAAATACTGAGGATGCTTTTACAGTATCATCATCTACACCTTGCACTACCAACCACGGCAAAGTTGGTTGCGAATATTTACTCAAATCAAATCTATCTACAGCAGGTGCTATAGTCACAAGGCTAGAAGCTATGTCTAGTTTTTCTAATCCCATATATGCAACAGCGCCACCAAAAGAAAAGCCACAAAGGATAATTTCTTTAGCAGAAGTATTTGACTTGACCCATTCACACATAGATACCAAATCTTCAGTTTCACCAAAGCCTTCTCCATACTCACCTTGACTATCGCCTACACCACGGTAATTAAATCGATAAGATTCAATACCATTACTTTTCATAGCTCTAGCAATAGTTGTAAGGACTTTGTTATGCATAGTACCTTGGTACAAAGGATGAGGAGGGCTGATTATAGCCACCTTATCAGGATTAGCATTTTTTACTTTATCATGAGCTGATTCAATTCTACCAGACTTACCTTCTATAAAAAAAATATTCATAATATATCTTTATGACTTTTGAGTTAAGTCACAATCCTCTAGTTTTATTAGCTTAGTTTCCTTAATAAATTTATAACCAAAATATAACAGTATAAACGCTATAAAGCCTACATATGTTGATAAAAATTCTAAGGTTACACTAACCCAACCTCTATCAATATATCTAAATATACTTATTCCTTGACCTACCATAATCATGCTAACAATAGTTAAAGCTATCAAAGGTGCCCATGGGAAAAATTTAGCAACAAAAGGCAAACCCTTTAGATCTTTATCTTGCTTAACATACGCACGCCTAAAGCGATAGTGACTCAACGCTATAGTAAACCAAGCTATAAACCCTGCCAAACTTGAAACATTTATTAACCAAGTAAATATAGTCCCGCTACCAATAAATGATACAAAGAAAAATACACTCCCTATAAGCCCTGTTGCCAACAATGCAAATACAGGTGTTCCGTTTTTATTTGTAGTTGCAAATATTTTAGGTGCTTGATTGATTTTACCTAAATGCCATAGCACTCTAGTTGCACTATACATGCTAGCGTTACAAGCTGAAATTATAGCAGTAAGTATTATTACATTCATAATAGTCGCAGCTGAGCTTAGCCCTATACTCTGAAATATAATTGTAAATGGGCTCACAGATATATCTTCACGTGTGCCAGCTTTAATCAACGCAGGATTGTTATAAGGCATCAAAAAGCTTACAACTATAACAGTAAGTATATAGAACAAAAACAAACGCCAAAATGTTTGCTTGATTGCTTTAGGTATAGAAGTAGATGGATCTCTTGCTTCACCAGCAGTTACGCCAATAAGCTCACTTCCTTGGAAAGAGAATCCTGCAATCATAAACACCGAAACAAACCCCCAAAAACCATTATGAAAAGGAGCATCTCCAATATGCCAGTTCTCAAAACCTACGCTTTCATGATGACCAAAAAGTCCAAATATCGACAAAGCGCCAACTATTATGAATGTAATCACAGTTGTAACTTTTATAAATGAAACCCAATACTCTACTTCACCATATATTCTTACTGAAAACAAATTCATTGCTAATACTAAAAAAAAGAAAAATGAGCTCCACATAAGGATTGAAGAATCAGGATACCAGTACTGTATAACCAAAGCTGCTGCTATAACTTCTGTAGCAACTGTTATAGCCCAGTTAAACCAATAACTCCAACCTGTACTAAAGCCTAATGCAGGATCTACATAACGAGTAGCATATTCACAAAAAGTACCACTTACTGGACTATGTGCAGACATTTCACCAAGACTCGCCATAATAAAATATACCATTATAGCGATTATCACATAAGCGAAAACGGTACCTCCAGGACCTGCATCTGCAATAGCTCCACCAAGAGCTATAAACAATCCAGTACCTATACAGCCGCCTAAAGCTATCATCGACATATGTCTACACAATAGATTTCTATTTAAATTTTCTGACATTTATACTCCTTTAATTTAACAATTTTATAATCAAAAATCTGAGTTGTACCACAAATCTTTGTCAAAATTTAAAGAATATGAGAGAGAAGACTTTGCAAAAATTACAATGCTAAGACCAGAAGCTCTTCACGCTTTAGCGTGACAGTTCTAATACCTTTAGGCATTAGACCCAAAAACTTAAATCATAACCTTTAAGTCTTTTCGGCATAATTTCTAGAATTCTAATCATCGTTAAGCGTTATGGCTTTCAGATTAGCTCCGTAAATCATGCTCCTCTTCTTTAAATTAATTTAGGTTAACAATTGATATTAATTAACCTATGCAGATAGTGTAACATAACAATTTTGATAGTGTCAAACTGCTATTAGATCAATCATAATATAATAAGATGCTATTCTTTTTTCCTCTCATACATTACCCAATAGACAACCCATGTACATATATATACAAATATTCCACAGAAAACTACATCACTGAAGAAGTGCCCTCCTTGAGTAATTCTCATCAAACCTAACCCTCCACCTGCAACTATAGCTGCACTGAAAGATAGTAGCTTTCTTCTACGAGTCGCTAAAAGTGGGATAAATGCAAATACCCAAAACCCCATTGAAGCATCACCACATACAAAAGAGCAATTTTTACCACATTGATCAGATATAACAAATGGCTTTTGAAATACTTTATCGCCAGCGAACTCTTGAACCATCACAGGTCTTGGTCTCCCCCAGTGATCCTTAAACACATAATTCACGACTAAACCAGGCCCTATCCATAAGCATACTGCTACAAAAAATATAGCTTTGCGGCTCTGCATCCTAAGTTTAGCTATAAAAAGCGAGCCTAGTAAAAATAAAATAACTATAATTGAAAAAAATATAGGAAACAGTCTTGCAAAACTATGTAAAAACCCAAGTATACCATCTAAATTACTACCAACAAAACTCTGTGTTGCCGGATCATAGAAATGCCCTTCTACAACAATATCAATATGCGGGAAAAATAAAAAAAATACCCATGCAACAAAGCATACAACTAAGCCCCATATAATGTGTTTTTTTGCCAAAATGACCTCCTAAGATATTTTTAGTTTTATATTAAATACAAAGTCTCTAACATCTTTCAGTATTTTTTTGTTAGAATATCTATGATTTCATTAAAAATTTTAAGTTTATAGTTTATACAAAATCATGACAAATAGTAAGTTAAAAAACTCAAATCATGCCATTGGCAGATTAAAAATAACACTCGTGGTTATTTTAGCGGCTATAGTTATATACTTATTTATAGCTCTTTTCACATTCAACATCAATGATACCGGCTGGAGCAGTATATCTTCAGAAGCTATTACCAAAAACTCAGCAGGGCCTGTTGGAGCGTATATAGCAAGCTTTATATTAGCAATCTTTGGTGTGATTGGCTTTTTGATCCCTTTTTTACTTATAGATTTTATTAGAGCATTACTTATAAGTCGCAAAGAGCAAAAGCTTGGCTACTTAATGTTTACGATTAAGACTATGGGTATTATTGCAGTTATACTCGCATGTTGTGGTCTTTCTGAACTATACCTAAGTTTTGCTAACTACTGGGTACTTCAACGCTCAGGCGGAATTATCGGCTACGAGATAGTTAAACCAATTGTCAAATACCTAGGGCTTGTTGGAGGCTCATTTAGTTTGATTATAATGTTTGTTATTGGCTTAACCTTATACTGCGGTACAATTTGGTTACAACTTATAAAGTCTGGGGCTATATCAACGGGAAAAGCTGCTGGATTAATGGGAAAAGCTCTCGCATATATTTCAAAAGCAAAAAATACTGAAGATAAAAATACACCTAAGTTTGATAATTTTGAAGATTTTAATAAAACCTTAGATCTTTCAAACAATAGTCAATCTACAAGTATTCCAATTAATGAACTTGAGCATAGTTTCCCTAAAGACGAAGACTTTAATTCTCAAGCAGACTATGATGCTTTTAGAGAAATCTTAGGTAATCCAAGATCAGATAATGAAATAGAAAATGAATTAACATTTGAAGATCAAAGACCTCCAGCTATAACACAAGAACCTAATAAGCCAGCTAGCAGATCATCTACTATAGCTGAGAAGAAACCTTTTACACCCCCAAAAACAACAAATTCTCCAAAAAAGAAAAGTCTACCATCTCTAGATTTATTGATTGAGCCGGAAGCTAAAACCATAAAAGTTTCACAACAAGAGCTTAATGAGACATCTGCATTGCTTGAGCAAACTTTAAATGATTTCAATATAAGTGCAAAAGTAGTAGGTGCTTACCCAGGACCAGTAATTACAAGGTTTGAAATTGACTTAGCGCGCGGTACAAAGGTTAGTAAACTTGTAGGTATATCACAAGATTTAGCCAGAGCATTATCAACAGCTTCTGTTCGTGTAGTAGAGGTTATCCCAGGTAAGCCTTTTGTAGGAATGGAACTACCAAATGCTGTTAGGCAGATGGTACGTATCAAAGAAGTACTTGGTAATCGTGAATTTAAAAACTCAAACTCTCATACTATAATGGGGATAGGTGTAGATATATCAGGAAAACCTACATTTGCCGAACTTGCAAAAATGCCTCATTTACTAGTAGCAGGTACAACTGGCTCTGGTAAATCTGTAGGTGTAAACTCTATGATTGTCAGTATGCTATACAAATGTATGCCAGATGAACTAAAATTCATCATGATAGATCCAAAGATGCTTGAGCTTTCAATTTATGATGGCATACCACACCTTCTAACTCCTGTAGTTACAGATATGACAGAAGCGGCCAACTCTCTTCGCTGGTGTGTAAAAGAAATGGAGCGTCGCTATGCTCTTATGTCTGCAGCAGGTGTACGAAACATTGCTTTACTTAACGACAAAATTGAGCAGGCTGAAAAAGCTGGTAAAATTCTTAAAGACAACATGTTTATTAAGATGAATCCAGAGAGAGCTCATGAAGCTCCTACCCTTACTAAAATGCCATATATAGTAGTGGTTGCCGATGAGTTTGCAGACATGATAATGGTAGTAGGTAAAAAGGTTGAAGAACTAATCGCTCGCCTAGCCCAAAAAGCTCGTGCTGCCGGCATCCATATTATACTAGCAACTCAAAGACCATCTGCCGATGTAGTTACAGGACTTATAAAAGCAAACATTCCTACGAGAATGTCTTTCCAAGTATCTGCAAAAATAGATTCAAGAATTATGCTTGATCAACAAGGTGCTGAGCAACTTCTTGGTAATGGCGATATGCTTTATCTAAAACCAGGTCTTGGTTCTCCAATGCGTTTACATGGTGCTTTTGTGGAAGATGATGAAGTTCATAGAATAGTAGAAAAATGGAAAGAATTTGGTGAGCCAGAGTATATAGAAAACATCCTAGAAACTAGCGAAGATGGCGAAGGCTCTAGTGGTGCAAGCGGTGATGGCAATAGCAAAGACCCTTTATATAATGATGCTGTTAAAATTGTTATCAAATCTCAAAAAGCGTCTATATCAGCTGTTCAAAGAAAACTCAAAATTGGCTATAACCGCTCTGCTCGACTTATGGAGGAAATGGAAGAAAATGGCATAGTTTCTGAGATGAATCAAAATGGTATGCGTGATGTACTAATTAGCAGGGAGCAGCAATGAAAAAAATAACCCTAGCCTTAATGGCAATAATGCTTGTAAGTGTTAATTTTGCATCTACAGCAGATGATTTAATTAGTAAAATCAAAAATATCCAATCTATGTCAGCCAATTTCACTCAAAAGCTCATAGATGGTCAAAGTGATAGCAATGTCAACTCTAAAGGAACTATGAGCCTCAAAAACCCACAGTTTTTCAAATGGGTAACAACATCGCCAAATAGCCAAGAAATAGTATCAAATGGAAAAAAATTATGGATCTACGATGGAGATCTTGAGCAGCTTATTATTAAGCCTGTATCAAACAATATATCTCAATTTCCATACCTAATACTACTATCGAAAAATTCTGACAATTTAAACAAGATCTTTGCTGTAAAAGAAAAAGCCACAAATACCTATATATTAAAACCTAAAAATGATGAGATGATTAATAGCATAACCATCAAATTTACTGAAGCTGGCGAGCTTGATTATTTAGATATATCAACATCTTTAAATCAATACACTCAGATCAAATTTAGTGATGTAAAAGATAATTCAAATAGCATAAAAGCTATTGATTTTAACTTCAAAACTCCAGAAGATACTGATGTGATTGATGAGACTGCTAGAAACTAATTAACCAAAAACCTATTTCTTTACTGCCTAATAATCTAATCCGCTAACGCACTTTAATTATATAGTTAATTCGAAAGGGTGGTGCCATTCTACAACTTTATCGTAGAATCTATTTTTAGATGAATCCGATGGTTAAGCCATAGGATGACAAAATTTTTGATAGTGTCTACTAAATTGTGTCTGTAGCTAGTCGTTTATATATTAAGTTGAAAAAAACAATAAAAGATTAGCTATGAAAGATATTAAATTACAAATGCAAAAAAGTATAGAACATACATTATATTATGACTTAGATTCAAGTTGTAAGTGCGACAAAATAATTGTTGCACTAAAAAAGTAAGTTAGATATTGTCACACTTGCTAAAAATCTACTTAAGGAATCACCATAGGACAATCCTACACCCAACTTACTCAAGAACAAAGATACCACATTGGTTCACTATTGAAAATAGGTGTTTCTAAAACACAAATAGCCATGGAAGTTGGTTGTAACCAAAGTAGCATATACAAAGAGATAAACCGTAACACCGGCAAACGAGGTTCTAGACCTAAACAAGAACAATCACTTGCAAACTCAAGAAAACGTAAAGGCAACAAACAAATTAGGCAATTTGGTTGGAGCTATGTAGAGCATCTTATCAAACAGTATTGGTATCCAGAGCAAATAAGTGGCGGTGACTTACACACTTATTTGCGTTGTCAGAAAACTTATCGTAAAAGAGGTACGGCTAGTCAAGAGCATAGAGGCCAAATACAAAATAGAGTTTCAATACATGAGAGAGACTTTGTTATAGATGAACGAAGTAGACTTGGAGATTTTGAGGGAGACACTATTATTGGTAAAGATCACAAGGGTGACTTATTAACACTAGTTGATAGAGTATCTAAACTAACTAAAATTAAACCTTTGGCTAGTAAGAATGCTGAAAACTTAGCAAACAGTTGAATACAAACACTTAATGCGTTACATACTCACTCAATCACTTTTGATAATGGTCAAGAGTTTTCCAAACACATGCTAATATCAGAAGTATTAAATATAGATATCTTTTTTGCTGATACATACTCTTCTTGGCAACGTGGCACCCATGAAAATACAAATGGGTTCATTAGACAATTCTTCCCTAAAAACCTGAGATTAGATAATATTACTTAAGACCAAACTAGAAGAGTTGAAAACCTATTGAACAACAGACATAGAAAAAGTCTTGGATTCAAAACTCTTCTTCAGGTAGAATCTAGAAATAAGGTTGTCGCACTTGGTACTTGAATCTAAGTAATAAAGAAGATGCGATTGATGGTATCCTCAAAATAGTATTTGAAAGTATATTACGCTGTTAGCAAAAAGAATTTCTATCAAATAATGAGAATCCAAAATAAATCTAACGATTACTACACTAGAGGAGCACAGGGTATAAATAAATATTTTGAGCTAGATATACCTAGAGATAGATTATCTTTATTTAAACCAGACTATTAGAATGGGTGAAAGCTCGAGATGAACAAATGCAAGAGTTAGCATTAAACTATATACCAAGGGTTTAACTACTAGAGATATCAATACTATATTTTTTTGAAGTGTATGATAAAAACCTATCTCCATCAGCAGTCTCAGCTATAACTAAAGAGTTCGAGCAAGAATTATTTGCTTCGCAAAATAAGGTTTAGAATCACAATACTACTTTATTTATATAGATGCCCTGTTTATGCCTATAAGACGCGGTAATGTAGAAGAAAAGATTCCTAATACAGAGTTTCAAAGATGTATTGTAAACAAAATAAGAAACTTATTGATTAAGGTTAGATCATCAGATACAAGTACTTTATCTGATGACTTCAAAAAGGTCTTTGAGCTTGAAAATCAAGAATAGCCAAAAGAGAAAGCAAAAGTCAGATTAGAGCTGTTTCTTGAAAAGTGAGGAGCTAAATATTGATGGATAAAAAGTAGATTTGATGCAAGTAACTTTGATTATTACTTTACCTACTTGAATTTCCCATGGCAAATACATAGAATGATATACACAACAAATTGAATTGAGAGACTTAATAAGTCTATTAAAAGAACTACAAAGATTAGAAACTCATTTCCTAACTCTGATAGTGCTTTAAATTTAATTTCTGCTCATTTGATTGAAAAGGAAAGTAATAACTATAGTAAATATCCTGTAACTGCTTTTTCCGTAGTAAAGGATAAATTAGAAGATAAAATAGAAAAACTATAGACATACTTTTCTGCAAAATACCAAATATTATGTTTGTTTTTCAGAAAATTTTTAAAGTTCTCATATAAGCTGTTAAGAACTATTAGAGATTAGTATATAATTACTGGTAACAAAAAAATATAAATAATACTATGGATATACACCAACTTTTGATGATATTTTTAATGGCGGGCATACCATTAATATTCGCTATTACAATGCATGAGGCAGCTCACGGCTTTGTTGCAAAATTGCGTGGAGATAATACCGCATACAAACTAGGTAGAGTTACACTCAACCCTGTATCTCACATAGACCCAGTAGGGACAATTCTTGTTCCTGCTGTAATGCTGATATCAAGCTTAGCTGCGGGCTTCCCATTTGTATTTGGCTGGGCAAAGCCTGTACCTGTCGACTACACCAACCTAAAAAAACCTCGTAGTGACATGGCACTTGTCGCCTTAGCTGGTCCAATGGCAAATTTCTTAATGGCAATAATTTGGATGATTGTATATAAATATGTCGATTTACATCATTATATCCAAGGAATGGCTTTATACGGCATCATGATAAATGTTGTCCTTATGGTGCTAAATCTACTCCCAATACCCCCTCTTGATGGTAGTAAGATAGTTACAGCACTTCTAACACCCTCTCTGGCATATAAATATAATAGTTACGAACGCTATGGTTTTATAATTTTAATAGCTTTGATAATCATTCCAATAGGAGGTTCTAGTTTATTGTTTTACATAATGAGTCCTTTCATTAGTTTTATTACTCAAATTATTCAAGCTATTACACTATAAATAAATTAAAAAAATATTTTTACTTTCATTTCTTTTTTCGAGCTAATCGCAAAAATGGTTTGGTTTTTCACTATTTTCTACCGTTATTTAGTAGATAGTAGTCAACCAAGTTTTTCTTCAATAATATAGATAAACCTCTATGTACTCTAATCCTATTTTTTAAATCTGAAAATTTACCACCATCAAGATGATTTGTTTTATTTGGAGTGCAAAATGATTTGTTATTTTTATATGTGAAAAGATAGTACAGATTAGAGCATAAACTAGTGTAAGCTGCTCTTAGCTTATAGTGAGTGTAAATTGCTTCACCAGTCTCATAATTGACTGTCATCTCAGCTAGAAAATTTTCATATTTAGCACGCCAACCTTGTAACTTAGGGTTTTTAGTTATGTACCTTTGTACTATTTGTTTTTGATGAAAGTGGCACATTGGTGTCATATACTCTTTGAACACAGTGTGTAAGACTCTTTTACCGTCCATAGTAAAACTATTAATCGTATATCCTAAGGGAGAGTAATTGCTTGAATGATTTTTTGTAATATTCACACTTTTCTTTTTCAACATGCTCCCACAACAAGATCTTGCATTTTAGTACTTGAATCTAAGCATCATAAAAAATAACGGTTCCTAACTTATCTTTTCTCTTGCCATAAAAAGTTATATCACATTCTCAAGTTACTGCTCTAAAGTCATGCCTTTTTATTTCTACTTGATAGTTATTTATTTGACTATAAATAGATCTTTTTGACTTAAATACTTTGCCACAAGTGTTGCATCTATATCTTTGTAAGCTGTTTTTTTGTGCCATACTTTTGAGTTTGTTTTGAATCACAATTTAAACATTTTTTAGTGTTTTCTTACAAGCATTTGTAAGTAATCCTTTTTAAATCCTTATTATATTTTATTTACAGTCGTTTTTTACCAACACGTTTTTACGATTAGCTCAAAAAGTAGCAATTATTTTATTATGCTCTATGGCTTTAATGTTATGTTTAACTTCTAACAGATGTTCAAGGCACGAGTATTTAGATAAAAATGCTTATACTGAACAAACTTACCTACTTGGTTTAATTCCTCTAGGTTAATATCTTTTACACCACTTACTCTAGTGGTATTTATTCTTTTTACTTTTACAATAGAAGGTAACTCTAAATATTTTAGCAAGATAGTATCTCTATTCATGCCTTAGGTTTGTATTCTCAAGAGTCAATTAATAACTATTCTCTATGTTAAAACCTGGTCTAACCTTAAATAAAAACCAGCACTATACTTTAAATATTCTTTAAGCTATGATCTTTGAAAATTGTGTTTGCTGAGACTAAAATTATAGTTAGAATTTCGCTGTAAAAAAGGGTTGTGTAAGTTTTTTTAAATAGTAATATGAGTTGTAGGTATTACTAAATGGGAAGATATATGGCAAACCAACACACAGGAAACTTTGAGCATGTAGTAAAAGATAAGTTCAATTGCTCGGCAAAAGAAATGCTACTTAAATGCCAGACAGAAGGTCTTAGCTATCAAGATGCTGAGAAAGTCTTAGGTTTTAAGCATGTTACTATCAGAAAGTGGGCAAAGCGATTTGACATAAAACTCCCTGCTCATTTTGTGCCAGTAGATAATAGCGATACAATTAATCAAAGTGTGGAGTATGTAAATAGCTGTAGGTCTAAAAATATCGATAGAACTAACATCTTTAGTAGAACTTGGATAAACATGAGTCTTTATTCAACAATTAAAGCTAAGTAATTGCCAATGCTGTTGATGTAATAACAAAATTATATTAAACCTGTTGGAATGTTTGTTGTAAAACCAAGAAAGCCGAGACTTCGACTCAGTGTTTGCTGAACGAAGTCGGTAGAATTTAATCTAGTCAGCTATCTTATTTAGTTATTAAAAAAGTAAGTTTCTTAGATTATTCTTCAACAGCACCTAAGTTTTGATTTACTTGTATAGGCGAATCTTTTTTATCAAAGCTAAATGATATTTTGTTGTCTGGGAATAAGTTTATAACTGTGGACCCAAAGTTAAACCAGCCGATAGTATCACCTTTTTTAAATTCAATGTTATATTGAGAGTTGTTATAATCCCAAGACTGTACATCATTATAATAGTTTGGAGCAATCTTACCGTGCCAGATAGTTTCTATGCCTGCTACTAGTAATGCTCCAACAAATATCACAGCAACTTCGCCAACCTTTGTATCGAAATAACAAACAAGCCTTTCATTCTTTGCAAAAAGACTATCAATTTTATTTGCTGTAGTTTTATTTACCGAAAACAGCTTGCCTTGGATATACACCATTTTTGTTAATTTGCCATCTATCGGCATGTGTACACGGTGATAATCTTTAGGTGATAAATAAACTGTCGCGAAATCTGTGAAATTGGTTTCAGAACTATCTGCTATCAGCGCTTTTAAAGAGAAGTCTTTTCCTTTTGCTTGCATTAGAGTATTATTCTCAATTTTACCAAATTCACTTAGTACTCCATCAGCAGGAGAGCTAATTACATTTTCTTCTTTCGCTAAAGGTCTAACACCATCTTTTAGTTTACGCGTAAAGAAAGCATTAAAAGTAGGGTAATTATTGATATCTGCAGATTCTGCTTCATCAATATTTATCTCAAACTTTTTTATAGCGAGGTTTATAAGGTAATTTTTTAGTGTTTTGTTTTTGGATTCTGCTAATTTACTAACTAAGCGAGAAGTTAGAGCTTGTGGAACCATATATTGCAAGCATATAAATAAATCTTCTTTCATAATATTTTAGTTACATAACTTATGGGTTTGTGATATTTAGTATATCACTGTGTTATAATAATTAAATAACTTAATTGGCACATATTTATAGCAATGAAGAGTAAAAATAGTATTTTAACCAGAGTATTTGTTAAGAGCATAATTTTAATTAGCTTGACTGCTTTGCTACAAGATTGTTCTACAAATAGTGTCGAAAACGATTTTTCATATGAAAGCCTTACAGATACTGTTGATGGTACGCCTTTTAGAAATCGGAAATATGATTACGCTCGTGTAAAAGTCGATGAAGCTCCTTCATTAAAGATACCTGCAGGGTTGAATGGTAGTTCTATAAAACCTAAATATAAACTGCCAGATGTAAGCAATAACTTTTCAAAATCACAAGTTCCAGAAGCAGAAAAAAAGATGCAACCTCCAAACTTCGATTATAAGTTTGATATGAATAAAATAATTCATAATCAAATCTCAAAAGTAGCAATTAGTGTAGTTTATGACAAGAAGGGAGTTTTGAAATTAGTTTTTCGTGAGCCTCTACAAATTACAATAAAGCTTTTGGATCATTACTTTAATGATGAGCCAGATCACTACAAGATAGAAACTGAAGAAGATAAGTTTTTATCTGGTCATATGATAACTGTTAAAGATACCCAAAAAGATATCCTTTATGTATTTAAAGCTCGTAAGGTAGATCAGCTATCCAGTTTGGTTACTATCACAGCTATATTACAATCAGATGGCGAAACTTTAGTTGATAATTATGTTGATATGGGTGTTGAAGTACTGAGTAAAATTCGTAAGGACTTAAATGGCAAGGAAATTTCAACAAAAGATCAAAAATTGATTGCACAAATCACACAAACAAAAGCTGTATCTGATAGTAAGCCTAAAGAAAAATCAAACTTAGGTGGTTTGGCATCATTAGTGAAAAAGTCTTTTGGTATTAATTGGTATGATAAAACTATCAATAAAAACAAGCAAAAGCAGGAAGCTAGCGTAGATTATGATTATGCAATGGTTCCAGTGTCATCATCTGGTGGTCAGGTGTATACGAGTGACGCCAAGCCAAAAGTAATAAATACTTAAGGGCTAAAATATGTATGATTTAGCTGTATTTATCGGTAGGTTTCAGCCTTTTCATAAAGGTCATCTACACAATATAACTCAAGCCTTAAAAGTTGGGAGTAAACTCCTTATAAATGTTGGCAGTTCTTTTAATGCTCCTAATATCAAAAATCCATTTAGTTTTGAGCAACGCAAGCAAATGATAGAGTTCGATCTTGAAGCTGTAGGTGTTGATTTATCTAGGATTATTATAGAGCCATTAGCAGATTATTATTATCAAGAAGAAAAGTGGGAGCAAGCACTGATGCAAAATTTCTCTAAACACTCTAATATAAAAGATAAAGTTGCGATAGTAGGGCATGAGAAAGATGCTTCTAGTTATTATCTAAAAAGTTTTACAGAATGGGAATTTATTCCTGTGGATAACTATAAGAGCTATAATGCTACTAATTTTAGAAGAGAGTATTATGATGGTAATATTTTAATTGATTATATGTGTTGTGATAGTGCTAGAGGGGTTCATAATTTTCTATGTAAATTTGAAAAAACTAAGCAGTATATAAATTTACAAGAAGAGTATTTTGCAATAAGAGAGTATAAGAAAAAATGGCAAGCATCACCATATATGCCGATACTTACAACAGTTGATGCTCTTGTGATTGTTAATGACTACATTCTTCTTATTCAGAGAAACAATACGCCAGGAAAGGGCTTGTGGGCGTTACCAGGAGGTTTTGTTGATAGTGGAGAATTTATTGCCCAAGCTACCACTAGAGAGCTTTATGAAGAGACCAATATAGAGCTATCACTTGAGCAATTAGCTTTATCTAGACGCGGAAGTTTTGTTTTTGATTATCCATCTCGTTCAGTTAGGGGGCAAACTATAACTCACGCAGGGTTGTTTGTAATTGACGGTATGGAGGATTTACCAGCTGTAAAAGCTAGCGATGATGCTAAATCAGCCAAATGGGTTCACATACAGTCAATTACTCAAGATTTTTATGATAGAATGTTTGAAGACCATTATCAAATTATCACGATTTTATTAGAAAAATGTGGTAAGAATATATAAGGAGATATTTTTTATTATGAGTTTATCAGTTGTAATTTTGGCTGCCGGCAAAGGCTCTAGAATGAATTCAAACAAGCCTAAGGTGCTACAAACACTAGCAGGCGAAACCTTGATTAGGCATGTCGTTGATCGAATTAAACCACTTAATACAAACAACATAGTTGTAGTTACTGGTCATTTAAAAGAGATGGTCGAAAATAATCTATCTGATAAAAATGTATCATTTGTTGAGCAAAAAGAGCAACTTGGGACTGGTCATGCTGTTTTACAAGCATTACCTCAGATAAAACAGGATAAGGTTCTTATTTTATACGGAGATGTTCCTCTAATATCAACAGAAGTGCTAGCTAATTTAATTAAATCCCCAATTACTGATTTGGCTGTATTAACAGCTATTGTTGAGAATCCAACAGGATTGGGTCGTATCATCAGAGATAAATTTAATGCGGTTAGCAATATTGTTGAGGAAAAAGATGCAACAGATGGCCAGCTTCAGATTAAAGAAATTAATACAGGTATATACTGCGTATCAAGAGATCATTTAGAAAGATGGCTTCCAAATTTGGGTAACACTAATGCTCAGGGTGAATATTACTTAACAGATATTGTCGCAATGGCTAGAGATGATAATGTCTCAATCACAGTTACTCATCCAGTAGAAGAGTTTGAAATACAAGGTGTAAATGATAGAGCACAACTTGTAACGCTTGAAAGACAATGGCAAAAGCATATTGCGGATGTAATTATGGCGAAAGGCGTTAGTATTGCTGATCCGTATAGATTAGATGTTCGAGGAAACCTAGATGTTGGTAAGGATTGTTGGATTGATGTAAATGTGATTATCAAAGGCTATGTGAAGCTAGGCAATAATGTAACTGTCGGAGCAAATTGTATCTTAAAGAACTGCACTATAGAAGATAATGCAAAGATAAAAGCAAATACAATGGTTGATGGTTCTAGTGTAAGAAGTGGAGCTATAGTTGGGCCCTTTGCTAGAGTAAGACCAGCATGTGATATCAAAGAGGGTGCTGTAATTGGTAACTTTGTTGAAACTAAGAAAACAATACTTGGTAAGAGTTCAAAAGCGTCACATTTAACATACCTTGGCGATAGTGAAATTGGCGATAATTGTAATATTGGTGCAGGAGTAATTACTTGTAACTATGACGGCGTTCATAAGCATAAAACAATAATAGAGGATTATGTTTTTATTGGTTCTGACTCACAGCTTGTAGCTCCTGTAAAAATTGGTCAAGCAGCAACTGTTGGTGCAGGGTCTACAATTTCACGAGATGTTCCTGCTGATAATTTAGCAGTATCAAGAGCAAAGCAAAGACATATCAATACATGGGAAAGACCAGTAAAAAAGTAAATTAAATAATTTTTAAAAGGATAACAATATGTGTGGAATAGTTGGTGCTAATTCAACTAGAAATGTTACAAAAATTCTTATTGAAGGCCTAAAAAAGCTTGAGTATCGAGGTTATGATTCTGCAGGTTTGGCAGTTTTTGATAAGCAAATCAAAATATGTAAAGAAGTTGGTAAAGTTGTAGAGTTAGAAAAAGCTGTAAATAAACAGCCAGATTTTGAAGGTCATATAGGTATTGCACATACTCGTTGGGCAACTCATGGCAAGCCATCACAAAAAAACTCTCATCCACATAGTTCAAACAAATTTTGTATAGTACATAATGGTGTTATAGAAAACTTTGAAGAACTAAAAAAATCTTTGGTTAATAGTGGTTATAACTTTGCGTCAGATACTGATACAGAAGTTGTAGTACATTTATTAGATAGAGATTGGGATGATGGCAAATCTATAATTGATAATATTAAAGCCGTCACTAAGTCTTTAAAAGGTGCTTATGCACTAGCTATAATCTCAGAAAAGTTTCCAGACCAAATATTAGCAATTAGATCTGGGACACCTTTAGTTATAGGTGTAGGTATCGAAGAGAATTTTGTATCATCAGATGCTTTGTCCCTTTTACCTGTGACTAATAAATTTGCCTATCTTGATGAAGGTGATATTGCAGTTGTAGCTAGAGATAGTGTTGATGTATATGATAGTCATGGGCAACATAAGTCGCTAGAAGTTGAAGAGTATAACTACTCATCAGGCAGTGTTACAAAAGATGGATATAAGCACTATATGCTAAAAGAGATCTATGAGCAGCCAGAAGCTATTTCAAACACTATAACAGCAAACATGGGTTTTAAAGGAGAACTTTCTTTAGAAGATTTTGATGTAAAGGCTATTGATCTTTTACAACAAGCAAAGCATATTTGTATAGTTGCGTGTGGTACAAGCTATAATGCTGGTTTAACGGCAAAGTATTGGTTAGAAAAGTATGCAAAAGTGTCTTGCAGTGTAGAGGTGGCAAGTGAGATTAGATATCGTGATAATGTAGTAGTTGATAATTCGCTATTTTTAAGTATTTCTCAATCTGGTGAAACTGCGGATACTTTAGAATCTCTAAGAAAAAGTAAGAAGCAAAACTATATTGGTAGTCTATGTATTTGTAATGTGCCTCATAGCTCGCTTGTGCGCGAGTCAGATATTTCATTTATGACAAAAGCAGGTGTAGAAATAGGTGTGGCATCGACAAAAGCATTTACAACTCAGCTTGTAGCTTTGGCGATGTTTAGTCTAGTTATAGCAGAAATTAAGAAAACGTTATCTAATGATGAAATTGCTAAATATACACAAGATTTAAATAATATTAGATCGCTAGTAATGGGTGCTTTAAAGCGTTATGCTGAAATTGATGAGATTAGTGAGTATTTCTCCGATAAAGAACATACTTTATTTTTAGGTAGAGGTTTGTACTATCCTATCGCAGTTGAAGGATCTTTAAAACTTAAAGAGATTTCATATATTCACTCAGAAGCTTATCCATCTGGTGAGTTAAAGCATGGTCCATTAGCATTGGTTGATAAAAATATGCCAATAGTAGCATTAGTGCCTAATGATCATTTGTTAGATAAAACATTATCTAACCTTCAAGAAGTTCATGCCCGTGGTGGTAAACTGATATTATTTGTAGATAAAGCGATAAGTAATCTAGTAAATTTTGATAATAGTATAGTTTTGGAAGTAGATACTGGTAATGATTTTACCGCTCCTATTGTATTTACTATCACATTACAGCTACTATCGTATCATGTGGGAATGATCAAAGGTACTGATGTCGATCAGCCTAGAAACTTAGCTAAATCTGTGACGGTTGAGTAATAAATTTATTTAGCTTACCGGTAACGATCATTTGAATTTAATTCATTTAAGTATATGCCGTATGAATGATTAGAGTTTCAGAAAATATTTATTTAGAAAAATTATTGACAACCGATACGAAAAAACTTTTTGAATTAGTTGAAGCAAATATAAAGTCACTGCATTATCTAGATTGGGTTGATAATTTTCAGTGTATATCATCAACACAAGAATATAAAACATAAATTCCAACTCTCAATGGTTCAAGGTAATCTTAAATGGTGCTATTGTCGGAGTGTTTGGTATAAAGTATATTTGTTATGATAATTTAGAGTCAGAGATTGGTTATTGGTTGGCTAAGGTAGCTCAAGGTTATGGTGTTATATCGCAATCGATAAATTCAATTAAAGAGTATTTGAAAGATAATGGGATTAAAATAATAAAGATCTCGTGTATTAGTGAAAATACGAATGCTATAGCTGTAGCTGTTAGAACCGGAGGTATTAGAATTAGAATTGTAAAGAATTATAAGTCTATAAATGTAAAAACATTCGATTTAAATGTATATTCTGTAAGATTATAATATATTTAAATAGCTTAAAAAGCACGCTAAACCCGTTAAAATCAAATAAATCAGATAAGTTTATGGACCTTAATGAATTTCTCTCTTACGAAGATATTCATCTTCAAGTAATGATGCAAAATGACTTTGATCATTGTATAAATAACTCTGAAAATTGCTACCTTATATTTTATAAATATAAATTAGTTAACGTAACTAGGTATTATGCTGAATATGATACAAAAAAATCATAGTTAAAAATAGTCTTGACATTTTATGCAAAAGAATACTGGGTACAAATTTAAATAGAAAGTTTAAAAAGCTTAGGTTAGATTATGGCTTTAAGTTCGTCGACAATATTTTTTTGATGTGTGGTATAAAAATTTCCGCTAACCAAAAGCTGTAGAAAAGTTGGGAGCTAAATTTTATGCTAAAAATAAGTGGAGAAAAGTGTTTATTCCTACTTACAAAAGAGGCTTGGTAAATATAGGTTTATTTATTGTGTTATGCTAATATATTTTTCTTTCTTGTAATTCTAAAAGATAGCCAATCGACTTTTAGTAAGCTGTATCTATATATAGCTTATACTTATAGTCAATCACAATGATTCATGTAAAATAAAACTTGTCAAGCCTAACTTGATCTGGAACCTCCTCTAAGGTGAGAGATTCCGTATATCTAACGACTTTTAAAGGTAGTACGCTAAAATTTAAGTAGCACCTATTTATCAATAGATTGTGTGGTCAAGCCTGACGCAATGACATGCTATTTTTATAATTAGTTAGCTATAGTTCGGTTACTCTCAGTCATCTTATTTTCTTGAAGCTTGAAAAGACAGTTGATTGAATACTACTATTTTTTTTATAGCTTTTATAAAACTTAGATACAAGTACCAAGTGCGACAACCTTATTTCTAGATTCTACCTGAAGAGGAGTTTTGAATCCAAGACTTTTTCTAGGTCTGTTGTTCAATAGGTTTTCAACTCTTCTAGTTTGGTCTTAAGTAATATTATCTAATCTCAGGTTTTTAGAGAAGAATTATCTAATTAACCCATTTGTATTTTCATTGGTGCCACGTTGACAAGAAGAGTATGTATCAGCAAAAAATATATCTATATTTAATACTTCTTATATTAGCATGTGTTTGGAAAACTCTTTACCATTATCAAAAGTGATTGAGTGAGTATGTGACGCATTAAGTGTTTGTATTCAACTGTTTGCTAAGTTTTCAGCATTCTTACTAGCCAAAGGTTTAATTTTAGTTAGTTTAGATACTCTATCAACTAGTGTTAATAAGTCACCCTTGTGATCTTTACCAATAATAGTGTATCCCTCAAAATCTCCAAGTCTACTTCGTTCATCTATAATAAAGTCTCTCTCATGTATTGAAACTCTATTGTGTATTTGGCCTCTATGCTCTTGACTAGCCTTACCTCTTTTATGATAAGTTGCCTATGACAGCTACAATAATTGCAGAAGTTGAAAAGCCAATGCCAGATATGAGATATATAGGCATAGCGATGAAGCAGAATACTCGTATGAATAAAACTAAATATAGTGTAGTTTACGGAAGCAATAAATTCTTAGCACATAAGCTTTACAAAGGTTATAATAAAATTTTAGAGCCCTCTCAAGAGAAGGTGAAGTCTAAAGATCCTAATCAAACTGCAAAAAAATATTCTGCTGCTTATGAAGGTAAAAAAAGAAAAGACAACTAAGACTTCTTAGTAAAGAACGAAGTTAAGGTACGGTCCGTAAATAAATTTTATCATACCCTCCAATTTGGGACACTTAGGTGTTAAGAAAAGGAGATAAATATGGGTTATCAAAGATATAAAAATAGATTATAAAACTCAGTATCAGCAATTATCATCTGAAAATACTGATTTGAAGAAAAAACTCAAACAGGCATCCAGAGAGTGAAATACTAAAAAAGTCAGCAGTGTACTTTGCAAAGCAAACTCTATAAGGTACGCCTTTATTAAAGAGTATTGTAAAGTTATGCCAGTAACAACACTATTGAAATCTTTGAATGTTAGCACATCTTAATATTACAGATGTATACATAAACCTATAGGTATAAGGCAATCTAATGATGCTGAGCTAGATGATGCTATTACCGCTATATTTAATGAGCATCTAGATATGGAAGTGTTAGGATATACAAAGCACTTAAAGATATGGGTTGGAAAGTTACTCAACCTAGAGTATCTAAACGCATAAAAATACTAGGTTTACAAGCTAAGGCTATTCGTAAACATAAAGCAACGACAGACTCTCACCATAACAAACATGTGTCTGATAATTTATTAGAATAAAACTTCACTGCTTTATCTGTAAATCATAGATGAGTTACAGATATAACTTACATACCTACACAAGAAGGATGGTTATAGCTCTGTGTGATTATACACTCTGTCAAAGGATCACACTACTGTAGTAAACAGTATCAAGATATTATTTAAAGGACACTGGCTACTATCAAGTATGAGCTCTAAAGGATGCTGTTACGATAACGCTGCTTGTGAGAGTTTCTTTGGAACTTTAAAAGTAGAGTTAGTACATGATGAAAACTATAAAACTAGAGAAGAAGCTAAGTTATCAATATTTGAATATATTGAAGCTTATTACAATACAAAAAGAAAACATTCTACAATAAATTATATGACTCCAAATAAGTTTGAATATATAAGGGAAAATGAATGGATAAAATGTCCCAAATTTACAGGGTAGAGCATAAAGTATTTACCAGTGTCGATTATGAGCATGGTTTTATACAAAAAGTCCATAAGGAAACAGCTGAAGCTTATGAAGCTCATAGGCTAGAAACTATTGCTGGAAAATCTTAATTTTTTGTGCATCTATTGGCAGATAAGGCATATGATACAGTTGCTAATAGAATGTTGTTAAAAACTAAAAAGGTTAAAAATCGCATCTTACATAAAGCAGTTAGCAATAAGCCTCTAACAGAGAGGCAGAAACGAAGAAATATACTTATATCTAAGACTAGATATAAAGTTGAAAGATGTTTTGGCACATTAAAGAGAAAGTTTCACTTTTCTAGCGCTAGATACTTTTCTACTATAAAAGTAAATGCTCAAGCTTTGTTAAAAGCTATGTGCTTTAATGCATTAAAAGCAGTCAATTTGATGGCTGATATAAAGCACAAAATATGAGAATTACGGTCAAATTTCCCTAAAAATTTTAAAATTTAAGAATTATGTCAAAAATCCTAGATTCACTCAACAGTCTTTTTAATATGCTAAAATTGATAATCGACGGCTTAAACTATGCCTTGAATTTAGTTTTAAATATCTGACCTTACGCACTTTTTAAATATTGCACTTCAGCAAATGCGATTTGGTTAGCTTTTATCAATAGCTTTGACCTCAGAGCAAAATGATTTATCTTGTACTTTATTTGCAAATACTCAAACTTGAAGAATGATAAAACTTATAAGTAAATATGATTGCTCTGAGTGCTTATAGTCTTATTTGGTGATTTAGCTAAATCAACATTATGTTTTAAAGATTTGTGAAATTCTTCAACTTTACATAGTTTTTCATAGATTGTTGAAATAGAATCTACATCAAGATCAGTATAACTACATATCAAATGCAAAACACCTGTACTTCCATCTTTGTTTGTAAAGATTAGGCGAACTATAACAACTTCGTTATCATAACCCTTCACATATCCTCGTATAGATTGTTTGTCTGATAATTCTAGTTCACTTACGCTAATGAATTCGCCGTTATGTTTATACTCTAGACTTGTAGCAAAAAGACGATTAGATTTCAAAGCAGCTATAAAGTCTTTCTCATGCTTAGTAATAAAATCAAAATTATCTTTCGCTGACAACTATGTGTCCATTTGAATATACCTGAATGTAAGCTTATTGTTTATTGCGACTTTAATCATATCTCGCATTAATTCGTTTGTAGCTTCTGACGCTCGTTTTAACTTTCTAGTCTTTATGTCACTAAACTGTACAGGCTGACTCACTATTTGAAATGCCACAGGTATTTATACTTCATTGCTGTAGTATAGAGCGTTCAACATGTTGATACCTCTAACTGATTTGCCAACTGTATGATCAAAATGCCAACACATGATATCACTCTCTTTAGTCCATTTTTTCTCTTGAATAGTATCATCAAAAATTAGACAAGCATCTTCTCTTTCAATTTATCGCACAGTCGACTTTACTTGTTTACATAAGTCTTTTGAATCATATTTTTGTTTAGATAAAAAAACAAGTTATTTTATCATGACTGACATCCCCTGACATTATTGATGACAATCCTGTTGCTGTAGCGTAACCATTTCTACATTTACTGCGTAAGGTCAGTTAAATATAAAAAGCAAAAATAATGAAAAAATTAAAAGCTCTAACGGCTATAATGCTAGGTGGACTAGCTCTTACTAGTTGTGCAGATAATAGTAATGGCGGTAGTAAAGCATCTAGCTTTAATATTATTCGTGGTTTTGATGTGCTTGCAATAGCTGTGACACCTGCTGATGTTGGTTGTGATATTGAACTTGCTGGTGTTCAATATGATACTACAGACTATGCTGATGATATTTGGGAAGGAGTTACAATCAATGCTACAACTGGACAAAAGGGTGTAGCTGGACATAATGTTGCTTATCTTGGTGGTTATGCTTCAGCGATTTCTTGTGTAACTTCTGATCAATTTGCTTTATGGTCTTAATCTAACTTAGCATAAAAGCATCTTTTATCCACTATATATCATTATTATTTATCGCGATAACATCAAATCTGTATTCGTAGTTTTGGTATTGAGAGTTTCTCTTTAACAAGATATTTGCTGTATTGATGATTTTTTTGTTGTTTTGATTTGCTAACCATCTCTTGAGCTGTACCAAAGTTAGTAGATTTGCGATATTTTACTTCTACGAAAATCAAAGTATTATCATCATTCGCAGTCATTACAGTCGGAGTCTTAAAATCAATGTCGTCATCCTCGTGCTTGACACGGGGATCTTTTGACTTGAGTGTATCATAAATAAGATACCCGCTTTCGCGGGTCTGACAATTATCTCAAGCAATAATGTCAATCTCGCCATACGTCAGGTCTTTAAAATTCTGAAATAAAATCTGTAAGCCTTTAGATCTTAAAAACTTACAAGCTTGATCTTCTGCTTTGTTGCCTATGTTTGTTTTGTGCATTGTTTAAGTTTCCAGTCATATTTTTAAAGGGACTATGGATAATTTACAATTGAGCAGTCATAGTGAATTTGTTTCAGCATATCTTGATAAGTATAATTGCATAGTAGCATGTTGAATCTTTGGTATATTTTAGCATGGACTTTAGTGGAAAGCACTAGAATGACATTTTATCCTTTTAGAATCTATGGGAACGGAGACTTTAGTCTTCTTTATTAAAGGTGCGACTATAGTCGCACTTCCAAACATATTTTATTGTAGTTACAGTACAGTAGGCTTTTTATATAGTCATATATAATAATTGACGGGTCAATGATCTGTCACTACAACTTACTTGTGGAGATTGATTTTATCTAATCCCACTATGTCTAAGTAAAGCTTCTTCACTTGGTTTACGCCCCATAAATGCTACAAAGTTAGCCATAGCATCACGAGCAGATCCTTTTGAGATTATATTTTCTAGCAAATCTTGACCAATTTCACTATTTAGTATTCCTTCATCTTCAAAACGAGAGAATACATCTGATGATAAAATTTCAGCCCATTTATAGCTATAGTATCCGGCAGCATAACCACCTGCAAATATATGTGAGAAACCATTTTGGAACTTATTGTAACTAGATGTTTTTATTAGATTTAAATTACTACGGATAGCGTCTAATTCAGCTTGTACACTCTCAACGCTTACGCATTTTTTATGGTGGATATTCATATCAAATATTGCAAACTCAAGTTGTCTTACCATACCTAGGGCAGATTGAAAATGGCGAGTACCACCAAGTTTATTGATTTGCTCATCCGTTAGTTTTTTACCATCACGAGATCCAGAAATAATGTCTAATCCCTCTTTACACCAACAGAAATTTTCCATAAATTGACTTGGTAGCTCAACCGCATCCCACTCAACACCATTTGTACCAGAAATCGACGGCACACTTACTTTTGAAAGTATATGATGCAACGCATGACCAAATTCATGAAATAGCGTAACTACATCATCATGAGTAATATTTGCACCATCTTTGCTTGGAGATAGGAAATTACAAGTAACATACGCTACAGGAGACTGTTTAGTATTGTCAGGTTTTAGATAAGCTGTACGAGAACCATCCATCCAAGCACCACCGCGTTTATTATCTCTAGCAAAATAGTCACAAATTATCGTGCCAATATACTTGTCATTTTTATAAAACTTAAATGATTGCTGTTCTTCTATATACTTTTTATAGCTAGTATTTTCTTTGACTTCAAGTCCATAGATTTTATTCAAAATTGTAAAAAGACCATTTTGTACTTTTTCTAATGGGAAATATTTTCTAAGCTCTTCTGCTGTGAAATCATACTTTGCTTTTTTAAGCTTCTCAGAATAGTAGGAAACATCCCAAGGTTTTAGTTCATCGTCAAAACCTATGCTTTTTGCAAAGTCTTTGAGTTCTTTAAGTTCTGCTTGAGCTTGAGATTTTGATTTATCTAATAAGTTATTCAAAAGCTCTAAAACTTGGTTAGGAGTTTCAGCCATTTTTGTATATAGAGAGTATTCTGCATAGCTTTCAAAGCCTAAGAGTTTTGATTTTTCTATACGCAATTTTAGTGTTTTGCTTATTATGTTATCGTTATCAAACTTAGTCTCATCTGCATTTTTAGATGCTCTAGTACAGTATGCTTTATACCACTTCTCTCTAAGTGTACGACTATCTGCTTGTTGCATTACTGCTATATAGGTTGGGATATCTATACCTAAAGCATATTTTTTGCCAGTTTCTTTTTGTTTGGATTTTTCAATAGCAGCATCAATAGTGCTTTGAGGTAATCCTTGAAGCTCACTAATATCATCAGTAGCATACACCCAGCTCATAGTGGCATCTAGGACATTGTTTTCAAATTTTGTAGAGAGCTGAGCTAGCTCTTGTGAGATTTGTTGTAATCTTTGTCTTTTTGATTCATCTAAATCAACACCTGATACTTGAAAGCCTTTGATAGCTTTAGCCACAGCCTGAGTCTCCTCTTCATTTAAATTTTGTTTTTGTATATTTTTGTAAGCTTCAAAGAGCTCTTTATTTTGACCAACTTTTGTATAAAAATCAGTCAGTTTATCTACAACATATTCATAACCATCGCGTAATTCTGGAGTGTTACATACTGCATTTAAATGAGAAATGCTTGAGCAAATTTGCGTGATTTTTTCATCATCTTCTTCAAGCTTTAGTAAATCATTAAACGTTATTTGCGTGAGTTTTAGAGTGTTTTGTAGGTTTGTGTCTGCTTGAGATATTGCCTCATCTATAGCTGGTTTTATTTCATCAGTTTTAAGGTTAGATAAGTTTGGTAAATCAGAGTACTGCAGTAAAGAATTCATGTTTTCTCCTATATCTTTTGTTTAGATATTTTTTGATGATATAATCTATATATAGAGAGTATATCAGCATATATCAAGGTTTTTTGTTTTATGATGTGCTTACAAGAAGAAAAAAGCGATGCCCCCATTTATTTTAAAGAGTATTTAGATGGTTTGATTAAACTAAAAACAGGCGATTATAATGAGGCTATTATTATAGCTAATAACCAAGTAGTGTCTTACGATGAAAAAATAAAAGAAGTCACAGATATAACAAGCTCGCACTTAAAGCTAGTACTTGAGAGTGATCCAGAGGTTATAATTATCGGCACAGGGAGTAAGCAAACCTTACCATCTATTAGTATAGTTACAGAGTTAGCAAAATTAGGTAAAAATGCTGATTTTATGTCAAGCCAACAAGCATGTAAAACATACAATTTATTAGTGAATGAAGATCGTAATGTAAGTTGTATAATAATTTGATGCGACTGTTTATTTTTTTAAAAAATAGTGTTATAATTTAATTAGTATTAAAAGTTTATCAAAAAAAAAAGGAATAAATTATGAAAAACATTATGAAATTAAGTCTAATTACATTATCATTTGCGGCGTTATCAGGTTGTTCTACAGTTAGTTCAACTTTAGGTTTTGGGGGCAAAAGTTCAGATAATGCGAATACATCAGAAACTGCAAAAGCACCAGAAGTAGGGGCGGATAGTTCGGCACCTACAGCTAAAGTTAGTCTAAAGCAAAATGATAAAGACCAAGTAGTAGCTACAATCTACACTAACTATAACAAGAATCCTGAAGGTAGTATAAAACTTCTATGGAAAGCTCCAGAAGGAACAGTTTGCTATGATACTAGTTTCCCAATAACTAAGTATGGTGAGAAAAATGATAAAACTTGGGCATCTGTTGAAATTAAGCAAGGTGATAAATTCTGTAAAGGTGATTGGACTGCAAACGTTATGTTTAATAAAGGCGTAATTGCAACTGATACTGTTTTGGTTAGTTAACTGACCTTACGTAATTTTTAAATACTGCAATTCAGCAAATGCGATTTGGTTAGCTTTTATCAATAGCTTTGACCTCAGAGCAAAATGATTTATCTTGTGCTTTATTTGCAAACACTCAAACTTGAAGAATAATAAAACTTATAAGTAAATATGATTGCTCTGAGTGCTTATAGTCTTATTTGGTGATTTAGCTAAATCAACATTATGTTTTAAAGATTTGTGAAATTCTTCAACTTTACATAGTTTTTCATAGATTGTTGAAATAGAATCTACATCAAGATCAGTATAACTACATATCAAATTCAAAACACCTGTACTTCCATCTTTGTTTGTAAAGATTAGGCGAACTATAACAACTTCGTTATCATAACCCTTCACATATCCTCGTATAGATTGTTTGTCTGATAATTCTAGTTCACTTACGCTAATGAATTCGCCGTTATGTTTATACTCTAGACTTGTAGCAAAAAGACGATTAGATTTCAAAGCAGCTATAAAGTCTTTCTCATGCTTAGTAATAAAATCAAAATTATCTTTCGCTGACAACTATGTGTCCATTTGAATATACCTGAATGTAAGCTTATTGTTTATTGCGACTTTAATCATATCTCGCATCAATTCGTTTGTAGCTTCTGACGCTCGTTTTAACTTTCTAGTCTTTATGTCACTAAACTGTACAGGCTGACTCACTATTTCAAATGCCACAGGTATTTATACTTCATTGATGTAGTATAGAGCGTTCAACATGTTGATACCTCTAACTGATTTGCCAACTGTATGATCAAAATGCCAACACATGATATCACTCTCTTTAGTCCATTTTTTCTCTTGAATAGTATCATCAAAAATTAGACAAGCATCTTCTCTTTCAATTTATCGCACAGTCGACTTTACTTGTTTACATAAGTCTTTTGAATCATATTTTTGTTTAGATAAAAAACAAGTTATTTTATCATGACTGAAATCCCCTTACATTATTGATGACAATCCTGTTGCTGTAGCTTAACCATTTCCACTGATTAAATAATCAGTATAAAGTTCTGTATAAGCTATTTTTATTTCTACATTATACTATATTTATACATTTACTGCGTAAGGTCAGTTAGTTAATTTTTACAGATTGCATTTTTTCTTCAAAAAAGGATTTTCTTATTGAAAAGCTTTAAAATATTTTTATATTGTGGTATTTTCGATATAGTTTTAAGCTCATGCATGTCTACTGCGCAAAAGCAAATCGAATAGTTACAGAAAACTCAAAAGCAATTAAGTAGCGAATCTTCTGTGAATCTTGCGAAGATAAGTTCATTAAAAGACAAGACGAGCAAATATCGATCTGAAACTTCAGAACTTCAAGCAAAGTCAAATAAGCTTGATAAAGATATTGAAAGCCAAGCTGCTTATGCACAGTTTAGTGATCCTAATAATGATAGTGCAATAGCTGTAAACCAAGAGTTAGTCTTAAAGCTTATCCAAAAAGTAGATCTCAAGAAAAAGATAAATCAATATAGATCTCAAGCAAATAACTATGAGTCAGAGGTTAATAATTAAAAACAACCTCTCAAGTTCAAGCCACTCAAGCCGCTAAGATAACGGATCAGATTCAAGAAATATCTTCTTCTAAAAAATAAATCTCAGTATCATATTCTTACTATTCTTTTGATAAGTTTACTTTACTTGTTAATTATTAGTGTTAAAATTATGAGTGCCTATATTTCATTATTGATAAAATGAGCATAAAAAAACATATCTGACTATAATTTGGTTACTAAGTGCATTTGTACTTGGGGGTTGCGCTGATAAGTATGAGAAACTTACTCAACTACAAAAAAAAGTATAAAAAACAGAAGAAACTAAAAAAACAAATTGTGAAAATAAAAAAGAAATTGAACAAAATCAACAAACAAAAGTAGCAAATAATGATAAATAATAAAATAAAAAAGATATTAATAATGTGTGTGGCTGTAGCTACTCTTAATAGTTGTAGTTCATTTCATTCGTTTATGGCTAATCTGTATAGCTCTGATGATTCTATATCAATAAACCCTGATGATACTCTATATAATCCAGATCAAGATGGGGGAGCTACTTCGGTAGAAAAACCTACTTCATCTTTAAAACTAAAGCATGTTGAAAAGACAAATGAAATCGACGCTCAAATTGTAACTAATTGGAATGGAGCTCCGCAAGGAACTATATATCTTACTTGGACTACTCCTAAGAAAACTAGTTGTTATAGTACTTCTTTCCCTATTACAAAATATAAAGATGAGCAAGACTATACTAAAGATAGTCAAAGCGTTCTTAGTAAAGACAAGCTTTGTGAAGGTAAATGGACAGCAACTATTTTCAATAAGTCTGATAACTCTGAATTAGCTAAAGAAAGTATAACTATATAAATAATTCAGTTTTTAATCTATCTTAGATTCAAGTACCAAGTGCGACAACTTTATTTCTAGATTCTACCTGAAGAGGAGTTGTGAATCCAAGACTTTTTCTAGGGCTGTTGTTCAATAGGTTTTCAACTCTTCTAGTTTGGTCTTCAGTAATATCATCTAATATCAGTTTTTTAGTGAAGATTATCTAATTAAACCATTTGTATTTTCATTGGTGCCACGTTGCCAAGAAGAGTGTCTCCCTCAAAATCTCCAAGTCTACTTTGTTCATCTATAACACAGTCTCTCTCATGTATTGAAACTCTATTTTGTATTTGGCCTCTATGCTCTTGACTAGCCGTAACTCTTTTACGATAAGTTTTCTGACAACGCAAATAAGTGTGTAAGTCACCGCCTCTTTCTTTATTCCCATAGATATACTTATAGATGCTTTCAGCACTTATGACATCTAACCCACCCATTAGATGTTAAACCGCCACTTATTTGTTCTGGATACCAATACTGTTTGATAAGATGCTCTACATAGCTCCAACCAAATTGCCTAATTTGTTTGTTGCCTTTACGTTTTCTTGAGTTTGCAAGTGATTGTTCTTGTTTAGGTCTATAACCTCGTTTGCCGTTGTTACGGTTTATCTCTTTGTATATGCTACTTTGGTTACAACCAACTTCCATGTCTATTTGTGTTTTAGAAACACCTATTATCAATAGTGATCCAATCTGGTATCTTTGTACTTGAGTAAGTTTGGTGTAGGATTGTCCTATGGTGATTTCTTAAGTAGATTTTTAGCAAGTGTGACAATATCTAACTGACTTTTTTAGTGCAACAATTATTTTGTCGCACTTACAAATTGAATGTAAGTATCTTTTAAACGCTTTCATTTAAAAATATTTTAGTAAAACAAAAGATGAAAGATTATCTAAAGAAAATATCCTACCAAGATTTACTATTTGCTTTTTTAAGCATATCTTTATTTATAGTATTTTTAATGTCATTTACGCACTTTACTTCTCTAAACCTCATAGATATATCTTCTGATGGCGTAACAAAGTATAAGAATGATTGGTTAAAGGCTAATATTTCTCTTTTTAAAAATAGGTACTATATTTTTTTACTATACACTATGTATATCTAGTATAGCCATATTATTAAACTTTAAGCTTCTTAAAATTTAACTTAACTAGTTCCCAGTTAATCAAATATACAGCTCTTACTTACATATGGAAGCAAAAACTGTCTTATGCAAATATGAACAGATGTATAGATAAGTCCATAAGATAACTGATCATATCTGTGAGCATCTAGGTTATTAAGCTAGACTAAGCAACTTTAGCAACAGCAACAAAGTTACTGTCTTTAGCTACTACGCGGTTTGCTTTTTTATTGCCAGTTATTATCGGCATTGTACTGTTATTTACGAGGTACTGTACTTCCTCGACATGAACCTTAGACTTTGACATTCATGTAGATAGCCATATTCATCCCCATATGGAGAATTACTAAAAGTTAAGAGCTAACCGCTATCTTTTTAACTGTCGCAGTTTTCTTAACTTTAGGTATATTTATATTAAGAACACCATTTTTATATTTCGCTTCGACTTTATTACCATCTATATGATCTGGTAATCTTACTGTGCGTTGATATTCACCATAATAACGTTCTTGCATATGATGTTTTTTATCTTTACTTTCATGCTCTTTTGTTGCTTTAATTGTTAGGATGCCTTGATCTAACTCGACATTAATATCTTTCTCTTTAACTCCAGCCATATCTGCTGAAATATGGTAGGCATTATCCTCCTCTATTACATCAAGATTAATGTTTTGTAGATAATTTTCTTCTTCAAAACGTGTTGGAAGACTAAAGAATTCATCAAACAAATTATTAACCGAGCTTCTTAGTGTGAACGGACTATATTTTGTTATCTTAGTCATAAAATTCTCCTTTTCTATTGTTATTACCAATTAATGACATGGTGTTAAAATACTAAAAATCAAGACATTTTAAATTTTTTTTCTCACATCCGCGGATAAATTCTGGTGTTTGAGAAAATGTATTGGCTAGTTTTCTAACATTATCACCAATTTTTATATTTACCTCTGGCATATATCTATCCCATTTTGTATATAGTGTAATTAGATAGTCTATAATAGTTGGTTCGTTACCGAACATAAAATCATTCTTTTCTAAATGCTTCTCAACAATAAGCCATAAGTCTGATACTTTGTCAGCGAATTTTTGCATAATTTCTATATTTTTATCTTTAGAGACTTTAGAAAAGGTCATAAGTCTTCCATAAGCAGGGTGAAGATTTGCATAGTAAAACATTAACATCTGGCAGAATTTAGCCTTTTACTTAGCTTCTAAGTTACTAAAGAAATTACAAGGTTTATCTAGAAGAGAAGTGTGCAATATCTAAAAATGATAAAGGCTCATCAAATATCAAAAGTAAGATATGTAATGCCTGATGAAAACAAGACTCAGATGGTTAAAAAAGCTATGAAATCCATAAAGTCTGTAACTGTTTCGACTAATGGGCAAAAACGACAATTCAATCTAACAGATGATGTTTGGAAGTGGTTAAAGCGGAGGGATAAGAACAGTATATGATTTTTATAATGCAAATCATCCTATTTATCTGCTTTTAGCTTACCCAAAATCAGCTATGGATCATATCTCTGATGATAATAAAAAAATACTCAAACAGAGTGTTTTTAATATGAAGGAGAAAATGTCATGAATATAGATGTAAATGATTTGTGACAGCAATCTGCTAAAGAAATGGTTGATATTGCAAACAATAAGCTAAAAGCAAAAAATCATAAAATCATTGTAACTTCTGGCATAGATGTAATAAAGATTAGAGAAAATATGGGTCTTACTAGATCATCATTTTGTGAAAAGTTTGGTTTGAAAATCAGAACAGTTGAAAAATGGGAACAAAATCAAAATAAAATTGATTCAACCGCTCGTTCATTTTTAACAGCGATTGCTAATAATCCTCAGGCTATTGAAGAAGCTTTGAGATAATTTATATTTATTATTTAACTTGCGGGGTGACATGTAGGGTTGTCTACCCACCATGTCAAATATACTGCCACAACACTTTATTATTAAGTAATAGGTTGAAAGCTATTGCAAGGGTACAGAAAATACATACAAAAATAGCCAATCAAAGGGCTGATTACATACATAAAATATCAAACGAGATAACCAATCAATACGATATTATTGGTGTAGAAACTTTGAATGTAAAGGGTATGGTACGAAATAAAAAACTATCTAAATCAATATCAGATGTTGCTTGGGGTAAGTTTTTAGAGCAGCTACAATACAAATCTGAATGGAAGGGTAAAACTGTTATCAAGGCTGATAAGTTGTTTCCTAGTAGTCAATTATGTTGTGTTTGTGGTGCTAGTACTGGTAAAAAGCCTTTGCATATAAGAAAATTTGACTGTCCAAATTGTGGTACTAAAGAAATTGATAGAGATATACATGCTAGTATCAATATTAGAAATTACGGGGTACAGTAGATGTTAGAAATACGGCAGGGACTGTCGAAATACAAGCTTGTGGAGTGTCCTCTAGCGGGGTTATGTCTTTGGATGTAATTAGTTATGAAATATTGAAACAAGAAGCCCAATCGTCTTTAGCGGTTGGGTAGTTCACTTAGTTACTTTTCTAGCTTTAGCAAAATTACTCAAGTTGCAGTATTCCTATTTTTTGTTTTTGGAATTATAGCTTCAGGTTTTTCAATATAACCATCGATTGCCTTTAAGGGTGTGAGTGTTACATTCTCGCAGTTTATAAATGTGATGTTTGTATCATGGTATATTCAGCATAAAGAAGAGGCTATTAAAAATTTTTATATAGTTGTAATGTCGTCGTTGGTGGAGCATTAGCATTACAATTATTGTTATCAAACTTTTCTGTATATGGAGCGGTAATTGCGGGTAACATTCAAAAAACTTTGCTTTATATGTACAATTGCCTTAATCCTAGGTTTTTGGATAACTATTTTAGTTGGTTTATGCCCATTGCTATTACTGGCATAGGACAGTGGAATTATTGAGCTGTAACTAAAAGTCCTTCGGGCTATCCACATAATTTACTTTTAGAGATATGGTCACAATGGGGAATACCTGCATTTGTATGTGCGGCGGTAGTTATAGTTACTTTTGTGAAAAATTTATTCATAAGAGCAAAAGAGATATGTGCAAACCCTTATCATTGTATGTTTGTGATGATGCTAACAGCAGGTATGCTTGATGGTATTATAAATGCTATGTTTAAGACCTCTTTATGGTTGTTTGGCTGTGTATTTGTGTTTGGTCTATGCCCTTTGTGTATATTTAAATATAAAAATGATATTAGAGAAGCTTCTGTGGGGATTTTATCTCAAAGTACGGTGATTGTAGCTGTATTAGCTAGTTTATTCTGCATAATTATATTACCACTCTTATATCCACCTATGTGGGTATAAGGTCTTTGGTTGAGGGATAGTCTTTAAATGCTTATCAAAGATTTATTGTTTGGATATTACAGTACATAGTGTGTATATGTAGTGGTTGAGCTTAAAATTGCTGATTTGCTTCAAGAAGAACCTAAACACATTTCTTTCTTAGCCAACAATTCTGAGGTTGATGAAGGTAAGCTATATCATATAATTAGGTTTTTATTTGCTCAAGGATTATTTAATGAGGTAGGAGATAAAAGTTTTTTCACTCAATAGTGAGTCTAAGCTACTTATTTCTACATCTGAGTCGAATATTTGTAATTTCACAAGGCTACATGTAAGATATTTTTATCAGTCAGCCTCTAAGATATTGTCAGCAATAAAGTTAGATGAAATTCCATTTAAACTTGAATATGATCAGCCAGTTTGGGGTTTTCTTCAAAGCAATTCTGAAGAGCCTATAGTATTTGAAATAATGCAATGACAGATTTATCAAGTAGTCAGGCTAAACTAATTTTAGAGGTTTATGATTTTAGTCCTTACCATACTATTGTAGATTGAGGGGGTGGTTTAGGAAGTTTGTTGGTAAATATTTTGCATAGATATAAAAATATTCAAGGCATAAATTTAGATTTACTCGGTTTAAAAGAAGATGCTAATAAGTATTTTTTTAAGTGCAAATCTTAAAAATAGATGTAAGTATGTAAGTGGGAGTTTCCTTGAGGAGATACCGCGAAATTCTGATTTATATATTTTAAAAGCTATACTTCATGGTAAAAATGATAATCAAGCAAAGCAAATTCTTCAACATTTTAGATCTTCAATGCATCCTTTAAAAAAATTTTGGTTATAGATAGAGTCATATCTCTCGTTAAAGAGTATTTAGATGTGTGTGTTAATCATATAAATATGTTCAATTTTTCTGGTGGTGTGTATAGAACATTAGAAGAATTTGAGAAGTTATTTGTAGATGTTAATTTAAAAATAAAATCTGTAAAAAAAGTACAATCATCTTTATCTATTATAGAGTTAGAAAGGGCGTGGTAAGTAAGTTTTAAAATTAATCTTTTTTAGTTTTTTCCAAAGGTACTGCATAATCACACTCTGTATTAGGGCATGTTTTTTGTTCGCCATCTTTTTTGGTAGTTCTATGCAATAATATTGGAGATTTACATTTAGGACACTCTTCTTTGATTGGAGGGTGCCAGTATGCATTTTTACATTTAGGGAAGCCACTACAAGCATAAAAGTTAGTACTTTTTTTCTTCGTCTTCTTCTCTACAATGTTGTTTTTGTTGCATTTAGGGCAAACTAAACCAGTATCTACAGGTGGCACTAATGGCTCTATGTGCTTACACTTAGGGTAATTTGAGCAACCAATAAATTTACCATAACGACCTTGCTTTATATGTAAGTCAGATTCACATGAAGGACATTTGCGACCATCTACAAGTACAGGCTCTTCTTTTTCTACTTCTTTATCATCAGCATCAATACGGCGAGTATATTTACAAGTTGGGTAGTTCGTACAACCTACAAACCTACCATTTCTACCTAAACGAGAAGATAGTTTGTTACCGCATTCTGGGCAGTCTTCATCCAGCTCTTCTGTAACTACATTCTTACGAGATACTTCTTCAGCAATTTTATTGATTCTTTCAATAAATGGTTGCCAGAAATTGTTTAATACGCTTAGATAATCATTTTTATCACTAGCTATTTCATCAAGCTCTTTTTCAAGCCCTGCAGTATAAGAGTATTCAACATATTTTTTAAAATATTTTGTTAAGAATTTATTCACTACACGACCTTTATCAGTAGGGGTAAATCTTTTTTTATCTAGACTTACATATTCTCTTAGCTGTAGAGTAGAGATGATACTTGCATAAGTTGACGGACGACCAATACCGTGTTTTTCAAGTGCTTTAATAAGTGACGCCTCAGTATATCTTGGAGGTGGTTCTGTTGAGTGTGCTTTTGTTATTATATCTTTAAGCTTAACTCTCTCGCCTTTTTCAAATTTTGGTATAATTTGTTCATCATTGCTATCTTGCTCATCTTCATCTTTTTCTACATTATAAAGAGTCAAGAAACCAGCATCTACTATCATAGTACCTGTTACTCTAAATTTGTGCTTAGCGTTTTTAGTGATGATATCTACAGAAGTACTGTTAAGTGTAGCTTGTTTCATTTGGCAAGCTAGCGTGCGATTATAAATTAAACTATATAATTTAAATTCATCAGCTGTAAGGTCATTTTTCAATGACACTGGAGTTCTATCTGCAGCTGTTACTCTTATTGCCTCATGTGCTTCTTGAGCGTTTTGAGATTTCTTTGCAAAAATTCTAGGTTTCTCTGGAAGCATACCTTTGTCGTATTTTGACTCAATAAAACTACGGATGTCATTTAGAGCATCTTGAGATAGGTTTGTAGAATCTGTTCTCATGTAAGATATAAGACCGACTGTTTCGCCATCGCCTAGATCTTTACCTTCATAAAGCTTTTGAGCTGTAGACATTGTTCTTTTAGCTGTAAAGCCTAGTTTTTTTGATGCTTCCTGCTGTAAAGTTGAAGTAATAAATGGAGGGTAAGGATTTCTGCGAGATTTTTTCTCTGTAATACCATCTACAATTAGTTCACCATTCGCATCTTTAAGCATAGTTTCTCTAGCGTCTTCGACTTTTTTTTCATCAGTGAAACTAAATTGCTCTACTTTTTCATTAGCGTACTCTGTAAGATTTGCGAGGATCTTCTTTTTCTTGAAAGTATCTGCAGTTAGACTCCAGTAGTCTTTCTTGATGAAGTTGTCTCTTTCAATCTCTCGCTCAACAATCATTCTCAAAGCAGGGCTTTGTACACGACCAGCTGAAAGGCCAGATGTGATTTTACGCCATAAAAGTGGAGATAAGTTGAAGCCTACTAAGAAGTCTAATGCTTGGCGAGATTTTTGAGCATTTACCAAATCCATAGATAATTCTTTTGGATTTGCAATAGCATTAGTTACAGCAGTTTTTGTAATTTCGTTGAAAGTTACGCGATAGATAGTTTTATCTTTAAGTAATTTTGCATTTTTTAGTACTTCTTGTACATGCCAAGAAATTGCTTCTCCCTCTCTATCTGGATCGGTTGCAAGATAGATGTTGTCAGCTGCTTTAGCTGCTTTTTTGATGGCATCAATATGTTTTTTGCTACGGTCATTGACGGTAAATTTAATTTTGAAGTTATTTTCTACATCGATAGAAGTTGCTTTTGACGGGATTTCACGTATATGACCAAATGAAGCTAGGATTTCAAAATCATTTCCTAGATATTTTTTTATGGGTTTTGTCTTTGCTGGTGATTCCACTATTACTAGATTTTTTGTCATTATGAGCCCTAAATAATTTATAAATTGTAAAAATAAGGAACTATCCTACAATAAATTAATTGTTTGACTTATTTATATTCAGTCCCTAAGAGTAACTGAAATACTCTGTATTGTTTTATAAAATATAAGAAAATCATCGTGTTATCAATAGCTAATATGTAAAATTTAGTTTTATAGCAGGCAGATATAGACTATAATTTGATAATAATTTTATATATTACAACCACTAGTAGAGGTTTTAGGGTTTTTATAAATGGAACAAAAAAGCACAAAAATAATTTCGCTTCTTCAGCAAAAGGGTGGCTCAGGTAAGACTACAACAGCGATTAACATGGCTTGTGGCCTGCGAGAATTAGGTTATAAAGTTGTTATAATCGATATGGATAAAGATAAACCAGATGCCTATATGTGGATGACAAAAAATGATGAGAATACTGATTTTGTCTATAATCTTGATGAGAAAAATATTCGTGAAAAAGTTCAAGAAATAAAAGGCACTGTAGATTTTATTGTTATTGATACTCCGCCAAACTTTCAGACAGCAGCACTCAAATCTGCTCTATTATCAGACTTGGTTGTGATACCGTGCTCTCCAAGTGGAATGGATTTATCTGGACTTATTGAGGCAAAAGATTTGGCTTTAACTGCAGATAAACCATACAGATTTTTTGCAAACCGTGTACAAATGCAGTCAAACATGTCTAAAAGCTTAATTGATTTCTTTGAAGAAGATGGACATTTCTTTGACAGCTTTGTATCCCAAAGTGTTAAGTTTATCGAAGCTGAGTCAGAGGGTAAGTATATTGGTGAATATGAAAAAGGTAGTAAAGTACACCGTCAAGTCAAAAAGCTTGCTAGAAAATTAGTAGAATTTTTTGGAGAGGAATAATGACGAAAAAAATCTTTTTGGCAAATCGTAAGATTAATAAACAAATTCAAGATACTATCGGAGAAGAGAAAAAAGATATCTTAAGAGCTATGCAGCTACAAGAGCTTAATGAACAAGCAAGTAAAGTTGGTAAGCTTTATGAGTTACCACTTAGTATTGTCAAGCCAGATGCAAATCAGCCAAGAAAGACTTTTAAAAATATAGATTCATTAGCAGATAGTATAAAAGAAAATGGCGTAATTCAGCCAATAATTGTTACTTCTAAAAAAGAGGATGGTACACATCATATAATTGCTGGCGAAAGAAGGTACCTTGCATCTAAGCAGGTGTCCTTAACAACTATACCTTGCATAGTTAGAGAAGAAGAAACAGATGCTAGTATTTTGTTACTACAGCTTTTGGAAAATGATCAACGCGAGAGCGTATCTCCTTTTGAAGAGGCAGATGCTCTCAGAGATTTGATTGATAATATGAAAGTAAAGAAAGCTGATATTGCAACAGTATTAGGTCGTGATGCTAGCTGGATCTCAATGAGATTAAAAATAGCTGATGCTAAACCAAATATTAGAAATTTAGCAGATAAAGGTGTGGTTGAAGATGTCCGTACTCTTTATGAGCTTAAAAAATTCTCAGAAGAAATGCCTGAAGGAGCTGATGAATTTGTAGCTAAAGCTTTAGATAAAAAAATATCAGGGTCATTTCGAGCAGCAATCAGACGTTATAGAGATAGCTGGAAGAGAAAGGCTGAAGTTATATCTAGCTCAAAGATGGATGTGATTAGCGTAAAAACTATTACTAAAGAAGATAATGTGCTTAAAATTAAAGGATCACGATCAGGTTCAAAAGCATATACCTATAGTTTTGAAATCACAGAAGACTTTAAAAAAGTGCTTTTTGATGCACTTATAAAATAACACACTACTTTAAGTTTTATGAAAATAGCGATATTACAAACAGACTATATACCAGAGCACCGTCGTGATGTTTCTGGTGGCAATTACCCAGAAATGTTTGCGACTTTGTTTTTTAAACTGTCCCTTATTGTCGATTTAGATATTTATGATGTAACTGAAGGACTTTATCCAGCAGATTATAGTGTATATGATGGTTTTATAATTACTGGTAGTAAAGCTACAGCTTTTGATAATCTAGCTTGGATAGAGAAGTTAAAATCAGAAGTACGCAATATATATAATCAAGGTCAGAAAATAATAGGTATCTGCTTTGGTCATCAAATATTAGCTCAAGCTCTAGGTGGTAAAGTTACGCGTTCTGATTATGGTGTTGCGACAGGAGTGAGGAGTGTAGAAGTTATAGCTACTAAACCATGGATGGATCCTTATCATCATTTTTTGAGCTTACTGTTTTACCATCAAGATATGGTTGTAGAGCTTCCAGAAGGTGCTGATCTTTTAGGAACAAGTGATTATTGTCAGGTGCAAATATTTTGCATAAATAATCAAATACTTGGAATACAAGCACACCCGGAAATGCTAAAGGTCCATAATCATGCGTTGATGGAAGAGTATCAAGATAATCTGGAACATCAATTTCAGCAATCGTTAGATAGTTTGCGAATAAGAGACAATAGTTTGATAATCGGACATTGGATGGCTAATTTTTTTGAATATAAGGAATAAAACATGAGTATTAAACGAATAGTAGTATTTGGCGATAGTCTTTTAGATACGGGCAATATCATAAAAACACTTGAAGTACCTGGTAAACCATATTTTGAAGGAAGATTTTCTAATGGTATTGTTTCTACTGAGTATTTAGCTGAAATGATTGCAAAAGATCAAGACTTAGAAAAAATTGAGCATAAAAGTTATGCTATAGGTGGAGCATTGACTCATGGACCTAATCCAACATCAATTTTGAGATACTACTCATTTCCAGTATCTGATCAGCTTACTTGTTATGAAAATGAGGAAGGGCGTTTTAAGGATGATGATTTGGTTGTTATAAATGGTGGGGCTAATAACTTCATGTTTACATTTTATAGGGAGATTCCTTATATAAATGTGATAGCTAAGCTTAGAGTAGCGCGAGATTTACGCAAGATAACTCGTAAGGCGATTGAGATGGGTGCAAAAAATGTATTAGTTTGGAATATCCCTGATGTAACTCGTGCACCACGTTATAAGGATTATCTATCAAATTGGGTGGGAAAATTCTTTAGGTCGTATTTACAAGTAAATATCAAGCTTCAAAACAGTCTTTTAAGAAAAAGCATTGCTGATTTACAAGTTTTCTTTCCAAAAGTGCATATCAAGCTTTTTGATTTTTATGCTTTGCTTAATGATTGTAGAGATAACCCTGATAGATATGGTTTTGATAATGTAGATGGTGTCTGTATAGATAGTTACGGAGGTGTTGATGCACAAGGTAATATTCAGTATGATGTAGAGATAACAGGCAATCCAGATACTTATTTATGCTGGGATCATTGCCATCCTACAACTAAGGCTCATAAAGTTATTGCCGATGACATGTTTAAGCATTGGAAGCATAATATGGGTTTCTCTAAAAACCCATGAGCAAGCATCTTAATGTCCAAAAACTCCTTATCTGCATTTTTAATTTCACCAATCACGATGACTTTATCTACCAAGCAATAGATAAGCATGGAGATACCTTTGAGTTTATGTTTTCAGCTAAAAGATATGAAAAAACAGCTCGTAAATTCTTTAAGAAAAAGTTGGTTGATTACTATCTACTAAATAACGGTAGAAAATAGTGAAAAACCAACCCATTTTTGCGATTAGCTCAAAAAAGGTGGAAAAAGTTGCTGGAGAATCTGGTACAACAGAAGTTAGAGAGTTGGAGATTAATTCTTAAAGCCTTGGGCAATCACATAAACCTCCCTTGACCTAGGACGAGATGATTTTGGTTTAAACTGAGTTACTTTGCTAAAGCATTCTCTAACTTGCTTGATGTACTCATCGCTTCCTTGACCTTGAAAGAGTTTAGCAACAAATGAGCCTCCTGTAGTTAGGTTGTCTTTTGCAAAATCTAAAGCTAGCTCTAGCAGGTGTATAGATTTAGCTTGATCAGATGTTTTATTGCCACTCATGTTTGGAGCCATGTCACTCACGATAGAATCAATTTTTTTATAGTCAACTAAAGCATTAAGTTGCTCATACGTTTCATCACTCGAGAAGTCTCCTTGGATAAAGTCAGTACAAGCTATAGGAGGCATATCTAGCAAATCAAGAGCTACGAGTTTACCATTGTGCCCAACATACTTAACTATCTGTTGTGACCAACCACCAGGAGCAGCACCAAGATCAACTATAAACATATCTTTTTTGAAAATTTTGTACTTCTTTTGAATTTCAATAATTTTAAAACTTGCACGACTTCTATAGCCTAACTTAGTTGCTTTTGAAACATAAAAATCAGAATTATGCTCTTCAACCCAGCGTTTGCTTCTAGTGGTTTTTACCATTTTAATTTACTTTTATAAATCTTTTGCATTATTTTATTATTTTATATGTTCTTAGATTCAAATACCAAGTGCGAGAACCTTATTTCTAGATTCTACCTGAAGAGGAGTTTTGAATCCAATGCTTATTCTATGTTTGTTGTTCAATAGGTTTTCCACTCTTCTAGTTTGGTCTTAAGTAATATTATCTAATCTCAGGTTTTTAGGGAAGAATTATCTAATTAACCCATTTGTATTTTCATTGGTGCCACGTTGCCAAGAAGAGTATGTATCAGTAAAAAATATATCTATATTTAATACTTCTGATATTAGCATGTGTTTGGAAAACTCTTTACCATTATCAAAAGTGATTGAGTGAGTAGGTGACGCATTAAGTGTTTGTATTCAACTGTTTGCTAAGTTTTCAGCATTCTTACTAGCCAAAGGTTTAATTTATTTAGTTTAGATACTCTATCAACTAGTGTTAATAAGTCACCCTTGTGATCTTTACCAATAATAGTGTATCCCTCAAAATCTCCAAGTCTACTTAGTTCATCTATAACAAAGTCTCTCTCATGTATTGAAACTCTATTGTGTATTTGGCCTCTATGCTCTTGACTAGCCGTACCTCTTTTACGATAAGTTTTCTGACAACGCAAATAAGTGTGTAAGTCACCGCCTCTTTCTTTATTCCCATAGATATACTTATAGATGCTTTTAGCACTTATGACATCTAACCCACCCATTAGATGTTAAACCGCCACTTATTCGCTCTGGATAACAATACTGTTTGATAAGATGCTCTACATAGCTCCAACCAAATTGCCTAATTTGTTTGTTGCCTTTACGTTTTCTTGAGTTTGCAAGTGATTGTGCTTGTTTAGGTCTATAACCTCGTTTGCCGTTGTTACGGTTTATCTCTTTGTATATGCTACTTTGGTTACAACCAACTTCCATGGCTATTTGTGTTTTAGAAACACCTATTTTCAATAGTGAACCAATGTGGTATCTTTGTTCTTGAGTAAGTTGGGTGTAGGATGGTCCTATGGTGATTCCTTAAGTCGATTTTTAGCAAGTGTGACAATATCTAACTTACTTTTTTCGTGCAATAATTATTTTGTCGCACTTACAACTTGAATCTAAGGTTGTTATAAGACAATATAATAGGTGTTTGTTAGTCTGTTTTTATATGGGAGATTGAATGCTAAAAAAAATATTTGGTTGTTTTGTTATAGCAGGTTTTGTAAGTTCGTGTGCTACTAAAGAAAGTATAGAAGATGATATTTATCATTACAATAAGCTAACAATAGCTCAAAAAATCAATAAAGTAGAATACTCAAAAGATACTAATACTCTTGAGGGTATGAGGTTTTTAGTTGCAAATAAACCTGACCTGCAGTTAAGTCTTGATGGTAGTGAGTTTGAAGAAAGATATACAAAGCTATTAGATTATCTTAAAAATAATGGTTATAAAATTATGATACATGATAAGTTGCCTATGACAGCTACAATAATTGCAGAAGTTGAAAAGCCAATGCCAGATATGAGATATATAGGCATAGCGATGGAGCAGAATACTCGTATGAATAAAACTAAATATAGTGTAGTTTACGGAAGCAATAAATTCTTAGCACATAAGCTTTACAAAGGTTATAATAAAATTTTAGAGCCCTCTCAAGAGAAGGTGAAGTCTAAAGATCCTAATCAAACTGCAAAAAAATATTCTGCTGCTTATGAAGGTAAAAAAAGAAAAGACAACTAAGACTTCTTAGTAAAGAACGAAGTTAAGGTACGGTCCGTAAATAAATTTTATCATACCCTCCAATTTGGGACACTTAGGTGTTAAGAAAAGGAGATAAATATGGGTTACCAAAGATATAAAAATAGATTATAAAACTCAGTATCAGCAATTATCATCTGAAAATACTGATTTGAAGAAAAAACTCAAACAGGCATCCAGAGAGTGAAATACTAAAAAAGTCAGCAGTGTACTTTGCAAAGCAAACTCTATAAGGTACGCCTTTATTAAAGAGTATTGTAAAGTTATGCCAGTAACAACACTATTGAAATCTTTGAATGTTCGCACATCTTCATATTACAGATGTATACATAAACCTATAGGTAAAAGGCAATCTAATGATGCTGAGCTAGATGATGCTATTACCGCTATATTTAATGAGCATCTAGATATGGAAGTGTTAGGATATACAAAGAACTTAAAGATATGGGTTGGAAAGTTACTCAACCTAGAGTATTTAAACGCATAAAAATACTAGGTTTACAAGCTAAGGCTATTCGTAAACATAAAGCAACGACAGACTCTCACCATAACAAACATGTGTCTGATAATTTATTAGAATAAAACTTCACTGCTTTATCTGTAAATCATAGATGAGTTACAGATATAACTTACATACCTACACAAGAAGGATGGTTATATCTCTGTGTGATTATACACTCTGTCAAAGGATCACAATACTGTAGCAAACAGTATCAAGATATTATTTAAAGGACACTGGCTACTATCAAGTATGAGCTCTAAAGGATGCTGTTAGGATAACGCTGCTTGTGAGAGTTTCTTTGGAACTTTAAAAGTAGAGTTAGTACATGATGAAAACTATAAAACTAGAGAAGAAGCTAAGTTATCAATATTTGAATATATAATGGAAAATGAATGGATAAACTGTTCCAGATTGACTGGGTAGATCATAAATCTAATTTGTGCTAATTTGATTGCAAAGGAAAATAATAACTATAAGAAATATCCTGCTGCTGCTTTTTCCGTAGTAAAGGATAAATTAGAGGATAAAATCGAAAAAGCTATAGACACACTTTTCTGCACACTACCATTTATTTATGGAAAGTCCCTAGAATAAACAATATGACACCGCAAGTAATAGCAGAATCTGCGACATTAAAAGCTGGCCAATGATAATTACTAACATGAAAGTCTAAGAAATCTATCACAAAACATCTAAAAGCTCTATCGTAAAAATTTCCTAAAGCACCACCTAAAATCATTGAGAATGATATCAGGTTTAACTTAGCTGTATTAGGCTGACGGATAATCATTACAATTAGTACAATTGCTGCAATCAAAGAAATACAAGCAAACATAATAAGTTGCCATGATGTCTGGTCATTACTTAAAAAACTAAAAGCAGCTCCGTAATTATATAAGAGAGTCAGGTTGAAAAAGCTATTTATCTCATAAGGTTGAGCAAAGTCAAGATGAGTGTTTGCATAATGTTTTGTATATAGGTCAACAGCAATTATAACTATTGCAATGATGAGATATTTAATTTTAGATTTAAGCAAATTCACGGCTTTCTCCAGTCTCTGTAGTAATGTTTTCTACGCAACGAGAGCAAATGTCGGGATGTTCAGCATTTTTGCCAACACTTGCACTACGATGCCAACATCTCTCACATTTTGTTTCTTTAATTTTCTCTATGTCGATGAAAAGACCTTTTACAGAAGACCCAACTGCTGTTGCTGATTTTTGTTCTAAAGTTTTTAGCTCAGCTTGTGAAGAAATTAGTAGAAATCTTAATTCATTACCAAGCTGGCTAAGTAGCTCATGGTTCGCTTTATCGGTATATAATGTAATTTTAGCTTCAAGTGATGCTTTTATTACATCATCATTTCTTTTAAGCTCAAGTGCTCTATTTACTTCTGAACGGATTTCTTGGGTTTTAGACCAAAAGTCTAAGCCTAGCTCATCAGAATCATTAAATGATGATAGTTCCGTATACCATTCACATAGTTGGATTGGTAAATCAGTAGTCTTAGGCATGGCTTCCCAAATCTCATCAGCAGTGTATGAAAGTATCGGAGCCATCCATCTAACTAAAGCTTGGCTAATATGGTAAATAGCTGTTTGTGCAGACTTTCTTGGTTGACCATCAGCTTTTGCTGTGTACTGTCTATCTTTGATTATATCTAGGTAAAAACTACCCATTTCGATAGAGCAGAAGTGATGAATCAATTGAGCTACTGTGTGTATGTGGTAATTATTGTAAGCATCAATTATCTTGTCTTGGAACTCTTTAGTTTTTGCTACAGCCAATTTATCAAGTTTTACTAGTTTATCAAATTCAATGATATCAATGCTAGGATCAAAGCCATTTAGGTTTGATAATAAAAATCTCGCAGTGTTACGCAGTCTACGATAAGTATCAGCAGTTCTTTTTAATATCTCATCAGATACAGTCATCTCACTTCTATAGTCAGTAGATGCTGTCCATAGACGTAGAATATCTGCACCCAGAGTATTGTATATATCTTGAGGAGAGGTTACATTGCCTAGAGATTTTGACATCTTGCGACCGTTCTCATCAACTACAAAACCGTGTGTAAGTACTTCCTTAAATGGTTTTTGTCCTTTTGCTGACAGACCAACTAGCAAGGAAGTTTGGAACCAGCCACGATGTTGGTCAGAGCCTTCTAGGTATAAGTCTGCTGGGAACTGTAATTCTTTATTTTTATCTAGCAAACACATATTTGATGAGCCTGAATCAAACCATACATCCATAGTATCTCTTACTGATTTGTAGTTGGCTGTATCTGTTATAAATTCACTATCATCAGAATTAAACCATGCTTCTCCGCCACCTTTTTCTATTTTGTCAGCAACTTTTTCAAGTATCTCGTGAGTATCTGTGTGTAGTTCTTCTGTGTCTCTATGGATAAATAATGGTAGTGGCACGCCCCAAGTTCTTTGACGAGAAATACACCAGTCAGGTCTATCTTTTACCATACCTTCGATACGAGTTTCGCCCCATGCAGGTATCCATTTTGTATTTTTTATGGCTTTTAGAGCATCACTACGAAGATGCTTTTGCTCCATACTTATAAACCATTGAGGAGTGGCTCTAAATGCTAGTGGCGTTTTGTGCCTCCAACAATGAGGATAGCTATGCTTGATTTTATCAAAATTCATTAGGCGTTTTTTCTCACCTAAAAGCTCAACAATTATATCATTTGCTTTAAATATAAACTCACCTGCAAGAAGTTTAGTGTTTTCACTATAGCAACCATTAGCTTTTACAAATATTTCCATAGATAAGTCATGCTTTTTACCTAGTGCAAAATCTTCTACACCATTAGTAGGGGCAGTATGTACCATGCCAGTACCACTATCGTCAGTGACATGATCACCGTGAAGTATCGGTACATGGCGATTATAGAAAGGGTGTTCAGCGACTATATTTACTAGCTTTTCACCTGTAGTTGTTGCTATAACTTTTGCATCTTCAATAGCGTATCTTTTTAGCGTAGGTTCTACTAAGCTTTCAGCAAGTATTATAGAAGTACCATCTAGCACAACCAAACTGTAGTTTAAGTTATTATGCACAGCGATAGCTTGGTTTGCTGGCAGTGTCCATGGAGTTGTTGTCCAGATGATTGCAAATGTATCGTGGTTGATTGATTCAACCTCAAAAGCACTAGCTAATTTGTCATTATTTATAATTTTGAATTTTACATCTATAGCAGGAGATACTTTATCAGCATACTCAACTTCTGCTTCAGCTAAAGCAGACCCACAAGCTGTACACCAATGTACTGGTTTGCAACCTTTGTTTAGATGACCATTTTCTACAATTTTGGCTAAAGTGCGTATCATATTCGCTTCGTAGACAAAATTCATTGTAAGGCAAGCATTGTCCCAATCACTTAGTACACCGAGTCTTCTGAAGTCTTTCTTTTGAAGCTCAACTTGTTTCTTAGCATATTTACGGCACTCTTTTCTAAATGCGTTTTCATCAATTTTTTGTCCAGCTTTACCGTGCTTTTTCTCTACTTGTAGCTCAATAGGTAAGCCATGGCAATCCCAAGTTGGGATGTATGGGGTATCAAAACCACTTAGAGTTTTTGACTTAATTATTATATCTTTTAAGATTTTGTTTACAGCATGACCTACATGGATATTACCATTTGCATAAGGAGGTCCATCATGAAGTATAAACTTGTCGCGACCGGCAAAGTGCTCACGCATTTTCTTATAAATACCTTGTTTCTCCCATTTATTGAGAATCATTGGCTCTTTATTTGCCAAATTTCCTTTCATTGAAAACGATGTTTTTGGGAGGTTTAATGTGTCTTTGTAGTCACTCATGGAGGTTCCTTTGTATTTTTAATTTTAGTTTTAGTTAGAAAATAACAGTTGGCTAGTACAGATTATAAAGCACATTGAGTATGATATTAATACTCTTTAGTCTTCTTCAATCATTTTTTTTGCGATTTTAATATCTTTAGCTATTTGTTCTTTTAGCTCATCAAAGCTTGTAAATTTCTTTTCTGGTCTAATAAATTTAATTATCTCAACGGTTATATGCTTGCCATAGATGTCATCACTAAAGTCAAAAAGATGAGTTTCAAGCAGGTTATTTTTGTCATCAACAGTAGGGCGAGAGCCTGCATTTGTCACACCATAGTATCTTTTCTCACCAATATGAGTTTTTGTGAGAAATACCCCCTTAAGAACCGAGCTTTTTAGTAGCTTAAGATTTGCTGTATGAAAGCCGATCTTTCTACCATTTTGTTTCCCATGAATTACTCGTTCATTTATTTGGTATGGTTGTCCTAATAGTTCTTCCACAGTTTCTAGGTCGTGATTTGCAAAAGCTTTACGAATATCTGTGCTACTGACTCTATGGTTGTCTAGGCTCAGAGTCGATATTTTATCTACAGTAAAATCGTTTTTGATTGAGAGTTTTTTTAATAATTCATAATCCCCTTTACGGGCTTTACCAAATTTAAAATCATCACCAACAATAATATGCTTAACATTTAATTTTTTAGTTAGTAAATTTACAAAGTCATTTGCATCAATATTTGCAAAAACTTGATTAAATTGATGACAAATAAGATAATCAAGACCTGTTTTTTTTATATTTAAAACTTTATTTCTGAAATCATAAATTCTCAAAGGAGCATTTTCTTTCATAAAAAATTCTTTTGGTAAAGGTTCAAAGAACAATATGTATGGATCTCGACCATGTTTTTGGGATATTTTTTTTAACTCAGCAATTATTGCCTGATGCCCTAGGTGTACTCCATCAAAGGAGCCTATAGCTATTGCTTTAGGTGTTGTAGATATTGATTTATTTATACTTGTGATGATTTTCATTACTTAGATTCAATTACCAAGTGCGACAACCTTATTTCTAGATTCTACCTGAAGAGGAGTTTTGAATCCAAGACTTTTTCTAGGTCTGTTGTTCAATAGGTTTTCAACTCTTCTAGTTTGGTCTTAAGTAATATAATCTAATCTCAGGTTTTTAGAGAAGAATTGTCTAATTAACCCATTTGTATTTTCATTGGTGCCACGTTGACAAGAAGAGTATTTATCAGCAAAAAATATATCTATATTTAATACTTCTGATATTAGCATGTGTTTGGAAAACTCTTTACCATTATCAAAAGTGATTGAGTGAGTAGGTGACGCATTCAGTGTTTGTATTCAACTGTTTGCTAAGTTTTCAGCATTCTTACTAGCCAAAGGTTTAATTTTAGTTAGTTTAGATACTCTATCAACTAGTGTTAATAAGTCACCCTTGTGATCTTTACCAATAATAGTGTATCCCTCAAAATCTCCAAGTCTACTTAGTTCATCTATAACAAAGTCTCTCTCATGTATTGAAACTCTATTTTGTATTTGGCCTCTATGCTCTTGCCTAGCCGTACCTCTTTTACGATAAGTTTTCTGACAACGCAAATAAGTGTGTAAGTCAAAGCCTCTTTCTTTATTCCCATAGATATACTTATAGATGCTTTCAGCACTTATGACATCTAACCCACCCATTAGATGTTAAACCGCCACTTATTTGCTCTGGATACCCATACTGTTTGATAAGATGCTCTACATAGCTCCAACCAAATTGCATAATTTGTTTTTTGCCTTTACGTTTTCTTGAGTTTGCAAGTGATTGTGCTTGTTTAGGTCTATAACCTCGTTTGCCGGTGTTACGGTTTATCTCTTTGTATATGCTACTTTGGTTACAACCAACTTCCATGGCTATTTGTGTTTTTGAAACACCTATTATCAATAGTGAACCAATGTCGTATCTTTGTTCTTGAGTAAGTTGTGTGTAGGATGGTCCTATGGTGATTCCTTAAGTAGATTTTTAGCAAGTGTGACAATATCTAACTTACTTTTTTAGTGCAACAATTATTTTGTCGCACTTACAACTTGAATCTAAGTTATAAAAGAGTGTTTAAGAACTAATAATTTGGGAGTACAATTATAATGCTATAGTATTCATTTTTTGTTGAAAAAAAGCAATTACTGATAGATACTTATTCTTTAGTCGTTTCGGTTGAACGAATTTGTGCAAAAAAATTATAGAAAATGGTCCCATCATGGAAACTAGAAAAGTCAAAAGAATTAGAAAATTACGCAATAAAAAAGGTAAAGTTTTCGCAATGGAGACTAACCTTACAGGAACACAACTTTTAAACAACCGAGTGCTCAACAAAGATGTGGCTTTTTCTCAAGAAGAGAGAATTGCATTTAATCTTTTAGGGTATTTACCAGAAAAGGTTGAGAGTATTGAAGAGCAAGCTATTAGAGTAAGAAGACAGCTTGGTTTAAAGCCAACTCAGTTAGAAAAATATGTATTTCTAAATAGGTTGCATGAACTAAACACTACGCTATTTTATCATTTCGTGCGTGAGAACATAGATGAGATAATGCCTATTATTTATACACCAACGGTTGGTGAAGCTGTACAAAAGTATAGTAGCTCGTTCAGAAAACAAAATGGCCTGTTTATTTCTAATAGCCATAAAAGACATATTGCACAAATCCTTGAGAGATATGATTATAACAGTATAGATTTGGTGCTTGTGACTGATGGTGAAGCTGTACTTGGTATAGGCGATCAAGGTATTGGTGGTATGAATATCAGTATTGGTAAGATTATGGTTTATGTTGCAGCTAGTGGTATAGATCCGTCAAGAGTTTTGCCAGTACAGTTAGATATGGGTACAAACAATGATGCTCTTTTAAATGCTCCAGGGTATTTAGGTGTTCGTTTACCAAGAATTTCTGGTGAGACATATGATGAGTTTATCGAAGAGTTTGTAACTCAGGTTAAAACTAGATTTCCAAATGTGTTTTTACATTGGGAAGATATCGGTAGAGACAATGCGAATCGTATACTTCAAAAATATAAAGAAAGATTGTGTACTTTTAATGATGATATTGAAGGTACAGGTATAGTTGCTACAGCAAACTGTATCGCTGGTATTAAAACAGCGAATACTATTAAAGTTCATGCCGGTGAAATAACTACTGATGAAGCTTTGGCAAAATTGTCAGATATTAAGATAGTAATTTATGGAGCTGGTAGTGCAGGTTGTGGTATTGCTCGACAATTAGCTGATGTGATTTCAGCCAGAGCAGGAATCTCTATTGAACAAGCAAATCAGAATATATATTTAGTAGATAAATATGGTTTGGTTAATGATACGCTTAGAGCAAAACAAATTACACCAGAACAAAAACCTTTTGTCAAATCATCTGAAGATATAGATAAGTGGACAGTTGCAGATTTTGCAAATATAAACTTAGAAGATGTTGTTAAAAAAGCCAAGCCATACATACTTATAGGTACATCCGGTCAGCCAGGTTCATTTACAGAAACTATTGTTCGATCAATGGCTGAGTATAATAATCATCCAATTATAATGCCTTTATCAAATCCTACATCTTTATGTGAAGCTTTACCAGAAGATATTATTAAATGGACGGATGGAAGAGCTTTAATTGCTGCAGGTAGTCCATTCCCGGATGTTGAGTACAAAGGTAAAAATTATCGCATATCTCAAGGTAATAACGCATTTATATTCCCAGGTCTTGGTTTAGGTTCTATTGCGGTACATGCAAAAACACTTACAAGTTGTATGATTAGAGCAGCTTGTTATAGATTGAGTGAGCTATCACCTATGGTTATAAGTGAAGATATCACACAACCGTTGTTAGCAAATATCACAGACTTAGTAGATGTTTCAAAAGAAATAACTATAGCAGTAGCAAGACAAGCAATCCTTGAGGGGGTTCATGGTGTTGATATTGATCTTGAAGACTTAAGTGCGGATGATCTTGATCAAGAAATTGATCATTTGATAAACCTATCTTCATGGGCTCCTACATACGTACCATATATGCCTATATAGTCGTTAGCAACCTTTATCTGATTGTATCTTTTTTTAGTTATATATCCATTGTTTTAAATTCTCGGCTAGTAAACTAAGCTGAAGAGCATAGCCTTATATTTGTATACGATTTGCTATAGTCTTAAAATTTCTATTCAATTTCCCAAATAAAAATTCTATATATGGCGAAATTGTAGTATATTTTACAAATATATTTAAATATAAAATATAGTTTTATACTCGAATTTTTTGAGTTTTTATGTATCATCGACTGAGGTAATTTCTAGTGATTGTGAAATTGAAAAAAACTTGTTTATTTGTTGGTGTAGCATTGGCTTGCTCTAGTTTTGCGTACTCTAAAGACTCTATGCAAGTCGTATCACAAGGAGGGCCTCTTGGGGCTGTCAGTATAGGTGATCAAGATCTTTCAAATTCAAGCACGGCATCTGCACCAGCTAAAGCATCATCAAGCACCTCTACAAATATAAATGAAAAAGAGTTGCTTTTGAAATTACAGCAGCAAGTTCAGCAGCTTCAAGGTCAACTTCAACAGATAAAGACTAAACAAAATAAAAATACCTCTGGTGGCGCTTCACATTTTACTACTTACAATTCAAAAATAGATACAAATAATGCAAATAGTGCCAATAGAAAAAAGGTTGTAAATTCAACAAAACCAAATGCAGATTTTATTAAATCAATGATTGATGGTGATGAACCTAATGATATTCTAGAAAATGTTAATGATAATAGTTCTATCATCAACCTTGCTCAAGAGCCTTTAGGAGGGATCTTTAAGCAGGATGGTGGTGTCGATGTCGGCGGTGCCCCAGCTATTACAACTCAAGGTCAGGTCACATTCCTTGGTGCATACTCAGGTAACAACAGTATTCCTATTGGTCAGATATCTAGTAGCTTGTTTGCATCTACGCTACTCGGTCAGAGAGAAAAGTTTGATGACTACACAATATTTTTTGGTGGATTTATTGAGGCAGATGCTCAAAAATGGTTTGGTAGTAATGTTCAAAGAACAGGGACTTCTGGAACTTTCCAAGGTCAAGGGCAAAACATTTACGTAACTGGTACAAAATTATACTTCTTATCAAATATTGGTCATTATGTAACAGCACAGTTTGACTTTGATACTGATGAGTCAGGCAGTTTTGGTTTAGGTAATGCGTTTGTAATGTTTGGTAACTTAGATACCTCTCCTTTCTTTATAACTGTAGGTAAAAATATGCTTTCTGTAGGTGCATATGGTGGTGGTGGTTCTTGGACCTCAGGTGTCACAGATTTCCTTTCACCGAGTACAGTAACTAATGTATCTGTAAACTATAAAACAGACACTATAAACGCCAATATTGCTGTATTTGGTTCAGATGATAAGCATGTTAACTTCTCTACTGGTGTTTTTTATGCTGATAGTATATCAGATAATGTAGCTATTGGTTTAAACACTGGTTATATCTTTAATGTAGGCAGCTCAGGAAACTCTTCTATACTAGATGCGCTAGATAAGATTGGTAGAAAAACTGATAATGTAGGTGCTTTTAATGTCGATAGTAACTTAACCCTTGCTGATCTATGGGGAGGAGGTGTCTTGAACATAGGGTCAGGTTGGTCAACTACTAGCAAGAAAGAAGAGTTTAACGGTCTCGGTAATGGAGCAGTTTTAGCAGGTGCATGGTATGCTGCAACCAACTACTCGTTAGTGCTTGCCGGTAGAAATACCAGTTTCGGTGCTTCTTATGGTCAAACTTATGGAGCATCTGAGGTTCCAATGTCATTGGCAAACGCATCTCCTAACGTTGGTCAAACAGCTAGCGGGATTAAAGAGCAGCTTCTCTTCAATGCCAACAGAGCTTACTTTGATGATAATGTCTTATTTGGTCCAGAGTATGCGTATCAAAAGCTTTATAATGGTGAGTATATGAACACTATAACCCTTGATATGTCGGTTTATATTTAATAACTGACCTTACGCACTTTTTAAATACTGCAATTCAGCAAATGCGATTTGGTTAGCTTTTATCAATAGCTTTGACCTCAGAGCAAAATGATTTATCTTGTGCTTTATTTGCAAACACTCAAACTTGAAGAATAATAAAACTTATAAGTAAATATGATGGCTCTGAGTGCTTATAGTCTTATTTGGTGATTTAGCTAAATCAACATTATGTTTTAAAGATTTGTGAAATTCTTCAACTTTACAGAGTTTTTCATAGATTGTTGAAATAGCATCTACATCAAGATCAGTATAACTATATATCAAATTCAAAACACCTGTACTTCCATCTTTGTTTGTAAAGATTAGGCGAACTATAACAACTTCGTTATCATAACCCTTCACATATCCTCGTATAGATTGTTTGTCTGATAATTCTAGTTCACTTACGCTAATGAATTCGCCGTTATGTTTATACTCTAGACTTGTAGCAAAAAGACGATTAGATTGCAAAGCAGCTATAAAGTCTTTCTCATGCTTAGTAATAAAATCAAAATTATCTTTCGCTGACAACTATGTGTCCATTTGAATATACCTGAATGTAAGCTTATTGTTTATTGCGACTTTAATCATATCTTGCATCAATTCGTTTGTAGCTTCTGACGCTCGTTTTAACTTTCTAGTCTTTATGTCACTAAACTGTACAGGCTGACTCACTATTTCAAATGCCACAGGTATTTATACTTCATTGATGTAGTATAGAGCGTTCAACATGTTGATACCTCTAACTGATTTGCCAACTGTATGATCAAAATGCCAACACATGATATCACTCTCTTTAGTCCATTTTTTCTCTTGAATAGTATCATCAAAAATTAGACAAGCATCTTCTCTTTCAATTTATCGCACAGTCGACTTTACTTGTTTACATAAGTCTTTTGAATCATATTTTTGTTTAGATAAAAAACAAGTTATTTTATCATGACTGAAATCCCCTTACATTATTGATGACAATCCTGTTGCTGTAGCTTAACCATTTCCACTGATTAAATAATCAGTATAAAGTTCTGTATAATCTATTTTTATTTCTACATTATACTATATTTCTACCTTTACTGCGTAAGGACAGGTAATAAAAACTAGTATAAAGGACAGCTCAATGAGTTATTCCTACAATATATAAATTCACTCTTTGTTGAATATCTGGTTGTAAAACAAATTACTTTCTAAAAAACCTCAAATAGAGTACTATGTAGCTATAGAAATTTATAAAAATTAAGAATAAATGTCTTTTCTAGTAGCTATAGTAGGTAGAACAAATGTTGGGAAATCTACTCTTTTTAATGTGATGACTAGTTCACGCGATGCCCTGGTTTTTGACTTTGAAGGTTTAACTCGTGATCGTCAATACGGTCAAGCAAAATATGATGATCTTGACTATCTTGTTGTTGATACTGGTGGTATCTCAGATAATGATGTTGGCTTTGATGAGTTTATGGCGAAGCAATCTGAAATGGCTATCGATGAAGCAAAATTGGTATTTTTTGTGGTTGATGGTCGCTCGGGTATCACAAGTGGTGATGAGTATGTTGCCAATCTTCTGCGTTCAAAAGACAAAAAAGTAGTCGTGGTTGTAAATAAGGTTGATGGTGTAGAAGAAGAAGCCGCAATGGCAGATTTCTATAGTTTTGGTTTTGATAAGGTGTTTGCAATATCTGCAGCACATAGACGCAATACTCAAAAGTTAGCTGATAAATACCTCAAAAAACCAATTGATGCTTATTATAAAGATTATATGCTTAATGAAGAGCATAGAGAAAAGAAAAGACATGGTATACATTTTTCACTAATTGGTCGTCCAAATGTAGGTAAATCTACGCTTACAAATCGTATGCTAGGTGAAGAACGGGTGGTTGTTTATGACATGCCTGGTACAACTATCGATAGCGTAAGCGTGCCATTTGAACGACACGGTGAAAAGTACACCATTATCGATACTGCAGGTGTGCGTAAAAGAGGTCGCATTAATGAGACTTTAGAGAAATTCTCTGTAATAAAAACATTAAAAGCAATTCAAGACTCAAATGTGGTTGTCGCTATTATAGATGCACAATCAGGTATTTCAGAGCAAGATCTTAGTCTTATTCATTTTGCTATAAAAAATGGTCGATCTTTAGTTGTAGCTGTTAATAAATGGGATGGCATGACAGAGTCAGATAAAGAGTTTGTCAAAAAAGAATTAGACAGAAGATTATTTTTCTTAAAAGACTATGTGGATATACTTTTTATATCTGCTTTACACGGTACAAATGTAGGTCATATATTTGAGTCAATTGAGACTGCTTATACTTGTGCTACTAAGAAAATTACAACAGCAGAGGCTACAAAACTTATGCAGCTAGCTGTAGATGCTCATAACCCTCCAATAGTTGGTAAGTATCGCATCAAACTAAAATACGCTCATGTAGGTGGACATAATCCGCCTGTTATAGTTATTCACGGTAACCAAGTGTTAAAGCTTCCTCATTCTTATAAAAAGTACCTTGAGAATTTTTATAGAGAAGCATTAGATTTTCGTGGTACGCCAATAGTATGTGAATTTAGACAATCTGACAACCCATTTGCAGATAGAAAACCAAAGAGATTTAAAGATGAAGGCAATAAGAGTAAAAAAGTTAGATACAATAGCTGATGAAATAACCATCAATATTAGTGGGGCAAAAAATGCTTTACTTCATTTGCTATTTTCTAGTTTAATTCCAAGCACAAAGACTACATTTTCAAATGTACCTACTACACTTCTTGATTACAAGGGTGCCAAGGATATACTTCAAAGCGTGGGTGCTAAAGTAAATGAAAAAAATGAAGTTGTAACTATAGATACTACAAAAATCACCACAAGCACTCTAGAGTTATGTGGTGAGCAAACTTCAAAAACTCGTTGCTCTCTTATGCTCCTAGGAGCTATGCTTAAAAAGAAAGGTCGTGTGAAAATTGGCTTTCCTGGAGGTTGTAGTTTTAGTGAAAAAAGACCTTTTGATATACACCTTAAAGGGCTTGAATCTTTAGGGGCGGAAGTTACTTTAGCTGATGAATATATACAAGTAGTTTATAAAGAAGAGAAGAATGCTAAATTTAAAATGCCATTTCCTTCTGTAGGCGCTACGATGAATCTAGTTATGTATGCTGTAATAGGTAGCTCTGAAGTTCTTTTAGAAAATGTAGCACTAGAACCAGAAGTCGTTACTTTAATTGATTATCTGAATAAATGTGGTGGACTAGTAAATTTTGATGCTGAACACCGTACTATAAGTATACACGGCATAGCTAAATTATCTGGATGTGAATTTGAGATAATCTATGATCGCATCCAAGCTATGACTTATGCTGCGATGGCTTACCTTTACAAGACAAATGTAACTATCACAAATATCAATACAGAAGATACGCGTAACATCACTAAGCCATTAGAAAAACTAACAAACTCAGGTGCGAAGTGGGAGTATAATCAAGCAAAAAATGAGATAAAATTTTACGGTAAAGAGAGCTCTTTAAAAGGTGTAGATATAATAGCCGCACCATATCCGCATTTTCCTACTGACTTACAGCCTATATATGCAATTATGCTTTTGATGGCTAGTAGCTTAAGTACTATCCAAGATACTGTGTATACTGAACGAATAAACTATGTTTATCAGATTAGAAAAATGGGTTTTGATTTGTCAATTGATAATAATCTTATAAAGATAAAGCCAATCAAAAAACTTGCTAATATGCGTCCTGCAGTAATGAGTGTAAAAGATCTTCGAGCGGGTATGGCGTGCTTGATGGCAGGCTCATTGCTTGATGAATACTCAACTATAAACAATGCTCACCAGATATATAGAGGATATAACAACCTTATAGAAAATATTTCTAACTTTATGCAAATAGAGCTTTTAGACGAAAATATATAGGTAAGACATGACTCAGTATATCTCTTTAGAAAAGTACAATACCTATAGGATCAAATCTTTTGCAAAACATGTTTACTTTCCAGCTTCGGAAGATGAGATAGTAAGTGTTGCTAAAAAACATCAGAAATTATTTTTCTTAGGGAATGGCAGTAATGTTATTTTTTCAAAAGAATACTATAGCGATGAGATTGCTTTTTTGGTTTTGTGTAAAAATTTTAATAAATTTACAATCTCGGACAACTGTCTAGGTGTTCAATCTGGAGCCTTGTTGCAAGATCTTGCATTAGTAACCTATAAAGCTGGACTTAGTGGTATCGAGACATTTTATGATGTGCCCGCGAGTGTTGGTGGGGCATTGATTATGAATGCTGGTGCCTATGGCGATGAGATTTATACTTCTGTTAAGAGCGTTAAAGTTTTTGATATTAAAAAAGCCGAAATTAAAGAGTTTCACAAATCTGAGATTGAGTATGGTTATAGGTACTCAATGTTTAAAGGTGATGAGAATATTTGTATATTATCAGCAGAATTTGAATTTGAGAAAAAGTCAAAGGAAGAGATTAAAGCTAAACTATATGATATTTATTCGCGTCGTTTGTCAAATTTACCACAAAAGCCAACAGCAGGAAGTGTATTTAAGCGTCCTCAAGCGAATGAGCCTGTAGGCGTGATGGTAGAAAAGCTTGGTCTTAAAGGTAAAATTATCGGGGATGCTCAAATTTCTCCTAAGCATGGTGGTATTATTGTCAATAATGGTCATGCTACAGGCGAGCATATAATTGGGCTTATAGAATATATCAAAGCACAAATTTTAGAGCATTATGATATTGTTCTGCATGAAGAGCAGATAGTTATTTAAACTTTGATAGAAAAGGATTTTTATAAGATTATGAAAAAAAATATTTTCATTTCGTTGTTAGCTATTTTAGGGCTTTGTGGAGTAACTCTTGCTCAAGAGGACTATCAGGGTCAGCTTTCTGATAAAAAGATTCAATCAATGGGGATTTTGTCATCAGGCTCACCTCTCAAAGGTTCTTTGGGAAAATCAAAAGAAAGTTCTGATTATGATCAAGAGTACGAAGATTTACTAAAAAGTATACATACTTCAGACAATAATAACTATGAGCTAGATTCTAAACTTATAGATGCTGGCCTTACTCATTATGAGAATTACTATGATACTTTACTTAATAAAGCTTCTGAAATATTAGGTGAGGAGAAAGTTTATGCACTGACTAACCAAATAGAGGAAGCTGATTTTGAAAAAAATGGTAAAAAAGCAAATATAGAAATATCTGGTGGCTTAGGTGCTAGTCTTGTAAGTGATAAGGCTAAAAAAGTAAAAAAAGTACACCTGAAAGATAATAATGAAATCATAGAAGAGAGCTTTTCTTTGGTTAAAAGTGATGATACTCCAGACTCAAAGACAAAAATAAAAAGTTCTGCTGAGGATAGCACAAATCAACTTTACCAAAAACTCTTAGACGAGCTAAATGATGGTAGTGGGGATGAAGTTATTCAGTTATTTAATATTGCTAGTGCAGAAGAGCTAGAGGGAGAGGATTTTCAGGATGAGCTTCTAGATGATTATCCTTTACAAAAAATCACAACAGTTGGACTTTTTAAAGGTGAGAAAAAGCATTTCAAAAAATGTCTTATTATGAAAACATATGGTAGGGGTACTTGGCGTACTTATTGTCAACCAATAACAAAACCTACACAATGCGCTGATCAAGAGTGGCGAGATTTGTCTACAATGGCTATTATGTATTGTTAGATCCTTTAAAGTCCATAATTTGTTTTTTAAGTTCACCTAAACTGACGCGTTTTGGATTTGGACGAGGGGCTAAAGAGTTATCATCATTTTTACAAACAGCATATCCATATAAAGCTTCAATCTCTAATTTTGAATTTTCATTAAGTGCTTGTAAAAATTTTTTCCAAGTTTTTTTACCTGTGAAACTCTTCTTCATCTTAGTGTCAGCTAATGGTTCATTTAGCTCTCGGATATCATTAAATAATGTAGATGTGTTTTCATAGGTTAGAGTTATAAGGTCACTTTCTATAACAGGCGATTTATAAATACTGGATTGAAGCATGCCCCCCCAAGTTCTTGCATCTATCATGGTATTTGTATGGGGAAGGTTATCTATGCTTTGAAAAGCCTTATTAAGCGTACTAAAACCTTTATCTCCAAAAGTTGAAAATAGCAAAATACCTTCATGATTAAGCATCTCATAGTATTGCTCTAGCTTATCGGCAATATTTGCAGTTAGATGAATGATCGTGTTAGAAATAATCAAATTATGAGTTAGGTCTTTATCTTCAGAAATCTGACTATCTGGGAATCGTGATTTTAGCACAGCAAGATAAGCTTGATCTATATAGCCATCGACTAATATACTTTGAGGAGAGATATTTACGAACTCAAGCCTTTTTAGAAGTCGATTAGCAATTTCATTTTTGATAAAAGATGTTGAGTATCTATTATTTCTATTAGACAGAAGTTTTAAACAAAGATTATAATTAAACATATACTTTTATCGATGATAAGCAATATGATAATTATATCAAAATTATGCAAAATACTCTTTAGATAAAATTGCTTACTTTGCAAACAGTCTAGTGATGATCTAGTTTGTAACTATTGTTTTGATGATATGGCAAGTCATTTGCATTTAGATAAAGAAAAAGTTGAGTTAGATCAAAAGTTTAATTATTACTACTTATCAGCATATTCTTCAGAAATAAAATTTCTTCTCCAAAAGTTTAAATTCAACAAAGACCTGCTAATAGTGCCAATATTTGAAAAGCTTTTTGATAAATGGTGGAGTAGCTTTGCAAAAAATGAGCATTTGGCTGATTTAGATGCTATAGCTGTAGTACCAAGGCATCGCTTACGCTATCTTTATAGAGGGTTTAACCAATCAGAAGTTATAGCGCAATTTATTGCGGATACGATACATAACAACGACTTTTTGATCATTATGAATGAGCTAAATATACAAAACCATAGTCTAAATCCTCAAAAGAACAAAGAGCTGAACAGATATATGGAGTATTTAAGCTTACAAAACCAATCACAGCAAAGCATCTTATAGTATTCGATTATGTTTTAACAACAGGCTCAACTTTGAAATAGTTTATAGCGACTATAAAACAGGGTAGTTAAATAGAGAAAGTTTCGGTTGTTACTCTAGTGAGGGTTGGGTGATTTATGTGGTGCTTAACCAAGCAGCATGTCGAATTTTTTCTAATACTTGGCTACTGGCTTTGCCAGTTGATGCGATATGCTTTTTCACAGCAGAGCCACAACTCCCCTTGCAAGCAAGGTACTCTTCTCAAGAGGAGAATTTTTTCTATCGTATTTTAAAGTAATTTATATTTACTCAGGCAAATTAAATTTCATCTGCCCACCCAAGATATGAGCATGAGTATGAAACACTACTTGTCCACCTTCTTTGCCTGTGTTGATAAAAGTTTTAAAGCCTTTTAGGCCTAGTTGCTTAGCAACTTTAGGAATGCTCAGCATCAACTTACCCATCAGCTCTTCATCATCTTGATCAAGATCATTCAAGCTAGCTATATGTTTTTTAGGGATAACAAGCACATGAGTATTAGCCGCAGGTTTTATATCATGAAAAGCGAATATGTGCTCATTTTCATAAACCTTTTTACAAGGTATTTCCCCGGAGATTATTTTACAAAATATACAATCACTCATAAATTATTTCCTTTTTCTGAAGAGATGGTAAACCAAGCATAATACCCCAGCAATTACAAAAGTAGTACTATGCTCGGTTATAAATACTTGTTCTTTAACAAGTAAGCTATTATATTTATGTAAACCATACAATATGCCTAAACCACCTAGTGCAAGACCTGCTACTAAAGATATGCTGCTGCCTTTTTTCTCATCTATTTTCACATAGTTAGTTTGTGTGACTTTTTTAAGGTTTTTATGACTTTGTTCGAGTATATCAAATACTAGCTTTGGAAGGTCTGGTAGTTTTTCACTAACTCGCGGTAAATTTTCTAAAGTTCTATGGTAGAACCCAGTCCACCCTATTTGCTCTTTCATCCATTTTTCTAGTATAGGACGAGAAGTATCCCAAATATTTAACTCTGGGCAAAGCTTAGTCCCTAAACCTTCTATGTGAAATAAAGTCTTTTGCAGAAGTGTTAATTGTGGTTGGATATTCATCTCAAATCTTCTAGCAACATTAAAGAGTTGCATAAGAGTATAGCCTAGAGATATTTCGCTCATTGGCCGCTCAAAGATTGGCTCACATACAGTCCTAATCGAAGCTTCAAGTACATCTACGCGCGTATGAGATGGTACCCAACCTGATTCTATATGTAGCTCCGCAACCTTTCTATAGTCTCTTTTAAAGAATGCTAAGAAATTACCTGCCAAGTACCTTTGATCTTCACGATTAAGAGTACCCACAATACCAAAATCAATAGAGATATACTTAGGGTCAGCTGGATTTGTTACATCTATAAACATATTTCCAGGATGCATATCTGCATGGAAAAAACAGTCATTAAATACTTGAGAATAAAATATCTCAACACCCCGTTTTGCTAGTAGACGACGATCTACACCTAGATCATCAAGAGTGTCAATATCAGATACACTTACACCGCCAACCTTTTCCATAACCATTACAGATGAGCTAGTATATTCCCAATAAATCTTTGGTATATAATGAATAGGGTTTTCTTCAAAATTGCGTCTTAATTGAGAGGCGTTTGATGCCTCTCTTACTAAATCTAGCTCATCAAAAAAGCTTTGGTTTATTTCATTTACAATTTCAACAGGCTTAAATCTACGAATACCTTTTATCATGCGTAAAGCTTTTGCAAAAATAAGCATCAAAGAGGTATCTAATTTAAGTACTTTTTCTATCTCTGGACGAAGTACTTTTACCACAACCTCTTCTCCACTATGCAAAGTTGCAGTATGAACTTGAGCTATAGATGCAGATGCTAAAGGAGCCTTATCGAACTCTTTAAATATCTCTTGTATAGATTTCTCATTGGCTTTTTCTATCTGTTTAATAGCAAGATTGCTATCAAACGGAGGTACCTTATCTTGAAGTTTTGATATTTCTTTTATAACCTCTGGTGGAATCAAATCAGCACTAATTGAAAGAGCTTGACCAAATTTTATAAATATAGGACCTAGCTTTTCAAGCGCTTCTCTAAGTCGTATACCATGATCCGAGGTGCGGATTTTTTTGCAATAAAAAAATGGGTTTAAAAGTATTAGTATGCGTAAACTTTTAATTTTAGTTGCACGAATTGGCTCATTAAATAAGCAGTATCTATTTATAATATAAAAAATGTAGATAAGTCTAAGAAACTTTTTAATCATTATCTATGAGCCTTGTAATAAGTTAAGTTTTGCTTCTATTCTATCAATAGATTGCTTTAGTTCTTGGATTTGCGTATAAAAAGCATTTGCTTCATTTTTTGATATAAGAGTTCTAGTCTCGTGAGTGAGAAAATCTTTGATGTCCTCTATACTTTCTATACTAGAGTTTTTTAGATACTCTTTTGCTTTGAGCATAGGCTTAGATACAGCATTAGCAAATTCCGGACTTGTAGCTTTTGATATTTTGTAAACAATATCAATATCAACAGCCTTAACAAATTTATAAAACTCTTTCAGTTCTTTTAAACTTCCTTCATACTCAAGCTTATCTTCCATGATTAGCTCTTGCATGTTTTTATTAAATAACAACTCTATAACATACGCAAGCTTGCCTTTTAGCAAATTCCTTGAAGGAGTATTATCTGCAAAAAGATTTTGTCCATCACTAGTCAGGGTGATTGTGTAGTCGACATCAGTTATAATTACAGTCAAAGATTTATCTTTTAATGGCTGTAATAGGCTACTAGCTTGAGGTTCAAGCTTTGGAAATATCTTTAGGGCTTTATTGATAGCTTCAATCATTTCAGTATTTGTATCCTATATGCAACGCAACTATTCCACCAGTCATATTTTGATATTCAGCACTATCAAATCCTGCATCTATCATCATTTGTTTTAGAGTTTCTTGGTCTGGGTGCTTACGGATTGATTCAGCTAAGTATTGGTAGCTTTCAGCATCTTGAGTGATGATTTTACCCATAAATGGCAGAGCTTTGAATGAATATTCATCATAGACTTTAGACAGCATCGGTACTACAGGCTTAGAAAATTCTAGTATAAGTAATTTACCACCTGGTTTTAGTACTCGTTGCATAGATGCAATTGCGACATCCTTGTCGGTTACATTTCTCAAACCAAATGATATAGTTATGCAATCAAAATAATTATCTTCAAAAGGCAAGCATTCAGCATTCGCTTGGACATATTCTATATTTCCTACACAACCTTTATTTGTAATCTTTTCCTTACCAACTTCAAGCATAGATGAGTTGATATCACTCAATACAACTTTACCTTCATCACCCACCATTTGGCAGAATTTATAAGCTAAGTCACCAGTACCACCAGCTAAGTCCAGCACTCTATCCCCTTTACGAACACCAGATTTAGATATTGTTATTTTTTTCCATACACGATGTATACCAAATGACATTAGATCATTCATAATATCGTATTTAGCAGCTACAGAATGAAAAACTCCAGCCACTTTTTTTTGCTTTTCTTCCCATGGTACTTCAGAGAAACCAAAATCTGTTATTGTATTATTTTTTGGCATTTAAACTATTCTCTAATTTTTTGTATATAATTTATAATACAATTATATCAGAATATACATTTTTTTTATTGGCTAGCATAGTAAATTAAGGAACTATTGAAATGCATATATTATCTGGAGATATAGGTGGTACTAACACAAGGTTAGAAGTTTCTTTTATAGAGAACGGTAAAACTAAAAGTGTTGCAATAAGGAAGTACATGGGGACAAACTTTAATTGCTTCATTGATGTGATAGCTACTTTTTTAAAAGAAATTGACTTAGTTGGTAAGATAGACTCTGCTTGTTTAGCTGTAGCTGGATTTGTATCAAATGGTGAGGTTGAGCTTACAAATCTACCATGGATGGTCTCAGAGCAGTATCTTTCAGAAGTTCTTGGTATAGCAAAAGACAAAGTCAAAGTTATAAATGACTTTGAAGCTATAGGCTATGGTATTGAGAAATTGAGCTATAAAAAAGACATTTTTACCATCCAAAAAGGTAAAAAAGATAAAGATACTATTTGTGCTGTAGTTGGAGCTGGTACGGGACTAGGGGTGTGTTTGGTGAGTTATGATAAGGAGCACAATCCTCGAGTTTTTAAAACAGAGGGTGGTCATGTAGATTTTGCGCCTGTAGATGATGATCAATTCGAGCTTTTTAAATTCATGCGTAAGACTATTCATCGTGTTTCACCAGAGAGGTTGTGTAGTGGCTATGGTATTTATAATATTTATAAGTATGTAGTCAAACATCCACTATACAATCAGCCAGAATGTATGGATCTTCGTCTAGAGCTTTTTAGTGTTTCTGATTCTGATAAGGCAGCTGTAGTTGTTAAATACGCTATAGAGCATGAAGAACCATCAGCATTACGCACTCTAGATCTATTTTTAAGTATATACGGTTCATTTGCAGGAAATCTAGCTTTAACAAGCTTTCCTTTTAGAGGTTTATATATAGCTGGGGGGATTGCACCTAGACTTATAGAGCAGATAAAGCAAAGTCAGTTTCTTGAGAAATTTAGAGATAAAGGCAGAATGTCTAATATTATGAAGGATTTTCCAATTCATATAATTATGAATACTGATGTAGGACTTATAGGTTGTAGAACCTACGCTGCAAATCTTATCTGATATCAGTTATAGAGTCTAATAAAACTTTTCATATTTTTAGTGGACAAGTCTCTACTTGTCCCTATAGGTACCCGAGGAACGAAGACTTTAGTCTTCCTTGTAAAAGGTGCGTAAAATTAATTATGGATTTTATCTTTACCTTTGTAGTATAGGTAAACTTTTTTCATCCCTAAATACATTAGGTAGAGTGTTACTATACCAAAAATAGCTACATAAAATATAGAAAATACAAAAAATATAAGTATAAGTACTGCTATCTCTAGTACACATAAAAATGCTAGTATTGTAGTCAGTGTTACATAGCCTAAAGTTTTTTTGTATAAACAAGTTTTTTTCTTTTTATCTGCGATTTCAGAGGCTTTAGCTTCCTCTGATTTTCCAATTTCAATTTCTTCCATCAGTATCTATCTTTTTTGTTTTTTGTAGTGAGATGGTACGGAATCTTTTTATATAGAGCATGCTCACCAGTGTTTGGTTATAATTATACGCTTGTGATTAAGTTTTTTGCAAGTGATTCATTGTTTTGTGAAATCATTCTTCATATGTTTAGATAGGTATGCTATTTGAACTACCATGAAAGCTATTGTCAGACCCATCATGCCAAAAAGCTTAAAGTTCATCCATGTATTTGTAGAGAAGAAATAAGCAACAAATAGGTTTATTGTTCCAAGTACTACAAAATAGGCACCCCAAACATTATTGAGCATTTTCCATTGGTTGTGTGCTAAATCGACACTATCTTGCAGCATTTTCTCCATTGGGGTTTTTTTCATTATATAAGTTGTAATTATTAGTCCAAAGCCAAGAAGCCAGTTGATTATACTAACTTTCCATTTGATAAACTCCGCATCATGAAAATAAAGTGTAGCTTCACCAAATACTGTTACTAAAACAGCCACTAAAATTTGAGCTTTTGCAATTTTGCGATGCTTGATATATTCCCATATTACTTGAGCAATAGTTATAATTATCAATGCCGCAGTAGCATAAAAAATATCGTAAGCTTTATAAACAGCAAAAAAAACTATTGCAGGTAGTAGGTCATTTAACATTTTATTCATAATTTAGCTAATTTTTGTAAGTAATGTATAATTTGCTAGAAGTATAACCTTTTTGATAGTAATAATGAAGAGATTAATAGAAGTTAACAGTTATGGTGATAGTAGAAGCGCTCTTAAAGAAATTTCAGAAATACTTGCTAAAGATACTGTGATTGCGATTCCAACAGATTCTGGCTATGCCTTAGCTTGTAAGATGAAATCAAAAAAAGGTATCGAGAAAATCAAAAAAATTAGAGATCTTGATAGTTCTCATAATTTCACCCTTATGTGTAAAGATTTATCTGAAATATCAGAGTACGCAAAACTTGATAATGCAGCTTATAGGTTTCTAAAAAGATACACTCCAGGGTCTTTTACTTTTATTCTTGATATTACAAAGAAAGTATCATCACTACTAGTGACTAAATCAAAAAATACAGTTGGTATCCGCGTTAGTGATCATTTTGTACCTTCAGCGATATCTGCAGAGATTGGAGAGCCTCTTGTGGTAAGCTCATTTATATTGCCAAATAGTGATCATGTTATTACAGATTGTAGTAAATTAAATGATGAAATTAGTAACAGCTTAGATTTGATTGTAGAATCGGAGTATTGTGGTTATGAAACGACTACTGTCGTTAGTTTGCTTGATGTTCCGTATGAAATAACTAGGCAAGGTGCAGGGATTGTTGAGGGGGGTTAATACCAATCCCAACACAAACCTATATATTCTTGCTTTATATTTCATACCTCCTTTAAGCCTTTAATATGAATTTATATTGAAATTGGTATAAGAGAGTCTTTCTATATTTTTTTATAAACATATAACTCACAGTAGCACTCAATCAAATAATCCCACTCAATATAAATACCATTATAAAGCTATTTGTAATACTTATTATGAAGCCCGTAAGTAGAAGAGCTAAGCCAGCACCAATAAAGTTCGAAAAGTTTTGAATACCACTAATAGATTCAACAGTTTCTTTTGAAGAAATATCAGTAACTAAAGCCCATGTTGGATATATTCTAATTCCTAAGCAAAAAACGTTAACACTTATAATGATGATCTAAAGATTTAAGTTATCTATAAATGGCAGAACAATAATAGCAAGTCCCTCGATACCACAACCTAATATAATAGGTGTAAGTCGAGCTTTCACAGCACAAACCTTTGATTTTATAAGGCTTTCAGAAACAACTTCTCCAAGCATTACAGAAATTATCGATAATATAAACGATATCGAGGTAGCTACCCCCATTTCTTTTAAATCTAGTTCCTTATTGTGAATAAAGTAGTAGGGTAACCAAGTTAAAAATACCCAATAAAAGTAAGATAAGCCTAAATTACCTAAGCACAAAAGTATAACATTTTTATTTTTGATACACTTTTTTAGACTAACATTATTCCCCTCTGATTGAGATGTTAGTCTTTTTAAGGATGAGTTGGTTGTTATATACCATATAGCTACTATTATGGCGCTAAATACCCCAAAAAGGACAAACATTCCTCGCCAAATGACTATGTTGATTAAACTAACGAAAAGTATAGGTGCAACTTAGATTCAAGTACCAAGTGAGACAACCTTATTTCTAGATTCTACCTAAAGAGGAGTTTTGAATCCAAGACTTTTTCTAGGTCTGTTGTTCAATAGGTTTTCAACTCTTCTAGTTTGGTCTTAAGTAATATTATCTAATCTCAGGTTTTTAGAGAAGAATTGTCTAATTAACCCATTTGTATTTTCATTGGTGCCACGTTGACAAGAAGAGTATGTATCAGCAAAAAATATATCTATATTTAATACTTCTTATATTAGCATGTGTTTGGAAAACTCTTTACCATTATCAAAAGTGATTGAGTGCGTATGTGACGCATTAAGTGTTTGTATTCAACTGTTTTCTAAGTTTTCAGCATTATTACTAGCCAAAGGTTTAATTTTAGTTAGTTTAGATACTCTATCAACTAGTGTTAATAAGTCACCCTTGTGATCTTTACCAATAATAGTGTCTCCCTCAAAATCTCCAAGTCTACTTAGTTCATCTATAACAAAGTCTCTCTCATGTATTGAAACTCTATTTTGTATTTGGCCTCTATGCTCTTGACTAGCCGTACCTCTTTTACGATAAGTTTTCTGACAACGCAAATAAGTGTGTAAGTCAACGCCTCTTTCTTTATTCCCATAGATATACTTATAGATGCTTTCAGCACTTATGACATCTAACCCACCCATTAGATGTTAAACCGCCACTTATTTGCTCTGGATACCAATACTGTTTGATAAGATGCTCTACATAGCTCCAACCAAATTGCCTAATTTGTTTGTTGCCTTTACGTTTTCTTGAGTTTGCAAGTGATTGTGCTTGTTTAGGTCTAGAACCTCGTTTGCCGGTGTTACGGTTTATCTCTTTGTATATGCTACTTCTGTTACAACCAACTTCCATGGCTATTTGTGTTTTAGAAACACCTATTTTCAATAGTGAACTAATGTGGTATCTTTGTTCTTGAGTAAGTTGTGTGTAGGATGGTCCTATGGTGATTCCTTAAGTAGATTTTTAGCAAGTGTGACAATATCTAACTTACTTTTTTAGTGCAACAATTATTTTTTCGCACTTACAACTTGAATCTCAGTTCTTTTGCTTTTGGAGTTTCAGCTTCTTGCATTTTTTGGGTATCCTCAAGTATTTTATTTACTTTTTCTTTTTCTATACGCGTAGCTAGTGGTTTGAATTTGTTTATCTTATGGTTCTTCAAGAATGTCGGAGCATCATTCCAGCTACTCATCTGAATATTTAAAAATTCTTCGGCTTTTTCTGCAAGGCTAGGAATTATTGGTTTTAAGTAAGAAACTAATACCTTAAACATATTGATTCCTTGAGAGCAAATTTGATGTACTTTTGCTTCTTGACATTTTTCTTTAGCTAGAGACCATGGCTTGTGGAAATCTATAAATTGGTTAGCCTTGTCTGCTAATCCCATTATCATTCTTACTGCATTTGCAAATTCTCTTTGCTCAAAAGCTTGTGTTATATCATTATGAGCCTTAGCAAATTCTTTTTCTAAATAAGTATCAAAGACTTCATTGGCAATAGTTGCATCAAATTTTTTGTAGACAAAACCTGCACAACGACTTGCTATATTTACCACTTTACCTACAATATCGGAGTTTGCTTTAATAATGAACTCTTCCAGGTTTAGGTCAATATCATCAATCTTTGAAGTAAGTCTCGATGCGAAGTAATATCTCAAATAACTAGGGCCAAGATTATCAATATATGTTCTAGCCTTTATAAATGTGCCACGAGATTTAGACATCTTTTTACCGTTTACAGTCAAAAATCCATTCGCATATACACTTGTAGGTGTTCTATGGTTTGTAGCTTCAAGTATCGCAGGCCAAAAAAGAGCATGGAAATAAATAATATCCTTACCTATAAAATGATAAAGCTCAGTTTCATTTGCATCACCGCTCCAATATTTATCAAAATCAATATTGTTCTTATTGCAGTAATCTTTTGTACTAGCAATATAGCCCATAGGAGCATCAAGCCATACATAGAAGAATTTTTTTCCATCAGTATTAGGTATTGCAAATCCAAAGTATGGAGCATCACGAGATATATCCCAACTTTGTAAGCCTTGTTCAAACCATTCTTTTAATTTGTTGGCAACTTCTGGTTGTAATTTTTTATTTGAATTTACCCAGTCAGAAATGTTTTTCTCAAGTTTTGGTAAATTAAAGAAATAATGTTCAGAATCTTTTTGTATAGGAGTTTTTCCAGATACAACAGATTTTGGGCTTAGCAAATCTGTAGAATCGTAAGTCGCGCCACAAGCTTCACAGCTATCACCATACTGGTCTTCTGCTTTACACTTAGGGCAAGTACCTTTTACAAATCTGTCAGGTAAAAACATATTAGCTTCTGGGTCATAAGCTTGAGCTATGCTTTTTGTACTTATAAAATTATTATTATCTAGCTTGGTATATATGTCTTCGACAATCTCTTTGTTCAGTCCATTATTTGTAGAGTGATAATTATCAAACTTTATTTCAAAACCAGAGAAATCTTCGAGATGATTTGTAGAATACTTCTCAACTAGCTCCTCCGGAGATATACCTAAGTTTTTAGCTTTTAGCATGATTGGTGTGCCATGAGTATCACTACCACAGACAAAAGCACATTCATTACCTTGTAGCTTTTGAAATCTCACCCAAATATCAGATTGGATGTAGCCTAGCATGTGCCCTAAATGTAAGTCTCCATTGGCATAAGGTAGGGCATTAGTAACTAAAATTTTACGCATAATAATATTAGAAGTGTTTTTAAAATTTATAAATATTATTTTTATTATAGTATTTTTTGCTTGGTTTGTTTAGTAAATATTTAAAGTTTCGAATCAAACATAATTTTGAGTAAAATATAAAGTATTATCCGCTAGGTTAGAATAGTAATATAAAAATATAAGGTGTTTAGCTTGACACGAAATATTATGTATATATAATAGTTTCTCACATGGTACGGAGAGGTGGCCGAGTGGCTGAAGGCGCTCCCCTGCTAAGGGAGTATAGGCGTTAAAACCTATCGAGAGTTCGAATCTCTTCCTCTCCGCCATTAAAGTTTCGAATCTTTTTCAAAATCGGGTGTTTAGCTCAGCTGGAAAAGCATTGCGCTTACAAGGCTAGGTTCGTGGAGTTCGAACCACTCAACACCCACCATTATAATTAATAACTAACATTCCTTACTTATTTGTTACTTCGCTTATTGCACCTTGTATTACAACAATAAATTTTTTATATGTCTTATTAATGTTAGATAATTTTATTTTTAAGATAGTGTGCATAAAAGTGAGCTAATTGCAAAAACGTGTTAGTAAAATACGACTGTATAATAAGATATAATAAGGGTTTAAAAATGATTACTTACAAATGCTTGTAAGAAAACACTAAAAAATGTTTAAATTGTGATTCAAAACAGACTCAAAAGTATGGCACAAAAAACAGCTTACAAAGATATAAATGCAACACTTGTGGCAAAGTATTTAAGTCAAAAAGATCTATTTATAGTCAAATAAATAACTATCAAGTAGAAATAAAAAGGCATGACTTTAGAGCAGTAACTTGAGAATGTGATACAACTTTTTATGGCAAGAGAAAAGATAAGTTAGGAACCGTTATTTTTTATGATGCTTAGATTCAAGTACTAAAATGCAAGATCTTGTTGTGGGAGCATGTTGAAAAAGAAAAGTGTGAATATTACAAAAAATCATTCAAGCAATTACTCTCCCCTTAGGATATACGATTAATAATTTTACTATGGACGGTAAAAGAGTCTTACACACTGTGTTCAAAGGGTATATGACACCAATGTGCCACTTTCATCAAAAACAAATAGTACAAAGGTACATAACTAAAAACCCTAAGTTACAAGGTTGGCGTGCTAAATATGAAAATTTTCTAGCAGAGATGACAGTCAATTATGAGACTGGTGAAGCAACTTACACTCACTATAAGCTAAGAGCAGCTTACACTAGTTTATGCTCTAATCTGTACTATCTTTTCACATATAAAAATAACAAAGCATTTTGCACTCCAAATAAAACAAATCATCTTGATGGTGGTAAATTTTCAGATTTAAAAAATAGGATTAGAGTACATAGAGGTTTATCTATATTATTGAAGAAAAACTTGGTTGACTACTATCTACTAAATAACGGTAGAAAATAGTGAAAAACCAAACCATTTTTGCGATTAGCTCAATATCTTTCATCGCTAGTCCTTTATTGTTTATTTCAACTTAATTATAAAGTCGACTAGCTACATACACAATTTAGTAGACACTATCATAAATTGACAATAGATGTTAAGTTGGCGAGTCCTTTGGATTATATAGCATCTTTGGATGCTTTTTAAAAAAACTATAAGGATTATGTATTAAATTGTGATATTTTTGATTCAAAAACTATTTGTGAGCCTGTAGTTGAACGTTGATCTTACTTCTTTTTCGCTCTAGGATGAGCATTATCAAACACATTAGCTAATTGCTGAAAGTTTAGATGGGTGTATATCTGTGTACTAGATATATCTGCATGACCTAGTAAATCTTTTACAGCTAATAAATCTTTCGATGAATCAAGAACATGGCTTGCAAATGAATGTCTAAGCATATGTGGGTGAATGTGTTTAGATGCGTATTTCTGTGCAAATAATTCTAGTCTTTTTTGGATAGATCTGTTTGTAAGATGCTTGCCATCACGAGATATAAATAAATACTCACACTGAGGATTAAAGCTATCTCGAATAGCTAACCATCTATCAAGACTTGCTGATGTTTTATTGCCAAAGTAAGCAATTCGCTCCTTGTTGCCTTTCCCTGTTACTCGTATGCTATTTTGTGCATGGTTGATATCTTTTATTTCTATAGAAGAAAGCTCACTTAGGCGGATTCCACAACTGTAAAGTAGATCAAAGCTAGCTATATCGCGAGCCTCAATCTCTGTACTTGGGGTTATGTCGAGAAGATATGCCAATTCATTAGTGTTTATAGCTTTAGGAAGTTTTTTGGCAGCTTTTGGTGCTTTTATGTTAAGTGCAGAGTTTGTATTTACTATCTCGTTGTTGATTAGAAAATTAAAGAAACTCCTAATAGTACTGAGCTTGCGTTGTAGTGTCTTTGGAGATGAACCTTTGCCATGCTCTTTTTTGATCCAGCTGAGAATATCTTGATGTGAAAGGGTCGTTATATCTGCATCGCCTATAAAAGTACTTAATTGCTTAAGATCTCTCTTGTAATTACTAATTGTCTCTTTTGAGTAATTTTTATGGTAAAGGAGATTATCAACGAAGTTGGTTATATGTTCTATGTTTGACATTTTAGGTTATGCAATTACACAAAGAATAACAATAATGCCTGAGATTATAGAAAGCACCCAAAGGCTTTTGTAGCTAGAAACTTTATAGTTAAAACTTTCACCTTGAGAGTTTATTTTAAATGCCATAAGACCAGGCATAATTATTAATAATACAGCTATTGACAGACCTACAGATCTCATAGCGTAGATGAATATATCTGGATCAAGCTGATTTATAATTAGAGGAATAGAAAATGTAAGTGTAGCTGCTATTAAGTATGCTGGTAATTTTTTAAGTTTATCAAGATTGTATGTGTCGATATTAAAATGGAATAAAGATAAAGTAACACTCAAGAAAGATGTCATTATAGCTACATAGGTAAAGATAAGAAGAACAATATCTGTAGTAGGTGTTTTCACTTTGTCACCTAGAGTAGTAAGAATGTTGCCTATATTGGCTTTATCAGCAGGGATATGGTCAAATATAGAGTTCATGAAGCTAACAGGACCATTAATTGGAAGCACGCCTAAGATTGATACTATCCAAACTATATATACAATCAATGGGATAATACTACCTATGATGATAATCTTTTTCATGTCACGAGCATTTTTGCCAAGATAATCAGAAAGAGCAGGTACAATAATGTGTGATGTGAATGATGTCGTAAATATCGGTATAGAAATAAGTAAGGATGCACCTAAATCTACGGGAGATGCTAATAAATTATTCATTTCGATATATTTGTTAAGAACTGCACATAAAATCACTAAGACAATTATCTTTAGTGAGATAAAAAATCTATTAGCATAATCTACAAACTTAGTACCTAGTACTACAATGCTACCAAATATAACTACAAAAATAAAAGATGATATATTCTCACTTAGAGTCGGAAAGCTAGTCGATATTGATGATGCTGCTGCTGAAATGTAAGCTGTACTTATAAAGTACATTAATAACAAAAATGAAATAGTAGCTACTATACCGCCTATCTTACCAAAATATTTCTCAGCGATAGTTTTGAAGCTACTACCATAAGTCATTGAGCAAGAGATATCGGAAATTAGCACCGCAGTGTAAGTCATAATAGACCATATAATTATTATCAGTAGCGAGCCTAACAAAAAGCCGAGCTTTGCGGTAATGATTGGTAGAGCAAGTATCCCAGCTCCTATCATTGTGCCAACGATAATCATTATACAGCCTAAAATTTTTAAAAAGCTATTTTGAGAAGTTTCCATAGGTGATACCCCCTTTTCTTGTTTTTTTTAATGACCTTGATTTTCTTGCTGTTTCTTTTGCATATATATAGCATCAAAATTGATAATCGATAGATTAAGAGGTAAGAAACCACCTTTCATAATAGAAGAGTCTATTACTCTTTTTGCATAAGGGAATAGTGCATTAGCACAGTATGTGTTTAGTAAAGATTCTACTTGAGCTTCAGGCATACCCGAAATTGTAAATATACCAGATTGAGTAACTTCTGTGATATATACATTAGTTTCGTTGTTTTTTGTAGTGATATTGATTGTTAAGTCTAATTCAAAATTTTGCTCATCAATTTTTCTAGTGTTTAAATCGATATTGAAGTCAGAAGCAGGGTTCCATTTATCTTTAAAAGATGCTGGTGAATTGATTGATTCAAAAGATACATCTTTTGTATAAACTTTTTGAATTAAAAACGATGGTTGATTTTCAGTTGAGTCCATAATACTTCCCTCTAGGATTTATAAATATATATTTTATATATTATAGCAAATTATGAGTTGTTTATGTAATTAAAATTAGCCTCTTTTTAAATAAAGAAGTATATTTAAAGCTTCAATAGGTGTTATGTTATTAATATCGATACTATCTAGTTTTTCTTTTAGAGGGTTTGAGGTGTCTTTATCTTCAAAGTTGAGGCTTACTTGAAGGGAGTTAGTTTCAACTATGGAGGCTTTATTTTCTAGTGCTTGTAAGTTCTTGGTTGCAGACTTTAAAACATTTGTTGGTATACCAGCGAGTTTTGCTACTTGTATTCCATAAGATTTTTTAGCAGCACCATCTATAGCCTTGTGCATAAAATAGATGTTTTCTTTATACTCTTTTGCTTCAAAGTGAATGTTTTTGATGTTTGGATGTTGGTTTGCTAGCTCAGTAAGCTCAAAGTAGTGAGTTGCAAAAAGTGTAAAAGCACCAATTTTGGCAAACTCTTGGGCACAAGCATCAGCTAGAGAGAGTCCATCAAAAGTACTAGTACCACGACCAATTTCATCCATTATTACTAGAGATTTGTTTGTTGCATTATTCAAAATGTACGCAGTTTCACTCATCTCAACCATAAATGTTGACCTGCCACTTGATATATCATCAGATGCCCCAATTCTAGTATATATGGTATCTATATCACAAATCTCAGCATTAGTAGCAGGTACGAACGAACCAATATGGGCAAGGAAAATTAGCTGAGCAACTTGTCGCATATAAGTTGATTTACCACCCATATTTGGGCCTGTGATTATCTCAAGCGTGTGGGTGTCTCTAGTTAGGTTGGTGTCATTTGGTATAAATGGTTCATCAATATTTTGTTCAATAGCAAGATGGCGAACTTCTTTAAGGGTGAGCTTACCAGTATTGTTAAAGCTAGGCTTACTTAAATTCAGTTTGATAGCTCTTTCAGCAAAGTTTGCTAAGACATCAATTTGAGCGATACTTTCGGCAGTTTGTTGTATTTGATTGTAATACTCAATTACTTTTTTTAGCAATGCTTCATAAATAAGTTTTTCTCTAGCTAAAGCTTTTTCTTTTGAGCTTAAAATCTTTCTTTCAAAATCTTTAAGCTCTTCAGTGATGTATCTCTCATTACCTTTAAGTGTTTGACGACGGATATACTCATCCGGCACTTTATCTGCTAATACCTTTGAGAGTTCTATATAGTAACCATGCACACGATTATAACCAACTTTTAGTGCGCTGATACCTGTTTTTTGTTTTTGTTCTTGCTCAAACTTTAGGAGGTAGTCATAAGAATTTTCTTTAATGCTTTTTAGTTCATCAAGCTCGTTATCAAACCCTTCCTTGATTACACCACCATCGCGGATAGTCATAGGAGGATTTTCGATTATTGCATTATCAAGTAGATTTACTAAATTATCAAGCCGGTGGGTATTGTTATTTATCTGCTCAAGTTCTTTTGAGTTTATCGCAGTTAGAGATTTTTTTAGCTTAGGTAATTGTTCAAATGAGCTTTGCAATGAGACTAGATCTTTTGGCTTGACAGTCCCTAAAGCTACTCGAGATATTATTCTTTCTATATCACTTATATAACTTAAAACCTCTTGTATCTTTAAAAAATTATGTTCGGATGAAAATGCTTCAATTACAGCATAACGATTGTTTATTTTCTCTAAATCTTTTGTAGGGTTTTTGAAGTATCTACGCAGTAAACGACTACCAAGACTAGTCTTACATTTATCTATTATATCAATAAGACTAGACTTTGAATTGCTATCGATCTCTAAGTTTGAGCGACTGTTGCTATCAACACTTAGTACGACTTCATCTTCTGTAAAGCTTACTGCTGTAATGTGGTTTGGCAATTTTTTTAGAGTATGAGAGAGGTAGGCTATTATTGAGCCAATAACTATAATTTGCTCAGGTTTATTATTTTTTAGTACTGAGTTTGCTAGTTCTATATCTAGTGAGTTTGCGATATTTCTCTTAGCATTAGAGTTGCTATAGTACCATTCTTCAAGATATCTAATTGCAATACCTAAGTCTTTATTTTCAGATAGTTCCTGGCTATTTGTAATTATTTCTTTTGGCGTAAGTTTAGAGATTTCATTTTTCAGCTCAGTTAAATTGTTTATAGTTTTATGGAGATAAATCTTACCTTGTGTATAGCTTGTATAAGCTAGGTGATATTTGTTATTTTTTACAAATATACTTAGTAATATACTATCTTCTTTACTGTCAAGAAATTCTTCCTCAGAAACAGTGGCAGGAGTTATTATACGCGTAACCTGTCTTTCTACGGGCCCTTTATATGCTCCGACCTCTCCAGTTTGCTCACAGATAGCTACAGATAGTCCTTTTTTTACAATCTTGGCGATATAACCTTCTGCTGCATGGTATGGCACGCCAGCCATAGGTATTGGGTCTCCATTTGATTTGCCACGAGCTGTAAGTGTTATCTCAAGTAGATCAGCAGCTTTTGTTGCATCATCAAAAAATAATTCATAGAAATCTCCCATACGATAGAACAACAATGTATTTGGGTATTGCGCCTTTATCTTTAAAAATTGCTGAATCATTGGAGTGTGTTTGGAAGTGTCGGTCATCTTTGAATTTAGAGTTTTTTTTGGTTATATACAATTATATAATACTTAGACTCAAGTACCAAGTGTGACAACCTTATTTCTAGATTCTATCTGAAGAGGAGTTTTGAATCCAAGACTTTTTCTAGGTATGTTGTTCAATAGGTTTGCAACTCTTCTAGTTTGGTCTTAAGTAATATTATCTAATCTCAGGTTTTTAGAGAAGAATTATCTAATTAACCCATTTGTATTTTCATTGGTGCCACGTTGACAAGAAGAGTATGTATCAGCAAAAAATATATCTATATTTAATACTTCTGATATTAGCATGTGTTTGGAAAACTCTTTACCATTATCAAAAGTGATTGAGTGCGTATGTGACGCATTAAGTGTTTGTATTCAACTGTTTGCTAAGTTTTCAGCATTCTTACTAGCCAAAGGTTTAATTTTAGTTAGTTTAGATACTCTATCAACTAGTGTTAATAAGTCACCCTTGTGATCTTTGCCAATCATAGTGTCTCCCTCAAAATCTCCAAGTCTACTTAGTTCATCTATAACAAAGTCTCTCTCATGTATTGAAACTCTATTGTGTATTTGGCCTCTATGCTCTTGACTAGCCGTACCTCTTTTACGATAAGTTTTCTGACAACGCAAATAAGTGTGTAAGTCACCGCCTCTTATTTGCTCTGGATACCAATACTGTTTGATAAGATGCTCTACATAGCTCCAACCAAATTGCCTAATTTGTTTGTTGCCTTTACGTTTTCTTGAGTTTGCAAGTGATTGTGCTTGTTTAGGTCTATAACCTCGTTTGCCGTTGTTACGGTTTATCTCTTTGTATATGCTACTTTGGTTACAACCAACTTCCATGGCTATTTGTGTTTTAGAAACACCTATTTTCAATAGTTATCCAATCTGGTATCTTTTTACTTGAGTAAGTTGGGTGTAGGATGGTTCTATGGTGATTCCTTAAGTCGATTTTTAGCAAGTGTGACAATATCTAACTTACTCTTTTAGTGCAATAATTATTTTGTCGCACTTAAAACTTGAATGTAAGATACATAAAAAATATAACAAACTATCAAAATAGCTCTCGAGTTGCTTTTTTATTTCATAAAAATACATTATCATATTTTATGGTTTTAGAATTTATATTTAAATATGGAGATATTTGCAAAATGAATTACTTAGAGTTTGAATCAAGAATCAAAGAAGTAGAAGACAAAATTACATCTTTATCGCATGTTTTTGAAGATGAAAAAACAGAAAAAGAATTGCAGAAGCTTAATAAAAAAAGATTAGAGCTTATGGAGTCTGTATATTCTAAGCTTACAGATTGGCAGGTTGTACAATTATCTCGTCACCCTAAAAGACCTTACTTTAAAGATTTATTGCCGCTTATATTCACAGACTTCCAAGAACTGCACGGCGATAGAGCCTTTGGTGATGATTTGGCAGTAATAGGTGGTTTGGCAAAATTTAACAATGTGCCTGTGATGGTCATTGGTCAAGAAAAGGGTCGTGATACTAAGAGCAAAATTAAGCATAATTTTGGTATGATGCATCCAGAAGGTTATCGTAAAGCTTTAAGACTTATGAAATTGGCTGAAAAATTCAATATGCCTATTGTTACTTTCATAGATACTCCTGGTGCTTATCCTGGTATTAAGGCAGAAGAGCGTGGTCAAAGTGAAGCGATTGCTCGTAATATTTTTGAAATGAGTGCTTTAAAAGTACCTGTTGTTTGTATAGTTATAGGTGAAGGTTGCTCTGGTGGTGCTTTAGGTATAGGTGTTGGCGATAAGCTGCTTATGCTTCAGTACAGCTACTTTGCAACAATTTCTCCAGAAGGTTGTGCTACTATCTTGCATAAAACAGCAGAAAAAGCATCAGAAATAACTCAAATGATGAATATTACATCAACTAGACTTAAAGAGTTGGGTATAGTTGATGATGTGATATCTGAGCCTTTAGGTGGTGCTCATAGAGATTATATGGTTACAGCTGATAATATTCGTCAAACTTTAGCAAAAGAGCTTACAGATCTACGTTCTATGTCTGTAGAAGATAGAAATGCTAGAAGATACGATAAACTAATGTCATTTGGTCAATTCAAAGAAAATTAAACTCAAAAAATACAATCTATGAGATTACAAGCAACAAAATCTCAACAATGCTTTGGTATTGTTGAATCAATGATTGCTGCGCTGATTTTGTTGTTTGTACTGTCTTCTGGTTTTATTATTCTCAATATTATATGAGTCACTATAACCCTAGATACCAAAAAAGAAGAATTATCTGCATCGTTAGATGATCGGGTAAGCATATATCGCTTAACAGGTGTGTTTGATGATAGTTCTACAAATGACGGTATAGACTTTAAAAAGACTGTAACCATAAAGCATGAAAATGAAGCAGAGCCTGAATAAGACAAGCCTGTGAATAAATTGAAACGACTCAGCGTTGCAGATATCAAAACACTGGCAAAAAAGGCAGATAAAAAGGCTGCAAAAAAAGAGGCTGAAGATATCAAGATCACTTATAAAATCATAAATATTGCTGCGTATGATGATTTTATGGAAGTAGCTGATAGGATTAAGATCATGAAAAGGGAAGTCGAGGTGGCTAGTGGCGATGAAAACTAAAAAACCTCTGACTTTACTCTTCCAGAACTAATGGTTTCAATGGTTATAGACGCTTTGGTTATAGGTATGGCACTTAATGTTTATATCGATATAAAGAAGCAATATATGCGTCTTAGTGAAAAGCATGAAGTTAATACAAAGAGTTGATGGCTAAGCAGATTTTTTTATAATGCTATTGATGATGCAGGTTTTGCTACAAAGTATGGAGATATGTATCAAGAGCTTGTGGATAACTTGGGGAAAACTTTGGTGATATATTCGGTAAAACCGGTGTAATAACTATTGGGAAAGCTCCGGCACTTGATATTCCTAGCCTATCTGAAGAATTGCGTTTAGACCCTGAAATTTGTGCGCAAAAGCAAAAAGATGACAAAAATCTGTCTAGTATGAATATTTTCAATTCTAAACACTGTGTGAAGACAGAATCTGATTTTATAATTAGGTATTTTGCAGAAAAGTGTGTCTATAGTTTTTCTATTTTATCGTCTAATTTATCCTTTACTACGGAAAAAGCAGTTACAGGATATTTTCTATAGTTATTACTTTCCTTTTCAATCAAATGAGCAGAAATTAAATTGAAAGCACTATCAGAGTTAGGAAATGAGTTTCTAATCTTTGTAGTTCTTTTAATAGACTTATTAAGTCTCTCAATTCAATTTGTTGTGTATATCATTCTATGTATTTGCCATGGGAAATTCAAGTAGGTAAAGTAATAATCAAAGTTACTTGCATCAAATCTACTTTTTATCCATCAATATTTAGCTCCTCACTTTTCAAGAAACAGCTCTAATCTGACTTTTGCTTTCTCTTTTGGCTATTCTTGATTTTCAAGCTCAAAGACCTTTTTAAAGTCATCAGATAAAGTACTTGTATCTGATGATCTAACCTTAATCAATAAGTTTCTTATTTTGTGTACAATACATCTTTGAAACTCTGTATTAGGAATCTTTTCTTCTACATTACCGCGTCTTATAGGCATAAACAGGGCATCTATATAAATAAAGTAGTATTGTGATTCTAAACCTTATTTTGCGAAGCAAATAATTCTTGCTCGAACTCTTTAGTTATAGCTGAGACTGCTGATGGAGATAGGTTTTTATCATACACTTCAAAAAAATATAGTATTGATATCTCTAGTAGTTAAACCCTTGGTATATAGTTTAATGCTAACTCTTGCATTTGTTCATCTCGAGCTTTCACCCATTCTAATAGTCTGGTTTAAATAAAGATAATCTATCTCTAGGTATATCTAGCTCAAAATATTTATTTATACCCTGTGCTCCTCTAGTGTAGTAATCGTTAGATTTATTTTGGATTCTCATTATTTGATAGAAATTCTTTTTGCTAACAGCGTAATATACTTTCAAATACTATTTTGAGGATACCATCAATCGCATCTTCTTTATCATAATATAATGTATTTTCTATACTTTTTTGCATTTGTAATTTAATATCTTTTATAGTTAGTCCTTTATTGTTTTTTCAACTGAATTATAAAGTCGCATAGCTACAGACACTATTGGAGACTCATCTTGAGATACATTTGGCGCTCTATTTATAAAAGACAATATATTTGATGTGGCATGGTACTTTGAAGAAAAAGATAGTGCCCCCAGATTGCGCTGGTTAGGAAAGCTGATAAAAAAAGTTCTCAAGAGACTCTTGAGTTTTATTATTCAGAATATCAGGCATCTGATCAGCAATTTAAGATGAATCGAGGAGGTAATCTTAATCTCAAACGAGAGCTTAAGGACGATAATGTTAAGCTTTTAGTTCCTGACTTTGCAAATAATTTTGATGCAAATATGGCTTTAATTCTACATCCAAATAATAACAGTAAAACTCTTATGAATGTAAGTGATTTTAACTATAATGGTGATCATCGTGAAGGTAAAAGCCTTGATACATATATGGATGGAGAAAGTTTTGGAGAGCCTGTTATAGTTTCAAAAAATGATGAGATTCTTTATATAATAACATTTGAGCTAGATAAGCTTCATTGTTATGAGTATAAAAAAGGTATAGGAAGCTTTGAGCCCCTGACTATGGGCCTAATGATTTAGATAAAGAGTTTGAGTTTGAAACTGATGATACTGTAGTCTTTCATCGAAACCAAAACCTAAAAAGAAATCTTCAAGCAATTTTGGTAATAAGTCAAATAGTGGGGCTAACTGGTTCTTCAGGAAGTGACGATGATGACGAGGAAGAAGAAACTATACCAGAACCAATTTATTTAGACAGTAAATACCTGTACCCATTCGGGATAGTTAAGCAGAGGATATTATGAGTATATTGAAAAATGTAAATACAGAGTTACGCAATCCAAAAAGTCTAGGTTTAGATAAGATGTATGTTGGAGATGCTGTAAGTTTAATGATAGAAGAAGAGTACAATGTCATTGATGCGCTTAAAGATCAGCATGGAAATATAACAGAAGTTATAAGTCAAACATCTCAAGCACTTAAAAATAACGGTAGAATAATTTATGTTGGAGCAGGCACAAGTGGCCGCCTAGGAATACTAGATGCAGTAGAATGTCCTACTACTTTTAGTGTGGATTATAATACTGTTGTAGGCTTGATAGCAGGTGGTGAAAAAGCATTTATACAAGCCGTAGAAGGAGCTGAAGATAACCCTTTGCTTGCCCATGAAGATTTAAAAAGTATTGATCTAACTGATAAAGATATTGTTATAGGAATAGCAGCTAGTGGCAGAACTCCTTATGTGGTAGGTGCGTTTGAGTATGTTAAACAAATTGGGGCTAAGACTGTTGCTGTTAGCTGTAGTAAAGATGCAAAGATATCTGAGTACGCTGATTTTGCTATAGAAGCTGTACCAGGCCCAGAAGTTTTGACAGGTTCAACTAGGCTTAAGGCTGGGACTTCACAAAAACTTATTTTAAATATGATATCAACTTTATCTATGGTTTCTGTTGGAAAAGTTTATCAAAACCTTATGGTAGATGTGAAGCCATCAAACATTAAGCTGGTGGAACGAGCAAAACGCATTATTTGTGAAGCTACTGGAGTCGACTATGAAATTGCACAAGAGGTTTACCAAAAAGCTAACAATTCCGTAAAAGTTTCTATAGTTATGATACTAAATGATTGTAGTTATGAGCAAGCTTTGGCAATATTAAGAAATAACAATAATTTTATTAAGAGCTAAAATGAAGAATATAATCTTTCTAATTGCTATGGTTATATCATTTAATTGTTTCGCTACTATTTATGAGAAGAGAGATGATGGTGTGATGAGTTTTGCAAATGTCCAGAATAGTGGCTCTACAACGGTAAATGGATCATACCCTCCAATTTGGGACACTTAAGTGTTAAGAAAAGGAGACAAATATGTGTTACTAAAGATATACAAAGAACTTAAAGATATGGGTTGGAAAGTTACTCAACCTAGAGTATCTAAACGCATAAAAATACTAGGTTTACAAGCTAAGGCTATTCGTAAACATAAAGCAACGACAGACTCTTACCATAACAAACATGTGTCTGATAATTTATTAGAATAAAACTTCACTGCTTTATCTGTAAATCATAGATGAGTTACAGATATAACTTACATACCTACACAAGAAGGATGGTTATATCTCTGTGTGATTATACACTCTGTCAAAGGATCACACTACTGTAGCAAACAGTATTAAGATATTATTTAAAGGACACTGGCTACTATCAAGTATGAGCTCTAAAGGATGCTGTTACGATAACGCTGCTCGTGAGAGTTTCTTTGGAACTTGAAAAGTAGAGTTAGTACATGATGAAAACTATAAAACTAGAGAAGAAGCTAAGTTATCAATATTTGAATATATTGAAGCTTATTACAATACAAAAAGAAAACATTCTACAATAAATTATATGACTCCAAATAAGTTTGAATATATAAGGGAAAATGAATGGATAAAATGTCCCAAATTTACAGGGTAGATCAAGATTATAAAGGACATGTCTTTGAGTTTATAGATCTTATAAAGAAGCTTTATGCTATTGAGGCAAAAGCCAGATCTGATGGTAGAACACCTGATCAGCTTTATGAGATATGGCAAATCAAATCTGTCCCGATATTGGAAAAAATATAAGCTAAACTATATTATGTTGTATTTAGGACACCACCTAAAGGTTTGTTAGGTAAAGCTATTAATTATACTTTGGATAATTAGCAGGAGCTTATTAATTATACAGAAGCTGGATATTTGCCTATTGATAATAATGATATTGAGAATAAGAGCATTAACTCCTAAATATTCTCAACAGTTTGTAGCAAAAATAGATAAAAACAAATCAAAAAAATAATTCCTTACAAATTTTATAAATTTTTAGATGTACTTCGTGAGACGCTTACGGCATCTACTAACTAGAGGTATTATGTTAAAGCCATAAGTTTTTTAGAAAATAAATTAATCCATAAAAAATTAGTCGCTAAATAATGTATTTGCTATAATCAATAAATAGTTATTTGAATAAGTAAATAAATGTATCAAAAATATAAGAAGGTTGCCATCATAGGCAAGCATTATAATAATGAAGTAAGTGAGGCAATTACTAGCTTATATAATCAGTTAACAGAACTTGATTTTGATATCGTCATCGAGTCTGATTCTGAGAATGATTTAAGTATTGAAAATATTACTACAATGAGCTTGAAAGAGATAGCTACTAATTGTGATTTGGCTATTATTGTTGGTGGCGATGGTAACTTTTTGCGAGCTTCGAGAGTACTTGCATTATATGGAGATATCACTGTTGTAGGAGTAAATAGAGGTAAGCTTGGATTTTTAACAACAATAAACCCTTATGAAAATAATCCCAATAGTGAGCTTATTAAAATTTTGCAAGGCGATAGTATCTCAGAAAGCATTTCGATGCTCACATTCCAAGTTGATGAAGATATCAAAATATCAAAAGAGGGTTATGTTGCATTAAATGATATAGCTATTACAGCTAGTAGAGGTTTGATGTTTGGTTTGAAAGTTTACATCGATGGTAGTTATGCTTTTGATCAAAGAAGTGATGGATTAATTATAGCTACTCCTACAGGTTCAACAGCTCATGCTATGTCAGCAGGTGGACCTATACTTAACCCAAATCAAAATAGTTTCGTCTTGGTGCCAATTTGCTCCCATTCGCTAAACAGTAGGCCTTTGGTTATATCAGATGAGAGTGTGATTGATATTTATATTACTGAGTATAATAACCCTGATCCTGTAATTAGTATAGATGGTCGTAATGATACTATACTGAGAGCAAATCAGAAAATTACCATCAAAAAAGCCCATCAAAAAGTAAAAGTTTTACATCCTAAAAACTATAACTATTATGATACCTTAAGAGAAAAACTTGGTTGGAGTAAGGTTCTGTTTTAATACTAGGTGCCCTTTATATGATTTTAAAGGATAAGTCATTACTTTTAATCATTAGAGCAATTAATAGAGAGACTCTGGATCGGTGTCCAGAGATTCGATACTTTTGAAGTGACAAGTCGTGATTTATTTATAAAAAAGTAAAGTATGTATATCTGTTATTATAAGTAAACTGATAAATCTAATGTAAGAGTATTCATATGGGTTACATCATAAAATTGCTGGTATTCCCATTCCGGACCAAAAAGTACATATTGATAGTGTCTACTAAATTGTGTCTGTCGCTAGTCGACTTTATAATTCAGTTGAAAAAACAATAAAGGACTAGCTATGAAAGATATTAAATGATCATACCCTCTAATTTGGAACACTTAGGTGTTAAGAAAAGGAGACAAATATGGTTTACCAAAGATATACAAAGAACTTAAAGATATGGGTTGGAAAGTTACTCAACCTAGAGTATCTAAACGCATGAAAATACTAGGTTTACAAGCTAAGGCTATTCGTAAACATAAAGCAACGACAGACTCGCACCATAACAAACATGTGTCTGATAATTTATTAGAATAAAACTTCACTGCTTTATCTGTAAATCATAGATGAGTTACAGATATAACTTACATACCTACACAAGAAGGATGGTTATAGCTCTGTGTGATTATACACTCTGTAAAAGGATCACACTACTGTAGTAAACAGTATCAAGATATTATTTAAAGGACACTGGCTACTATCAAGTATGAGCTCTAAAGGATGCTGTTACGATAACGCTGCTTGTGAGAGTTTCTTTGGAACTTTAAAAGTAGAGTTAGTACATGATGAAAACTATAAAACTAGAGAAGAAGCTAAGTTATCAATATTTGAATATATTGAAGCTTATTACAATACAAAAAGAAAACATTCTACAATAAATTATATGACTCCAAATAAGTTTGAATATATAATGGAAAATGAATGGATAAAATGTCCCAAATTTATGGGGTAGATCAGTATCTAGTGATAACTGATTTTGGAAATATTGTACCCGATTGTTGAGTTTGCGACAGAACCCCTTTTACTGCTTATTTTGAATTATAAGACTTAATAGCTTTATCAAGAAGTTCCATAGCTCTTTTTAGAGAATCTTCTTCTAGTATGTATGCTATACGAATTTCATCTACACCCATACCCTTTGTAGCATAAAAATCAGCAGCTGGAGATACCATGACGGTTTCTTTATTATCTTCAAAGTCTGTCAATAACCAAAGAGCAAACTTCTCAGCGTTATCAATAGGTAGTTTAGCTACTACATAAAATGCTCCAGTAGGCTTTTCACATACTACACCATCAATATTTGAAAGAGCTGCATAAGTTATATCACGTCTTTTAGTGTATTCTTTATTTACATCTTTTAGGTATTGTTCGTCTGCGCCATAAAGAGCAGTTGAGCCAACTTGTTCTAGTGTAGGTACGCATAGTCTAGTTTGGCATAGTTTGCTTGTTTCTCTGATAAAGTCTTTGTTTTTAGAGCAAAGTGAACCGATTCTAGCACCACAAGCACTATAGCGTTTTGATACTGAATCAACAATTATCACTCTATTAGCTACACGGTCAATCTGTCCAAAAGAAGTGCAAGTTAAGCCATCATAGGTAAATTCACGATAAACTTCATCACTGATTATAAATAAATCTTTTTCTATAGCTACATCTGCTAGTATTTCAAGCTCTTCTCTTGAGTAGACAACTCCTGTAGGGTTACCAGGGTTTGAAATCATGATTGCACGAGTTTTGTCCGTTACACAAGCAAGAATTTCTTCTTTTGATGGTAAGTGAAAACCGTCTTCTGCTTTTGTAGTGATAGGTTGGATTTTTACATCTACAGCTGTTGTGAAGCCGTTATAGTTTGTATAAAAAGGTTCTGGTACAAGTATCTCTTCACCAGCGTTGCATAATGCGATTGCTGAAAATATAAGAGCTTCAGAACCGCCATTTGTGATTAAGATTTCATCTTCTGAATAGTCGATGTCAAATCTCTTATAGTATTTAGAGATTGCTTTTATAAGAGTAGGATCACCGTTTGATAAAGAGTAAGCGATAGTCGCTCCATCAAATTTACGAATTGCATCCATGAACTCACTAGGTGTTTTAATATCTGGTTGACCAATGTTTAGATGATAAACTTTTTTACCTTCTGCTTCTGCTTGTTGAGCAAATGGCATTAATTTACGAACTGGAGATGCTTGCATAGCCTGTACTCTTTTTGATAATTGCATTTTAAATCCTTGGATTGATTATTGAAATATTACAATATGTTTATAGTATATTTTTTTTACCAGAAAATATCTATTTCAGTTGTTGTATAAATTTATACAAGCAGATATATTTATTCATGTTAATAATAATACTTAAGTCATCAAATGTTACTACATTTATCTATTAAAAATTTTGCAATTATAAAGTCTAGCGAAATAGACTTCAAAAATGGCATGACAGTGCTTACAGGCGAGACCGGGGCGGGTAAATCTATATTGCTAGAAGCTCTTGGTTTTGTACTTGGAGCAAGATTAGAAAAGTTATTTCTACATGATAATGAAGTTACGGAAGTCTCAGCAACACTTTGTATAAAAGACAATATCAAAGCAAAACAAATGCTTGATGAGCTTTTTATTGATTATGACAATGAGTGTATATTTCGTAGGGTAGTCAATAAATCTAAGCAAAGTCGACTTTTTATCAATGGGCGAGTTACAAGAGCCGGCGATATTCAGAAGATTTCGAATAAGTTGATTAATATCTATAGTCAGCATTCACATCAAGATCTACTTGATCCGAAATCACAGCTAGCATTAATTGATGGTTTTGCAAATAACGATAAGCTAATTACAGATGTCTCAGCTAGTTTTAACATCTTACAGAAAGTTAAGCAGCAGATAAGAGATCTCCAAGAACAGGTTGATAGCCAAAATAGCCAAAAAGAATTGCTCGAATATAAGCTTGGTGAGCTAGTGGCTTTAGAATTAGGAGAATATGAGTTTGATGAGCTATCGCAAAAGCAAAAAACTCTCTCAAGTATTGATGATATAAGCTATAGCTTAAACTATGTAAGTAATGCTTTGTATGATAGTGATGAAAATATTATCAGTATTTTAACTCAACTAGAAAAAGAAACTGCAAAGCTTGCTGATGATAAGTCATTTGCTAATTTGCAGGAGCTAATTACTCAAACTAAGGTTTATGCGCAGGAAAGCTATGATGATGCACAAGCAAGGTTAGATGGTCTTGCGCAAGATCCTGAAGAGCTTCTGAAGGTAGAAAGCCGAATGAGTGAAATTTATGATTTAGCACGTAAACATAAGATAGAGCCAAGTTATTTATATTGTTATATCAATGAGTTACAAACAGAATTAGATGACTTTTCACAAGGCAGTAATAAACTTAAAGAGCTAGTTGAAGAAAAGGAGCAAATAGAAGAAAAGTATCTTCAATTAGCTTCAAAGCTTACCCAAACTCGTCAAATAGCAGCAAAAGATTTCTCAAAGCAGGTTGAGAAAAATATTCGTTCATTAAATATACCAAAGGGAAGTTTTTTAGCAGAAATAAAATCTCTTGAAAATAAAACAGCAAAAGGTGTAGATAGTTGTAAGTTTATGTTTAACTTTAATCTCGGTGAGGAACTCTCTCCCGTCAAAAAAGTAGCGTCAGGTGGTGAATTAAGTAGGATAGGGCTTTCAATTCAAGCAGTTTCAGCAGAGAAACGCTCATATCCAACGCTAGTATTTGATGAGGTCGATGTAGGTATATCTGGTGGCACAGCTGAGATAGTGGGTAAGCTTTTGAGAGGCTTGGCAGAGAAGCTTCAAGTGATTTGTATAACTCATCAAGCACAAGTTGCAGCTCAAGGTTCCACACATCTTCATGTTTCTAAAAAATACCTAACAGATACTGCAGAATCCATAATTGTTGAGCTAACACAAAATCAACGAGTGACGGAAATAGCTAAGATAGTTGGTGGGTTGGATATTTCTGAGACTACTCTCAAGCATGCTAAAGAGTTGCTCGGTATTTGATGCTGTGAGAAAAATATTATCTTTGCTATAAAAAAATGGTAAAATCATACTAAGTTTTATTTATTGAATTTCTGTGCATGAGAGAAGTTATTAAAGATAACCTCATTACTTTTACCAAATCTTTTAAGGCTCCGAAAGTAAAGAATATTGCTGTTAGAAAGCTTTTGCAGCTTAAGTATACTTTTATTCCTATACTTTTGGTTGTATGTTATTTATATTTTAATATTGACACTCCAGTTGAGAATTATGTAAAGCACGATATGCCAGGAGGTATAATCTATTATGCTAATATCATCACTCGTTTAGGTCTGGCTTTATATTTGTTAATTCCTTTAGTGATTATGCTTTTCGTTAGAGCTTTTATAGATCTAGACAAGTTAAATAAAAATATTAAAGATAAACTTTATAAATTAAGTTATAGCGTTTGTTTTCTAATAGCTACGATTGCAGTTAGTGGAATAGTTGGGCAAATCTTGAAATTTTTGATTGGTAGAGCAAGACCAAAATTTTTCTTAGAATATGGTTCGCACTATTTTCAGCATTTTCATAAACCTTGTTATGATTTTGCAAGCATGCCATCAGGACACTCTATAACTATAGCGGCATTTTGTATGGGGCTAGTGTATTTAGCTCCAAGGCTTAGATTTTTGTGGATTATGATAGCTATAGTTGTAGCATCTAGTAGAATTTTGCTGGGCTCACACTATCCTAGTGATGTAGTATTTGGGTTGTCAGTTGGTTGCTATAGTACTATATTTGTATATTATTGGATGCATAATCGTGAATTGATTTAGGTTGTTGATTATTAACATTATTTAATAATAAATAAAATCTCCAAATTGTAGTCTAAATTTGCTATTATATGACTATCTAAATTACTTTAAAGAAGTATATAAAAATATGACTTTAATCGACGGTAAAGCTCTTGCTCAAAAGCAAAATAGAGCCTTAAAAAATCTAGTTCAACAGTTCAAAACTGCAGCCAATATAACTCCAAAGCTAACGGCTGTCATAGTTGGTGATGATCCTGCTAGTAAAGTTTATGTTGCATCTAAGCATAAAGCTTGTACTCACGTTGGTATAGACTCGGATGTCGTTACTCTACCAGCTACAGTTTCAGAAGCTGAGCTGTTAGCTTTAATTGATGAACTTAATAATGATAAATCTGTCAATGCAATTCTTGTGCAGCTTCCTTTGCCAGATCATATTGATAAGCAAAAAGTGATCTATACTATAAAACCTGAAAAAGATGTAGATGGTTTTCATCCCACAAATGTCGGTATGCTGCAACTTAGAGACAAGAAATGCCTAAAATCTTGTACTCCTAAAGGCATAATGACAATGCTTAGAGAGTATGATGTTGATTTGGTAGGTGCTTATGCTGTAGTTGTAGGTGCTAGTAATGTAGTGGGTAAGCCGGTATCGCAATTATTGTTAAATGCAAAGGCTACTGTTACAACTTGCCATAGATTTACAAAAGACTTGAAATCATTTACAACGCAAGCAGATGTCTTGATTGTCGCTGTTGGTAAGCATAATTTCATTACAGCTGATATGGTAAAAGAAGGAGCTGTTGTAATTGATGTAGGTATTAACCGTGTTGATGGCAAAATCTGTGGAGATGTAGATTTTGATGCTGTGAAAGAAAAGTTAAGTGCAATAACTCCTGTACCAGGTGGTGTAGGTCCTATGACAATTACAGAGCTTTTATATAATACTTTTCAGTGTGCAAAAGAGCAAAATGAGGATGTAAAATAAGATATCGTCATACCGCTACTTGATAGCGTTATCGATGTTTTAGTAAGATCCTGTACTTCGGCTCCGCTAAGCAAGCGGAAGTTCAGGAATACAGTAGAATGATGAAATAGTTATTAAAAGAAGAAAGGAATCACCAATGACAAGCTTAAAATACGAAGATGCAGGTGTAAATATCGAAGCAGGTAACAAAGCTGTAGATAGAATGAAAGAACATGTAAAAAAGACTTTCACAAAAGATGTGCTTACAGGCCTAGGTAGCTTTGGTTCACTTTATTCTTTAAAAAGCGTTATAAGCGAATATGATAATCCAGTACTTGTACAATCTATAGATGGTGTTGGTACAAAAACAAAAGTCGCTGTGATGTGTGGTAAGTTTGAAAATCTTGGTTATGATCTTTTTTCAGCTGCAACTAATGACATTGTAGTTATGGGTGCTAAGCCGATTACATTTTTAGATTATGTAGCTCATGATAAGCTTGATCCTGAAGTGATGGAAGAGCTTGTAAAAGGTATAAGTAAAGCTTGTGCAGAATCACAAGTCTCTCTTGTAGGTGGCGAAACTGCTGAAATGCCTGGCGTATATCAACCTGGTGAGATAGATATGGTTGGCATAGTTACAGGTATTGTTGATAAAAACAAAGTTATCAATGGTCAATATATAAAAGCTGGAGATGTTTTATTTGGTCTTAGCTCATCAGGTCTTCATACAAATGGTTATTCGTTTGCACGCAAACTTTTCTTTGATGTGGCGGGTAAGAAACATACTGATACTTACCCAGAGTTTGATGGTAAAAATATCGGAGATATCCTATTAGAGCCACATATTAACTATACAAATATTATTCATGATTTCCTTGATAATGGTTTAGATATAAAAGGTATGGCACATATTACAGGTGGTGGATTTATTGAAAATATTCCTCGCGTTCTTCCAGAAGGTTTAGGTGCAGAGATTGCTAAAGATAGCTTTGAGACGTCAGCGGTATTTAGAGTAATGCAACAGATTGGTAATATCAGCGAGTTTGAAATGTATCACTCATTCAATATGGGTATTGGTATGACAGTAATTGCTAGTCAAGAAGAGTATGCTAAAATGCAAGAACTGGCTAAAAAACATAATAACACTAAACTATATCAAATTGGTAAAATCACAAATTCAGGTCAGGTGGAAATTATCTAATGATTGATCAACAAATCATCATCAATAATATAAAAAATGTACTTAAAAATACAAACTTATACATTAAAGATAAGTATATCGGAAAGGTGCGTGATATGTACTTTGTTGATGATAAAAGTATCTTAATATCTACAGATAGACAGTCGGCTTTTGATAGATCGCTCGGGTTTATACCTTTTAAAGGCGAAGTTCTTGCTCAATCATCTTTTTGGTGGTTTAAAAAAACTTCTCATATTGTTAAAAATCATCTTATAGCGTCGCCTGATGCGAATGTGGTGGTTGCTAAAAAAGCAAAAGTGTTGCCTATAGAATTTGTTGTGTGAGGCTATATAACTGGTTCAACTTCAACATCTCTTTGGACACACTATGAGAAAGGTAGTCGTGATTATTATTGCAATAAACTTGCTGATGGTTTGAAGAAAAATCAAAAATTACCACAAAATATCCTTACACCTACTACAAAAGAACCAGACCAAGATCGACCGATATCTGTTGAGGATATTGTAAAAGAAGGTTGGCTTACACAAGAGCAGTGGGATTTTGCATCACAGAAAGCATTGGAGCTTTTTGAGTTTGGTCAAAAGGTCGCAGGTGAACATGGCTTGATACTTGCAGACACTAAATATGAATTTGGTATTGATGAGATAACTGGCGAGATAATCTTGATTGATGAAATTCATACTCCAGATAGCTCAAGATTTTGGATTAAAGATAGTTATGAAGAGCTTTTTGAGAAAGGACAAGAGCCTGAGCATATCGACAAAGAATTTTTTAGATTATGGTTTGCGAAAAATTGTGATCCTTATAAAGATGCTACATTACCAAAAGCTCCTGAAGAATTAGTTGTTGAGCTATCACAAAAGTACATCACACTTTATGAGATGATTACAGGAGAGCAGTTTACTCCAACTACTGATGAAGATATTAATCAACGAATTGAAAAAAATTTAAGTGAGTATATAAAGAAAATATGACTGCAAATATTCTTTTAATTGGCTCAGGAAGTCGTGAGCATGCAATTGCAAAATCTGTAAATAAAAGTAGTTCAAAGCATAAGCTTTATTGCCTAAGTGGAGCTATAAATCCAGCTATTGAAAAACTTACAGATAATTATGTTATTGCTGATGTGTGTGATGTTGAAGCAATAATTGAGTATGCTAAAAAGCAAGATATAACGCTAGCAATCATTGGTCCAGAATCAACTCTTGAAGTAGGTGTGGCAGATAAATTAAAAGAAATTGGTGTGGGTGTAGTTGGTCCAACTAAAGATCATGCACAGTTAGAGACTTCTAAGGCATTCACAAGAGGCTTGATTGATAGTTACGAAATAAATGCAAACCCATTCTTTAAAAGATTTGATTCTATGGATGGCGTAGAAGACACGCTCAAAAAATATGAGAGAAAGTTTGTTATAAAAGCTGATGGTCTTTGCGGTGGTAAAGGCGTACTTGTATGGGGTGATCATCTTCATTCTATGAATGAAGCTATCAAGCATTGTCAATCATTAGTTGATGCTGGTAAAGAGTTTGTTATTGAAGAAAAATTAGTTGGTGAAGAATTTTCTCTTATCTCATTTACTGATGGTGAGAACTTTATCCACATGCCTGCTGTGCAAGATCATAAGCGAGCACATGAGGGAGATAGAGGTCCAAATACTGGTGGCATGGGTACTTATTCTGATGCTAACCATAGCTTGCCGTTTCTTTCTGATAGCGATATTGAAAGAGCTAAGGAAATTAATGAAAAAGTAGCTCATGCGTTAAAGGATAAGTTTGGTACGCTATATCAAGGTATATTATATGGTGGATTTATGGCGACTTTAGAGGGAGCAAAAGTAATTGAGTATAATGCTCGCTTTGGAGATCCAGAAGCTATGAATCTTCTAAGCTTGTTAGAGGGTGACTTTATCGAAATAGCAAAGGCTATAACTTCTGGTAAGCTAGATGAAGTAAAAGCTAGCTTTAAGAAGCAAGCTACTGTATGCAAGTATCTTGTACCACTAGGTTATCCAAACAATTCTGTAAAGAATTGTGAGATAGATATCTCGCAATGCTCTGATAGCGTAAATTTGTTTTTAGGAGCTGTTGACTTAAGAGATGATAAATTAATAGGTACAGGTTCAAGATCTATTGCAGTGCTTGGAATGGGAGATACTATCGCACAAGCAGAACAAAAAGCTGAGCATGGTGTAAGAAACATCTACGGTAAGCTTTATCATAGACCAGATATTGGCACAAAAGACCTTATCAATAAGCGTATAAAAAACATGAATATGCTAAGAGGTAACAAATATAAGGAGCTTGACTAAATGTCTGCTTTAAGGCTAGTTGTATTAGGCTCAACTCGAGGCACTAATATGCAAGTAATTATTGATGCTATAAGCTCTAATGAAATAGATGCAAGTATTGATATGGTTATTTCTAATAGAAAGTCTGCTTATATTCTTGAAAGGGCAGATGATAATAATATTCCACACCAATTTATAAGTTCAAAAGAAAAAACTCGCGAGCAATATGATGATTTTCTTATATCTGAGATACATTCTCATAATCCGGATTTGATTTTATTGATTGGGTTTATGTGTATATTGAGTGAAAAGTTTACTAATGAGTTTGGTGGTAAAATTTTAAATGTGCATCCCTCTCTTTTGCCAAAGCATTATGGGTTGATGGATTTAGCAGTTCATCAGTCGGTTTTGGATGCAGGAGATATACAGAGTGGTTGCACTATCCACCAAGTAAATGAAATGGTTGATGGTGGTAAGATAGAGCTACAACTAAAGTGTGCCGTTGAATCAAATGATACAGCTGAAAGTTTGAAGGATAAAGTACAAGCATTAGAAAGCAAAGCTTGGGTTGAAGTTATAAAAAGTTGGGATAAATAGTTACTTGTAGGAGTCAATCCTTATAGTCAAAGCTCCGAATTGCTGAACTTGTTTCAGCATCTCAAGGTAATTGGTTATCTTATTGAGACCATTTAATTCGGCTTCGTTCAGCAACCGAGAGCTTAGGGATTCGTGATTTTTATAAACATAGCTGATGATAGATTTTTGATTACTATGGAGAAAAACAAATGAGTATACAAGTTGGTGTAATAATGGGCTCTAAATCTGATTGGAGCACTATGAAAGAGTGTTGTGATATTCTTGAGCAATTAGGGGTTGGGTATGAGTCTGAATCTGAATTAGTATCTGCACACCGTACTCCAGATAAAATGTTTGAATATGCTAAAAATGCAAAAAATCGCGGTATAAAAGTTATCATAGCAGGAGCAGGTGGAGCTGCACATTTACCAGGTATAGTTGCTGCAAAGACAGAACTTCCAGTTTTAGGAGTGCCAGTTAAATCTAGTGTATTAAGTGGTAATGATAGTCTACTTTCCATGGTACAAATGCCAGCAGGTATACCTGTTGCGACTTTTGCAATTGGAGTTGCAGGAGCTAAAAATTCAGCTTTATTCGCGGCAAGTATTTTACAGCATATGGATGCTAAAATTGATGAAGCTTTAGTTAAGTTTAGAACAAATCAAACTCAAACAGTACTTGATAATCCAAACCCAAGAGATCAATAGTATGAAAATAGGTATAATCGGAGCAGGTCAGCTTGCAAGAATGTTAAGTATAGCAGGTACACCTTTAGGTCTTGAATTTCATTGCTTAGGAAAAACTGATGAATGTGCTAGTGAAGTTGTAAAAACTGTTACAGATATTTCTCTTGATGATGCTGATTCAGTTACAAATTGGGCAAAACAGTTTGATGTAATTACATTTGAAAATGAAAATATATCACATGAGCTTATTAGTACTATTAATGATGAAGTTAGCGTATACCCATCTGCAAAATCTATAGAAATTTCTCAAGATCGTTTACTTGAAAAATCATTTATGCAAGATCATGGTATTGAGGTTGCTAAATTTGTAGCTATAGACAGCTTAGAAACTCTTCAAAATGCTTTAGCAGAGTACGGTTTACCAGCTATTATCAAAACGCGTAGATTTGGTTATGATGGTAAAGGTCAGTTTGTAATGAAGTCACAGGATGATATTTTAAAAGCTTGGGAAGCTCTTAAAAATGCTCCAGATGGTCTAATTTACGAAGCATTTGTAGATTTTGATTATGAGGTTTCTCAGATTTGTAGTGCAGATATAAAAGGTAATATAGCTTTTTATCCGTTAGCTAAAAACACTCATAAGCAGGGGATAATTATTGAGTCTGAAGCTCCTTTTGAAAACTCAGTACTTACTGAAAAAGCTAAGAAAGTAGCTAAAATTTTAGTAAAAGAGTTTGATTATGTTGGTACGCTAGCGATAGAGTTTTTTGTGAAAGGCGAAGAGTTTATTTTAAATGAAATAGCTCCTCGAGTACATAATAGTGGGCACTGGAGTGTGGATGGGACTATTACCTCTCAGTTTGAGAACCATGTGAGAGCTATAGCAGGCCTTGTGCTTGGTGATACAGATAGCCAAAAAACTGTTATGCTAAATTGTATTGGTGGTATGCCTAGTACAAAAGATTTAGCAACTTTAGATAGAGTGAAAATCCATAGCTATAACAAAGAACCTAGAAAAGGTCGTAAAGTTGGGCATATTAATTTAGTAATTAAAAATGAAACTACAGAGTACCAGTTACTACAAGCTAAGAAGTTAATAGCTTTGTATGAAGATCTTTGAAAAAAGCGTCATCCTGAACTTCCGGTTACTTAGCGAAGTCGAAGTACAGGATCTCAATAAAATCAAACTTATAGTAAGAAGATGAAACAAGTTCAGCATGACGGTAAATTCCATGGTCAAGCCACGGAATGATATTAATGGTTAGGTTGTCTTAAAAATATCAAAACTAAACTTGCATCTTTACTTTCAAAGACTGTTCATTTAATATTACTATTTTTTTATAGCTTTTATAAAACTTAGATTCAAGTTTTAAGTGCGACAAAATAATTGTTTCACTAAAAAAGTAAATGCTCAAGCTTTGTTAAAAGCTATGTGATTTAATGCATTAAAAGCAGTCAATTTGATTGCTTAATTAGCATAAGATTATCTATATTAGCTAAAATGGCTTATATAGAGCACAAAATAGGAAAATTACGGTCAAATTTCCCTAAAAATTTTCAAATTTAAGAATTATGTCAAAAATCCTAGATGCACTTAACAGTCGTTTGAAGATAGTGATTTATTAAATCAACAGTTTTTTATGGGTATTTTGGATCAAGCTTGGAAATCCGAAATATTTTGTAATTGACATATAGTCAGACAAAAAACTAGATAAAAAATTTTTCAGAAATGTTTAGAAAGATAGATAGGAAAAAAGAATTAAGAAGCAAAAGCTCTACGAGTAGCAATTCTTGCTCTTTTAACAGCTAAACGCTTAGCTATTTTTCTTTTTTCAGTAGGCTTGGTATAGTGTTGTCTATCTCTTAGCTCTTGTTTAATACCTGCTTTTTCACAAGCACGCTTGAAATTTCTTAGGCTTATATCAAAAGGCTTAAGCTCGTCAACTCTAATACTTGGCATTATAGTACCTCTATGTTTATAGCTTCAGGACCTTTTCTGCCTTCTTGAGTTTCGAACGCAACCTTTTGACCTTCTGCAAGGCTAGCACCGTTAAGGTTTGTGATGTGAACAAAGATGTCTTTGCTACCAGATTCTGGAGTTATGAAACCAAAACCTTTCTGTTCGTTAAAAAATTTTACTGTACCTTTTTCTTGATTACTCATTTCTTTAATTCTCTTGTTTAAGTTTGTTTAACAGTAAGCTTAATGCTTACATTTATGTAATTACGACAACCATTAATTTAATGATTATTCATGTTTACGAGGGATATTTTAGTATAAAAGAATGAGAAAAGATATAGTTAGACTGTTTTTTTTTATAATTAGGCTAGATTATTTTTTAGAATTGACGAAATCTATAAACTTATCAGCAAAAAGTTTGTGCGTGTAAGTGGTTGGATGCATCTTGTTATAAAAGATGTATCCTTTGCATATAGGGAAGTTTTTCTCAGGATTGTTGCTCGGTGTAGCTATAGTATCTGTACACATTGCGAAGGGGTTTCAGTTTATTTTTCCAAAATATTTAGTTTATCTAGAGTTTTGAGGATCTCTCACTAAATAAGTTAGCTTGCGAGATACATCGTAGAAGTTAGCACCTCTATAATTAGCCATATACTTTAATCTTTTGTTATAGTTTATTGAAATAGCGCTAAATAGGCTAGTAATTACTTTTTGGATAGGTGTAGTAAACCCTGTAAAAAATTTGTTGCACGGCACTAACATGCTTGAAGTTTGGTAATGCAAAGACATAAATATTTTTAGGTTCTATACCAAAAGCTTCAAGAAGTTTAATTCTTGTTTGTACATTGCTAACAAGCAGAGAGGGTTGAAAATTCTTAAAATCCTCCATTATATTTTTAATATCAATATTGTGAATGTTTAGTGTTTTAACTATATTGCCAAATATATCATTACCGCCAACCCAGCTAATGACTTTAGTATCTTTATTTGGTTTGAAATCATTTTCCTTAGAAAGTTGTATAAATTTTTTAACTTGTTTGATTACACTCGGTACACAGCTTGCTATTGGAGAGCCTTTCAGAATCTCGCCATACTTATACGCAGAGCAATCTATGTAAGGAAACATACCTGTCTCATATATAGCTTTGTAGTTTAAATCGTTAATAAAGTTATCGCCAGACTGTGCTGTAGCAGTAGCAAATAAGATATTATCTTGAGGTTTGTTTAAATACTCTTAAAAATTGCTAAGTGTTGTTGCTGTCGCAGCTCTGTATGTCATTAAATTTTGATTGTTTGCTTCAGAAAAATAATTTGCCCATGTTTTTTTGAGCTTTAGAAGTATCTTTGTAATTAAAGCTAGTAATATGCGCAGTTTGAAAATATTTTGGAAAAATCTCATCTCCATAGAACAATTAGTTATTTTCTAGGTTTCTGACTAGGTTTTTACCGTTTATTTCTCCACCGTTAGTAGCTGGCTTATTATTTTCTTCTACAATTTTTAAGCTTTCTATGCTACCTGTGTATGTTAAACTGTCGCCAAATATTATGTATTTACCATTATCTGCTAAAGCGAAGTTCATTGAGGCAGTTATTAATAGTGGGCTTGATAGTACTTTAGTTAAGAGTTTCATAGTTTATTTAAAAGCTTTTTGCCAAAAATAAATATATCAGTTTGAAGGCTTTTTTAACAGGTTGGAAGTTTATCAATCTAATTTTTCTCTCTTAGCTTTTAAAAGATCTTTGATGCTACCCTATTCTTTGACTCTTGAAATTAGGTTTGTAATTTTGTCATTAAAAGCAGACTGTAAATTTATATTAATATAAGTTGGCTAATTCAAGTCAGCATACCAATACATCTGTAATCTCAGCCTTTATTTTATCGTTGCTTTTGGTTTCTTAATAGATTTCTTTTTTCATAATTTCATTTGCTAACTCTCCGACTTCTTCTGATAGTGCGATAAAGCTACCAAGTCGATGGTGAGTAATATTTTTAAATAATTCTACTACTGTCTCTGGAGCATTTTTTTATAGACATATTTAGTAATAAGTAGTTTGTGTTGGGAATAATTTTATCATCACTTAGATTCAAGTACCAAGTGCGACAACCTTATTTCTAGATTCTACCTGAAGAGGAGTGTTGAATCCAAGACTTTTTCTATGTCTGTTGTTCAATAGGTTTTTAACTCTTCTAGTTTGTTATTAAGTAATATCATATAATCTCAGGTTTTTAGAGAAGAATTATCTAATTAACCCATTTGTATTTTCATTGGTGCCACGTTGCCAATAATAGTGTCTCCCTCAAAATCTCCAAGTCTACTTAGTTCATCTATAAGAAAGTCTCTCTCATGTATTGAAACTCTATTTTGTATTTGGCCTCTATGCTCTTGACTAGCCGTACCTCTTTTACGATAAGTTTTCTGACAACGCAAATAAGTGTGTAAGTCAAAGCCTCTTTCTTTATTCCCATAGATATACTTATAGATGCTTTCAGCACTTATGACATCTAACCCACCCATTAGATGTTAAACCGCCACTTATTTGCTCTGGATACCAATACTGTTTGATAAGATGCTCTACATAGCTCCAACCAAATTGCCTAATTTGTTTGTTGCCTTTACGTTTTCTTGAGTTTGCAGTGTGATTGTTCTTGTTTAAGTCTATAACCTCTTTTGCCGGTGTTACGGTTTATCTCTTTGTATATGCTACTTTGGTTACAACCAACTTCCATGGCTATTTGTGTTTTAGAAACACCTATTTTCAATAGTGATCTACCTCTCCAATTTGGGACACTAACCATGTCAGAAAAAGGAGATAAAAATGTGATACAAAAGATACCCTTTAGAGTTTATTGATGAGGCAGTTCAACTATGTTTAGCAGGAGGAGCAGATAGAGCTGAAATTGCCAATAATTTAGGGATAAAATATAAGACATTAAGTACTTGGATTCCAAAACTATGACTAAACCACCTAAAGATGTAAAGATTGACTATCAAAATCATTATTAAGAACTTTTGACTGAAAACAATGATTTAAAGAAAAAACTAAAAAAGACTGAGGCTGAAAGAGAAATATTAAAAAATGAGGCAGCGTACTTTGCCAGCTAAAGCCAACAAGAAATTTAAGTTAACTACAGACTCTAATCACAATAAGGAAATTGCTGATAATTTGTTTAATCACAATTTCAATGCTTGAGGTGCTAACCACAAATGTGTTACAGACATTACATATATTACTACCCAATAAGGTTGGTTATATTTATGTGTGATTATAGACTTATTTTAAAGGGCTGTTATTGGTTGCTCTCTAGTATGAGCGGTAAAGGCTGTTGTTATGATAATACAGATTGTGAAAGTTTCTTTGGAACTCTAAAAGTAGAGCTAGTTTATGATGAAAATTATAAAACTAGAGATGAGGCTAAATCTTCAATATTTGAATATATTGAAGCTTACTATAATACAAAAATGAAACATTCTATTATTAATTACATGACTCCAAATCATTTTGAGAGTATAATGGAGAATGAAGTTCAAAACTGTCCTAAATTATCGGGGTAGATCATTGCTTTTATTGCATAACATCAGTCCATAAATCAATCAATAGCCTTTTGTATTGGTAATGGTATAATATCAGCTACTAAATTTGAAACTAGAACTTGACTATATTACAATGACATTAGGAAGTTTAAATGTGCCTAAATAGCTCAAGGAGAGTAGAATGAGAATTTTATCTGTAGGAGATGTTGCAAACATAGTTGCAAAGCATGGTTTTAACAACTTTATCAAAGATTTAGTTGAATATACTAAGCATGATTTTATTAGATGGAATGATTTTGATAAATCACCTCGTTATTCTGCGCATGTCCCAGGTGGTGTTTTAGAGCTTATGCCGACAGCTGATGACAAGTTATTTACATATAAATGCGTCAATGGTCATCCTGCGAATCCGTTCGATGGTAAGCAAACTGTTGTGGCAACAGGTCAGCTTAATGAGGTGAAATACGGTTATCCACTACTAATTTCTGCAATGACAGTACTTACAGCATTAAGAACAGCGGCGTCAACTGTACTTGCTGCAGACCTGCTTGCTCGTAAAGACAGTAAAACTATGGCGCTGATAGGTACTGGTGCTCAAAGTGAATTTCAAACTTTAGCTCATAAACTTATCCGTCCAATTGAGACTGTAAAGTATTTTGATACTGATCCAGATACAATGGCTAAATTTGCTGATAATATGAAAGATTCTGGACTTAACTTAGTACCTTGTAGTAGTGCAAAAGAAGCTTGTGAAGATGTGGATATTATCACTGTATGCACAGCATGTAAGCTTCATGCCGTTGTTATTGAAAATGAATGGGTTAAAGATGGTATGCACATAAGTGGTCTTGGTGGGGATTGCCCAGGTAAGACAGAGCTTGAAAAGGATATTCTATTGAGAGGTAAAGTTGTTGTAGAGTATACTGAGCAGTCTATGGTAGAAGGCGAAATTCAAAATCTAACTAAAGAAGAAGTAGAGCAAGTGTTGCACGCAGAAGTTTGGGAGATTTTAACAGGCAAAAAAGCTGGTCGTGAAAATTATAAAGAAATTACAATCTATGACTCAGTTGGTTTTGCCATAGAAGATTTTTCAGTGCTTCGTCTAGCATTAGACTTAGCAGAAAAATATAATATTGGTTCACAGATGGAAATGGTTCCACCAATTAAAGATCCAAAAAATTTATTTTCAGCATTATCTCAAGATGATGAGGAAACTTTAAGTACAGTTGATTTATCTGTAGTAACTGCTCCAATGGCATAATAGCAGCTCAAAACATTCTAATTTCCCAATAATATTACCTATATTTCATAATTTTAAGTTATACTAAAAGTATGATTTTTTTTCCCCTGTTTATTTGATATGGATTTTCACAATCTTACTTTAATGACAGATAGCTATAAGCATTCTCATCCGTTTCAATACCCTGCAGATGCAAATTATTTGCATTTTTATTTAGAGAGTAGAGGTGCGTGTAAAAGTCTTGGAAATTATATAAAGTTTTTTGGTCTGCAATATTACATAAAAGAATACCTATCGAAGCCAATTACTCAAGCCATGGTAGATGATGCAGAGATTTTGTTAAAACAGCATGGTCTGCCTTTTTATAGAAAGGGGTTTGAAAAAATCATAACTAAATATAATGGTTATTTGCCAGTTAGGATCCGTGCTGTAAAAGAGGGTTCTTTAATTCCATTACACAATGTGCTTATGACTATAGAGAGCACTGATGAGGAGCTTTTTTGGTTACCTGGTATGCTAGAGACACTACTACTGAAAGTATGGTATCCAACTACGGTCGCAAGTATTGGAAGCATTATAAAAGATACTATCGCAACTTACTTAGAGCAAACTTCTGATAGTTTAGATAAACTTGGTTTTATGCTTCATGATTTTGGTTATAGAAGTGTTTCCTCGGAAGAGTCTGCAGGTATTGGTGGGGCAGCACATTTAACTAATTTCTTAGGTACAGATACTTTAGCTGCGATTAGATTTTGCAAAAAGTACTACAATGAGGAGATAGCTGGATTTTCTATACCTGCAAGTGAGCATTCTACGATGACTAGCTGGGGCGAGGGTGGAGAATGTGAGAAACAAGCTTTTGAGAATATGATTAAACAATTTGGTGATGAAAGTGTACTTTATGCTTGTGTATCAGATAGTTGGGATTTTAAAAAAGCTATACAGACTTGGATTAGTTTAAAAGATAAGGTCAAAGCTCAAAAAGCAAATTTAGTAATTCGTCCAGATTCTGGTGATGCGATTGAAAATATTCTCTATGCCTTATATGAGTTATCAAAAGGTTATGGTTTTACGACCAATTCAAAAGGCTATAAAGTACTTGATAAGTTAGCTTTAATTCAAGGAGATGGTGTAAATATTAATTCTATCAAAGAGATCTTACAAGCAATGCAGGATAGTGGTTATTCTGCTGAAAATATAGCTTTTGGTATGGGAGGAGCGTTGCTGCAAGGTAATTTTGAGTCATCATTGAATAGAGATAGCTTTAAATTTGCTATTAAGTGCTCGTCTATCAAGCGAGGCGATAAGTTTCATGATGTGTTTAAAGACCCTATTACAGATAGTGTCAAGAAGTCTAAAAAGGGTAGATTAGATTTAATCAAAAATTCTAAAGGTGAGTACGAAACAGTTCAGCTTAATGAAAACTATTCTTTGGGAGAATATCATCCGCAGAGCGAACTTTATACTTATTATGAGGATGGTAAAGTATTGTTCGAGCAGAACTTATCTCAGATTCGTGGATTAAATTAAATAGGAAGGTAACTATTGTGCTAAAGACGAGGTATCAAACATTAGTATGTACTTTGATTATTCTTACAGGAATATGTGCAGGGTTTGATATAGGTTTTATATCGGTAACTTTACCCGTTATAAAGGTCAAATTATCATTAGGTGTTGTTGAACTATCTGATATAGCAAGTATAGTTTTTTTTGGTGTTCTGCTTTCTAAGCTAGTATCAGGATTTTTGATGAATATTCTGAGTAGAAAAAATGTAATCAGTTCGAAGCATGTCTTTTTACAGTATCTATGGTATTAATGATGCTATCAAATAACTATATTACGCTGATGTTATCTCGATTATTGCAAGGTGTTTCGATAGGTTTTTTACTTACCCTTATTCCAATATATATAGCAGAGACTAGCACACCTAAGTTTATATGTAGAGCTATGGGAATATTTCAGCTATCGCTTGTTTGAGGGATATTTATCACAAACTTGTTAGTAAGTTTGTTTGTACATGATTATGGTTGGAGAGCTATATTCGTTTTATCTATACCGTTTTCATTAGTTTTACTTATGATTAGCGTTATAGCACAACATTTTCACCACCTTGGTGATTTTTGGATAGTGCCTACTAAATTGTGTCTGCTGTTTTAGTTTATAAGTCTTTACCAGAGATGACAAATAAAGAACTTTTATATGTAAGCGTTTCACGAAGTACATCTCCCATAAAGATTTCTAGCATAAAACATATATACCAAAGTAATTTATTTATCATAGGATATATATGGCAGAATCAGATTGGTATCTGATAATAGAAGACTGGTAGAAATCTGAGCTTACCCAACAAGAATTTTGTATACACAATAATCTAGCTCACAATGATTTCAAATATTGTAGAACTAAGAGTATATCATAAGGATTATTTACAGCTAGTAGCAGATGGAGACATAAGCTAGCAGCAGAATCTGAAGAGCCTCTCAGTTTTACTAGGCTAGATAATATTAAACCTGAAGTGAAGCCTGATAGTAAGTATATGTCATTATACCTTCCATATGGTATAACTTTAAAACTCCCTGTCTAAGATGTTGGTAGCCAAAGCACCTATGTATTTAGCAATAAAGGCATGAACAAAATTAAAATCTTATACTGGGAAACTAATGGTGATTGTTTGTGGTATAAACGCTTAGAAAGTTCTAAGTTAAAACTTATTTATGATGAAAATTATAAAACTAGAGATTAGGCTAAATCTTGAATATTTGAATATATTGAAGCTTACTATAATACAAAAATGAAACATTCTATTATTAATTACATGACTCCAAATCAGTTTGAGAGTATAATGGAAAATGAAGTTCAAAACTGTCCCAAATTAACGGGGTAGATCAATTATCATTTAGATACAAACCAAGTATCTCTTTGATTGCCATCTAAATTAACGCCTAAAAACATATAGAAAGCTTTGGATATATAACGTCCTTCTTCTCTAACTTTGTAGTGTACTGCACCAAGGTATATAAATGGATATATTTCACTTAAAGGTTTCTTTTTCCATTCTTCTAATTTAGGGATAAGCTTGTCTATTACAGCTGTAATCGCAGGCTTTGCAAAATGCACTCCATACATATCTTCAATATAGTCTGCTATCTGTGAATAGCTATTACTTAAAGCAAATAGTGATAACATTTTTGATTCTAACTCATCGCTTACATGAGTTTTGATGCTTTTTGACTATTTCAGGTTCAAAGCTACTATTACGATCTCTAGGAGTGTCTAGTACAAACTCACCTGATGAAGATTTCATTGTTTTAGAGGTTTTACCGTTTTTACGATTTGACTCTAAATCTTGAGATAAGTGGGTTGCTAGTTATGCTTGTCAAGCCATTTCATTAAGCTGTTTAATTAATGGAGTTAATGCTCCATCTTTAACGCTAATGCCTTTACCAGATTTTAATTGTTCTCTAAACTCTGCTACATCAAGTTATCATTTCATTTTTGTAATTCCTTCTGTTATCAAATTAATTATATCAATTTGACACAAAATTATTTACAGTCCCAGGGTGAATCTACGTAGGCCTACAAACTCTACACCAAATGCTTTGGCTATGGATGGCGTACTAGATAAATATTTTGGGAAAAGTATTATAATGATCCGTATGAATAATGCCAATCTTATTAAAGCAAATAATTTACATTATCATCATTATCAAAAACTCCTAAAATAGGATTAAACCCTTTAGATAGTCCAATTACCTTAAAGACTTCGCCAAGCTTGTCTCCTAAAAGAAGTTCTTTCATATCATTTTTATAACGGATTAAATCTTTTGGATTAAGTCTTTTTGTTATATCTATAAAAATCTTTGTAACATCAGCTCTTTTTAGAAAATTAGCTTGGGTCATGTAGCCTTGTATCTCTAAACTATTTTCACAGGCACTTTCTGCTACACTTGTGAAGTCTACATGAGCTGTGATGTCTTGGATCCCAATATTGCTAAAAGGGTCAAAGTTGACTTTATGCTGATGATAGCAGGCTAGAGTGCCTATATTGCGATCACTACGATAGTATTCTTGACGATGATAACCATAGTCGCATAAAACAATAACTCCTTTATCTAAGCACTCAGCAAGTGATTTTATCCATGGTCTAATCCAAGTGTTTATCTCGCTAGTGTAGTTATCTGTAAAGCTTATACCGTCATCTATAAGTTTTTGTGCTTCGTTGTTAAAACGAGATTCATTTTGAGCTAAATCATATAGTTGGAACTTATTATCTTCAGTTATAACACCTTGCTGCTTAAGCTTCCCATTCTTTGCTTTAAATATATCTACAGGCATAGCATCTAAAACTTCATTGGCAAAAACTACAGCAGTTAATTTTTCTTTGGGCAATTCATTTACCCATTCAAATTTTGAAAATAAATTAGGTATACTTTTTTTGATATACTCCTGTTGGCGTAGTTTTAAATCATTGCTTAATTCAACAATTATGTATTTTTGTGGTAAATAGCTAAGTCTTTGAAGCTCACTCATACTATCAATTGCGAACTTACCTGTACCGGCTCCAAATTCTATGATGCTAGCAGGGCTCCCAAGTTCTTTTAGAGATTCATCAAAAATATGAGCCATAGTTGTAGCAAATATAGATGTCTGAGAGGTTGCAGTTATAAAGTCACCGTTGGATGAGATCTTATCTTTTGGGGATGTGTAATACCCTGATTTTGGGTGATATAAAGCTAGATTCATAAATTCGCTAAATGAAAGTTGATTGCTTGCTTTGATTTTTCCCTTGATGATATTTTCTAATTGCATGAGTTGTTTTATAGGTCTCAATCTAATTATAGGTATTTTAGGCTTTGATTGCTATTAAAGCAAAAAAATATGACATTTAAATAAAAAAAGATTAGAATTAGCATTCAAGTAATTATTTATTAAAAAATAAATGTCTATTATTAACACTTACCCTATCGGTATAACTGGTGGTATAGCTAGTGGTAAATCTACAGCTACAAACATTCTTAAAGAGAAGTTGGGCCTTACAGTTGTATGTGCAGACACGATTAGTCGAGAGATTACTAAAAAGCCATCTGTTATCAAAAAAATAGCTGAAAAATTTGGTAATGAGATAATTGTAAATAAGCAGATAAATAGGGCAATGCTTAGAGGAATTATTACAGATTCACGAGAAGCAAAAAAATGGGTTGAAGATTATTTACACCCTGTAATTAATCGTGAAGTTAAAAAGCAAGTCAAAGAATCTACAACTTCTATGACTATTGTTGATATACCATTACTTGATACATACAATATCCAGCATTATAGTTACCTTAAGAAAGTTATTGTCGTAAAAGCATATATTGAAACTCGCATTCAAAGAATTATGGAGCGTGACGGTCGCAATAGACAGCAAGCAATAGCTTTCATTAATTTGCAAATTTCTGATAAAGAAAGGGAAAAAATGTCAGATTATGTGATTGATAATACGGATTTTGGCGATCAAGAGTATGAAGAGGCGTTAATAGATGCAATTAATGACATAAAGAACTTGACTAATTAGGTTTTAGTTACTATAATATTCATCACTTAATTGCACCCATAGCTCAACTGGATAGAGTACTCGGCTACGAACCGAGCGGTTAGGGGTTCGAATCCCTTTGGGTGTACCATTATTTTATTTTGCGGTAATAGCTCAGCGGTAGAGCACAACCTTGCCAAGGTTGGGGTCGCGAGTTCGAACCTCGTTTGCCGCTCCAAATTTTTTTATTCAGATATGCCTATTTAGTATCTTGTGGCCTCCTCTAAAAACACATGAGCACACATCTGAATGCTCAAACTCTCTATACCTGCGTTTCAAATTTCAGTAATAGATTTTCTATTACCCTCAATTTTCGTCTTGTTGTGAAGAATTTGAGGCTAGTTAATCTGCATACACAGGGTTTTGAGAGGAACCCTTATTTAAACAGCTTATATATGTTAAAATAATAATCAAAATAAAAATTTTATCTTTAATATGTCAAAAAAAATAGTTTTAACGGGAATTACTCCATCAGGAACTCCTCATTTAGGTAATTATATTGGAGCAATTAAACCTGCTATTGAGATGTCTTTGAATGAAGATTATCAGTGCATGTACTTTATCGCAGATCAGCATTCATTAGTAAAACTATGGGATAAGAAGCTGCGTCAGCAATATATTAGCGAGATAGCTTGCTCTTGGCTTGCACTAGGACTTGATCCTTATAATACTATGTTTTATCGTCAATCTGATATTCCGGAAATTATGGAATTAAACTGGATATTAGCGACTGTTGCACCGAAAGGGTTGCTTAATCGTGCCCATGCTTACAAAGCAGTTGTAGATCAAAATATCCAAGATGGTAGTAGTGAAGATTGTGATAAAGGTATAGCTATGGGGCTTTATAATTACCCAGTGCTGATGTCTGCAGATATTATGATGTTTGACGCGGAGCTTGTGCCTGTAGGAAAAGATCAGATTCAACATATTGAGATAGCTCGTGATATAGCTAATAGATTTAATCATATATATAAATCTCAAGCTCTTACGCCACCACAAGCAATGACTAGTGATGATGGGAAGACTATACTAGGACTAGATGGTCGTAAGATGTCAAAAAGTTATGACAATACTATTCCGATATTCTCAACAGAGAAAAAGCTTAGAAAGCAGATTATGAAAATCATTACTAATTCACAGTTGCCGGAAGAGAAAAAAGATCCGACAAGTTGCACGGTATTTGCTATCTATAAGGATATTGCAACTCAAGACGAGATTAAAAGCTTAGAGCATAAGTATCTTGCTGGCGGACTTGGCTGGGGAGATGCAAAACAGGTGCTTTTTGAGAAAGTAAATGCATACCTTACAGATGCTCGTAAAAAGTATGATTACTATATAGCTAACCCTAAATTGGTTGATGATATATTGGCTCAAGGAGTTCAAAAAATACGTCCAATAGCAATGAGAAAGCTACAAGAAATAAAAGAAGCTATAGGAATGTAAAAGTGTACCCTAAAATGAATAAAAGTACTTCAAATATAATAATTGCTAATTATAGTGTGTCCTCACTAGGACTTATTTGTTGGGCAAAACAAAATTTAAAAGATGATTTTTGTGTTCTTTCAGTGGATACAGGTTTTGCTTCTCATGACTGGAGTGAGTATCTAACAAAAGTTTTTGCGTGGTTAGATTACTTTGGTGTTAAGTATTACCATTTGAAATCAGACAATACATTTGCAGAATTGGTAAATGCGCGTAAGCATTTTCCTTCACAACAGTTTAGTTGGTGTGCAGGTTTTTTAAAGGGAATTACCCTGCTGAATAAAATTGATGAGCTTGATTCTGATTGTGAAGCTACTATCTTGTTAAGTCATCGTAAAGATTTATCAAAAGCGTCTGCTCTTTTAAAGAATATTGATGAAGAGGAGAAGTATGATTACAGGGCATTAGAATACCCTCTTTTAGATAAATCTTTTGATGAAGTTGAAGCTTTGGTGCAGGAAGTACCATTTGAGCCGGTGTTTAGAAGTCGTGAATGCCAGCCATGTATTCACTTTACAAAGAAAGAATTTGAATCTATTACTACACAAGATAAGCAAAAGATAATACAATTAGAACAACAAAATCAGACAACTATGTTTGATAGTCGCTCCTTCAATAGTTTGGAAAGCGATTTTTTTACTAAAAATAATATAATGCTAGAACTCTCAAAAGCATGTAGTTGGGAGTATAGTTGTGGTCTTTAGGAGATTTTTTATGAATGAATATTTTTTATTTAGTTTACTGATTGTAGTTGCTGCGATGATGAGTTATATCAATACTAAGTTTTTGAAACTTCCAAAAGCTATCGGTTTGATAATTCTAGCTATAAGTTTTTCAGCCTTGTGTGCAACATTTTTAAGTGATGATAATTTATTGGTTGTAGCTCTTTCTAGCTTTGACTTTAAAATAACGGTTCTTGAGGGAATGCTTTCATTCTTGCTATTTGCAAATGCTTTGCACTTTAATATGATTGATTTGAAAAAAGAAATTAAAGCTGTATTTGCTTTAGCAAGTATGGGATTACTGTTATCTACTGCTGCTACTGCTGTTTTAATTTATGGTTTTGCATCTCTTATCAGTGCAGATATTAGTTTTGGTTATTGTTTGGTTTTTGGGGCATTAATATCTCCTACAGATCCTATTGCTGTTATAAGTACTTTGGCGGGTAATAAAACTATCCCTAAGCGCATCAAGACACGAGTGGTTGGAGAATCTCTTTTTAACGATGCTACTGGTATAGTTTTATTTGTTGTTTTGTCAAACATCTTCTTTTTTGGTAGTGGTGGTGAGTTTGGGGTGCATACAAGTGTAGGTGTTAATTATACATTATTGCTTACTAAACAAATTACAGTTGAAGCGGGTGGGGGTATATTATTAGGCTATATATTTGCTAAAGTTGCTCTTATATTTCTTAATACAAATCGAGATTCTGAGACTTCTATTTTTGTAACCTTGGCCGTTGCAAGTATGGGATATGTTATTGCTCATAGTTTGCATGTGTCTGGACCTATTGCCATGGTTGTTGCTGGCTTGTTCATAGGTAATAGCTTATCTGATAGTAAGAAAGATCATCCTAAGCAAGTTCAAAAAATTGATGATTTTTGGATGGTTATTGATAATATGCTTAACTCTTTTTTGTTTATTTTAATAGGATTGGAGCTTACTAGTATACCATTTAATATTACTGCCTTCTGGATAGGTGTGGCGGGTATATTTATCGTGACAGTAGCAAGATTTATAAGTATTTCAATTCCAATAACAATTGTGGATAAGAAGCTTTCAAAAAGCTCTACAAAAGATAATGTCTTAGTAGCATGGTCGGGTGTTCGTGGTGGTATATCGCTAGCTTTAGCATTATCACTGCCAGATGAGGGACATATGATTGTGGGTATTACATACACGGTGGTAGTTCTTTCTATACTTGCACAAGGATCGACATTAAAGCTTGTGTTGAATTGGATATACCCACCTAAAACAACTAAGCCAGCTAACAGTTAAGTTTCAAGCTACAACCATATAGCTCGATGTTGCTAAAATAGTTAATTTAATTGGATTTTTAATATGTATAAAAATTTTTCAAGTTTACCAGAGTGTATTTTTAGAGCGTATGATATACGCGGGATCGTCCCAACTGATCTAAATGAAGATGTGGTTTTTAATATTGGTTTGGCGTTTGGTACTAAAGCAAAAGAGCTTGGAGAGTCTCAAATTGCAATTGCTCGAGATGGTAGGTTATCGGGTCCTAGTCTTTTACAAGCATTAGAGTCTGGAATATTAACAAGTGGCTGTGATGTGCTAAATATAGGTGCAGTTCCAACACCTGTTTTATATTTTGCGGCAAAGCAACACACAAGTGGCACAGGTATTATGCTTACAGGTAGTCACAATCCTGCTGATTATAATGGTCTTAAAATGACTTTAGCAAATAATACTTTGGCAAATGAGGAAATTCTTGAACTTAAAGATTTTATTACAAATGGTAACTATAGTGGTGGTGCTGCAAAAATAATATCTAAAGATGTTTCTGATGAATATATTGATTATATTTTAGAAAGAGAGTCATTGTCTAAAAAACTTAAAATCGTAGTAGATGCTGGTAATGGTATTGCTGGTGAAATTGCGCCACAATTATTTGAAAAGTTGGGTTGTGATGTAACGACTATGTATTGCGATGTTGATGGCACTTTCCCAAATCACCATCCCGATCCAAGTAAGCTTGAAAATTTAAAAAATTTGATTGAAAAAGTTAAAGAGTCGGGTGCTGATGTTGGTCTTGCATTTGATGGCGATGGTGATAGGCTGGGGATTGTTACAAATTCTGGAGCAACTGTAGCTGCTGATAGACAGCTCATGCTATATGCGAAAGATGTTATTGCTACAAAGCCTGGTGCATCTATATTGTACGATGTTAAATCTACAAAGAATATCGATAAATTTGTCTCAGATCTTGGTGGTAATTCACAAATGTATAAGACCGGTCATTCACTTATCAAGAAAAAAATGAAAGCGACCAAGGTTGATCTGGCAGGAGAAATGAGTGGTCATGTTTTTTTTAATGATAGATGGTTAGGTTTTGATGATGGTTTGTACACTGGTGCGAGATTGCTAGATATCCTTGCAAAAACTGATAAAAATCTTGATGAGCTGTTTGCAGAGATTCCAGAGAGTTTTGCTACGCCCGAGATAAATATAGATGTTACAGAAGATAACAAATTTGCGATTGTTGATGAGATATTATCAATTTGTAAAAAAGAATTTACACAAGCCAAAATAGTAGATATAGATGGTGTACGCGTAGAGTTCGATGATGGCTGGGCTTTGGTGCGTGCTTCAAATACTACGCCGTGTTTGGTTCTGAGATTTGAGTCTGATACGCAAGAAGCTATGGACTCTGTCCAAGCTAGATTTATGGCTATAGTTAATCGCGTTTTAGCATAGAACACAGTAATTCTTGTTTATTTAATGTCAATCTCAATATATGTTCGCAAATTTTCTCTTTATTGTTAGGTATAAACTCCTTTAAGTGAATTCCTTTAATTCGTATTGAGATGATTATTATTTGTTGATGTTAGGATGCTATTAACTTATAATTTGTTTATATGTTTTCATTTTTCATAATTTTTGATTGATTCGGAGGATAGACGATGTCGGATTTCACTGAAGATATAGATGTTTTAGAAACCCAAGAGTGGCTTGAGGCTTTCGAGGATGTTGTAAATAGAGAGGGCGTAGATCGCGCTCAGTTTATATTTGAGCAACTACTTGCTAAAATGAGTGAGTTAGGTATAGAGAGTTCATACGCAACATCTAGGGTAAAAAAATACATTAATACAATTGATGTTAGTAATCAGCCTCCATATCCAGGAGATATAGAGATTGAAAAACGCATTGAAGCTGTAAATAGATGGAACTCTACTGTTATAGTTGCTCATGCAAATAAAAAAGATGGCTCAATTGGTGGGCATATTGGTACTGGTGCAGGGGCTATGACTTTGTATGAAGTTGGTTTTAATCACTTCTGGAAAGCTCCAAACGAAAACCATGCTGGCGATTTAATTTTCTATCAGGGTCATTTGTCTCCAATTGTATATGCTCGTTCATTCCTTGAAGGACGTATTTCTTCTACTCAATTAGAGAATTTCCGCAAGCAAGCTTTTGATGGCGAGAATGCTGTTTCATCATACCCGCATCCGTATTTACAGCCAACTTATTGGCAGTTCCCTACAGTTTCAATGGGTCTTGGTCCATTACAAGCTATTTATCAAGCTAGATTTATGAAGTATCTTGAAGCTAGAGGTTTGGCTGATACTGCTGATCGTAGAGTTTGGGCTTTCTGTGGTGATGGTGAAATGGATGAGCCAGAATCAATTGGTTCTATCGCAAGAGCTGGTCGTGAAGGTCTTGATAATCTGATTTTCGTTGTGAATTGTAACCTACAAAGACTTGATGGTCTTGTAAATGGTAATGGTAATATCGTTGAAGAGCTAGCAGATGTATTTGAAGGTACTGGCTGGAATGTTATCAAAGTTTTATGGAGTAGTGATTGGGATAAACTTTTAGCTGATGCTAAAGGTGGCGATAAATTAGCTCAAAGATTAAGCGAGCTAAATGATGGTCAATTCCATACTATTAAAGCGCATGGTGCCGAAGAGTGTCGTAAAGTTGTGTTTAGTGGTGATGAAGATTTGGAAGCTTTAGCTAAAGATATATCTGATGCTGATATCGCTGCGCTTCGTCGTGGTGGGCATGATCCGCTTAAAGTTTATGCTGCATATAAAAAAGCAGTTGAGACTTCTAATGGTAAGCCAACTCTTATCCTACCAATGACTGTTAAAGGTTATGGTCTTGGTGAGTACGGTGAATCTAAAAACATCGCTCATAATGTTAAGAAGCTTGATACATATGCACTTGAGTATATCAAAGAAAGATTTGATGTGCCTGCAACTAAAGATGATGTAGAGAACTATAAGCTTATTAATCTTGATGAAAACTCTGAGGAAGTTAAGTATCTTCACTCTAAGAGAAAAACTCTTGGTGGATATATTCCAGCTAGACGCGAAAATAATACAGCTTTAGAGATTCCTAATTATCAAGACTTTGCTGGTAAATTATTAGAAGATAGTGGCGAGAGAGCATTCTCCACTACTACTGCTTTTGTAAGAATGCTAACTCAGTTGGCAAAAGATAAAAAGCTTGGCAAACATCTTGTGCCGATTACAGTTGATGAGTCGCGTACTTTCGGTATGGAAGGTTTGTTTAGACAGCTAGGTATTTATAACCCTAAAGGTCAGCAATATGTTCCAGAAGATAAAAAACAAGTAATGTTTTATAAAGAAGCTGTTGATGGTCAAATCCTTCAAGAAGGTATTAACGAGCAGGGTGGTTTCTGTTCTTGGATAGCTGCGGCTACTTCATACAGTGTGCATAATGTACCAATGATTCCATTTATGATTTACTACTCAATGTTTGGTTTCCAAAGATTTGGTGATTTAGCTTGGGCAGCTGGTGACTCGATGGCAAAAGGTTTTGTTATTGGTGGTACAGCAGGTCGTACAACTCTAAATGGCGAAGGTTTACAGCACGAAGATGGTCACAGTCACATTCATGCAGGCCTTATCCCTAACTGTGTATCTTATGATCCTACTTATGCTTACGAGCTAGCTGTAATCTTAGATTCAGGTATGAAGAGAATGTATTTTAATGGTGATAAGGTTTACTATTACATCACAGTTATGAATGAAAATTATACTCATAGAGCTATGCCTGAGGGTTCTGAAGAAGGCATTATTAAAGGTCTATACAAGCTTGAAGATAACCAGCCTGCTGACAAGCATGTACAGCTTATGGGTTCTGGTACTATCTTGAAAGAAGTAGAAGCTGCTGCTGTAATGCTAAAAGATGAGTATGGTATAACTTCAAATATTTGGAGTATGACTAGTGCAAACGAGCTTTATAGAGAAGCTAAAAATGTAGCAAGAGAAAATATGCTACATCCTACAGCTGAGCAAAAAGAAAGCTATGTGACTAAGTGCTTTAAGCATGAGCAAGGTCCAGTGATAGCGTCTACTGACTATATTAAGCTTTATACAGATCAGCTTAGAGAGTTCATTCCTAATACATTTGTGAATTTAGGTACTGATGGTTTTGGTAGATCAGACACTAGAGCGGCTTTAAGAAGCTTCTTTGAAGTTGATAGATACCATGTAGTACTAGCTGCATTATTTGGCTTAGCAAAAGAAGGCAAAGTTAAAAAAATAGAAGTTAAAAAAGCTCTCGAAAAATACAATATAGACCCAGAGCGTTTAGCTCCATTATATAGCTAATTAGAGGAGATATTGAATGTCTATAGAAATAGTTAAAGTACCAGATATTGGTGATTACGATGCGGCTGAGATTATTGAAATTGCTGTAAAAGTTGGTGATAAAATTGCTGAAGAAGATGCTTTAATTACACTTGAGACTGATAAAGCAAGTATGGATGTACCGTCGCCAGTTACTGGAGAAGTTGCAGAAGTACTAGTAAATGTTGGTGATAAAGTCGGCGAAGGTAAGCTTATACTTAGAGTTAAAACAGCAGGTTCTGCTTCTAACGAAGCAGCTAGCCAACCTGCAAAACAAGAAGCACCTAAAAAGCAAGAATCTAAATCAGCTTCAGAGTCAGCGCCAAAATCTACTTCGGCTCAAAATAATGTAAATGAATATGAAGTTAATAACTCAAATGCTCATGCATCACCTTCTGTTAGAAAGCTTGCTAGAATATTAAATGTAGATCTTAGTAAAGTAAAAGCTAGTGGTCGTAAAAGTCGTGTGACAAAAGAAGATTGTTATAAATATATTAAAAATGCTTTGACACAAGTCCAAACTGGTAAATTTGCTGCAAGTGGTAGTGGTTTAGACTTATTGGCAGATCCTGTAGTAGACTTCTCTAAGTTTGGTGCGGTTGAGACTAAACTTCTCACTCGTATTAATACAATTAGTGCGAAGAACTTACATAGAAACTGGGTTAAAATCCCTCATGTAACTTTCTATGATGATGCAGATATTTCTGATCTTGAAGAGTTTAGAAAGTCTAAAAAAGCATTTGCTGAGAAAATGGGTGTTAAAATTACTCCATTATCATTCTTAGTAAAAGCTGCTGCAGTAGCATTAAAAGAATTCCCAAGAATGAATAGTTCACTATCAAACGATGGAGAAAACCTAATTCTTAAAAAATACTACAATATCGGCTTTGCTGCAGATACTCCAGCAGGTCTTATGGTTCCAGTTATTAAAGATGCTGATAAAAAAGGCATTATTGAAATATCAAAAAATATTATGGAATTAGCAGGAAAAGCTCGTGATGGTAAGCTTGGCTCTAAAGATATGTCTGGTGCTACATTTACTATTTCTAGTATTGGTGTACTTGGTACTACAGCGTTTAATCCTATTATCAATATGCCGGAAGTGGCTATTATGGGTGTTTCAAAAGCTGCTGTTAAGCCTGTATGGAATGGTAAAGAGTTTGAGCCTAAAACTATGCTTCCTCTATCTATGTCAGCTGATCATAGAGTAATTGATGGAGCAATGGCTGCAAAATTCTTAACAAGATATAGTCAGATTCTATCTGACTTACGTGAAATTATAATGTAAATAAAACATTAGTGGAGTTTAAAAAATGAGTGATATTAAAACACAATTAGTAGTACTAGGTAGTGGTCCTGGTGGTTATAGTGCAGCTTTTAGAGCAGCAGATTTAGGACTAGATGTTGTTCTAGTTGAAAAGTATGAGAATATTGGGGGTGTATGTTTGAATGTTGGTTGTATACCATCAAAAGCAATGCTACATATCGCAAAAGTAATTAATGAAGCTCGTCACCTTGAGTCTCTAGGCATTCTAGAAATGGGCGATGTTAAAATCAACAAAGAAAAATTTTTGCAGTATAAAGATGGTGTTGTTGAAAAACTTACAGGCGGCTTAAAAGTCATGGCTCAAATGAGAAAAGTAAAAATCGTACAAGGTTACGGTAAATTTACTTCAGATAAAGAGCTTGCTGTAGAAGGCGCTGATGTTAAAACTACTAAAATTGCATTTGATCATTGTATTATTGCAGCTGGATCTAGTGTTATCCACTTACCTTTTGTACCAGAGGATGACAGAATAATAGATTCAACAGGTGCGTTACAAATTAAAGAAATACCTGATACCATGCTTGTAGTTGGTGGTGGTATCATAGGTCTTGAGATGGCACAGGTTTATTCTGAGCTTGGCACTAAAATTACAGTTGTTGAGTTTGCTGACCAGCTTATGAATGGTGTAGATAAAGATCTTGTCAAAGCTTACCAAAAAGTAAACACACAGTATGATGTTCGCCTAAAAACAGGTGTAACAGATATGGAAGCTAAGAAGGATGGTATCTATGTAACAATGGAAGGCGATCACTCTGCAAAAGATGAAAAGTTTGATCGTGTACTTATGGCTATTGGTCGTAAGCCAAACGGTAAGCTTATTGATGCAGAAAAAGCGGGTGTAAATGTTGATGAGAGAGGCTTCATAGCTATTGATAAGCAGATGCGTACAAATGTACCGCATATCTTTGCTATTGGTGATGTTGTAGGTCAACCTATGCTCGCTCATAAAGCTGTGCCTGAAGGTAGAACTGCTGCTGAAGTTATCTCCGGTCTTAATCATAGTTTTGATCCGTTGGTTATCCCATCAGTTGCTTATACTGATCCTGAGGTTGCTTGGGTTGGTGAGACTGAAACTTCTGCTAAAGAAAAAGGTATTAAGTACGAAAAAGGTGTATTCCCTTGGGCGGCTAGTGGTAGATCTTTAAGTATTGATAGATCAGAAGGTATGACAAAAGTACTTTTTGATGCAAACCATAAAATCATTGGTGCATCAATTGTTGGTACTAACGCTGGTGAACTTATATCTGAAGCTGCCCTTGCGATCGAGATGGGTTGTGATGCTGAAGATATCGCTCTTACAGTTCATCCACACCCAACTCTATCTGAAAGCTTAATGATGGCTACAGAAGTATTTGAAGGTACTGCAACAGACCTCCCTCCTGCTAAAAAGAAGAAGTAATAAGTCAATACTTCTATCTAATTAACAATTTTTCTCTCTAACTAATTTCTTTATTTTGTTATAATAATTCCTAATACAAATTGGTGTAACTATATTTAAAGAAGGCTATATTTTATTTATGAAATTCTATAAATTATTTGTTTTTTCTATAAGAGTTGTGCCTTTTGTTAGTTTTGCTATGGAGAAAACTGCGGAACTTCCTGCACATCCAACAGTGAGTAAGGCACAAAAAATAGGTATTTTGCAGAAAAGTATGTCTATAGTTTTTCTATTTTATCGTCTAATTTATCCTTTACTACGGAAAAAGCAGTTACAGGATATTTTCTATAGTTATTACTTTCCTTTTCAATCAAATGAGCAGAAATTAAATTGAAAGCACTATCAGAGTTAGGAAATGAGTTTCTAATCTTTGTAGTTCTTTTAATAGACTTATTAAGTCTCTCAATTCAATTTGTTGTGTATATCATTCTATGTATTTGCCATGGGAAATTCAAGTAGGTAAAGTAATAATCAAAGTTACTTGCATCAAATCTACTTTTTATCCATCAATATTTAGCTCCTCACTTTTCAAGAAACAGCTCTAATCTGACTTTTGCTTTCTCTTTTGGCTATTCTTGATTTTCAAGCTCAAAGACCTTTTTAAAGTCATCAGATAAAGTACTTGTATCTTATGATCTAACCTTAATCAATAAGTTTCTTATTTTGTGTACAATACATCTTTGAAACTCTGTATTAGGAATCTTTTCTTCTACATTACCGCGTCTTATAGGCATAAACAGGGCATCTATATAAATAAAGTAGTATTGTGATTCTAAACCTTATTTTGCGAAGCAAATAATTCTTGCTCGAACTCTTTAGTTATAGCTGAGACTGCTGATGGAGATAGGTTTTTATCATACACTTCAAAAAAATATAGTATTGATATCTCTAGTAGTTAAACCCTTGGTATATAGTTTAATGCTAACTCTTGCATTTGTTCATCTCGAGCTTTCACCCATTCTAATAGTCTGGTTTAAATAAAGATAATCTATCTCTAGGTATATCTAGCTCAAAATATTTATTTATACCCTGTGCTCCTCTAGTGTAGTAATCGTTAGATTTATTTTGGATTCTCATTATTTGATAGAAATTCTTTTTGCTAACAGCTTAATATACTTTCAAATACTATTTTGAGGATACCATCAATCGCATCTTTTTTATCATAATATAATGTATCTTCTATACTTTTTTGCATTTGTCATTTAATATCTTTTATAGTCAGTCCTTTATTGTTTTTTCAACTGAATTATAAAGTCGAATAGCTACAGACACAATTTAGTAGACACTATCAAGTTAATTATTCATGGGCAGGCGTATTTTCTGTTGTTGTGTTTATTAATCTTTTGTTGATATTTATTTTATATTGCTTGTATATGTAGATAGAAAACAAAATAAAGCTATAGGGATGAGTGTATAAATGGATTGGCAGTGCTTATTTGAAGAAGAAAATCAAAAAAAATATTTTAAACAAATACTTTCTTTTTTAGAGTATGAGAGGGTGGGGGGTAGTAAAACAATCTTCCCAGATAAGGAAGATATTTTCAATGTTTTTAAATACACTGAGTTTGAAGATCTTAAAGTAGTTATATTGGGTCAAGATCCGTATCATAATTTCAATCAAGCACATGGGTTAGCTTTTTCTGTACAAAAAGGTATAGATATCCCACCATCTTTGCGAAACATGTACAAAGAACTTGAAGCTAGTGTTGAGGGTTTTAATAAGTCTAGTCATGGTTGTCTTACAGAGTGGGCAGAGCAGGGAGTGTTTCTTTTAAATACCACTTTGACGGTAGAAGCTCATAAGGCTAATTCACATAAAGAGATTGGTTGGGAAACTTTTACGGACTTTGTGATTCAAAAAATTTCAGAGCATAAAGAAAATGTCGTATTTATGTTATGGGGTTCTCATGCTCGTAAGACAAAATCCATTATAGATTGTTCAAAACACTTGATTTTAGAATCATCGCATCCATCTCCATTATCTGCTTATAGAGGGTTTTTAGGGTGTAATCATTTTAATGAGTGTAACACTTTTTTGCTTGATAATGATCTAAAACAAATAGATTGGCAGATTAATTGACAAATCCTCTAAAAAAATGTTTTGTTTCTGAATAATAATGATCATACCCTCCAATTTGGGACACTTAGGTGTTAAGAAAAGGAGACAAATATGTGTTACTAAAGATATACAAAGAACTTAAAGATATGGGTTGGAAAGTTACTCAACCTAGAGTATCTAAACGCATAAAAATACTAGGTTTACAAGCTAAGGCTATTCGTAAACATAAAGCAACGACAGACTCTCACCATAACAAACATGTGTCTGATAATTTATTAGAATAAAACTTCACTGCTTTATCTGTAAATCATAGATGAGTTACAGATATAACTTACATACCTACACAAGAAGGATGGTTATATCTCTGTGTGATTATACACTCTGTCAAAGGATCACACTACTGTAGTAAACAGTATTAAGATATTATTTAAAGGACACTGGCTACTATCAAGTATGAGCTCTAAAGGATGCTGTTACGATAACGCTGCTCGTGAGAGTTTCTTTGGAACTTGAAAAGTAGAGTTAGTACATGATGAAAACTATAAAACTAGAGAAGAAGCTAAGTTATCAATATTTGAATATATTGAAGCTTATTACAATACAAAAAGAAAACATGCTACAATAAATTATATGACTCCAAATAAGTTTGAATATATAAGGGAAAATGAATGGATAAAATGTCCCAAATTTATGGGGTAGATCATTTTCAGGAGTATTAGCTTTATTTGCGATATTATTTTTTATGCAGTTTTTAAAGAGAAAGTTATGAGTAGTATGAAAGAATTAGAGATATCAGAATATCAAAAGAGATTTTTTCTAGAGTGGGTAATTGATCCAAGTAGTACTAAGTATAATGTTTCTTTCGTCTATAAAATAAAAGGAGAATTAGATAAAGAAATCCTTAAAAAGGCATGTGAGAAATTTACTCAAGATAATGAAATTGTACATGCTAGATTCTCAGCAGATGGAGAAAAATGTTTTTATAGCAATTATAAAATAGATGATTTTTATGATGAGTATTTGCTGGAAAATTTTAGTGATCGTGATGTTCATGAAAAAATAAGACAATTATTGGATAAAAAATTTGATTTAACTAAGGATGTTCTACAACGATTTTATCTTTTAGAAACTAATAAAAATTTACATTATTTTGTTTTATTAGCTAACCATCACATAATTACTGATGCAACATATGCAGTGCAAGAAGTTAATCAGGTAAGCCATAACTATAATTCACTTTTAAGTAAAACCAATAGTAGTATACAAGTATCTTCTTTTTCTAAAGCTGTTAAAATTGAAAAGAATTTATTAACTGAAGAGTTTAATAAGAAAGCTAAAATATTTTGGAAAAATTTTATCCGAGATACACCACTAAATGTAACTCTACCCTACAAGAGAAATATCAATAACACAAATAATATATCAGAGTATGTATATATAGATCTGGATAAGAGTAAAACTAATAAACTAAAAAAGTTGGCACGATCATATAAAGTTACACCATTTATATTGATATCTGCAATATATGGCATAGTTGTATCTAAATTTTCTAATCAAAATGAGTTTTTATTAACTTATCCAGTTGATATGCGACCAAATAATTTTAAAGATGTAGTAGGTTGCTTTGTTAATAACGTTCCTTTAAGAATAAACATTAAAGACTTAAGTTTACTATCTGAATTACTAAGAAATATAAGAGATCAAAGAAAAGCAACTAAAGAATATCAGGGTTATTCAATGACTCATATAGTAAACGATCAGAGAGTAATAAGAGGTGATCTTCCAGAAAATTATCTAAATGTTAGTGTTGCTCAAACAAATTTAAATACTTTGAATTTAAAGTTAGGTGAGTTAGAAGTGGAGTCACTAAATATATCTTGGTCAGATGAGTCAATTGATGAGTTGGGATTATTATATGATGAATATTTATCAAATCAGCTAAGGTTTAAACTATATTGTAATAAAAACTTATTTTTCGATAATTTTATATATCAATTTAAGGAAGGATTTACTAACTTATTAAATAATGTTTTAGAAAGAGAGGATTTAGATATAAAAAGATATAGTTTATTATTCGGTTCAGAGTATCAAACAATAGTTTATGACTGGAATCATACGGATGTTGATTATCCTAGTGATAAGACTATATATGAATTGTTTGAGGATCAAGTAGAGAAGAATTCTAATCATGTAGCCTTGGTAAATGAAGATGATCAATTAACCTACAAAGAGCTTAATGAGAGAGCAAATCAGTTGGCTAGGCATATAAGAAAGCGATATAAAGCTATAACAGGTCAAGAGCTTGTTTCTGATACTTTAATAGCATTATGCTTAGAAAGGAGTTTGGATATGGTAACTGGGATATTAGCAGTTATGAAATCTGGAGGGGCATATGTTCCGATGGACCCTGGATATCCAGATGAGAGATTTAAACATATATTATCTGATACTGATTCTAAATTAGTAGTTACTCAAAGTCATTTAGAGCAAAAGCTAAGAGATGTGATTGATATTGAACTTGTATCAATAGATGAACAAGATGATAAAACTTTGTACAGCAAGGAAGAAACGATTAATCTTCCAAAATACAGTCAATCAAATGATCTTGCATATGTAATATACACATCAGGAACTACTGGGGTGCCTAAGGGAGTATTACAAACACATAATAATGTACATCGACTATTAAGTGCTACAGATAATCAGTTTATGTTTAGTCCTAAAGATGTATGGACTTTATATCATAGTTATATCTTTGATTTTACAGCATGGGAGTTATGGGGTTCATTAGCATATGGTTGTAAATTAATAATACCTAGTAAAGAAGTAGTTAAAGATATATCGAGTTTTGTCGAACTATGCTCAAAATATAAGGTGACAGTTCTTAACCAGACACCGTTTGCATTTTATACATTTATAGATCAGCTGGATAATAAGGAAGATATAAATTTAAATTCAATACGATATGTAATATTTGGAGGTGATGCACTAAATGTAAGTCTTCTAAATAAGTGGTGGGATTATAAGAGAATCAAAAATCTACAAACTAAATTAATTAACATGTATGGAATAACAGAAACAACAGTACATGTTACATATAAGGAAATAGATGAAAATGAATCAGTAACATCAAATATAGGACAACCTATAGATGATCTAAAAGCCTATGTATTAGATAAGTACAACCAACCGGTTCCGATAGGAGTTATAGGCGAGTTATATATAGGTGGAGCTGGTTTAGCTAGGGGTTATTTAAATAGGCCTAAGTTAACGGCAGAGAAGTTTGTACCTAATCAATTTGCTACTGAGAGTGACAAAGCTAAAGGTTATACAAGGTTGTATAAGACTGGAGATTTAGTCAGATGGCTACCTGATGGTAATATTGAATATATAGGTCGTAATGATTTTCAAGTTAAGATACGAGGTTATCGTATTGAATTAGGAGAGATTGAGAATCAATTATCGTCTATGGAAGGAATTAAACAGTGTCGCGTCTTAGCTAAAGATATTAATGATATTAATTATTTAGTTGGCTATTATGTAGCTGATGAAGCTTTATCATTAAGTAATGATGATATTTTATCTCAATTATCTAAAGCACTACCTGATTATATGGTGCCTAGTGTATTGGTTGAGATTGATAGTATGCCATTAACGGTTAATGGTAAGTTAGATAGGAGAGCATTACCCGCACCTGAATTTGCTAATGAAGATAATTATGTAGTTCCTACCACAGAGCTTGAGATTACTTTATGTAATATTGTTGCAGAGGTGCTTAATTTAGATAAAGTTGGAGTTACTGAGGACTTCTTTAGAATAGGTGGTAATAGTATATTAGCTATTAAGCTATCACATAGATTATCTCAAGTATTGGGTAAACAAATTAGTGTAGCTGATATATTTAGGTCTAAAAATGTATTGAGTCTAGAAAAAGATTTTTACAAATTAGATATTATAAAGCCATTTTATAATGTCTATAATACAGAGTTTCCTGATTTGCTATTGATACATCCTGGTCATGGTGGTTGTGAAGTTTATCATGAATTAGCAAATAAGTTGGTTGATAATTATAATTGTATAGGAATAGATAATTATAATATTTATTCAGATATCAAAATTTCATCTTTAAATAAATTATCAATGCTATATGTATCTAAATATTTAACCCAGCCTAAATCTTCTGAGAATAATATCTATTTACTTGGATGGTCTATAGGTGGTCAAATTGCATTAGAGATGGCATCTATATTAGAGTTGAAGAACTTTAAAAATATTAAGGTAATTCTATTAGACACTGTTATAAAAGATTCAAGTATAGAAAAAATATTATCTCAAAGCAACTGTAGTATGCTTAAAGAACAGTTAAAGAATGTTATGTTGGATAAATATAGTTCTAATTATGTAAATAAAGTCATAGATTCTTTTGATACAGAAGTAAAATTATTTAAAGATAAGATATCAAATCGACTCAATAAAAGTAATGTAATTTTATTAAAAGCAATTAAACAAGATAATTTGCTAAATAATAAAGCATATATCAACTTGAATAAATACATTCTGACTTTGAGCGATAATAATATATCAGATATAACATCAAACTTAACTGTCCTAGAAATTAGTTCTAATCATGGTGAAATTATAGAAAGACTCGATGATATAATAAAGGTTTTATAGTTGATTATGGGTTACTCTCAATATTCTGGACAAATCCTCCAAATATTCCATTTTTGAGCTGAGAACTGAAATTATGAGATCAAAAAACAGTGTTTTGATCGCATAACACTAGATTTTATGCAAAATATGACACTAAAATCTGATCGTATAATACAAATTCATCTTCAAAAACTATTTTTTATTTAACATTTATTATGTGATTAGAAAAAAAGACTTAAAGCATTGATACTAAAGGGTTGTCCAATTAAATTATACAATTTAAGGTTCACAATTATGATGATATGAATATATTATTAGTTATTTGGCGGATTTGTCCAGAATATTGAGAGTAACCCATAATCAACTTAAAACAGATCGAGTTGTCATAGATGAGTCTTCAATGATTGATGTTATATTAATGAATAGTTTGCTACGAGCTATTCCAGATCACGCGAGTGTATTAATCGTTAGTGCTATTGATCAACTTCCATCAGTTGTAGCAGGTAAAGTATTGGCTGACATTATACCATCTAATGTAGTGCCTGTAGTCAAACTCACAGAGATATTTAGACAAGCTGCTAGTTAACACATAATAGTGAATGCTCACAAAATAAACGAGGGTAAGTCTCCGTTTAAAACAAAGCCAAACACTGATATTGACTTTTTTACAATTCATTCAGAATCAGCTGAAGATATACATGATAATCTTGTTAAAGTTTTAATTTAAAAGATACCTAAGGCATTTGGCTTTGATACATCAGAAATACAAGTACTCACACCAATGCATAGAGGTGGTTTAGGCTCTAAATCATTAAACATTGAATTACAAAGAGTACTCAATCCAAAACCTATAGCTAGCGTGACAAAATTTGGACTTGCAATTGGTATGGGCGATAAAATTGTACAAATGATTAATAACTATGACAAAGAGGTCTTCAGCGGAGATTTAGGTTTTGTTAAAAAAATAGCTCACGATAATACTGTTGTTATTTTAGAGTTTGAAGGCAAAGAAATAGAATATTATTTTAATGAGCTAGATGAAGTTGACCTAGCTTATGCTACATCAATTCATAAGTCACAAGGTTCTGAGTATCCAGCAATAGTTATACCTATTGCAATGCAACACTATATGCTACTGCAAAGAAATCTATTGTATACAGGTGTTACAAGAGGTAAGAAACTGGTTATCTTAATTGAAAAGCATGCAATCTCATAGCGAACTTTTTATAGAATCAAATCAGGTGATAAAAAGTATCTGGAGCAGTTCCACAAAGCTCTGCACAAAGATTCTCAAGAGTTTACTTTAGCATTATCTTATTAATATTGACAGAGTTTAAATTAGGTATGCCAAAACTCTTAAAATACATTACAATAGAAAGATAGTGTGTGTATAAAGAGCAAAATTATGATGTGGGATAAATGTGTAGTCTTAGTTGATATACAGAAATATCTGTTAATATTATGAATGGATTAAGAAATATTACCCCTGACATGGAAGTGTTTTCAATAGATGAATGCTTCATGGATTTAAAGCCATTCTTGAGCTTATATGGATCAGTTGAGAAGATAGCAGAGTTAATCAGAAATACTGTATTGGGGGCTGGTAATGGAATGGTTTGCTCAATTGGTATTAGTGAGGGTAAATTAACAGCTAAATTTTGTGCAGGACTTCATAAAAGTAAGACTACTATAATACTAGCAGATAAGATTCAAAGTAATATGGCTGAGCATGACTTAGCTAGAATATGTGGTATTGGACCTAGCTTACTAGAATACCTAAACGATCTTGGTTATTATAACTGTGGCTATATGATTAATGCTCAGTCTGATTTACTATCTGGAGTAAGAGGGGATACTGGTCGTAGATTACAATCAGCATGCTTAGGTGTTGATCCAGTACTTGTTAAAACAGAGATAGAGCGAGCTAGGTCTATGGGACATATTATGGTCCTACCACCATATAGTGTTGATAGAGAGAAAAGAGAAGGCGTATTACATCAATTAAGTAATAGATTAACAAGAAGACTAAGAGATAATGGTTTTGTAGTAAATCAAGTAACAATCTCTTTACAAGCTCACAAAAAAGTAATCAAAGAGACTTATAAATTGCCAATGCCGACAAATAGTAGTAAAGAGTTTATATACAAGATAAAGAATCATTTAAAACTTTGGAAGTATGAGCCATTATTCAAAGTTGGATTACATTGTCATGAGTTGATTGATGAAACAGTAGGGCAGCAGAGTTTATTTACATCAGAAGAAGATAAGGTAGACAAAGTCAAAGATGAGATTAATAAAAGATTTGGCAAAAACAGCTGTCGCAATGCTAGTGAAATGCAAGCTGATGATATGAATATGGTGCCAGGCCAGTTATAGCATTTAATTTTGCCGCTACCAGTAAAAGCAAAAATAGTTTATAAAACAAGCTATTATTTACTCTAATAAATTTATAAAATACCCTAACATTATTTTATCAGAAGAGACTAATGACTAAAAAATATTGTGTGTTGCAAGAAAATGAGAAGATCAGAACACTACTATCACTGATTAAATCAAAATATAAGTGTGATGCTAATGATTCGCTACAAGAAGTGAATTTAGAGCATGTAGTCAAAAGCGTTAGTGATAATGATATTAGAACTATTATTAAAAACACATGGCAAGACATAGAAACATTATTAGGTTATGAAATTAGATTGTTCATAAATAATTCTCAAGCAAGCCTTAGAAATAATCTATTTAAGACTCATAAGGATTTGTGCTTTATTCTTAAAATCAGACACGAACCTGAAATATTTGAGCCTATAGTAGAATCCATTAAATTAGCTTCTAATATCAAGATCGAGGTTAAAGAAATTAAACTGTAGATAGATCTAGTAGTCATTTTTTACTTGAAAAATTATTTTTAGAAATATAAATTATTACTGTGCAATAAACAAAGTTTAAGTAGCTCATATGAAAAAACATTTCTTGGGATTAGGCATTAGCGTCTATATCTATAAGTTCTTATGCAGTTATTACAGATATTTACAAAAATTCAGATGTAAAATCAGATAAAGTAGGTACTTTAGATACCAATAAAAATTATTATTAGCCAGTGTTTTCAAAAGATAATTGGACTGAAGTAGTTAATAACAATGATGGAAGCATAGGTTGGGTTAAAAACGATAAGCTTAAAGATACAGCTTCAGCTTAGGTTGATATATTTAGTGATATAAATTCGCAATCTGATAGTTTTTTAAAACAACATAGAAAAATGTTTAAATAGATGCAGTCACAAATGGCTAACTTTGATAAAAATATGGCGTCACTGCAAACTTATACATCAAAGATTATGCATACTAATGATGATGGTACGGCTACTGTTGTAGAAAAGTCTAAAGATAGTGATTGAAATACTACAGAAGAGACCAAAACTATCCCTACTGATAAATTAAATTCTATTAAGATCTAATCTTATAGTTATGCTTTTTTCTAATCCTCAAAAGTTTATCAATAATAGTATTAGCTTCAGCCATTTAAGCCACATGAATATTCTTACTATGAGCAAACTTGGTTAACTTAGATCCATAATCACATACGACAAGTAATTCTCCAAAAAGATCTCGGATAATTGATATATCATAGTACTTGTTATTTGTTTCTAAAGACACCATAAAATATCCAAATCATTAAAGTAATAAAATCATATATAATCGTTACTATACAACGATTAAGAGCAATAAATCAACTATGACAGGAAACCGCAATAAGCTAAAAGCAGAACTTAGTGTAATTAAAAGAATTTAAGAACTATACGAGTATAGAAAAAGTGTATTGTTAGATAACTCTAATGAAACTAAATATGCTGAAATGCTTACCTATATTGAAACCATTATAGCAAAACTTAAAAAGCTTATAAATAAAGCTCCTATAGGCCATGAATATATAGGTACTTTTTACTTACGCAAAATAAATATGGACCAGACTTTAGAAAGGATTGAAATGAGTGGTACAGTATTTATTTATGCCAGAAGAGATTATTTCTTGGAAAATTGATTCAGAGCATGAGTATGCAAAAAATCTATATTATGAAAGATAAATCTGCAAAGACCCTGCATGTAAGGAGCCTATCACTAGAAAAGAGTGTGACCCTGTATATGATCTATTAATTAATCTGCAGTATCCCAGCTTTGCATAGAAGTTACCAGATCTGCGAATATATCAGATATTAGTAGTAAATCAGCTTCATGGCTTTGCTAATCTTTATTAAGTTCAACTATACCATCCAGGAATTTAATACCATTAAATTGTAGTGTGGAATTTATATTCATAGTCCACTGTTCAGCCCAAACTATAGCCATCTCAGTAATATTACCACCAGTGTCTATAAATGATTTAATTCTGACTCTTAAATTCAAGCAAAAAAATTAACAATTTTAAAAAAACAAGTCTGTTGTTTGTTTAAATTCTGAACAGCTTGACTTTAAGGACAAGCTTATTTTTTAACTTGAGTTTAAATCTTTGGCGACTGTTTATAGGTCGCATAAAGCCATTAAGGCTTTAGGAAATCTATATAGCCTGAAGGCTTAGAAAAAATCAACCAAAAGAAGTATAGCTATGCTAATTAAAGGAATTTTAAACAAATATGTTTTAACAACTGAGCTTGGATATTTTAAAGTATCACGAAAGGGTGATCATAAGATAGAGGGTATCTTTGATATTGCAACAATCATCGGAGAATCTGTAGAGCAAGCAGTTGAAGTAAATGACATGACAATGAAAGTACAAGTGCCAGTTACCAAAGCAAAGATTAATGCGATTTATACTCTTTTGACTAAAGAGTCTCAACAGCCAGATGACAATCCATTTATAGAGTTAAACCAATCACAGCAAGCTACTAAAGACTTGTAGCTTTGTAATCTTAATCTCTTAGATAATGTTAATTTAGATAAAGAAATGGAGCTGTTTGGTAGACCTTTACAGCAAATCAAGGAATTTAAGGTTGATCACTTGTTATCTAGGGATGTCATACAAGAGCAAACTAGCATTCTTAAAAAAGCAGGTTTTGAATTTAACTCATCAACTCAAATATTCGTAAGGGTTAACAATGATAGCAGCACCAATTAGACAAAATAATGCCAAGATTGGATTTTATCCAACAGATAGTGCAACTTTGCAAGTTATACCTGATTCAATCGAGTTTAAAGATAAGGTCACTATGTTTGATCCGTGTTGTGGTGATGGAAATGCAATAAAAACACTAGCTAATGGTATTCATCATAACATTGGCGTTGAGATTGATAAGGGGTAGATTCTATGAAGCTAAGGAAAAATTGGAACTATGTCTTCATTCTGATGCGTTAATGCAAACCAAAGTATTCTCGAAGTAAGCCAGATTTTCTTTTTTAAATCCACCTTATGAGCAGTTATCATCGTATAAACGGTTGGAGTACTCTTTTTTAAATAGATACTCACAAAGTTTAATATCAGGTGGGGGTAATAGTGCTGATTATCAAATCAGAGTATGTAACAGCAGACTTTCTTCAATATCTATTATCGAAATTTGAATTTAAGAGTGCAGGTTTAGCTCCAGAAGATGAGTTTAAGCAATGGGTTTTTATTGGTACTAAGATTCGTCGCATTACGCCAACTATTCCAATTGTTAATGAGTTTGTGAAAACCACAGAGATTGATGATGAAGTTTCTTTGATAGCTACTGTATGTAAGCCGAGTAAAGAAAACTTTACTATCACAACCACTAAATTTACTGGCCTTCAAGTTGCCTATACACTCGAAGATAAATCTTCGCTATGGGACTATTATTTTGATTCTCAAATTGTATCTAGGGATACCAATAATTTGCAGCCTTTGATGGAGCTTATGGCTTGGTTTATAACGATGGGGATATTAGGAGTTCATATTGCAGGATTTTTAGATAACGGCAAGATGAAAGTATTGCTTAGAGGTAAAGTGCATAAAGAGTGTGGTCAAGCAGTTTATCGGCTATTGAAGTAAATCCAGATAAGTTTTGCCAATCAGCAAATTTTTCTAAATTTCTCTTTGCCAATTGTACTTCTGAAAGTGTATTGGCTACAGCTTGAGCTCCTTGTTCTAATTGAGTTGCCCACTTACCAGTTTGAATTGTTGATTGAGTCAAGTTTGCTTGTGACAATTCAGCATTAATAGGATCGTAAACAACAAAAGCATTTGAAAATTTAAAAGCTAAGATGCATGACCAGAAAATTAAATATCTTTTATGGCCATGATGAGAATGCAGAAAATTACAATCAGACTGAAATATTTGTACCTAAGATATTAGCTTTAAAGCTTTTTGGTTATTATTTTTTTGGTTTGACTGTCATATCCCTCGATAGCAATAATCTCTGTTATTTTTCTTACGCCAGGGGATACCTCTTGAATTGAAACAACTAAGCCTATAGTTATTGCAATTAAGTTATACTTTTTTACTGCTCAATATGATAGAATATCGTTTATATGTTTCATCTTTATCAAAAGCGGTAAATAATGTCTATAACCACTCAAGAATCATCATCTATAAATATAGAAAAAGAACTAAAGCAATCATACCTTGATTATGCCATGAGTGTAATCGTTGGGCGTGCATTACCTGATGTCCGAGATGGATTAAAGCCTGTGCATCGTAGAGTACTGTTCGCGATGAATGAGTTATCAAATTATTACAATCGACCTTATAAAAAGTCTGCTCGTGTAGTCGGTGATGTAATCGGTAAATATCACCCTCATGGTGATACAGCTGTTTATGATACTATTGTTAGACTGGCTCAACCTTTTTCACTTCGTTATACTCTAGTTGATGGTCAAGGTAACTTCGGTTCTATTGATGGCGATTCAGCAGCAGCAATGCGTTATACCGAAATCAGAATGGAAAAGCTTACTCATCAGCTTTTAATGGATCTTGATAAAGAGACAGTAGACTTTTCTCTAAACTATGACAATACTGAGCTTGTACCCGATGTGTTGCCAACAAGAGTGCCAAACTTACTTGTAAATGGTTCATCTGGTATCGCAGTTGGTATGGCGACAAATATTCCTCCGCATAATATGACGGAAGTTATTAATGGTACGCTAGAACTTATTGATGATAAAAACCTTACGGTTGAAGAGATTGTTAAACATATTCCTGCGCCTGACTTTCCTACTGGTGCCATCATAAATGGTACAGACGGTATTCTGGAGGCTTATAAAACTGGTCGTGGCCGTGTGATAATACGCGCTAAAGCTACTATTGAAGAAGATGTTACTAGTGGTAAGTCGCATATTATAATCACAGAAATTCCATACCAAGTAAACAAAGCAAAGCTTGTTGAAAAAATTGCAGAGCTTGTAAAAGAAAAGAAAGTAACAGGCATCACTGAATTAAGAGATGAATCAGATAAAGATGGTATCCGTGTTGTTATAGATGTTCGTCGTGATGAATCTCCAGAAGTAGTCTTGAACCTATTATATGCACAGACTCAACTTCAATGTAGTTTTGGTATCAATATGGTCGCTATTAGTGAAAATAAGCCTCAGCTTTTTGGTGTAAAAGAAATCCTTGAGCAATTTATTAAGCACAGAAAAGAAGTTGTTACTAGAAAAACTATCTTTGAGCTTAGAAAATCAAAAGAAAGAGCTCATATATTAGAGGGTTTACTACTTTCATTGGCAAACATCGATGAAATGATTGAACTTATCAAAGCTTCGCCAAGTCCTGCAGATGCTAAACAAGATATGCTTGATAGATCTTGGGATGGCTCACTTGTTAAGAGTATGCTTGAGGGTGTGGATGTTAAGATGTATCGTAAAGAGGAGTTAGCGCTTCACTATGGTATTCAAACAGATGCCTCTTATAACCTTACAGAAGAACAGACAGATGCTATTCTTGCATTAAGACTGCATAGACTTACAGGTTTAGAGCAAGAGAAAATCACAAATGAATTTAAAGAGCTTATTGAGAGAATTAAATATCTGATAGGTATTTTAAGTTCACAAGAAGAACTTGTTAGAGTAATCAAAGAAGAGCTTGTTGAAATCAGAGATAACTTTGGTGATGAAAGAAGGTCTGAAATTATCGACTCAAGATTGGATTTGACTAGAGCAGATCTTATCAATGAAGAAGATATGGTTGTCACGCTATCAATGGATGGTTATGTTAAAACTCAACCACTAAGCGCTTATAATGCTCAAAGACGCGGTGGTGTAGGTAAATCTGCGACAAAGACTAAAGAAGATGATAGTATATTTAAATTAATGCTAGCTTCAACGCATGATACTATGCTTTGTTTCTCGAGTCTAGGTAGAGTTTACTGGTCTAAAGTTTATGACTTCCCTGTTGCAAGTAGAGCTTCTAAAGGTCGTCCTATAAACAATATATTACCTTTAGCAAAAGAAGAGAAAATTACAGCACTTATGCCAATTTCTGAATTTCAAGAAGGTTGGTTTGTCTTTATGGCTACTAAGCTTGGTAGAGTTAAGAAAGTTGATTTATCTCAGTTTGCTAAGCCTCGTGCTAGCGGTAAGATTGTAATTGGTCTTAATGATGTTGATGAACTTTCTTATGTGGCTTTAACTGATAGCTCTAAGCAAATTATGATGTTCTCAGATGCTGGTAAAGCTATTAGATTTGATGAGTCAGATGTGCGTGCTATGGGTCGTTCAGCTGCTGGTGTGACTGGTATGCGTCTACAAGATGGTCAAAAAATTGTCTCAATGCTAGTGACAGATCCTGAAGATGGTATCGTATTAGCTGCAACTGAAAATGGCTATGGTAAACGAACTGCTGTTTCAGAATACCGTAAAACTAAGCGAGCTAGTCAAGGTGTGATAGCAATCTCAACTTCTGATAGAAATGGTAAGGTTGTTGTAGCGGTACTTGTTGATGAGTCTGATGATATCGTGATGATAACAAACAACGGTACTCTAGTTAGAACTCACTCAAATCAAGTTAGAGAATGTGGTCGTTCTGCTCAAGGTGTGAAACTAATTAATATGCGTAATGACGAGAATTTGATAGGACTAAAAGTTGTTGGACAGCAAGATGAAGTTGAAGAAGATGAGCATGTTTTGGAAGATCATGGCGGTGTAGAAATTCCTCATCAAGATACTGAAAATACAGAATCAAGCGAATAAAAAAATAATGTCTAAAATTAGCAAGATTACTATACTTGGAGCTACAGGTTCTATCGGAGATAGTACTCTTGCTGTAATTCGAGAATCTAAACATTTTGAAGTATTTGCTTTGACTGGCTTTAGTAATGTTGCGAAACTTGCTGAACTTTGTAATGAGTTTAAACCTCGTTATGCTGTAGTCGCAGATAATAATAAAAAAATACAGCTTGCCGAGCTATCAGGGGTTGAAATACTTGTTGGAGAAGCTGGGCTAGAGCAAATTTCTAGAGATGCTGATGTTGATGTAGTTATGTCTGCTATAGTTGGTATAGCTGGCTTAAAACCAACATTTGCTGCAGCTAAAGCTGGTAAAAAAATACTTTTGGCAAATAAAGAGTCTCTAGTTGCTGCAGGGCATTTGCTTATTGATGAAGTGCAAAAAAACAATTCTCAACTAATTCCAGTAGATAGTGAGCATAATGCTATATTTCAATGTTTGGACAATGCTAAAAAACAGTTTAATAATGAAGTTGCCCAGATTGTGCTAACAGCATCAGGTGGACCTTTTAGAGATAAGAAGTTATCAGAGTTAGAGAGTATAACTCCAGATCAAGCTTGTGCTCACCCAAACTGGGAAATGGGTAGAAAGATTTCGGTAGATTCATCTACTATGGCTAATAAAGCTCTTGAAGTTATAGAAGCATATTGGCTCTTTGGTGTGCCGATTGATAAATTAAAGGTTTTGATTCATCCGCAGAGTATTATCCATTCTATGGTTAAGTATATAGATGGTGGTTTTTTAGCTCAGTTAGGTACTCCAGATATGAAAACACCTATTGGAAATGCGATGTATTATCCAAACCGTGGTGAGGCCAGTGTTGCAGAATTAGATTTTACAAAAACAGAGCTTACTTTTAAAGAAGCTTGTTTTGATCGATTTGAAGCTCTTCGTATAGTTTTTGATAATTTGAAAAATAAAGATTATGCTGCAAATATTGTATTTAACGCAGCAAATGAAAAGTTAGTTACTGCATTTTTAGATGAAAAGATTAAATATTTAGATATTATAAAAATAAATAAACAAGTAGTAGAAGAGCTACGATTTGAGAATCCACATAACACCGCAGAGGTTTTTGTCATAGATAGCAAAACTCGAGAGTATGTGGATTCTATTTTGAGGTAAGAATTGGTGTTTTTTTTAAAAAAGAAGTTTGTATTAACCTCACTTCTTATGGGTATTGTGTGTACTAGTTGGGCTCAAGGCGGTAGCTTTATACTAGATAATGTGTTCATAGAAGGGTTAGATGGTTTACAGAGTGATGTGGTTAAGAGTCGATTAGGCTTTAAAAAAGGTAGCTATGTCACGCCTGAAGATACGAACCAAATAATTATAAATCTCTATGGTACAGGCTTTTTTAATATCGTAGATTTGTATCGTAAGGGTAGTAATTTATTTATAAATGTCAAAGAAAGACCAATTATTGCTGGATTTAATTTTAGTGGTAACAAAAAGCTAAAGAAAGAAGATTTAGAAAAAGTCTTTACCGATGCTGGTATCTATGTGGGTAATGTGTTTAATCCCAATACAATGTTTCTTCTTAAGCAATCTCTTCTTAATCAATATTCTCAGATGGGATTATATGGCGCAAAAATTGAAGAAAGTATTCGTAAGCTTCCAAATAATAGAGTTGATATAAGCCTAACAATGAAAGAGGGTGAACCGGCTACTATTAGTGCGATAAATTTTGTAGGTAATAAAAAATTTGACGATGGTGACTTAAAAACAAGTGTTGTTTTTCAATTACCATCTCTCTGGAATTTATGGGGTTTTTTAGCACCTTTTGATAGTTATTCTCCTGCTGGAATGGAGCGGTCTGTACAGGGCGTAACTAATTACTATTTAGATAGAGGTTATTTAGATTTTAAAGTTATGTCACAGCAAGCTTCAATGTCAAAAGATCGTGAGCATTCATTTATAACTTTTGATGTGGCTGAGGGAAAAGTATACAAGGTTGGAAATATATCTCTTGACGGTAAATTGATATTGCCTAAATCTGAACTCAAGGCACTCATTCAGCTAAAGCCAGGTGAGGTTTTCTCAAAGAAGAAATTAGTCGCTAGTATAGAAGCTATTAAAACCTTACTAGGTAGTAAAGGTTATGCATTTACTACTGTAAATCCTATTCCAAATGTAAATAAAGAAAAGCGAGTAATATCATTTAAGTTTGTTGTTGATTCTGGTAAAAAAGTTTATGTAAACAGAGTGAATTTCCTTGGTAATAATGTTACAAATGATTATGTGTTTCGTAGACAGTTACAGTATTATGAACAAGCAAAATACAATAAAGAAGCAATGAATAAATCTCAAAGGAGATTGGATCAGCTTCCGTATGTGGCAGCTGCATATATGCAATTAGTACCTGTCGAAGGTTCTGATGATTTAGTGGATGTAAACTATAATATCAAAGAAAAAAATGCTAACTCTATTAGTGCAAGCATAGGTTACTCTGACCTGTACGGCTTTATGATAGGTGGCAAACTTAATATGCCGAATGTCTTTGGTACAGGTAACACATTTAATATAAATGCTCAGCTTTCATTGCCTGTACAACAATTTGATGTAAGTTATATTGATCCATACTTTACAACTACAGGCATATCTCAAAGTATATCTGGTTATATAAATAGATCAAACTATGCTAAAACCAATGTAGTTACAGCGTACCAATTAGATAGCCTCGGTGCAAGGTTAATGTATGGCCTTCCAGTATCTACATTTAGTAATGTGTCTTGGGGTCTAACTTATGCAAACAATACAGTTAAGCAATCTGAGGGTTATAATTCATCAATTGTAGATTGGTTCCTAAAAACACAAGGTCGAAATACTTTTAATGAGCCTGCAGTTACTGTTGGATGGAATTTTGATGATTCAAACAAATATATGTTTGCTACTGAAGGTGGATCATTTAATGTAAATGGCTCAATAAACATGCCAGGTATTAGTAATATTAATTCTTATAAGGTAGAATTAGGTGGTACTTATAATATTGCTATATCTAACACAGACCTGTCTGCTCTATCAATAAGAGGTGGTGTTCAGTATGGTGGCGGCTATGGAAAAACAGATCAACTGCCATTTTATGAAAACTTCTTTGGCGGTGGCTGGGGAAGTGTACGAGGCTTCTTACAAGGTTCTTTTGGTCCTCATGATATGAATAATGCTGAAAATCCATCAGTTACTGGTGATTCATTTGGTGGTAACCTTAATATCTACAATAATTATGATATATTATTCCCAGTACCATTTATGAAAGATAGTTCAAATATGAGAATAGGGGCATTTTTTGACTTAGGTAACACTTACTTAACATATGATTTACCAAACAATGTATTAGCAGATAATCCTTCTCATGATACAACGCCATCGTTTGGGAATTTGAAGTATTCTGTTGGTGTTCAGTTTAGGTGGGCTTCACCTATGGGACCATTGAATATATCATATGCACATCCATTTGATGTACAATCTGGAGATGTAACAGAATCATTCCAGTTATCGTTAGGGCAAAATTTTTAGAATTAATACGAGTTAATAATGTTTATGTTTAAAACAAGGAGAATAAAATGAAAAAAATAATCGCAACACTATCAATATTGGCAGTAGGTACAACATTTTCTTATGCTGACACTAAAATTGCTACGGTTAATCCGGTTGAAATTTTTAATGATGCTGACTTAGGCTCAGTAAGTGTTAAGAAGCTAGAAAATGATCTTAAACCTGAAGCATCTGAATTAAAACAACAACAAGAAGCTATAATGAAAGAAGTTAAGCATTTACAACAAAATGCTAGTACCATGACGAAAGATGAGTTGGCAAAGAAGCAGCAAGCTATCCAACAAGAACAACAAACATTCTCTGAAAAAGTAAGAAGCTTGCAACAAAAAGAAACTACAAGAAAAGATGTTTTATCTAAAAAATTCCAAGCTAAATTTGATAGCTCTGTGAAAGAAGTGGCTAAAGCAAAAGGTTATAATATGATTGTAACAACACAGGCATTAGCTTACTCAGAAGGTGTGAGTGATATATCTGGAGATGTTGTAGCTTTAATGAATAAAGGCTCTGAATAATAAAATTAATAGATTTTTATATGGTTATATATGTATAGTTTAGAATTTTTAGCCTCGAAACTAGATGGTACAGTTAAGGGAGATGCTACTGTTGAGATAACAAAAGTAGCAACGCTATCAAAGGCTGGTGAAGGTGATATCTCTTTTTGCACTAACCCAAAATATTTAAAGCAGCTTTCAGAAACTAAAGCATCTGCTGTACTTATAACAGAAGAAGCTTTAGAGTTTTGTAACACTAATGCTGTAGTTTTGTCAAATCCATATATGGCGTTAGCACAAGTTATGGAGTTGTTTGATAAGTCTCCTAATCCAACCGGCAAAATTCATATTAAATCAGTAATTTCATCAAATGCGATCTTAGGTGAAAATGTAACTATAGAAGCAAATTCTGTTATTGGAAGTAATGTCGTAATTGGTGACAATGTCTCTATTGGAGCATGCAGCACTATAGATGAAGGTACTATAATTGGCAATGAAACAATTATCAAAAGCAATGTTTCTATAGCCTATGATGTGAAGATTGGTAGTCAATGTGTAATTCATCAAAACGCTGTAATAGGATGCGATGGTTTTGGTAATGCTCGAGATGAAGATGGTAGTTGGACTAAGATACCTCAGCTAGGAAGAGTCATAATTCACGATAAAGTTGAAGTTGGAGCTGGTACTACAATTGATAGGGGTGCCATTGATGATACTATAATTCAACAAGGCGCTCGTATTGATAATTTAGTTCAGATAGCTCATAATGTAACAATTGGCGAGAATACTGCCTTAGCAGGAGTAACTGCTGTAGCAGGAAGTACTACTATAGGTAATAATTGTCTTATAGGTGGTCAGTCAGCTATCACTGGGCATATCAATATATGTAATAATGCTGTGATAGGTGGGGCTTCAAATATAGGTAAATCAATTACTAAACCAGGTATGTATTACGCAGCATTTGAAGCAAAACCAAGAATTGAGTGGGGCCGTTTTGTAGCTAGAATATCAAAAATTGATAAGCTGATGGCTAGGGTTAAAGATTTAGAACAAAAGATAAAATAAGGATTAATGATGAGTCGATTTGATGAGAATAATAAGCAGTTAGATGTCATGGCTATTAGAGATCTTTTGCCTCACAGATATCCTTTTGCTTTATTAGATAAAATAATAGATTGGAGTGTAGAGGAAAAATTAATTGTAGCTCAAAAAAATGTAACTATTAATGAAGATTTCTTCAACGGTCATTTTCCTGAATACCCAGTTATGCCAGGTGTCCTTATAGTAGAGGCTATGGCACAAGCTACAGCAATATTAGGTGAGCTTATGGCAGAGACATTATTTAGTGATGCAGTTGCTAAAGCAGGCGGCGGTAGAAGAACATTTATGCTTGCAGGAATAGATAAGGTTAGATTTAAAAGACCTGTACTTCCTGGAGATGTATTAATTATCGAATCTAAAGTAACAAAAGTTAAGAACATAATCTGTCAAGCAGAGTCTGTTGCGAAGGTAGATGGACAGGTTGTATGTAAGTCAGATTTATTGGCAGCTTATAAGGATTATTAATAGTGATACATAATTTGGCAGTAGTCCATGAGAGTGCTAAAATTGCGGATAATACTATTATTGGTCCTTTTTGTGTTGTTGGTAAGAATGTTGAAATAGGCGCAGGCACTGAGCTTAAAAGTCATGTCATGATAGGTAATAATGCAATTATAGGCAAAAATAACCGTATCTTTCAGTATGCTTCGATTGGTGACGATCCTATTGACTATACCTTTAAGAAAGGTGATTTTTCTCAGGTCATAATAGGTAATAATAACATAATTAGAGAATGTGCTACTATACATGGTGGTACAGCGAAAGAGATAGGGATTACCTCTATTGGTAATAACAATTTGATAATGTGCTATGTCCATATCGGACATGACTGTAAATTAGCTAACAATATTTGTTTGGTTAATGGTGTCGGTCTTGCAGGACATGTACATATCGAAAATTTTGCATATCTAAGTGCTAATGTTGGTGTTCATCAGTTTTGTATCGTTGCTGAACAATCGTTTATTGCACATGCGGCACTAGTTGCAAAAGATGTACCTCCTTATTTAATGGTTACATCAACTGTAGGCGGTGCTACTCCTTGTGGCATAAATACTGAAGGTCTTAAGCGAAGAGGTTTTACACCTAAACAGATTAAAAAGATCAAAGAAGTTTATAAAGTACTTTATAGGCGTGGTTTGATGGTAAAAGAATCATTTGTGGTCATAAAAGAGATGGCTAAAGAAGATGCTGTTTTAAAACCATTTGTTGATCTTATAAGTACATCAAGAAGAGGTATACTAAGGTAATGCGAATAGGTATAGTTACAGGGGAGTTGTCAGGGGATCAGCTTGGTGGCTCTTTAGTAGCTATGCTTAAGCAAAAGTATCCTGATGCTATCATAGAGGGTATAGGCGGCCCTAAAATGCAAGTAGAAGGGTTTAATAGTCTTTATTCAATGAATGCGTTGTCTCTTATAGGGTTTTTAGATATTATTTCTAAAGGATTTAAAATTCTTGGCATACAAAGAAAAATAATTAATTATTTTAAAGAAAATAAACCAGATATATTTATAGGTATTGATGCGCCTGATTTTAATTTAACGGTTGAAAATAAGTTAAGGCAAGCAGGTATTAAAACTATACATTATGTTAGCCCTAAAATATGGGTGTGGCGAGAGTATAGAATTAAGAAAATCCGTAAAGCTACCGATAAGGTTTTAGCATTACTGCCTTTTGAGGTTGAGTACTATAGAAAAAGGCATGATTTTGAAGCTATCTATGTAGGTCATCCACTTGCAAAAGTTATCCCTGTTGAAACTAATAAAGCCAAGTATCGCAAAGAGCTTAGTTTAGAAATTGATTTACCTATATTGTCTATTCTTCCTGGTAGTAGAACCAGTGAAGTTTCTAGACTTTTACCATTGTTTTTAGATTCAGTACAGAAACTTGTAGATAATGGTTATAACTTCCAAGCTATTTTACCGTTAGCTAAACCCTCTCTTAAACCTTTTCTGGCGAAGTATCATAAGCAAATAGATGATTTAAATATTATTATTTATGAAGGAAAGTCTCATGAGGTTCAAAAAGCTGCTGATTATAGTTTATTATCCTCTGGCACAGCTACACTTGAGGCTATGTTATATAAACTTCCTATGGTGGTAGTTTATAAGGTTTCTTGGTTATCAGCGTTTTTAGGTAAATTATTTATAGGAAGCCATAGTTACTGGGCATTTCCAAATATTCTTCATAAACGCGAGATTATTGAGGAGCTTATTCAAGATGATTGTACTGTAGATAATCTGTATCAAGGTGTGAAAAGATTATTTGATGATCAGCAAAGAAATAAAGAAATTATTTCTGAATTTTCAAAAATTCATGAGAGTATGATTGTAGATACTGATGAAAAAATTATTGAAGTATTGCAGAATATGATTGAAAAGCCTTAATTTTTATAACTTTTATATATATAATAGCTATCTGATCACTACTACTTTAGAAGGTTAAGCATGTCATATATTTTAATTTTAATTTTAGCTTTAGTTGTGCTAATAGTTATAGATATAGCTCGGAAAAGTATAAGAGTAAGGCAAAAAGAAGCTCTCAAAAAAATGAAAGAGGGTTTGTCTGAACAACTCACAACACCAGTAAAAAGCACTACCTCGCATATTCAAGAATTTCAAGATGAGTATCCTCTATTAAGAGATGGCTATTTACTTTTTTACTTTGAAGGTGTTGAGCCAATAGATATAAAGGATCTAGGTATGTTTCTGAGGTATTATGGCATTAAGTATACTGATGAGAAAGTCTTTCAGAAAATAAATTATGATGATGTGATTTTTAGCGTTCTAGTTGATAACGCAAATCACGTCTTTGAATCATCTAAAGAGGGTGTTGTTTCAGGGATTGTGGCAGTTATGAACTTCAAAAAACTATCGACCTTAGAGTATGATGTAAAAACTTGTTATGAGCTTATGATTGATATACTTGAAGCTTTAAGTAAGAATTTTCACGGTACACTAATGAATGAGCATAAAATAAGAATAACTAAACGCGATAAGCAGAACTATTTAGAAGCAATTATTTCTTAGTATTCAATTTGTGCCAACCCCAACATAAAAATTTACACTTTATCTCTTTGTACTTCATATCTTCTTGAGCCTTTGATATTTGTACCAATTTGTATTGGCACTGTTATTGATATTTTCAAAAAAACTATAAAATATTAAGAGCTAATCGCAAAAATAACGGTTCCTAACTTATCTTTTATCTTGCCATAAAAAGTTGTATCACATACTAAAGTTACTGCTCTAGAGTAATGCCTTTTTATTGCTACTTGATAGTTATTTATTTTACTATAAACCCATCTTTTTGACTAAAATACTTTGCCACAAGTGTAAGCGTTTCACGAAGTACATCTCCCATAAAGATTTCTAGCATAAAACATATATACCAAAGTAATTTATTTATCATAGGATATATATGGCAGAATCAGATTGGTATCTGATAATAGAAGACTGGTAGAAATCTGAGCTTACCCAACAAGAATTTTGTATACACAATAATCTAGCTCACAATGATTTCAAATATTGTAGAACTAAGAGTATATCATAAGGATTATTTACAGCTAGTAGCAGATGGAGACATAAGCTAGCAGCAGAATCTGAAGAGCCTCTCAGTTTTACTAGGCTAGATAATATTAAACCTGAAGTGAAGCCTGATAGTAAGTATATGTCATTATACCTTCCATATGGTATAACTTTAAAACTCCCTGTCTAAGATGTTGGTAGCCAAAGCACCTATGTATTTAGCAATAAAGGCATGAACAAAATTAAAATCTTATACTGGGAAACTAATGGTGATTGTTTGTGGTATAAACGCTTAGAAAGTTCTAAGTTAAAACTTATTGATGATCAAAAAACACAGAGTCTGACAACAAAACAATTACAAGGGTTTCTGTCTAGTTTAGATGATCAGAAGAAGTAGATACTCAAAGCGAAAATATGATATTATTATACTAATAAATAATCATAAAATGCTGATTATAAAAGACTTTTACGGTATAATACCTTATTGAATTTAAACAGCAAATATCATGCAGAATAAAGGCTTTTAACAATCAGAAAATGAGATATTTAAGCTTAAAGAACTTGTGAAAAGTCAGAATCAAAAAATTCAAGAACTAGATCAAAGTATAGAAAATAACAAACAGTTTATAGAATAATTAAAAGAAGCATTTCAAGTAGCTAAATCTAAGAGATTTGGTTTCTCTGCTGAATCGTATCTTGATACAGACAATCCTCAAATAAGTTTGTTTGATGAGTCAGAAGTATCAGTCGAAGATTATTGTGAAGAGTCACAAGAGACTGTTGTTTCTAAACTTACTTGCAATAAAAATGAAGGTAAGCGCAAACCACTGCCAGATTATCTACCTCGTGAGACAGTAGAGCATAGACTTAGTGAGAATGAAATTACTTTAGATAATGGCTTAAAGTATGAAGAGATCGGTAGCATGGAGTCTGAGCAGTTAGAGATTATTCCTGCTGATGTAAAAGTGATTAAACATTTGCGTTACAAGTATGCTGTTAAAGCTCATGAAGAGCATGGTGTTAAAATAGCTCCTATAGTAGGTCAAGTAATACCTAAGAGTGTATCTTCTAATCGTCTGTTAGAGCTCATATAGCACAATCTAAATATGCTTATCATTTACCATTATATAGACAACAAGAGATATGGAAGGATCTAGAGGTTGACCTTTCAAGGGCTAGCATGAGTAGATGGATGGTCCAGTTAGGAGAAATGATTACGCCTGTTATAGATGATATGCTAGAACAAATAAAGCTCCAGCCATATGTTCAGATTGATGAAACAACAGTTAGGGAGTTTTGGATAATCATTCTAAATCAGGTAAGGGTTATATGTGGGTATATCACCATAAGTCAGTTGGGTGTGTATTTTAGTATAAGGAGAATAGATCTGGGCTTAATGCTGTAGAGGTGCTAGAAGACTATCAAGGGTTTGTTCAATCAGATGACTTTAGCGGTTATTCCAGAGTATGTACACCGGGAAGCAATAAGATATCGGTAGGCTGCTGGGCACACGCCCGCAGAAAGTTTATAGATGTAACAAAAGCACTTTCAAAGAAAGATTCTAAAGGACATGTCCATGAGTTTATAGATCTTATAAAGAAGCTTTATGAGATAGGGCAAATCAAATCTGTCCCGATATTGGAAAAAATATAAGCTAAACTATATTATGTTGTATTTAGGACACCACCTAAAGGTTTGTTAGGTAAAGCTATTAATTAGACTTTGGATAATTAGCAGGAGCTTATTAATTATACAGAAGCTGGATATTTGCCTATTGATAATAATGATATTGAGAATAATATTAGAACATTTGCAGTTGGTAGAAATAACTGGCTATTCTCAGGTAGTGAGACAGGAGCTCGATCTAGTGCAAATCTATTTACCCTATTTGAGAATGCTAAAATGTTTAATTTTAAGATATTTGATTATCTCAAATATGTTTTTGACCATATTTCATTTGCTAAAACCGATCAGGACTTTGAAGCATTAACTCCTAAATATTCTCAACAGTTTGTAGCAAAAATAGATAAAAACAAATCAAAAAATAATTCCTTACAAATTTTATAAATTTTTAGATGTACTTCGTGAGACGCTTACGTATCTATCGGATGACTAGCTAGCTGAAATATGGTATCTTAGTTTACAAATATTTATATAAAATAAAAGTCGATATGAAAATAGGAAAAAATAGTTTCGTCAAAATACACTTTAAGTTTAGAATGAAAGACGGCTCTATCGCTGAAGATACAGAAAACTATGGTAAACCATTTGTTTTTCAAATGGGGCAAGGTAGTTTTACTGATAAGGTGGAGCAGGAATTATTAGGAGTACAAATCGGTGATAGTAAGCGAGTTGTACTTTTACCAGAAGAGGCTTTTGGTGAAAGACATCTTGCAAATATATACTCTGTGCCAAGAAATAGATTTAAAGATATGGATCTTGAAGAAGGTTTGATAGTTTTATTTATTCAGAAGGATGGTACTAAACTGCCGGGGATTGTTACAGAATTTGATGACTATGATGTGAGTATAGATTTTAATCATCCATTATCTGGACAAATAATTGTTTTTGAAGTAAAAGTACTTGTTGTTGCGGTCAAAGAGGAAGATTTAAGTGAAGATATTACTAGCTAACCCTAGAGGGTTTTGTGCAGGTGTTAGCCGAGCGGTTGAAACTGTAGAAAAAGTTTTGGAAGTTGAAAAATCTCCAGTATATGTACGTCATGAAGTTGTGCACAATAAAGTAGTAGTAGACTCTTTGAAGAAGAAAGGTGTTACTTTTGTCAAAGAAATAGATGAAGTGCCTGATGATTCTGTATGTATATTTAGTGCTCATGGTGTTTCTCTAAAAGTTGGGGATAAGGCTACAAAAAAAAATCTAGTGTTATATGATGCTACCTGTCCGCTAGTGACAAAGGTACATAGAGGAGTTAGACAAGCTAGTAACAATGATGCTGAATGCATACTGATAGGCCATAAAGGGCATCCGGAAGTGCAAGGTACTATGGGGCAATATCGTAGTGAAAAAGGTGCTATTTATCTTGTTGAAAATGAAGCTGATGTCGATAAGCTTATTGTTTACGATGCTCAAAACTTATATTTTGCAACCCAAACGACTCTTTCTGTTGATGAGACACAAGGAATTATTGATACTCTTAAAAAGCAGTTTCCTGCGATAAAAGGACCTAAAAAAGAAGATATTTGTTATGCAACACAAAATCGTCAAACAGCTATAAAGTCTATGTTAAAGCATATAGATGTATTGATTGTTGTAGGCTCACAAAATAGCTCAAACTCAAATAGGTTAAGAGAGCTTGCAAGTTTAGAGGGCATAGATTCTTATTTGGTTGATAATACTGTTCAGATAAGTAAATCTTGGTTTGTGGGTAAGAAAGTTTGCGGTTTAACTGCAGGAGCATCTGCTCCAGAGTATTTGGTGCAAGACATTATTCGTGAGATTTCAAGTGTATATAATGGATATGTCGAAGTAGAAGACTTTGAAGGAATAAAAGAAGAGGTTTACTTCCCGTTACCAAGTCTACTTAAACAAAAATTATTAAAAAAAGTATAATAGGTATGAATTTATGCAAAGGTCTGTAAGAGGTGCTACAACTATCAGTTCTGATAATCGTCATGAAGTTCTTGAAGCTACTACTGAATTGCTGAAAAAGGTTATCGAGCAAAATGATATATATCATGCAGATATTGTGAATATATTATTTACAGCAACAAGTGATATTCGTTCAGAATTTCCAGCAGTTGCAGCCAGAGATATTGGTTTGACCTCTATACCTTTAATAGATTGCCAACAAATGAGTTGTGATAATGCCTTAGCTCTTTGCATTAGAGTGATGTTGACTTATAATACAATGAAACAACAAGGTGATATCAAGCATATCTACCTGCGTGAAGCAAAAAAGTTAAGACCTGACTTGTTAATTTAGAGGATATTAAATATGTGGTTATTAGAAAATATTGATATGAAAAGATCAAAATATATATTGCCTAGTTTGTTTACTAGTGCGAGTTTATTATTTGCTTTTTTAGCGATTATCTCAGCTTTTCAAGGTAGATTTGTATCTTGTGCTATTTATATGTTATTAGCAGGTTTTGCTGATGCTTTTGATGGTAAGGTTGCTAGGTACACTCATACTCAGACAGAGTTTGGGGCTGCTTTAGATAGCCTGGCAGATGTCGTTTCATTTGGTGCAACACCAGCTTTGGTAATGTACTTTTGGAGTTTGCATCAGCTTGGTCCAATTGGTGCGGCTATTGCATTTTTGTATTTGCTAGCAGTGGCTTTAAGGCTTGCTAAGTTTGACACTATGCCAATAGAAAATATCACAAAAGATTGCGAGATTGAAAGGAAAAAGTACTTTTATGGTATGCCTTGTACTGCAGGAGCTATAGCAATATCTGGACTTATTTGGCTTGGTCAAAAGACATTTATAGGGGGCTATGATTTTGTTATGGTTAGCCTAACGGTGTTTACATCATTGTATCTATCATTTGTGATGGTTAGTGATATCAGGTATAGAAGTTTTAAAGACAGTGATGGGCAGGGTCATGTTAGTAAGCTATATGTGATATGTTTTATGCTTATAATCTTAATTTTGTTTACAATGCCTGAAAAGCTTTTATATGTGCTTATGATGGGATATGCGTTATCTGGTCCGATTGCTTACTTTAGAAATAAGAAAAACTCAGAGTGAGGTGATTTGAATGAGCCATCAGAAGTTGATGGTAAAAAGATAATAGATGCAGATTCCTAGCCAATTTATCTATGTATGTCTATAAATTTACTCTCTAATAGTTAGATCTGAATTGTCATCAGAGTCACCATTTTCGCTTTCAATAGCTGTGACAACCCCACCGGGTTCTTGAAGATTTCCTGCTTCCTCTGAATACATGTCATGATCTATAGGATGAGGGGTAGTGTATCCAAAAGAATCTCCTTGAGAGTTTGTGCAAGAGATTAGTCCTGTCAATATTATGCCAATTGTTATTAATATCAGTTTTTTCATAGTCTTATTGGCCTAAAGTTTACGATCTATCATTTGTAATGATAATATCAAACTTTATTTGGGACTTGTATTAATATCATTAAAGTAGTTTATAATTTTTGCTATATTGCGTATAATTGTAAAACGTGTATATAAATAATTAACATAAATCTATTAGGATAATTTATGCAAGATAACTCTATGTCACTATTTCAACTAATATGGCATGCAAACTTTATTGTACAGCTAATAATGCTATTTTTAGTTATGATGTCTATATATTCGTGGGCGATCATGATCGAAATGAATAGTCGTGTTAAAAAATACAGAGACGAGCAAGCTAAGTTTGATAAGCTTTTTTGGGCTGGTCATCATATTCAGAAACTTTATGAGTATTATCTTCAGCATAAAGAAAATATCTTTGGTAAGTCTGTAATATTCTGCTCTGCATTAAAAGAGTTTAGTAATTTAAAAGATACTGGTATTTTAAAAGGAGAAACTATACTTGAAGGTATGGAAAGAACTGCTAGTATAGCTATATCACAAGAGGCTAGAGACTTAGAGCGAAAGCTTTCTGTACTATCTACTATTGGTTCAATCGCTCCATATATTGGTCTGGTTGGTACAGTATGGGGTATTATGTCATCTTTTAGTGCTTTAGGCGGTGTTGAGCAAGCAACTATATCCGTAGTGGCTCCACATATTGCAGAAGCACTTATAGCAACAGCTTTAGGTTTATTTGTAGCAATTCCTGCGGTAGTTGGGCATAGTCTTATCTCGACAAAGATAGATGATATACTTGTAAGTTATGAATCATTCCAAGATGACTTATGTATACTTCTGTTGAAGGAAGCTCATAAAGAGCAAATGAAGCAACATAGCCAAGCAAGCTATTAAAAAGAGCTTATAAATTATGGCAAGACATATAAGAAAATCGTTTGTAAAGAAGAGACCGGTGATAGCAATCAATGTAGTTCCATATATTGATGTGATGTTGGTTCTTTTGGTTATATTTATGATTACAACACCTATTTTGACACAAGGTGTGAAAGTTGACTTACCAAAAGCAGCTTCAGAAAAAATACCTTTAAATGATAGTAAGCCGATAGTAGTTACTGTAAACAAAGCAGGTGAATACTTTGTCAATCAAGGTGTTGACGACTCTAAAGCATCTTTAATGGCTCGTCAATTAAGCCAAGTTGTGGTTAATTTATCAAAACAAAATTCAGGAAAACCTGTATATGTAAGAGGCGATAGCCAAGCTATTTATGGTGAGGTTGTGAAGGCAATGACTCTTATCCAAAAAGCAGGTGTTGATAAAGTGGAGTTAGTCACTGAAGATGGCAAATCTTAATTATTACTATAAAAAATTTGTAAATTTTTGCAAAAATTTAGTTAATGAAAATCCTTATGTAGCAAAAGCTATACTTATTCATCTGGTAATAATAGTCTTTTTGTATGCTTTATCTATCATGAGTACCTTACGTTTTGATTCTAATATAAAGCTAGAAACACAGATAAACAAAAGTAAAAAGATGCAATTTATTCAGGCTACGTCAATATCTAGTCAGGATTTAAATAAGCAAATGAGAGCTTATGAAAACAATCGTGCAGAAAAGCGACAAGCTAGAGAAGAAGTAAAACAAGCTAGAGAAGATCTTAAAAAAGCTCGTAAAAAAGCTATACAAAAAGCAAAAGAAAGAGAAATTGATAAGGCTAAGAAAAAAGCTCAAGCAGAAGCTAAACGAAAAGAGCAACAAAAGAAATTTCAAGATGAGAAAGAAAGGCAATTAAAAGAAAAAAAAAGACTTGAAGAAGAGAAGAAGCTTCAAGCTAAAAAAGATGCAGAAAAGAAAGCTATTGACGAAAGATTAGCAAAGGCTAAAGCAGATGCTCAAGAAGCTTCAAGAAAGCAAGTGGCACAAAGTCAGGCGCAGTCTGCAATTTCAAGTTATATATCGCAATATCAGGAGAGGGTTGGTTCTAACTGGATCAAAGATTCTTGCAGGGGAATTTATAAATTCCCAAGGGCTATTACTAGAAATGGTAAGTTTATTAAGCTGACAGGTACTACCGGTAACTATAGATGTGATCAATCACTTATAGATGCTGTTAAAAATACCCAACCACCAGCTTTATATAATAATGTAGCTAAACAAACAGTTCAAAGTAAAAACCTAAGCTTTAAGTTTAATCAAAATTAGAAAGTGCTATATAGAGGAATAATATGAGAAAAATTATTGCGTGTTTATCTGTAGTTATCTTTATGATATCTAACTTGTATGCAGAGTTGGTTGCAGAAGTTACAACAGGAGTGATTCAAAAGCCACTAGTAGCGGTTGTTTCAAACAATGTGGTTGATCAATTTCCTCAAGATGTGAATTATGTTATAGATAATGATCTTAATCAAAACGTAAAACTTAAAGGTAGTGTACCGATAAAGTATGAGGTTACTCAAAAACATAGTATTCCATGGAAAAATATAAAGGCAGATTATGTGGTCTACACAAAGTATATAAAAAACTCATACAATAGCTATAGTGTAGAAGTACAAATTCTTAAAAGAAATGATAACTCTTATATACAGTCTATAACTTATAAAAATATCAATATATCTTTGAAAAGGACTTTGGCTCATAAGATATCAAATTATGTATATAAAAAGCTTACAGGAGAGCAAGGGTTCTTTTTAACAAAAATGGCTTATGTAAAAGTTACAAATCCATATGCAAGAGCAGGTAGGACTTATGAGCTAGTTATCTCCGACTATGACGGTTATAACAAACATACTGTGATTAGACAGAGAGATAATCCTATAGCTACTCCATCTTGGTCAAATGATTGTAAGTATATAGTTTACTCTAGCTATAGTGGTGGTAGTATGGCTGTATACAGGCTTGATATTGGTACTGCAAAAGTTACTAGAATATCAAATTATAAGGGTATAAATAGTGCTGCGTCATATTCTCCAAATGATGATAAAATTGCATTAGCGTTGTCAAAAGGGTATTCAGATCATACAAATATTTATATTATGAATTTAGCTAACAAATCTCTAAAACAAATGACTATAAACGGTATAAATACAGCACCGAAGTTTTCACCAAGTGATGAGAATGTCATATTTACCTCAGATAGAAGTGGAAGACCGAATATTTATATTGCACCTACAAACATTAATTATCCTCAATCTTCAAGACTTAGTAGCAAGATATATCAAGGATATGAACCTAACTATACTCCAGATGGTAGTAATGTGGTGTTTATGTATCAGCAACCTGGTGTAAAAGGCACGAAGATCGCACGTTTTGATATAGCTACAAGTGATATAAGTCTTTTGACAAGTGGCAAGTCTGATGCTTCTCCTACAGTATCTCCATTTGGTGATATGATTGCATATATCTCGACAAACTCTAAGGGATATAATTCTTTGGATATGGTATCATTGGATGCAGATAATCACTTTAGTGTGATGAAGACGAATGGTAAGGATAGGCTTATTCAGTCACCAAGTTGGTCACCAAAAAACTTTTAGAGTGTGAGTATGAAAACTGCAAATAAACTTTCGATTTTGACTTTAGTATATATAGTAATGTCAAGCTGTGCTTGGTATCAAGGTCCTGAAATGATGCCTGATGGAGATGCGAATTTAGATGCTTCATCTCTAAATGAATCTAGGCATTAAAACACTATAGATACTCTTAAATCTATGGAGAATAATGGTAGTTCATTTGCTGATAATGGTGGTAATTATGTCACTACAAATTTTGATAATGTTGATTAAGTTAAATGAAAAAAATGGAGTTAATAAAATGATGAAAAAGAAACTTTTAAGATTGGTGGCTGTAGGCTCTGTACTTGCTTTAGCAAGTTGTTCAAGCACAAGACCAGACAATAGTGATCTTATAAAAGATAAGTATACTGGTGTAGATAGCTCTGAAGCTTTAGAAATGTCTTCACAAATATTTGGTTCTGATAATATTAGTTCTGATGAAGTTGCTCAAATGAAAGAAGCACTTATGAATATAAATTGTAGATCAGTATACTTTGATTTTGATAGTAATAAACTAACGGATGAAGCAAAAGCTTGTCTTGATAAAACTGCTGCTTATCTAATAGCTCACCCAGATCAGCCTATTAAACTTTCTGGTAATACAGACCCTAGGGGTAGTGATAAATACAATTTCAATCTTGGTCAAAACCGTGCAGATGCTGTTAATCAATACTTATTATCAAAAGATGTGCAGCAAGATCAGATTTGTGTAGTTAGCTATGGTAAATTAAAACCTGCTGCTGAAACTACTCAATACTATGATGAGTTCTGTACTGATGGCTTAAATGATTCTTGCATGTATAAAGCATCTGAGAAAGCTTACTACTTAGATAGAAGAACAGACCTGGACTTCGGTGTGAAGTGCGATGAGAATGATTCTCAAGCTATAGAACAAATGTAATTCCTTCAAAATATATTATCTAGAGCCTTTCTATCTAAGTGTGTAAATTAACTTACATGAAGTTCTGCATTCTATTTTCAAACTCTATAGCGAAATAAGGCATAGAATCATTCCAATATCTCACAGGCATAGACCATTTTTTAGTTATATAGTCTATAGCTAAAAATAACGATTTGAACACAGAATCATATTTAGGAAATAACTTCTTGTTTTTAATAACTTTCCTAAACTGACTATTAAGCGATTCTATCGCATTAGTAGTGTAAATTACTTTACGAATTTTTGATGTATATTGCAAGAATACTGTCAAATTATCCCAGTTATTTCACCATGCTTTCTATATCAGTGGATATCTAGAATCATATTTAGCTCCCTCATTTTGACTGATCCATAAGCCTAATACATCTTTGTGACCAGTAAGAGATATACCTAAAGCAACATATACTGCTTTATTGATTATTCGTTTATCTTCTTTAACCTTAACAACTATGCAGTCAAAAAAGACTATTAGGTAAACTGATTCTAAGGGTCTATTTTGCCACGCTCTAACATCATCTATTACGGCTTCTGTGACATTGCCTATAAAGCTTGTGATTATCTGAGTATCATACAGTTCAAATAACTATTGCTGTATATCTTACAGACTCATACCTTTAGCATATAATGACAATATTTTTTTATCTAAACCATTTATCTTTGTTACGCTTTTAGGAATTATGTGAGGTTCAAAGTCACTTTCTTTATCTCTAGGTACTGATATATCTAAATTAACTGTATCTGTAGATATTGTTTTGCTATTGTACCCATTTCTAGAATTTGTAGTGGTGGTTCTTTGATGCTTTGAATAACCAAGATGGCTATCCATCTCAGCATCTAAGGCTTTTTCTAATAATCTTTTAGTTAATTGCTTGAGTAAGCCATCTTTTTCAAATATTTGACTAAGATCTGCAACTGAGTCAATTATTTGATCTGCAATAGTGGCGTAAATATCATCTGATTTGTTTTTTCTAGACATTGTGTTTATCCTGAAGATTTTACTAGATTAAATCTAGCATCTTAATTAAGAATTTACACACTTATTTGGAAAGCCCCTATTTCTCCAATAATAGGTTTGTCTAAACTTTATTAACTAATTTATTAACTAGCTCAATGCTCCTATACCAATTCAAATATATAAATAACTCAAAGTAGTTTATGCCTAATTTAATCTATTAATATATAGGTATTAGGAGTAGCATAAATATGGGTTCTGTCGCAAACTGTGTGCATAGGTATAATATTCCCAAAATCAGTTATAATTAGTTACAGTTATGCAGCTATAGCATAAAACTGATCCCAAACAGTCATTTTACCAGCGTTAATGTGCTGACCTTTTTTAATCATGTTAACTAATTTGTACCCTGCTATAGTAGATCCCATAGAATCCCATGATTTAAATCCTAACATGGGTCGAGTCAATCTCTTTATATTCCTATGATCCTGCTCTATCAAATTACTGAGATACTTATTTTGTCTTATCTCTATACCATGAGTTAACCATATCTCAAGCAAAAATAGAAAGATATTAATAGATAGCAAAGCAGTTTCATTAGCACCAGACTTATCTACATTGACTTTTTCCGGCAAGCCATGTTTACCAATGGTTTGTTTAAAGAACTGATGAGCAGCCCTTTCATCTCTTTTAAGAGAAATCATAAACTATAATGTATCTCCATGCTTATCTATTGCTCTGTAGAGATAAACCCACTTACCTTTATGCTTTACTTAAGTTTCATCCATCTTCCAACTTACATAAGCACTATACTTACTAAACTTTCTGCTGAAAGTAACTTCTAACTCTTTAGCATATTTGATAATCCAACGGTTGAGAGTACTATGATCTACATTAACTCCAAGCTATTTCATTAACTCTTCTACATGCCTATAGCTAAGTGGATATGATAAATACCAACGAAGAGCTTGGAGAATTAAAAGTTTGGTGAAGTGTCTACCTGTGCAATCTAACATAGAAAAACATAATGATATTTGTGATAAAATAATACTACAAAATTTCGCAATTGTCAGTTTGCGACAGAATGAGGAAGAGATTCTAACTCTCGATAGTATTTCTACTATACACGCTTTTCAGGCGTGCGCCTTCAAGCACTCGGCCGCCTCTACAGTTGAATCTCAAAGTATACATTATATATTTATATTTTCAATTATAGAGCCTTATAAAAGCATTATCATACCAGATACAAACATCAAAGTTATAAATAAAGCTTTCAAAATCTTCAGCGATATAATACCTAAAAATCTCACAGCTAACAAGCTATCAATTTTTGACATACCTGTTCTTAATCATCCTGAGATATGATATCTTTGTTATGAAGTAAGTTGGATATAGGATGACCCCATAGTAATTCCTTAAGTAGATTTTTAGCAAGTAAGACAATATCTAACTTCCTTTTTTGTGCAACAAATATTTTATCGAACTTAAAACTTGAATCTAAGAAATGATTAAAGTGTGTATCCGAACTATAGTCTAAAATTACTGTCAGACACAACTATATATTATATTTCTAATTTATTGACAATAAAATAAGCACATTATAGAATCTAATTTAACATATTCAATATAGAGAGAAAAACTATGATGAATGACAATTACTTACTTGATAATTATCAAAGACCAAAATTACAAACTCCTGATGGCAGTAATAAAATATTATTGCACTCTTGCTGTGCTCCTTGTGCAGGTGAAGTAATGGATGCTTTAGCAGCAACTGATATTGAAGTAACAATTTTCTTCTATAACCCCAATATTCATCCTTTTGAAGAATATGTAATAAGAAAAGAAGAAAATAAAAGATACGCCAATAAACTAGGTATGCCATTTATAGATGCAGACTATGATAAAGATAATTGGTTTAATTTAACTAAAGGTTTAGAGAATGAGCCTGAAAGAGGTATTAGATGTACGATGTGTTTTGATATGAGGTTTGTGAAAACAGCTGAATATGCCTATAAAAATGGTTTTACACTTATGTCTAGTACCTTAGGAATTTCTAAATGGAAGAATATGGAACAAATAAATAACTCTGGTCAAAAAGCTTCATCATTATTTAAAGGGATTTATTATTGGGACTTTAATTGGAGAAAAAAAGGTGGTTCATATAGAATGTTAGAGATATCTAAAAAAGAAGAATTTTACCAGCAGGAATATTGTGGATGTGCATATAGTCTTCGAGATACAAATAAATGGAGAATAGAAAATGGTAAAGAAAAAATTAAAAGAGGTATGAAATATTATTCTAATACTTAACATAGACACTCGTCAATTTGGAACAGTCACTTAATCAGAGCTAATCGCAAAAATGGGTTGGTTTTTCATTATTTTCTACCGTTATTTAGTAGATAGTAATCAACCAACTTTTTCTTCAATAATTTAGATCAACCTCTATGTACTCTAATCTTATTTTTTAAATCTAAAAATTTACCAACATCAAGTGATATACCCCGACAATTTGAGATAGTTTATCCATTCATTTTACATTATATATTCAAACTGATTTGGAGTCATATAATTTATTGTAGAATGTTTTCTTTTTGTATTGCTGAGATTCAAGTACCAAGTCCGACAACCTTATTTCTAGATTCTACCTGAAGAGGAGTGTTGAATCCAAGACTTTTTCTATGTCTGTTGTTCAATAGGTTTTCAACTCTTCTAGTTTGGTCTTAAGTAATATTATCTAATCTCAGGTTTTTAGAGAAGAATTATCTAATTAACCCATTTGTATTTTCATTGGTGCCACGTTGACAATAAGATTATGGATCAGCAAAAAATATATCTATATTTAATACTTCTGATATTAGCATGTGTTTGGAAAACTCTTTACCATTATCAAAAGTGATTGAGTGAGTATGTGACGCATTAAGTGTTTGTATTCAACTGTTTGCTAAGTTTTCAGCATTCTTACTAGCCAAAGGTTTAATTTTAGTTAGTTTAGATACTCTATCAACTAGTGTTAATAAGTCACCCTTGTGATCTTTGCCAATAATAGTGTCTCCCTCAAAATCTCAAAGTCTCTCTCATGTATTGAAACTATATTTTGTATTTGGCCTCTATGCTCTTGACTAGCCGTACCTCTTTTACGATAAGTTTTCTGACAACGCAAATAAGTGTGTAAGTCAACGCCTCTTTCTTTATTCCCATAGATATACTTATAGATGCTTTCAGCACTTATGACATCTAACCACCCATTAGATGTTAAACCGCCACTTATTTGCTCTGGATACCCATACTGTTTGATAAGATGCTCTACATAGCTCCAACCAAATTGCATAATTTGTTTGTTGCCTTTACGTTTTCTTGAGTTTGCAAGTGATTGTTCTTGTTTAGGTCTAGAACCTCGTTTGCCGGTGTTACGGTTTATCTCTTTGTATATGCTACTTTGGTTACAACCAACTTCCATGGCTATTTGTGTTTTTGAAACACCTATTTTCAATAGTTATCCAATCTGATATCTTTGTTCTTGAGTAAGTTGGGTGTAGGATGGTCCCATGGTGATTCCTTAAGTCGATTTTTAGCAAGTGTAACAATATCTAACTTACTCTTTTAGTGCAATAATTATTTTGTCGCAACAACTTGAAGATAAGTTGTAATAAGCTTCAATATATTCAAATATTGATAACTTAGCTTCTTCTCTAGTTTTATAGTTTTCATCATGTACTAACTCTACTTTTAAAGTTCCAAATAAACTCTCACAAGCAGCGTTATCGTAACAGCATCCTTTAGAGCTCATACTTGATAGTAGCCAGTGTCCTTTAAATAATATCTTGATACTGTTTGCTACAGTATTGTGATCCTTTGACAGAGTGTATAATCACACAGAGATATAACCATCCTTCTTGTGTCGGTATGTAAGTTATATCTGTAACTCATCTATGATTTACAGATAAAGTAGTGAAGTTTTATTCTAATAAATTATCAGACACATGTTTGTTATGGTGAGAGTCTGTCGTTGCTTTATGTTTACGAATAGCCTTAGCTTGTAAACCTAGTATTTTTATGCGTTTAGATACTCTAGGTTGAGTAACTTTCCAACCCATATCTTTAAGTTCTTTGTATATCCTAACACTTCCATATCTAGATGCTCATTAAATATAGCGGTAATAGCATCATCTAGCTCAGCATCATTAGATTGCCTTTTAACTATAGGTTTATGTATACATCTGTAATATTAAGATGTGCTAACATTCAAAGATTTCAATAGTGTTGTTACTGGCATAACTTTACAATACTCTTTAATAAAGGCGTACCTTATAGAGTTTGCTTTGCAAAGTACGCTGCTGACTTTTTTAGTATTTCACGCTCTGGATGCCTGTTTGAGTTTTTTCTTCAAATCAGTATTTTCAGATGATAATTGCTGATACTGAGTAATCTATTTTTATATCTTTTTATGGGGTTAACATAGCTTTGGATATCCAAGTACTTAATGTCTTATATTTTATCCCTAAATTATCTGCTATTTCTCGTCTATTTGCATCTGGTTGCAAACATAATTTAACAGCCTCATCTTTAAATTCTTTTGTATATCTTTGGTAAACCATATTTGTCTCCTTTTCTTAACACCTAAGTGTCACAAATTGGAGGGTATAATCAATCCATGTAAGCTTTTTTTTGTGCAATACTTTTGAGTCTGTTTGGAATAACAATTTAAACATTTTTTAGTGTTTTCTTACAAGCATTTGTAAGTAATCGTTTTTAAACCCTTATTATATCTGATTTACAGCCGTATTTTACCAACCCGTTTTTGCGATTAGCTGCCATATTAGCATTACCTATTCCGTAAATGCTACCGACTTATACGCCATTTGTTAGCTTTAGTTTGATAGGGTTTGTTTGTAAATTTGTGTCTGTATCAAAACTAAATTTTATACTACCAGTTCAGTCTTTATTTACTTCATCTATTTTGCAGTCAGCAAAAGCAGTACTAACAAGTAGAGCCATCATGGTTGCTGGTATCAGCTTTAGTTTATTCATTATTTTTCCCCATAATTAGTTACGATTTCATAGCCTCATTGAGGCTATGTGGAAAGAATAAACTAGAATGTAAGAAAAGTTATTATTCTAAAATTAATAGGACTAGTGAATTTTTCATAAGTGTGTGGATTTGAATTGGTATTACTTATGATAAGGGTGTCCTTCAAGAATTGTATAAGCCCGATAAAGTTGTTCAGCTATGATAATTCGTACAATAGGATGGGGGAATGTCATTTTTGAAATAGAGATTTTTTCATTAGCAATATCTTTGATACTTTGATCAATGCCATCAGGTCCACCAATTAAAATTACCACATTAGGACAGTTTTGTTTCCAATTTTGCATTTTATCAGCAAGCTCTTCCGTAGATATAACTTTTGATGTAACATCAAGTATTACAAGATGATCGTTAGAGTTTAGTTTACTTAGAATAGTTTTAGCTTCTTGCTCCATCCATAATTTTTGATTGCCCGTTTTGGAACGCTTCGCTATTGGTAGTTCTATTAGCTCTAATGGTATGGTTTTGCTTAGGCGTTTTTATACTCCTCGTAACCTTCTTCAACCCATTTTGGTGGCTTTTCGCCAAGTGATAATATTTTTGCTTTCATTTTTTTATACCATTAAATGGTTTTGTAGGATTTTTATAAATAGTTTAGTATAGGTTCTGTCGCAAACTAATAATAGTGTAATTTTGTAGTATTATTTTATCACAAATATAATTATGTTTTTCTATGTTAGATTTCACAGGTAGATACTTCACTAAACTTGTAATTCTCCAAGATCTTCGTTGGTATTTATCATATCCACTTAGCTATAGGCATGTAGAAGAGTTAATGAAATAGCTTGGAGTTAGTGTAGATCATAGTACTCTCAACCGTTGGATTATCAAATATGCTAAAGAGTTAGAAGTTACTTTAAGCAGAAAGTTTAGTAAGTATAGTGCTTATGTAAGTTGGAAGATGGATGAAACTTAAGTAAAGCATAAAGGTAAGTGGGTTGATCTCTACAGAGCAATAGATAAGCATGGAGATACATTATAGTTTATGATTTCTCTTAAAATAGATGAAAGGGCTGCTCATCAGTTCTTTAAACAAACCATTGGCAAACATGGCTTGCCGGAAAAAGTCAATGTAGATAAGTCTGGTGCTAATGAAACTGCTTTGCTATCTATTAATATCTTTCTATTTTTGCTTGGGATATGGTTAACTCATGGTATAGAGATAAGACAAAATAAGTATCTCAATAATTTGATAGAGCAGGAGCATAGGAATATAAAGAGATTGACTCGACCCATGTTAGGATTTAAGTCATGGGATTCTATGGGATCTACTATAGCAGGTTACAAATTAGTTAACATGATTAAAAAAGGTCAGCACATTAACGCTGGTAAAATGACTGTTTGGGATCAGTTTTATGCTATAGCTGCATAACTGTAACTAATGATAACTGATTTTGGAAATATTGTGCCCGATTGTTGAGTTTGCGACAGAACCTAAATTAGAGTTGTCCTTAATACGATAGCGTAGTGCTAAGCAATGAAAAAAGTATGTCGTTAAAGCTTACGCAGTAAGCAGCAAAACAAAGAAGTAATAGCACCAATATTCATATACTACTACAATGTAATCTAAATTCCTTTTTTATAAAGAAGTTGTTATCATTTATCTATAAAGATACAAACTATAATTAAACAATATGATAATTGTAATATCTCCAGCTAAAAGCCAAAACTTTGATGAAGTAAAACAGACTTATAACTTTACTCAACCGATATTTCAAGATGAAATAAAAATGCTTATAAATAAGCTCAAGCACTATGAAGTAGAGGAAATAGAGAAGCTAATGAAAATAAGCCCTAAGCTTGCAACTGAAGTATTTGACAAACACAATAATTTCGATCCTACAAACTATAGAATACCTAATTCAAAAGCTGCTATTTTTACATTTAGTGGCGATGTCTATAAGGGCCTAGATGCAACGACTTTAGATAAAGAGACTATAGAGTATGCCCAAGAGCATTTACTTATACTATCTGGACTATATGGGATTATCCGACCTTTTGATTTGATACAAGCATATAGATTAGAAATGGGTACTATAATCAAAATTGATGAGCAAATACTTTACAAATATTGGCAAGATAAATCTACAACCGCATTAAATAAACTATTTGAAAAGCAACAAAACAAAACTCTTATAAACCTATCATCTAATGAGTATTCTCAATCTATAGATAGAAAAGCACTCAAAGCTGATTGGCTAGATATTTATTTCAAAGAAAACAAAAATGGTACATTTAAAACAGTGGGTATCCATGCTAAAAAAGCTCGCGGCTTGATGAGTCGTTATATTCTTGAAAATAGAATTGAAAATATTGAAGATATCAAAAAATTTGATATTGCTGGATATAAGTTTAATGCTGAATTATCTAAAGATAAATTGATTTGTTTTACTAGATAGATATTAAAGGACAAACTGATGTTTAGAATTAAAAAGCAAGATAATGTAATTTAAAGATTACAAGAAAGAAAGTTTAGCGAGTTGGGTTTTAGATAAAGAGAACATCTTCAAGAATGGTTAGCCCATTATCCTGAAGCATTAGGGGAAGACCTTTTAATTATTAAAAAAGAATTTAAGGGTTTTGATTGCACCAATGAAAGACTAGATTGACTAGCATTAGATAAAAATGGTAACTTAGTGGTTATAGAAAACAAGTTAGACGATGGTGGCAAAGATGTTACATGGCAAGCGTTAAAGTATGTTTCCTATTGCTTTACTCTTACAAAGATACAGATTATAGATATTTATCAGAAATCTTTGGATAGATATAAAGATGGTGGCGATGCTAGAGGAATAATTGTAGATTTTCTCGAAGAGGCAGATCTTGATTCTATAGTTATTAACAAAGCTACTTCACAAAGAATAATCTTCGTAGCTAATAATTATCGACAAGAAGTTACGTCTACTGTTTTATGGCTACTAGAACAACAAATACAAATACAATGTTTTAGAGCTACACCCTACTCAATGGGAAATGCAATATTTTTACAAGTAGAGCAAATCATACTAACACCCGAATCTAAAGAGTATATGATATGAATAAATGCGAAAGAGCAAGAGTCAAAAAACTCTGAATTTGAATTGAAAAATAGATATCATATAAGGTTGGAGTTCGGGAGGCAGTTGTTAGAAGTATCAAATGATTCAAACCTAGATTTGTTTAGGAATATTAGTCCATCAAAAGACCATTGGCTTAGTGCTGGTAGTGGTATGCGAGGAGTTCCTTATACCTTTGTCTTCTTAAAACAAGCCGCTAGAGTTGAGGTTAATATCTCACGAAGTTTAACAGAAGAAAATAAATTGGTATTTGATGAGCTATATAAGCAAAAAGATATGCTAGAATAAAAATTTGGCAATACTCTTGAGTGGGAAAGACTTGATGATAAAAAAGCAAGTAGGATAAAGTATGAACAGCCATTCGATGGATATAAAAAAGATTCATGGGATGATATGATTACTTTTATGATTGGTGCTATGCAAAGGTTATCGAGTACCTTTAAAGAGCCTCTAGCTAAAATAAATTCACAATTCAAGAGTCAGTAATGATAAACGAAGATCAAGTTGAACTATTAGCTATAGACTGGTTTAAATAGTTAGGTTATAACTACCTATTAGTCTATGACATAGCACCAGACAGCACAAATCCACTTAGAGATAACTACCAAGAAGTTATCCTAAAATCTAGGCTAAACTCATCACTATAAAAGTTAAATAAAAACTACCACAATCTGCGATTAATGAAGCTCTACATCTATTATCAAAGCCACAGTATACAACTCTTATTCAAAATAACAGAGAGTTTCATAGGCTATTGTTACAAGGTATATCTGTAGAGATAGATACCAAAAATGGTAAAAAAGGCGAAGTAGTCAAAATTATAGATTTTGAAAATGTAAATAATAACGATTTTTTAGTCGTAAATCAGTTTACTATAAAAGGTACAAAGGGTAACCGTAGACCAGATTTGATAGTGTTTATAAACGGTTTACCAATATCTATTATAGAACTAAAAAATCCAGCAGATGAAAATGCAGATATTTATAAAGCATACAATCAGCTACAAACATACAAAGATGAGATAGAAGATCTATTGGTATACAATGAAGCCTTAATAATCAGTGATGGCACACATGCACGAGTTGGTTAACTAACCTCTACACAAGAGAGGTTTATGTTTTGGCGAACTGTCAAAAATGAAAATGATAAACTAATATTAGAATATGAATTAGACACATTAACTAAAGGTTTTTTCAATAAACAGTTTTTATTAGACTATATCCAAAACTTGGTATTATTGGAAGATAATGGTAAAGACATTATCAAAAAAATAGCGGGCAATAACCAATTTGACGCATTCAGAACAGCTGTAGATACTGTGATATAAGCAAGTACTACAGGTACCAAAAAAGGTTGTGTAGTTTGGTATACACAAGGTAGTGGTAAGTCTATATCTATGGCTTGTTTTGCAGGTACGCTAACCAAGCAACCAGTCATGAAAAACCCAATTTTAGTAATCGTAACAGATAGAAACGATCTTGATGGACAGCTGTATTCTACATTTAGAAGTGCTAAAATGCTTTTAGGTCAAGAACCTGTGCAAATGAATGATGTCTCAGCATTACGAGATAAACTTACTGGCAAACCATCAGGTGGGATTATATTTACTACTATTCAAAAATTCAGCCTAAAGAAAGAAGAAGAAAGATTGCCTTGTCTTAGTGATAGATTAAATATCGTAGTGCTAGCAGATGAAGCACACCGCAGCCAATATGGTTTTGATGCTATGTTAGATAGAGATGGTCAATTTAAATATGGCTATGCTCAGCATTTACGCGATGCACTACCAAATTCTACATTTATAGGATTTACAGGAACTCCGATTGAGAGTGAAGACAAAGATACTAGATCTGTATTTGGTGACTATATCTCTATATACGATATAGAAGATGCTGTAAGAGATGGTGCTACACTACCTATATATTATGGAAGTCGATTAGCCAAGATAGACCTAGATTCATCAACTATGAAAGAAATAGATGATGAAATCGCTGGTATCACAGAGCAAGATGAGAGTTCTGATAAGGAGAAATTCAAAAGCAAATGGAGAGTGCCCTAGAAAAACTAGTAGTTGCAAAAGCAAGGGTTCAGCAGATAGCAAAGCAAAAGATATTATCACACATTTTGAAGACCGAACAGCATCTATAGATGGCAAGGGTATGATAGTGGCTATGAGTAGGCATATAACTGTAGATTTATACAATGAAATAGTGGCTATACGACCAAATTGGCATAGTAAAGATCCTACAAAGGTGCTATCAAATTTATTATGACTGGTAGTGCTAGTGATGATGCAAGTATGCAACCACACATCTACTCAAAACAAGTCAAAAAAGACATCGAGAAAAGAATCAAAGATGTAGATGATGAGCTAAAATTAGTGATAGTTCGTGATATGTGTCTAACAGGTTTTGATGCACCAAGTATGCACACTATGTATATAGATAAACCTAAGAAATCACATAACTTAATACAGGCTATCGCTAGATTAAATAGAGTATTTAAAGATAAAAAAGGTGGTCTAGTTGTTGATTATATCGGTATCGCAAATGAGCTAAAACATGCCCTAAAAACATATACAGGTGCAGGTGGCAAAGGTACAGGTACCATAGATAGTGCAGAAGCATTTGCAGAATTATTTAAACGCATAGATATTATCCAAAATATGTCTCATGGTTTTGACTATAGCGAGTATATGACAAAAGCCCAGATGCTATTACCATCAGCAGCTAACCATATATTAGGATTAGATGATGGTAAAAAAAGATACCTAGATGCAGTTTTAGCTATAACAAAAGCATTTAGGCTATGTGGGACAATTGATGAAGCTAAACAATACAAGGAAGAAATAGCACTTTTCCAAGCTGGAAAATCTGTAATTCAAAAGGCAAGTGTCGTAGGTGTCAAAAAAGATAAAGACCCTAACAAGGTTATTAAACAACTTATTGATAATGCAGTGGTATCGATGGTGTAGATTATATATTTTCACTAGTAGGCTTAGATAAGCCAGATATTAGTATATTGTCAGATGAGTTTTTGCAGGATGTAGCAAATATTCCGCATAAAAACTTAGCTGTGGAACTTTTAGAAAAATTATTAAAAGCTGACATAAAAGCTAAAACTAAAAACAATGTATTTCAAGAGAAAAAATTTAGTGATAGATTGCAAGAAACTCTAGGAAAATATAACAATAGAGCTATAGAAACAGCCCAAGTAATAGAAGAGCTAATTGCTATGGCAAAAGAGTTTGCAGCTGAATCTAATAAAGGTGCAGATCTAGGTTGAAAATTTGATTAGATGGCATTCTATGATGCTTTAGCATAAAATGAATCAGCTCTATTAGAAATGGGTGATAATACGCTAAAGAACATAGCAGTTGAAATAAATCTAAAACTCAGAAATAGTATTAGTGTAGATTGGCAAAAAAGAGAATATGTCAGAGCTAAGATGAGAAATATTATTAGCATATTGCTCAAAAGATATGAGTACCCACCAAATAAGGAGAAAGAGGTTATTGAGATGGTTATGAGACAAGCAGAGGTTCTTAGTGAGGAGTGGAGCAGTCAATTAGCCACACCGTACTAATCTGCTGTATAAGAGAGAATCGTAGTTGCCAAAGACTTATTGTATCTTATGTTTAGTTACAAATTTACCTTCAATAACAACGCTATACTTTGTTTTTTCTTATTTTTAGTAAGTTTTTTGCTTTTGATTACAACATACACAGTTACAAAATTGTTAGTGGTTAGGTTATTGCAAAAATATTTTAATACTAGACCCTTCAAGTATTAACTGACCTACAAAACAGAGGTGTTAAAGATATTCTGATAGCATCTGTTGATGTTCTTAAAGGCTTTCTTGAGGCTATTAATGCGATATTTCTAGATGCTGAGGTTAAGTTGTGTATTGTTCATCAAATACTAAACAGCCTTAAATATGTAGATTCTAATAATCAAAAACAATTCGCTAAAGATTTAAAAGCTTTCTATCAAGCATTTACTAAAGAAGAGGCTGAAATAGAGCTAGATAAGCTTGAAGAGAAATGGGGTAAAAAGTATCCGATAGTCTTCGAATCATGGAGAAATAAATGGGATAATTTATCTAACTATTTTAAATATGCTGAACCAATCAGACGAGTCATTTATACAACTAATATCATTGAATCTGTCCACCGTCAATTTAGAACTTTGACTAAGACTAAAGGAGCTTTCCCAAATGATAATAGTTTATTGAAATTCCTTTATGCTGGGATTTTAAATGCCGAGAAAAAGTTGACTATGCCAATCCGTAATTGGAGCCTGACAATTTCTTAGCTAAATATTCATTTTAAGGAGATATTAAAAGATGCTTTAGATTTAGTATAATTATTAGGGTAAATTGGAAGTGACACAGAATTTATTACACTCCCTTTTATTCAATATGAGATTGATTAGCTAATATCTTATAGCATTCTCTTTTACATGGTCTATATAATCAGCCCATAGTTGGAGCATTTCTAATCTCTCTGGGATATATTCATACTTATCATAGATATTGTCTATGCTATCCCCTTTAAGATGGCTTAAAACCATTCTTATAGCATCTTTATCCCATTTGTATTTACTCTTGCGTACTACTAATAAATGTCCTTACAGACTTTCTAAATCCATGAGTATGCTGTTGAGGATTATCTGTACCGTTATAACCAAGATTAACTCTAAGAGCTTTAGATAATGAATCTTTAGATATATGTTGAGATTTAGTATATGAGGGGAATACATATTTATAACCACCATTCGCCTCTTTAATTTCAGTTAATAGATTATACGTTTGCTTATTCAGTGGTTTTTTAAACTTTCTACCCATCTTCATATTTTCTTCATCTATAGAAATAATATGAATAGGTTTATTTCCCTCTAATACCTTTGCTATTTGCCATGGCTCTATATCTTGGGTATTTAAGTTATTAAGTTTTGGTAATATAAGTCTATGGAGTATTGACAAATTCTTTCTATATCCATCCTCATTCCAACCATGGTAATTAGTAGGGTGTTTAGTATCAAAAGCTCTTTCAGCAATATTACTAAAATTGGTATTATTCTAATATCTAGATTTTTCTTTTTCTATTTTAGGATTTTTACCTTGAGCTAACATCTTCTTGTATGTTCTAGCTATATCTCTAGAATCTCCAATATGAATCTTATTATACTTACCAATAGTGATACTATTTGCTTTCTTGTTTCTTTTAAATTTATATAGCCATGAATGTACACCACTAGGACGAGCTATAAGCCATAGTTTAGGGCAATTATCATACTTTTCTCGGTCTTTAATTCTTTTATTTCTTTTGACTTTTCTATGAATTGCTGACTTAATTTAGCCATTAGTGTACATTGAGAGAGTGATTTGTTAGTTAATGTACACTAAAATGTACATCAATATCAAGCATTAAATGATATTACTTGATACTTTATGACACGGGTTTTATACCAATAAGTATTGATTTTGTTGGGTTTGTGAGGAGTTATGATATTTGTTGAGATATATGTTTGGTGGGCCCAGTAGGATTCGAACCTACGACCTACGGATTATGAGTCCGGCGCTCTAACCAACTGAGCTATAGGCCCAAAACTTAAGACTGATTATATTTAAATCTTTGCAATTAGTCAATATTTTATTCTTGTTTTTATAAAAGAATTCGTCTGCAAGAGGTTATTTATAGATATTTGAAGATGAGCCCACAATTAAAGGATCTGGCTGAATTGCTACATCTGCAGATTTATTATGATAATCAATACTGTTAAGTATATATCTGATAGCATTTAACCTAGCTCGTTTTTTATCATCTGATTTGACAATAACCCAAGGTGCATAAGGTTTATCTGTGTATATAAACATTTTTTCTTTAGCTTCTGTATAATCATCCCACTTATCAAGAGATGCTTTATCAACAGTACTTAATTTCCATTGTTTTAAAGGGTGTTGTTCACGAGCTTTAAACCTTTTCTTTTGTTCTTCTTGGCTCACAGAGAACCAGAATTTGATAATGATAGTACCATTACTTGTAAGCATTTTTTCAAGCATAGGAGCCTGCTCAAGGAATGAGAAATACTCTCTTTCTGTACAAAATCCCATTACTCGTTCAACTCCAGCACGGTTATACCAAGATCTATCAAAAAGAGTTATTTCGCCACCAGATGGTAAGTGCTGTATGTATCTTTGGAAATACCACTGATTTCTTTCTCGTTCAGTAGGCTTTTCAAGAGCTGCTACTTTAGCTCCACGAGGGTTTAAGTGTTCCATCATTCTTTTAATAGCACCACCTTTACCTGCAGCATCACGACCTTCAAAAATTATAAGAAGTTTTTTGTTGTTTTCTTTTATCCATTTTTGTAGTTTTAATAGCTCTATTTGAAGATGATATTTTTGTTTTTCGTAGATTGTACGTTTTATATTGTGTTTATATGGAAAGATATTTTCTACAAAGAGTTTTTGACGCCCAGATTGGCTTAGAACCTTCATGATATATTACTTTTATATTTTATATATAGTGTGTTATATATTAGCACATCTTAGACTTACTTTTAATATTATGAATTGGTGTTTTTTCTGTTTAGCTTAACACTGAATAGGATATAGAAAATTGTAAATATAAGAATAATTGAGATTATGGGTGTAGGTGTTTTAACTGGATATGTTACAACTGCAAAGAAAGTTGCGACTGATGCTAGCATGGTGAATAAAAAAGTAAAAACTTTTACTACACTACTTTTACTTATATGCTCAATTCTTGATAGGTATATATATTTAATTGGTATAAAAGAAAATATACTTAAAATAATAATTATAATTTGGTTCATTTCTTGTGAAGATTGAAAGCAAAGCATAAAGATAACTATTACATTCCAGTAGCTAGGAAATCCAACAAAGAAATAATCATCTGTTTTAGCATTCATTTGACAAAATTGGTATGCGGATGAAATTGTAATCATGATTATAATAAGAATTAGCCATTCAGTACTAACTAGACCTGATACATATACCCAAATACAAGGAACTATGGAGTATGTTGTGAAGTCGATAATGTTATCCAGTAATACACCGTCAAGAGGAGCTAGCTTTTTTATATCGACTAGTCTGGCAAGACTACCATCAATAGCGTCAATAAACACAGCTATTATGATAGCGTACATTGATAGTTTTATATTGTAGTGATAAGCTCCAATATATCCTAAAACATTTGCTTTAGAAGCTTCTATAGCATATACAATGGCTAGTATACCAAATACAGCTCCTAGAGATGTCAATAAGTGAACAAGCCACGCATAAATTTTTTGTAGATTTAACATCAAAGTTAATTTGTGTAAAGTAAATTTATTAAATTGTAACAAAGAAGATTAATAGTTTCTATCAATAACTAAATTGACTATGCTCTTAAGTTCATCGCAATTAAAGCCACAATTTTTTATTTTGTCAATAAGGTTGTATATTTCTAGTTTTTTATCATTTAAAAGAGTTACAGCATTGTTAAGTCCAAGCAAGGATACGTAGGTCGACTTGTTTGATTTTATATCTTTTGCGGAAGTTTTGCCTAACTCTGTTGTCGATTTTGTTACATCTAGAATATCGTCTTTAATTTGAAAGCTCAGTCCTATTAGTAAAGATATGCTTTTTAGAGTTTTTGTTATATCTGTAGTAATATGTTTAGATAGTAAGTATGGCATAAGTATACTTGCAGCAAACATTCTTGCTGTCTTATTTATGTAAATAATATCTAGATTTTTTATACCTAAAGATTTATTTTCACCTTCAAGATCTAGTTGTTGACCTGCTACCATACCATTAGCCCCAGAGCATTGAGCTAAGGTAGTATTTAGTTTTTTTAATGTGTTGATATCGTATACATCAATTTCTTGAATTACTTGGAATGATAGTGTTTGTAAGCTATCTCCAGCAAGTATTGCCGTAGCCTCATTAAATTTTACATGACAGGTTGTTTTACCCCTTCTTAATGTATCGTTATCCATAGCGGGTAAGTCATCGTGTACCAGAGAGTAAGTGTGTATTAGTTCAATTGCCATTGCAATTTTATGGCATTCAGAAATATTGATATCAAACATTTCTCCAATAATATATACAAGTTGAGCTCTTATTCTTTTACCTCCACTAAAAAAACTATACTTCATCGCTTCAAGTAAAGTATCAGAAGGACATTCGATTTTATTAAAAAATTCTTCTGCAAAAGTATTAAAGTTATCTAATCTTATTGCTTCCATAAGAACTTCACAATTTCATTGTATTGTAATTCAAGAACATTACTATGAGCCTTGAATGTCTTGTAAGAATTATCAGCCATTTGTTTTAGCGCTTTTGGATCATTAAGTAGAGAAGATATTTCTTTAGTCAACTCATCAGGGCTTTTTATTCGTTTAAGTGCTTTATTTTTAATCAATGCTTTTGAAATTTGACTAAAGTTATAAAGACTAGTGCCACTAATAATCGGCTTTTTAAGAGCTGCGGGTTCTAGTAAATTATGTCCGCCATTATCTATTAAAGTACCACCAACAAATGCAATATCAGAAACATAGTATAGTTGCAACAGTTCTCCCATTGTGTCGCCTAGGTATACTTGAGTGTGGTTATTGATTTCATTCTTAAAAGAGCTACGTTGCTGTATAGTTAAATGATTGTTTAATATGATTTTTTCAACTTTTGCAAACCTCTCTTTATGTCGTGGAACTATTATAAGTAGACAATTTGTATGAGTTTTTAAAATTTCTTTATGAGTTTGAAGTACAGCTTCCTCTTCGCCCTGATGAGTACTTGCAGCTATCCACACAGGACGATTTTTTATACTTTCTTTTAAGCGAGTCATTTTTTCACTTAAGTCTTGTGGTGTAATCATGCTGTACTTTAAATTGCCTGTGATACAGATTTTGTTTTTATCGATACCTAATGAGCAAAAGCGTTTAGCATCTTTTTCAGTTTGAGCACTTATATGAGAGATATTGCTAAAAAGCATCTCATTCCCAAAAGGTATCTTGGTGTAGTTACGCAAAGAGTTTTTTGATAAGCGAGCATTTGTAATTACAACAGGAACATTTTCTTTAAAGCATTTATTTAAAATATTTGGCCAAATCTCAGTTTCAACAATAATAAAAAGTTTAGGATTTACTTTTACAAAAAAACTGTTTATGAATGATTGAATATCATAAGGTATATACACGTGATGTATATTTGAATAAGAACTATATAAACCAGTTATTACATCGCTACCTGTTGGTGTGGTTGTGGTTATAACAAAATTTTCATTAGGAAAGTCTTCTAAGAGCTTTTTTACTAATGGCTCTGCAGAAAGTGACTCTCCAACTGATACTGAGTGTATCCAAATGCAGTCCTTTAATCTTAATGACGTGTGTGCAAAGCGTTCAGCCCATCGTTGCCTATAGTTCGGATTCTTTAAGCTTCGTTTGAGTTTTTTAAGATATACAACAGGTATGTAAACCATAAAAAGGCTAGAGTATATATAGGAAACTGCATGGTATATGATTTTTTTTAAAGAGTTCACAAGCTATTTCATAAGTACTTTTGTATTAAAATCTAAATTAGATTATATCATACATCTTAGATTCAAGTTGTAAGTGCGACAAAATAATTGTTGCACTAAAAAAGTAAGTTAGATATTGTCACACTTGCTAAAAATCTACTTAAGGAATCACCATAGGACCATCCTACACCCAACTTACTCAAGAACAAAGATACCACATTGGTTCACTATTGAAAATAGGTGTTTCTAAAACACAAATAGCCATGGAAGTTGGTTGTAACCAAAGTAGCATATACAAAGAGATAAACCGTAACACCGGCAAACGAGGTTATAGACCTAAACAAGCACAATCACTTGCAAACTCAAGAAAACGTAAAGGCAACAAACAAATTAGGCAATTTGGTTGGAGCTATGTAGAGCATCTTATCAAACAGTATTGGTATCCAGAGCAAATAAGTGGCGGTTTAACATCTAATGGGTGGGTTAGATGTCATAAGTGCTGAAAGCATCTATAAGTATATCTATGGGAATAAAGAAAGAGGCGTTGACTTACACACTTATTTGCGTTGTCAGAAAACTTATCGTAAAAGAGGTAAGGCTAGTCAAGAGCATGGAGGCCAAATACAAAATAGAGTTTCAATACATGAGAGAGACTTTGTTATAGATGAACTAAGTAGACTTGGAGATTTTGAGGGATACACTATTATTGGTAAAGATCACAAGGGTGACTTATTAACACTAGTTGATAGAGTATCTAAACTAAATAAATTAAACCTTTGGCTAGTAAGAATGCTGAAAACTTAGCAAACAGTTGAATACAAACACTTAATGCGTCACATACTCACTCAATCACTTTTGATAATGGTAAAGAGTTTTCCAAACACATGCTAATATCAGAAGTATTAAATATAGATATATTTTTTGCTGATCCATACTCTTCTTGGCAACGTGGCACCCATGAAAATACAAATGGGTTCATTAGACAATTCTTCCCTAAAAACCTGAGATTAGATGATATTACTTAAGACCAAACTAGAAGAGTTGAAAACCTATTGAACAACAGACATAGAAAAAGTCTTGGATTCAAAACTCCTCTTCAGGTAGAATCTAGAAATAAGGTTGTCTCACTTGGTACTTGAATCTAAGCATGTTTAAGTTTAAATATATAGGTATAAATTATATTTTGGACTAAGGGCACATCTAAAAACCCTTGAGCACGCCTCTTAAACTCCAAATTTCACACACCTGCGTTTCAAATTTCAGCAATAGATATACTAATTATCATAAATTTTCGCCTTGTTGTGATAAATTTAAAACTAGTTAATCTGCATAAGCAGGGTTTTTAGATGTGCCCTGAAATTGAGTTATTAGTTGAGACACCGCCTTTGCTCTATGACTGATTTGATTTTTAGCATCGCTACTAATTTGAGCTAAAGTTTTGTTTAATTTAGGTACAAAGAAGATTGGGTCATAACCAAATCCGTCTTCACCGAACTTTTTTGTCGTAATTTTACCGTTTAATTCACCAGTTGCAAGTATTGGTGTAGGGTCGTTTTCATGTCTTAAAAAAGCTAATGCACATATAAATTTAGCTTGTCGTTGATCAGAATCTGCAAGACTTGATAGTAGTTTGTTTATGTTTGTCTTGTCGTTACCGTGCTCTCCAGCGTATCTAGCTGAATATATACCAGGATCTCCATTTAGTGATTAAACTTCTAGTCCAGAGTCATCTGCTATTGCTGGTAAACCATTGTGTGCTGAGCAATTACGAGTTTTTAATATCGCATTTTCTATAAATATTAATCCCTTTTCTTCAGCATCTGGGATGTCAAACTCGGTTTGAAGAATTATTTCAATATTTATTTTGCTAAATATTTCTTTGAGCTCTTTGATTTTGCGTTTGTTACTTGATGCTAAGATGATTTTTTTATGTTATGGTCAATATTTCGGTTTTTCAGATGCATTAACTGATGTTATCATATTCGATAAATTTTAATAGTGGGTTTTGAGGAGATAATATGAATAAAGAAATATGCTTTATCGGTGGTGGTAATATGGCTGAAGCTATGATCGCTGGATTAATTAATAAAGAGTATGATCCTAATCTAATAAGTGTGATTGATAAAAATCAGGATAAACTTACAAGTCTAGAAAATAATTATGGGGTGAAGATTCATTCATCATACAATGATGTGATTGAGCGAAGAGATATTATTATATTAGCAATTAAGCCACAGCAGATGGCAGATCTAATAGCGGATATAAAGGATAGTATAAGTAATCAATTGATTGTTACTGTAGCAGCAGGAATAGAGGTAGAAGTTTATGAAAAGTTGTTTGCTAAAAAAGTCGCTTTTGCTAGAGTTATCCCTAATACGCCAAGTAGTCTTGGTTTTGGTGCTACGGGAGTTTACTTTAATTCCAATGTTTTAGAAGAACAAAAAAGTTGTGTCAATAATATTATGAAATCAATGGGTATTATAGAAGTGGTTGATGATGAAGCTATGATAGATATAATAGCTGCTTGCGCTAGTTCTGGCCCTGCGTATTATTTACAGTTTATGGAGCATATGGTAAATGCAGCTACAAAATCGGGTTTAGACAAGGAAAAAGCAGAACACCTTGTGGTTCAAACATGTTTAGGAGCAGCTCAAATAGCAAAACATAGTGAGCAAAGTATCTCTAAGTTACGAGAAAATGTAACTTCAAAAAAAGGGATTACAGCAGAAGCTTTAAATGTTTTTGAGAAATCAAATTTGGGAGGAATGGTTGAAAATGCTATAGATGCGAATATAAACAGAGCTAAAGAAATATCTAAAGAATTAAGTGAAAGATTTTTGTAATTTCTCGCCGTAAATTTAAAATAAATATTTTCTTTATATATATTGTGCGTTATACTTGAGCCATAAAATATATTTTAAATGAAAATAACATTCAAAAACGAAAATAAGGTGACTTATGCGATTATTATTATGTGAAGATGATTTAAACTTAGGCGAAGGTCTATTAGAAGCTCTTCAAAAAGAAAATTATCATGTAAATTTGGTATCTGATGGCGAAGCTGCTCAGACTTTTATCGAGTCTGGTCTTTATGATGTTGTCTTATTGGATATCGGTTTGCCAATTAAGACTGGTTTAGAAGTACTCAGAAATGTAAGAAATCGTGGAATCAATACGTCTATACTTTTACTTACTGCTAGAGATGGTCTAGAAGACAGAATTAGAGGTTTGGATTTGGGTGCTGATGATTATCTAACTAAGCCATTTGAGATAAAAGAACTTGTAGCTAGAATTAAAGCGGTATCTCGCAGAGTAGATACAAAGTCTGGTAAGAGTGTAAATGAAGAAATAACATTTGGTGACTACAGCTTTAACCCAAGTTCTGAAACAGTTACTAAAGATGGTGTGATAATTCCAGTATCTAAAAAAGAGTTGGCATTACTTTCTATAATTGTACAAAATGCCGGTCGTGTAGTACCAAAAACTCAATTAGTAGAAGAAGTTTATTCTACAGATAAAGAGATGGATACAAATACTTTAGAAGTACATATGCACAACTTAAGAAAGAAAATTTCTTTACCTAACTTTATTCAGACTATTAGGGGTGTTGGATACTTTGTTCAAAAAGATAAAGTGAAAAAATAAAAAATGGAATTTTTTAATTATTTTCTCAATCTAGGCTTCACTTTTTGGTTATTGTTTTTAACAATAGCAAGTGGATCAATCTATATAATCGATTTTCTTTTTTTTCAAAAGGCTAGACTAGCTCCTGCTAAAGATCAACTAGCTGGGCTAAAGAAAAAAGAGAAGAGAGAGTTTTATAAAAATCATGGCTTAAAAGCTCCGTTTATAGCTGATCAAGCTAGATCATTATTTAGTGTTTTTATAATTGTTTTTTTCCTAAGGACATTTCTTGTAGGTAACTTTATGATTCCTACTGCATCAATGACTCCAACTTTGCCTGTAGGTGATTTTATTTTTTTCAATAAAACTGCTTATGGTATCAGGGCTCCATTTAGTAACGAAACAATGATTAAAATGGGCGAGCCTAAAAGAGGTGATATCGCAGGATTTCATTTTCCTGTAAACCATGAGGTTGATTTTGTTAAGAGAATTGTAGGTGTGCCTGGAGATGTTATATCTTATAAAAACAAGATGCTTACTATTAATGGAAAGAAAATTGACTATACTAATTGTAACCGTGATGCTATGAACTATTATAATCAGTCTTTATCTGGTGGTAGCGGTGATACTGTATGTACAGAAGATTTGCTTGGTGTAAAGCATCAGATAGATTGGATTGAGTCATCGCCAGCAAAAGATTTTGAAGGCTTAAAGGTTCCTGCTGGACATTACTTTGTCATGGGAGATAACCGTGATAATAGTGAAGATACTCGTTATTGGGGTTTTGTGCCAAAAGAAGATTTGGTAGGTAAAGCTAAAATTGTATGGATGAGCTGGGATAAAATTGATAAAAAAGTCCGTTGGGGCGAACTAGGTAAAGTATTCTAAATTTAATATGATTCAAAATTTTTCTACATTCTATAGAAATCTTGGTTATAGCTTCAAAGATAATTCTCTATTAAATAGAGCATTAACACACCGTAGTAAAACTAAAAAAAACTATGAGAGGTTAGAGTTTCTTGGTGATTCAATCCTTGGGTTTGTGATAGCTGAAGCTTTGTTTGAGAAGTTTCCAGATTTTGATGAAGGTAAACTTTCTCAAGTGCGTTCAAAGTTAGTTAAAGGTGTAACTTTAGCAAAGCTTGCTTTAGAACTTAAAGTTGACCAGTATATAATACTAGGTGATAGTGAAAAAAATGGTACACATAAGCGAGAGAAGATACTTGAAGATGTGGTTGAAGCTATTATAGGAGCTGTTTATTTAGATAGTGAGTTTTTAACTGTCAAAAAAGTAGTGCTTGGTTGGTATAGTAATATTCTCACTACTGCTGATTTTGATGTGGTGAAATTTAAAGATAATAAATCTGCATTACAAGAGATACTGTTGCAAGAAGGCCTTAGTTTACCTGTATATGATATAGTTGACATTATAGGTAAATACCATGAGCAGATTTTTATAGTTTCGGTCGCTTGCGGCGAATATGATATAACGGTTGAAGCAGAAGGTAAATCGCGTAAAAAAGCAGAGCAAGCTGCTGCTGGTAAAATTATCAAAATAATAAAAGAAAAAATCATAAATGAAAAAAAATAGACTTAATTTAAATGGTGTCATAGTCTTAAATAAATCAAAAGATATTAGTTCTAATAAAATTCTCCAACAATTAAAACATCTTTATAGCGCTCAAAAAGCATGTCATACTGGAACTCTGGACCCGATGGCAACAGGTGTGTTGCCTATATGTTTTGGTAGAGCTACAAAAATTGCTCAATATCTTCTGGGTGCAGATAAAGAATATATTGCAACTATAAAGCTTGGTGCTGAGACTGATAGCGGTGATGCTGAAGGTAATATAATAAAAGAGGATTTGAAGAGTATTCCAAAGTTAGATAATGATATGTTAGAGGGAGTACTAGATGATTTTCGTGGTGAAATATCACAAGTACCACCGATGTACTCTGCTCTTAAGCACAATGGGCAGCCTTTATACAAGTTAGCTCGTGAAGGTATCAAAATAGAAGTAAAACCGCGTAATATCACTATATACGATTTGGATTTGTTAGCGTATACAGAAGATACTTTAACTATAAAGGTTCGCTCATCAAAAGGTACTTATATTCGTTCTTTAGCAATAGATATTGGTAAGGAACTAGGTTGTGGAGGACATCTGACGGCATTACAAAGAACAAAGAGTGGACCGTTTAGTTTAGATGAATCATATACACTAGAAGCATTAAAAGATTTAAGTTTTGATGATAAACTTGCTACTATATCTCATATAGAAAGCGTTTTTGAAGATAAGTTTAGTTATATACTAGCAGAAGAAGAAAAAAAAGAGTTATACAAAAGAGGGATATTCCCCTTAAAAAAAGAACTTAATGGCACAATCAAATTATACGATGATGGAAAGTTTGTAGCTATAGCAGAGTTCTATGAGGGTATACTAATTAATAAAAGGTTTTTTGACCAGGAAATACTAATAAGTGAGTAAATATAATATACAAAATGATCCAAATAAGGATCTTGAAGCACAAAAATACGAAAACCCAATACCTAGCCGAGAGGTTATATTGAAGTATGTTAATGATACTAAACTGCCTGTGAGTATAGAAAGTATCGCAGATGCTTTAGAAATTCATAAAAAATCATTGTTTGAAGGCTTGGTTAACCGACTTGGAGCAATGGTTAGAGATGGGCAGTTAGCTAAAGATAAATCATACTTTAGTTCTTTAAATGCTAAACCTATTTATCTAACATCAAAAGTTAGTGCAGATAGAGATGGTAGGCTAGAGCTGTTTAGTCATTATTTAAATACTAAAGTAGTAATAATTCCTAAGCAAGCAAAGATGCTATTTGTTGGCGATGAAGTAAATGCTAAAGTACTTGGTATAAATAAAAGATCTCGTATAGAAGCAGAAATTAAATCTATAGTATCAAGGCCACAAAAGACTATTACAGGGTACTATTATAAAAGCTTTGATGGACATTTCTTGAAGCCAATTAGTAAAAATAGTAGCCTAGTAGTGACTTTACTACCACCTCCAGTAAAGCTTGAGCCAGAGGCTCTTATAGAGGCTGAAATAATTATTCAACCAAGTTTATCTGCTCCTGCGGTGGCTAAGTTTACCAAAGAAATTGAGCAAGTATCTCCTGTAAAAGAGGCGATGATGCTAGCTAGTAAAAAGTATGATCTAATAGAAGAGTGGAGTAAAAAAGCCACTAAATATGTAGATAATATTAGTGAGGATATCATTGTAGGTGATAGAGTCGATTTGAGAAGTATGGACTTTGTAACAATAGATGGCGAAGATGCTAAAGATTTTGATGATGCAGTCTATGCTCACCAAACTAAAACTGGCGGCTGGAAGTTATATGTGGCAATTGCAGATGTATCTAATTATGTGCAGAAAGATTCTGCTTTGGACTTAGATGCTAAGCGTCGTTCGACTTCGGTTTATTTCCCTGGATATGTAATTCCTATGCTTCCTGAGAAGCTTTCTAATGGCTTATGTTCACTGCAACCTAAAGTAGATAGATACTCGCTTGTATGTGAGATGAATATAAGTGCTAAAGGTAAATTAACTAGAACTAAATTTTACTCAGCAGTTATAAATTCAAAAGCTCGTTTGACTTATACAGAGGTAGTAAAACTATTAGGTAAAAAAGCAAATACTATTGTTGAAAATAATCCAGAGCTCGTACCAGGATTATTTGAGCTACATGATTTATATCATGTACTGCATGCAGCGCGCCAAGAAAGAGGTGCTATAGATTTTGATACTGTTGAGACACAGATTATCTTAGATGAGCATAATCATATAGAGTCAATAGTTCCAAGACATCGTAATGATGCGCATAGGTTGATTGAAGAATGTATGCTTATGGCAAATGTGGCAACTGCTAATTTTATGATTAAGCATAAGAAACCATCTCCCTTTAGGGTTCATGGTGAGCCTAAAGAAGATAAGATGGAAGCTCTTAAAAAGTATCTGTCTCTTCATGGTGTTCATTTAGCTTATGGCAAAAATGGTAAAGTAACACCACAAGCTTTAGCTAAAATGCTAGAAAGCGTAAAAGGCCGTGATGATTATGATGATATTCAAATAATGACATTACGTAGTATGAACCAAGCTGTTTATAGTATAGATAATGAGGGGCACTTTGGACTTTCATATAAAGAGTACACGCATTTTACTTCTCCTATCCGTAGATACCCTGACTTGGTTGTGCATAGATTGATAAAATCTATCATTAAAGAATATAAGTTAGGTGGCATCGATTATGAAAAATATGATCTTGCTAATATTTGTGACAATGCGTCATTGCAAGAGCGAAATGCTGATGGAGCTTCTAAGCAAGTGGAAGGCTGGTTAAAGTGCTTTTTTATGAAAGATTATGTTGGGCAGGTTTTGGATGCTAAGATTGTACATTTGAATGGTTTAGGATTGTTTGCTGAGCTTAAAGATATGTATATCGAAGGTTTGATTCATGTTTCAAAGATACCTGGGGATTATTATATATTCGATGAGCAGAAAGGTATCTTAATAGGTAAGAGAACTCATAAAATATACAAAATTGGTCAAGATATAGTTATTCGAGTATCAAGAGTTGATCTTGAAAATACTCATATTGATTTTGAAATTTTTGACCCTAATCAAAAGCCAGGAAATGCTCGTAAAAACCGTACCGGCAATCTGAGTAAAAAGAAGCAGCCTAGAAAGAGAAGAGCTAGGAGTAAAAAGAAGGTGTAAGCAAAAAAGCTTAAATTTTATGATATGGTTAAAAGTAGTAACTTAATCAAATAAAATTATTTGCCAGATTTCGTGGTCAAGCCTAACGTAATGACATACTATTTTTAACTAGCTTATAGACATTACCTTAGCTATATGAACTATTAAAAAACAATATTTAAGGTGCTTCATGCCCGTTAGATACTTCTAAAATTTTAAACCACTCTTGTACATTTAATTATATATTTTGACTATCAACAGTATTTTCTAGTCTATTGATATTTTGCAAACCAATAATAACCCGAGGGTTCCTTGGATGCTTTAACAGCAATACTATTGCAATTTGATCAATAGTATCATTGTGCTTATCTGCTATATCTTGTAAACAAGTTTGGACATTTTTCTCTGTAGCATTTTGAGGGTTAAAGATTCTGCCACCAGCTAAAGGAGATCATGCCATAGGGCGAACCTTGTATTTTTGTAATTGGTCTAAAGTACCATCATAAAATGTATCTGTATGAAGAACAGAAATCTCAACTTGATTTATATGTAATGGTATGTGGCTATTTAAAAGCTCAAACTGACTTGGTGTGAAGTTAGATACACCAAATGCTATAACTTTACCTTGTTTTTTTTCAAATCTTCAAAAGTTCTTGCAATAACTTATACATCCATTAGTGGGCTAGGGCGCTATACAAGAAGTAAATCAAGATAGTCTGTACCTAATTTCTTAAGTGAGTTTTCTGCAGAATCTATAATGCTTTCTCTTGATAAATTATATTGCTTGACTATATTTTGAGGAGTAGCATCACAAGCAAACTTAATGCCGTATTTACTAACTATTTGTATTTTATCGCGTAAGTGAGAATGATTTTTTTAGTGCGTTACCATAGATTTTTCACATTTATATTCGCCATATATATAAGCGTGTTCAATAGTTGTAATACCAAGGTCTATAGCTTTTTCTACGAGTTCAACGATTTGACTATCATTAAGTTTTGCATCGTCAAGACGCCAAAAGCCTAAGGCAAAATTGTTTTTTTAACATGGTTTTATTATCCTTTGTTTTTTATAAATATTTTTCTTATTCTTACTTTAATAATAATATGAAAAAAATACTAAATTTACAAACAAAAGTCTTACAAAATGGCTTAATTAGTGATACTTTGTATTTGGAAGCATTTAAAAGTTTAACAATAATAAGAAGTAATCCATCATTATGACATACTAAAATTCAATAATCACATAGCAGAAATTAACTAATAATCAACCGTTTCCATTTGTTCTTGATAACAATTATAGGTTTGTTGATGCAGAGCATACACTAAATTGGGTTAAAGAAAATCAAGACTCATTGAAGTTGCTTTTATTAGAGCATGATGCGGTACGCTTTAGAAATTTCCCTATTATTGATGCAGAGATTTTTAAGCAAATGCTTGATGATGAAGAGTTTCCACGCATGGGGTATGTAAGAGGAGCCGCTCCACGAAATAAAATAACAGGTTGTAGAGTACTAGCAGCAAATGAATCACCATCAAGCGAAAGCATCCCTTTTCACCATAAAATGGTACAAACACCAAATCCTCCTAATCATATTTTCTTTTATGGCCATATTGCAGCTGATAAAGGAAGAGCTACACCTATAGTACAGTAAAATCTTTTGTATAATAGGTTTGCAGAAATAGATCCAGAATATACAAAGATGGTTGAAGAAAAAGGTGTAAGATATGTGTGTGTAATGCCTACAGAGACTGATACTAAATAAGCAATTGGAAGATCTTGAAAAAAAACTTTTCATTGTAAAACAAAAGCAGAAGCTGAAAAAGTAATGACTGAATTAGGTACAGAATGTGAATGGTTGGAAAATGATGCTTTAAATACTATCACAGCAGTATTGCTAGCAGTTAGATTTGATGAAGCAACTCAGCAAAAAGTATTTTTTAATTCTACAATAGCTGTTTATACTGGTTGGAATGATGCTCGAAATGTTGGCGATAAATGTGTGATGATTGGCAATGGAGAGTATTTTGATCCAATAATTATGAAGAAGCTTTTTTAAGCCGCTCAAAAAGATGCGGTAGATTTTAAATGGTATGAGAAAGATGTGCTATGGATCAATAATGATACTGTCATTCATTCGAGACAACCTTATGAGTTTGCTAGACAAACATACGCTTCAATTTCTCAGTAATCAATAACTATATCTGTATAGTTAGATCGTAATGCAAAAACTAAAATTATGCATTTTTGTTGCTTATGGCATAGGTGATATCTTTGGCGGTGGAGCATTCACCATTATTTGTACATTCTTTTTAATATGCTTGACGAATAATGTTGGATTATCACCATGGTTAGTTGGACTAATTTTTGTCTTGGTAGGTTTTGGTTAGCTATAGTTGACCCAATTGTTGGTAATTTATTAGATAATATTCGCACAAGGTTTGGTAAAAGAAGGGTGTTTTTACTAATAGGATTGATACCTGTGTTATTTACATTTATTACTTTATGGATTTAACCCATAGCTGTAAATGCAGATGGGTCTAACCAATTAACTGTGTTTTTCTATTATTTGATTATGTATTGTATTTTTGATTTTACATATTCAATTCTTGATACTCCTTATGCATCGCTTGCAGCAGACATGAGTTATTACTATAAAGAAATAGTTTTATTATCGTCTTTCAGAATGGTTTTTTAGCAGTTCTCACCAATACTCTCAACTGCTGTGGCACCAATGTTATTGCTTGGTTATTCATATGAGTCTACACACTCTACAAATCATGATCTTTAATTAGATGGCTAGTTTTTTGCTTTAATTTACTCGGTGATTTGGATATTTGTATTTTTTGGTACTAGTGCAATACCTCCAAAGAATAATTATAAAGAAGCCGCCATAAAGTATTTTTTAGTGCCACTTACAGGTTTCATAAACTTTCTTTCAGCATTTAAGAACAAAACTTTTCGCTATCATTTAGGTCTTTTCTTATTTGCATTTACTGGCTTAAATATTCTGATGAGTTTTTCTGCTTACTATATCAATGTATATTTGCAAAAGCCAGAAATTATTTCTTATGTAAGCTCAATGTAAATTGTTCAAGTTCTTGTACTACCTGTGTATGTTTTAATTGCTAATAATTTTAGTAAAGCTACAGTTTATAGGGTAGGAGCATATATTGGGTTTCTTGCCGTACTTTATTTGATAACACTCTAAGCCCTGAAAATGCAACACCATTTATGGTCGGTCTTCAGTTTGGTTTAGTTGGTTGAGGTTTGTCAGGATGTTATGTCATGCCGATAGCAATGCTTAGCTTTGTTACAGAGGTTGATACTTTGATGACCTGTAAGCGAAGAACAGGAATATATGCAGGTGGTGTCTTTTGCTCGTAAACTTTTACAGGGACCTTTTATTCTTCAAGCGATAGGTATTCTTTTAATTGCGATAGGTTATAAGAAAGATGCTGTAGTACAGACAGAGCAAACGCTATTTTATTTGCATTGGGTCTTTGTGTCATTGCCATTAGTATTTATCTTGTTAGGTTTTTACTTTTCTTTAAAATTTGCACTTAATAGAAGAAACTTTCATCTATTACAGCAAGAAGTTTTGCGTTTAGAAAATGGCGATATTAGTGAGTTAGATTGTTACAAAACAAGAGATCTTTGCAGACTTTTTACAGTGAAGTCGTATAAGGCTTTAATAGATAGTTAGAGAGATTTTTATGGGTGAAGGTATAGAGATATCAAAATGTATAGAGGTAATTTTGAGTTTAATATATACCCCATTTCATTATTATTCACTTGACTAAATTCATAAAAGTTTAAGCTGGTTATTATACAAGAACTCTAATTCATATAAAACTTCGCATGCAAATTCTTACAAAAGCTTATTCTAATAGAAGAAAGTTCATTCAACCAACTTATTTAAAGAGGCTGAAGCTCACTTTTATCCTAGACTATACGAACATCAATTTTTAACATATTTTTATCTTTAAGCACATTATTTTATACGATCATTTAGCTTCAAAAAAGGGCTAATTAATATAAGAAGATCAGACGCTCCTTTAATCAACTATTCTAAATAATAATTTGTTGCACTAGTATTTAAAAACTTTGTCATAAACAATCCTTTTTCTTTATTTTTCTTTAATAACTGACTTTACGCACTTTTTAAATATTGCAATTCAGTAAATGCGATTTGGTTAGCTTTTATCAATAGCTTTGACCTCAGAGCAAAATGATTTATCTTGTGCTTTATTTGCAAACATTCAAACTTGCAGAATGATAAAACTTATAAGTCAATATGATCTCGTATAGATTGTTTGTCTGATAATTCTAGTTCACTTACGCTAATGAATTCGCCGTTATGTTTATACTCTAGACTTGTAGCAAAAAGACGATTAGATTTCAAAGCAGCTATAAAGTCTTTCTAATGCTTAGTAATAAAATCAAAATTATCTTTCGCTGACAACTATGTGTCCATTTGAATATACCTGAATGTAAGCTTATTGTTTATTGCAACTTTAATCATATCTCGCATCAATTCGTTTGTAGCTTCTGACGCTCGTTTTAACTTTCTAGTCTTTATGTCACTAAACTGTACAGGCTGACTCACTATTTCAAATGCCACAGGTATTTATACTTCATTGATGTAGTATAGAGCGTTCAACATGTTGATACCTCTAACTGATTTGCCAACTGTATGATCAAAATGCCAACACATGATATCACTCTCTTTAGTCCATTTTTTCTCTTGAATAGTATCATCAAAAATTAGACAAGCATCTTCTCTTTCAATTTATCGCACAGTCGACGTTACTTGTTTACATAAGTCTTTTGAATCATATTTTTGTTTAGATAAAAAACAAGTTATTTTATCATGACTGACATCCCCTTACATTATTGATGACAATCCTGTTGCTGTAGCTTAACCATTTCCACTGATTAAATAATCAGTATAAAGTTCTGTATAAGCTATTTTTATTTCTACATGATACTATATTTATACATTTACTGCGTAAGGTCAGGTAATAACTATAACCTAGAGATATACCTTACCCATTCTGCTTATGATGATACACAATCGTTTCAAGCTCTTTAGATAGTCGGAATTTATTTCGCTTAAGAAAATCTAGTGTTTTTGCAATATCACTAAACTCAGAAAGTACCCAAGCTTGAGTACTATAGTCATACGCTGTTTTTGCCTTTAAATAGCGACTTTTACCAGACCTACACTCCTGTGTAAGAAAATCCGTTGCTGGAAACTTGATAATTATTTGACCATTTTTATCATACACAGCCAATTTAGCATAAGAACCAAGGCTAGATAACTGCTCTTTTACACTCTTAAAATCTTCCCAAGCTAAAAGGCTTTTTTCAAGATTTTCTTGCTCTCTATACTTAACAGCTTTGCTGTTATAACTTTGTTTAAGGTTATAAGATTCGTCTTTTAAAGAATTATATTTATCAAGCAATTCTTTATAGCGTTTATTTATAGTCAAGCCTGAAATCTCTATGCTACTATTCTTATTAGAAAGCTCTACCTGTTTCTCTCTTAACTTAGTAGTTTTTAAGTTCACTTCTTCTGCAATATAGTCTGTTAACCTGTTGCGTAAACTCATTACCAAATCTTTTTTCTCTACATGAAACTCTGTAAACACACTTTCAATCAAGACAATCAATTCATCTTTAGAGTTTATTGTCTCAATTATTACCTCAGCACTAGCAACTTCAATTGCTTTTGACTTATTTTCTTTATATAAAGTAACCTTCTGAACCAAATCAAGCATCGAGATATTACCGCCAATAAGTCTTCTTATCTTATTAGCTGTTATCTCTTCATTTTGTGCCTTTAGAAGATCACACTTTTGATTGACTTGTTTTTGAGTTACTACCTGTTGAGTCATTTGCTATACCAGTTACTTTTCTTCTTCACGTAATGTTAGTACTTCATAACCATTTTTAGTTACTAAGATTGTATGCTCCCATTGAGCAGATAGAGATCTATCTTTTGTTACAGCTGTCCAACCATCTTTCATAACAGATACTTTTCTCTTACCTACATTTATCATTGGCTCAATAGTAAATATCATACCCTCTTTGATCTCTGGTCCCGTACCTGCCTTACCATGATGCATTACTTGCGGAGCTTCATGGAAATCTTTACCAATGCCATGACCACAAAACTCATCAACTATCGAGTAACCAAACTTTTTAGCATGTTTTTCTATCACAGCACCGATATCGCCAAAATGAGCACCAGGTTTCACAAGCTCAACACCTTTCCATAAGCATTCATGAGTTACCTCAACGAGATTACTTGCCATCACAGACACCTCTCCAATCATAAACATTTTACTAGTATCACCATGATAACCATCTTTCTTTACAGTGACATCAATATTTAAAATATCACCTTTTTTAAGCTTTTTATCTGCTGGAATACCATGACAAACCACATGATTTATAGATGTACAGATTGATTTTGGAAAGCCATGATAATTTAATGGAGCAGGATAAGCATCTTGCTCATTAACAATATAATCATGACAAATTTTATCAAGCTCTTGCGTAGTTACACCCTCTTTCACAAAAGGCGTAATCATTTCTAAAACTTCTGACGCAAGCTTACCTGCTATAAACATTTTTTCTATCTCTTCAGGTGTTTTTATTATTATTTCACTCATACTATATACTTTTATTTTTGACAATCTATCTATTTATTCTAAACCATACGGCTATCAAATATATATTAGCAATTACAATGACTTAGATTCAAGTTGTAAGTGCGACAAAATAATTGTTTCACTAAAAAAGTAAGTTAGATATTGTCACACTTGCTAAAAATCTACTGAAGGAATCACCATAGGACCATCCTACACCCAACTTACTCAAGAACAAAGATACCACATTGGTTCACTATTGAAAATAGGTGTTTCTAAAACACAAATAGCCATGGAAGTTGGTTGTAACCAAAGTAGCATATACAAAGAGATAAACCGTAACACCGGCAAACGAGGTTCTAGACCTAAACAAGAACAATCACTTGCAAACTCAAGAAAACGTAAAGGCAACAAACAAATTATGCAATTTGGTTGGAGCTATGTAGAGCATCTTATCAAACAGTATTGGTATCCAGAGCAAATAAGTGGCGGTTTAACATCTAATGGGTGGGTTAGATGTTATAAGTGCTGAAAGCATCTATAAGTATATCGGTAGTGTCATTTTTTAGCATTTTACTATATAATATTCATCTAAAAAAACATGATAAAAGTTTCTTTAGAGTGCATACATTGTAAATTGGTAGATGTTATTAAAGCTCGTGAAAATAAAAGTCTTAGCAATCCTGAATGTACACAAAAAAATAATTGTAAAAATTGTATGAAGAGTTTTCAGAAAGATTATAAACACTTAGCTAGGTTGCCATCCGTGAAAGAGAAAATTATTGAATGGCAATCAATAGCTCCGGCACAAGAGATATCGCCAGAGTTCTTTGTATAGTCAAAGATACGGTTACTAGAGTTTTTTAAAAAAATAAATATGATATCTCAAGAGTGAATGTGAATTTACTTTCAAAGACTAATGAAGTTACATTAGTTCCATACATGGAGCTAGATGAGCAATGGTCTTTCGTACAAAATAAAGTTCAACAGAGGTGGTTATAGTTAGCAATATGTCATACAACAAGTAAGGTGCTAGCATATTGTTTTGGTAAGAGAATACACAAATCTTTTGAAGAGATGTTAAGCTTGCTGAAGTCTTTCAAAGTAAAGCTTTGCTTTAGTGGTAACTGACAGGCTTACTAGGCATATATTCCTGAAGAACATCATCAAATAGTAAAAAGGAATACACAAAAAATTGAAAGAAAGTTTTTAACTTTTAGAACTAGAGTTAAAAGGCTATGTAGAAGAACTATATGTTTTTCAAAGGATACTCTCATGCATGACACTGTAATTGGACTGTTTATAAATAGGCATAAATTTGGACTTAAATGCTAAGTGGTGACACTACCCTTTTTCTATAGTTTGCGTATCACCATCACTATCTTCAGTTTTTTTTGATAATTTTTGCTGTTTTGCCATCTGAGTTGATAGTGATTGAACTGAAATTTTTATACACTTTTGGTTGGTTCTTTGATGTTGCAGTTGCTCCATAGCTTAGTTGCATTTGAGATACATTTTGATCAATGTCTGCGACCATCTTGTTAAAATTCCCATCCATCATTTCTTGCTTAATCCAACCAACTTGACCATTTTTCTGATTTACAATTTCTATCCAGTCACCTTTAGTAAAGATAGCCTGATACTGAGGATCTTGACTATCTACTTTACCCAGATTATCTGACTTAACATCTGACTTTACATACATAATGTAGCTCTGGGCATAAAAACTAGAAGCTACTGCTATAACTCATATTGTTGCTAATATTTTTTTCATTTTGGACTCTTTCTTTTGATATTAATATTTATACACCATATTTATATACTAAGGTGTCACTAATTTATATATTAGTTTATAGCTAAATTGTCAAGATTTTTCGCTACCTTCAACTACTTTGAGATAATTGTGCCAATTTATATTGGGGTTGTTATAATTAAAGCTATAAACCATATATTTAAAAAATTCTATGACTGATAAAATTAAAGTATTAGTAGCAGATGATGATAAAGAAATCGCTAGCTTTATAAAGACTAAATTTGAAGAAAACAATATAGAAACCACTATTGCACACGATGGTAAAGAAGCTCTATTTCTTATAAACACAAATGAATGCGATGTGATAGTTATTGACTGGATGATGCCATATTTAGATGGAATATCATTATTGAAAATCTTACGCAAACAAAATGTAATAACTCCGATCATTATCCTTAGTGCCTTAGACAGTACTGAAAATAAAATTACGGGATTAAGTGCCGGTAGCGATGACTATCTTACAAAACCATTTGCTATAGAAGAGCTAATGATTAGATTAAATATTCTTTATAATCGCACTAAACAGTTATCTCAACCAACCACACATCAAATAACCTGTGGAGATATAGTCTTAGATGAGCTAGCACATGAAGTTCGTCGTAATGATATTTTGATACCTTTACAGCAACGAGAATACAAAGTACTACTTTTATTACTTAAACATAAAAATGAAGTTATTAGTAAAAACATGATTCTTAAAGAGGTTTGGGATTATGACTTTGATCCTCAAACTAATGTTGTAGAAGTTCATATCTCTCGCTTACGGAATAAACTCACTGAAAATGGTGGCGAAGATGTTATCAAGACAATGAGAGGCTTTGGTTATGTCATTTAAGAGCAATCTTAGTCAACCAATCCAACGCCGCTATATAATCAGCTCTAGCTTCAAAATAGCAATACTTTTTACAGTTTTGCTTGCTACAGGCATATCCTCATGGGGATATATAATCTTCTCATCTGTTGGAGACAAAGTACTTGAGCATCTAGTCCCACTAACTATCGGAATTTTCTCAACACTCAGTGTAGTGATTATAAGCTATTTTATAAGCTTTTTTGTTTTCCAGAAAATAAACCATATATCTAGTTCAGCAGCAACTATTGTAAATACCGAAGATTTTAGTCGCAGAATTGAATCAAAAACAAACTGGGATGATCTTAGTAATCTATCTAATATGCTAAATGGCTTATTTGGCAATGTCGATGAACTTCTTAGCGGTATAAAAAATGTAACAAACAACATTGCCCATGACTTAAAAACTCCCCTTACTCGTTTAAAGAATAAACTTGAACAACTAGCAGAAAAACACCCAAATGAAGAAACTCAAGTAGCACTAGCTGAATGTAATAAGCTCTTAGAGATATTCAATAGCCTTCTTCGACTAAATAGGCTTGAGCATGGTCGTGAAAAACTTATAAAAAAACGCATCGACATACAACACCTAACCAATGACGCTGTAGAACTATACGAACCTGTTTTTGAAGAAAAGAATATTTCCTTAAAGTGTGATTTAGAAAAGAAAATGCTCAACATAGATAAAAGCTTAATTTTCCAAAGTATTATAAACATACTTGATAATTGCTATAAATATTCTGGAGTAAATTCTAGTGTTTTAATCAATGGAGAGGTTGACCGAGGAGGCTATAAACTCACTATATCTGATACAGGAACTGGTGTGAATTCACAAAATCATGATAAAATATTTGCAAGATTTTTTAGAGAAGATAATAGTCGCTCATTAGTTAGTAACGGCCTAGGTCTTGCGTTGGTTAAAAACATCATCGAACTACATGGTGGCACTATAGCAGCTAAAGCAAACTCTCCTTCTGGGCTTATTATAGAGGTATTATTGCCATTACATTAACAAATTTTAACTACGCTTTTTCCGTTTCTACTCTTATCATAAGATTATATTTACGTTTTTTATTTAAAATATTATGCAAAAAATAGCAATTATTGGGAGCGGAATATCAGGGCTTGCAAGTGCCTATCTACTCAAAGATAATTATGATATTACACTCTATGAAAAGAATAATTATCACGGTGGTCATGCTCGCACTTTAGAAATCAATCAAACTCCTGTAGATACTGGATTTATAGTTTTTAATTATGAAACTTACTATCATTTGACAAGATTTTTCAAACAGCTAGATGTCCCTATTGCAAAAAGTAATATGTCTTTTGGTGTATCTATCAAAAATGGTAAATTTGAATATAGCTCAAGTGGTTTTAAAAGTCTGATAGCTCAAAAATCTAATCTGCTAAAACCTAGCTTCTATAAGATGGTAAAAGATATTTTGAAATTCAACAAAATCTCAAAACAACACCTAAAAGAGAAAACTCTTGATGAAAACATTAGTCTTACATACTACTTAAATACACTAAAAGTTGGCAAATGGTTTAGAAACTACTATCTACTTGCTATGGGAGCTTGTATTTGGAGCACTCCTCTAAAAAAAATGCATGAATTTCCTGCTCTTAGTTTTATTAGGTTTTTTGATAATCATGGACTACTTACAACTGCAGGGCCTATTCAATGGTATACAGTACAAGGTGGAAGCAAAGAGTATATAAGTAAAGTTGTTGATGAGCTTATAGCTAGCAAAATTACATTCAAACCTGCTGTTATAAAAGTATCTCGACCAAACAATTTCATTCCGGATGCCGATCCGGAATCTAATTATACAAATAAGATTGTTATTTCAGATATAGATAATAACGCCGAAGAGTACGATAAAGTAATATTTGCGTGTCACTCTGATGAAGTACTAAAGCTACTTGATGATCCAACAGCTGATGAAAAAAATCTAATCGGGATTATCAAGTATCATCCAAACTCTGTGATACTGCATACTGATCAGAGCCTTATGCCAAAGCGTAAAAAAGCTTGGTCAAGCTGGAATTATCTAAACAAAGAGCTTGATGATAACCGCCAAGTAGTTTCTTTGAGCTATTGGATGAATAATCTACAACCACTAATTACAAGCACAAACTATTTTGTAACTGTAAATCCAGACACTAAACCTCAAAGATCTAAGATAATCAACGAATATGATTTTTCACATCCAGTATTTGACAAAGAAGCTATACAGGCTCAATCTCAAATAGAGCAAATTCAAGGACATAATAATACTTATTTTTGTGGAGCATATTTGCGCTATGGTTTTCATGAAGATGGTATACTTAGTGCTGTAAATATTGCAAAGAAGTTAAGTGTAAAAATTCCATGGTAAAAATTTCGTGAGTCAACACTCTATACTAAGCTCAAGAGTCTTTCACAAAAGACACCACCCTAAAGTAAACTCTTTTAACTATCGTTCATATTTCGTAGTTTTAGATATGCTCGACCATTCCCCTCCTGAGAGAATTAACAACAGGCGAAGTGTTTCAAAAATAAAAACCCCTAAAACATTAGGCATAAACAAATTCAACATTTTTAGTTTTTACGATAAAGATCATGGTAAACGAGATGTTTCAAAATCTGTAGATTGGGCTACTGAACTATTGGCTCAAAATGATCTTGCTTACGATGGCATCAAACTAATCACCATGCCAAGAATTTTTGGTTATCTTTTTAACCCTGTTAGCTTTTGGCTTTGCTACCATCAAAAAAAACTTATCGCGGTTATAGTTGAAGTAAACAACACATTTAAAGAAACCCATAGCTATATATGCCACAAAAATGGCGATGAAATAAAAGATAAATGCTGGTTTGAAGCTGAGAAAGTTTTTCATGTATCGCCCTTTTATCAACGCCAAGGGAGCTATAAGCTTAACTTTAAACTAGACTTTGAAAAGACGACAAAAAATCAAATCATTATAAATTACTATGATAATAATAAGCTACAACTAAGTACAGATATCACAGGTATAAACAAACCTCTTTCAAGCAAAAATTTAATCAAAGAATTTATCCGTTCCCCACTACTTACTTTTAAAGTAGTTTATCTAATCCATTGGCAAGCTTTAAAAATCATATTCAAACGAATTAAATATGTTCCAAAGCCTCCTAAAAAAAAAACTACTATTACTGTTGCTAATTACATTAGTATTTCTTAGATTCAAGTACCAAGTGCTACAACTTTATTTTTAGATTCTATCTGAAGAGGAGTGTTGAATCCAAGACTTTTTCTAGGTCTGTTGTTCAATAGGTTTTCAACTCTTCTAGTTTGGTCTTAAGTAATATTATCTAATCTCAGGTTTTTAGAGAAGAATTATCTAATTAACCCATTTGTATTTTCATTGGTGCCACGTTGACAAGAAGAGTATGTATCAGCAAAAAAGATATCTATATTTAATACTTCTGATATTAGCATGTGTTTGGAAAACTCTTTACCATTATCAAAAGTGATTGAGTGAGTATGTGACGCATTAAGTGTTTGTATTCAACTGTTTGCTAAGTTTTCAGCATTCTTACTAGCCAAAGGTTTAATTTTAGTTAGTTTAGATACTCTATCAACTAGTGTTAATAAGTCACCCTTGTGATCTTTGCCAATAATAGTGTCTCCCTCAAAATCTCCAAGTCTACTTAGTTCATCTATAAGAAAGTCTCTCTCATGTATTGAAACTCTATTTTGTATTTGGCCTCTATGCTCTTGACTAGCCGTAACTCTTTTACGATCAGTTTTCTGACAACGCAAATAAGTGTGTAAGTCAACGCCTCTTATTTGCTCTGGATACCAATACTGTTTGATAAGATGCTCTACATAGCTCCAACCAAATTGCCTAATTTGTTTGTTGCCTTTACGTTTTTTTGAGTTTGCAAGTGATTGTGCTTGTTTAGGTCTATAACCTCGTTTGCCGGTGTTATGGTTTATCTCTTTGTATATGCTACTTTGTTTACAACCAACTTCCATTGCTATTTGTGTTTTAGAAACCTATTTTCAATAGTGACTCAATGTGGTATCTTTGTTCGTGAGTAAGTTGGGTGTAGGATGGTCCCATGGTGATTCCTTAAGTAGATTTTTAGCAAGTGTGACAATATCTAACTTACTTTTTTAGTGAAACAATTATTTTGTCGCACTTACTTCTTGAATCTAAGATATTTATTATAGAGTTTGTAATTGTTTAGCTCAATTATTTTTTACGACTATGCTAAAATTAATTACATATTCAAGCTATTAAAAACTTTTTATTATGAGTAATTTTCAAATAAACCCTTCAATTTTATCAGCAGACCTAGCTAGATTAGGTGACGATGTTTTAGATGTTTTAAAAGCAGGAGCTGATAATGTCCATTTTGATGTAATGGATAATCACTATGTACCAAACCTTACATTTGGTCCGATGGTACTAAAAGCTTTGCGTGACTATGGAATTACTGCTGGTATGGATGTGCATCTTATGGTAAAGCCTGTAGATATAATGATAGAAAGCTTTGCAAAAGCTGGTTCTAGTAGTATAGTTTTTCATCCAGAAGCCAGTGAGCATGTAGATAGAAGCTTACAATTGATTAAGTCTTATGATATTCAAGCAGGGCTTGCGTTAAATCCAGCTACTAGCTTAGAATGCTTGAAATATTTAGAAAAACACATCGACAGAGTGCTACTCATGTCTGTAAATCCAGGTTTTGGTGGGCAGAAATTTATACTTGAGATGCTTGATAAAGCAAAAGAAGTCTCAAATTGGATAAAATCTACAGGCAGAGATATTATCCTGGAAATAGATGGTGGAGTAAATACTCAAAATATCGCAGAGATTGCAAAATGTGGTGTAAATGCTTTTGTGGCTGGGTCAGCTATATTTAATTCTGATAGTTATGAGAAAATTATTTCTAAAATGCGTGATGAGCTAAAAAGTTAACATGTTGATATGACATCGACCGTATTACAAATCATGGCTATAAGTTTTCCTTTCATGTTTTATAATATGCTATGTAATAATATGTTATTTGCATATCACCTTAGTAAGTTGCCTTTGATTTTTTCTATAGTTGTTGTTCTAACAAATATTGTTTTTAGTATTTACTTATCATATTTTATTATCTAATAGGTTTAATTAGTGGTACTGTATTATCATTTGTTTTTGGAGCGTGTACATCTGCTATGATATTTTAAATATAAGGTTGCAGATCTGGATTTAAGAGTTTTATTTTATAAAGTATTAAAAATTTTCATGCTCAGTAGCATGGTTTTTTTAGTGGCATTTAAGTTAAGGGATTTTTTGCATATATATTCATCAGACAATTTATCTGTAATTATATATCTGGTATTTACTTCTATTTTGTATCTGATACTGATATAGTTTGCTAGAATAAACGAAATAACTATAATTAGCAATTTGTTTATACAATACATAGATCATAAATTGAGATTATGAAAACCTACATATTTGACTTAGACAACACACTTTATTCTTATAAAAATGGTCTATTTGCTAGCCAGTTAGATCGCATGAGAGAGTATATAAAGCTAAAGCTTAAAATCACCGATAATGAAAAAGCCGATGCTATACGCGATGAGCTTTACTACGAGTTTGGTTCTACTATGCTTGGGATGATGCGTTATTATGGTATAGAGTCTAAAGAGTTTTTAGATTTTATTGATGATATAGATATTAGCCACTTCAATCCAAATGAAAAGCACAACAAATACATCAATGATTTAAGAAAAAATCATCGTACTTATATCTTCACAAATGCTTCTGATTTTCACACCTTTAGAGTCCTCAAACAACTTGGCTTAGATAAAAGCTTTGATGGTATCTTAACAGTAGAAGATACTAACCTTGTAACTAAACCAAAGACACAGTACTTCGATATAGGTCGTGATAAATTTGATATTGATTTTACAAATGCGATATTTTTTGAGGATTCATCGCATAATCTAGTTACTGCTAAGCACCTAGGTATGGATACTGTATTAATCCATGCTGATGATGATAAGTCAGAAGCTAACTTTTATGATAATAAAGAGATTGACTATTATGTTGCAGATGTTGAGTCATTTTTTGAGGATAAGTATTTGGCTAGGAGATAGTTACTATTTATTTCAAGAAAAAGAACTTCAAACTACATGCGATTGGTTCATATATAATCAATCACTTTTAGAGACTGATTTTAAAAAAACTCGCTGAAAGAAGTCAAATGTATTTTTTACTTTATAAATAAACAACCTTAAAATGAACAATCATAAACCTTCAGACATGAAAAGAGACCTTATTTATAAGGGCTTTAGTGTATGGCGGAGAAGGAGGGATTCGAACCCCCGGACCTGTTACAGTCAACGGTTTTCAAGACCGCCGCATTCGACCACTCTGCCACTTCTCCGGTCGATGGAGATAATTATACAAGGATTGATTATTATTGCAATAATTAATTTAACAAAAATCATGATTTTCTAGCTAATCGCAAAAACGGGTTGGTAAAAAACGACTGTAAATAAAATATAATAAGGATTTAAAAAGGATTACTTACAAATGCTTGTAAGAAAACACTAAAAAATGTTTAAATTGTGATTCAAAACAAACTCAAAAGTATGGCACAAAAAAACAGCTTACAAAGATATAGATGCAACACTTGTGGCAAAGTATTTAAGTCAAAAAGATCTATTTATAGTCAAATAAATAACTATCAAGTAGAAATAAAAAGGCATGACTTTAGAGCAGTAACTTGAGAATGTGATATAACTTTTTATGGCAAGAGAAAAGATAAGTTAGGAACCGTTATTTTTTATGATGCTTAGATTCAAGTACTAAAATGCAAGATCTTGTTGTGGGAGCATGTTGAAAAAGAAAAGTGTGAATATTACAAAAAATCATTCAAGCAATTACTCTCCCTTAGGATATACGATTAATAGTTTTACTATGGACGGTAAAAGAGTCTTACACACTGTGTTCAAAGAGTATATGACACCAATGTGCCACTTTCATCAAAAACAAATAGTACAAAGGTACATAACTAAAAACCCTAAGTTACAAGGTTGGCGTGCTAAATATGAAAATTTTCTAGCTGAGATGACAGTCAATTATGAGACTGGTGAAGCAATTTACACTCACTATAAGCTAAGAGCAGCTTACACTAGTTTATGCTCTAATCTGTACTATCTTTTCACATATAAAAATAACAAAGCATTTTGCACTCCAAATAAAACAAATCATCTTGATGGTGGTAAATTTTCAGATTTAAAAAATAGGATTAGAGTACATAGAGGTTTATCTATATTATTGAAGAAAAAGTTGGTTGACTACTATCTACTAAATAACGGTAGAAAATAGTGAAAAACCAACCCATTTTTGCTATTAACTCTTTTTTCAACTTAATTACTGACCTTACGCAGTAAATGTAGAAATAAAAATAGATGATACAGAACTTTATAATGATTATTTAATCAGTGGAAATGGTTACGCTATAGAAACAGGATTGTCATCAGTCATGTAAGGGGATGTCAGTCATGATCAAACAACTCGTTTTTTATCTAAACAAAAATATGATTCAAAAGATTCATCTACCCTGTAAATTTGGGACATTTTATCCATTCATTTTCCCTTATATATTCAAACTTATTTGGAGTCATATAATTTATTGTAGAATGTTTTCTTTTTGTATTGTAATAAGCTTCAATATATTCAAATATTGATAACTTAGCTTCTTCTCTAGTTTTATAGTTTTCATCATGTACTAACTCTACTTTTAAAGTTCCAAAGAAACTCTCACAAGCAGCGTTATCGTAACAGCATCCTTTAGAGCTCATACTTGATAGTAGCCAGTGTCCTTTAAATAATATCGTGATACTGTTTACTACAGTAGTGTGATCCTTTGACAGAGTGTATAATCACACAGAGCTATAACCATCCTTCTTGTGTAGGTATGTAAGTTATATCTGTAACTCATCTATGATTTACAGATAAAGCAGTGAAGTTTTATTCTAATAAATTATCAGACACATGTTTGTTATGGTGAGAGTCTGTCGTTGCTTTATGTTTACGAATAGCCTTAGCTTGTAAACCTAGTATTTTTATGCGTTTAGATACTCTAGGTTGAGTAACTTTCCAACCCATATCTTTAAGTTCTTTGTATATCTTTAGTAACACATATTTGTCTCCTTTTCTTAACACCTAAGTGTCCCAAATTGGAGGTTATGATCAGTTTTAACGTTTTTACGATTTGACTTTAAATCTTGAGATAAGTGGCTTGCTAATTCTGCTTGTAACACCATTTCAGTAAGCTGTTTAATTAATGAAGTTAATGCTCCACCTTTACCGCTAATGCCTTGACCAGATTTTAATTGTTCTGTAAACTCTGCTACATCAATTGATAATTGCATTTTTGTAATTCCTTCTGTTATCAAATTAATTGTATTAATTTGACACAGAATTATTTACAGTCCCGTTGAGTAAATATACATCGTAAATGTAGGCTTATCACTTCCTGCAACAAACTCTGTAACAACTAAGTCATCTATAAGCTAGAGTAAAAGTAAGTATAGTAGATGTTATAAAAGCAGGTAGTAGTTGTGGAAGCATTATGCTAAAGAAAGTCTTGATTGGTCCATCACCCAAATCCATAGCGGCTTCTTCTTGAGGTATATCTACACTAGCTATACGAGATTGCATGACTATAGTGATATAGGCTGTACACATTGTTATGTGAGCTATTACTACTGTAGTTGTGCCTCTCTCATCTGGCCAGCCTATAAATTGCTGAAATGCAGAAAAAATCAAGAGTAAAGCCACACCATAGGTTGACAATCTCTGAATTACTAAAAGATAAGAATACTAATATAAACAATGGGATATATAAAAATATTAGCCCTAAAACAAGCATGATATTACTAAATGATAATTTTTTCATAGCTAATATCCCCTATACAAAAGTTCTTTTGACTTGAATTCTTTGCATCCACATAATAGATATAGCAAGTATGACTGTCAAGACTACAGATATAGCTGCTGCGATACCCCAGTTGTTTGAATTAAAGAACTCTTCCCAAATTATATTACCAATCATTAGGGAATTCATTCCTCCCATTATTTGAGGTACTACAACTTCACCAACAGCAGGTATAAATATAAGTAAACTACCAGCTATAAGACCTGGCATAGATAGTGGCACGGTGATTTTGAAAAATGAGTTTATAGGTTTTGGTTTGCTAAATCTTCAGCAGCATCATAAAGTATCGGGTCTATCTTTATTAGTGTACTCTATAGTGGTAATACTAAAAATGGTAAGTAGCAATATACCATACCTAAATACATTGACAAATCGTTGTAGAGTAAAGCTATGCCAGGAAGTCCTAAGCTCATAAGAAACTCATTGACAGTATGGTTGCCTAGTAGTGTAACCCATGAGTAAGTGCTCAGTAGAAAAGATGTCCAATACGGAATAACTATTAAAATTAAAAAGAATATCTTCACTTTTTGCTTAGCTCTTGATAGTGCTAATGTCATAAGGTAGCCAATCAATATGCACAACAAAGTAGTAATCAGAGCAACTTTTATGGAGTTAAAAAGTGCAATGAAGATAATAGTAAAATGAATAAGTTAGATATAGTTTGTAAGGTATAGAGTCAGCTGTAGAGCATCATTTTGATAATCTAAAAGCTATAATACAGGAGGTGTACCATTTGCGGGTACAGTAAACTTATTGCAATCACAAACAAAAATGTAATCAATAAGAAAACTACAAACCATACAAATAGAATCAAATACACTAGAGTATGTCTAAAACTTTTTTGTAAATTTTGCATTATGAATATAGCACCATAATATTTTGCGCATCCTAAGTTAGATAAATCTCATCATTCCACTATGGATTATCGGCATTTATTTCCACATTAAAATCAGTAGATTTTACAATTCTTACCTTTTCTGTACGCACATGGTAAGTAGATAGTCCCCTAAGGTAAGCGATATTTTCAACTATACATTTGATACAATTGATAGGGTTTTGAGGATTGTAATTAGTAGGAATCTTTTTTGAGATATGCATTTTTTTCAGGTCTTATACCTACCCAAATCTCTTGATCTTCGATAGCTTCGATATTTCTTTATAGTACAAAAGAAGTATTAGCTTCATCAGATTTTATAACGCTCTTTGTATGTGAAAGCTCTTCTACGCTACCTTCAAAGATTGCGATTTTACCGATACAGTTAGCCACCAACCTACTTTTTGGAAACTCATAAATTTCAGCATGAGGACTTACTTGCTCAAACCAGCCATCAGATACAATGCCTATACGAGTAGACATTGTCATAGTTTCTTCTTGATCATTTGTAACCATAATAAAAGTACTACCGGTCTGCTCTTGTATATCTACAAGCTCAAATTGCATCTCATCACGCAAGTTTTTATCTAAAGCAGAAAGAGGCTCATCAAGAAGTATAAGCTTTGGTCATTTTTCTAAACATCTTGATAATGCAACTCGTAGGCGTTGGCCCCCCTGAGAGTTGATGAGGCTTACGCTTGTCAAGGTGTTCCATTTTGATGATTTTTAAAGCAGAGTCTGTAGCTTTTTCAATATCATGCTTGGCTAATGATTTATCTTGTTTTAATCCAAACATAATGTTTTGCTTGATGTTCATATGAGGAAATAAAGCATAAGATTTAAACATAATGTTTACAGGTCTTTTGTATGGAGGCATATTAGACATATCTACACCATCGATGATAATATTGCCAGCAGTAGGTTTTTCAAAGCCTGTAAGCATTCTAAGAAGAGTGCTTTTACCACTTCCAGAACCACCTAATAGCGAGAAAAACTCTTTTGGATAAACATCCAGATTTACAAAATCACCAGCCAAGTTACCATCGTCAAATTGCTTGGAAACATTCTTTATAGAAACCAGCGGTTTTTTAGATCTTTTACTCGTTAGTAAGACCTCTAGCTAAAGTATTAAAAAAAGATGTGTAATAATAAGCAATTTTGAAAAATAAGAAAAGAAATATCGGGATTAATTATTGATTTAATTAGTTTCAAAAACCTTATTCATTTTTTTAGATGCAAAAAAATATATTACAGCAATAATAGCAATTAAAATAGATAACCCTACAAATAAGTTTGTATATAGCTGGTTTGTACCTTAAGCTATGATTTTATCAGAGCTTAATTGATTCCCAATAGTGTAGTTTGCCATATAGCCAGAAGTAATCACACCAACAGCAACGCTTACAAAGAAGTAACCTGTAAATAAGCCTTGATGCTTTGGTTCAATAGGTTTACCGAATAACGCATAATTTATAGCATTGATTTGAACTTTACCTCCACCGACTATAAGTAAAATTACTATAGGTATAAGAAGACTTACCATGCTACCATTACCCGCGATCATAATACCGCAAGAAATTACATAAAAGACTATGCCTCTAATTATGCTTGTAGTCGGATATACAGCTTTCTTTAGGTCATTCTTTCTAGCTATTATTTTTGCAAGGATTATACCGAATACGATAACACCAATAGTATCGAAAGAGTTTACGAAAGCTGGTGAAAGATGTATGCCTAGTATAGTTTTTGTAGTGTTATATTCTACAAAGTTTTCTATCGCAGATGTTTGCATTCCAAGTACAAATGCAGTTATCATCGCAGCCGATGCCAATTCTAGAAAGACTAATATTCTTGAACGATAAACTCCACCTTGCTGAAATGCTAGCCTTATAAAGTAAGCTAAAACTATAAAAAAGACTTTAAGAATCAAGTCTACACCATACTCAGGATTTTTGATCAATACTAAAGAAAAAGCAAGACAAATTATAATGATTGTAGGCATTACTACAAAACAAATCTTTTTCTTAGAGAAAACTTTATAAAAATAAGTATCATGATCTTTTACATTTTTAAAATTCATTAGTTGCAAGCTTGATGTAATGACAAGTAAAACAGAAGCTATATAAAAGGCGGTATTGTATGCAGAATAACTTTGTAACATCCCAGAAAGTACAAAGCAGTATAGGAATGCTAAATTCATAGCAGTATAGTTGCCAGAAAACGCCATTTCTCTTTTACTATGGCTAGCCTCAAAAAATTGATTAAGCATCATGTTTAAACAACTAGTGTTTAGTCCTGCGCCTGTTATAAATATAGCTAAGCCGATAACGATTGCTTCATAGTCATGAGGCATTGCTATAAAAACATACTAATATATTGTGTAGGATTAGGCTTGTTAAAAATAACCCTATGAAACTGAAGTAACGGCCACCAAGAGCACCATATAAAAAGTTCAATAAAAAATTTAAAGCAAAAAAGCTTACGGTAAGAGTATTAGCTTCTGTTTTTGTAAAGCCAGCTTCTTTACTCATATAAAAATTCAACATGCCTATTAAGATAGCATAGTCAGCTAAAGATAAAAATTGGATGATATGGATTTGGATTATGCCTTTAGGCATTGTTTTTATATAACTAGACATTCAGTTATATTTATTTTTTTATGGAAGCATATAGTATAAGATAAACACTAATACCTATACAAACAATAGTTTTACTAATATGAAAAATATAATTTTTGACTTTGATTCAACTCTCATAAAAAAAGAGTCTTTGGAGTTAATTTTAGAACCCTTACTTAAAGATAGCCCAGAAAAACTTCAAGAGATAGAGAGAATTACAAATCTTGGTATGCAAGGGGATTTGAGCTTCCGTAAGTCTTTAGAGCAAAGGTTAGCTATAGCTAGTCCAACTAAGGCAATTATAAAAGCCTTTGCTAAAGAGTATTGCCCTTATCTACTTACTAGAGGTATAGAGGATTTCATAAAAGAGCTTCATAGTAAAGGTTATAATGTTTGGATATTTAGCGGAGGTCTTACTGAAAGTATAGTTCCATTTGCAAGAGTTTTGCAAATCCCTATTAAAAATATTTATGCTGTAAATGTTGATTGGAAAGAAGATGGTAGCTTTAAATCATTAAATGATGATAATGGTGCTTGTGATTCTAAGCTTATAGCCTTCGAAAAGGCTAAAGAATTACTGCAAGGTGAAGTTATAGCGGTGGGAGATGGGTTTACAGATTATCAACTGTTTGAGGCAGGTTATGCTGATAAATTTATTGCTTATACTGAGTATGTAGAGCGAGCAAGTGTAGTTGATAAAGCAGAAAGCATAGCTATGGATGTAGGTGTTTTGAGGTATATTTTTAAGTAAGATACAGTCTCTAAGGTTTAATTTTTGGAAGTGTTAATTTAGCTACCCCTTTTATATTGATCTTGTTAGAAAAGGTAAAATAAATAAAGTAGCAATTATAGCCATTCTGAGAAAAATGCTAGTAAATCTTAACGCTATGATTAAGTTAAAAAAAGGGATTCACTGCTCGACTTTCAAGACGGTAGATTGCGTGGTCAAGTCTGATGCAATGACCTATTATTTTTATAAGTGGTTAGTTATACTTAAGTTTCTTTATATTATTTACTCTCGAATGAAAAAAAGAAATAGCCAATATCAATATACCTATAGAACCACTAAACCATGCTGGGATATTTATAAATATCTTTAGCAGTAAAACATTTGCTAGAAAGCCAATGGCATAATGAGCACCATGCTCAAGGTAGATGTATTTTCCAAGAGTTTTTTTCTCAACAAACATCATGGTTAGAGATCGCACAAACACTGCACCAATCCCAAGACCTATCATTATGATAATGATATTACTAGTGATAGCAAAAGCACCAACAACTCCATCAAAACTAAAAGAGGTATCGATTATTTCTAGGTATATAAACCCCATCAGTCCATTACGAGCGACAGCTACATTATTTATATCTGAGCTATCAAATAAAGAATTAAGCAGCCCTATACTTTCATGTATTATAATTCCAAGCATAAAAGCTATTGCTAGACTACCTTGTGTTTGAGCATCAGCAAAATAGATTATAATAAGCCCAATAACTACAGCTAATAAAATATAACCACCATTATAGTTGCGTATTTTTCTAACCAAAAAATTGTTTTCTAAAAGAGGTATCCAATGATGACCTTGGTTATTGCTCAAGAAAAAGTTTAAAAATACCATTAGCAGGAAACTACCTCCAAAGCTACAGATATAAGGCATTGCATGCTCTAAGATTGCTTGATATTGCTCTGGCTGGTGCAATGCTAGGGTTATTACATCATTAAAGCCTATACCGCTAGAAACACTTACTAAAAGTATAGGAAATATAAGTCGCATACCAAATACAGCTATCGGCAAACCAATAAATATAAAAGCTTTTTGCCAAGCAGGAGGTATTTGTCCAAGTATTTTGGCATTAATGATAGCGTTGTCAAAGCTTAAAGCAATCTCTAGTAGCGCAAGGATAAGTATTGAATAAGTGATAGCTATAATATTGTCAGGGTATAATAAAACCCCTAAAAGCACACCAATTATTGTGATAAAAAACGAACCATAGAAGTGTTTAATACCAATCCCAATAAAACTCTGCATGTTCTCTCTTTGCATTTCACATATCCTTTAATCCTTTGATACTTGCCAATAGCTATTGCTATTACCTGCATACCAAAGAATCAAATTAGGTATAAACTCCTTTGAGATAATTATGCCAATTTGTATTTGGGTTGGTATTAAAGTTTTCACAGATAATGCCTATATAAGTTTTATAATGAGATGATTTTAACATATAATATTATCAAAATTACAAGTTTTAGAGGTAAGAAATGTCAATAGCTTTTTTTACACTTATATGCTTAGTTATCATATTTTTTACATGGCGAAACTTTATGAAAAATAAAGAGTATACAATAGCCATAGCAGATCGCTTAGCGAATAAACACAATATAGAAGTGCTTGATGATACCGTTTGTCTAAGAAAAATTAGTTTTAAAAAAAAGGGTGGAGTAGTTTTTTATAGAGTTTATTCATTTGATTACAATACTGCAATTAGTGATGACAGATACCGAGCATATATAGTGCTTAGAAATGGTAAATTTGATGAGTTGATAATGTCTGCATTTGAGAAGGCCGACCTTGTACGAGAAAATATATTTTCTGAGCAGTATGCTGAGACTAAACGAAGCCCTGCTAATAATGTTATAAATTTTGAGGAATAAACAATGATTAACCTATACCAACTTCCTAAGCTAGCTGTTAATAACTATAGTTGTAGCCCATTTTGTTGGAAGATGGAGTTGTATCTAAAAGCAATGAATATGATTTATGAAAAGAATTTCAGTTTAGAGCTTAATAAATCGCCAACCAGTAAGATGCCGTTTATAGAAGAGGCAGGCAGAAAGTTTGCAGATAGTAATCTTATCATCGCTCATTTAGAAAATGAAAAAGAAGTGTCTTTAAATAGCCATCTAAGTAAAGAGCAAAATGCTATAGGAAGTGCTTTTATTAGACTGTGTGAAGATAGTTTTTATTGGGCAGGAGTGTATGCGCGTTGTTTTGAGAGGGACAATAAATCTTGGAAAAAAGAATTTATAGAATCTGTTAACCTGCCAAAACTAATGTCTGGACTTGTTTCTTGTGAGGCTAAGAAAAATATAACTCGACAATTAAAAGTTAATTGCTTATTAGCTCTTACAAATAGCGAAATATACTCGCGTGCTGAAAAAGACTTGAAGTCTATATCATATTATCTAAAATCAAGAGAGTATTTTTTTAATAATAAAGTATCGTTAGTTGATATAGTTGTGTTCAGTTTTTTATAAATGATATTTGACGGTAGTTGTGATAAGCAATTACAGTACATGGTTGAGCAATTAGACTTTACAAATTTTATGGCAGTAATAAGTAAGCAGTTTGTATAATATACTGCAAACCCCTGAACTTGTTTCAGGGTCTTTTAAAGGGAAAGCTACAGTTGAAATGGACATTAATATTCTCCAAATAAATATAAAAGCTCTGAGAAACAATATCTCTACTATTAAGCAATATACAAAAACTAAATTTTGCTTACCTGTAAAGGCGAATGCTTATGGGCATGGTTTGGATCTAATAGTTCGTAATACTAATGATATAGTAGATTTTTATGCGGTAGGTTTTGCTGCAGAAGCTTTAGAGGTTTGCAAATATAGTTTTGAAGTTCCTGTGCTAGTTTTTGGTGTGGTTGAGGCTAGTTATGTTAAAGAGCTGATAAAGAGAGATGTTAGATTTAGTATTCATAGTGTTGCAGATATTGAGAAGCTTGAAGCTTACGCACAAAAAACTCAAAAAAAGCTTAAAGCACATATATTTGTAAACACAGGTATGAATATGCATGGCGTTGATTATACAAATGCCGAGCAATCTATAAAGATTGTTTTAAACTCAAAATATATCGAATTAGAAGGTGTATATAGTCACTTAGCTTGTGCAGATGATAGAGATAATGCTTTTAATGATTTGCAGATAAAAAGATTTCTTAAGATTGTAGTGTTTGCAAAATCAAAAAAAGCATCGTTAATGTGTCATTTAGCAAACTCTTATGCAAGTATTGGTCAAGAGAATATCAGCCTAGATATGGTTCGACCAGGGATATTGAGTTATGGTTTTTTACCAGAATTTGAAGTTTATGAAAGCTTAAGACAAATCAAACCAATTGCAAAACTTGAGACACAAATCATAAGAATTATTACCTTAAAGGATATTCCTGAAGTTGGGTACTCTATAAGCTACACTGGAAAGGTTGATGAGCAGATAGCTATTTTACCGATAGGTTATGGAGACGGCTTTTCTCGTTTACTTAGTAATAAAGGCTATGTGAATATAGATAATACAATTTATCCAATTATTGGAAGGATAAATATGGATGCATTAGCTATATCTCTTGATAGCAATGAGAAGAATATAAAAGTCGGATCTATAGCAGAAATTATATCAGATAACCCTGTAAATAAAAATAGTGTAAAAAATATAGCTAAAATTCTGGGTACAATTGAGTATAATGTTATTATAAATCTGAGCAAACGGCTAGTTAGAAAGGCTTTGGTTGAGCAAAAAACTTTACTTTAGTTGGAGTTGAGCATAAAATAAAATCTCAAACCATAAATTCTAAGTAATTTTTTATGGAAACTAGTAAGCTTTCTACCTGAAGTCTTATTGCTATCGGAATTGGTAAATAATGGTTTCAGGCTGGATGTTCTCAGCTCAATATACCTTATAATACGCAGGTCCTTCATCTATTATCTCTTGAGTTATTGGTGCTATACTCATGATATTTATAGCTTTAACATTTGCAGAAAGTTGTACTATTGTTCCTGTGCAATGCTCATCTTCAAAAATACCACATATAATTCATGGTACTTTATTAAGCTATATATTTGCTTGGATTACTTGGATATCTTACCTTGTTCTTGCTCCGATAGAGGTTCAAGGTGTGTTGCAGAGTATGTCGGAGTATTTTATCCAAATCTTATTGACCCTCAAACAGGTGCCTTATCATTAGAAGGGATACCAGCTGCAATTTCAATGCTTTTAGCCTTTTCTATCTTTCATTCTTATTCATTAAAGTGGTTGGTCAAAGCTAATAATATACTCACTCTTTTTCAGATACTTGTTCCTGTAACTATAAGTATATCTTTTATAGTTCTTTGTTATAAGTTACATGAGTTAAAAATTAGATCTATAGATAGTACTGTGAGTTTTATGCCGTATGGAATAGATGGTATATTTACAGCTGTTTCATTGTGAGGTATAGGGTTATGCTTTTGTTGGTTTTAAAACAATTGTAGAGCTAGCAGGTAATACCACAAACCCTTCAAGAGCTATACCTACTGAAACTATTTCAACAATACTTATTTGCTTGGTGGTGTTTTTAGTGTTTCAGGTTGCTTATTTTATTTGGTACTTGAATCTAAGATATTTAATATCAGCCGATAATCATTTTATAAAACCACAAAAAAATGTATTATTACTACTTAATTAAATTTAGTATTTTTTCTTTATATGAAAGTATCTTTTCAAGGCGAGCATGGAGCTTATTCTGAGCAAGCAATCACAATTTTTTTAAAATCAAGAGGTATCGTTGATTACAAGACTGTTCCTTGTATGTCTTTTTATGATGCAATAGAAGAAACGGTTAAGCAAAAAACTGATTTTGTTGTGATTCCAGTTGAAAATTCACTAGCAGGGTCTGTTTTTCCAGCCTATGATGAGCTTATAAAAAGTAATTTAAAGGTAAAGGCTGAGATTATTCTTAAAATAGAACATTGTTTGATGGGCTTGCCAAATGTAGATATTACAAAAGTTGGGAGTGTTATATCGCATCCACAAGCATTATCTCAATGCTCAAATAGCTTAAAGTCATTAAAATTAGAGCCTCAAGTTTTTGTCGATACTGCTGGAGCAGCTAAGTATATATTTGAAAAAAAGAAAGCCAATTATCTTGCTATAGCAAGTAAGCTAGCTGCAGAAACTTACGATTTAGAGATTATTCGTGAAGAATTTGAAGACGAGCGTTTTAACTATACTCGTTTTTTAGTTATGGGTAGAGAAGATTTTTCTGAAGGTGCTCATGAAAATAAAAAAACTACGATAATCTTCTCTGTAAAAGATGAGGCAAATGCACTAGTAAATATTTTGATCATATTTGGTAGATATGATATAAATCTTACTAAAATTGAATCAAGACCATCAAGAAATAGAGCTTGGGATTACTTGTTTTTCATAGACTTTGAGGGCGATGAAGATGATGAAAATGTACAGCTTGCACTATTACAGATTCTCAAAAAAAGTACATTATTAAAAGTATTAGGTTCGTATCAATCATATCAATTTGGGTAGATTCAATGAAAAAATATTTCAAAATAATAATACTTTGTTTATTAAGCTTTCAAGTATACGCTTATGATGATATGACAATTTTTTCTCTTAATGATTTTCATGGTCAAGTAGAACCAAGTAAGGATAAGGTTAGAGCTGCTAAAATTGCTAGTTTCATTACAGAATACCGTAAGACACATCTAAATCTTGCAGTAGCTTCTGCAGTAGATAACTATCAAGGTACAGCCCTTTCTAATATCTCGCATGGTGATGTTGTAAATGATTTTTTTTATTACATTGGTCTGAAATATTCAGCAGTAGGCAATCATAATTTTGACTATGGGCAACAGTGTTTTAAGTCATGGTATGATAATAGTAATGTAACGTATTTATCTGCAAATATAAGTTATAAAAATAATTCGCTGTTATTCGGATTTAAAAATCGGCTTAAAGGAGGCGATACTTTAAAATACATCAAACCTTATAGTTATGAGACTTTTGATAATGGCAATACAGTATACTTTATTGTGTTGTCTAATCTTGAAACACCAGCTACAACGGCTGAAAAAAACATTTCTAACCTTAGTTTTAATAATAATGTGATTAATGCAAATAAGTGCATTAAATATATCAATAACTATAAAAAGAATATTTTACTTAAGCCTTATGCTATAGTTTTACTAACGCATATTCCTACAGAGCAAGAAGACTCTATAGTTGGGTACCCAAACAAAATAAAGTCATTAGGTAATAAGTCTGAAATTGAAAGCGTAACCGAAGACGTTAAAGGAGCTTCTGGACTATTTTCTGGACATAGGCACGACTTTGTGAATGGTTTTTTAAATAGCACACCTGTTGTACAAATCGGGAGTCAAGGCAAAGATATAAGTATACTTCATTATCATTGTCATACAGATGCTAGTAAATGTATAATTACACCAGAAGTTGTAAATTTAGCTAAAGCGACTAAAAATTTACCAGTAGATAAAAATGTCATAAAGATAATTAATGAATATAAGGATTCTATCAAGGGTGAGCTGAACAAAATTGTTTCAAAGGTACCTCAAGCATTATCAAACCAAACACAGAATGGTCGTTATAATATCCCTCTAACGTACACTTTAGCAGATATCATAAAAAAAAATACTTCAAGTTGTTTTGCTTTACTAAATAGTCATGGAGTTAGAAATTCTCTACCTAAGGGAAATATTACTTACAGTATGATTTATGAAGTTATGCCATTTTATAATATGATTGTGACACTAGATATATCGGGCAATAATCTTTTAGATTTGATTAAGCATAGTTTCTCTGTGAAAGAAAGTGAGCTATTAGGTGTTTTCGCGGGTTTTAAAATATCTGGGGATAATAACGGCAAAATCAATAAAGTTCTAATTGATAATAAACCATTAGAACTTTTACGAACTTACAAAATAGCTACTATAGGTTTTTTGATTACAGGTGGAGATAGTTTTTCATTTAAATATAAGCAAAACTATAAAGATAGCAATATTCCGGTTAGAGAGTTTATTGTAGATTATTGGAATACTCATCCTGTAGACATTGCTAAAGGTTGGCGAAATATAAAAGTTGTAAAATAAATGTTAAATAACATAAACATTGCCTATAAAAAAGTTAAAAATTTAAAGCTGTCTATCTCCAATGATGGAGCTATCAATATTACTTCTCCAATAGGTGTTTCTGAAAAAGAAATTTACAAACTACTTGAGTCAAAAAAAAGTTGGATAGAAAGGCATCAACAACGAATATCTCAAAATCAAAAATTTGACTATGAGAAATATAGTTTAGAGCATGGTAGTTTTGTGTATTTTCTAGGTAGAGCGTGTACTGTACAGCTTATAGAATCAAGGCAAAATATAATTACTGAATATGATAATATTGTTTCTTTTCATTTAAATCAAAGTGTAATAAATAATCACGAGTTTAAGGTTGAGTTATTAGAAGAGTTTTATAGAGATAGGGCAGATATCATTCTTAATAATCTTGTAGCGAAATACCTTAAAATAACCAATCAAGAAATAGCGCGAGTTACTATCAAAAAGACTAAAACTCGTTGGGGTTCGTGTAATTATGTCAAAAAAACAATTAATTTGAATTTTAATTTAGTTTTGAGGGATATCGACGCAATAGAGTATGTAGTACTGCATGAGATAGCTCATCTTAAGCACCCAAATCATTCTCGAGAATTTTATGCTTATATTCAGGATTATATGCCAGATTGGAAGGCTCGAGAGAAGAAGCTGAAGTAAGAAAGTTGCATGAAAAAGCTTGTTTGTACAATACTGAATTATACGACTCTCTCCCAACCTCTATCTAGATGTCCCTTATCTTTAAAATGAGGAGGCTAGGTGTGGGGTTTTTAATTTTCCTTTATGAAGATTGACACAGGACGAAGAGGTCTATTTTTTTTGAAAACTTTTCTACGGACGGCTAAATAACATTCCATATTTTAAAGATGTTTATGTATAATGAATTTGTAAATTATAATTTTTGGAGTACATTATGGAAAGTACATTTGAACTTTTTTCTATCGGAGTTGGACCTTCATCATCACACACTATAGGACCTATGAGAGCAGGTTGTGATTTTGTGAATATTAATAAAGATCTTTTAGCTGAAACGACCCGCCTACAGATAGATTTGTATGGATCTTTAGCTCTTACGGGGAAAGGGCATAAAACTGACTATGCTGTAGTACTTGGTGTGATGGGTTTTTTACCAGAATCTGTAGATATTGAGCTAGCAAAAAAGTTATATAGTATTTGCCTTACTAATGAAAAGTTAGATTTAAATCAAGAGTACAACATTACCTTTAATTACAATCATGACTTAATATTTCATTATGATGAGTTTCTGCCTGAACATGCTAATGGTATGAGGTTTTCTATTTTTAATGGCGATAAGCTTTTAGCAAGTAAAGAGTACTTCTCAATTGGGGGTGGGTTTATTGTAGATACAAGCCATATTAAGAAGGATGAAATACCTACAGAAGTTCCTTGTAATAAGCCTTTTAAGTTTAAAAGTATGGAGGATTTGCGCAATATCTGTATGCAGACAAATATGAGTATTGACCAGATAATGTTTGATAATGAAAAAGTAGCTTATGGAGAACAAGAATCATTAGAAAAACTTATAGAGTTATGGCAAGTGATGGAAACTTCTATAGATAAAGGTTTAAGTTCTCCTGAAGCTATATTGCCAGGTGGTTTGAAGGTTCGTAAAAGAGCACCTAGTATGCGTAGGAAGTTAGAAAGTAAAGGTTATGATAAAAGTGATTTGAATTACTTAAATGCTTATGCAATTGCTGTTAATGAACAAAATGCTTGTGGCGAGAGAGTAGTTACGGCACCTACAAACGGTGCTGCTGGGGTTATTCCTGCTGTACTAAAATATTACTTAGAAAATCATGAGTTCTGTAGTGAGTCAGAAAAGGCTAAAGCTATCAATAAGTATCTGCTCATATCAGCTGCTATAGGAGTCCTTTATAAATCTGGAGCTTCAATCTCTGCAGCTGAAGTCGGTTGCCAAGGTGAGGTTGGGGTAGCTTGCTCAATGGCTGCTGGCGCTTATTGTGCCTTGCTCGGTGGGGATATCGATTGCATAGAATCAGCAGCTGAAATGGGTATGGAGCATAACCTGGGGCTCACTTGTGATCCAGTCGGAGGGTTAGTTCAGATACCTTGTATTGAAAGAAATGCAATGGGTGCTGTTCAAGCGATAAATTCAGCAAAACTTGCCTGCCTTGATAGTGGAGAAAAAAGGTTTGTTGGTTTGGATTATGTAATTAAAGTTATGTATCAAACAGGGCTAGATATGTGTAGTAAGTACAAAGAAACTTCTCTAGGGGGCTTAGCCCTAAATGCTCCTTTTTGTTAGAAAGGAATCCATATATGAAAGATATCATATCTAGCTTTAAATATACTTATTGATAATCTTTCCGCTCTACTGTAAACTTTCGAGGTCTAAAATTAAAAAATCTCTAGGAGAAAAAATGAAAAAAATAATCGTATCTTTACTATCTGTTGCTTTATTGATTACTAGTGCATTCGCTGAAGGTGCTGCGGCACCTCAAGGTAACCCGATGAGTTCAATCTTGATGCTTGTTGTTTTCTTTGCTATATTCTGGTTCTTACTTATCAGACCTCAACAAAAGAAAAACAAAGAGCTACGCAAAATGTTATCAGAGCTTTCAAAAGGCGATGAAGTTGTTACTAATGGTGGAATGATTGGTCAAATAGATAAAATTGATGAAACTTTTGTAGATTTAGAAGTAGCTGAAAATGTAGTGATTAAAGTTCAAAGAAACGCTGTAGCAAATATCCTACCTAAAGGTGCTACAAAAGCATAAATCCTCAATCGGAGGTTTTTAAATTCTCTTCTTTTTATAAAGGAATCTGCAATGAGCAATAATAAAAATATTCCTGTTAATCAATTTCCATTTTGGAAAAATCTTTTAATAGTCGTTGTTTTGGTTTTAGCGTTGTTTTATGCTTTACCAAATATATTTGGTAAAAGTCCAGCATTACAAATATCTGAAAAAGATGGTGATGTCTCACAGCAAACGCTTGCTAGTATTGAGAGCACTCTTAATAAAAAATATATCCTATATAAAAAATCTGAATTATCTGATAATAAAGGTAATATCTCAGTTACATTTACAGATGTTGAAGAGCAGTTAAAAGCTAAGAAAGCACTAAAACAAAATCTAGGTAATAATTTTGTGATTGCTATGAACATGCTTTCAAACTCTCCTAGTTGGATGTCTTCTTTAGGTGCAAATCCTATGAACTTAGGTCTTGATTTGCGTGGTGGTATGTATCTTATGCTTGAAGCAGATACTAAGTCTGCTATAAATGCTCAGCTTGATAACACTCTTGGTGTGATAGTTAGTGCCGTAAAAGAGAATGGTCTAAATATAGAAAGCTCGACTAAGTCAGAAGATAAAGCTAGTGCAAATGCTCCAAAGAAGTATAAAGAAGTTGGTTTTGTATCTATCACTTTAGCAAGCCAAGCAGATACTCAAAAAGTGACTGAGTATTTAAATGGTGATTTCAAAAAAACTCAAGATGCTAATATTTTATATACTACAAATGGCAACACTATATTTGTGTCTTATACAAGTGTTAAGATGCTTCAACTAGAGCAAGGTGCTATCTCACAAGTTGTTACAGTTATGCGTAATCGTATCAATGCACTGGGTGTAGCAGAAGCTTCAGTTGCTCAAGCAGGTACAAATCGTGTAGTTATAGAAATACCGGGTATGCAAGATGCTACGCAATATAAGCAAATTTTAGGTGGTACATCTACAGCAAATTTCTATATGGTAAATCCTGTGACAGATAGACTAGCTACAGAAGAGCAAGGCTATAAAGTATATTCGCTAGATAACGGCAGAGGGTACCAAAGCTACTATAGTTTAAAAGGTGTTGCTGTAGCTGGTGGTGCTGATATTATTGGAGCCAGCCCATCAGTTGATAACCAAACAGGCACTCCAATTGTAGCTGTTGAGCTAAATAGAAGCGCTGCTAGTAACTTTAGAAAAGTTACATCTAAAAATGTTGGAAACCCAATGGGTGTGATGCTAGTAAATACTACTTATGATAAAGTTAAAGACAAAGATGGCAAGACTAAAAATGTTGTAAGAAAAGTTGAAAAACTTATAAATGTAGCAACAGTTCAGTCAGCTTTAGGCTCTTATTTCCAAATTACAGGTCTAGGCCAAAAAGAAGTAAATAATCTTGCTTTGATGATTCAATCTGGTGCATTACAAGTGCCTGTGCATATTGTACAAGAGCAACAAATTGGCCCAAGTTTAGGTAAATATAACATCGACAAAGGTTTACTTTCTATCGTTGTAGCTTTGATTGCCGTTATACTCTTTATTCTTATGTATTATAGAGTATTTGGTTTAATTGCTAATTTAGCTTTAGTTATGAACCTTCTTTTGATTGTGGCTGTGATGTCGATTATACCAGGAGCGACTCTTACGCTACCAGGTATAGCAGGTATAGTACTTAACCTTGGTATGTCGATAGATGGTAATGTACTGATTTTTGAGAGAATTCGTGAAGAAATTCGTGCAGGTATGCCTCGTCAAAGTGCTATTCATATTGGTTATGAAAAAGCATTTGCAACGATTGTCGATTCACACATTACTACTTTGATAGTTGGATTTATACTATTTTTTGTGGGTAGTGGTGTTGTAAAAGGCTTTTCTATAACACTGATGATAGGTATTGTTACATCAATGTTTACATCAGTTACAGTATCACGTGCTATGACAAATTTTGTTTATGGTAAGAAAAAGAAATTAGACAAAATTTCTATAGGGATATAAAGTAATGGAATTTTTTAAAGAAAAAACACAAATAGACTTTTTAGGAATTAAAAAATATACGACAATTTTTTCAGTATTGATGATTGTAATATCGTTATTTTTTATATTTACAAAAGGTTTAAATCTGGGTTTAGATTTTACAGGTGGTTACCAGGTTCAAGTTCATACTTCACAGCCAGCAGATTCTCAGGAGTTAGAAACTAAACTTGCTGGTATTGGTTTTAAACACACAAATATCACAACTTTTGGTGAGAACAACAACTATCTTATCAAGTTTGCACCTGATGAAGTTAATTTAAAAACAGACAGTTTAGATGAAGCACAACCATTACTTCAAAGGGATGTTGAGCAAACATTAAAGGTAGAAGTACAAAGTATAAACTATATTGGTCCACAGGTTGGTAAAGAGTTAGCTAGTAATGGTATATTAGCTATCATTATCGCTATGGTATGTATTTTGATATATATATCTGCAAGATTTGAGATGAAGTTTGCTATAAGCGCTTGTTTAGCTTTATTGCATGATCCAATAATTATACTTGGTGTATTCTCAGTATTTCAAATAGAATTTAGTCTTACTGAGCTAGCAGCTGTGCTTGCTATTATTGGTTATTCATTGAATGATACTGTGGTTATTTACGATAGAGTTCGTGAGAACTTTAGGAAAATGCGTAAGGCAAGTGTTACTGAAGTTGTAAATAGAGGTATTAATGATACTTTATCAAGAACTATATTAACTTCAGGCTTAACAATGATTGTTGTTGTTGTATTATTCTTCTTTGGTGGTATCTCAGTGCATGGATTCTCACTTGCTTTAATACTAGGTATCATTGTAGGTACTTATTCTTCTATATATGTGGCTGGTGTTTTAGCTGTAACTTTTGGTCTAAATAGAGAGTCACTCTTACCTAAACAAGTTTCTATAGAAGAAACTACTTCTATTCTGCACTAATATTACCATTATCATAGCATACACGACTCTCCGGACTTGATCTGGAGTATCTTTATTTTGAATAATTCAAGCCAAGGCATAGCTCTAACTACAAGGTTAATTAACAATAGTTAATAGCCATATCCTCAAAATAGTATATAATCTCTACATAACTTTTGAGGAGATGCAATGAAAAAACAAATATTAATTTTAGGAATATTGCTTACCTTTTTTGCACACTCTATAGCGATGTCTAGTGATAAAGTGAATGCTAAAGAAGAAGCTAAAGTCAAAACTCATTCATGTTCAGCTCATGATGGAGGTAAACACCATAATCATAGTAAGTTATATTATGTACATAAACTTGTAGATATTTATGCTAATGATAATGTAAGTGCACAAAAAGTTGGCTCAATAAAATTTAAAGAACGTGATGATTACAGTATTTTCTTTTGTAAAGAAAATAACTGGTGCGAAGTTGTTAATCAAAAAGATGGTAGTACTGGTTGGATAAGTCTTGATGAGCTTAAAAAAGCACAAGAACAATACTCTACAGTTATAGAAAAAAGAAACGATTTTAATCAATTATCTCAATTTGTACAGTTGCAAGATCAGAAAATTATTCAGCTACAAACTGTAATTATGCGTATGCAAAAAGAGTTTTCTACAGTTTTGCAACAGCAACAAGATCAGATAAGTCAGTTACAACAGTCTAACTATTATTAATTGATGTTACATCATTCAATATTGTGTTTGGTGCGAAACATTAGTTATTACAAATAGGAGCTTTATGGCTAAAAAAAATTATTTACCTATATCTACGAAATCAGAAACTCTACCTGTTGTATCAGACAACAATATCAATTCATACTTAAGCTTTGTAAATAGTCTACCAATTTTAACTTTGGAAGAAGAACAAGCTCTTGCTAATAGCTATAAGTATAAAAAAGATCTTGATGCCGCTCAAAAGCTTGTGCTTGCACATTTACGCTTTGTTACAAAATTGGCGAGAAACTTCTCGGGTTATGGTCTTTCTATAGCAGATCTTATACAAGAGGGTAATATTGGCCTTATGAAAGCTGTGAGTAAATTTGATCCCGATCAAGGTGTTCGATTGGTATCATTTGCAGTACATTGGATAAAGGCAGAGATGTATGATTATGTACTTAAAAATTGGAAAATCGTAAAAGTTGCAACTACTAAGTCTCAGAGAAAACTATTTTTTAACCTTAGAAGTAGTAAAAATGGTAGTGGCTGGCTGACTCATGATGAGATTAAGAAAATAGCGCAAGAGCTAGATGTAAAAGAAGAAACTGTCATTGAGATGGAAAAAAGAATGTGTCAAGGTGATGCCAGTCTTGATTTACCATATACTGATGATGAAGGCAGTGAGTCTGCTTCTAAGAGTTTGTATCTTGAAGATAAAACCTCTAATATTGAGCACCAAGCAGTTCAGCAAGATTATTATGATAATTTTAAAGATGTAATAAAAGGTGTAATAGCTAATTTTGATACTCGCACCAAAGATATTATCTTATCTAGATATTTACTTGAAAAAACAGCTACGTTACATGATTTAGCTGCAAAATATAGGATTTCTGCAGAAAGAGTTCGTCAAATAGAAGAAGAATCATTAATTAAACTTAAAAAAGCTATTAAAAACAGCAGTTAATTTTGATGATCACTGTGCTAAATATGTTAATATATTGAGTAGATTAAAAAATATATTTGTGATGTGATTCTAATGAAAAACTTTATACCTCAAATGCCTTTTTCAGTATCTAAACAAGTGTATTTAGACGGCTCAAAAAGTATAGCTAATAGAGTCTTGATAATAGCTGCAATGGCAAAGGGTCAGACTAAATTTAGTAATTTACCAAATAGTGCGGATGTATTAGCTTGTGTGCAAGCTTTAAAAGAGCTAGGTTGTGAAATAGCTCATGACCAACAAGCTAAATCGTTGACTATCGATGGTTGTAATGGAATATTTACAAACCAACAAGCTGAAATATTTTGTAATGAATCTGGGACTTTGACAAGGTTTATAATACCAATATGTGCTACTCAGACTAACGCTAATTACTATGTTAAAGCAACTCCTCGTATGATGGATAGACCTCTAGCAGATCTTTTACAGCCACTTGAAGCTATAGGTATGAAAGCATCTTATCATGAAAAAAATCATTCAATGCCACTTACTATAAACGCAAGTTTATTAACTGGTAGTAGTGTAGAAGTAGATGGTAAAAAAAGCTCACAGTTTGCTTCAGGACTATTGATGGCAGCACCATATATGCAACAGGGTTTAAAGCTAAAATCAATTACCAATCATAAGCAGCCATATCTTGAAATGACAGCGAAGGTCATGGCAGAGTTCGGTGTACAGGTCTGTATAGATAGCAATTATTATAGCGTCAATAAAACAAGATATGTATCTCCACTTGAGTATGTTGTAGAGCCTGATGTATCAACCGCTTCATATTTTTGGGCATTAGCAGCAATTACTAATTCAAAGATAAAAGTTATGAATATCACAAAAGATTCAAAACAAGGTGATATTCGTTTTTTAGAAGTTCTTGAGCAAATTGGCTGTACTGTAAATTATTATGATGATGGTATTGAAGTAACAGGATCTAAGAGTTTAAAAGGCATAAGCGTAAGTATGCGTAACTTTTCAGATACCTTTATGACGCTTGCAGCTATTGCGTGCTTTACTAATGGTGATACTCATATAGCTGGACTTACTCATACTAGAGGACAAGAATCAGATAGAGTATCTGCAATGACAGATGGGCTTACTAATCTTGGTATTTATGTTGAAACTACAGAAGATACTATACTCATTTCACCTGCTAGAAGTACTCTCAAGCCAGCAGAAGTTGATAGTCACAACGATCATCGTATAGCAATGTCATTAGCATTATTTGGATTGAGGCAGGATGGTGTGGTTGTTACAAATGCTCAAGCTGTGTCTAAAACTTGTCCAGATTATTTTGAGAGAATGAATACTATTGTTATGGGCTGATTATGCATATTAAAGAGAGAATTATTGTTAAGTACCTACATAATCGGTGGCATAAAAAAACACTGGTTATAAGTAGTGTTGAGCAAAATTATTTAAACAATATTCACTCTTTAAATATAGTTACTTGTAGTGGATATATTACCAATAGTATTAAACGAGGTTGTGTATTTGATGTCGGAGCATTCCCTTTTTACAGTGGTTATTTTGATCTAATAATAATTGACCATGAATTCTTGCAAGATAATTCTAGTATAAAAGCTTTACTTAACCAGCTACACTTTTGCTTAAGCGACGATGGCGAGATAATTGTTGCGGGTTCAAAAAATATTCGTGCCTATAAACTCTATTCAAAATTTTTGACAAGTGGATTTTTGAGTAAGAAAATCGAGCTTATTAATGCTACAGATAATATTTGTATAAATTTTGCAAAAAAAATATTAAGCAAAAACTTTTTGGGATTTTTCACAAAAGATAATTTTTTTAAGTTGGAGCCTTTAGAAATCTCTAGTTTAGTAAAAAATAAAATCAGTTATAGAGTTTGTTCTAGTACAAACATAAAAGAATCAGTGAGAGAAGAAATATGAGTGATAATAAATTAATAGCATATACCGATGGTGCATGCAAAGGTAATCCTGGTATTGGTGGTTGGGGTGCAATACTTAGCTATAATGGTGTAGAAAAGGAAATTTATGGGGCTGAGCGAGATACTACAAATAATCGTATGGAGCTTATGGCAGCTATAGAGACTTTAAAAACACTTAAAAAAATTCATCCTATAAAAATTTATACAGATTCAAAATATCTACAAAATGGCATTAAATCGTGGCTGGCTAATTGGAAATATAAGGGTTGGAAGACAGCGGCTAAAAAAGATGTAAAAAACAAAGATTTATGGCAACAGTTAGATGCTCTTTCTCAAAAGCACACTATAACTTGGGCTTGGGTTAAAGGTCATAGTGGTAATGCTGGCAATGATAAGGCTGATGAGTTGGCGCATAAGGCTATAAGTGAGATGATGGGTAAAAAATGATGAAAAACTTAAGTCATAAAAATATATTTGTGATCTATACTGGTGGTACTATAGGGATGGTTGCTACTGATCATGGCTATGATGTCGAACTAGGGTACTTATCAAAAGCTATCGCTGGGATAAGAGATTTTTATCATTGGGATATGCCAAAATTTGAAGTTATCGAATATGATGATTTGATAGATTCCTCTAATATAAAGCCCGAGCGATGGTTGTCTTTAGCAAAAGATGTGATTAAGAATTATGATAATTATGATGGCTTTGTGATTTTGCATGGTACTGATACATTAGCGTATACTGCTTCGGTATTATCATTTATGCTAGGAGATATTCACAAACCTGTGATAGTAACAGGTTCACAGATTCCTCTTTCGAAAGTTCGTTCTGATGGAATATCAAATGTTATGAATAGTTTGATATTTGCTTGTAGTGATAACATAAGTGAAATATGTGTTTATTTTAATCACAAGCTTCGTCGTGGTAATAGAACTACAAAAGTATCAGCTTCCGATTTTGATACTTTTATATCGCCTAATTATCCCATCCTAGCTTATGTCGGTATTGATATTGATTTGAAAAAGAAGAGGCTTTTAAATCGAAAAACTAACACAATCCCGAGCTTAGCTTGTCTTGAAAAACTCAAAACACCAAAAATAGCAATTCTAAATATATTTCCAGGTATTGATAGTGAAATTTTAGATGCTGTTTTGAAACCTCCTTTACAAGGTTTAATTCTAAGAACTTATGGTGTAGGAAATATACCTAACGATGAAGGTATTTTGCTAAGCTTAGCTAATGCAAATGATAGAGGTGTTGTGATAGTTAACTGTACACAATGCTTATATGGAACTGTAAAAATTGGGGCTTATAAAGCTGCTAGTGGATTAGCTAAGACTGGTGTAATCTCTGGTTTTGATATGACTGATGAAGCGGCTCTAGGCAAACTTTTTTACCTTTTAAGCCAGCCTGAATTATCCCAAAATGATGTAAAAAATGCATTTGCGGTATCTTTGCATGGAGAAGTCAGTGTGGATGATTAAGCGGAAATAAAATACACGAAAAAAAATTCTTGTTTAGTGTTGTTTTGTGTAGTATATTTTTTAGTGAGTAAACTAAAAAAGGAAATACTATGAGTAATATTAGTGAATTAATAAATGGTAATAGAGAGTGGGCTGAAGAGATAAAAAAGACTAATCCAGAGTTTTTTGAGATGCTATCTAAGGGGCAGTCACCAGAATATTTATGGATAGGTTGTTCTGATAGTAGAGTGCCAGCTAACCAAGTATGTGGTTTGATTCCTGGTGAAGTTTTTGTTCATCGTAATATTGCTAATGTAGTATCTCTTACAGATTTAAATTGTTTGTCTGTGTTACAGTTTGCTATTGAAGTACTTAAGGTGAAAAAAATTATAGTATGTGGTCACTATTCTTGTGGTGGTGTTGAGACAGTTGTTAGGGATAAAAGCTTTGGTTTAATTGATAACTGGCTGACTTCAATTCGTGTAATAAGAGATGACAATGCTGATTTTGTTAAACAAACTTTAGCACCATATAAGTCTAATGAAGATGAGTATATGGCTAAAAAAATTGATATGATGTGTGAGCTTAACGCGTTAAACCAAGCTTTAAACTTATCTAAAACTACAGTTGTTAGATCTGCTTGGGATAAAGGATTAGATGTCACAATTCATGCGGCTATTTATGGTGTTGGCGATGGTAAGCTTTATGAAATAGGTGGTGGCGTAGGCTCGAAAAAAGAAATGGACAATGTTTATACAGAAGCACTAGAGACTATCCGTTCTCATTATACAAAATAAGCTCCATTTAAATCAAAAATCTTTTATTTCTTCTATAGATAACTTACTTATTATCTCTTATAATTTTACCTAAATGCTGTTGATTTAATAACAAAAACAGATTGAGCCTGTAGAAATGTTTACCGAAAACTTAAGAAAACTGAGACTTCGACTTCGCTCAGTTATCTTGTTTTCTTGAATAATTTGATTAAATCAACAGTCTCGCCTAGTTTAAAATTTTCACTATTTAGTGGAAATGTAATAGTATTGCTACAAGAGAGATATAGATCTTATGAAAAAAATAGCTATTTATCCTGGAACTTTTGATCCTATCACAAATGGACATATTGATTTGATTGAGCGAGCTTTTAGTATGTTCGACGAGATAATCATAGGGGTGTCTACTGCTTATGGTAAAAATACTCTGTTTACCCTAGAAGAGAGAGTTAATCTTATACAAGAAGTATTTGCTGATAATAAAAATATCAAGGTAGTTGGCTTTTCAGGGCTTCTTGTTGATTTGGCAAGTGAGTATGATGCTGGTGTTATTATGAGAGGATTGCGAGCAGTATCTGACTTTGATTATGAGTATCAATTAGCTATTATGAACAGCAAATTAAATAAACAAATACAAACAATATTTTTTACACCTAGTGAGAAGTATTCGTGTATATCCTCAACACTTGTAAGGGCTGTGGCTATAAACAGTTATACTAGAGTGAGTGAATTTGTGCCTAGTAGTGTTTTTAAGGCTATTAGAAATAAATACAATGATTAGAGAAATATTGCTTTATTCATTACAGATGATTGTATTAATTGTGATATTTGTGAACCTAAATGCCATAATAATGCTATATCTCAAGGAGAAGATTAATATGATATAGAGCCCAATAAATGTACAGAATGTGTTGGACATTTTCCAGAATCGCAATGTACATAGGTTTGTCATATTAATTGTATTCTTGTTGATAAAGACAATATATAAGCTAGTGAAGAGTAGATGAATAAATAGCATATTTTACAAAACCAAAATTAGAACGCTGGGTATTTAGACTTAATTTATATTTTGCATTGAAAGTTCTTGAAAAGATGATTTAGTTAATATATCATATTCTATATATTTAAGTCTTTTATCAAGACTGTGTGTAATATATACCAATTTGTTCAATAAAAAGTAAAGGATATAATAAAATATGAAACTAAAAAAAATTGTTGTCGCTACATCTGTATTATTAGGTACTTTTACAGTTTCATTTGCAGCAGATGCTGTGGATGCCAATTCTGATAATGTAGATACGAATTTTGATGTAAATTACTTTATGAAGCCTTTTGGTAGCACTTGGAGCTTAGTTACAAATAAAGATCACACTTGGGGTCCTCAAGACAGAACAGGTCAATGGTACTTAGGTCTTGGCGTTAGCGGTTATGCTAACTACTTAAACTCTAAAGGTTCTAACTCTGGTTGGAATGGTATTGTCGGTTACAATATAAATAAATACTTTGCTGTTCAGTATAACCAATTTGGTACATACAATGGTATGTTTGGCGGTTTAGCTGAAGGTGTTATGAACCTAAGTAATGCTACTATGTTTACACCTTATGCAATGTCTGGTGCTGGTTGGGCAAACCTTGCTGGTCAAGCTACAGGTGCTTGGGATGTAGGTGGTGGTCTGAAGTTTGAACTATCTCGTCATGTACAAGCAAGTGTTGACTATAGATATATTCAAACAATGGCTCCAAATCCAGTTGCAGGTTTAGGACAACAAGTAAATGCTAGAGCAAGTACTAACATGATTGGTGCTGGTCTTACTTGGTTCTTCGGTGGTGATGATGCAAATACTTCAACTGCAAATATCCAAGATAATGGAGTAATAACTGCTTCAGAAACTCAAGCTATGCCTAAAGTTGATGAAGCTAAATATGTTTTACCAAAGGGTATTCAGCAATGTGAAAGTAACTTTAATCTAACTAAAGATGGTGTAGCTTGCTATGTTGTAGATGGTGATGATGTTACTGTTTATTTAGATACTAAATTTGCTTACGATAGTGCAGATTTAAATTCTAAAGGTAAAGATGCTATAGCTTCTTTTGTAAACTTTGTAAAAGATAGTGATATAGCTTCTGTTACAGTCAAAGGTTATGCTTCTCGAGGTCAAACTGGTGATGAATTTGAAGTTTATAACCAAAAACTTTCTGAAAAGAGAGCTGATGCTGTAGCTTCTTATATGCAAGCTTTAGGTATCGATCCAGATAAGATCGATACAAGGGGTTTTGGTTACAATGAAACACTAGATGGTGTTGATCCAAGTGATAAATTAAACCAACGAGTACAAGCCAGTGTTTCTGCTCCTTTAAAAAAATAAAAATAATCTTTTTAACTTCCTCTATCCCTTATTTTCTTTATAATATTTTCATATTTTAATAATTATATCCAATATGGTTTTTTATGCATAAATTATTGCTTCATGTATATGAAAAAATACAAGCTTATTGTATAATTTATATATTCATACTATAATTTTTTATAACCAAATGACAAACCATTATTCTAATAAAAAACTCTTTAATACACCTGAGTTGATCGGCGAAAGTGTAACTATAAAAGGTTGGGTTCGTAGCCGAAGAGATTCTAAAGCAGGAATTTCTTTTTTAGCTTTGCATGATGGCTCAACTTTTGATCCTATTCAGGCTATAGTTCCTAATACTGTTAGAAACTATGATGATGAAGTTTTAAAATTAACAAAAGATTGCTCTATCTCTGTTACAGGTAAATTGATTGCATCACAAGGCACAGGTCAGAAAGTAGAAATTCAATCTGAAAAAGTAGAAGTGTATGGTTGGGTCGATAGCCCTGAAACATACCCTGTATCACCTAAAAGACATACTATGGAGCATTTGCGTGAAGTAGCACACCTTCGTACTAGAACAAATATCATAGGTGCAATAGCAAGGGTAAGAAATCAATTATCTAACTCTATCCATAACTTTTTATGTGAAAAAGAGTTTATGTGGGTAAATACGCCTATTTTAACTTCAAATGATTGTGAAGGTGCAGGAGAGCTTTTTAGAGTTTCTACGCTAGATAGCCTTAATCCTCCGCTTAATTATCAGGGAAAAGTTGACTTTAAAGAAGATTTTTTTGGTCGTGAGACATTTCTAACTGTATCTGGTCAATTAAATTTAGAAAGCTATTGTTGTGCATTATCAAAAGTATATACTTTTGGACCGACTTTCCGTGCTGAGAAATCTAACACTAGTAGACATTTGGCTGAGTTTTGGATGGTTGAGTCTGAGATAGCATTTGCTGATTTAAATGAGGATGCTGACTTGGCAGAAGAAATGCTGAAATCTGTTATTAAAACTGTACTAGAAAAATGTGGAGATGATCTGAACTTCTTTAATCAATTTATACAGAAAGGGTTGTTAGAAAAATTACAGAGTGTTGTTGATCAAGGTTTTGTAAGAGTTGAGTATACAGAAGCGATAGAAATTCTAAAACAATCAGGTCAAAAGTTTGAATATCCTGTAGAGTGGGGTATAGACTTACAATCTGAGCATGAAAGATTCTTATGTGAAAATCACTTTCATGCTCCTGTTGTTATTATGAATTATCCAAAGGATATAAAAGCGTTTTATATGCGTCTTAATGATGATGGTAAAACTGTTGCAGCTATGGACGTACTAGTACCTGGAATCGGTGAGATTGTCGGTGGTAGCCAAAGAGAAGAGCGTTTAGAAGTACTAGACCAACAAATAGCTGAGATGAATATAGACGCTAGTGGTTTAAGGTGGTACCGTGATTTACGCCGTTATGGCTCTGTTCCTCATAGTGGTTTTGGTTTAGGGTTTGAAAGGTTGCTTGGATATATTACAGGAGTACCTAATATTCGTGAGCTTATTCCCTTCCCTCGTACACCAGGCAATGCTAAGTTTTAATCAGTGCTATAAGTATTTTAAATATACAAAAATATCAAATATCTTTGAACGCTTACTAGACTAATATTCTATAATATGAAGTTTAGAACTCTAGTAGCGTACTTTTTACACAGTGTGGTATCTGTTGTCTTTAATTATTGAAGTAATTATAAAAAAATGTGTCATACAAAGGCTTGATCGTAGTATTCATTTTTGCCGGTCTTATCGATAGATTGCAAGGGTCAAGCAGATATTGTCTACTAAATTGTGTCTGTAGTGTAGCTATTCGACTTAATAATTAAGTTGAAAAAACAATAAAAAACTAGCTATGAAAGATATTAAATTACAAATTCAAAAAATTATAGAAGATATATTATATTATGATAAAGAAAATGCGATTGATGGAATCATCAAAATAGAGCTAATCGCAAAAATGGGTTGGTTTTTCATGATTTTCTACCGTTATTTAGTAGATATTAGTCAACCAATTTTTTCTTCAATAATTTAGATAAACCTCTATGTACTCTAATCCTATTTTTTAAATCTGAAAATTTACCACCATCAAGATGATTTGTTTTATTTGGAGTGCAAAATGCTTTGTTATTTTGATATGTGAAAAGATAGTACAGATTAGAGCATAAACTAGTGTAAGCTTCTCTTAGCTTATAGTGAGTGTAAGTTGCTTCACCAGTCTCATAATTGACTGTCATCTCTGCTAGAAAATTTTCATATTGAGCACGCCAACCTTGCAAATTTTTCTTAAATGTCTTTTCTGTAGTTTTGGTTAGAGTGAGCATTATTCTTTGTAAATCTTTACTCGCTTGTAACTTAGGTTTTTTAGTTATGTGATCTACCCCATTAATTATCATCGCCACTACCGATTGGTGCATCTCCCTCACGCTCATCTTCATTTACAAATTCCATATCGATATCAACTTAACACATTTTCTCATTAATGGCTAAATCATCTGTTCTTTGACCCTCATCTTTTAGATGCTCTTAAAATTCTTCAATTTTTTATTTAAGATGATTGAACTCATCAACTATTACAACAAAATGACGATCATATTTTGCTCGAAGTGTTTTAAGGATTTCTTGGCTTTCAATAGGATTTGCTATATCTACATAAACCACTTTCTTTCTTATAAACAATGGCAAGCATCTGTTCTTTTTGCAAAAATCAGCTTCAAATACTTTTTGAGGAAGGAGCTTTACATTTATTTTTTGTACTTCTAATAGATAAACTATCTATTAAGTCTTTAGTATCTTCATTCAAAGAAAAGGTGGCTGGTTTAAACTTAACTGTTTTCTTTGTTTTTAGTGCTGATAAACTTTCATTTGTAACATGCTCAACATCTGCTGAATTAATAAAATTATCAATGTCTGTTTTTTTTCTTCTATTAGGTTGTTTCATTTGATGCATTTTTATTTAAGTTGTTTAATTTGCTTAACCAAAATAGTTTACTTAACTTATTTAAGTTAAGTATCTTTAAAATTCATATAGTTCTTCAACTATATTTTTAATCTCTTTAACTGCTTTCTCATTTTTAACTTCTATAACGCCTTTTCCAAGATAAGCCGTATCTCTATAAACTTTTCTATCGCTAGTATATGATTTAAGTAAAGAAAATTCAGGATACTCTTTTAAGTATTTTGGAGCTTGATTTCTCTCATCTAGTGAACTACCCAATCGTCTTTAGCAGTTGGGTAGTTCACCGGGAGTATATATGAATAGGATATTACTAGGCTTAGGTGTTTTGTGTTTTTCATCGGCATGGGCATTAGTTCCAGTTGATGATAGGTCATCAACTATATTTTCAAGCTTACAGGTAGAAAAGTCTCAATCTAACATGCAGTTAGATGTTGCTAACTAGTGCCTAAAAGTATACTATTGAGTACAAAAAATAGTCTACCTACTTACTTGTTTCCAAAAGTGTTCTATTATTCATGTATCAATTGACCTTAAATAAAGAGAACAATAATGGCAACTATTAATTTAGAATCTATGTATAGTAAGTTATCTCACCTTTCTGAAAACAAATTAGTTGAGGTAAATGATTTTATTACATAGTAAAAAATTAAAGAAATTGAAAATGGCAATTACTCCATCAGAACAGTTAATGAAATTAGAAGAACAGCAAAAGACTTTACAAGACAAAATAACAAAGGTTAAAGATAAGCAACTTCAAAAGATTGGTAAATTAGCAGATAAGCATGGTCTTGCTACTTGGGATGAAAAAGTTTTAGATAAAGCTTTTGCTTTTATTAAAGAATCTGGTGCAGATCAATTTAATGAAAAAGAAAGCTCTGATAATAGCTAATGAGTTTTAGGAGAATGTCAAGTTTGAATTTAATTGTTTGGAAGTCCAAACCACGCTAAAGGTATTTCATTGAATTTATAGTGGCAGTTTACGCTATCTATATATTCTAAAACATCTTTATACTCTGGTTTCTTGAACCAGTCTGATAATACATATACATATTCAATTTTCAGTCCTAGTGGTTTTAGAAGTTTTTGGTATTGTTTTTTCTTAAAATCACATGTTTGTAATTTTTCATCAACAGAACCAGATACACTTTGAAACTTACATTCGATAATGAAGAATGTTTCCCTAAGTATTACAAAAAGAGTGTCATCAGGTAATACTCTTTTTGACAATACACTTTCCCAGTTTATATTATTTTCTTTCAAAAAATCATATAAGCCATGATGTCTGTATGATTTGGCAACAAGCTCATTTTTAAAATATATATTGGCACTTTTATACCCTCCAGGTGTGGATGATAATATATCTACTTTATAGTTGTTTATTAATTTTAGTTTTTCTAACAATGATGTTTCTTTTTCAAACTTTAACCCTGTTTGATTCGTGTTAACTCCACCTTTTCCACCTGATATCATAGTGTGTAATTCCTTATTAATAATTCTTTTATTTTTCCTCTCCCTGAGGATTTCGAGTTTATATTCCTTTTAGCAAAAACCTCTACTATATTGTATTCTTTATAGAGTTCTCTCGTTATTGGAGTATCTGAATTTGATAATAAAAATTTAACTTTTTTCTTATTAAGATTATTGCAAGTATTTCTTAGTTTCTCTTGCATATCAATATTAAAGCCATCCTTGGTGTATGTGGTGAAATTTGATGTTGTATTTAGTGGGATATATGGAGGGTCAAAATAAACAAAATCATTTTTACCAGTTATATTCTCTACTTCTGAAAAATCGCCACAAATTATATTTGTATGTTTTAAAATGTTATGACATTGTAGAAGGTTTTTTTGATCTATATATATGGGGTTTTTATAATCACCGACAGGAACATTAAATTGATTGCTTTTGTTTACTCTAAATAAGCCATTAAAACATGTCTTATTCAAATAAACAAAACGGCTTGCTCTTTCTATGCTAGAAAGTTTTCTATATGATTCTTTATCACGATCAAGGCTTCTTATCTCATAAAAATACTCTTTTGTATTTATGTGTTTTGATAGTGATTTAATAAGTTGATTAGGATCTTTGGATACAACCTTATATAGGTTAATAAGCTCTTCGTTTGTATCTAAAATCGTGCCCCCTTTTTTAGCTAAAGAAAAGAATAAGGCTCCACCACCAATAAAAGGTTCATAGTATTTATTAAAAGAATTGGGCATATTATCTTTGATAGAGCTTAATAATTGTCTTTTACCTCCCACCCACTTTATAAAAGGGTTGCATGCTTCAAGGGGATCTTCATGTAGTAATTCTTGTTGATTCATAATGTGTCCATTAATATTATTAATATGGAATATTTTTCTTAAAATCTAAGTCATTCTCAAAAGCGTAATTAATTAATGCTCTAATTACTTTAGCCTCTGTTGCAGGTTTTGCAGGAGTAGACATTTTAGTTACAAGTTTTTTTAATGTCTTAATATCGTTTTCTGTAAGTCTAAAAGTTTTAGCATTCAGCTTATATGTTGTATCTTTATTTCTTCTTATCAAAAGCATCTTTGTAAGCCTTGTCTAAATCTTTCAATTTTTGTTGTATCAGATGTGCAGGAGCTTCTGCTAAGAAACTATACTCATCAGACTTCTTCAAAAGCTTAGAAAAATAATCCATTTCAGAGTATAGCATTATACGATAACCATTAGATAACCTATGTTTGTTAACTCTCCAAAAATAATGCCACACAAAACGACAATGACCCGCAAAAGACCAAAGCTTATGCTCCATCTCCGGATTGGTCTTTAATCTATATTTGTATGCTTTACCAAATATCATTTAACATATATACTATTGGTCTAATAATTACATTATATATTATTTAATATGGCAAGACCACCAGAAAGTACAGAAATTAGAGCAGGTAGGCATTGCAGATTTTTAATGCATGTACATTTAGTTTTTGTTTCTAAATATCGAAGATGTGTATTTACAAAAAATCACTTAGATACTATGAAACAGATATTTACAAAGATATGTAATGACTATGAAGCAGAGCTAGTAGAATTTGATGGAGAGAAAGACCATGTTCATTTACTAGTTAATTACCCACCTAAAGTGGCTATATCTAAGCTAGTGAATAGCCTTAAAGGCGTATCTAGTAGAAAGCTCAGGCAATCACACAGAGATATACATCAGTATTATTGGAAAGGTGTATTGTGGTCGCCTAGTTATTTTGCAGGTAGTTGTGGTGGAGCTCCAATTAGTGTCATTAGACAATATATTGAACAACAGCAAACACCACACTAAAATATTGCTATCGCAATGTGCCTTATATCATCCACCTAAAGGAAGGTGTTTTACGGCACTAAACTGATAAAGTTCTATTAGTAGATGGAGATCCTCAAGGATCTGCAAGAGACTGGGATGCTTGCAATGATGGTGAATTGCTGCCTGTAGTTGGACTTGATAGAGCTACTTTAGACAAAGATATTAATGCTATTAAAAATGGTTATGACTTTATAATCATAGATGGAGCTCCTCAAATAGCTAAGTTAGCTGCTTACGCAATTAAAGCTTCTGATATAGTTCTTATCCCTGTCCAACCTAGTCCTTATGATATTTGGGCTACGTCTGACTTGGTTGATCTAATAAAAACTAGGCAAGAAATAACAGATGGTAAGCCAAAAGCATCTTTTGTAATAAGCAGAATGATTAAGGGAACAAAATTATCAAATGAAATAAGAAGTGCTTTAGAAGAATTCGACTTTAACATATTGAAGCATGGTACTAGTCAAAAAGTATCTTATCCAACTAGTGCTAGCGAAGGAGGTACGGTTTATACTGTAAATGATAGTAAAGCCATACATGAAATTATAGAAGAATTAGAGGAGCTCTAAAATGGGATTATCTGCAAAAAAACCAACAAGAATAAAAACCACATTAAAAGATGAGGCATTGGATGAAATAAAAAAAGAAGAGGTATCAAAGTTCAATGCAAACATACCTAAAACTTTATATATGGACTTTTTTATGAAATGTAAAAGAGATGGTAAGACAATGACTGATACTGTAATAGATTTTATGAAAGAGTATACAAACAAATAAAACCTTACTTATTTACTTATTTACTTATAAAGTATGCTTTCACATATTCTATATGTAAATGTTTATATTTATCTTTTAATCCTAGCTTTTCCTTAAAGTCAATTATGGGTATTTCTAGCTTGGTAAATTTGTGGTAATCCCTCAATATTTTTAAAAAAATATATGAATATATAGCATTATGCTTTTGTATTTTAACTATATTTTCAAATTTAATTTTAGAATAACTACTAATAGCTACCAATTTCTCTATAGAATATTTATATCAATATATTTAAGGTGTAGCAAAGTAGTTGATTCAATCATAAATGCTCGACTATCTACGATGTCGTTTTCAATTACGAAATCTAAAAATCCTTCTTGGGCAATAGCTTTTTCAAGGTTTACTTCATCTAACTGCTGCTTTATTATAAGTTGCCTATGAAACAAAAGAGACGAAATTTTTTTGACAGATGTGAGGGTATTTATCATTTGCTATATAAATCAACAAAAGTACTAAAAATTATAGTATGATTAGCATTTTTATAAAAAAACAAAAGTTTTTTAATTCTGTTTATGAAAAGAGTTTTATTTTTACTTATGGGTAAGTATAATCGCTATGAATTAAAAATGCTACTTGCGATATGAAAGTTGACAAATTTATTTCTCACCGTGGTGCAAAAACAGACCATGTTGAGAATACGATTAAATCATTTGAAATTGCGAGAACTAATGGTTTTAATTGGTTTGAAATTGATGTTCAAATGAGTACTGATGGAGAGTTGTTTTTATTTCATGATTATGATTTAAAAAGGCTTGCTGGATTGGATTTAAAGCCGAATAATATGAGTTGGGCGGAACTTCAAGCTGTAGATTTGAGCTCTACTTTATTAGCGGTTAAAGATAAAATCCCTACACTAAAAGAGTATTTAGATTGGACAGTAGCTAATAATCTTTTTACAAATATTGAGATTAAGGTGCTTGATAGTGCTGGAGAAGATTATATTCAAAAGTTAATTAAGAAAGTTATGGCTCTACTTAATACTTATGAATATATTAAGAATCAGGTTTTTATCTCAAGTTTTTCTAAACTCGCAATGAGAGCTCTAAAAAAACATAAATTATATTGTAAAGGTAAGTTGTTCTATACTTGTAGCTGGCTAAAAGATTTTGAGTATTTAGATACAAGATTGTACAAGCATTATAAAGATAATAACTATATGGCAATTATAATAAATTATGATTGTTTGAATAGAAAAAGAATGCAGTATTTAAAAAACAAATTCGGTAAAGTATTTGTTTATTCTGTATATACTGATTATGAAATTAAGAAGCTTTTAGATTGGGATGTCGATGCAATGTTTATTGATAAAAAAGAGCAAAGAGAAATAACACTATAAGTATTTGCAAAGTAAACTTTCTACGCTCATTATTATATTCTCACTATGAGAGCAATCTTTAGGATAAAAGTACTTTAATTCAATAAAATTTTCCGCTAGACGGTATTTGAATGTTACAAATGGATATTTTGTTTTTATTTTCTCTAATTCTTCGGCTAAAAAGCTTTCTCCAATTTCTTTTACATTCCAGCTTTTACGGATAATTTTCTTAGTTGTAATAAGTTTTGAGAACATAGCTTCAAGCATAGGGATACACTCTCTAGGAGGTCCAGGCAAAACGTAAATATAACGATTATCTTCAAATGATAATTTAAAACCATTAGCCGTACCATTGTTGTTTAAAATAACTTTTGCTCCATTAGGAAACATAGCTTGTTTTCTTGTTCCAATAGTTATTTTGCCATACTTATCCATCATTCTTTTTTCAAGAGCTAGCCAAGATTTCTCATCAAGCTTTAGGTTTTTACTAAAATAATTTGCTACTGCTTCTGATGTTAGGTCATCTTCTGTAGGACCTAAACCTCCAGTAATAATTATATTTCTATGGTGTTTTTTAAGAAGCTCGATACTTGTATAGATATCTTCAAATTCATCTTTGCAACTAATATGGCTTCCTGTTTGAAAGTCTTTTTCTATTAGAAATTTAGCAAAGTTGGGGGTATTTGTATTTAGAATGTCGCCATCTGTAATTTCATCACCAATTGCAATAAATCCAAAATCATATTTCATCTTAAGACCTTTTATTATAAATACTGATTATTTATTTTACACAGAGTAAATTCAATGCGTGATTTTAATTAGCTTTTTTAGTATTATGATTATTAGTATATATTACCTTTTACCAGATTAAAATCTAATGGGAGTTATTGATGAGAATATTGTCTACCAATGTTTATGTAGGGCCAAATATTTATGCTAATTTCCCAGTCATAAGAAATGTGATTGATTTAGGGATTTTAGAAGATTGACCATCCGCTAAAATTGGCAAAGATTTTATAGATAGTTTGATAGAGAATTTACCAGGACTTAATAATCATGGTTGTTCATATCGTACAGAAGGCGGTTTTATTCGTAGACTTCGTGAAGATGAAGCTACTTGGATGGGTCATATCTGGGAGCATGTGATTCTTGACCTTCAAGGTGTAGCTGGAAGTGATGTATCATTTGGTAGAACTCGCTCAGCAGGTGAAGTTGGTCAGTACAATATGGTTTATGAATATAAGCAAAAAGATATGTGCTTTTAGCGCAATTTGCGACAGGTTTTGATCATAGGATGCTTGTAGTTAATGGTAAGATGGTTTCAGTTAATAAAAGAGTGCCAGGACATGTAATTGGAGATGGTAAGCATACTATCGAACAGCTTGTAGAGATCGTATATGCATATACTCGTCGTGGTGTAGAGCATTAAAAAGTATTGACTAGATTAGAATTAGATGATCAAGCAAATACTTTACTGGCAGTAGCAGGCTACGATAAAGATACTGTATTAGAGGCTGACGAAGTTTGTTATCTTCGTTCAACTGCTAATCTTTCAACTGGCGGTACAGCTATTGATGTAACAGATATTGTCCACCCTGATAACCGCTATATGGCTGAAAGAGTAATTAAAGCAGTAGGCTTAGATGTTGGTGGTTTAGATTTCTTAATTGATGATATTGCAGAATCTTACTATGAAATTGGCGGAGCAATCTGTTAAGTAAATGCTGCTCCTGGATTTAGAATGCATGTAGCACCTAGTGAAGGTAAATCTCGTGATGTTTCTGGTGCTGTGGTTGATATGCTTTTCCCAGAAGAGCTTGGAAATGCTAGAATTCCAATTATGGCAATTACAGGCACAAATGGTAAGACTACAACAGTACGATTAACAGACTTTATTTGTAGATTTGCAGGTAAGCTTACAGGCTATACTTCAACAGATTGGGTTAAGGTAAATAATGAGCTAATTGATGCAGTAGACTATTCGGTTCCTACAGGTCATCAATTTGTTTTGAATAATAAAAAAGTAAAAATCGCACTTTTAGAGTCTGCTCGTGGAGTGCTTTTAAAACGAGGTTTGATAGAAAGCTATGTAAATGGAACTGCATTAACAAATGTATCAGCAGATCCCTTAGGTGAAGATGGCATCGAAACTGTAGCATAGCTTGCTGAAGCAAAATCTATAGTTTTTAGAACTGTGGGTAGGTGAAAATTCTCATGCGATTATAAATCTTGATAACTCATATATGAAAGCGAAATTGGATGAGCAAGATTGTAGTAAAATCGTAGTTACTCAAAATCCTCAAGATCATGATATGGAGTATTATCTAGCAAAAGCTTACTATGCTTGTGTAGTAGAGAATAAAGAGTTTGTATGGATTGAGAAAGGTGTTAAAAAGCCTCTTTTGAAAGTTGTAGATGCTCCTCTTACTGTAAAAGGTTGTGATTTAGCTAATACATATATCTCATGCGGTGCTTTTGATGGTGTTGAATATATATTAGAAAGGCTTTAACCAAACGATGTAGCTATATTTTGCTGTCAGGCAGAAGTTGAAAATGTTATTAACTATTTTGAAAAGCTGTTTAATTAACTTGACTATTATAGTTTAACCTGTGCTAATAAAAATTTGTTTAGCATCTTAAATGTATTATTTTGCTAAAGATTATATCTAGAACAACATTGGTTTAATCACAAAAGTTCATTGAGCATGTCGAAATGTTTGTTACTTATCTAAGAAAACTGAGACTTTAACTCATCTAAACCATCTTGTTTTCTTGAATAATTTGATTAAGTCAACAGTCTCTTTTATTTATATGAATTTATTAGTTAATCAAACAAACCACATGGCTAGCTATCGCTTCTTTCCTACCGACAAACCCTAATTTTTCAGTAGTAGTAGCCTTGATATTTATTTGGTCAATTTCAATAGCTAAGATATTAGCTAAACAAGATTTCATGCTCTCAATATGGGGAAGAATCTTAGGAGCTTGAGCAACTATTGTGCAATCAATATTACCAATTGTATATCCTTTGAAATCAAGCATTTTTTTGATTTCAGCTAAGAAAAATTTACTATCTGTATTTTTAAATTGGGCATTAGTATCTGGGAAGTGTCTACCAATATCACCTAAAGCTGAAGCACCCAATATCGCATCACACATTGCGTGTATAAGGACATCACCATCAGAATGAGCTTCAAGCCCAAATTCGTAAGGTATTTTGATACCGCCGATTGTGATATCTTGCTTCTCAGCAGTAAATTTATGCACATCATAACCATGACCGACTCTAAACATGACTTTTATTCTTGTACGATAGGGTAGCCATTCGCTAGCCAACCTTCTTTAATACCGCCTGCCATAGAGTACACATTTGTATAGCCCATTTTTTGGAGATTTACACCAGCAAGCAGTGATCTATAGCCACTACCACAGTACAGATATATCTTTTGATCTTTATTTGGAATTAGACTTTCGATCTTAACCTCTAATTGACCTTTGCTAAGGTGGGTAGCTCCAGATATGTGCGATTGTGCAAATTCAGAATCTTCGCGGACATCTATTAGTACACCATCCAGATACTCTTCATCACACATAGCTTTTATTTCACTCGTAGTAATTTCAGGTACTTGCTCATAAGCCTCTGCTATTAATCTAGCATACTCTGTAGGGTAGAAGTCTTTAGGTTTTGCTACAGGAAAACCATTAAAATTCCAAGCTCTCCAGCCACCATCTATAGAGATAGTGTTTTTGTAGCCCATTTCTTGTAAAATATCTGCAACTAAAGCAGAACGAAAACCACCACCACAGTAAAAATACATCTTTTGATTTTTATTTGGGATCATTTGTTCTATGCGGCACTCAATCATTCCTTTACTAATATGAATTGCATTTGGAATAAAGCCATTAGCAAACTCATTTTCTTCACGGGTATCGATAAGTAGACCATCAAGTGTATCTGATTGATTCATCTCTTTAATATCTTCCACGGTACATTCTTGTATACGAGATTTTGCGTCATTTACTAAATTCAAAAATTCATTGTTGAGTTGCATAAATGCTCCTTATAATTTGAGGATTATATTTTTTCTAAATTACTACCAAGCGGTAATAGCAGCATCATTTGGATAGTATTTTTCAGCGACTTTTTCTATTTGTTCGTTATTTAAAGCCTTTACATATTCTTTGAGTTGAGGACTGTCTTTTTGATCTTCATTTACCGCAATAATGTTTGCAAATGGAGAATCTTTTGGCTCCATAAATAAGGCGTCTTTAAGGGTAAGACCAGCTTTTCCTATAAAGTCATTATTAATAATACCTACATCAACATCGCCCAAGTTATTAGGGATTTGATCTGCTTGTAATGCAACTATTTTTAGCTTCTTAGGATTACTAACGATACTATCTGTAGTAACTTGCCAATTTATACCATCTTTAAGTTTAATTAGCCCCATATCTTGCATAATCATCAAAGCACGACCTTGGTTAGTAGGGTCATTTGGAATCGCAATAGTCGCACCATTTGTAATTTCATTAGTATTTTTATACTTTTTAGAGAATACGCCCATTGGATATAAGAATGTTTTACCTATATATGTGATGTCATAACCAAACTGTTTATTTTGGTCTTCTAAGAATGGAATATGTTGAAATACATTAGCTTGAAGCTCATTATCATTGAGTGCTCTGTTCGGGATATTATAATCACCAAATGTCACAAGTTTGACATCAAGATTGTATTTTTTTTTAGCTATTTTCTTACTAAGTTTCATAATAGCATCTTGAGGTGGACTAGTGATATAACCAACTGTTATTTGGTTAGTATTTGTTACAGCGCTATAGTTTGAGAAAATTTGCATACCACAAGCAATAAGTAAAATACCGCTCACAATCCATAAAGAAGTGAGTTTTTTTACTGAGATTAGGTAGTTGCCAAATGATTGTGTAATTTGAACCAATACAACTAGTACAATTACACCGCCTAAAAGAATGGTATAGTTACCATAGTTATAGCCCTTGAAGTAGGTAAGGTCACCAAGACCGCCACCACCGACTATACCTGCCATAGCAGAGAACCCTATTAGAGATATGCAAGTAAGAGTAGCTGCATCTATAAGCAGGTTTTTTGACTCGGGTAATAGAACTTTGAATATTATCTGACTACGAGTAGCTCCCATAGCCTTAGCAGCTTCTATAAGTCCATTATCAACTTCACGCAAAGCTGATTCGGTAAGTCGAGCATAGAATGGTAAGGCTGCAATTGCTAACGGTACAATAGATGCTGCAGTGCCAATTGTAGTACTAACTAGTAAGCGTGTTAATGGGTATAAAAGTATAAGTAATATAATATATGGAATACTTCTAGTTATATTTATAACTCCACCAAAAGTTTTGTTAAAGCTTTTTACTAGTAGGTTTTTACTATCTTTGGTTATGTATAGAAGTATACCTAAAAGTATGCCACCAATTACAGCCACTACAGTAGCTATAAAAACCATGTAGATAGTTTCCCATGTTGATTGAGCTATTAATCCAAGGTCATGGAGACTAATTATCTGCTGTTGCATAACCTAACACCTTTAAATTTACATCTTGTTTAGAAAGAAAAGTTAGAGCATTTTCCCAATCTTGTCTTTCTCCTGTTATATGACATATTGCTATACCAACAATTTGTCCTTGTATAGTTTCAATATTTGCCTGAATAATACTAGCTGAAGCGTTAAATTGACGCGAGATTTCAGTAATAATTGGCATCTTGCCTTTATCTCCATAGAATGTGAGCTGAACTATAGGGTATGTATTATCGTTACTATAAGGATTATCAAGCATTGTCTTTGCTATATAATCAGGTACCTTGGTATGAATACTTGTTTCTACAAAAGATTTAGTTACATCAGCCTTAGGGTCTAAAAATACATCGAGTGTTTTGCCCATTTCACTAATCTGACCATTATCAATAATTGCTACTCGGTCGCAAATATTTCTTACAACATCCATTTCATGTGTTATAAGTACTATTGTCAGACCTAACTCTTTGTTTAATCTTTTTATTAGTCCTAAAATTTGCTTTGTAGATATTGGGTCTAATGCAGATGTAGATTCATCAGAAAGTAGTACTAAAGGATTTAATGCTAATGCTCGTGCAATTGCAACTTTCTGTTTTTGACCACCACTTAACTCATTTGGATAGGCAGCTGCTTTATTTGGTAGCTCAACTAAGTCAAGAAGCTCGTGTACGCGTTTTTTTATCTCAGTTCTTGCAACACCTTGTATTTGTAGTGGTAAGGCAACATTCTCAAATACTGTACGAGATGATAGTAGATTAAAGTGCTGAAATATCATAGAAACTTTTTTTCTAAAATCTCTTAGTTGTTTAGGCGTTTTTTTAGTTATATTTTCATCTGCTATATGAATAGAACCGTCGGTTGGTTCTTCAAGTAGATTTAAGCACCTAAGTAGTGAACTTTTACCAGCTCCACTATGCCCAATTATACCAAATATCTCACCTTGGCTTATTTCAAGGTTGATATTATCCAAGACTTGATTACTAACATTATTAGTAATGTACTTTTTTTTAAGATTTTTGATTTGAATCATTTATTTAGACTTTGCCTCACTTTTAGTTTTATCGCCAATTTTGCTTTCTTGTCCATTTATTAGACGCTGAATATTACCTTTGTGTTTGATAAGTATCATTGCCGCAATTATTAAAAAAGGAGCTGCAACCTGTAAGTTCGCAGTAAATATAACAGATAAGCTAGCTACAACAGTTGCTACTAATGCAGATAACGAAGAGTAACGAGTAATAACCGCAACTATAAGCCATGTGACTACAAATATAAGCCCCAAAGCCCACCAAAATCCAAATAGCGTACCAATCAAGGTGGCTACACCTTTACCACCTTTAAGCCCAAAGAATATTGGGAAAACATGACCTAATATCACATAAAGAGCAGTACAAGCAATTATAAAATCATTATCTGTAATCATTCTAGCAATAACTACAGGAGCTAAACCTTTGAGTATGTCGAATAAGAGAGTAATTGCTGCAGGAACTTTACCACCGATGCGAAGTACATTGGTTGTACCTGGATTACCCGAGCCTATACTTCTTGGTGAGGGTAGTCTGAAAATATAACAAACGATAATCGCACTGTTGATAGATCCTAGGAAGTATGCAAATATTAATAGGCTAAGAGTTAAGTAATCCATAGTTATCCTTTTTATTTAAAATCAAAAATTTCAAACCTATTATAGAGGAATAATACTATCATCACAATATCTTGACTAGCTATTTTTGTTGCTTTGTTTGAAATATTTTTATAGTATAGCTCTTTATAAAATAAGAATACAAAAAGACTATAGGTAAGAAGTAGCTTAAATACAATCAATCAGTCATTATGAACTAGTTTCAGAATCTCAATAGGATTAATACTTAAAGTTAGATACTGAAATAAGTTTAGCATGACATCTGATCTGTTAGGGACTTTTATCAAGAGGTAAAATATGACAGTAATGAAATTCAACCTTCTAAAAAAAGAAGGTAAAGCGCGTAGATCAACTATTAGTTTACCAAGAGGAGACATTCAAACACCTGCATTTATGCCGGTAGGGACTTATGGAGTTGTAAAGTCTGTATCGCCAGTAGAGCTTAAAGAAATGGGTGCAGACATTATACTTGGTAATACTTTTCACTTATGGCTTCGTCCTGGTACAGAGATTATTAAAAAACATGGCTCACTTCATGGGTTTAATGGCTGGGATAAGCCAATCTTGACTGATTCTGGAGGGTTTCAGGTATTTAGTCTTGGTAAAATGCGTAAGCTTACAGAAGATGGTGTAACTTTCAAGTCACCAATAAATGGAGCTAAAGTTTTCTTATCTCCAGAGATTTCTATGCAAGTTCAAAGAGATTTAGGCTCAGATATTGTAATGTGTTTTGATGAGTGTACACCTTATCCAGCTACTGAAAAAGAAGCAAAAGACTCAATGGAGCTTTCAATGCGTTGGGCTAAGCGATCAAAAGATGCTCATGGAGATAATCCATCGGCATTATTTGGGATTATCCAAGGTGGTATGTATGAGCATTTGCGTGATGATTCTTTAGAAGCTCTTAAAAAGATAGATTTTGATGGTTTTGCAATCGGTGGATTATCTGTTGGTGAGTCTAAAGATGAGATGATAAGGGTACTAGAACATACTGCTCATCAAATGCCAGAGAACAAACCAAGATACCTTATGGGTGTAGGTACTCCAAAGGATCTGGTTGAGGCTGTTTATAGAGGTGTAGATATGTTTGATTGTGTGATGCCTTCTCGCAATGCACGAAATGGACATATATTTACATCAGAAGGAATTATTCGCATTAGAAACTCTCAGTTTAAGAAAGACACTTCTGCCCTTGATCCAACTTGTGATTGCTATACGTGTAAAAACTTTACAAAGAGTTATTTGCATCATTTAGACAAAACTAAAGAAATATTAGTCTCAAGGCTTAATACGATACATAACCTCCACTATTATCAGAACCTTATGAAAAATATTCGTCAAGCAATAGAAGAAGCAAGGTTTGAAGAGTTTAGGAAAGAATTTTTGGCTAATTATAAATAATAAAAATAGTCCTAATTCCTACGGTCACTGAGCTTTCAGAATGTGGGCTGGGAACCTCATAAATATAGCTTTAAATATTAAGAGAAGATATTATGAAAAATACAATTGTAGTAGTTGCAGACTTTATAAATGAAATAGTTGGTTAGAAAGGTGCTTTTCTTGCATACAATGCTCAACGCATAATAGATCATAATACTATACAAAAATCTAATCAATTTATAGCTTGTGCAAGAAAATAAAATATAAAGATTGTTCATGTAAAAGTAGGGTTTAGAAAAGATTACAATAAATGCTCTAAAGTCTCGACAATGTTTAAGAAGGCTCCAGAGGATGGTGTTATAAACTTAAATACATGGGCTACAGACTTTCATACTGATATGTATGTTCAATCTCACGATATCATCATTCCAAAACATCGAGTTAGTGCATTGTATGGTACAAACTTAGAAGTTATCTTAAGAGCTAATGAGATTTCAAAAGTGATAATTTGTGGTGTTTCAACAAGCTTTGTGGTTGAATCTACAGTTAGGTTGCTTCACGATCGTGATTACAAAGTTACAGTAATTGCATATGCTAGTAAAGCGGGAACTCAAGAAGCCCATGATGCAAGTTTGAAAAATTTACAGCGTCTAGCAGAAATTATTAATATAAAAGAATTTCAATTAAAAAATGGAGCTAATCATGAGTGAGAGAAATAAGTAAACAAAGAAGCAAATAATTGTTAGTATGGTAATGCTAGGAATGCTAATGTCGCTTATTATCTTAATGACTGGCTGGTTTTATTGCGGTTATACTGTTGAAGATTCTATCTCTACAAGACTCGATTTGTTATCGAGTAGTTTAATCTTGCCAGCGATATTAGTTGTTATGTTAGTAATAAATGATGGTAGTAAACGCTTTGATGATAGTGCAGCTTTTAGAGATGATTGCAGTGATGATAGTATTAGAATTCATCAGTCAATTTTAACTAACATTATAGAGCAAAGTCTTATTTTTTTTATGTTTTTAATTTTTCTTTACATTCAAATGAGATATTGGGCATTTGTATATTATTTATGTATATATCTTTGTGTTTTTATTTGGCAGAGTAGTTTTTATCTTAGGTTATTTTATAAGACCAATTTATAAAGCTACTGGGTTTGTTATGAATATCAGCTCAGCATTTATCTTAATTGTTTTGATTATATTTTCTTAGGAATAATAAATAAGTTAATTGTTTATTTGTGGGCAGCCCTTTATTTATAAAATCTACTTCGTAATCTCAGCTAAAATTCTATGATAGTTTTTAAATCTTAAAGGGTGAATATCTCCATTTTCAACTTGCTTGACTATTTCACAGCCCTTTGAATTTTCTTCATGTGAGCAATTTCTAAACTTGCACATTCCATTGTATTTTGAGAAATCTCTAAAACCGTTAAATAACTGATCTTTAGTTATATGCCATAATCCAAACTCGCGTATACCTGGTGAATCAATAATTGCATTAGTATCATCAATTTCATAAAGAGTAGAGGCTGTAGTTGTATGGCAGCCTTTTTTTGTTGATTCAGAGATGTTTTTTGTACTATTTATTTGATCGCCGATTATGGTGTTTAGAGTTTCAGATTTGCCTACGCCAGATTGCCCAAGAAATATCGAAGTTTTGCCTTTGAGAGATTTTAGTAGTTTATCTATACCGATATTGTTTATAGCAGATATATAAAAGACCTCATAGCCAATAGCTTTATAGATATTAGCTAGGTAGTCCATGTGCTCTTTATCTTGTTGGCTTTGAGAGTCTACTTTATTGATTATGATGATTGGTTGTATATCACTATTGTGCAAAGCCGCAAGGTATCTATCTATATAATGCTCAACAGGAGTAGGAGCATGAGTTATTATAATAGCAGCTTGGTCTATATTTGCTGCAATGTTTTTATTTTTTCGTTGGTATAAGTTTGGGCGAGAGATTAGGTTTTTTCGCTCATTGAATTTACTGATAATATAAGTATCGTTATTATGCTCAAGCTCGACGATATCACCTACGGTTAGCTCACCTTTGAGGTTGCTACGCATTGTGGCGTTGATCTTCTTGCCGCTGCTAAGTTTCACAACGATTCTACCACCAAAATTGGTGATGATTTTTCCTGTATAAGTCAAAAGAGTAGTCAAAAAGTTATATATGTATGTATTATAATCTTTATAAGTCGATTTGTTAAATATAATTACAAACTCGTTTGAATAAAAAAATAACTTTGTTACCATGATTGTAGGCACAATAAATATTAACAACTATAAGGAAATAAAATGAAAAAAACTAAACGAATAACAATTCTGGCTTTGACTGGTTTTGTCACTTCAGTTTATGCTGAAGAAAATAAAGCATCAACTGCTAGTGCTAATCCGTATGAAGGGTATTGGGTACAGTTCGATGAAGATAACGACTCAGGTAAGGGTAAAGTACAAGGTGTAATTCACACTTATCTAGCTACTAATAATGAGTATGGTAAAAAAGGTACGCTAGAGATGGCAATTGCTGTACCAATAATGAAAATTGGTCCTAAAGGCAATATAACTGCTCCAGATGCTCACTTTCAAAAGGGCGGAGCTATTAAATCTGTATCAGGAGAGATTAATGGCTTTAAGTATGATTATTCATCAGATAAATCAAACTTTACTCAAGGGTTAGTATTCTCTGGAAATTTGCAGAAGCAAAGTAATGGTTCTTACGATAACGGTGGTGTACTTAACCCTAATGATGGTAAGACTTATAATGCAAGTGCTAGAGTTACAGATGGAGGTAAAACACTTGATGCAAGCGCTTATAAAGGTAGTGGATGGTACTCTGTAGGTAAAGATGCTCATTGGAAAAAAATTACTAAAAAACAGTATGAAGATGTTAAAGCACAATGTGGTTTTGACGAAAAAACAGGAGCATTTCCATATCAAGATAATAGTAAAGATGCAGAATCTAAATTTAAAGCTTGCTATAACTACTACTTTGGTGTTGTTAATCCAGTTAATTAGTTTGTAAAACTATAATTTTTCTTTATCCTTACTTCTATAATTAAATATATATTTTTTTGCAGTTTTTAAAAGACTTCTCTTAAGATTTTTCTCTATTTATTCAGCATCAACTTTTGCAACTGATAATAATTCTTTACCAAATGGTTACTGGTTACAGAAAGATAAAGATGTTAATATTTCTGTAGTTCATACTTATAAATAATCAAGATTATAATCTCAACGCAAAAAAGTCTAGTGCGAATAAAGATAGTACTAAAGAGCATCTTTATGGCGATGGAGTAGTATTAAACCCGCATGATGGCAAATTATTATATGAAAGCTCAAACTATCGAAAATGGGGATAAAGTTTATGTAAGAGCTTTTTGGGGCTGGCTTGGTAAAGATGAATATTGGGAAAGGATATCTAAAAGTGCAAGCTGGAAAATTATAAAGCTAAGTGGCTTAACAAATGATAATGTCTATACGTATGAAGATAAAGATGGTAATGTTGTCAATCAAAAGCTTTTTGAAGAATGCTCAACTAGAGATTTTCTAAAAAAACCTATATAAAAGCAAGGGATAAGATAACTCGTGGAAAATATTCGTCAAATAAGAGTTTTATCAGAAACATTAGCTAATCAAATAGCTGCTGGTGAAGTGATTGAACGACCTTCATCAATTATCAAAGAGTTAATAGAAAACTCTATAGATGCAGAAGCTACTAATATAACGGTTGAGATACAAGAGGGGGGTAAATCATTTATCCGCATCCGAGATAATGGTAAGGGCATTTCAAAGGATGATTTGACTTTAGCATTAGCATCTCATGCTACAAGTAAGGTTTATGATCTTGATGAGCTTGAGTCTGTAGCTAGTATGGGGTTTCGTGGAGAGGCATTAGCAAGTATCGGTTCGGTAGCAAAGGTCAAGATAATCTCAAAGCATAGAAGCTCAGATGATGCTTGGCAGATAAATAATATCTCAACTAAAATTACACCTGCAGCTCATGTAACAGGTACAACTATCGAAGTTGGTGAGCTTTTTTATAACACTCCGGCACGCCGCAAATTCTTAAAGAAAGATAATACCGAGTTTTTACATATATTTGAGCTACTTAAAAAGTATATGCTTTGTTATTTTAATATCGCATTTAAGGTTATTCATAATGGTAAAGAGGTTAAAAGTCTATTTGCTGCAAATGATGGGCAATTAAAATACAATCGTGTGCTTGAGCTATACAGTAGAGAATTTATTGAAAATGCTATTTTTATAGATGAAAGCGTTGGTGATACTCATCTATGGGGCTGGGTTGCTAGTCCAAGGTACAATCGTGCTAGAGCAGATATGCAGAGTTTCTATATAAATGGTCGTATTATAAAAGATAAGATTGTGAATCATGCGGTAAAAAGTGCTTATAAAGATGTGATGTATGGTAATCGTTATCCAGCATTTTTACTGTATTTAGATATAGACCATCGAGAAGTTGATGTAAATGTGCATCCAGCAAAAAGTGAAGTTCGCTTTAGAAACCAAAGATATATTTACGATTTTCTCTATGGCAAAATTAAAAAAACTATAACTACAAGTGCAGATATGCAAGCTGATGATGAGCATTCAAATTCTGTTGATGATGTTGCTCAAGCAAATAATAATCCATTAAATATCGGTAATATGAGTCTTGATATAGATGTCAAAGCCGAAGATTTTGAAAATAAAGATGAGTTAAGTTTTTCGCATGGTACTCAAACACCAGATTTTAAGCATCGAGAGTTTGATAATCCTACAAATCAAACCTCAGCAAATCAAGAGCGCTCAGGTTTAGGGCAAGCAATTTGTCAGATTCATGGAATCTATATACTTTCTCAAGTTGAAGGTGGTGTGGTCCTAGTAGATATGCACGCAGCTCATGAGCGAATACTTTATGAAGAGATGAAAGAAGCTTGGCATTCAGATGCTCAAAAGTTTAAGCAAAATCTACTTATGCCGATGACTTGTCAGTTAGCCGTAAATCAAGTTGCTACTATAGATGAGAACCTAGAAGTTTTTGAAAAGCTTGGGTTTGAAATCTCGATAGTTGCCGATGATGCTGTACTTGTTCGCTCAACGCCAAATTATGTAAAAGATAAAGATATAAAAGACCTTATTTCAGATGTAGCTACAGAACTTAGTATTTCTGGTAAGACTAAAAGTGTAGAGTTTTATCTAAATCATATATTAGCTACAGTGTCTTGTCATGCAGCAGTTAGAGCTAATGATAAGCTCACTCTACCAGAGATGAATCATCTACTAAGACAAATGGAAACAGTTGAAAACTCAGGGCAATGTAATCACGGTCGACCAACTTGGGTGAAGCTGACTAATTCTCAATTGGATAGTTTCTTTTTGAGGGGTAGGTAGCGAGCAAACATAATCAATTAAGCAAGCAATTAGTTGTATTGGGGGATTTAATTGAGTAATTCTAGCGAGATGATCAAAATTAGGTAGTGTCATCACTTAGCATTTAAGCCTAAATTTATGCATATTTATAAACAGTCCAATTACAGTGTCATGCATGAGAGTATCCTTTGAAAAACATATAGTTCTTCTACATAGCCTTTTAACTCTAGTTCTAAAAGTTAAAAACTTTCTTTCAATTTTTTGTGTATTCCTTTTTACTATTTGATGATGTTCTTCAGGAATATATGCCGAGTAAGCCTGTCAGTTACCACTAAAGCAAAGCTTTACTTTGAAAGACTTCAGCAAGCTTAACATCTCTTCAAAAGATTTGTGTATTCTCTTACCAAAACAATATGCTAGCACCTTACTTGTTGTATGACATATTGCTAACTATAACCACCTCTGTTGAACTTTATTTTGTACGAAAGACCATTGCTCATCTAGCTCCATGTATGGAACTAATGTAACTTCATTAGTCTTTGAAAGTAAATTCACATTCACTCTTGAGATATCATATTTATTTTTTTAAAAAACTCTAGTAACCGTATCTTTGACTATACAAAGAACTCTGGCGATATCTCTTGTGCCGGAGCTATTGATTGCCATTCAATAATTTTCTCTTCCACTGATGGCAACCTAGCTAAGTGTTTATAATCTTTCTGAAAACTCTTCATACAATTTTTACAATTATATCTTTGTGTACATTCACGATTGCTAGGACTTTTATTTTCACCAGCTTTAATCACATCTACTAATTTACAATGTATGCACTCTAAAGAAACTTTTATCATGTTTTTTTGAGATGAATGTTATATAGTAAAATGCTAAAAAATGACACTACCAATATTTGAATATATCAATGGAAAATGAATGGATAAACTGTCCCAAATTGACGGGGTAGATTAAAGTAACTTATTCTAGAAATTTTGGTTATTCAGTAACTCAGGTTAGCCAAGCTATTTTGAACCTGTTTGATAGTAATAAAAACATAACTATAACCAAGAAGATAATTACCTCAGAGAAATCAGTAATAAAAGGCACGGTTAACTATAAAAAATATAAATTAAGCTTTACTGTTACTTAGATTCAAGTACCAAGTGCTACAACCTTATTTCTAGATTCTACCTGAAGAGGAGTGTTGAATCCAAGACTTTTTCTAGGGCTGTTGTTCAATAGGTTTTCAACTCTTCTAGTTTGGTCTTAAGTAATATTATCTAATCTCAGGTTTTTAGAGAAGAATTATCTAATTAACCCATTTGTATTTTCATTGGTGCCACGTTGCCAAGAAGAGTATGTATCAGCAAAAAATATATCTATATTTAATACTTCTGATATTAGCATGTGTTTGGAAAACTCTTTACCATTATCAAAAGTGATTGAGTGAGTATGTGACGCATTAAGTATTTGTATTAAACTGTTTGCTAAGTTTTCAGCATTCTTACTAGCCAAAGGTTTAATTTTAGTTAGTTTAGATACTCTATCAACTAGTGTTAATAAGTCACCCTTGTGATCTTTGCCAATAATAGTGTCTCCCTCAAAATCTCCAAGTCTACTTAGTTCATCTATAACAAAGTCTCTCTCATGTATTGAAACTCTATTGTGTATTTGGCCTCTATGCTCTTGACTAGCCGTACCTCTTTTACGATAAGTTTTCTGACAACGCAAATAAGTGTGTAAGTCACCGCCTCTTTCTTTATTCCCATAGATATACTTATAGATGCTTTCAGCACTTATGACATCTAACCCACCCATTAGATGTTAAACCTCCACTTATTTGCTCTGGATACCAATACTGTTTGATAAGATGCTCTACATAGCTCCAACCAAATTGCATAATTTGTTTGTTGTTCTTGTTGGATAAAAAAGAGATTCTTCAACAGCAGCGTTACCGCCACCAATTACAGCTACATCTTTATTTTTATAGAAAAAACCATCACAAGTAGTACAAGCTGATACGCCTTTACCCATAAATTTCTTTTCTGACGCTAAGCCTAAGTATTTTGATGTGACACCGGTGGAAATGATTAGAGCATAACAAGTATATTGTTCTAGCTCACCCACTAACTTAAAAGGTTTGTCATTAAGCTCAACAGAGTTGATAGTGTCATAAACAATTTGTGTATCAAATCTTTCAGCTTGTTTTTGAAGATTATCCATTAGCTCAGGACCCATTATGCCATCTGGTTCACCAGGCCAGTTATCTACATCTGTAGTAGTTGTAAGTTGTCCACCTGGTTCCATACCTGTAATTACTACAGGTTTTAGATTTGCACGAGCTGAATATATTGCCGCATAATATCCAGCAGGACCAGAGCCTAAAATTATTAGTTTGTGATGTGTTGCCATTTCTGAAAGTTTTAGATAATAGTATAGTGTTAGATTATTCCATAGTGACTTGCTAGATTAAGTGCCCTAATTTTTCAAAATCATCAATATAAGCAAAGCTTTCTAGAGCTTTTAAATCAACACTATTGTGATAGCCGTAACTAACTAGTATAGCTTTCATATTTGCTCCTTGTGAACATAAAAAATCATTTAAAGAATCACCGATCATTAGGCTTTCATCAGTTTGAGCATTTAGTTTTTCCATAGCATATAGTAGTGGCTGAGGATGTGGCTTATAGTTTGTAGTAGTGTCTCCACCAACTATTACTTTAAAATAATCAATTAACCTTAGGTGAGTAAGAGACTGTATAGCATCTTCTTCGTGTTTATTTGTAACAACAGCCATTTGAATATTTTGTGATTTTAAAGAATCTAGTGTCGCAAAAACATTTGGGTAAACTTTGCTATTTGAACTATTTAGAGTTTTGTATGTTTGACTAACTATTTTTACGCCTTCATCAGCTATTGATTCGATATATTCTTTATCATCAAAGTCTAATGCTAGGACTTTTCTGACAGTAGTAGGATAGCCCTTGCCAATTATATTAGCTAAAACTTCTTCAGATACCTGCTCAAGCCCAAAATGTTTAAGCATAGTATTTGTAGCAACTGTTAAATCTCCAACAGTATTTACAAGTGTGCCATCTAAGTCAAAGAATATATTTTTTATCATATTTTTAAAGAGTTAATCTAATTGGAGGGAATTATATAATAAATTGTTACGATCTTGCTATTTTTCAAGTCTTGAAAAGTTATTTGTTATAAAGTCACTTATCATTCTCACTCGATAGGGTTGATAGTTTCTAGATTGATAAATGAGACTTATTCTATTGGTAGGTTTATCTTTAGGGTCAAATAGAACTTTATATTTAGGAAGTATTTGTATGAGTTTTCCAGATGCAATGTCATCTTTGATATCCCAATATGATTTCTCGGCAATCCCAAAACCTTCAATACACATTTTGCGTGTTATATAGCTATTATTTACAATATATGCTGCATAGATATTTAGTTCAATCTTATTGTTTTTATTATCAATTAAGTAACATATTTTTATAGTTGATGATTTTATTTTCAAAGTTATAAACTCGCATGTTTCAATAACGCTCATGTCATTAATATCAGTGATATTATTTTTCTGTAAATATTCCGGACTTGCACAGAGTATTCTATAGTTATCGACTAGGTACTTAGCTATAAAGCTACTATCGGAAAGATTTCCAAACCTAATAGCTAAATCAAAATGGAATTGATCATAAGATACTACATCATCTGTAAATAAAATATCTTATTCAATATTAGGGTTTTCTTCTTTAAACTCTTTAAGAATAGGTAATATTAATTGTTGCCCTAGGTCAAAAAGAACAGTTATTTTGATACTTCCTTCTGCGGATATTTTTCGTTTAAGATACTATCTTTTACAGCATTTAGTTGCTCTAAGAGTTTTATGGATTCACTATATAAAGTTTCACCTGCTTTTGTAGGTTCAATCTTTATTGTGGTTCTTATTAGGAGTTTTGTTTGATATTAATCTTCTAAAGCATTGATTTTATTGCTTATACTAGCAGGAGATAGATACAACTACTCTTCAGGTAGAATCTATAAATAAGGTTGTAGCACTTGGTACTTGAATCTAAGGCGGATAAAATATAAAATCTAAAGATATAGTAAAAGCAATTGGAATTACAGAACAAAATATATCTATTTTAAAAAATAATAAAGCCAAAGCTATTAGATTTTTTACATTAGAAGCGATTTGTAAAGAGCTAGATTAGCAGCCAGGAGATCTTATAAAACTAAAAAAATAGTATTATTAACTCCATTTATTAAATATCCTTACTATCCATCAACTTCTCTAGTCCAACATAAGCGACATTAAATATCACAGTACCAAGGAATATCCCGATAAAGTCAAATGATGAGATACCTCCCATTATTCCTATTAATGATGCTGCAAAGCTTAGTTTAACTTATTTGTTGATGATTTTAGGTTGCATGATGTTGTCTGTGAAAAGGTTTAGAGCAAAACCAACTATCAAGATAATAATTGCTTTTACACCTCCATAAATTACAAATACACCAGCCGCTATAAGTATATAAACCATACCCACTATAAATGGCACCATTGAAGCAATCGTTGCAAAAAATGCAAATAGGATAGGGCTTGGCAGTCCTATTAATGAGAATGTAGTTACCATTATGATTCCTACAAGCATAGCAGTTAAAAATATGGTTAAACTAACTCTTCGTGTGGTTATGATAGCTGTAGATATGAAACTTTCACTATCATTAAAGTCTTTTAATACAACTTTTATTAGGAACTTATCAAAGCTAGTACTACTTACCAAAAACTGATAAGTAAGCAATAGAGTTATCAGAAAGTCTGTCACTAGACCAATTGATGTTGCTCCGATATATTTGATAGTCGGCAGGAGTTAACCAAGATCTGCTATTATTTTATCTTTATCATTTTTTATCATATCGATGATTTTATAAAAATGCCCTTGAAGGGTATCACCTATATAAGGGATGCTTCCTACTGAGTTGCCTAATTGAGCAACTGTTTGAGATAAAGAATCTGCATCCTTTATGTATGTTATAGTTTCAGTAATAGCATAAGATAGGACTATAAGTATAGGAATGAAGATACATAGCAGTATTCCAAAGGCTATTAAAAAGCTACTCTTATGTTTACCTATATGTTTTTCTAGGTATATTTAGTATAGGGTCTAATATAATTGCTAAAAGACTTGCAAATAAAATAGGATAAATAAAAAGATATAAAACCCATCCAATTAGAGCTCCGATTAAGCAAATGATACTTGGTTTTTGATATTTGAGTAGTTTATCATAATAATATTAATTTCTTTTATAATATAGTATAACTTTCTAATCTCTAATTTGAAATGAATAACTGACCATATACATTCCACAGATTTGACTGATATACGATTCATTATCAGTCATTTAAAACCTGTCTTGCATCTATGAGTTTTATTTTAGGTGCTTTGCAAGACTGTTGACTTAATTAAATTATTCAGGAAAACAAGATGGCTGAGCGGAGTCTAATTCTCGGTTTTCTTGGGCTTATAATAAGTATTCTGACAGCTTCACAATGTACTTGTATTCAATCAATAGCCTTTTTGAAATTATGATAGGTATCTATTTCTCTTGTAACTAACTAAGGCTATGACCATAAGAGTAATTATATATATCGAGTTAAAACAAAACTAATGCAAATACACTTAGTTAGGTATAGCAACCAATAGATCTACTTGAACAAGTATAGCTGATATAAAAGCTATAAATAAGCTAGCAAAAGCTAAAGGAGATTTAAAGATAGATAATAATAAAGCAAAAATGATGAAAATATACTCTAGTATATGTAGACTAAAAGATACTGGAGTTACACTAAAAAGAACTTTTGTTACTATATGAATAAGTGGGTAATATAGATTGAAGAGATTATTAGGCTTATACTAAATAAAAACCTCTTTTTGATCAGACTTACTTTTTGGAAAGTATTTTTTGTATAGTTTCCATTATAAGAGATATAACCAATAATGGCTATCAGGATCATCACAAGTTCGGGCATATAGTAATGAAAGTAACTAATATTGATATTGCTAAAATCTTGCATTGTCGTTATTTTTAGCAAGCAAAATAATATCAAAAATCCCCATCCATAACGCTGATGCTTTGTTAAAGAAACAACAAAAGCTAAAAAGGCAAGTTGGTAAAAAGCATAAGATAAATCTATAAGCATAAATAGGCCAAAGGTATTTTAGAATTAGTATAGATTTAGTATATGAAAAATTTTAGAAAAATTGTATTAGAAATTACCAGCCAGTAACTTCTTTAAGTTTAGAACCTAACTCAGCAGGTGATCTAGTGTAAGCAATACCTGCAGCTTCAAAAGCAGCAAATTTTTCTTCAGCAGAACCAGTACCACCAGAGATGATAGCACCAGCATGACCCATACGCTTACCTGGAGGAGCTGTCACACCAGCAATGTAGCCGATAACTGGCTTAGTTACATTATCTTTGATGTATTCGGCAGCTTCTTCTTCAGCAGTACCACCGATCTCACCAATTAAGATGATAGCTTCAGTTTGAGGATCTTTCTCAAGTAGTTTTAAAGCTTCGATTTGGTTCATGCCTGGGATTGGATCTCCTCCTATACCGATACAAGTAGACTGACCAAAACCAAGCTTAGTAGTTTGAGCAACTGCTTCATAAGTTAAAGTACCAGAACGAGAGATGATACCAACTTTACCAGGATGATGAATATGACCAGGCATTATACCAATTTTACATTCACCTGGCGTGATAACACCAGGACAGTTTGGTCCAATAACTTGTACGTCTTTACCTTTTAGGTATTCTTTAACTACAAGCATATCTAAAGTAGGTACACCTTCTGTAATTATCACAACTAGCTTAACACCAGAATCGATTGCTTCAATAGCAGAATCTTTTACAAATGGAGCAGGTACATAAATCACAGAGGCATTAGCTCCTGTAGCAGCTACTGCTTCAGCCATTGTATTGAAAACTGGTCTGTCAATATGAGTTTGACCACCTTTACCAGGAGTTACACCACCAACGATTTGAGTACCGTAAGCAATAGCTTGCTCTGAATGGAAAGTACCGTTTTTACCAGTAAAACCTTGTACTAAAACTTTTGTTTTTTTGTCAACTAATACGCTCATTATTTAATATCCTTTTTAACTGTTTGTGTTATTACGCTAGAGATTTTACAACTTTATTAGCAGCATCTGCTAAGCCATCAGCAGGTATTAGTTTTAGACCTGATTCTGTTAAGATCTTAGAACCTAATTCAGCATTGTTACCTTCAAGACGAACAACAACTGGTACAGTTACATTTACTTCTTTGACAGCTTCAATAATAGCTTCAGCGATCATATCGCATCTTACGATACCACCAAAGATGTTAATTAAAACAGCTTTTACATTTACATCATCAAGGATTAGCTTGAATGCTTCTATAACTCTTTCTTTAGTTGCTCCACCACCTACATCTAAGAAGTTTGCTGGCTTACCGCCGTATAATTGAATAATATCCATAGTAGCCATTGCAAGACCAGCACCATTTACCATACAACCGATATTACCTTCAAGAGCTACATAGTTTAGCTCATTCTCAGATGCTTTTAGCTCTTTTGCATTTTCTTGAGATTTATCTCTCATACCTAATAGTTTAGGTTGTCTGTACATAGCGTTAGAATCAATATTGATTTTACCATCTACACAAACGATGTCGCCATTTTCTCTAACAGCAAGAGGGTTGATTTCAAATAACGCGAAATCACACTCTACAAATGCTTTGTAAGCACCTAGCATTGTTTTTACAAAATCATTGATTTCCTTGCCTTCAAGATTTAGTTTAAAGGCTACTTCACGAGCTTGGAATGTTTGAAGACCTACTAAAGGGTCTACTTCTACTTTAAGGATTTTCTCAGGAGTGTTATTAGCTACTTCCTCAATATCTACACCACCTTCAGTTGAAGCCATGAAAGTTACTTTACGGCTAGATCTATCAACTACAGCACCAAGATATAATTCTGTTTGAACAGGATATACATCTTCAAATACACCTACAGAGTTTACAGGCTGACCTTCAGCATCAGTTTGAAAAGTTACAAGATTGGTACCTATAAGCTTTTCTGCTAATTCACGAGCTTCTTGTGAAGACTTAACAACTTTTACACCACCAGCTTTACCACGTCCACCAGCATGTACTTGTGCTTTTACTACGGCAAATTTACCACCAATAGTGTCAAAAGCTTGTGCTGCTTCGTTAGGATTGCTTGCGACAATACCTTTTTGAACCTTTAGACCATAACTTTCTAAAAGATCTTTAGCTTGATATTCATGTAAGTTCATTGATTTTTCCTTATTGATCGTTGTACGAAATTAAAATACACACAAAAAGATAGCCTATTTAGCTTTATTTTTCTAATAAAAATGGCATTTAAAATGCTAGAAATTTTAAAGTATATTGATTATAGTCTTTATTATGCTATATAAGTAATAATTTGTGTTAAAAATCAGGAGAGTTCTGTGAAGACAATATACAATAAAATAATGGGTATAATATTTAGCCAATCAACACCAGCTCAGTTGCTGTTAGTATCTGTACTTGGATTGATATTTGGGTTTATTCCAGGTTTTGCTTATGCACCGCTTTTATATGTATTGACTATATTATTGGTTTTACTACTTCGAGTAAATATAGGCTTATTTGTCCTTATTGGTGTATTAGCCAAGATTTTATCATTCCCGCTAGAATTTGTTAGTTTTACTTTAGGTCGCTGGTTGCTAGACGGCTTTACACAACCTATATTTAAAGCTGCGGTAAATAACCCAGTATTAGCGTATGTAGGTTTTGATTATTACCTTGTAACAGGTTCATTCGTACTTTCGATCATTTTGGGAGTGGCTTTTGGTGTATTTATTGCTAAGTCATACAAAAAAATCATTGAGAAAATGGTAAATATGCAAGATGGTAGTGAGATTTATCAAAAATTCACAAGCAAGCTTGTTGTCAAGATTGGCTCTAGGGTTGTCTTTGGTAAAAATATAGCAAAAGTTGATTGCGAAAAAATTCAAGATATAAAATTCCGTCAACCTATTAGAGTTTGGGGTTTAATAGTTGTATTGCTTCTAACTTTAACTATAGCATTTGCTCCAAGAATTTTAGAAACAGCAATAGTTTCAAATATTATCAAACAACAACTTACTAAAGTAAATGGCGCAACTGTCGACTATGATTCTATGAAGCTAAGTTTTTCAGATGCAAAGTTAGAAATAAACGGTCTAGGTGCTGCCAACCCTGAAGATTTAAATACAGATAGATTTTATGCTATCAGCATAAGTGCAAGTGTGGATATTAGAGGACTCTTGACTAATCAATTATCTCTAAAAAATGTAGTTGTAGATGGTGTAAGTCTTGAGCATTCGAGATATTCAAAAGGGGTGTTGTATGGAAGTGAGTCTGTAGCTCCTGTTACAACAGCGTATGAGTCTGCACAAAAAACTATAGATAATATCAAAAAAGCTGGATCAAGTTTTGAGCAGGTTGATATTGAAAATATTGCCAAAAATGGTGAGAAAACTTTAGATGCTGCTAAAAATATCAAAAAAGGAGTAGAGGTATTATCAAACTTCAGATCAAATAAAACTGATAGCCATGGTAATCCTGTAACTAAGGAAGTTAAAACCGAGGCAGAAGTTTATGGCTATGCGAATTTAAGAAATGAGACTTTACACGACCAAGCACCAAGTTTTGCTATTTCAAACATGGATATCAAACGCTTTAAAATCGATGGTGTAGTATATGACGCTATTATAACAAATTTATCTACTAATCCAGCGTTATTGGCAAAACCAACACAAATCCATATTCAATCAACTAGCAATAAATATGCTGATTTAGATCTTGTGATGTCAAATCAAAATGGTGTAGAAAATACTATAAAATTTGATTTTGATAACCTTGGTGGAGACTTCCTTTCTGGTCTTACAATTAAAGGTGTTGGTATTGATACTCAAAGTGTGAATGTTTCTGGTACAGGTACATGGGATTTTAGTGGTGTAAATAACATTACTTTTAATATCCCATTACAATTCAAACTCAACGATGTCAGAATAAACCTGTCTCAAATGAAGCAGAAACTATCTGATTTAACATTAAGAGCAACTCTTTCTGGAGATTTAAATAATGTTGGTTTCGGTATAGATACTTCAAAGTTAAAAGATATATTGGGTGTAGAGACTATTAAGAATGTATTTAACGGCATAGTCAATCAAACAGGCTTAGATAAGCAAGATGAAAACCTAATCAACAAAACTACAATTAATGGTAAATCAGTCAAAGATTTAAAAGTTAAGGATGTAAAAGATCTTGCATCTAAGTTTGGTTTTTAAATCAACTATATAGTAGCTATCATAAAAAAAGTTCTTACCGGTAATTCAAATTCAAAATCTCGCTATTACTATCACTTCATAAATGATTAATTATCTAAAATTTGGTATCATATATTTGTTATTCAATCAAATGGAAATTTAATGATGAAAAAATAATTACAGCAATATTAGGTGTATCAACGCTAGCTATATCAAGTTGTGCAAATGAGCCTATTGAAATAGCAAAAAAGCACAGCTTCAGAATATAAAGTAGCTTCGAAAAATGAGCATGTTCAGATTATAGCTAATGAAAATGTTATTAAAGAGCTGTTAAATTATAAAAGCACTCCTGCAGTTGGTCCTAAAGATGCAAAATGAGCAGTTATTGTATGTTTTGACTTTGGTTGTTGTACATGTGCCAAAATCTTTAAAAAAGTCGCTGAATTTAGAAAATAGTATACTGATTCTAAATTTATATTCAAGGCATATCCATCTCCAAAAAGAAATGCAAAAGTGCCAAACTATACAACTTGAATTGCTAATGAAGTGTATGCTAAAGGTAGAGCAAAATTGTTTATGACTTATGATGAGGATATTTTTGATCAGCGTATAGCTAATGTCAAATTGACCGAAGCAGATGTGGATGGTGTAGCTAAACAACTTGGTATAAATTATAATAAGAAATCTCTTTGGGAAAAAGCAAAAACAGAAGAGTTACAAACAAGGAAACTTGGTAAAACAATAGGCTTTAAAGGTCCTTATGATATAATAATTATGCATACAAAGCTTGCAGGTATGAATCAAGGTGAGTTAGAAAAAAATGCTAATGCTTGTAAGTAAACATGTATTTGTTATATCTCACACGGATGCTGGGAAATTTGGCAATTCACCGAATTGTGATGCTATAGAGTCACAAAAATTTGCAACTAATTTAGCTAAATGGGAATCTCAACAGATTAAAAACAAACTAAATCAAATGAAAAATTAAAAAACAAATATTTGTTGCTAATTTTCAAAAACTTTTAATGCCTCTAGAAAAGTATCTACACTTGCATCTTTCTTATTTGCATTCTCACTTAAGTATCTACGAAAAACCTTAGCATTAGGTAAACCATGAAATAGATTTAAGGTGTGTTTGGTTATATTATTTAATTTCAAACCAGAATCGTTTTCTAATTGGTTTTTTATGTATTCTGCCATTTTATAAGCAACTTCAAGAGGGGTTTTATCTACAGGTTGCTCGTTATAAAAATCACTATCTACAGCATTGAAAATCATAGGATTGTGATAAGCTTCACGACCAATCATTACGCTATCAACATGGTTTAAATGTAGATGAGTATCTTCAATGGTTTTAATACCACCGTTTATGCCTATCTCAATATTAGGGAAATCTTTTTTTATCTGGTAAACAGTATCATAGCTAAGTTCTGGAATAGTGCGATTTTCCTTTGGAGATAACCCACTTAGCCAGCCTTTACGAGCGTGAATGCAAAGATAATCGGCTCCAGCGTTTTCTTGATGCTCGACAAATTTATACAACTCATCATAACTATCATTATTGTCATAACCAATTCGGCATTTTACAGATACAGGTATGCCTAAACTATCTTTCATAGCTTTTACGCAATCATCTACAAGTTCAGGTTCTGCCATTAACGATAAGCCAAAATTACCTTTTTTTACTCCCTCACTGGGACAACCTACATTTATGTTTATTTCGTCATAACCAAGATTTTGAGCAATCTTGCCACAAGTTATAAAGTCTTTTGGTACGCAACCTCCTAGCTGTAAAGTAACAGGGTGCTCTATGTCACTATAATTAAGCAGATAATCTGCATTGCCATGTATAATCGCATTTGAAGTAATCATCTCTGTGTAGAGCATAGTTCTTTTTGTAATTAGACGCATCATATAGCGATAGTGTCTATCTGTCCAATCAAGCATTGGAGCGATACAAATTTTACGAGGTGAAGTTTTCATTTTTAGATCTTTCTATTCAAGTAGTTTAAAGAAGGTTTTATAAAGTGTCGTCTCTATAATCAAGACGTTTGATAATTCTATCAATTTGAGGGCTATATTTTTCTGTATTTTTTGAGTATCTATCATATTGAGGATTATCTCTGTCATATAACCAATTAGCTAAATCCCAATTATATGTTGTCTTAAAACATAGGTTTCCAAATTCAGTCAGGCTAAAATCAGCTTGAGTTTGCAAACATCCTGCCATAAATACATCTGCGTAGGTTTGTAGTATTGGAAATTTACTTGTAGGAAATTCTGCATCTTTGAAGTCTTTCGCATACATCCAGTATTCACCTTCTGGTAAACTTTTAATTCCCAAAGGAATCAAGTCTTTTCTTTGTATTTTTATTCTACAATAAGATTCCTCTCTTAAGTCTGTGGAAGCAATTTCTTTTGATGTTGATTTGTAGTATATAGCATTCATTACATAGCCTTTATTTGGTATGCCTAGTAAAAATGTTGCTTTTGATTTGTTGCCATGGGATGCCCAAATTCTCTCGAAATTTTTAACTAGTACAGGTGCTGCATACTCTGCACTTTGAACGGTTATTTTTCTTGAATCTTTATTCATTAGGCTTCCATAACCAACCACATAGTTAGTCTTTTTAGAATTTATACCAGGGCGACAATTTTTAGATTCTTTAGGTGTTTGAGATATTTTGTTTTCTTTTAGTATCTGCAGTTCACTTTCATATACTGACTGAGTATGATTTATACCTATCTTTTTTCCAATAAAAAAGCTAGCGCCTACTACTATTATAGATACGAGCGTAATAATTATATTTTTTCTTTTTAGCAAAATGAAGAACTCAATTTTATTAATTTTGTAGTTATATTAGCGATTTTTATTATAAATTAAAATAAGAAGTACAAAGCTGATTCGTATATGAGTAACTCTAAAAAATTATGAGCACGCATCTTAAATGTCCAAATTCCTCACACCTGCGTTGCAAACTTCAGTAATAGATGTACTATTATCTTCAATTCTCGCCTTGCTGTGATAAATTTGAAACTAGTTAATCTGATACACGGAGTTTTTAGAGGTGCTCATAAGAGTTTATTTGTGTTATAATGTCTGCTAGTAATTTTAATTATAATAGTTAATCAAAATGGAGCTTATTAATGTCTAAAAATCAATCTTATGACTCGTCGAGTATTAAAGTACTCAAAGGCCTAGATGCGGTTAGAAAAAGACCAGGTATGTATATCGGTGATACTGATGATGGTAGTGGTCTACACCACATGGTATTTGAGGTTGTTGATAATGCTATAGATGAAGCTTTGGCTGGTCATTGTGATGATATAAAAGTTATTATCAATACTGATGGTTCAGTTTCAGTTTCAGATAATGGTCGTGGTATTCCTACAGATATTCATAAGGAAGAGGGTCGTTCGGCAGCTGAAGTTATTATGACTGTACTCCACGCAGGTGGTAAGTTTGATGATAATTCATACAAAGTTTCTGGTGGTCTACATGGTGTTGGTGTATCTGTTGTAAACGCATTGTCAGAAAAGCTTACGCTAGATATTTGTCGTAATGGTTATAGATACTATCAAGAGTATACTCATGGTGTGCCTGATTATCCATTAAAGCAATTAGAATCCAATACTGATACTGGTTCTATAATCTCATTTAAGCCTAGTAAAGATACATTCTCCTTTGTAGATTTTGATTATGATATTCTTATGAAGAGAATTAGAGAATTATCATTTCTTAATTCAGGTGTAAAAATTGAGCTTATAGACAAGATTTCGGATAAATCTCAGGTATTCAAATACGATGGTGGTATCAAAGCTTTTGTAGAATATCTAAATAAGGCAAAGAAACCTATTCATGAAGATGTAATTGCCGTTAATGGTATTAAAGATGATATTCAATTAGAGTTAGCTCTACAGTGGAATGACTCATATAAAGAATCTATCTTCTGCTTTACAAACAACATTCCTCAGCGTGATGGCGGTACTCATTTATCAGGTTTAAAAGCTGCGGTAACCCGCACAATGAATAGCTATATTGAGTCAGAAGGGCTGAATAAAAAGCTGAAAGTAAATCTAACAGGGGAAGATGCTCGTGAAGGTTTAGCTGCAGTACTATCTGTGAAAGTGCCAGATCCAAAATTCTCTTCTCAAACAAAAGATAAGTTAGTATCTTCTGATGTGAAGTCTGCAGTTGAAACATTGGTTAATGCAAAGTTACAAGAGTTTTTACAAGAAAATCCTAAAGAAGCTAAGATAATTTGCGAGAAGATTTTAGATTCAGCAAAAGCTCGTGAAGCAGCTCGTAAAGCTCGTGATATGACTCGCCGTAAAGGTGCTTTAGATATAGCAGGTTTGCCGGGTAAATTAGCGGATTGCCAAGAAAAAGATCCAGCATTGTCTGAACTATACCTTGTGGAGGGAGACTCTGCGGGTGGTTCAGCAAAACAAGCGAGAGCAAGAAAGACACAAGCAATCCTGCCCTTAAAAGGTAAGATTTTAAATGTTGAAAAAGCACGTTTTGATAAGATGCTTGCTTCTGCGGAAGTTGGTACTTTAATTAAAGCTTTAGGTTGCGGAATCGGTGTTGATGATTATAATCCAGATAAGACAAGATATCATAAAATTATCTTGATGACTGATGCCGATGTGGATGGTTCACACATTAGAACACTACTTTTAACATTTTTTTATAGACAAATGCCGGAGCTTCTTGAAAGAGGCTTCTTGTATATAGCTCAACCTCCTTTATATAAGGTCAGAAAAGGTAAACAGGAGACTTATCTAAAAGATGAGGATGAACTAGCTAAGTACTTAGGTAATATCGGTCTTGAAGATGCTGAAATTGTTGCTAAAGATGGCGTTGTTATAAGTGGCCAAATATTGAGTAAGTATTATGAACTTTATCAGAAATCAGAAAAAGTTATAAATAAGTATGCTAAAATTTATCCTGAGAAACTATTAAGAACTATGGCTTATAATGCTAAGTTTATTAGTGAAGATATTTCTGCATGGTGGAATGATATTGTTGAGCAGTGTAATCAAAAAGCATTGTCTTATGAAAGGTTTAAGCTAATTGAGAATAGAGTTGCTGATGAAGAAGGTAATGAAACTGTTTCTTACTTTGTAAATCATTATATTAATGGTGACGATACTGACTATATAGTTAAAAATAGCTTCTTTACTACCAAGGATTATGAAGATTTAATCACTTATGGTGAAGTTTTATCAGATATATCTTTCGAAGGTGCTTATGTTGAAAGAGGTACTAAGAGTTATTTTGTAGATAACTTTGAAGCTGCTATTGATTGGTTACTTAAAGAGGCTCGTAAAGGACATGATGTACAGCGATACAAAGGTCTTGGTGAGATGAATCCTGAACAACTTTGGGAAACTACAATGGATCCTGATAATAGAATACTTCTTCGAGTTGGTGTAAAAGATGCTGTTGAAGCTGATGCACTATTTACAACCCTAATGGGTGATGAAGTAGAGCCTCGTAGAGACTTTATCGAAGCAAACGCTCTAAATGTTATGAATTTGGATGTTTAATTAAAAGATATTTAAAAATCATTTTTATTAAAATTTAAATTAATTATTTATGATGTCAATATATTTAAAAATTATTATTAAAGTCAAGATTTTTATTTATCTTTTTACTATTCTATATTTAAAAAGTGAGCTAATTTCAAAAACTTGTTGGTAAAATACGACTGTAAATAAGATATAATAAGGGTTTAAAAAGGATTACTTACAAATGCTTGTAAGAAAACACTAAAAAATGTTTAAATTGTGATTCAAAACAGACTCAAAAGTATGGCACAAAAAAACAGCTTACAAAGATATAAATGCAACACTTGTGGCAAAGTATTTAAGTCAAAAAGATCTATTTATAGTCAAATAAATAACTATCAAGTAGAAATAAAAAGGCATGACTTTAGAGCAGTAACTTGAGAATGTGATACAACTTTTTATGGCAAGAGAAAAGATAAGTTAGGAACCGTTATTTTTTATGATGCTTAGATTCAAGTACTAAAATGCAAGATCTTGTTGTGGGAGCATGTTGAAAAAGAAAAGTGTGAATATGACAAAAAATCATTCAAGCAATTACTCTCCCTTAGGATATACGATTAATAGTTTTACTATGGACGGTAAAAGAGTCTTACACACTGTGTTCAAAGAGTATATGACACCAATGTGCCACTTTCATCAAAAACAAATAGTACAAAGGTACATAACTAAAAACCCTAAGTTACAAGGTTGGCGTGCTAAATATGAAAATTTTCTAGCTGAGATGACAGTCAATTATGAGACTGGTGAAGCAACTTACACTCACTATAAGCTAAGAGAAGCTTACACTAGTTTATGCTCTAATCTGTACTATCTTTTCACATATAAAAATAACAAAGCATTTTGCACTCCAAATAAAACAAATCATCTTGATGGTAGTAAATTTTCAGATTTAAAAAATAGGATTAGAGTACATAGAGGTTTATCTAAATTATTGAAGAAAAAGTTGGTTGACTACTATCTACTAAATAACGGTAGAAAATAGTGAAAAACCAACCCATTTTTGCGATTAGCTCAAGTTTTAAAAGAGTTTTTAAAAGTGCTTATAAATGATAGGATTTTATCAATTTTTTGATTGCTATTTTTTACTTCTGACATCTCTTACAAAAGAAAGTATTTCTTTGAGCAATTACTAGGCTCTCTATTTCTGTTTCGCAGATGTAGCATTTTTCGTTGGCTCTACCATATACATTTAGATGTTGAGTGAAGTATCCTGGTTTACCTTCAATATTTTTATAATCTTTGAGGGTAGTGCCGCCCTCTGCTATAGCTTTTTCCAGTATACCTTTTATTGAAGAAACAAGCCTTTCTGCTTCTTTTTTTGTGATGGTATTTGAGGGTCTTGTAGGTAGTATTTTGCTATCAAATAGAGCTTCACTTGCGTAAATGTTTCCAGCTCCGACGACTATGCTATTATCCATAATAGTTTGCTTAATCTTTTTAGTGGTTTTATAGAGTTTCGTTAGCAAATACATGGCATTAAAATCGTCAGTCAAAGGCTCAACTCCGTGGGTTCTTAGAACCTTATGTTCTAGTGGAGTGGAATTAGTATTTATCAGCCAATATCCAAACTTGCGTGGATCATTATAAATGATGCTTAGATTATCATTTAAAGTGATTACAATATGGTCGTGTTTTATTTTTTTATAGTTATCATTAGACTTTATTTTTATGACTCCAGACATTCCAAGATGTACTATAAACTGTATATTATCCTCAAGAAATATTATCAGGTGCTTACCTCTTCTATGAATCTCTTTTATAGACTTATTCTTCAAATTTTCAAAAGCTGTTTTATCAAGAGGGTAGCGTAGTTTATCAGTATTTATCTCTATATCTTGAAGAGTTTTACCTATTACATTTTTGATAAGACCTTTTTTTACTGTTTCAACTTCTGGTAGCTCAGGCATAATTTTTATATAGCTATAAACATTAGGGTTACTATATGGTAACATATTATCCTTAGCACATTTGTGAATAATACGAGTAAAATTATGCCTTTAAAACAGTTGCAATCAGCTATACATAAAAGATTAAATCAATCATATGTTTATGATTGCAGTAAAAATATCGACTTTATCCAATTAAAAAAAGGTTCAATAATAGTTGCTAATAATACATCAATAGTGTCAGTTTTAGCTCTAAAAACATACCTTCAAGATATTCAATTAACTGTGTTGGATGAGTTTGACGATAGAGCAAAAGGTTTAGAGAGTTTGCTAAAAAAATCGAGTATAAAATATGTTGAGCATATCAGCTTTTGGGATCATGATAGTGTGTTGCTTATAAACCAAAAATTTATCTCTCAGCTTGAGCAGAGTGAAAATAGATTCTTATTATATGTTTGTGGTACGGAATTTCCTCATTTTACTGATAAAAAAAATCTTGATAGACAAGTCTTTTTTGATATTGCAAAGCTAGGAAGCTTAAGAAACTTAAATGAAGAGTTGGAGAACCTTTCGGTGAAATCATGGGAGCAGTATTTAACTCTTCTAAAGTCTCCTTCAGAAATATGGTTTAGGCACATGCTTAATGCAGGTAACAGTATAGTTGTTAGTGATACTACAGGTGTAACCCTTGACGGACATAAGTTTGCTACGGCATCTATTTTGTTGTCTAAGCATCTGCAAAAATTTACAGAAAATCAAAATAATGTAGGTATTTGTTTGCCTACTAGTGCAGGTGGTTATTTAGCAATATTGTCACTAATGATGTCAGCAAAAGCTATTGTCAACCTTAACTATACTGCTTCAGAAGAAGCGCTTAGGCATGCTATATCAAATGCAGATATAAAGACAATTGTCACTTCAAAAGCATTCTTGGAGAATCTTGCTAATAAAGGCTTTATGGTAGAAGATATATTCAACATGTGTGATATTGTCTATCTTGAAGATGTAAAGGCTAATATATCTAAAGCTGATTCAATCAAAACTTTTTTACAAGTCAAGTATTTACCTGCAAACTGTTTGGTTAGAAAATATGTAAAACCTACAAAGTTAGAAGATCTCGCATTTATTATATATAGTAGTGGGAGTGAAGGTGTACCAAAAGGTATCGCATTAAATTATAAAAACCTGTTAGGAAATGTTTATCAGAGTACTATAGTTATTGAATGTACAGAGAATGATTCTGTCGCTGGAATATTGCCTATATTTCATGGTTTTGGCTTGACTATTTCTTTGGTTTCTTTTTTTCAAGGCGGGTTTATTGCGTGTCATCCTGATCCTACCGATGCAAAAGGTGTGTCTAGCCTAATCAAGAAAAATAAAGTGACGGTACTATGTACAACGCCTACTTTCTTGCGTATATACACAAAAACTAAATCTGTAAAAAAAGAAGATTTAGCGACAGTTCGCTATATAGTCACAGGTGCAGAAAAGCTTTCTACAGAAGTCCGCACAATGTTTGAAGCTAAGTTTGATAAGGTTATTAGCGAAGGTTATGGTACTACGGAGCTTTCTCCTGTTGCAGCAGTAAATCGTCCTACAAAATCGCCAAATAAAATTGGGACAGTAGGGCTTACAGTCCCTGGAGGTCAGTTTAAAATTGTTCATCCGGAGTCACATGAAGAGTTGCCTTTGGGTGTTGAGGGTATGATTGTATATCGCGGTGTCAATAAAATGGATTATTATTTAAATAACCCTACAAAAACCAATGAAGTGATGCTCTATAAATACGGTCACAAATGGTATATGACTGGAGATAAGGGTAAGCTTGATGGAGAGGGTTATCTTACTGTGGTTGATAGATATGCAAGATTTGCTAAAGTAGCTGGAGAAATGGTTAGTTTGGGTCTTCTTGAACAGCAAGTGTACGATGGGTTGCGTTCAAAGGGTTATGATTCTCATAAAATTGACTTTGAAATATTAGCAGTAGCGACAACAGATGCTAGACGAGGAGAAATTATTAATTTACTTTATACATTAGAAGCCTTAAATCCTGATGAACTAAAAGAGATTGTAAGAAATAGTGAGATGGAAAATCTTTATAAGCCAAGCAATTATTTTAAAGTTGTGAGTATTCCTAAACTTGGTTCTGGTAAGACAGATTTTTCAAAAGCCAAGAAACTAACTAATGAACTAATTAAGGCTTAAAAATGCATTTTTCAGTATTATTGCAAGAATCTATAAATGGTTTAGAAATTAATCCAGAAGGCATTTATATAGATACAACTTTTGGTCGAGGAGGGCATTCTAAGGCTATACTCTCTAAGTTAACTACGGGTCGACTTATAGCATTTGATAAAGACTTAGAAGCTATAGATTTTGCAAATCAAAACTTTAAAAAGTTTGATAACTTTGAGATAGTTCATGCTAGTTTTACGCAGATAAATAACTATTGTAAAGAAAATGGTTGGCTAGGTAATATTGATGGCATAATTATAGATCTTGGAGTTTCATCTCCTCAGCTTGATGATGCTGATCGTGGGTTTAGCTTTATGCGTAACGGTCCGCTTGATATGCGTATGGATAAGACAACAGGACTTACAGCTAGCCAAGCTCTAGAGAAGTTGTCAGAAGAAGAGCTTGCTTATATCTTTAAAGTCTATGGTGAAGAACGATTTGCTAAGAAGATAGCAGGTAGAATAAAAGCTCATATACCCGAAAATGGTAGTATTGAAACCACTGCTGAGCTCGCTGAGCTAATTCGTGCAATTATAGGGCAGAGAGAAAAGAAAAACCCAGCAACAAGGTGTTTCCAAGCATTGAGGATATATGTGAATAATGAGCTTGGTGATCTTGCAGATTTGCTTGATGGTATCTTAGATGTGATGAGTGTAGGTGGTAGAATTGCTGTAATTTCATTTCACTCGCTAGAAGATAGAATTGTAAAGCATAAATTTACTAGCTTGATCACACCAAAGAAAGAAGTAAATAGAATTACACGTATGCTACCACATCAAAACAATGAAGATATCAAACTTAAATGGATAACAAAAAAAGTAAAAGCTAGTCAAGAAGAGCTGGGAGAAAATGTCCGCTCGCGAAGTGCAATTCTTAGGGTAGTAGAGAAATTATGATTTTAACAAATCGTCAAATAAGAATTAGGCTATTTGAATCCTTAAAAAATAGTTTTTTGAAAAAAACAGTAGCAATAGCTTTTGGACTTTTATTTGTGCTATTAATTACAGCATTTATTTTAATAGTTATCCGCTTCCATTATAAATTAGAGCTAAACCAGCAAAAAGATTTGATTGTTGAAGAGGCTAGGCTTGATGAGCAATGGAGTAAGATAGTTTTAGAGTATAGCTCTTTAGCTACTCCAACAGCAGTAGAAATATTTGCGGATAAGAAAAAAATGTCTTTACCTACAAAACATGATATTCGATTTTTAAATGATTCTGTAGATAGTCAGAAGGAGGGTGCTAATGAATAAGTATCATCCTAAGTTTAGGCACATTATAGTGATGATTCTACTTATAGGGAGTTTTGGGTTTCTTTTTTCTAAGCTTATTTATATGGAGACTGTTCTTCATAAAAAGCTCAAGCAAGAGGGCGATAATCGTAGTGATAGGCGAATAAAAATAAAATCTTATCGCGGAATTATTCTTGATAGAAATGGTGATCCATTAGCTATCAGCACACCTGTTGATACTATATGGGTTGATCCTTTTTATATAAAATCATCAGCTCCGAAACTTCATAAAATAATGAAAATATTAGATTTGCCAAAAGCGTCACAAGAAAAAATAGAAAGACAGGTAAAAAATCGTGAAGGCAGAAGTGGTTTTGTTTATATAAAAAGAAAGGTGCAGCCATATTTATCACATAAAATTGATTGTATGGGTATAGCAGGAGTTCATGTAGTGCGTGCATTTAAACGCTACTATCCATTGGCAGAAGTTTCTTCACAAATAGTTGGTTTTACTAATGTAGATGGTAAAGGTCAAGAAGGTTTAGAGCTTCAGTTTAATAAATTTCTAACTGGTCAAGATGGTTATTTTGAGTATAAGAAAGATTTGCATGGTGGTGTAGCTTCAAAGGCTGAAGATAAGTTTGTTGAGCCAAAAAATGGCAGAAATTTACAGTTAAGTATAGATTCTAGGTTGCAGTATATCGCTTATAAGTACTTAAAAGAGGGTGTGATACACAGTAACTCAGATGCAGGCTCTGTAATTATAGAAGATGTGCATACAGGCGAAATACTTGCTATGGCAAATTATCCTGCATATAATCCAAACAGCATGGCTGATGCGTTTCCAGAGAATCGTCGTAACAGAAGTGTAACAGATGTGTTTGAGCTTGGTTCTGTTATTAAAACATTCTCAGCAGCTACAGCCTTAACTTATGGTGATGGCTATACTCCAGAAGAACCAATTATCAACACCCATCCAGGGCATTATCGCATTGGTAAAAATACTGTGCGAGACTTTATTGACTATGGCGAAATTAATTTGCGACACATTCTTATGAAATCTAGTAATATTGGTATCTCCCGAATGATTTTAGGTTTGGAAGATCCTAATATACTTGAGTCATCATTGCGTAATTTTGGTTTTGGTAGTAAAACAGGTATTGAGCTGCCTGGTGAAAGAGATGGTTTTGTTCCGATTAGAGATAAGTGGGGCGACTTTCAACTTGCCACTTTATCATTTGGTTATGGTATGAATGCTACAGATATGCAGCTTGTAGCTGGTGTGTCAGCAATCGCGAATGATGGTAAGTACATCAAGCCTACAATCCTAAAAAGAAGGGTGGGAGAAAATTTTGATGCAAGACCTATCGTTACTGAGAAAGTTTCAAAAGAGATGGTTAGTATGATGCAGTCTGTAGTTGAAGATCTAGGTGGTACGGGCTTTAAAGCTGTGATACCTCTATACCATGTTGCAGGTAAGACAGGTACAGCTCGTAAGCTTTATGGTGGTACTTATGGAGCTAACTATTTAGCTAGTTTTATCGGTATTACACCCGCAAGTAATCCAAATATTGCAATTGCAGTGACTATAGATAATCCTAAGGGGGATAGTTATGGTGGTGGTGCAGTAGCTGCCCCTATATTTGCAAATGTAGCAAAAAATGCTTTGCAAGTTATGGGTGTCAAGCCTGATAAGATGTAACCGTATAGTTAGTTTACATTTGTATAAAAAATGATTCTTAAATCATTACTTTCATTAAACTAACTGACCTTACGCAGTAAATGTATAAATATAGTATCATGTAGAAATAAAAATAGCTTATACAGAACTTTATACTGATTATTTAATCAGTGGAAATGGTTACGCTACAGCAACAGGATTGTCATCAATAATGTAAGGAGATGTCAGTCATGATAAAATAACTTGTTTTTTATCTAAACAAAAATATGATTCAAAAGACTTATGTAAACAAGTAAAGTCGACTGTGCGATAAATTGAAAGAGAAGATGCTTGTCTAATTTTTGATGATACTATTCAAGAGAAAAAATGGACTAAAGAGAGTGATATCATGTGTTGGCATTTTGATCATACAGTTGGCAAATCAGTTAGAGGTATCAACATGTTGAACGCTCTATACTACAGCAATGAAGTATAAATACCTGTGGCATTTGAAATAGTGAGTCAGCCTGTACAGTTTAGTGACATAAAGACTAGAAAGTTAAAACGAGCGTCAGAAGCTACAAACGAATTGATGCGAGATATGATTAAAGTTGCAATAAACAATAAGCTTACATTCAGGTATATTCAAATGGACACATAGTTGTCAGCGAAAGATAATTTTGATTTTATTACTAAGCATGAGAAAGACTTTATAGCTGCTTTGAAATCTAATCGTCTTTTTGCTACAAGTCTAGAGTATAAACATAACGGCGAATTCATTAGCGTAAGTGAACTAGAATTATCAGACAAACAATCTATACGAGATCATATTGACTTATAAGTTTTATCATTCTGCAAGTTTGAATGTTTGCAAATAAAGCACAAGATAAATCATTTTGCTCTGAGGTCAAAGCTATTGATAAAAGCTAACCAAATCGCATTTACTGAATTGCAGTATTTAAAAAGTACGTAAGGTCAGTAAACTAATTCTTTATTTTTCTTACTCTTTAGTATATAATTATAGCTTGGTAGACTGTTCCTTTGTGCGGTTTAGCCAATGTTAATTTAACTAAAACAAATGGAGAAATAATTATGTTAACAACTCAAGATATACAAAACATCGTAAAAGACAATCAACAATCAGAAGGCGATACTGGTTCACCTGAAGTACAAGTTGCTCTTTTGTCAGCAAGAATTAATGATCTTCAAATTCACTTTGCTACTCATGAAAAAGATAATCATTCAAGAAGAGGTCTTTTAAGAATGGTGAGTCAACGTCGTAATTTACTAGACTACCTTCATGGTAAAGATGTAGAAAGATACCGTAGTCTAATCAAGAAGTTAAACCTACGTAGATAATTGCCTCCCATTCGTCTAAACCATTCTTATATCACAAAATCAAAAAATTTAAGGTTTAATCGTGAAAATATACAAAGAAGTCTTTGAATTAGGAAATAAAGAAATAACTATCGCAACTGGCGGTATGGCTCGTCAAGCTGATGGTTCTGCAATGGTTAGCTGCGGTAACAATGTTGTATTAGTTACAACAGTTGTGCAAAAGGCAGTAGCTCCAGGACAAGATTTCTTTCCTCTTTCAGTACACTATTTAGAGAAAATATACGCTGCTGGTAAAATACCAGGTGGCTTTCTCAGAAGAGAAGGTAGACCTTCTGAAGAGCAGATTCTTATATCTCGCCTTATAGATAGATCTATTAGACCATCTTTCCCTGATGGTTTCTTTAATGAAATTCAAATAGTAGCTACAGTAGTATCTTATGATGGTAGCTTCTCACCAGATATGTTGGCTTTAATTGGTGCTTCAGCTTCTTTAGCTCTTACAGGTGCTCCTTATGAAGATGTAATTGCTGGTGTAAGAGTGGGTTTTGTAAATGGTAAATATACGCTAAATCCAAATAAAGAAGCTTTAAAAGAGTCTGCTTTGGATTTAGTGGTTTCAGGTACTGACGATGCTATATTGATGGTTGAATCAGAAGCTAAAAGCTTACCTGAGTCAGTGATGTTAGGCGGTATTTTATATGCGCACAAACATCTTAGAACAATTATCGCTTCTATTAATAAGCTAGCGAAAGTTACTGCTAAGCCAGCAATGGACTATACAGTATACGAAATTAATAAAGTTTTAAAATCTCAAATCAAGTCAAACTTTTTTGGTGAGATTAAAAATGCTTATACTTTTGCTTCTAAGCAAGAGAGAAATGCTAAATTATCAGAAGTTAGAAAAAATGTACTAGAGTATGTATATCCTAATGACACTGATAACAATGACTATTCTGAAAAAGAAATCTTTGATGCTTTTCATGATATAGAAAAAGATCTCGTTAGATCAAATATCCTAGATGGTAAGCCAAGAATAGATGGTAGATCAACAGATATTATTCGTCCTATCAATGTGAAAGTTGGTGTGCTGCCTGGTGTACATGGTTCTGCATTATTTACTCGTGGAGAAACACAAGCTCTTGTAGTAACTACTTTAGGTAGCGACAGAGATGCTCAGATGGTAGAAAGCCTTGATGGTATGGATAGATCTCGTTATATGCTGCATTATAACTTCCCTCCTTACTCTGTAGGTGAGTGTGGTATGGTTGGTATGGCTCCTAAGCGTCGTGAGATTGGTCATGCTAATCTTGCAAAAAGAGCAACACAAGCAGTATTTCCAAATCAAGATGCATACCCTTATGTAGTAAGAATTGTATCTGAAATTTTAGAGTCTAATGGTTCTAGTTCAATGGCCACAGTTTGTGGTTCATCTCTATCTATGATGGATGCAGGTGTACCAATTGCTGAGCCTGTAGCAGGTATTGCTATGGGTCTTATCAAAGATGGTGCTAAATACGCTGTACTTTCTGACATACTAGGCGATGAAGATCATCTTGGTGATATGGACTTTAAAGTAGCTGGTACTCGCTATGGTGTTACAGCCCTTCAAATGGATATTAAAATCAAAGGTATCTCAAGAGATATATTAGAGCAAGCTTTAGAGCAAGCTAGAACTGGGAGATTGCATATACTAGGTATAATGAATGAAGTGATTAAAGAGCATAAAGAAGGTGTTTCTAATTGTGCTCCACAAATTCATATATTTAATGTTAAGCCTGCAAAAATTAAAGATGTAGTTGGTCGAGGTGGCTCTACTGTTAAAGGTATAGCAGAAAAAACTGGAGCTCAAATAGATACTAATGATACTGGTGAAGTGAAAGTGTTTGCAAAAGATAAAGCATCTTTAGATATGGCTGTGGCAATGATTGAAGAAGTTGTTGCAGAAGCTGAGGTTGGCCAGACTTATAAAGGTAAGATTGTTAAACTAATTGAATTAGGTGCATTTGTAAATCTATTTGGTAAGCAAGATGGTTATTTACCATTTGCTGAAGTGGAAGCTGCAGGAATTAAGACTAATTCATTAGTTGAAGGTAACCCTCTTGAAGTTGTAGTATTAGCAGTTGATAGAATGGGTAGAGTAAAGGTTGGTATAGTAGCGAGGTAATCACATGAGTTCTGAAGTACAAATACAAAGTGTAGATCCTATAAATTTCACAGAAGCTGCATCACTTAAAGTTAAAGAGCTTATAGAAGAAGAGGGCGATAGTTCTCTTAGTCTTCGAGTATATATAACAGGCGGTGGCTGTTCAGGCTTCCAATACGCTTTTGCTTTTGATGATGAAGTAAAAGAAGATGATATGGTAATCACCAAAAATGATGTGCGTTTGCTAGTAGATGGTATGAGCTTTCAGTATTTAGTTGGTGCTGATGTCGACTATAAAGATGATATTGAGGGTGCTTATTTTGTAATAAGAAACCCTAATGCTAAAACTACTTGTGGTTGTGGCTCATCTTTTTCTGTATAATATTTTAATAAATTTCAATAATCTTTAACTCGAGAATAATATGAAAATAGCTAATTTTGAAGTTGGAAACGGTCAGCTGTTTTTTTTGATGTCTGGACCATGCGTGATCGAATCAGAGCAAATGGCTATGGATACGGCAGGTTTTTTAGCAGAAGTAACTAAAGAGCTTGGAATAAATTTTGTCTATAAATCATCTTTTGATAAAGCAAATAGATCTTCTATAAATAGCTTTAGAGGTCTTGGTGTAGATAAGGGGCTTGAGATTCTTGCAAAAGTTAAAAAAAAATTAGGTGTGCCAGTTGTTACTGATGTACATGAAGATACTCCTTTTGCCGAAGTAGCTGAAGTTGTAGATGTACTACAAACACCAGCATTCTTATGTAGACAAACTAATTTTATAACAGAAGTTTGTAAGCAAAACATTCCTATAAACATCAAGAAAGGTCAATTTTTAGCACCTTGGGATATGGAGCATGTAGTAGCGAAAGCTAAATCTACTGGCAATGAGCAAATCATGGTATGTGAAAGAGGCGTAAGCTTTGGTTACAATAATCTTGTTTCTGATATGCGTTCACTTGAGATCATGAAATCTACAGGTTGTCCTGTTGTATTTGATGCAACACACTCTGTACAACTTCCTGGAGGTCAAGGTGGAACTTCTGGTGGTCAGCGCGAGTTTGTTCCTGTATTATCAAAAGCAGCAATGGCAGTAGGTATTGATGGTTTATTTATGGAGACTCATCCTGATCCTTCAAAAGCATTGAGTGATGGGCCAAATTCATTCCCTATGTATAAAATTAAAGCATTTTTACAGGTATTAAAAGAGTTCGATCATATTGCTAAACGCCAACCAAAAATAGAATTATAGGAATATATTGTGGTAAGAGATGTATTTATAATAGGCATTGTTGGTGGTTCAGGTTCAGGAAAAACGCTTTTTTCAAATGCTATTATTAAAAAACTTCATTCTAGACACCTTAAAAGAATAGCTGTTATATCAGAAGATAGATACTATAAAAACTGGGGTGATCTTGTAGGTTATGAAGAGGCATGTAATATAAACTACGATCATCCAGATGCATTTGATCATAAGCTTTTGAAAAAAGACTTGGTAAATCTTATTTCAGGTCAAGATATCGAAGTACCTTTTTATGACTACTCTACGCATTCAATAATTGAGGAAAAAGCCGAAACTATTAATGCCGGAGTGAGTGTGATTATTTTAGAAGGTATCATGCTTTTTAATGATTCAAAGCTTCTTAAAATGATGGATTTTAAAGTTTATATGGATACTCCTTCAGATCTTGGTTTTATAAGAAGAATGTTAAGAGATCAAAAAGAAAGAGGTAGAACGGTTGATAGTATTGTTAATCAATACCTAAATACTGTTCGACCAATGCATATTAAATTTATTGAACCATCTAAGCGAAAAGCTGATATCATAATACCAGATGGTGCACAAAACCAAACAGTTATAAATGTGATTTATAATAAAGTAAAACAATTACTGAAAAAGAATGGAGTAAAAAATGGCTAGAGTAACGATTGAAGATTGTTTAGATAAAGTTGAAACTAGATTTGACTTGGTAGTATTGGCTTCTATGCGTGCTAATAAGATCTTAAAAAATGGTGATACTGAAGCAGATTATGAAGTAAAGGAGAAGTCAACTGTAGTAGCATTAAGAGAAATTGCTGAGTCAAAAATTACTTCAGAGCAAATTCTTAGGAATGAAATAGAGGGTTAGTTTATTTTATTGAATTGCTTGTTAAAAAGTAATTGACTTACCAAGATATCAATGTATAATATCTATTTATCGGGTGTTTAGCTCAGCTGGGAGAGCATCGCCCTTACAAGGCGAGGGTCGGGGGTTCAAACCCCTCAACACCCACCACGATACCAAAATCAGTTTATACTGCCTTTTTTTATGTCTCAAATTCAATCAACAGTTCTTAATATATTTCAACAATATCTTTCCTATATTCTAAAATTTCCTTAGTTATAATGTATAGAGAGAAAAATATGAATAGAAAACTAATAGCTATAGCAATATTGTTGGGGGCTACATTAGCTAGTTATACTAGCAGTGAAAGTCAGAGTAAAAGTTAAGCAAAAGCACCAACTCAAATATCTGTCGAATCTACAAAAGTTCATGATGTAAAAGATAACTAAGTACTTGCATCAGATAAAAATCAAGTTTGTCGGAGTATGAAGGGTGCTAAAACTATAGATATGAAAGATATGAAGTTTACATATTTGAAGTATCAAGACCATATATGTGCAACTTTAGAGGTTAAACTTAATAAGAATGAAGATTGGACAAATAAGGGAAATGTTTGGTTTGCAGCAGGATTTGGTGCAAAGACTATGAAAGGCTCAAAGATGGTTATATTTGTACCTAAAAACAAAGATACAAAAAATACACAATACAAAGCGTTTGGTAATGTTGGAGGTGGATTTGGTCCTAGTTTGCCTTTGTATACTAAGCCAAAAGCAGGAACTGTAGAAATTCTTTCTTCATCACTAGGTAAAGTCGAGCTTGCTTTGTATCCAGATAAAGTAAAAAGCTTAAAAGACAAAAACAATATAGACATGATATTTTCACATTCGAAGACTGGGTTGAAGCAATTTGTATCAGGTCATGTCGCTGCTTATGATGGTGTTGCTTTGGATTTGAAATATAAAAGCTTCTATAAAATAATCTAAAGATAAGCTGATTTCTTAGTTTTTGTAACCTTTTTGACAAAATTATTTGTCTTTATTCTTTATATCCCATAAAATTTTATCTAACATCATTCTTATTAAATAATTCAAATGGGTAGATCACGCCGTAATAAACTCAAAGAAGGTATCTTTGAGGCACAAATAGTTTCTCTTAGTAATGATGGTAGAGGTATCGCAAAAGTTGATGGTAAAACCACTTTTATTCCATTTACACTTCCTGATGAAGTTGTAAATTTTGAATATACTTTTTCAAAATCTAAGTTTGATGAGGGTAAGGTTGTTGAGTATATTTCAACTTCACCAAATAGAGTTGTTCCTGTCTGTAAGCATTTTGAAATATGCAGTGGGTGTAGCTTACAACATATGTCACCAGAAGCTCAAATCACTCATAAACAAGATACTCTTTTCAATCAACTTAAATATATTGGTGAAGGTGTTGACCCTGAAACAGTAATTGAGCCTTTATTATCTGTAAATACAGAAGGTTATCGTAATAAAGCTCGCTTAGGTGTCCGATTTGTAACTAAAAAAGATAAAATCTTAGTAGGATTTAGAGAGCGAAACCGTAGGTTTTTAGCAGAGATTGAGAAATGTATAATTCTTAATCCACTTATTGGAGAGAAATTGCCAGAAATTTCCAAGTTTATTCAAAATTTATCTATCTATAATAAAATTGCACAACTAGAGATTGCTATAGATGATAATCGACCAGCAATCATAATTAGACACCTTGAGCCATTTACTAATGAAGATTTAGATGCGATAAAAGCTTTTGCTATCGAAAATGATTATTGGATATATCTACAATCAAAAGGTCCTGATACTGTGTTTAGGCTTTATCCTGAGCAGAATGTTGAGCCTATAAAACTGAGCTCTAATCCTGTAGATGACATAACTATTGGTTTTGATCCTGGTGATTTTACTCAAGTTAATAATGACATAAATAAAAAAATGATTCAAAAAGCTATAGAATTGCTAGCAATTAATAAAGACGATTCTATTATTGATTTTTTTTGTGGACCTGGTAATTTTACATTACCTTTATCGCAATTTGCAAAAACTGTGATTGGAGTGGAAAGCAAGCAAACAATCGTTGATAGAGCTATTGAGACAGCTGAAAATAATACTATTAAAAATGTAAAATTCTATGCGTCAAACCTATTTGAAGGCTTTGAAGATAAAGAATGGTTTAATGATTTTGAATATAACAAAATGTTGTTAGATCCACCAAGAGCTGGTGCTTTAGAAGTTTGTGAAAATATCGAAAAATTTGATGTCGAAAGAATTGTGTATGTATCTTGTAGCACAGCAACTTTAGCTCGTGATGCTGGAGTTTTAGTTAATCAAAAGGGGTATAAGCTCGTGAGTGCAGGGGTTATGGATATGTTTCCTCATACTATGCATGTTGAGTCAATAGCTCTCTTTGTGAAAGATAAAATAGGTAAAAAGTAATGTTTATTGATGTCGATATCGGCGGAACGAATATGTTTGCTGGACTTTTTGATAATGATAAAAACCTTATAGCTACAGAAAAAGTAAAGTCTAAAGGTAAAGAGTCTACAGATGTTGTCTTAGGTAAGTTATTTAAATTGATTAATAAACTGCTAGATGATACTAATAGAACTTCATTAAAAGCTATAGGTGTCTGCATAGCTGGTTTTGTTGATTCTGCTGCAGAAGTGCTTAAATTTAGTGCTAATCTAAATCTTAATGGCGTATGCATAAAAGATGAGTTCAGTAATAAGCTTGGTGTACCAACTTTTGTTGAGAATGATGTCAATGTCGGCGTATTAGGTGAAGCAAAGTATGGTGCAGGTGTTAGTTATGATGATATCGTAGGAGCTTTTGTTGGTAATGGTACTGGTATTGGTGGGGGATTAGTTTTAAACGGCTCTCTTTACACTGGTAACGTAGGTCTAGCTGGTGAGTTAGGGCACACTATAGTAAAAAGCGGTGGAGTTTATTGCCGTGGCTGTGGTTCATAAGTTTGCTGAGAGGCTTATGCTGGTAAAGTAGGTATTGAAAATAAGATTGAAAGTTGAGCTAAGAAAAATATCAAAAGCATGTTTATAGATCTTGTTGTCGAAAATAATGATAAATTAAAAAGTAGCCACATTAAGGAAGCTATAGCTTAAAAAGATCAAATTGCATTAGATATTCTTGATGCAGCAATTAAGTATCTTGGTGTAGGGCTTGCTATAAGTTTTAATATGCTTAACACAGCAATGGTTGTTTTAGGTGGTGGGGTAATGAAAGCTATCGGAGAAGAGTATTTGTCTAAATTAAAAAGAACTATAGCAAGATATACTTTCTCTGATATATATGCTGAATGTGACTTTAAGCTAGCAAAACTTGGTTATTATATAGGAATTTATGGTTCTATGGAAATAGTAGCAAGTGAGTTTTAAATGATGAGAATGTTATGAATATAACAATAAAAAGTTTTTACACACAGCTTTTAAATTATTTAAAAGGTTTTTCTGATATTAAACTGACAAATATTTTTGATGATTGGAATAAGTATGAAATTCTTTGGGGTATGGTTTCAGTTTTAATACTAGCTATAGTTAGTCTCACAACTACAGATGAATATTTGGTTTTGACAACTATAGCAACTATTACAGGAATGCTTAACCTTATTCTGATTGCTAAGGTTAAAATTCTTAATTACTTTTTTGCATTCATCAATAATCTAGCTTACGCTTATTTATGTTATCAGCAAGGTATTTATGGTCAATTCCTGCTATTTGCATTTTGGTTTTTTCCTATGCAATTTTATGGCTTTTATGTTTGGACTAAACCTCAAAATACTGATGAGAATAACGATATAGTTACGAAGACTTTAAATAATAATCAGCGGATAATTTTGACTGTTGGGATTTTGATTGCTTCAGCTTTTTACGGTTATTTCATTTTAAAAAATTATTTTAATCAACAGGTTGGACTTATTCCAGATTCACTGACAGGAATTGTATCTGTCGTGGCAATTGTTTTGATGGTGAAAGCCTATGTTGAGCAATGGGTCTTGTGGATAGTCATAAATACTTTATCGACAATCATTTGGGTACAGCAGTACTTATCTGGTGATAGTAGTGGTATTGCATTTTTAGTCATGTGGTTGATATATCTTATTAATGCTATTTATGGTTATATTAATTGGAACAAAGCTTCACAACAATTCTAAATAAAATACTCAAAAAAAGAGCACCTCTAAAGTCAGTAAGTTATTTTCTGTTTTATAATTATTATGCTTCTTAGATTCAAGTTGTAAGTGCGACAAAATAATTGTTGCACTAAAAAAGTAAGTTAGATATTGTCACACTTGCTAAAAATTTACTTAAGGAATCACCATAGGACCATCCTACACCCAACTTACTCAAGAACAAAGATACCAGATGGGATCACTATTGAAAATAGGTGTTTCTAAAACACAAATAGCCATGGAAGTTGGTTGTAACCAAAGTAGCATATACAAAGAGATAAACCGTAACACCGGCAAACGAGGTTCTAGATCTAAACAAGAACAATCACTTGCAAACTCAAGAAAACGTAAAGGCAACAAACAAATTATGCAATTTGGTTGGAGCTATGTAGAGCATCTTATCAAACAGTATTGGTATCCAGAACAAATAAGTGGCGGTTTAACATCTAATGGGTGGGTTAGATGTCATAAGTGCTGAAAGCATCTATAAGTCTATCTATGGGAATAAAGAAAGAGGCGGTGACTTACACACTTATTTGCGTTGTCAGAAAACTTATCGTAAAAGAGGTAAGGCTAGTCAAGAGCATGGAGGCCAAATACAAAATAGAGTTTTAATACATGAGAGAGACTTTCTTATAGATGAACGAAGTAGACTTGGAGATTTTGAGGGAGACACTATTATTGGTAAAGATCACAAGGGTGACTTATTAACACTAGTTGATAGAGTATCTAAACTAACTAAAATTAAACCTTTGGCTAGTAAGAATGCTGAAAACTTAGCAAACAGTTTAATACAAATACTTAATGCGTCACATACTCACTCAATCACTTTTGATAATGGTAAAGAGTTTTCCAAACACATGCTAATATCAGAAGTATTAAATATAGATATATTTTTTGCTGATACATACTCTTCTTGGCAACGTGGCACCAATGAAAATACAAATGGGTTAATTAGATAATTCTTCTCTAAAAACCTGAGATTAGATAATATTACTTAAGACCAAACTAGAAGAGTTGAAAACCTATTGAACAACAGACATAGAAAAAGTCTTGGATTCAAAACTCCTCTTCAGGTAGAATCTAGAAATAAGGTTGTAGCACTAGGTACTTGAATTTAAGCTTAAATTATATTCAGTTCTACTATATAATCAGAATTCAAAAGTCATTTTCAAATCAAGGGTAAAATATGACTGTAAGACAAACTCTCTTATTGATATTAACGCCGATAATCGCAATGTGTGTATTGTCGTGCGGAAATGGATATTTTACAACTTTTTCATATATTGAGCTAAATAAGTCTTGGTAGATCTAACTTTATGCTAGGTATTATATCTGCAGCTTACTTTCTTGGTATGACTACGGGATCTTATTTTTCACAATTTACAATCATGTTAATAGGGTATATTAGAGCTTTTGTGCTTTTTGCATCTTTTATGGCTATAAGTACTTTAGTGATGGGTATATTTAAAGAGGTTACATCTTGGATAATTCTTAGATTTTTATGTGGGTACTCATTAACTGCATTATTCTTCATAATAGAGAGTTAGTGTATATTGTCTTCCGAAAAGAAAAATAGAGGTTTAGTTTTTTCAATATACCTCTTTGTTTATTATGGAACACAAGCAGTTTCACAGTTAATGATAAATGTGAACTTTAATCAATCACTATTAGCGTACTGTTTTATATCGTCACTATGTAGTATAGCGATCGTCTTGATGGCATCTACAAAAACTGTGTCTCCAGCACCTCATTCTGAAGAGGTCTGTTCGCCTAAAAAAATTATTCAAAAAGTATCTTTAGCTATATTGCGGGATTGATTGGAGGATCTATAATAGGGTCTATATACACAATATTGCCTATATTTTTAGTGCGTGTAGAAAGCACACATAATATGATTTATGTTCTTATGATGACTACAATTTTAGGAGGTATTTTGCTAAAAGTACCGATGGGTAAGTTATCAGATATCATTGATCGAAGAAAAGTTATATTGCTTACTGCAATAGGTATAGTTGTTACATCTGTTTGTGCTTTTATGTTTTATAAGTCCTATGTGATGTTTTCTATGATTATTTTCCTGTTAGGAGTGTGTGCTTTTGTAATATATCCGTTAGCCATATCTCATGCCAGTGATTTCCTTGAAGGACATTAGATTTTGGTAGCTATAGGTATAATAACCATTGCTTATGGAGCAGGATCTGTTGTTTGACCAATAATCCTTTCTAATTTTATGGATGTGGTTGGCCCCTTTGGCTTTTTCATTATTTTTGGTATGGTTGGAATATTGTTGCGTATATATACTTGCTATAGACTAACATTAAGAGAAAATGCTACAGATACTGTTGCTTCTACAGCTGTAACATCAGAAAGTGTTGGTTTTAGTGAAGCACAAGAGGTTGTATCTGATAAATTATCAGAATAGTTGTCAGGGTTAAAGTATATTTATTGCAAAGCATACTTAGCTAGCCTATAATTACATTAGTTTTTAAAACTTAACAATTGATTTTATCTATAATGCTCTGTATTTTTTGTTTAAGAGTGTTTTTTTTGTGCTATAAATTCGGTTAATAAAATAGATTTAATTATCTAAAGGAGTTAATAATTATGTCATCATTAATCAACAATGTATTTGCAAGACAAATACTAGATTCACGTGGTAATCCTACTATAGAAGTAGATGTGGTTTTAGACAACGGTGCTTTTGGTCGTGCAGCAGTTCCATCTGGTGCTTCAACAGGTATCAGAGAAGCATTAGAGCTTAGAGATGGAAATAAAAAAGTATATCTTGGTAAGAGTGTTTACAAAGCTGTAGAAAATGTAAATACAAAAATTGCTCAAGCAGTAAAAGGTTTAGATGCTTTAGATCCAAGACTAATCGATAAAACTATGATTGAATTAGATGGTTCTGAAAACAAAGGGAATCTTGGTGCTAATGCTGTACTAGGTGTATCCTTAGCGGTATCAAGATCAGCTGCATCTAGCTTAAGAAAGCCATTTTATCGTTATTTGATGGATGTAAAAGATTACTTAATGCCAGTACCTATGATGAATGTTATCAATGGTGGTTCTCACGCTGATAACAATGTAGATATGCAAGAATTTATGATAGTGCCAGCTGGCTTTGATACTTTCTCAGAAGCATTACGTTGTGGTTCAGAAATATTTCATACACTAAAAAAAGTGTTGGTTGAAGATGGTTATAGTGTAGCAGGTGTTGGTGATGAGGGTGGTTATGCTCCTGATTTACCATCTAATGAAGCTGCACTTGAGGCTATATTAAAGGCTATAAAAGCTGCTGGCTATGAAGCTGGTAAACATGTATTTATAGCTCTTGATCCTGCAAGTAGTGAGTACTATAGAGATGGTAAGTACCAACTCGCATCAGAAGGCAAAGCATTGACATCTGAAGAGATGGTTGATTACTTTGCTACATGGGTTGAGAAATATCCTATCGTTTCTATCGAAGATGGTATGGCAGAAGAAGATTGGGATGGTTGGAAATTGATGACTGAAAAGTTAGGTGATAAAGTACAATTAGTGGGAGATGATTTGTTCGTAACAAACCCAAGTATCTTAGCAAAAGGTATAGAAAAAGGTGTTGCTAACTCTATTCTAATTAAGTTAAACCAAATTGGTACACTTACAGAGACTTTTGAAGCTATGGCTATGGCTGGTCAAGCTGGTTATACTTGTGTTGTATCTCACCGTTCTGGGGAGACTTCAGACACTATAATTGCAGATTTAGCAGTAGCAACATGTGCTGGTCAAATTAAGACTGGTTCTATCTCAAGAGCTGATCGTATAGCAAAATACAATCAACTTCTTAGAATAGAAGAAGAATTGGGTGAAAATGCAATATATCCTGGTGTAGCTGTGTTTAAATCAAGTTCTAAGAAAGCTAAAGATGAAAGTGCTCAAGAAATTGTTATCGAAGAGTCAGAAAGTGAAAAAGTTGTTGTTAAAGTAGAAGACTAATAATTCTCGATGAACATCAAATCAAATTCTTTTTTTTATTTCTTTATAACTGCAGTATCACTTTTGATTGTAGTATTGCAGTATCAACTATGGTTTAGTTCTACAGGTCTCTATAAATATAGTTCTATTAAAAATTCTGTAAAAGCTCAAACTGCTGAAGTTAATGACAAAACCCAGACCAATAATCAACTTTATTCTGAAGTGGTTTCACTAAGAAAAAATAGTGAAGTACTTGAGAGTTTAGCTCGTCAAAACATGGGTTTTATCAAAAAGGGTGAAGTTTTTTACAGTGTCAAATAATATCAAGTATGTAATTATACCTGCTGCGGGTATTGGCACTAGAATGAAATCTGAGGTCCCAAAGCAGTATATCAAACTTAAAAATCAAAAAACTATACTAGATACAACGATTAGTATTTTTGTAAATAGTGGAATCTTTGAAAAAGTGATTGTAGCTCTTAACAAAAATGATGATTATTGGGGTAATTCAATTTATTTTGATAGTTCTAAAGTTATTACTTGTATTGGTGGGAATAGTCGCTTTGAAAGCGTGCGAAATGGCTTGGTAACTATTAAACAATTTGGTAATGAAAAAGATAGTTGGGTGTTTGTTCATGATTCGGCTAGACCTGCGATAGATATAATAGACATTATGAAGTTATTTGAGCATGTTAAAGCTACTGTAAGTGAATGTGGTATTTTAGCAGTAAGAGCATTTGAAACTGTTAAACAAGTTTCTAGTATGTATATAACTGACACGCTCGATAGAAATAATATCTGGTTAGCTCAAACACCTCAATTAGCAAAGAGCGATCATTTAGTCAAGGCTTTTGAGTATTGTCAAAGTAAGGATTTAACTGATAGAATTACAGATGAAGCATCGGCTTTAGAGCTATTTGGTAGTATTCCTATTATAGTTGAGGGCTCACGCAAAAATATAAAAGTCACAACACAAGAAGATTTAGATTATATTGATTGGGTGTTTGCTCAAGGACATCTCAAATAAACTAAAAATAATCGGATTTCTAGACTACGATCAGTAGTCACTAACTGAATAAATTAGAGAGATCTCCAGCGAAGCTGAGGATTTCGTTAGTTTTTTTAAAGTTTGATAGGTATTACTTAATCAATAGTCCTATTATATATCCCAAGATTATAAATAGTCCCATTATTACAAGTATTAAGTCTAAAATACTACCCTACGATACTGTTTACATTTATATATAACTATTACAGGGAGTATATATAGTAAAAATGCAACCGCAGGAGCTACTAATATTCCTATGATATTTAGAATTTTAAAGTTACAAATAGTACAAAGCCGTAGCACTATAAAAATCTGATAAATACTTAACATACTAATGTACTGATCTTTAACCTGTATATGACAGATATTTTTAAAGAAGTTTCTAAATAAATATCTAAGAGCTTCTTTTGAACCTATATAACAACCTATAAATGAGCTCATAATAGCATTAAACACAATCATTGGCGCAAGTATACTTAAAACTATGCTTGTGTATTGTTCATTAATAAGTGTAACTATAGAGAGGTTGTTTAAACTAGCTCTATCCAAGTCTGCTACAGTTGTGCTAATTAAACATGAAGTAATAAATAAAAAGCACAAATATCAATAACACATAAGCATTTATTTGTCGTATTTTATTAACTTTTGTTTTCTCTTCATTATCTTGCAATTTTATATTATCACGGTAAAAATAACCAAGCTTGAGATTACCGGAGAGTGGTTAATAGATAAGACAAGTATTGGTAGAACCATTAGTACTACCTTGATATACTTTGCAAACTCAAAATGCCTTTGATCAATAAAGTCACCATTACAGTAAGGAATAATATAGATAGTTAAAGTAAGAACCAGAATGATTATTCATATTACTATAAATTGCATAAACCTAATTATCAAACGAATACCTAGAGATAATATAGTTAGCAATACTACAAGTATACCAAAACTAAACCATATATTTTGTGAGAGGTTTGTGCTTGTAAAGTTGTATTTTAGTAGGAAATTACCAAGCTCATTATTTAAACCTATTGAATACATCGGCATATTTAAGAAAATAGCGAAGAAGTAGATAGTAACGCAAATCAGGCCAAAAACATTTCCTAAGTTGTGCGTAAATACATCTGCAATACGACTGTCTTTGGAACTAATAACAATATTAGCCATATTTTTATGTGAGTAATACGACATAGGAAGAGCAAATACTATAACTGTCACAAGTGCCTAGAAACCGCTATCGCCAGCTTGTACCGGCAAATAAATCAATCCTGCACTTTACTCGGGGCAGTACCAAAGAGAGTAAATACCCATTGAGCATCTACTTTACGAGTATTTGTATAATGTGGTCTATGCATTACTTACTCCAGTCAAGGATAACTTTTTACCGCATCTACCACTTTTCATTATTTCAAAGCCTTCTTTGTAGTCATCAACACTCATTCTATGAATCATAACAGGACTCATATCCATTCCTTCTTTAATAATACTCGACATCAGATACCAAGTTTCAAAAATCTCATGACCATAAATACCTTTTAGCATTAACCCTTTAAATAAGATAGTACCCCAATCAACAGTTACATTACCAGCAGATATTCCTAGTAATGATAGCTTACCACCATGATTCATAGTGTCTAACATCATAGATATAGCAGAGTTTACACCAGACATTTCAAGACCTAAATCAAAGCCTTCAGACATACCAATACCAGTCATGACTTTACGCATTTCTTTAGAAAGCTCATCTTTAGTTTTATAGGGAGCAACATTTACTACGAATGTAGCACTAAAATCTTTAGCTTTTTTAAGTCTATCTTCGTTAATATCTGTCACAACTATTCTTCTAGCACCGCAGAAGCGAGCAATTTTTAAAGCCATTAGACCAATAGGTCCAGCACCAGTGATTAGTATGTCTTCCACAAGTTAGATTAAATGATAAAGCCGTATGAACAGCATTACTTAAAGGGTCAAACATACTTGCTATATCATCCGAAATTGTATCTGGAACTTTAAATACATTACTAGCAGGCATAGATCATTATTCTGCAAAGGCTCCTTGCACATTCTCACCTACACCAATAGTTTCACGACAAAGATGACGTTTGCCGTCATTACAATTTCTACAATGACCACATACAAGATGTCCTTCGCCAGAAACTCTATCTCCAACCTCACAGCCTTGTACTGCATCACCTAAAGCGACGATTTCACCAACAAACTCATGACCAACAATCAATGTCACAGGTATATTCTCTTGTGACCATTTATCCCAATTGTAGATATGTAAGTGAGTACCACAAATTGCAGTTTTTCTGATTTTTATAAGAATATCATTATGACCATACTCTGGGATATTAGCATTATCAATCATCCATATTCCAGGTTCTGTTTTTAGCTTAGATAAAGCTCTCATAGTAGTTTTTTTCATGATTATATAATCCCTAATTCTTTAGCTGATTTTGTGCAACCTTCAACTGCTTTATCTATTTGATCAAATGAGTGAGCAGCAGACATTTGTGTACGGATACGAGCTTTACCTCTTGGTACAACAGGGAATGAGAATGCGATTACATATATCATAATCTAAAAGTTTCTCAGCAAATACAGCGGCTTTTTTCTCGTCGTAAATGATCACAGGTATAATAGGGTGCTCACCAGGAATCAAATCAAATTCGGCTTCAGTCATTTTTGATCTAAATCTTTGTTGATTGGCTTGAAGTTGATCTCTTAACTCATTTGAGCTTTTAGTAATTGCAAGATCTTTAAGAGAAGTTTTTAGCAATAATTGGTGCTAATGAGTTTGAAAATAGATAAGGACGAGATAAGTTTTTAATTATATCTACTATTTTTTTTAGCGCAGATGTATCAAGCAGAAGCACCACCAAGACCTTTGCCGATTGTACCTGTAAGTATGTCAACTCTACCAATTACGCCACAGTGCTCTATAGAACCTTTACCGTTTTTACCGACAAAACCAGATGCGTGATAATCATCAACCATCACTATAGAATTATATTTATCTGCCAAATTGCATACCGCTTCTAAATCAGCAATTATTCCGTCCATAGAAAACATGCCATCAGTTTTAATCATTTTCAATCTTGCATCAGCTTTATCTGCTTCTATAAGATTAGCTTCAGGTCTTACATATCGTTGTTGTTGTATCTAAATCTCATCACCTTACATATACGCACACCATCGATAATACTTGCATGATTCAGTGAATCACTGATACTAGAATCTTCTTTTGTAAGAAGAGTTTCAAACAAACCTGTATTTGCATCAAAACAAGAAGGCTATAAAATTGTATCTTCATACTCAAAAAAATCACTACGCTCTTTTTCTAGATCCTTATGGACACTGTTTGTACCACAGATAAATCTCACAGATGCCATTACATAGCCACATTCTTCAATGTGATCTTTGGCTTATTTTACAATTTCAGAGTTGTTGGCAAAGCCTAGATAGTTATTTGCACAGAAATTTATTAGAGTATCGTGATTTTCAAGTTCGATGACAGGGGCTTGAGCTTATGAGATAACTCTTTCAGTTTTGTATGTGCCACCTTCTTTTAATTCTTGAATTTTAGTATAGATATGAGAGTAGAATTTCTGACTCATTTTCTTTTGCTCCTTGTTTGAAAGATTGGTTAATATAACTGATTATCTAAAATAATAATCGTATAACTTATGAATACTATAATACAATCTAGTTTGGTAGTTTGGATATGAAAAAAATATTACTCTTCTTAAGTTTATTTTTAGTGATTAAAACTTAAATTCAAGTACTAAGTGTGAAAACCTTATTTCTAGATTCTATCTGAAGAGGAGTTTTGAATCCAAGACTTTTTCTATGTCTGTTGTTCAATAGGTTTTTAACTCTTCTAGTTTGTTCTTAAGTAATATCATATAATCTCAGGTTTTTAGAGAAGAATTATCTAATTAACCCATTTGTATTTTCATTGGTGCCACGTTGCCAATAATAGTGTCTCCCTCAAAATCTCCAAGTCTACTTAGTTCATCTATAAGAAAGTCTCTCTCATGTATTGAAACTATATTTTGTATTTGGCCTCTATGCTCTTGACTAGCCGTACCTCTTTTACGATAAGTTTTCTGACAACGCAAATAAGTGTGTAAGTCAACGCCTCTTTCTTTATTCCCATAGATATACTTATAGATGCTTTCAGCACTTATGACATCTAACCACCCATTAGATGTTAAACCGCCACTTATTTGCTCTGGATACCAATACTGTTTGATAAGATGCTCTACATAGCTCCAACCAAATTGCCTAATTTGTTTGTTGCCTTTACGTTTTCTTGAGTTTGCAAGTGATTGTTCTTGTTTAGGTCTAGAACCTCGTTTGCCGGTGTTACGGTTTATCTCTTTGTATATGCTACTTTGGTTACAACCAACTTCCATGGCTATTTGTGTTTTAGAAACACCTATTTTCAATAGTGAACCAATGTGGTATCTTTGTTCTTGAGTAAGTTGGGTGTAGGATTGTCCTATGGTGATTCCTTAAGTAGATTTTTAGCAAGTGTGACAATATCTAACTTACTTTTTTAGTGCAACAATTATTTTGTCGCACTTACAAATTGAATATAAGGTATTTCAACTAGTTATTACAAAAGAGTAGTAGATATGAAACTTTTAAAGTGTGTTTGTATTTTAGCGATAGTGGCTTTTTTAGTATCATGTAATAATGAAAAAACTAAATACCTCTAGCTAAGCACAACGCCTTCTGGTAAAAATAAGGTAATTATATATTTTGATCAATTTCCTACAAGGTTTGTTAAGATACAGCTTCTGATTTGATTAGAGATTGTGTAAATAGCCAAATTACTGATGCTGTTACACAGACTAATGTCAAAGTTCTTGGTTAAGCTCCAGCAGTAGCTATGGCTAACTTATATGATAGAACGGCTAATGTTTTAACTATGTTAGTAAACTCTGTAAATTTTAATCAAAATATATTTTATGTTGCAGACACAACAATCGCAAATGCTATAATGGAGATAGATTGTACAAATTGTACTTCCCCTGGTACTAATAATATTTCAGTATCTGCTAATTTTAAGCTAGGTAATACTCGATATATAGCACCAAATACAACAGTTTTATTTTAAAAAAATACAGGTCATAAAATGTCAGATAATAGATATCAAATAACAAAAAAAGTCACTTTAGTAGTAATGTTTGGAAACTCTTTACTTGCATTTGTGAAAATGCTGATAGGCATAATAGGTAGATCACCAGCATTATTTGCTGATGGTGTACATTCTCTTTCTGATCTTATAAGTGATGTAATGGTACTTTTTGCTGCAAAGTATTCAAATAAAGGTGCAGATGATGATCATCCGTATGGACATGAAAGAATAGAAACTCTAGCAACGCTTTTGATTTCAGCTCTACTAATTTCATCAGGATTTATGATTGTATATCATTCTTTAGCTACTTTGATTAGTGGAGAATACAGCTCACCAGATAAGTTTACGATGTATGCTGCTATTTTTTCTATCTTTGGTAATGAGTTTATTTATCAATATACTATGATAGCTGCTAATAAAATTGATTCAGATATGCTTAGAGTGAATGCTTTGCATAGTCGCTCAGATATGTGGTCATCTTTAGTTGTGTTAGTAGGTTTAGTTGGCGCATTTTACGGATTTGCTTGGATGGATGCAATTGCTGCATTTGTAGTTTGTTATATGATAATGATGATGGGTGTTAAATGGGGTTATTCATCAGTTGCGGAGCTTATAGATGAGGGCGTCGATGAAGAGACTCGTAAGTCTATGAAAGATATTATTGCAAATACAGAAGGTGTTGAAGATTTTCATGATTTACGCACAAGAAAGATGTCTGGTAAGATTATATTAGATGTGCATGTGCGTGTAGATAAATATTCAACTACTTCTGAAGGACATTATTTTGCAGAAATAGTTAAGAGTAATATTTATCACAATATTGAAAATATAAAAGACATAACTGTTCATGTAGATGTTACAGATCATGAAGATGGTGTTGTAAAATTAGAAAATTTTGAGCCTTCGCGTAAAGAAATTCATAAAGTTATTATGGATTTTCTAGCAGAGTACAATTTAGATAAAAGTGTACTTTTAGATAAAAAAATGGCGATTTATTATGTTGATGATATTGTTCAAGTAGATTTATATGTTGAAAGATCAAATGATTTGAAAAAATATACTGAAGTTCTCAATGATTTTGAATATAAAGGTTATAAAATAAATATCAATTTATACTGCCAGCTATAGCATCAGTTAATAAGGAAAAATTATGAAAATAAAAAAAGCAGTATTTCCAGTTGCTGGATGGGGAACAAGATTTTTGCCAGCCACAAAGTCATCACCAAAAGAGATGCTTACAGTAGTTGATAAGCCTTTGATTCAGTACGCTGTTGAAGAAGCTATAGAAGCACGGTGTAAAGAGATTATTTTTGTAACAAGCTCAAATAAAAAGTCACTAGAAGATCATTTTGATAGAAATTTTGAATTAGAATATTCACTAGAGAAAAAACAAAAATACGAACTACTTGAGCTAGTAAAAAACATAGTACCTAAAGATGTAAGCTTTTTCTTTGTGCGTCAACCTGAAGCACTTGGTTTAGGTCATGCTGTGCTTTGTGCAAAACCTTTAGTTGGTATCGAAGATTTTGCTGTAATTTTACCAGATGATCTTATTTATAATCATGATTGTGGAACTGGAGCATTGAATCAAATGGTTGAGGTCGTTAAGGGTACAGATATTAGGGGCTGTATTGCAACTCAACAAGTTAACAAAAGTGATACAGGGTCTTATGGTATTGTTGCTAAAGATAATGATAATATCATCAAAGAAATAGTCGAAAAACCATCACCAGAAGATTCTCTGTCTAATCATGCTGTTGTTGGTAGATACCTTTTGCCTAACAAAATATTTAAATGCTTAGAACTTACATCAAAAGGAGCTGATGGTGAAATTCAACTTACAGAAGCTATTGCTAAGCTAATAGACCAAGATGAAAAATTATTATCTTATGAATTTAAAGGTACTCGTTATGATTGTGGTAGCAAATTAGGCTTCTTAATAGCTAGCTATGAAATAGCACTACAACATCAAGAGCTTGGAGATAAGTTTAGAGAGTATCTTGCTAGTAGATAATTTCTCATCTCAGCTTTTTTAAACTTACTATTCTGATCAGTTATGCTATTATAATTTTATGTTTAAAATTATTTCATAACTTAGATTTAAGTACCAAGTGCGACAACCTTATTTCTAGATTCTACCTGAAGAGGAGTTTTGAATCCAAGACTTTTGCTATGTCTGTTGTTCAATAGGTTTTCAACTCTTCTAGTTTGGTCTTAAGTAATATCATCTAATCTCAGGTTTTTAGGGAAGAATTGTCTAATGAACCCATTTGTATTTTCATGGGTGCCACGTTGCCAAGAAGAGTATGGATCAGCAAAAAATATATCTATATTTAATACTTCTGATATTAGCATGTGTTTGGAAAACTCTTTACCATTATCAAAAGTGATTGAGTGAGTATGTGACGCATTAAGTGTTTGTATTAAACTGTTTGCTAAGTTTTCAGCATTCTTACTAGCCAAAGGTTTAATTTATTTAGTTTAGATACTCTATCAACTAGTGTTAATAAGTCACCCTTGTGATCTTTACCAATAATAGTGTATCCCTCAAAATCTCAAAGTCTACTTTGTTCATCTATAACAAAGTCTCTCTCATGTATTGAAACTATATTTTGTATTTGGCCTCTATGCTCTTGACTAGCCGTACCTCTTTTACGATAAGTTTTCTGACAACGCAAATAAGTGTGTAAGTCACCGCCTCTTTCTTTATTCCCATAGATATACTTATAGATGCTTTCAGCACTTATGACATCTAACCACCCATTAGATGTTAAACCGCCACTTATTTGCTCTGGATACCAATACTGTTTGATAAGATGCTCTACATAGCTCCAACCAAATTGCCTAATTTGTTTGTTGCCTTTACGTTTTCTTGAGTTTGCAAGTTATTGTTCTTGTTTAGGTCTATAACCTCGTTTGCCGGTGTTACGGTTTATCTCTTTGTATATGCTACTTTGGTTACAACCAACTTCCATGGCTATTTGTGTTTTAGAAACACCTATTTTCAATAGTGAACCAATGTGGTATCTTTGTTCTTGAGTAAGTTGGGTGTAGGATTGTCCTATGGTGATTCCTTAAGTAGATTTTTAGCAAGTGTGACAATATCTAACTGACTTTTTTAGTGCAACAATTATTTTGTCGCACTTACAACTTGAATCTAAGTAATAATAAATATGTCATACTCAAAATTTCAAGTCTCTCAAGAATTTATCGATAATTGTTATATAAATGCTGAAACCTACGAAAAGCTTTATACGGAATCTTTAGAAAATCTAGAAAGATTTTGGACTAAGCAAGCAAATTGGATGCATTGAGATAAGCCATTTACAAAAGCTTGTAATAGTAGTTTTGATGAAGTAGATATAAAGTGGTTTGAAGATGGAGAGCTAAATGTCTGTTATAACTTTGTAGATAGGCACTTACCAGAAAGAGAAAAGCCAGTAGCCAAGTATTAGAAAAAATTCGACATGCTGATAATCTCTAAGAAGTCAAAGAAAATTACCTATAGAGAGCTTTATCATCGTGTATGTGAAATGGCAAATATCCTTAATAATAATGTTAAAAAAGGCGATATATTAACTATATATATGCCACTTGTACCGGAATCTATTTATGCAATGATAGCTTGTCCTAGGATTGGTGCTATACATTCTGTAGTATTTGGTGGCTTTTCAGCGGAATCTCTAAAACAGAGGGTAATCAACGCAAATAGTGACTTTATTATACATATTGATGAAGCTGTGCGTTCTGGTGAAAGAATACCAATGAAATCTATTGTTAATAAGTTTGTTTCTGAAGTCGATGTAATCAGAAAAGTTTTAGTAGTAAGAAACACTGGTACAGAGAATATATCATTGAATGAAGAAAAAGATATTTGCTATACAGAAAAAGCTTAAAAAAGTTTCTAATGAACATGAGTTTAAATCTTTTATAGCTGAAACACCTTTGTTTATGCTATATACATCAGGCTCTACAGGAGCACCAAAAGCTCTAGTACATACTGCGGGTGGTTATCTTGTATATGCAAGTATGACTCATAAGCTGGTGTTTGATTATAACGATTCTGATGTATACTGGTGTATTGCTGATATCGGCTGGATAACAGGGCATACTTCTGTAATTTTTGAAGGAGTGCCAACATACCCAGATGCTTCTAGGCTATAGCAAGAGATAGATCAGCATAATGTGAGTATACTCTATACGGAACCAACTCTGGTTAGATCTTTGTTGAAAGTTGGTGATGAGTATTTAGAAAATACATCAAGAAAGTCTTTGCGAGTGCTAGGGTCAGTAGGCGATCTAATAAACCCAGAGGCATGGAATTGTTTTCTAGCTAAAGGTGGTAATAATCAAGCAAATCTTTTAGATACATGGTGGCATACTGAAACTGGTGGTCACATGATTACACCTCTATCAGGTGCTCATAAACTTAAAGTTGGCTCTGCATCAAAGCCTTTTTTTGGTGGTGAAGTCGCATTGCTAGATACAGATGGTAACGAGATTCATAGCATAGGTAAAGGTGCTTTATGTATGAAGCGAGCAACTCCTGGTCTGGCAAGAACTATTCATGGGGATCATGATAGATATCTCCAAACTTCTTTCTCTCAAGCTTTAAAGGATATTATTTCTCTTGCTATGCAGCTAGAAGAGATGAAGATGGCTATATTTTGATTGAAGGGCGTATGGATGATGTGATTAATGTCTCTGGTAATAGGATGGCAACAGCTGAAATAGAAGCTGCATTCAACATCCATCCGCAAGTAGCAGAAAGTGCTGTAGTAGGTATGCCTCATGATATCAAAGGTGCAGCAATATATGTTTACTGCATACTAAAAGATGGCGTGGCTAATAGTGAAGAACAGCTTAATGAAATTATAAAAAGCCTTATTAAATATATTCTTCAAGAAATAGGACCAGTAGCATCTCCAGAGGTTATTCAATTTACACCAGAGCTGCCCAAAACTCGTTCAGGTAAGATAATGCGTAGAATTTTGAGAAAAACACCAGCATTTGACTATGATAATTTTGGTGATATATTTATATTAAACCCAAATATAATATACTATATCATTAACAATAAATCAATGAAAAACTATATAATGAATTCCTCGATAAAAGATTATGTAAAGATAATTCTAGCTCTTGTATTTTGGGCGAGTATATATCATATCGCTCCATTAACACTTAAGTATGTCGATATATATTTGGTTGGTTTGATTCGTTATATATTGGCATCAATAATATTTTTAGCTATACATTACTATTTTGTTGGTTTCTTTATTCCAAAATTGAATGTTAGACAATGGTTACATATAGTTGTTGTAGGTTTTTTCGGTGTTTTTCTTTATAACATAACATTTTTATGGGCAGAGAAACTGATTTCAGGAAATATTGTAGCGATTATTTATGCTTTTACTCCATGTCTTATCACTATTTTATCTAGTTATATATTCAAGATGAAAGTTAACCAGCAAGCAAAAGCAGGAATATTAGTTGCCTTGCTTGGTACAATCGGCGTAGTTATGTTTTCATCTGGTGGAGATATGTCACAGTGTCTTAATCATATAGATATAAATTTCGGAGAGGTTTTAAGTTTATTAGCAGTTGTATGTTTTGCCGCTTATGCAATACTCAGTAAATGTTGTGTAAAAGAAGGTATACACATGATTACTATCAATACTTATGGAGCTATTGTCGGTATGATTATGTTTGCTATAGTTAGTTTATTTGAGTCTGATTTTTCTGCTCTTGCTAATACTGACTTAGAGTTTTGGGGGAGTATTATTTATATTGCTGTCTTTGCAACCGTAATCGCTTATGTTTGGTTCTTAGGCGCCTTAGAAGAGATTGGTTTTTACAAGACTGCAGTTTTCCAAAATCTGCTACCATTTTTAGTTATTCTTATCGGCTTTATATTTTTCGGTGAAACAATCTCAATACTTGCTCTGCTTTTTGGTGGTGTAGTATTTTTAGGTGTATATTTAACTAATGCAGCAGTTAATAAAAAGTAGGTTTTATGCCAATTTGTATTGGAATTGGTGCTATAACTATTTTCCTATTTCTTTGTAACTATCTTGATTGTCGTAGCTATAATTATACTTCCTGTTATAAGTAAAAATATTAAAGTCATACCAATTTTAAGCCATATTGTTTCGGTGTTTAACATATAAACTGTAGCTTCTAAATTTGCTCGAGTATCTTTAGGAAGCTGTTTTTCAATAGATCCGTTCGGTTTGATTATAGAAGTAATACCGTTACTTGTAGTAGTAAGTACAAATCTGTCATTTTCAATCGCACGGACTTGAGATATTTGTAATTGCTGGTCACGAGCAATAGAATCACCAAACCAAGAATCATCACTTATAACAGATATAATTCTAGAACCTTGTAATTGATCGCGTACTTGCTCAGGATAACCAACTTCATAACAGATTAAATTAGCTAGTGGTGATCCAAAAGCATACATGATTGGTTGAATTTTACTACCAGAATCAAAGTTACTTAGACCGGCACTATCTACATAGCCAAAGAATTTAATCGGGAAATATTCACCAAAAGGAACTAAGTGGTGTTTGTTGTAAGTGCCGTAACCTTTACCTAACATAATTGAGCTATTTAATACTTTACCATCAGCATTACTTAATGAGCCGACAAGCATGGAATTATTGTTTTCATCAGCAATCTTTTTTAAATTATCAAAATAGTCTGTCTGATATTGGCGGTATGCAGGGATAGCATTTTCAGAGAGGATAATTAGGGTGTCTTTATATTTTTTAGCAATCTCTTCATAGTAGCTTTGCATTTTTACAAAGTTGGCATGATCCCATTTAAATCCTTTTATGAAATTGCCCTGCAATAAGACTACTTTTTGAGTTTTATTAGAAGTTTCACTAGGTTGTAGTTTTGATGTTATTATACCGCCGAGGTATATAACTACTATAGCAACTATGGCTATTATTAATTTGTATATAGAGTTTGTAGATTTTGTTTTTAATAGAGGTAATATATAAAAAGTTATCAGTACTGCAATAAAAGCAATTAGGTAAGTTACAAGGTAAACACCACCAATGCTAGAGTACCATATTAGAATGGATTCTGTTTGCGAATAACCAAGAGAAACCCATGGAAAACCTCCCCAAAGTAAATTTGCTTTTACGATTTCAAATAATGTCCAAAGAGCAGGGTAAACTAAAAGTTTTAGATAATTATTTGATTTGCGTGTTAGAGCGTAGCTAAATATACCAAATGGTATGGCGTGCAAAAAGCTAAGCAATATAACTAAAGCAACTGCAGCAACAAGCCCAGCAGCCATAGATTGAGTAAATAAATTTATGCTTATGTATACCCAGGAAATACTGGTGCTGAAAAAACCTAATCCAAAAATAAAAGACATGAAAAAAGCAGATTTATACTTATTGCATTTATTCAAAAAATAGAAAAATATACACAGTGATATGATCGCTACAATATCTACACGATAGGGTGCAAATGCAAATACAAGTATTGCACCACTTAGAAATATGATTATAAATGGTAGTAATGATTTCAAACTAATTTTTTTCATAACTTAGATTCAAGTACCAAGTGCTACAACCTTATTTCTAGATTCTACCTGAAGAGGAGTTTTGAATCCAAGACTTTTTCTAGGTCTGTTGTTCAATAGGTTTTCAACTCTTCTAGTTTGGTCTTAAGTAATATCATCTCATCTCAGGTTTTTAGGGAAGAATTATCTAATTAACCCATTTGTATTTTCATTGGTGCCACGTTGCCAAGAAGAGTATGTATCAGCAAAAAATATATCTATATTTAATACTTCTTATATTAGCATGTGTTTGGAAAACTCTTTACCATTATCAAAAGTGATTGAGTGAGTATGTGACGCATTAAGTGTTTGTATTCAACTGTTTGCTAAGTTTTCAGCATTCTTACTAGCCAAAGGTTTAATTTTAGTTAGTTTAGATACTCTATCAACTAGTGTTAATAAGTCACCCTTGTGATCTTTGCCAATCATAGTGTCTCCCTCAAAATCTCAAAGTCTCTCTCATGTATTGAAACTCTATTTTGTATTTGGCCTCTATGCTCTTGACTAGCCGTACCTCTTTTACGATAAGTTTTCTGACAACGCAAATAAGTGTGTAAGTCACTGCCTCTTTCTTTATTCCCATAGATATACTTATAGATGCTTTCAGCACTTATGACATCTAACCCACCCATTAGATGTTAAACCGCCACTTATTTGCTCTGGATACCAATACTGTTTGATAAGATGCTCTACATAGCTCCAACCAAATTGCCTAATTTGTTTGTTGCCTTTACGTTTTCTTGAGTTTGCAAGTGATTGTTCTTGTTTAGGTCTAGAACCTCGTTTGCCGGTGTTACGTTTTATCTCTTTGTATATGCTACTTTAGTTACAACCAACTTCCATGGCTATTTGTGTTTTTGAAACACCTATTATCAATAGTGATCCAATGTGGTATCTTTTTACTTGAGTAAGTTGGGTGTAGGATGGTCCTATGGTGATTCCTTAAGTCGATTTTTAGCAAGTGTAACAATATCTAACTTACTTTTTTAGTGTAACAATTATTTTGTCGCACTTACAACTTGACACTAAGTAAGTATAAAACTACGACACTTCTACTTAGCTTAGTGGTCTATTGCCAAATGTAATTGAAGTATCTAATAATCTTGTAGTTTTTAAAACATTATACTTTAAACTTCTCTACTAAGACTGTTATTATCTTACGTCTATCAGCTTCTTTGACTATGAATTTAAAACCATCAACTACTATACTATCTCCTTTTTTAGGGAGATATTCTAGAGTTTGAATAATCATACCCGCGACAGTATCAAAATCATCACCATCATCTATAGCTGTGCCAAAATATTCGTTAATATCTTCGATAGGAGTTGTAGCATCAACTATAAACTGATCATCAGAATCTTTAGTAATATTCTCATCAATGGTATCAAACTCATCTTCTATATCCCCAACTATCTCTTCGAGGATATTTTCTATAGTGATTAACCCAGATATTTCGCCGTACTCATCTACAACCATTGCTAAGTGATTATGACTGTTTTTAAAGTCTTTAAGCATTAAGTTGAGTTTTTTTGTCTCAGGGATAAAGATCGCAGGGCGGAGAATTGTTTGTATACCATCTAAACTTAGTTCTGATTGTTTTTCAGTTTGAGGGTTAAGCATTAGCTTTAATAAATCTTTTACATGAAGTATACCGACAATTTCAGTTTTATTTTCACAATAAATTGGGAAACGTGTATGCGCAGATACAACAATTTTTTCAAGTATTTCCTCTATAGTCATAGCTAGGTCTATAGACTCTATTTTAGAGTGTGAAAGCATTATGTCGCTGACATCTAAAGATGATATCTTTAATACTCCTAGCATCATATTTTGTGATGGTTTATCAATCACTTCATTTATAGTGGCTTTTTGAATAGTGCTTATAAGATCATCTTCATTTTCTACACTATAAATGCTTGAAGCGATCTTTTTTATAAAACCATTCTTTTTGTTTTGGTTATTATCATTAAAATCAGTCATATTAATTCTCAATATCTAAGTATGGGTTAGCAATATTTAACTTTGCTAGAAGCCCGATTTCTAAGTTTTCCATAGTTTCTGCTACATCATCTTCTATATGGTCGTAACCAAATAGATGTAGTAAACCGTGTATAAATATGTGATACCAATGATTATTAAGATCCTTATTTTGCTCAAGAGCTTCTTTTTCTAATACAGCTGGAGCTATCACCATATCTCCTAAGAAATCATCGATAATATCGTCAGGTAGACCTTCGGGTTTCTCAAACTCAAATGAAATGATATTTGTAGGATAATCTTTGTCACGAAAATCTTTATTGATTTGTTGAATTTCAGCATTTGAAACTATATTTACATTTACACTGGCTGATTTTATGTCATGGTGAGCTGTAAAGAGCTCAAAACATTTTAATAAATCTTTAAAGCTCGGTATGGGATATTCATTATCATTGATTATGTTTAAATCTAAATTATCCATTTTTATTTTTCTCATTTTTGTCATAGGCTTTATCATAAGCATTAACTATTTTTTGTACAATGTCATGGCGGACAATATCTACAGATTTTAAGTAATTTATACCAATTCTATCTATATCTTCAAGAATGCTTAGAGCATCTTTTAAACCAGAAGTTATATTTTTAGGTAAATCTACTTGTGTAATATCTCCAGTAATCACAGCAGTAGTGTTAAAACCAATACGAGTAAGAAACATTTTCATTTGCTCTTTAGTTGTATTTTGAGCCTCATCTAAAACTATAAACGAATCGTTAATCGTACGACCACGCATATATGCTAATGGCGCAATTTCTATCGCTTGCCTTTCAATAAGTCTTGTAACTGTCTCTACTCCCATAAAGTCAAAAAGAGCATCATACATTGGGCGTAAATATGGGTCAATCTTTTGCGTAAGATCTCCAGGTAAAAAACCTAATTTCTCACCAGCTTCAACAGCAGGACGGACTAGCACTATTCTTCTAACTTCACCTCGTTCATAAGCGGCTACTGCACATGCCACTGCAAGATAAGTCTTACCCGTTCCTGCAGGGCCTACACCAAATGTTACGAAATTATTTTTGATATCATCTAAGTATAGTTCTTGGTTGTGAGTTCGAGCTTTTAGTTTTTTACTTCTTAGCTGTACTTCATCATCTATTGATGCTTGAGGTCTAGGAGCTTCTGCCGTCTTTTCTTTTGCGGTTGCATTTAATATAGTCGTTATTTGCTCTAGGTCAAGCTTTGTATTGCCTTCAAGTATCTCTGCATAGCAAGATTTTACAAATCGTCTAGCTTGTATGATGTTTGCACTAGAGTTACTTTCTATTTCAAATTCATCAGCACGATGTTTTATTTCTAGACCAAAATAATTTTCTATTGCTCTGATATTTTCATTTAAATTGCCACAAAGAAGATTAAGAGCGTCATTATCATAAGGTTCTAGTGTAAATTGAGTTTTGTTCATATAACTAGATTAACTCTCCTTTTAATGAATTTGGTGAAGCTTCTGTTATTTTCACATTTACAAACTTACCGAGTAATGATTCATCACCTTTGAAATAAACTATTCTATTATTCTCAGTACGACCAACTAAGACACCTTCTGTCTTTGAAGATTTACCTTCAACTAGCAGGCTTTGAATACTACTGACCATTTGTCTTGAGATTATCAAAGCATTGTTTTTTAGCAAGTCTTGTAATCTTTGCAGTCGCTCTTTTTTGACTTCAAGAGGTGTGTCATTAGGTAAGTCTGCTGCTGGTGTACCTGGTCGTTTGCTATATAAAAAGCTAAACGAATGATCAAACTGAACATCCTTAACTAATTTCATAAGTTTTTCAAAGTCTTCGTCTGTTTCACCTGGGAAGCCAACTATAAAGTCTGATGATATTGTAATGTCTGGACGAATTGCTCTTAGTTTTCTAATTTTTTGTTTAAATTCTAAGATGGTATGGTTTCTTTTCATATTTATAAGGATACGATCAGAACCGTGCTGTACAGGCAAGTGTAAATGATTTGCAAGCTCCGGTACGTTACCATAAGCATCTATAAGGTTTTGTGAGAACTCAACAGGGTGAGAAGTCTGAAAACGGATTCTATCAATACCGTCAATCTCTGCTATAAAGTGAATAAGTAAAGCTAAATCAGCTATTTGCCCATTTTCCATTGGACCCATATAGTGGTTTACATTTTGTCCAAGTAGAGTGATTTCACGCACACCTTGCTCTGCTAATATAGCACATTCACCAAGGACATATTCAAAAGGTCTGTTTACCTCTGGGCCACGAGTATACGGGACTACACAGTATGAGCAGTACTTATCACAACCTTCCATAATAGACACAAATGCTTTTACACCATATGCCTTTGGTTCTGGTAGATAATCAAACTTTTCAATTTCTGGAAATGATATATCTACTTGAGACTTGGTTGTTTGATTTTTTTGCTTTATCAAATCTGGTAGTCTATGGATTGTTTGTGGGCCAAAGACTATATCTACGAAAGGAGCTCTTTTAATGATATTTTGACCTTCTTGTGATGCTACACAACCACCTACGCCGATAATTAAATCTTCATTATTTTCTTTAAGCTTTCTCCATCTACCAAGTTGATGGAACACTTTTTCTTGTGCTTTTTCTCTGATTGAGCAAGTATTAATGATGATTATATCAGCTTCATTAAAATCATCAGTTCTTGTGGTGTTGTAACTTTCGTTTAGAACTTCAAACATTCTCGATGAATCATATTCATTCATCTGACAACCCATCGTTCTAATAAAAACTTTTTTTTCTTGTTTCATGTAAATAAAAAACCTGTATGGTTTGTGTATAAAATCTCTCAAATTCTAACATAGAACAAATTTAAACTGAAGTTACGCACTAAACATAAGTTTGAGCATAAAGATAAAGCTTTATATGCAAGGCAGGCTTTTATCAGCATACCAGTAGCTATGGGGATAAAGTTTTACCGCAGTCAGATGATCCTTTATTTTTTTTGTCCTTTGAATGATATAATTTGCATCAAATAGCCTCGTTACCAAGATTTGAAACTACTGGTAGCTCCTGCACCTTGGTGCCTCTCTCTTTAACGCAACTTATAAAACACTCAAAATATATTTAGTGCGTAACTTCAGTTTAAAAACACTTTCAATATCTGCTCTTGTAATGCATAATATTATAAGTTTCTGGCTTTATTTTTACATACAATGTACCAAAATCAATTTACTGAAAATAATATCTGGCAATATTGCTTAGATCATACAACTGATTTGCCTAATAACCTTGATGAAATTGTCCGAGAAACTGAAGCAAATATCCATGGTTCACAAATGATATCAGACAAGATAGTTACTAGTTTGTTACAGTTTTTTATATTTAGTATGCAAGCAAAGATCTGTGTGGATGTAGGCACTTATACGGGACATTCTGCAGTTGCAATGGCTGAGATAGCAACTAATGCAAAGATTTATACTATGGATAGATTTAAACAGGTTGGTTGGGAAGTTGCTAAAGAATATATCAAAAAATACCCTAACATAGAGTATGTAGAGGGTGATGCTATAGATATGCTAGGAGATTTGCCTTATAATATAGATATAGCTTTTATAGATGCAGATAAAAAGCAAACTCAACATTATTTTGATATTTTAATAGATAAGTTGGCAGATAACGGTATAATAATTGTAGATGATGTTTTGTGGAGAGGAGAGGTTATTGATCCGCAAAATAGACGAGCTAAAGTGCTTGATGATTTTAATAAGTATGTTAACTCTCGTAAAGATGTGAGTAATTTGGTTTTACCTATTCGCCATGGTGTGAATATAATTAGAAAAATTAAAGAGAATAATGATGAGAATTAAAAAAATAGTTTCAGCCGTAGTTATAGTGCATCTAGGATTATTTACATCAGGTTTTGCTGTAAGTTGTGATTCTCCAAATATCGATGGGGTGAAATGGTATCATGATTCTGTTGAGAAAAAAGCTATAACTTTAGAGGTTTATAATCTTGCTAAAAGTAAGATAGCCAAGAAAATAAAGACTGATAAATTGGAGTCAGGTAAATGGGGTGTTATATTAGACATTGATGAGACTACGCTAGACAACTCATGGTTGGAATATGATCATTACAAAGATTACGAGTATAATTCTGCTAGTTACGATAAGTCTTTAAAAGAGAAGAAATCTATAGCTGTCACTGGAGCTCAAATGCTTACAAATTTTGTTCATAAAAAAGGTGGTTTTGTAAGTTTAGTTACAAATAGAACAGGTAATGATGAGAAATTAGTTAAAGCAACAGAAGAGAATTTATCTGATCAGGGAGTGTATTATGATCAGATACTTTTTACTGATAAATCTCAGAAAAATTACAAAGATAAAAATTCTCGTTTTAAAGCTGTAGAAACAGGTAAATATGCAGATAATATGATTTATACAGGTAAACTACCAGCTCATGAAGTAGTTGCTTACTTTGGTGATAATATCCAAGATTTTCCTAAATTAACACAAACTAATATGAAAAAAGCAGATAATAGTCAATTTGATGTGTTTGGTATTAAATATTTTATTTTACCAAATTCTATGTATGGTAGTTGGCAGTAAGGATAACTATAGTGGCAAAACTATATTTTAGATACTCATCAATGGATGCAGGTAAAACTTTAGATTTATTAAACAGTTGCGTACAACTATAAAGATAGAAGGCGTACACCACTTATTTTGACCTCAGCTATCGCGACAAACGGGCAGGGCTAAATAAAGTCAAGTCTCGTATAGGTATAGATAAAGAAGCACATGCTTTGCGATTAAAAGATAGTGTTTATGATTTTGTTAAAAATTATCACGCTAAAGCTATAGTAGATTGTATTTTTATAGCTGAAATTCATTTTTTTAGCCCAGAGCAGGTTTGGCAACTAGCAGATATTGTTGATGATTTGAATATCTCGGTTATTTGTTATGGTCTTCGTTCAAATTACCTTAGTAAACCATTTGAAACAGCTGCTTTACTTTTAAGTATTGCAGATACTCTTGAAGAGTTTAAAACTATTTGTCATTGTGGAAAAAAAGCTAGCTTTAATATGATGGTGCAAAATGGTGTAGCTATAAAAGAGGGTAACCCTATAGTTGTATAGGATGATTCTTTAAAAGATGTAGATACTAAATATGTGTCTGTCTGTAGAAAGCATTGGAAAGAAGAAATTTATGAGTAAAAGAAGTTTTTAATCTATAAGCATTGGAATATGCTTGGGGACTGTAAATAATTTTGTGTCAAATTGATATAATGAATTTGATAACAGAAGGAATTACAAAAATGAAATGATAACTTGATGTAGCAGAGTTTAGAGAACAATTAAAATCTGGTAAAGGCATTAGCGTTAAAGATGGAGCATTAACTCCATTAATTAAACAGCTTAATGAAATGGCTTGACAAGCATAACTAGCAACCCACTTATCTCAAGATTTAGAGTCAAATCGTAAAAACGGTAAAACCTCTAAAACAATGAAATCTTCATCAGGTGAGTTTGTACTAGACACTCCTAGAGAACGTAATGGTAGCTTTGAACCTGAAATAGTCAAAAAGCATCAAAACTCATGTAAGCGATGAGTTAGAATCAAAAATGTTATCACTATTTGCTTTAAGTAATAGCTATTCACAGATAGCAGACTATATTGAAGATATGTATGGAGTGCATTTTTCAAAGCCTGCGATTACAGCTGTAATAGACAAGCTTATCCCTAAATTAGAAGAATGGAAAAAGAAACCTTTAAGTGCAATATATCCATTTATATACCTTGGTGCAGTACACTACAAAGTTAGAGAAGAAGGACGTTATATATCCAAAGCTTTCTATACGTTTTTAGGCGTTAATTTAGATGGCAATCAAAGAGATACTTGGTTTGTATCTAAATGAGAGTGAGGTTTCTAGGTTTTGTATGCAAGTTCTAACAGAATTACAAAACAGAGTTGTCACAGATATTCTGATAGCATCAGTATATGGTCTTAAAGGCTTTCCTGAAGCTATTAATGCTATATTCCCTGATACTGAGGTTTCAGATATGTATTGTTCATCAGATAAGCAATAGTCTTAAGTATGTAGGCTCTAACAAACAAAAACAGTTCACCAAAGACCTAAAGTGAGTATACCAGGCATTGACAAAATAAGAGGCTGAAATTGAGATTGATAAACTTGAAGAGAAATGTGGGAGTAAATATCCTATAGTATTCGAATCATGGAGAAATAAGTGGGATAATTTATATAACTATGTCATGTATGCTGAACCTATCAGGAGAGTGATTTATAAAACAAATATTATTGAGTCAGTACATCGTCAATTTAGATCTTTGACCAAGACTAAGGGAGCTTTTCCATACGATAATAGTTTCCTTAAATTGCTTTATGTTTACGAACATCCTTAGCTTGTAAACCTAGTATTTTTATGCGTTTAGATACTCTAGGTTGAGTAACTTTTCAACCCATATCTTTAAGTTCTTTGTATATCCTAACACTTCAATATCTAGATGCTCATTAAATATAGCGGTAATAGCATCATCTAGCTCGCATCATTAGATTGCCTTTTACCTATAGGTTTATGTATACATCTGTAATATGAAGATGTGCTAACATTCAAAGATTTACAAAGAATAATGCTAACTCTCACCAAAACTACAGAAAAGACATTTAAGAAAAACTTGGTTGATTAATATCTACTAAATAACGGTAGAAAATAGTGAAAAACCAACCCATTTTTGCGATTAGCTCTAAAATTTCTATATTTTTGATAGAATCGATCGGTCAGTTAAAAAGTTGTATCATATCTTTATACAACCTATATAATTATAGCCTATAAAAACTTATATTATTAAATCATAAAATGATTTTCTTTAAAAAGGTATCGTATCAAGTCGAAGTCAAAGAGCTTTTAGATGATACTACTTTCTCTATTTTTCCAAATCAAAAAATCGGTCTAGTCGTTAAAAATGTTACTGGTAAAACAACTCTTTTTAATCTTATTCATCACAATCTTCAACAAGATAAAGGCGATATAGAGATTTCTAACAATACTTGTATAGTCACAGTTAAGCAAGATGTAGATGATTTTGAGACAAAGTTTATTGACTATTGAGTTAATGGTGTTTAGGCTATAAAAAACCCTAAAGCAAAAGATGAATGAAGCTTTAGCTACAGAAAACTTTGTAGATTACGCAAAGTATCATTAAAAATATGAATCTCACGATTGTTATTCTATAGAGTCCCAATCAGGTAAACTTTTATCTGGACTCGGGTTTATTATTTCTCAGTTAGATCAAAATGTAAAAGCGCTATCTGGTGGTTGGTAGATTCGTTCTAAACCTTGCCCAAGCACTTTTTTCAAGAATCAGATATCTGACTAATATATGAACCTACAAACCATTTAGATCTTGATGCGGTTTTGTGGTTAGAGCAGTATCTACAAGATTATAAAAGTTCATTGCTACTTATTATCACATGATAGAATTTTCTTGGATAATGTTGTCAATCAGATTTTCCATATTGATAATAAAAAGGTCGTAAATTATACAGTTCATTACTCATCTTTTGAAAAAAAATTTTATGAGCAAAAAATACTACAACAAAAGCATTTTGAAAAGCAACAAAAGCACATTGATCATTTAGAGAGTTTTATCAATAGGTTTAAAGCTCAAACATCAAAAGCAAAGCAAGCTTAAAGTCGTATAAAAATGCTTGATAAAATGCAGCGCATAGAATCTGTAAAATCAGAGAATGACTTAAGTTTTGAGTTTAAGCAAACTGGTAAACCATTAGGCGGTAAACTTGTCGATCTTACTAATGCCAATCTTGGTTATGGTGATAAAGTTATCTGAGATAATATCTATTTAGATGTATATCACTATATGCTTATAGGCTTATTAGGACTAAATGGAGCTGGTAAATCTACTCTTAACAAATCTTTAATAGGTGAAATAGATATCCTTGCCGGTAATATCAAAATGCATTTAAATTTAAAGATAGGCTACATTTCACAGCACTCTATGGATGTAATAGATGGCAGTGCTAGTCATCTTTTACAGATGCAAAGACTAGACCCAAAAGCTACAGAACAAAAGATGTTACATTTTTAGGTAGTTTTAATTTTGTAGGAGACAAAGCACTTGCTAAAGTAAGTACATTCTCAGGTTGAGAAAAAGCCCGACTTGCTCTTGCAATTATTGTTTATAAAGAGCCGAACTTTTTGCTACTAGATGAACTAACAAACCATTTAGATATAGGTGTTCGTCAAGCTCTTACAATAGCATTACAAAGTTTGGAAGGTGCTATTATATTAGTGTCACATGATAGGTTTTTACTAGAATCTACAGTTGATAAATACATTTTAGTTGGAGAGGGGCAAAGCAGAACTATTTGATGGGGATACGTCTGATTATTACAAGTATATCCTAGAAGTTAAAAAGCTTGAAAATGCTCCTAAAGTTAGCTGTAAAAATAAAGACAAACCAAAAGCAAAATTTACACTAAATAGAACACAACAAAAGGTACTAAGAGATAAAGCTAAAAAATTTGCAAAAAACTCGCTACTCTTCAAAGAAAAAATACTAGTTTAGAAGAAGCGTTAGCAGATCCAAATATCTATAATGATGAAGTAAAATTCCAAAAGACTATAGCAGATCATAATATAGTTAAAAATGATATTGAATCTATAGAGTTACAATGGATGGAAGTTTTAGAAGTTTTAGAGTAAATACTAATATTATCAATAGATTGCGAGGTCAAGCATATTCGAGAAGCTCTGTGACTACCAGACGTAATGATTGCTCTTAATTATAAGCACTATCCCAGCTTCCTGTTAAACCAGCAACTTCATACTCTGTTACACGGTTTTCAAAGAAGTTTGTATGGTCAGCTCCATTAAGCACCCACTCAAGCCAAGTAAGAGGGTTCTTATCGATACTATACATCTCATTTAGCCCAAGCTGGTTTAATCTTCTATCTGTAATATGACGGATATATTCTTTTACCTCTGAAGCTTTTAAACCTTCGATATTACCCATCTCATAAGCAAGATCAATAAAAGTATCTTCAAGTTCAACTGCTTTTGTCGCCATCATATAGATTTCTTTTTTAAATTCGTTATCCACTATATAAGGGTTTTCTTGGCAATAAATTCTAAATAACGCAGCATTACCTTCCACGTGCATAGACTCATCACGGATAGACCATTCCACAACCTTACCCATACCTTTCATCTTACCAAATCTCTGGAAGTTCAGTAGCATTGCAAATGATGCAAATAAAGCAACACCCTCATTAAATACAGTCTTAGCAAGACATAAGCCTAAGCCTCTGTGAGTAGATGGGTCTGCATCCATCATAAAGTCAATTTTATCTGTCATTGCTTTGTATTCTAGGAAAGCGTGGTACTCTGAGTCCGGTAAACCTAAAGTATCATTCAAAAGGGCATAAGCTCTTTGATGAATACCTTCACGAGCAGCAAATGAACCAAGCATATTTCTTACCTCATTATTTTTAAAAGCAGGAATAAATTGTTCATAATAGTTTTGACCAACAGCTACATCAGATTGAGTGAAAAGTCTTAGGATATTTGTGATATATTCCTTTTCAACTTTTGTGATCTTACCATTTTTCCAGTCTGTGACATCTTCTGAAAGATCAATCTCATCTTCAATCCAGTGAGCTTTTTCATGCTTGACAGTTAAGTCAACAGCCCAAGGATAGCTAAATGGCTTATATGTCTTAGATGTAGTAGTTAAAGACGAGCCTTTTACTCTATTTATAACTTCTCCAGCTCTTGCCATTAAGTTATCATAGCCACCAATATGAACATCACCTACAAATATCTGAGGAACTGTTTTTACATGTTCCTCAATCAGTAAAATATTTTTATTTACATTCTCGTAAAATTTCGCTCGCTCAATATCATCATCAAGCGAAACTTGAGTGAAAGGAATGTCATTTGCTTCAAACCAGCTTTTGGCTAAATCGCAAAAAGGACATTTAAACTTAGTATATATTTTTACTTCCATTTAAAACCTACTTTTTACTTAGTATATATTTTGCTTTTGATTGTAACTCAGTAAAACCACCTATATATTCATTATCTACAAATATCTGTGGAACTGTAGCTACTGGATGTTCAACTCTACAACTTTGATTAAGCTTTTCATAGAACTTGTAGGGTTCTTGTGTATTTATTATAAAACTACTTCATCAAAATTAATACCGTTTTTAGCAAACCAATCTTTTGTCATTTCACAAAAAGGGCAGCCATCTCTTGAGTATATTGGTACTTTCATTTATTAACCCTCGCAAGCTATACATTCGTTATCTGATTGCTTCAATTCAGAGAATTCTACCAATCTTTCTTTTTCAACTTTTTTAGAGATATTTTCAGCTCTATTTGAAGTTTCTGTTCTTAGATAGTACAGACCTTTACAGCCATATTTCCAAGCATTAAAGTGAGCTTTGTGTAAGTATTCACGTGAAGCACCTGCTGGGAAGAATATATTCAAAGATTGACCTTGACATATGTGTTTTTGGCGTTGACCACCTAAATATACCAACCAATCTTGATCCATTTCTATAGCTGTCTTAAATAAATCTTTTACTTCATCTGACAAGAAATCAAATTGCTGGACAGAACCACCATTTGTGATAATCTCTGACCAAATCTCTTCGTTATTTCTGCCAACTTTTTCTAGCTCCTGCTCTAAATATTTGTTTTTATTTAGATGTGAGCCAACTCTAGTACGAGATGTAAAAGCATTAGCTTTCCATGGTTCGATACTAGGAGAAGTGTTTAATATAAGAGAGCTATTAGCATTAGGGGCAATAGCTAGTAAGTGAGCATTTCTGCGACCACTACCAACCATATCAGGAGATTCTCCTTTTTCTGTACCTAAAGTTATAGTTTCTTCTTCAGCTTGCCCTTTTATAAGTTTGAAAATCTCTTCATTGATATCTTTTGCTTTTTGAGACTCCATAGGAACTCTATGTAGTTGTAGATATGAGTGAAAGCCCATAGCACCAAGACCGAGACTTCTCTCTCGAGTAGCACTATATCTTGCTCTTGAAATTTCATCGCCAGCATGATCGATAAAAAATTGTAGTACATTATCTAAGAATCTAATCAAATCTTTTATTAAAGTAGTATCTTTCCATTCGTCATACTTTTCTAAATTTAAAGAAGATAAGCAACATACCGCCGTTCTATCTTCATCTGTAACAAGATGTATTTCGTTACATAAATTAGAACCTTTAATAGTTAATCCTAGGTCTTTTTGTGATTTAGGTAATGCTCTATTTGCTGTATCTATGAAGTTTAAGTAAGGTTCTCCTGTACGGTACCGAGTTTCTAGGATTATTTCCCAAAGTTTACGAGCTTTTGTTACATCTCTTACAGATTTATCATCTGGATCAACAAGTTTCCAGTCTTCATCATTTGAAACAGCATTCATAAAGTCATCTGTAAGATTTACAGCATGATGAAGATTTAAGCATTTTCTATTTACATCACCGGTAGGCACACGCATATTTAAAAACTCGATAATATCTGGGTGAGATACATCCATATATGCAGCATAAGAACCTTTACGAGTTTTGCCTTGTCTGTAAGCTACCATATCAGCATCTACTGTGTGCATAAAAGGAATAGGCCCAGGAGCTTTATCAGAAACAGCTCTTACCTTAGACCAGTGCCCACCTACGCCACCACCTTTTACTGAAAGCCATCTAAGTTCAGAAGAGTGTTCTATAAGGCCATCTAAAGAATCTGGCACATATGATAAAAAACAACTAATAGGTAAAGATTTAACTTTAGCGCCAGATAATGGAGCATTTGAGAGCACTGGAGATGCAAACATAAACCATCCATTTGATGCTGCATTATATATGCGTTGGGCTAAATTTTTATCACCAAAAGAATAAGCTATAGCTGCTCTAGCAAAAGCATGTTGAGGAGAGGGTTCATTATCTAAACAATAATAATTATTTAACAACTGCTGAGCCTGTAGAGAAAGCTCGTGATCTTTGGAGATATTGATATCAATACCAAGGTAGTTTTTTTTATTCATGTCAAACCTTATTTTAGGGTACTTAAGTTAAATGCAATTATACTAAATTAGTATTGTATATGTTTTGCTCATATTCCAAGAATTGTACCAACTTTTTTTAAATATAGAATAAGAAAAAGATAAATAAAAATCTTGACTTTAACAATCAATTTGAAGATGAGTTTTAAGAGGTAGGCAATATAAAGGATTAGGTGAAATATTAAGAAAAAATTATGTTGAAAATATTTTTTTAGATAAGACTAGCTTCTTTTACCACATCTCTTTCACTGCGTAATTCTTCTAATGTTTTTTTAAAAGCAGCTTGACCAAAGGCATCATGAGTGCGACCTTCAACAATTTTAATTTCTCCATTCTTCACAACGCAAGGCATAGAGAATATAAGGCCGTTATCAACACCATACTCGCCATTAGAAACTTTAGCAATAGATACAGTCTCATTCTCAGGAGTGTCAAATATGATTCCACGAACACTAGTTATAACAGCGTTAGCAGCAGAAGCAGCAGAAGATGCTCCACGCGCTTTGATTACAGCAGCACCGCGCTGTTGAATCATAGGGACAAATTCTTCTTCTAACCATTTGTGGTCAGTAATTACTTCTTTAAGTGGCTTACCGTTAATTTTAGCATTAGTAAAATCAGGGTATTGAGTAGCTGAGTGGTTACCCCAAACGCTAAGCTCTTTTACTGCAGAGATGTCTACACCTGCTTTGATAGCTAATTGCTTTCTAGCTCTATTTTCATCTAAAGAAATCATCGCAAAGAATCTTTCATTAGGTACATCTGTTGCATTCATCATAGTGATTAGAGCATTAGTGTTGCAAGGATTACCAACTGCAAGTACACGAACATCTTTTGCAGCATACTTATTAATAGCTTCGCCCATTGGCTTAAAGATTTTACCATTTACACTTAGTAAGTCAGAACGCTCCATACCAGCTTTACGGGGCACAGCACCAATCATTAATACCCAGTTAGCATCTTTTACAGCTTCGTTTGCATCCGCAGTGCAAGTTACACTTTTTAATAAAGGAAACGCACAATCATCTAATTCCATTTTTACACCTTGTAATGATGGTAGAGTTTTCTCTAATTCCAATAGATTAAGGTGAACATTCACATCTTTACCAAACATTTCTCCAGAAGCAATTCTAAAAATTGCAGCATATCCGATATTACCAGCAGCGCCAGTTACTGTTACGCGTACGCATTTATTATTCATATTATTATTTCTCCTTGCTTTTATAAGCGTTAGCTTTTTTGTGTTTTGATTAAGATACTTATCTTAGTGATAAGAAAGATATAAGTGTTTGATATTGGATGATTATACATAACTTAGATTCAAGTACCAAGTGCGACAACCTTATTTCTAGATTCTACCTGAAGCGGAGTATTGAATCCAAGACTTTTTCTAGATCTGTTGTTCAATAGGTTTTCAACTCTTCTAGTTTGGTCTTAAGTAATATTATCTAATCTCAGGTTTTTAGAGAAGAATTATCTAATTAACCCATTTGTATTTTCATTGGTGCCACGTTGACAAGAAGAGTATTTATCAGCAAAAAATATATCTATATTTAATACTTCTGATATTAGCATGTGTTTGGAAAACTCTTTACCATTATCAAAAGTGATTGAGTGAGTATGTGACGCATTAAGTATTTGTATTAAACTGTTTGCTAAGTTTTCAGCATTCTTACTAGCCAAAGGTTTAATTTTAGTTAGTTTAGATACTCTATCAACTAGTGTTAATAAGTCACCCTTGTGATCTTTACCAATAATAGTGTCTCCCTCAAAATCTCCCAGTCTACTTCGTTCATCTATAAGAAAGTCTCTCTCATGTATTGAAACTCTATTTTGTATTTGGCCTCTATGCTCTTGACTAGCCGTACCTCTTTTACGATAAGTTTTCTGACAACGCAAATAAGTGTGTAAGTCAACGCCTCTTTCTTTATTCCCATAGATATACTTATAGATGCTTTCAGCACTTATGACATCTAACCCACCCATTAGATGTTAAACCGCCACTTATTTGCTCTGGATACCAATACTGTTTGATAAGATGCTCTACATGGCTCCAACCAAATTGCATAATTTGTTTGTTGCCTTTACGTTTTCTTGAGTTTGCAAGTGATTGTGCTTGTTTAGGTCTAGAACCTCGTTTGCCGGTGTTACGGTTTATCTCTTTGTATATGCTACTTTGGTTACAACCAACTTCCATGGCTATTTGTGTTTTAGAAACACCTATTATCAATAGTGAACCAATGTGGTATCTTTGTTCTTGAGTAAGTTGGGTGTAGGATTGTCCTATGGTGATTCCTTAAGTAGATTTTTAGCAAGTGTGACAATATCTAACTTACTTTTTTAGTGCAACAATTATTTTGTCGCAACAACTTGAATCTAAGTAATAATTCAATGAAAAATTTTGCACAATATATTGATTTTTTGTTATTATAATTGTTACCAATTTGATTGATTAAGGCAACAAAGTGTTAAAAAAGTATATAAAAAATTTAGGACTTTGTTTAGGTATAATAGGTTTATTGCTCTTTATGTTTGGTTTAACTGAACACGATGTATGTAATAAAAATCTTGTGGTTTTATTTACATCATTTATGTTATTTGTATCAGCACTAATTCAAAAAGAGCAGTTTTTTATAGGTTTACAAGGAATTGCATTTGTAAGTGCTACTCTTATGTTTTATCAAATAAATTTAAATTACAATATAATTTTATTTCTGGCTTTAGCTTTTGTATTTGCAATAACATACTTTGGAAAGCATAAGCTTAATCTTGCAAGGGTTTGTGCATTTATAGGTTTAGTTGCTTTATGCCTAGGAGTTCTTTTGGATAGAAATGAGCCTATGATTGTTTGTAGTATATTTTTTGCGATTTACGCTATGTTTTCAATTGGAGAGGGGTATAGTGTAAGTTGGGTGTTTTTGGTTTTAAATACACTTTTTGCAGTTATATCAGCAAATTCTATTTACGTTTTTTATTAGCTAATGTTACTGGCTAAGCATAAATATGGTTGTAGAGTTAGTACATTGTGCTGTCTATTAATAAAAGTTTAAGATGTTGGGAAATACTTAATATAAACTGTTTATAAGGAAAGCTTTAAATGAGGAAATTATCATTTTTAGATAGGGTGGTGGAAGAATTGGATTGCTATGCAAACTTCACTAAAACTCAACCAACACCCACAAGAAAATCTCCAAGCCAAGGAGTTATTGAGGGTGAGTTAAACATAATTGAGAAAAAGCATATAGCAGGGCTTATGCGAGTTGATTATACGGGTGAGATTTGTGCTCAAGGACTTTATCGTGGCCAAGCTTCTGTAGCAAAGTCAGCTGAAACTAAAGCTCATCTTTATAATGCTGCAGATGAGGAATATGACCATCTTGCTTGGTGTGTAGAAAGACTGGCAGAATTAGATGCTAAGCCAAGCCTTTTAAATCCTTTCTGGTACTGGGTTTCGTTTGGTATAGGTGCAACAGCTGGTTCTATAAGTGATAGTTTGAGCTACGGATTTGTCGTAGAGACTGAAAAGCAAGTTATGAAGCATTTAGATGAACATTTGCAAGATTTACCAGAGAATGACTATCGTTCACGAGAAATATTAAAGCAAATGCGTATAGATGAAGAAAAGCATGCGATAGAAGCAGAAAAAGCAGGTGGCAAAAAGTTACCAATGCCAATAAAGGCGATTATGAAGTTACAATCAAAGGTTATGACTACTTTAGCTTATAAGTTTTAAACTTTACATTTTTTTAGTTGAGCTTGGTAATGCTTAGTGAAATCTTTTACTTTTTGAGCAAGCTTTTTATCTTAGACAATTTTTGCTTTATTTTTAAATATTGCATTTTTATAGTGTTTCAATCCAGTTGCACCAAGAATTTATTCTATATATAGGTTGTAGCTATTTGTTATTTTTAATTTGCAGTTTTTACTTAGATTCCTGATAGATAATTGTCATAGAAAAAGCTGGGGCAATGTTGTATTTCTCATGAGCCGTTTTTAATGGTTTGGACCAATTTGGTTTTTGTGCTAATATCTCACATACGCCGATGCTACTATCTACTTTTTCACTCTCCGAACAGATAAATAATACTAGAGCTGTACAAGCTATTGTTAGTTAAAGTATTAATTTACTCTAATACTAATAGGGTAGAGGATTAAAAAGATGATTTCTAGCAATGACTAATATTTATCTTGATGATTGCTCACTAAATACCGGGGAGGATCTAAGTAGAAATCTAAAGCTAGATGTAATATAAACTTTATTGCTACCAGTAGTGGCTGTAATTAGTAAAGAGTAATTAAATAGCTTGCTATATATAAGTATTGTTAGTATACTTATTTTCGCTCTTTGCTATGAGAATAGTTCTTGTAGCTTATCAGTGTAAAAAATGATTAATGATAAACCGTAAGGAGTTTACAAAAATGAGACATTATGAAATTGTGTTAATGATTCATCCTGATCAGTTAGATCAATTGGATGCAATGCTAGGTAAATACCGTGAAATCATCGAAGAAAAAGATGGTAAAATTCACAGATTTGAAGATTGGGGTCGCCGTCAATTAGCATACCCTATAGAAAAACTGCACAAAGCTCACTATGTTGTATTTAACGTAGAGTGTGGTACTGAATCTTTAGAAAAATTACAAACTTCACTAAAATACAATGATGCAGTATTGCGTCGTTTAGTGATTTTGAAAGATGAAGCTATTACAGAGCCATCAATTATGATGGAAGCTAGTGAAAAAGAAGTTATTTAATAGAGGTGTATAAATTTATGAGTCGTCGTAAAGTTTGCCGTTTCAAAGTAGATGGTGTAAAAGAAATTGATTATAAAGATGTAAATACGCTAAAAGCGTACATTACAGAAACAGGTAAAATTGTACCAAGTCGTGTGACAGGTACTTCAGCTAAATATCAAAGACAGCTTTCTAAAGCAATTAAAAGAGCAAGATTTTTAGCATTATTACCATACTGTGATCGTCACTTTAACTAATCTCGGAGGTTAATACAATGCAAGTTATTTTAAAAGAAAAAGTAGAAAACCTTGGTGTTTTAGGTGATGTTGTAAATATTAAACCTGGTTATGCTAGAAACTTCCTTATACCTTATAGTAAGGCTGTACAAGCTACAGAAGCTAACGTTAAAATATTTGAATCACAAAAAATTGAACTTCAAAAAGCTGAAAAAGCTAGATTTGATTCTGCTGTAGTTACAGCTGAAGGAATTAGAGATAAAGAGTACACTATACCTGCTAAAGCTGGTGAAGGTGGTAAGCTATTTGGTTCTGTTGGTACTGCTGAAGTTGCTGAAGCTGTTTCTGCTGCTAGCGGCCAAGATATTGAAAAAAGCCAAGTTCGTATGCCTGAAGGTGTTATTCGTTATACTGGTGAATTTGAGCTTACAGTTCACTTATATACTGATGTTGATGCAGATATCAAAGTAAAAGTTGTAGCTGCTGAAGCTTAATACTTACTAATTTATGTTTAGTACTTGATATGAGTTACTAACAAATTCTATATTTTTATATATAATATTAAAACCATGTCATGTATTTAGCATGGTTTTTTAGTATATAAAATAAGGACTTTTTCTAATGGATTATCAATTTAAAGCAGCTGAAACTACTTATTCACTAGATGCTGAAAAGTCTATTTTGGGTAATATTCTTCTATATAATAAAAATATAGAATTTGTTGAAGATCAGCTTTTAGTAGAAGATTTCTATGATAAGCGTAATAAACTTATTTATAAGCAGCTTTGTGTTCTAAATCAATCAAATACACCTTTTGATGTGCTCATATTAAGTGAGTATCTTGCGACAGAGGGATTACTTGATGAGGCTGGCGGAGAGTCATATATAATTGACTTAGCAGCTAATTCACCATCTATAGCAAATATTAGAGCTTATGCTGAAATGGTTAAGGATAAAGCTAAACTTAGGAGCCTACATAATAGCCTTAATGATATTGCACAGAAAATAAATTCTTCTGCATCTCACAAACCTGATGAAGTGATTGATTATGCTGAAAGTAGAATTCTAGATATAGCTAAAGACAGAGAGACAGTTGCAAAAGGACCAGAATCTATAAAAACAGTTATTCCTAAGCTTATAGATAGAATGGATGCCGTTGTAGACTCTGGGTCTGGTCTAGTTGGTTCGTCTACAGGGTTTATAGATCTTGATAGCATGACTTCTGGTTTAAGAGGTGCTTCGTTAAATGTTATAGCAGCCAGACCATCTATGGGTAAAACTGTTTTGGGTATTAATATAGCTCAAAACATTGCAAAAGGTGCAGATAAGCCTGTACTTGTATTTAGTTTAGAAATGCCTGCTGAAGATATTGTTACTAGAATGCTTGCAACACAAGCTCGCGTAGAATTAAATTATTTACAAGAGTGCAATAAGCTAAACGACGGCCATTGGGTAAAAATCAGTTCAGCATTTGGAGCGCTTAAAGAAATGCCTCTTTATATTGATGACACTTCGTCACTATCTACAGCTGAAATGCGTTCGCGTGCACGTAGACTTTATAATGAGCACGATGGTTTATCGATGATTTTAGTGGATTATTTGCAGTTGATGAAAATACCCGGTTATGAGACAAATAGAACACTAGAAGTATCTGAGATTTCTCGATCACTTAAAGCTCTAGCTCGTGAACTAGATGTCCCTGTAATTGCAATATCTCAGCTAAATCGTGGTGTTGATGATAGAAGCGATAAAAGACCAATGATGTCAGATATAAGAGAATCTGGTGCAATTGAACAAGATGCGGATTTGATTATGTTTATTTATCGAGATGAAGTTTACAATAAAGATAAAGAAGAAAATAAAAACCTTGCAGAGATAATAATTGGTAAGCAAAGAAATGGTCCAATTGGTAAAGTAAATGTAAGATTTGATGGTCAGTATGCTAGCTTTGCAAATTTGACTCACGAGAATGATTATCTAGTTCCTGGAGATATGGGTTATAACGGATAGTAAAATTCTAATATATACTAAAAATAACAAGAGAAGTAAAATGCAACAAGATAAAGTGAACTTACTTAATTTCAACCAAACAGCTATGGAAGATTTCTTAGTTTCTTTGGGAGAGAAAAAATTCCATGCAAAACAAATTTTTAAGTGGATCCATCGTAAAGGTATTATTGACTTAGATGCAATGTCTGATATTGGTAAAAACCTTAAAGCTAAACTTAAAGAAGTTTCTCATATAACTATACCTAAAGTGGTATTTAGTAAAGCTTCAAAAGATGGCACGCATAAGTGGCTTATAGATGTAGGTGGAAGTGCAGTTGAAACTGTATATATACCTGAAGAAGGACGAGGTACTTTATGTGTGTCTTCACAAGTTGGCTGTACACTTAACTGTAGTTTTTGCTCTACAGGTAAGCAAGGTTTTAATAGAGATCTTTCTGTTGCAGAGATAATATCTCAATTATGGATAGCAGCTCGTACACTGTCAAAAAATTATGGCGAACACTATTTTAGTGTTACAAATATCGTAATGATGGGAATGGGTGAGCCGTTGATGAATTTTAAAAATGTGGTTCCAGCTATGGATATCATGATGGATGATTTAGCTTATGGTTTATCAAGACGCAAAGTTACACTAAGTACATCTGGTGTGGTGCCTAGGATATATGATTTACTTTATCAATCAGGAGTATCGCTTGCAGTGTCTCTTCATGCGCCAACTGATATTCTGCGTAATGAACTGGTACCTATCAACAAAAAATACAATATTGATGAGCTTTTAGAAGCTTGTAAACTTTATACTGAAAAAGGACCTCATAAACAAATAACTTTTGAATACACTTTAATGAGTGAAGTTAATGATTCTCCTGAAATTGCAGAAGAGTTAGTGCAACTATTTAAATCACGAGAAGTGCCTGCAAAGATAAACCTAATTCCATTTAACCCATATCCAGGAACACCATATAAAAAGCCTAGCAATAATCGTATGCATAGGTTTAGAGCAGTTTTAAAAGACCATGGTTTTGTAGTAACTATACGTAAGACTAGAGGTGACGATATAGACGCAGCATGTGGTCAGTTAACTGGAGATGTGATGGATAAGACAAACAGAAAGAAAAAGTATTTGAAAACTTTAGGAAAATAATGACTAGAAATATGAAGACAGCAATAATCTTGCGAGGGTTTTCAGGTATTTTATCAAGCTGTTTATCTCCTAATATAGAAACAAAAACTGTAAGTAGACAAGCAACACAACAAGCTAATAATTCTCAGAAAGAAAATAATCAATTAGTCGAAGGAAATGTTGATGAGTATACTTTACCCGTAGCTGAGGAGCAAAAAGCAGACTATAAAAAGGCTCTTTATAATCATCCTAAAAGCTTTTCTGCTATGAATTTCTATGCTCAGTTTTTATGCCAAGTGAAATATAATTTTAATGTTGCGCAAGAGCTTTTTGATAAGGCTCTATATTTCTCTTATCATAACAATATGGAAGACACGCTGTTTTTATACTCAGAATGTATTACAAAGCAAAATAGAAAAGCTGAGTCTTTAAGACTTATGGTAAGGGAAGATAAGTTTAGAGTTATAGCTATTACTACACAATTTCGACTAGCAGAAATGTATTTTGAAGATAAGAGATACAAAGAGTGTTATAAAATAATTTATGGCATGAGAAATAATAAAGCTTTCTTTAACAACAAAAAGATATTAGAGTTGATATTAAAATTAGCAGAATATGCACATAATAAAGATGAAGCTGCTACTGTGGGATTAGTATTTTCATCAAATTACTTTAATGATGATACTATGAATAAATTCTTTGCTGATGCAAATAACGGAGATACAAGTGAATAAATTAAGTAATAAACAGCATACAGGAAGATCTCTTGATGATGGAGAAGAGAGGTTACAAAAACTTCTAGCTAAATATGGTATAGGGTCACGAAGAAAAGTTGAGGAATATATCGAACAAGGTCAAATACGTGTAAATGGTCGTGTTGCTATGCTTGGAGATAAGGCATCAGATAAAGATAAGGTTAGCTTTGATAATAAAGCTTTGCATTTATATGGACAGCCAATGACAAGACCTAGAGTGATAATTTACCATAAACGTGATGGAGAAGTTTGTACTACAAGTGACGAAAAAGGTCGTAAAACAGTATTTGATTCTGTACCTAAATTAGCTGGATCTCGTTGGATAATGGTTGGTCGGTTAGATATAGCAACTACAGGTTTGTTGCTTTTCACTACTGATGGTGAGCTTGCAAATAGGCTTATGCACCCATCTTATGAGATTGAAAGAGAATATGCTGTACGCATATATGGTTCACCATTATCTGATGAAACTATTGCAAAATTTAAGGAAGGGGTTGAGCTAGAAGATTGTTTAGCAAAGTTCAATTCTATTAATTTTGCTGGTGGAGAAGGCTCTAATATTTGGTACAATGTAACATTGTCTGAAGGAAGAAATCGAGAGGTTAGACGCATATTTGAGACAACAAATTGTATAGTTAGTAGACTTACAAGAGTAAGATTTGGTGATATTAAATTACCTAAATTTGTTGGAAGAGGTAAGACTATGGAGATTTCACCATCTGATGTTAATTTATTACGTAAAAAAGTGAAACTTGACTCTTATAATTTTCCTAAAAAATTATTAGATAGGCTAGAGAGATAATATGAATTTTGAGAATGAGTTAAAACAAGTATTTGATATTGATATTTGGCAACTAAAACCTCAATTTTATCAAGAAAAACATCGTAATTTAGATATTAAAGATGTTGAAAGTTTAGAGAATATTGATGATACTATGATAGTGGAAACTTTAACAGCAGATAATTCTCTTGCCTATCATGATCTTGTTTATTCAAATAAAATCTCTAGTGATAAGGTTATAAATTTCATTATACAAAAATCTATCAGCCTTACTTTTTTAAAAAATATTATTGAAAAATTATTCTACAAATCAAAAGTTTGTATCTACTATGCTAGTTCGACAAACGATAAAGTAGCTAATGAAAATGGCGCTTTAGTAATCAATCAAGAAGATTTTATACAACAAGATTATAAACTCTTTAGTGTGGAAAGTAAGAAATATATCTTAGAAAAACTTTATCAATATGCAGATTTTAAAACTCACTGATAATTTTTATTCTCAAACTCTCAAGCTTATAAGAGCTACAGATAGCAGACTTAACTGGTCTGATAAACAGATCTTTCAATCTTTTGGAGATAATCATCTGGTCTTTGGATGTATCGAAAATAATAAGCTTATTGCTATTGCAATATTTAGCTATGTATTAGACACTTCAGAGCTTTTATATATCTGTGTAGATAGATCCATTCAATCAAAAGGTGTAGCAAATAGATTGCTTAACTATAGTATTTTTGAACTAAAAAAGGCTAAGATTTACGAGGTCTTTCTTGAGGTTGATACTAAAAATATAGCCGCAAAATTACTGTACAAAAAATTGGCTTTCAAGCAAATTTCTATAAGAAAAAATTATTATCAGTATAAAGATGGTATTAGTGGAGATGCTTCGGTTTATGGGTTGGTTTTGTAGCTATGATATACAAATCTTACGACAAAATGGCTTATGATAAAAAGCAAGCTACTGAACTAGATAGCGAAAAATTTTTAAGAGACTTAAAAATCTTAGATTCAAGTACCAAGAGCGACAACCTTATTTATAGATTCTACCTGAAGAGGAGTTTTGAATCCAAGACTTTTTCTAGGTCTGTTGTTCAATAGGTTTTCAACTCTTCTAGTTTGGTCTTAAGTAATATAATCTAATCTCAGGTTTTTAGAGAAGAATTGTCTAATTAACCCATTTGTATTTTCATTGGTGCCACGTTGACAAGAAGAGTATGGATCAGCAAAAAATATATCTATATTTAATACTTCTTATATTAGCATGTGTTTGGAAAACTCTTTACCATTATCAAAAGTGATTGAGTGAGTAGGTGACGCATTAACTGTTTGTATTCAACTGTTTGCTAAGTTTTCAGCATTCTTACTAGCCAAAGGTTTAATTTTAGTTAGTTTAGATACTCTATCAACTAGTGTTAATAAGTCACCCTTGTGATCTTTGCCAATAATAGTGTCTCCCTCAAAATCTCCCAGTCTACTTTGTTCATCTATAACAAAGTCTCTCTCATGTATTGAAACTCTATTTTGTATTTGGCCTCTATGCTCTTGACTAGCCGTACCTCTTTTACGATAAGTTTTCTGACAACGCAAATAAGTGTGTAAGTCACCGCCTCTTTCTTTATTCCCATAGATATACTTATAGATGCTTTCAGCACTTATGACATCTAACCCACCCATTAGATGTTAAACCTCCACTTATTTGCTCTGGATACCAATACTGTTTGATAAGATGCTCTACATAGCTCCAACCAAATTGCCTAATTTGTTTGTTGCCTTTACGTTTTCTTGAGTTTGCAAGTGATTGTGCTTGTTTAGGTCTATAACCTCGTTTGCCGGTGTTACGGTTTATCTCTTTGTATATGCTACTTTGGTTACAACCAACTTCCATGGCTGTTTGTGTTTTAGAAACACCTATTTTCAATAGTGATCCAATGTGGTATCTTTGTTCTTGAGTAAGTTGGGTGTAGGATGGTCCTATGGTGATTCCTTAAGTAAATTTTTAGCAAGTGTGACAATATCTAACTTACTTTTTTAGTGCAACAATTATTTTGTCGCACTTACAACTTGAATTTAAGTAAAAATTTAAGATAATATTTTAAGCTTAATTGTAACAATCTTATTATCTCTTAATTCTGTAATTTCTAATAAAATATTTTGATATTTAACACTACAAAGACCTGCAGGTAAATCTTGAATTTCTTCAATTATAAGCCCTGATAAAGTCTTAGCATCCTCACTTTCAAACTTTATACCAATATGACGATTTATTTCTCTTAAAGTCGCACTACCGCCAACTAAATAGATACTATCATCCAATTTAAGTATCTTATTGTGAATATCAAATCTATCGGAGAACTCCCCTACAATTTCTTCCATGATATCTTCAATAGTTATTACACCACTTACATCACCATACTCATCTACAACTACAGCAAATCGTTTGCTTTTCTTTTGGAAACTAATAAGTTGAGTTTGTAAAGAAACAGTCTCTGGGATAAAGTATGGCTCTATAGCTAATTTGCGTAGCTTTGTTTTATTAATAGATGATTTTGAAGATATTAGAAGGTTCGTTATCTCTTTAACCTTAATCACACCAATTACATTATTAATATCACCTTCACAAACCAATATATTTACAGATTTTATCTTGGCTATTTTATTTAAGATTTTTGCAACTGATAAATTAAGGTCTATATATTCTATTTTGTTAAAATGCGTAATTACATCTTGTACTAAAATTTTATCAAGCTCTAGCACCCCTAGAAGCATGTTTTTATTTTTAGCACCAAGTCTTGCATTAGATTCATGCACTACAGTATGGATTTCGTCTTTATTCAAAGATTCATTATTTACAGATTCAATCTTTATTCCAAACAGTCTTAAAACCCTTTTTGATATAAAATTTAATGATATTATTACCGGATAGAGAATCAGCATTATAAATTTTAAAGGTAGTGAAAATGGAAATGCTAACTTTTGAGGGTAAACAGCAGCAAAAGATTTCGGGATAATTTCACCAAAAATAAGCACTAACATCGTTACAAAGATTGTAGAAATCAAAAGTCCAAAATCACCAAAATGACTTTCTGAATACGATGAAATAACAGTTCCTGCAAAAATATTTGCAAAAGTATTACCTATTAAAATTGTGATTAATAATTTCTCAGGCTTAGCAACAAGAGATAAACTTCGTCTTGCAGCTTTATCATTATTTTTAGCTAAATGTTTTAGTTTGTATTTGTTTAAAGCCATCATAGCTGTTTCTGAACTAGAGAAAAATGCAGATGCAGATATTAGTAATACAATAATTACAATAACGGTATAAGTACTCATTGAATATTCCACTTAATAAGGGACTTCCTATAAATAAATTAAATAATTAACTTGCTTATTCTTCCATACTTAGCGTTATTAAAATATAAGAAAAGTTATGCTTATATTTTAACGCCTTAATTATGAAAAACTATTCAGCGTCACTAATTTTAATTTATTTATGGACAGTCCCTAAATTTTAAAAATAATGGATAATTTTAACACATAGATACGTGCTAAATAAAATTATCACTTAAATATATAAAAGCACTTAAGTTATAATCTATTTGAAATATAATGATGTTTTTTTAAATTATACTCTCATGAAATCAGCGTGTACTAATTTAACTTTAAATGGGTGTCTTTGAAGTGCTTTGATTATAACTTTTTCTTTTTTACCGTCAATATCTAAAGTAATTTCGCTTGATAAGAATGCTTTATCTTCTGTAGCGTGTAAAAGTTTATCATGATCCATCATTAGAGATACAGCTTCTTTATCACCACCATAAATAATCGCTGGTATTTTACCAGTTTTTCTTAGACGGCGGCTCGCACCAGTACCTAAATAATCTCTTTTTTCTACTTTCAATGTAAAGTTTTTCATTGTTTCGTTCCTTTAATTAATTAAACAGTTATTAACTGATCTTGTATACCAAATATCAGTTATTATAGCCAATCTATGCGACCCTAGATTAACTGTGCTATTTTAGTTGATTGAGATATATAATTCAAGCAAAAGAAGGTATTTGAGAGATAAAAATTAGTCTACTAGGCCATCTGTACGAAATATATCACTTACAGACTCTTCACTATTTGTTTTTTCAATAATTTGAGCTAATAATGGAGCTAATGAAATTACTTTAATTTTGCTACAGTTTTGAGCATTTTCTTTTAGTGGTATAGAGTCTGTTACTATAAGCTCGCTGATTGCAGAGTTTTCAATATTATTTATAGCATCTCCTGAAAGCAATGGATGTACACAGAATGCAGATATTTTAGTAGCTCCACCCTTTTCTAATAAAGCTTTTGATGCTTGGCACATAGTACCACCAGTATCCATAATATCATCTACAAGTATACAGTGCTTACCTTCTACTTTACCGATTATATTCATAACTTCAGCAACATTTGTCTTAGGTCTTCTTTTATCAACCACAGCTATTTCTATACCCAAATTTTTAGCTACAGAGCGAGCTCTCACTACACCACCCATATCAGGTGATACAATCTTAATATTTTCAAATTTAGATGGGTTCTTGCGCACATGCTCTAAGAAAATTTTTGTAGCAAAAGCATTATCAAATGGGATATCAAAGAAACCTTGAATTTGTTCGGCATGAATATCTACTGATAGAATTCTATCTAAACCAACTGCTTGTAAAAGATTTGCAACTACTTTAGCAGAAATTGGTACTCTAGCAGACTTTGATCTTCTATCTTGTCTTGCATATCCAAAGTATGGCAATATAGCTGTTACTCGTTCTGCAGATGATCTCTTTAATGCATCTATAAGAAGTATAAGCTCCATTAAATTATCTGACGGAGGACAAGTTGACTGGATCACAAAAATATCTTTACCACGAACATTTTCATTAAGTACTACTTGAATTTCTCCATCCTTAAATGTAGAAACTGTTGCGTTTCCAACTGTAGCGCCTAACTCTTTAGCAACATCACAAGCAAGTTTTTTTGAAGCATTACCACTAAAAATCATCAAATCTTCAGACATTTACTCAAACCTTTCATTAATTTACACACTAACATGTATAATTTTAATGTTTTTTTAAAACTTTAAAAGCTTAAATGTGAAACTTTATGTAAATAATTTAGTTGCTATTTTTACAAACACTGTTAGAAGGTATTTTAAAGCTAAATTTTGCATAAAAAAGATATTGAGAAATTTGTATAAATACAAGTATAGAAAGCCCTATAGATGTTATTACTGAAATTATAGGCCAACCTAAGTAAACTGCACTATTAATATCGCATAATATACTTGTAAAGGACAAGATTAAAAAATAAATACTAAAACCTTCTGCATTTTTTTGCTTATAATTTTTATAAATCTGAGGTACCCAATAGATATTGTATATTACCCCGCTAAATGATCCAAATACAAGTAGATAACTCTGAGAGATATTTGCATACTTGATTATAATAACTATAAGCAATAAGAATAACGATACTAGCAATGTATGCAATGAGATAATTTTAGTTCTTCTGTCGTTAAGTATTTGTAATTGCTGAATTAGTAGAAAACTTATTAAGATTACATCTACTAATATATATTGCCATTCCAAGTGAAATCCTACAGCATAGACCAAATCTAAAGAGTTAGCCATAATCATTAGTGTGTGGGTCCACAGGCTTATATTAACTGTCGTGTGTTTAAACTGATTATGTATAGTTTGAGGTAAAAAATGTATTATATAAATTAACAACGATATATTGAGTGTTATATGACCGATGTTTTGCATAGTGTATTATCCTACTATTTTTTATGAAAATAATAGAAGTTTGATTGAAATTCATATTGAAAATATCAAACAAACTCCCTAAGCTAATATTAATCAGATCAGGTGCAAATGGTCTAGCATAACCATCTCAGCTGTATCTAAACAGCTCCCCTGTTGTTGCGATAATAAATATAACATAAGAATACCTGATAATACACACAAATGATTAGCAACTTAATTTTACAATAAACCCACGCTTTTCATCATAAAATATAGTTATATATTTTTATTTTGTTGCGTTGTTATCTACACCTTTCATAACAGTATTTTACTGCATTCCAAACTTTCTGCCATTTTTTACGCCAAGTAAATGGTCTATTACAAGCTATACATACTTTTGTTGGTAGGTCGACTTTTTTAATCATCTTAGATTCAAGTTGTAAGTGCGACAAAATAATTGTTGCACTAAAAAAGTAAGTTCGATATTGTCACACTTGCTAAAAATCTACTTAAGGAATCACCATAGGACAATCCTACACCCAACTTACTCAAGAACAAAGATACCACATTGGTTCACTATTGATAATAGGTGTTTCTAAAACACAAATAGCCATGGAAGTTGGTTGTAACCAAAGTAGCATATACAAAGAGATAAACCGTAACACCGGCAAACGAGGTTCTAGACCTAAACAAGCACAATCACTTGCAAACTCAAGAAAACGTAAAGGCAACAAACAAATTATGCAATTTGGTTGGAGCCATGTAGAGCATCTTATCAAACAGTATTGGTATCCAGAGCAAATAAGTGGCGGTTTAACATCTAATGGGTGGGTTAGATGTCATAAGTGCTGAAAGCATCTATAAGTATATCTATGGGAATAAAGAAAGAGGCGTTGACTTACACACTTATTTGCGTTGTCAGAAAACTTATCGTAAAAGAGGTACGGCTAGTCAAGAGCATAGAGGCCAAATACAAAATAGAGTTTCAATACATGAGAGAGACTTTGTTATAGATGAACTAAGTAGACTTGGAGATTTTGAGGGAGACACTATTATTGGTAAAGATCACAAGGGTGACTTATTAACACTAGTTGATAGAGTATCTAAACTAACTAAAATTAAACCTTTGGCTAGTAAGAATGCTGAAAACTTAGCAAACAGTTTAATACAAATACTTAATGCGTCACATACTCACTCAATCACTTTTGATAATGGTAAAGAGTTTTCCAAACACATGCTAATATCAAAAGTATTAAACATAGATATATTTTTTGCTGATCCATACTCTTCTTGGCAACGTGGCACCCATGAAAATACAAATGGGTTCATTAGACAATTCTTCCCTAAAAACCTGAGATTAGATGATATTACTTAAGACCAAACTAGAAGAGTTGAAAACCTATTGAACAACAGACATAGAAAAAGTCTTGGATTCAAAACTCCTCTTCAGGTAGAATCTAGAAATAAGGTTGTCGCACTTGGTACTTGAATCTAAGTAATAATAAAACTCATTTAAAAAAATATTATTTTAAGAGTTAAATTATGCGTAAATTTATTGTATTTGCTATAGCTTAATGATTGTTAGGAATTTTGAAAAATTTATTCTTGCTTCGTATTTTCACTTATATTGATGTGTTTTTTTTTACTTTAGATTTATTAGAAATGCTTTTTCTAGTATATTTTTTATGCCAGTACAATAATCTACATAAGTTTACACTATCTCATATACTTATCTCACTAATAGCTATTATCACTATGGCTTGTACTTTCTATATCTTTTTACTCAAATTTACTTTTGATTAACCCATGTATATATTTGTTTTTTTTAGGCGTCTAATAATTGAATTATGACTATTTTGCCTATCATTTTTTTAAAGAGATTCATCAATAAATAATAATTTCAATGTTTGCTTTCAATAGTTTATAAAACTCATCATAGTATTGATCTTGGACTTTTTGAACAGACACTGAAGCTTCAAAATCTGCTATTTGACACATTTCTAATCCGCTATATCCACAAGGATTTATATAGCTAAATGGAGTTAAATCCATATTAGTATTTATAGCGATACCATGGTAGGTTTTACCTTGTTTAATCCTAAGTCCTAGAGATGCTATTTTTTTATTCTCTACATAAATTCCGTGAGCATTTTCTATCGTATGAGCTTTTAAGTGGTAGAATTTTTCAAGCATTAAGATACAAGCTTGCTCTATAATATCAACAAACTTTTTAGCTCCAACTTTGTTTAGCTTTACATCAATCAGAAAATAAATAATAGCTTGACCTTCGCCATGATATGTTACCTGTCCGCCTCTATCTGTGTTGACAATTGGAATATTATGTAGATTAATAATATGCTCTGGGTTACCGTGCTTACCTTGTGTAAATACAGCATGGTGCTCAACAAGCCATACTTCATCGGTGGTTTCATTTGTACGATTTAAAGTGAAGTTGGTCATTTCATTAAAGACAGAAGTATAGTCTTGAAGACCTAGGTTTTTTGTTTGTATTTGCATATTATTTATCACTTAGAGAACTATCTCTAATAATTTTACTGAAGCCACGTATTTCCACTAATCTTATCAACCGAATTTAGGAGGACTAAAAGAGTTTTATATGTTTTTTATAAAACCATATGAACTTCAGAGTGACCAGATATTTCACTATAGATATTATCTAGTTGCTCTTTACCATCAGCATTGAAAATAGCTGTAATTGAAATATACTTACCAGTTTTACTTTCTTTTATTTTAAAGTCAATTTTGTTGTAATCTGGTACATATTTCACAAACACACCTAAGATAAATTCAGTTGTTCCCTTATCAGGGTTTGCCATTATTTTTATAGGAAACTCACATGGAAATTCAAACAGATTTTCTTTATTTGTAATAGCTTCAAAATCTTTTTCACTTACAGTCATTATTTTAAAATCCTTTTATTGTTTAAAATTACCACCAACCTTTTTTGGCTATGTCGTTTTTAGCAACTATAGGAACTTCAGCAACTTTTTGCTGACCATTTAATATAACAACTATCTTACCTACAGTTTGTCCTTTTTTAATTGGTGCTTTTAAATTTGCATCTAAAGCGATACCTTGCTTTAAGTAGGGTATATAGTTTTTTGGCACCGTTTTATAAATATTTTGAGTTGATGCTACAGTTATTTTCTGTCCATACTTGGCATTTTTGATACTATCAGCACTAATAGTTATAGGAGTATTTGCCTTATATAAAAACACATCTTTAAACTTAGTCAAAGCATATCTGAGCAGTTTAGAAGATTCAGTCTCTCTTTTTGCAGAGCTACTAGTACCTAAAACTACAGAAATATATCTTTGACCATCCTGTTTTGCAGATGAAACAAGACTGTATCCAGCGGCATCTGTATGACCTGTTTTCATACCATCAGCACCATCAAAAGTGAAAAGTAATGTATTTCTATTGTTTTGTAGAACAAAATTATCTTTTTTTGGGAAAAGCTTACTACATTTATATTTTGTAGCATCGTCTAAGTCTTTTGCACTATAGCTCGCTATAACACTACCGTTACTGAGATCAAATTTAGGGCGACACTGTTTACGATCAGATATCTCAATAACTTTCTGTTTACTTGCATTCCAAACCAAACCTTTTTCGCCATATATATTATATGCTTCAGGGAAGTTATAGATATATGATCTTGCTAGTAAAGCCATATCGTGAGCTGTTGTATATTGTTCTCCACCTGGTAGACCATCTGGGTTAGCAAAGTGAGTGTTGTTCATACCAACAGTTTTTGCTGTCTGATTCATAAGATCAGTAAATGCACTAGCTGATCCTGCTATATACTCAGCAAGAGCTATAGTTGCATCATTACCTGAAACGATATCCATACCTTTGACAAGATCTTTTACAGAAACTTTTTTCCCCGCTTCTACATACATTTTAGAACCGCCTGTTGATGCCGCAGTATTGCTTATAGGGATCCTTGTGTCCCATTTCAAATTACCTACTTTAATCTCACTTGCAACTATATAAGAAGTCATGATTTTTGTTAAACTTGCAGGCTCTCTTTTTACATCCATAGCTTTTTCACTAACTACATCACCTGTACGGTAATTCATAGCAAACCAAGCTGGAGCGTTTAAGTCTAACTGTACAGGCTTAATGATAATATCCTTTTGTGCTACACCATCAGCACCGTTAAAGTATGGATCAGATCCAGCAGAAATATTGGGAGCTGCTATAGCAACACTAGTGCTTAGCAATGCAGATAGAAGAGCGATATTTTTTTGTTTAGTCATTGTCTTACCTCTTTAAATTTAATTATAATAAATAATGATATTTGTGTATTTTAATGCTTATGTACTGTAAATACAAAGGTTTTTATGATACCAAATTAGGACTCTAATTAGTTGATAAAAAAGTGATGGCTCTGTTTTTGGTTAAAAATAATAAATAATCCAACTCTTTAGCCTATTTCTCATACAGTCTTTTATCTATTTGTGATAATATTTATAGTTAATATATGACTATTTTTATACAGGTTTATTGTGAAAAAAAATAACTTAAAAGATATTAAACTTTTAATTTTTGATGTTGACGGTGTACTGAGTGATAGTAAAATAATTATTTCTAATGATGGTAATGAGTATAAGAATTTTGATATAAAAGATGGTCTAGGATTAGTTTTAGTTCAACAACTTGGTATAAAAGTAGCTATTATTACAGGTAAATCATCTCGCATAGTTAGTGATAGACTGACTGCTCTTGGATTAGATGCTAATGATATCTTTCAAGGTCAAAAAAATAAACTAAACGCATACCAAACACTTAAAGATAAATATTCGCTTAAAGATAGTGAAATTGCTTATATGGGAGATGACTTGCCAGATATCGCTATAATGATTAAGGTTGGTGTATCAGCTGCTCCTTTAGATTGCATGGCTATAGTAAAAGAATATGCTGATTATAATTGTGAGCATAAGGGCGGCAGTGGTGCAGCTCGTGAGTTTTGTGAATATTTGATAAAGCAGCGAGGTCAATATGATGCTATGCTACAAAGCTTTATAGATAAAGGTGGACTAAAATAAAATATGAAATTTTTCACTAAATATTCTTTTTTATCAAATGCTCTATCTATTGTTATAGTAACTGGAGGTGTGCTTTATATTGGTGATAAAGCTTTAGAAGGGGGTGGGGATCCAAGTAAGTTTTCTCCTGCTAGTAGTGTTGAGCTTACTGCATTTAATTTTCATTACAATAGTTATGATGGAAATGGTAAGTTGACTAGAAATTTTATTTCTGAAAAGCTTGAAGAATATGTGAATCAAGATACCAAAATGACTAATATATTTGAAAAGGATTTTGATGTAAAAAATGGCAATGAAACAATGAGAGTCAAGGCACATCATGGTTTTTTAGATAAAAAGGGTAACGAAAATCTCCTTCACCTGTATGATGGCGTAAATTCAATAATGTTTACTAGTATTTATGATGAAAAAGATAAGTCGACTACAAAAAGTGATAGCAAATACTCTCCTAAAAAAATTCATATAAAATCCTCTGAGATGTATTACAATACATCTACTGGCGACTTTTATAACGATAAATTTGTAAGAATTTATGATCCTGAAACTGTTAATAATACCACTGGAACAGGGACTAAAGGTAATTCAAAAACAAAAATAATTCATCTGGAAAAAGATGTGCGGAGTTACTATGCGTCAAGTTAAACTTATAGTACCAACTTTGGTTTTGGGTGGCTTTTTAACTTTTGGTTATTCAAATTCAGGTAAATCAGATAAATTGCAAGATGGAGAGTCTTTTACAGGCGTCAAATCATCTTCTATAAAAGAAAATACTATTTCAAATAATGAAAAAGAAGATAATAGTGCGGATAATATTCTAAAAGAATATGGTCCTTTTACTATATGTGCAGATAAAGTTACTTATGATAGTAATAAAGACAAGCTTACATATTTTAGTAATGTATTTGTTATGCAAATTCATAATAAGCATATTTTATGTAGAAAAGTAAAAGATCCTAAAAAAGATTTTGTTTATTTTACTAGAAGCAAAAAATATAATTTTAAACAACTTCAAGACAAATGGTTTAATCATGCTAAAGAAATCTGTGCTGATGAAAAAGAGTGTAATTTCATTTCAGGACAGAAATTAACTATGCAGTTAGATGAAAATAGAAAAGTAAAAACGCTAGTAATGGATACAAAAGGAGAAGATATATCTCAGTTTTATACTTATCCTACTAATGCAAATAAAGATTTTAAATATAGTAAAAAACTTACAAAAGGGCCTCTTGATGGAGAGGGTAAAAGAATTGTTTATAATGTTGTAGATAAGAGTTTAGAGTTAGATAAAAAGGCAATTGTAAATCAAAATCAAAATAAATATAAAGGCGATAAGATTGTTTATGACCTTACACATGACTTAGTAACTATTCTTGGTAGTAAAGATAAACGCTCAACTATTGTATTAGACGGGATTCAGAAAGAGATTAAAATTGATGTGGGTCTTACTCCAATTGCAGACTTCCACAAAGATTCTGTAAATAGTGGAAGTACATTTAACACTCAGAGCATAGATTCTCAAAATTAGAATAACCCTGCATTACAAAAGCAGACTATATAAGGTTTAAAAATGAAAAAATATACGTTAGAAGCTAGAAGGTTAGGTAAAAAATATGGCTCACGATGGGTTGTGAACAATGTATCCATGAAAATTTCTACAGGTGAAATTGTCGGACTTTTAGGACCTAATGGAGCTGGTAAGACAACTTCTTTTTATATGATAGTAGGATTGATTGCAGCTACTCGTGGTCAGGTTCGTATGGGCAATGATGATGTAACTAAAATGCCAATTCATATGCGAGCTAGAAAGGGGTTAGGGTACCTACCTCAAGAGGCATCTGTATTTAGAAAGTTAAGTGTCGAAGATAATATAGTTGCAATATTAGAGACTCGTAAGGATCTAACAAAAGCAGATATCGATAATAAATTAAATAAACTTTTGGATGAATTTAGTATCCAACATATCCGAAAAAGTTTGGGTATGAGTCTTTCTGGTGGCGAGAGAAGAAGGGTTGAGATAGCTCGTGCTTTAGCAATGGACCCTAATTTCATACTACTTGATGAGCCATTTGCAGGTGTCGATCCAGTATCTGTAATTGAGATAAAAGAAGTAGTTCGACATCTTAAAGATCGTGGTATTGGTGTACTTATTACCGATCATAATGTTCGAGAAACGTTAGATATTTGTGAAAGAGCATATATAGTAAATGCTGGTAATATGCTAGCTTCAGGTACACCTGCTGAGGTGCTTGAAGATGAGACTGTGCGAAAAGTTTATCTTGGTAAAGACTTTAAGTTGTAAGTAAAACACTACCCCGTCAGTCTAAAGACTGCCCCCCCTTCAAGAATTTGAAGGGAAATTTACCATATTGATACTTAAATGTGAGTATTTATATCTAACGGATATTGTATGGCTTTGTTATTCCCACTTTGGTACAAAGGGCTGGCTTGCTTGTAAGCCGGGGCAGTTTTAAAAAAGTTATGAGAAATATTATGAAATTAGAGACAACAAAATCAAAAGTAATTTGTGTAGGTAGAAACTTGGTTGAGCATATAAAAGAGCTTAATAATGAAACTCCGACTGATCAGGTAATTTTTATCAAACCTAAGTCAAGTATATCTAGTTCACTAAATTTATTAGAAAATAGTGAGTTACATTATGAATGCGAGATGGTATTTGTTTTTGATGAATATAGACAGATAAAAGCGGTTGGCTTGGGCTTAGATATTACAGATAGAGATTGACAATCAAATTTAAAAGCTAAGCAACTACCTTGTGAGCTTGCAAAAAGTTTTGATGGTAGTGCAGCAATAAGTGACTTTGTGAGTATCAAGACTGACAATATACTGCTTATATTTCAAAGCTTATAAAAATGAGAAGCTTATCCAAGAGGGTGAATATGATTTAATGATTTATAAGCCGTATTATATTATAAATTTACTAAAAGAAAGTCGTATTTCAATTTGTGAAAATGACTTGTTGATTACATTTACTCCTCAAGGTGTAGGTGTGATTAATCAAGGAGATGAATTTCATATAGAGCTTTTCTATAAAGAAAATAAAATATTAGAAGTAAACTTTAAATAAGGCTATAAAAAATGTGGGCAATAGTTGGTAGTAGTGGATTTGAATCATTTGACAATTTTGAAATAGTAGATGAGCTATCGCGAGAAACTCCTTTTGGGCTATGCTCAAACGGCTTTTTTAAAGTTAAGATAAACAATCAAGAAGCACTGTTTCTTAATAGGACTGGGCTTGAGCAGAATATATTGCCTCATCACATAAACTATAAAGCCAATATTTATTCCCTAAAAAAACATGGAGCTACTTCAATAATAGCTCTCTCTTCAGTAAGAAGTTTACGCAATGAACTAAAACCTGGAGATATGGTAATTCCATATCAATTTATCGATAGAACTAAATCTTGGCGTGACTTTACATTTTGTGAAGATGGTCTTTTAAACTATGTATCTTTATCACAACCGATTACAGAAAGTATTGCAGAAGAGATAAGAGAGAGAAAGTCTAGTTTTGACTTCCCAATACATTTTAAACAAAGCTATGTCTGTATTGAAGGCCCACAATTTCCAACTATTATGGATGCAAAATGCTTTCAAAGCATGGGTGGTGGCGTGATAGGTATGACAGCATTTCCAGAGTTTGCATTAGCTCGTGAGGCAGGTCTAAACTACATAAGCTGTAATTTTATAGTTGATTTTGTGCCATGGTCTTATGATGTAAAAAATGAGTACAATGTTTTAGAAATCAGACAAACCAATAATACTAAAGCTGAAACTCTAGTTACTTGGATGGTAAACAATCTATCATTTTATGCTGAAAATGATTGCCATGAACTTGGTATGGCAAATTATTTATCTACACCTTTAGATACTTTACCACCAAACAAAAAATCTTGGTTAAAAACTATTGCAAAAGACAACTCTAAAACTAAAAATGCTCGTCAAGCTGAGATTCTTAAAAAAGTACCTGATCTATATGGTGGTATAAAAACTATACCATCAAAACTACAAGACCTACTTACATTTATAAGTAAATATGACCGTCAAGGTAGTAAAAAAGATATTGATTTAACGAGAAAAGCGGCTGCATCATTGAATTTATATAGCTATCCAAAAGTCGAAGTACAAAAAGTTGCAGATATAGTGGTTAAACATACATATGGACATGATATAACCGTTCGAATATTTAATCCAAGCATTGATGAAAAACTTGAAGCTATAGTCTTTTCTCATGGTGGAGGTTTTGTATCGGGTACACTTGAGTCCTTTGATGCTTTTTGTAGAAAAATTGCTGTAACTACTAATAGAGCTGTATTTGCTGTAGATTACAGACTTGCTCCAGAACATAAATTTCCTGCGGGCTTAAATGATGTGGAGTTTGTAGCAGAACATATTTATACAAATTCTGAGAAATACAATATATCAGCAACAAACTATACACTAATGGGTGATAGTGCAGGTGCAAACTTAAGTATACTAGCTACGCATAATCTACATAAAAATAACAAAATCAAAATTACAAATAATATCATCCTATATCCATCAGTAGATTTGTCACACATGGCTACTAAGTCATTAGAAGATTTTGAGAGCGGTTATATATTAACTAAAGCTAAAACTACATGGTATTCTGAGCTTTATGTACCAGAGAATATTGATACGCATTCACCTGAGATCTCTCCTTTTTATATCAAAGATCTTGAAAATATGCCTCGTACACTAATTATGACAGCAGGTTACGATCCACTTAAAGATGAAGGATTACTTTTTGCTGAAAGACTTATCAGACATAATGTAGAAGTACAGCACTATCATTTTGATAGTTTGGTACATGGCTTTATAAACTTCTCAAAACTGATTCCTAAAGAAATGGAAATTTTACACTCAAGAGTTATAAAATTTTTTAAATAATCTTATGAAAAACTACATACTACAAATAGAATACTTTGGTGAAAACTACAATGGCTGGCAAAGACAACCCAGCTTTCCAAGTATTCAACAAGAAATTGAAAAAGCATTATCAAAAGTAGCTAACCACAAAGTAGAGGTTGTATGTGCCGGTAGGACAGATTCTGGAGTGCATGCAACTTCACAAATTGCCAATTTTTCATCTGATGCAAATAGGTCTTTGATGGCATGGAAGATGGGGATTAATGCTATTCTACCTAGTTGTATTAAAATATTAGATATTCAAGAAGTCCCTAGTGATTTTAATTCACGGTTTGCAGCAACTAGTCGAACTTATAATTATGTGATTTATAATGCACAAGTTAGCTCTCCAATATTTGCAAAACATAGCTTATGGGAAAATAGACCTTTAGATATAGATAAAATGAATGCAGCTGCTAAATACCTACTAGGAGAGCATGATTTCAGCTCTTTTAGATCGTCAGAATGTCAAGCTAATACACAATTTAGAACTATACACAAAGCAGAATTCACTAAGCATGGTAGTATTATAATTTTTGAGGTTAAAGGTAATGCTTTTTTACATCACATGATACGAAATTTTATAGGCTCATTAGTCAATATTGGCTTGGGTCAAAAAGAACCCATTTGGATAAAAGAATTACTTGCTGCTAAAGATAGGTCTGTAGCAGCAAAGACTGCAAGACCTCAAGGGTTATATTTTGTGGGTGTTGAATATCCTGATTTTAAATATGTAAGAGATGTGAAAGGTATGTTTGTAGATTAATTTTATTTAAGAGTGTATTTAAATTTAAATTATAAAGTGAATACCGCTATCAAGTAGCGGTATGACGCAACTAAGTATTTTATTCGCTAGGCTTTGTAGTTTTATCAACTATTATTGCTGTAGTCATTGCACCATGAATATTTAATGGTGTACGGAAGCTATCTATAATTGCATCTACGCCTATCACGAATGCTATAAATTGCCATGGTAAACCAAAGTAGGAGAAAACTACTCCTGCAGCTACAAATGCTGTACCAGGTATACCAGCCACGCCAATTGAAGCAAGCATACATATAAGCGATATCATTATCACGCTTGTAACTGTAATCTCAACACTAGTAGCCTGCATAACCATGATAGCTAATATAGCAGGGAAAATACCTGCACACCCATTCATTCCTAAAGTAGTTCCCATAGTAGGAGCGAAAGTTGCTACTGTTTCTGATATACCATAACGGTTAAGTCCTTCTATAGATAGTGGTAGTGTTACCATGCAAGATCTAGATGTAATAGCTACAAGCATCGCTCTCAATATGGAATTATAAAACTTTACTAAATTTGTTTTAAAAAATACAAGTAGTATTATTTGCAAAGCTAAAACAATAGTCATAGCTATATAGCAAGTCAGAATAAAGTACAATACTGCCGATATACTACCATCTTGCATTTCTACAGACATTTGAATCATCAAACCAAGTATGCCATAAGGTGTAATTGCAATAACTATCTTAGCAAGTTTTTTGATGATGAAAAATATTGACTCAATAAAGCTTATAAACGGAGCTGCTAAGTCTTTATTTTCACGATGAGCTATCAATATAGCAAAACCCAGTAGTATCTCAAATACCACAACTGCCATGACATTATTTTCGCTCATCTGATTGAATAAATTGTCAGGTAAAAAGCTGATTATAGTTTCAGAGATTGTTGCTGTTTTCATCTCTTTAGTAACTTTACCTGTGATGCTAGCAATATCTATACTTGAGCCTGTGTGCATCAATATGGCTACAATAGAGCCAATAGCTGCACTTATAGCGGTAAGGACTAACATTATAGCAACAGTTTTATATGCTACTTTGATGATGTATGATTCTGTATGATTTTTTATATTTACAATTGAATGAATTATAGATACTAATACTATTGGTATGATTAGCATTTTCAGTAGGGCTATATAACCATAACCTAAAATATCACTGAACTGTATAAACGCATCACTACTATACTCAAAGTAGTTATAACCAATACCGATCAATATACCAAAAATCATAGCTAAAATAACTCGAATATTAAAACTTACATTCTTAATATGTAGGATTACAAGTAGCGAAAAGAATATTATTAAAACAGCTAACATAAAGATTACATATTTATATATTTATAATTGATGAATTCTAACATACTTGACTAAATTGGTATAGTAGACTTATTGCAAATTAAATTTAAAGCGTACATATATAGATATATATTTATTAGTTAGTATTCCTAACAGTCGAACCATAAATAACTTAGGAAAATAATAGTATATGGTGCAATATGAAGAAAAAAAAGAACTTTTCTTGCCAAACATTTAATTGGAGCTCAATATTTAAAATAATTAGCTCATTAATAATAATTGTTTATCATAATTCTTCGTAAATACCAAACGAACTAGCGACTAAAAGTACAAGTAATAGGTCATTATATACAATTGAAAAATTAGTTACCTGAATAGCAGAACTTCAGAACCATATTTTTTGTATTTTTCATTGAAAATTATAGTCTCTACTTTAAATGTTTTACTATCAGATACATTGCTATCCTGTATAAGAAACTGTTCTTTAATTTTCATTTTTTTCATATTAGGAGCATAAACTAAGCTAGCTTTAGTATCACCATACTGGTCTTTTTTTGGTTTTAATGTAAAATATATTATATTTACCAATCATATTTCTCGCACGAAAAGGATCCGCTATTTTATTTATATTACCTCCAATTTTAGGAATTATCATAAATCCTAAGTTAACTACTTTTACATCTTGGATATGAGTGTTTTTTCGAGCTAATCGCAAAAATGGTTTGGTTTTTCACTATTTTCTACCGTTATTTAGTAGATAGTAGTCAACCAAGTTTTTCTTCAATAATATAGATAAACCTCTATGTACTCTAATCCTATTTTTTAAATCTGAAAATTTACCACCATCAAGATGATTTGTTTTATTTGGAGTGCAAAATGCTTTGTTATTTTTATATGTGAAAAGATAGTACAGATTAGAGCATAAACTAGTGTAAGCTGCTCTTAGCTTATAGTGAGTGTAAGTTGCTTCACCAGTCTCATAATTGACTGTCATCTCAGCTAGAAAATTTTCATATTTAGCACGCCAACCTTGTAACTTAGGGTTTTTAGTTATGTACCTTTGTACTATTTGTTTTTGATGAAAGTGGCACATTGGTGTCATATACCCTTTGAACACAGTGTGTAAGACTCTTTTACCGTCCATAGTAAAATTATTAATCGTATATCCTAAGGGGAGAGTAATTGCTTGAATGATTTTTTGTAATATTCACACTTTTCTTTTTCAACATGCTCCCACAACAAGATCTTGCATTTTAGTACTTGAATCTAAGCATCATAAAAAATAACGGTTCCTAACTTATCTTTTCTCTTGCCATAAAAAGTTGTATCACATTCTCAAGTTACTGCTCTAAAGTCATGCCTTTTTATTTCTACTTGATAGTTATTTATTTGACTATAAATAGATCTTTTTGACTTAAATACTTTGCCACAAGTGTTGCATCTATATCTTTGTAAGCTGTTTTTTTGTGCCATACTTTTGAGTCTGTTTTGAATCACAATCGCTCGAGGTAGTTTAGATTGTGTAGCAAATTTTGCTACGTATTTGTTTGAGACTCAGCTTGGTTTTAGTGTCTCCTCAATACCACCATATATAACTACTATTTATGTTAGGAATATAGGTGATGAGCAAACTTTAGCTATAGCAATATCACAATCTGGCGGTAGCCCTGATCTAAGGCTTTCTCTTGAAGGTTGTAAAAAGGCAGGATGCACTACTATTGTAATTGTAAATAAAGAAAAATCACCATTAGCTGATTCTTCAGATTTAGTACTAGAGCTGTACGAGCTGATGAGGAAAATGCTGTAGCAGCCACAAAAAGTGTTAGTAGCGCTTCTAGATATAGTCGCCGAATATAATCAAGATAAAAATCTTTTAAGTCAATTACATAATTTATTTAAAATTTTAGAAAAAAGTTTAGAATCAAACTGGTAAGCTGCGATAGATATATTAAAAAATAGTAAGAGTATGTTTGTGATTGGAATAGGTTGTGGTTTTCCCATAGTGTATTATAATGGCTTTAAAACTAAAGGAAACTTGCGGTATTCATGCAGAAGCATTTAGTGGAGCAGAAGTTTTACATGGTCCATTTGCACTTATGACCGACACATTTACTACCTTTATTATATTACGGCATGATGAAAGCGCAAAAGGTACTTGTGAGATTGTTAGCAAAATGATTGAGCTAGGTGTAAACACAATATTTGCAAGTACTAGAGCTTATGCTGATGCTAAAGTGCATTTAGCTGTTGAGGTTCAAACTCATCCGATATTAGAGCCTATAGTGTTATTACAAGAATTTTATCTTATGGTAAATAATTTAGCTGTATCATTGGGACTTGACCCAGATAGTCCAGTTAATCTTAAAAAGGTTACTGAGACATTGTAACCACCAGTCCAAATCTATCTAGTTTTAAAAGAGGTCTGTTATGCAAACTAGTTTCAACAAGTTACAAGTATATATTATAGTGTTTTTTGCTGCTATGGTTGGCATGCTTTATGGTTATGATATAGGTATAATCAATAGTGCTTACTTATTCATAGACAAAGATATACCGATGATGAGTTTGCAAACCTCATTATTAGGAGGAGCATTACTTTTTGGAAAAGTATTAACTATACTTGTCGGTGGTCTAATAGCTGATTATTTAGGTAGAAAATCGACTTTGATTTTGTCGTCAGTGATTTGCATAATATCTGTTTTCCTTATCGAATTATCAAAAGATTATACTATGCTTTTGATCTCAAGAATTATTCAAGGTGTATCGGTAGGTTTTATAACAGTTACAGTACCCATATACTTAACAGAGACTGTACCAGATAATATAAGAGGTATAGCAGTTACTTCTTTTAAGCTGTTTTTAACGGCAGGTATTTTGATTGCAAATACAGTTGGTCTTGCATTTGAAAAATCAGGAGATTGGAAAGCTATGTTGTCAAGTGCGTTAATTCCAGCATTAATATTTTTTATAGGTTGTTTTTTTTATTGTAAAATCTCCAAGATGTCTTCATATAAACAATAACGTAAAAGAAGCTCGTAGAGTTTTAAATATTACAGTAGGTGAGAAAGAGGCTGAAAAAGAAATTATTGAATTTAAAGAAGTTCAACAATCTTCAAAACATGAGCAGAAAGGATTGGTAAGTATCTTGACTGCACCTAATTACTTAGTGCCTATATTGCTGGTATTTCCAATAGCAATACTAGCACAATTAACTTGTATCAATAGTTGTTTAGAATTTTCTTCGGTACTTTTAAAAGATTCCGGCTTGGCTGATAAATATACATTTAGTATTGGGAGGAGTAGTCATAACAGCTGTGAATTTCATAGCAACTCTTATGACCGTACTGATGGCTGATAAACGTTGAAAGAAAAATCACAATTACTATAGCTACTATTATGGTCTCTATTTCATTATTATTCACAGCAATAATGCTATGGATACTGCCAGTTTGTGCTTTACAAGGCTGGTTACTGCGTATTGGTTTTGTTTGCTTTATATTTTTTTTGCAATTGGACCTGGCGCTTATGTATGGGTCATAATGTCAGAACTGTTGTCTACGGCAATTCGTAGTAAAGGTTTAGCGGTCGCGTTATTTCTAAATAGTATGGCATCACATTATTAGCATCAGTATTTTTATCAATAACTCATGAGTTAGGTGATAGTAGCATGTTTTTTGTATGCGGTGGGTGTACTTTATTATATATTTTTATAGTCTATGAATTTGTACCTAAAATAAATGGCAGGTCTCTTGAAGATATTTAGTAAGAGTTTATGTGAATAACCAATATTATTACTCTAAAAAATGATTTTTCATTCTAATCAATAGTTGCTGTATAAACACCAGATTTTTTTTCTAAAATAGATTATACTCTGGCAAAATTTAAAATTTAGAGCAACAAAAATGTTTAAACTTATATCAGCAGTAATTATATCAATTATATTAATCACAAACAGTTATGCAGAAAATACATTGTCTGTAGAGCAAATAAAAATTCCTAATAGTCTAAAGCTTTTACCTGAGCCTCCTTTAGCTAATAGTATTAATTTTTTAAATGATAAAGCTATCTCAGAGTCTGCTTTAAATGGAAGAAAAAATACTGATAGATATGAGCAAGCAATAATTGATACTGGTTATTCAGCAAATAGCTTATCTAAAAATTTCTCTAAGAGTTTTGGGTATAATATATCAAAAGAAAACACTCCTATTACTTATAGCTTAATAGATTTAGCTACAAAAGTTTCATCAAAAGCTACAGCCGAAACAAAAAAAGCACATAAACGTGTAAGACCATTTGTCTACTATAATAAACAAACATGCAACCCTACTGAAGAAAAATACTTAGGTAAGTTTGAGTCATATCCTTCAGGGCATACTACAGAAGGGTGGTCTATAGCACTTATACTTGCAGAAATAAATCCTAACCATCAAGAGCAAATATTAAAGAAAGGTTATGATTTTGGTCAGAGCAGAATAATATGTGGCGCACATTGGCCAAGTGATGTTCAAGCTGGTTATATTGTTGGTAGCTCTGTTTTTTCCGCATTAAACGCTAATGACCAATTTAGACAGTTAATTGTTCAAGCTAAAAAAGAAATTTCGAGTAAGTAATTCTAAGCAGGATTATCTATATCTATAAAAGTTGTGTCTAATCCAAACTTTTCTTTAAGCAGTTCAGCTATAGCTTTCACACCTTCTTTTTCAGTAGCGTGATGTCCAGCCGCTATATAATTTATACCTAGTTCACGAGCAGTGTGAGTAGTTCGTTCTGATATTTCACCAGATATAAAAGTATCAGCACCTGCTTTATAAGCATATTCTATAAAATCTTGAGCTCCACCTGTACAGATAGCGACTTTTTTATTTTTATCATCTGCTTTGATGATGGTTGGTTTTCTATCAAGTTTATTTTCAATAAGTTTGCCAAAATCATCTAACCTAGTATTACAATCTCCAATTACAGAAATATCAGTTTTTGAACCAGTTTTAAAAAACTCGATATTTATAAGCCCTAGCTTTTGAGCTAGAAGAATATTATTACCAATATCGGCATGACCATCTAATGGTAGATGATAACCATATAGAGAGATTCCATTTTGTATAAGTTTTGCGATGCGATTGTATTTCATGCCAACTATTGTGTAGATTTCTCCTTTCCAAAAGTAACCATGATGTACAACTATAGCATCAGCATTTTCAGCGATAGCTCTATCTATAAGAGCTTCACAAGCTGTTACACCTGTGATTACTTTTTTAATAAATCTATTGCCTTGAATTTGTAAACCATTTGGAGCATAATCTGTATATATGTTGGTATCAAAGTATTCGTTTAAGAAATTTTCTAAATCTTTAAAGTGCATATGGTTGAAAAATGAGGTTTATAATGATATAATTGTACATTATATATTCTTTGAATAAATTTTTAAAATTAAAAAAACTCTGATTATAAATAAAACAAATATTGTAAAAGTTGGTAATGTTTTAATAGGTGGCAATAATCCTGTAGTTGTACAATCAATGACAGATACTTCTACTGCTGACATTGAAAAGACAGTTAAGCAAATCCTTGCTTTGCATAAAGCAGGTAGCGAAATAGTGCGTCTCACCGTAAATGATGAGACTGCAGCAGAAGCAGTCCCAGAGATTGTCAAAGAACTTGCTAATCATGATTGTTTTGTGCCGTTAGTAGGAGATTTTCATTATAACGGTCATACACTTTTAACTAAGTACCCTGAGTGTGCACAAGCTCTTGCCAAGTACCGTATAAATCCGGGTAATGTTGGGTTTGGTAAGAAAAAAGATACGCAATTTGGTGAGATAATTCATATAGCAATAGCTAATGATAAGCCTGTAAGAATCGGAGTGAATTGGGGAAGTTTAGATCAAGGGTTACTTGCTAAATTAATTGATGAAAATCAAGCTTTAGAGCACCCATTACCACTAAAGCAAATTATGCACAAAGCTTTGATAACATCGGCTATAGAAAGTGCAAAGTATGCCGAAGAGTTAGGTTTAGCTCGTAATAAAATCATCATTTCATGTAAGGTAAGTGAAGTACAAGACTTAGTCACAGTTTATCAGAAGCTTGCTAATCAATGTGACTATGCTTTACATCTTGGGCTTACAGAGGCTGGTATGGGTACTAAAGGGATTGTAGCGAGTGCCGTTAGTTTGGGGATATTACTTCAGCAAGGTATTGGTAATACTATCCGCGTATCACTTACTCCTGCTCCAAATGCACCACGAACAGAAGAAGTTAGAGTATGTCGAGAGATACTTCAAGGTTTAGGTCTTAGAGCGTTTACACCTAGTGTGACATCTTGCCCTGGTTGTGGTCGTACTACTAGCTCATACTTTAGAGAACTCACTCAACAAGTCAAAGAACATCTTGATGAAAAAATGTACACTTGGAAAAAAGAGTACAAAGGTGTAGAAAATATGAAAGTCGCTGTGATGGGCTGTATTGTAAATGGCCCTGGTGAATCTAAAAATGCTGATATTGGAATTAGTCTACCTGGTAGTGGCGAATCTCCAGTTGCACCAGTGTTTATAGATGGTAAAAAGGCTAATACACTAAGAGGAGATAATATCTCTGGTGATTTTATAGAAATTGTAGAAAGTTATGTAAAAAATAATTACGCAAAATAAATAGGTCGTATAAAACAAGATGTCAGTAGTTTTTATAAATACTCCTTTTAAGTGTTTAAAGCTTGGTTATACCAATAACACGTAAGGTTTTAGTAAAGGTATCTACTCCAAACTTAATTTATCAGAAACTGTGAGAGACAATCCATTAGTTGTTGAGAAAAACCGTAACCTTTTTAAATCTTATATAAATGCAGATATTAAGTGGCTTAATCGAAATCATACAAATATTGCTAAGAGTTTTGATGAGTGTGAGAATGAGCAGTGTGATTCTGTATTCACAGATAAGCCTAAACAATTTTGTACTGTACTTACAGCCGATTGCTTACCGGTACTGATATTTGAAAAAAGCTTACAAAAATCGCTGCAGTGCACGCATGCTGGAAGGTCTAGTAAATAGGGTGCTTGAAGCTACTTTAAAAGAATTGGTAAGTCTTGATGTGGTTGCATGGTTTGGCCCGTGCATAACACAAAAGCATTTTGAGGTTGGTCAAGATGTTTATGATGCTTTCATAGAACAAAATACAATATACACTCAAGCATTTAGGACAATAGGCGATGATAAGTATCTTTTTGATATGAAATTTATAGCTAGATACAAATGCTTAATAAGCATAATTGTATAGATTTGGTTGACTCTGGACTATGCACTTATAGCAATAAGAGATTTGACTCGTACCGTAAAGATTGTAAAGTAACAGGGCAACAAGCTAGTTTTATTTGGATTGAGTAACCTGTACATATAATTATAAAATACTTTATTAAATAAGGAATTTAATATGTCACAAAAACTACAAGTACTGAAGAATTTAATGAATGAAAAGGGCTATGACTATTATTTAGTAACTTCTACAGACAATCATAATAATGAATATGTGCCACCATGTTGGCAGTACCGTGCTTGGATAAGTGAGTTTGATGGCTCGGCAGGTGATGTGTTGATTACAAAAGATATGAGTTATTTATCTACTGATGGTAGATACTTTACTCAAGCCGAGTACCAATTAGATAGTAAAGAATTTTCATTATTAAAACAAAAGAGTTATGGCTCAGAAATTGAAAACTGGCTAACAAGTAACTTCAAAGGTAAAACTCTTGCTGTAGACCCTAAAAAAGTAAGTATAGATAAAGCAGAGAACCTTTTAAAACTTGCAGAGGAATATGATGCAAAAGTTGTATTTGATACAGATAATCTAGTGGCTAAAGCCCAAGAAGAGTTTGCTCAAACTCAAGCTGAACCTATGAATAAAGTATTCTTACATGAGATGCAATACACTGGGCAATCAGTTGGGTCAAAACTAAATGCTATTCGTAATGAACTAAAAACAATCAATCAAAATGCTTTAGTTGTTTCATCTTTAGATGCAATAGCTTGGGCCTTAAATATCCGCGGTAGAGATATAAAAAATACTCCAGTAGCAATATGTTATTTAGTAGTTACACTAAACGAAGCTTATATTTATATAGATAGTCAGAAAGTAGATGAAGAGGTAAAAGAATATTTCACAGCAAATAAAATAATCATAAAAACTTATGAGCAGTTTTTTGTGGATTTAGCGGAGTATGAAGCTAATTACTTACTAGATGTCCGTAGTGCTAATTATGCAATGAAAGAAGCTATCATGCAAAACTCGAAGAGTAAAATCTTAGTTGCAGAGTCGCCAATCACACTTAGCAAAGCACTAAAAAACTCAATTGAGATAAATGGTGCTAAATATGCTCATCGCAAAGATGCGGCTGCATTTATAAGTTGGTGGCACTGGCTTGAAAATAACTACCAATGTATCAATGAAATACAAGCAGGAGATAAATTACAAGAATTTAGAGCAAAACAAAAAGGTTTTGTAGAAAATAGTTTTTCCTACATAGTAGGTCATGCTGCTAATGGTGCTATTATGCACTATATGGCAAAAGACGATGCTCAACTTAAAATTATAGATGATCAAGCTCCTTTGTTATGTGATTCTGGAGGTCAATATAATGAGGGTACTACGGATATAACTCGAGTACTTCATTTTGGTCGTCCAAGCCCTGAGCATAGAAGATTTTATACATTAGTTTTAAAAGGTCATCTTGGCTTAAGTAGAGCTGTATTTCCTCAGGGAACTACAGGTTCTCACCTTGATGTGCTCGCTCGTGAACATATGTGGCATTTTTGTGCTGATTATGGTCATGGTACTGGTCATGGAGTAGGTAGCTTTCTAGGTGTGCATGAAGGTCCTCATGCTATAAATTCTACTTCAATAGTTCCTCTTATGCCTGGTATGGTAGTTAGTAATGAGCCTGGTGCATATTTACCGGGTGAGTTTGGTATTAGAATTGAAAATCTTTGCTATGTAAAACATCTTCAACAAGAGTCCCCGACAGGACATGGACCTTTTTATTGTTTTGAAGATTTAACTCTTATTCCTTATGAGTATGAAATGATAGAGACTTGGATGCTGACTTATACAGAGAAGAAAACTATAAATGATTATTATAGCCGTATCCGTAAAGAAATATTGCCACTTATAGAAGATCAAGAAGTTAAAGCCTTTTTGTTATTTAAAACTAGGCATATAAAGTAATGAGGTTGTAAAAATAAATCATCTTTAAATTTCGGTTGCTGAACGGAGCCGAAGTATAGTATCTGAATAGAAGTAATCCTTATCATGAGATGCTGAAATAAATTCATTATGACAGTCCTTTACTATTTAAGAATAAATGGAAAAAATGGCTAAAAAACTAACAGCAAGCAAAGCTAAAAGTAAAAACACAAACAAAAAACCAAACTCTAATCTCAAGTATATAAAGATATTGATATACCTAGTCTTAGCTATATCTGCTGGATTTTCAGGAGCTTATTTTGATAAATACAATATCAAACAAAAGTTTATAGATCTTAGAGCTGCAGTATATGATTACTTCACTCGTGATCCTATAAAAAACTTTAAACCAGAAGATAATGAAAATATTGTAGCGAGATTTTTCTCAGAAAGCGATGAAGCAAAAACTGCAAAGAGCAAGCAATTTGATAATCTCAAGCAATATGCTCCTGAGAGAACTATACCTGCTGTTAGTGATTACTGTCATGATTTCTTAGCTTATGGAAATCCAAGCTTCGATGTAAATAGTGGGCTAGGGCAAACCAATCTATACTTATGTCGAGATGGTTATGTAGTTGGATACAATTATCAAACCAAGCAAGCAAGCTGGGTAGCATTTAAATTAACCAAGTCAAAAGTAGCAAATAAACTTAAACGAGATGATAGGTTTAAAGAGGATACTGATGTACCTTTTGTATATCGTGCCACTTTAGACGACTATAAACGCTCAGGTTACGATAGGGGACATTTAGCTTCATATGCATCTATGGATTTTAGTCAAAAGTCTGCAGATGAATCATTTTTACTCTCAAATATGTCACCACAGAAAGCTGGACTTAATAGAAAGGGCTGGGCAAGGTTAGAAACCGATGAGAGAATTTGGGCTAACATGTATGATAATGGAATCTATGTATATACAGGACCAATATATAAAAAGCAAAAAATTCATAAAACTATAGGTGATAATAAAGTTGCTGTACCAGACTATTATTTCAAAATAATTTATGTACCATCAAAAAATAAAGCAATTGCTTTTGTAATGCCAAATGCACAAGTTAATAAAAAGAAAATAGCTAACTATAGTACTTCTATCAAGGATATTGAAAACCGTACAGGGTTGGATTTTTTGACTAATATCTCAGATAGAAATGTGATTGTAAATGGTGTTTCAAATATGTGGCGTACTGCTTATTTATAGTTTGGTTATTAAAATAAGTTTTAGGAGTGTCTATTATGAAATTACCAACATCATCGAGGCTAAACTATAGATTGCTTATAAGAAGCGATGAAAATAAAAAGTTACTATAAATTTTAGATACTAATCCTATAAATAGAGCATTTTTTCTTGATGGAGCTTTGTCTAAAAATGAAGTATTTAAAATACAAGAAAGCTTTATAAAAGGTTATGAAGATTATAAAACACCTGTATTTCTTGTTTTTGATAATCATGATAATTTCATCGGAAGAGTTGGGCTTTTTTATACAAATGATTTAGATGCAATTGGTATTGGCTATTTTGTAGATAATAAATTTTGGGGTAAAGGATATGTCTCAGAAATAACCAAAACACTACTTGATTAGGACATCTAATAACACTAAATCTAAAGAAGTTTTTGCTTATGCGGATTTAAATAATAAAGGATCTATAGCCATTATGAAAAAAGTTGGTATGAGATATTTAGATAATAGGGTTTTAAAAGATATGGATTGTGTTATATATAAGATAAAACTAAAGAGTCCCTCAATTAAGAGACTTTAAAAGTTTTTCTTAGGGACTTTATCCGTAAATAAATTAAAAACAAGTAACGCTGAATAGTTTTTCATACTCAAGGCGTTTAAATTTAAGCATAGCAATGTCTATAGTGTATTTGAACAAGCCATAAGATGGAAACATAAGCAAGTTAATCGTTTAACTTATTTATAAACAGTTCCTTAGCTTGGGGGCTTTCCAAATAAGTGTGTAAATTCTTAATTAAGATGCTAGATTTAATCTAGTAAAATATTCAGGATAAACACAATGTCTAGAAAAAACAAATCAGATGATATTTACGCCACTATTGCAGATCAAATAATTGACTCAGTTGCAGATCTTAGTCAAATATTTGAAAAAGATGGCTTACTCAAGCAATTAACTAAAAGATTATTAGAAAAAGCCTTAGAGGCTGAGATGGATAGCCATCTTGGTTATTCAAAGCATCAAAGAACCACCACTACAAATTCTAGAAATGGGTACAATAGCAAAACAATATCTACAGATACAGTTAATTTAGATATATCAGTACCTAGAGATAGAGAAAGTGACTTTGAACCTCACATAATTCCTAAAAGCGTAACAAAGATAAATGGTTTAGATAAAAAAATATTGTCATTATATGCTAAAGGTATGAGTCTGTAAGATATACAGCAATAGTTATTTGAACTGTATGATACTCAGATAATCACAAGCTTTATAGGCAATGTCACAGAAGCCGTAATAGATGATGTTAGAGCGTGGCAAAATAGACCCTTAGAATCAGTTTACCTAATAGTCTTTTTTGACTGCATAGTTGTTAAGGTTAAAGAAGATAAACGAATAATTAATAAAGCAGTATATATTGCTTTAGGTATATCTCTTACTGGTCACAAAGATTTATTAGGCTTATGGATCAGTCAAAATGAGGGAGCTAAATATTAGTTAGGTGTATGAACATAACTTAAAAATAGAGGTTTACAAGATATATTCATAGCTTGCACTGATAATCTAAAGGTTGTGTCAGATGCTATAGAGGCTGTATATCCTCAAACAAAGCATCAGCTTGGTATATTGTTAATCAAATTAGAAATTAATTGAAGTATGTGCCTTACAAGGATAAAAAGGAAGTAGAAGCTGAATTAAAAAAGAGTTATGACGCTGAGACTATTGATATAGCATAACCAGAGCTGCAACATTTTGCAGTTAAAAATGATTCTAGATATCCACTGATATAGAAAGTATGGTGAAATAACTGGGATAATTTGACAGTATTCTTGCAATATACATCAAAAATTCGTAAAGTAATTTACACTACTAATGCGATAGAATCGCTTAATAGTCAGTTTAGGAAAGTTATTAAAAACAAGAAGTTATTTCCTAAATATGATTCTGTGTTCAAATCGTTATTTTTAGCTATAGACTATATAACTAAAAAATGGTCTATGCCTGTGAGATATTGGAATGATTCTATGCCTTATTTCGCTATAGAGTTTGAAAATAGAATTCAGAACTTCATGTAAGTTAATTTACACACTTAGATGGAAAGGCTCTTGCACTACTTACTGCTAATTTGCAATACTTTGTTTTTAGAGGTATGTTTTTTTTAAATTAAACCGTCGGTAATTTCCATCTATACAAAATAGTCATTAGTCTAACTGTTATGCCCACACCTATAAGAATAGCTGCACCGACATATAAATTTACATCGCTATATATAAACACTATATTTGTACCACCAACTATCCCTGCAACAGAAGCGTACAATTCTGATTTAAAAGCTACAGGAATATCGTTACAAATTATGTCCCTTATAATTCCGCCAGATACACCATTTATAATAGCAATAACTATGCCAACAACTAAAGTACTAAAAAAGTGCATCTCAAAAACCTTTGTGCAAATCTCATAGGCGATATTACTACCTATATATGCAAATGCTATTAAGCCAATTGAGTCAAGAATTAGAAATATTTTGTAGAATTTTTTGATGTATTTCTGTGTGAATATAGCAATTATAGAAAATATCAAACAAATAACTATATAGTGTGTCTCTAATATAATTGTCACAGGTAGATTACCAAGCAATAAATCACGCACTACACCACCACCTAAAGCCGTTATTAATGCAATAGAGATTACTCCAAAAGCATCCATGTTACGACGAGATGATGATATAACACCAGTCATACTTTCTGCTATAATACCAAGCATAAACATAATACTAAATATGTATGGACCAGTAATGCCTATATGGTTGATATTTTGCATGATAATATAAAAGTGAAATGTAATGACGCTATTTTAGAGATTTTTTTTTAGAAAATAAATTAATTTTTTGTAATTAACTTTGCAGAGATAGTCGAAGTATTTTTTTCTTTTAGAATCTTATAATTTGTGAAATCTAATTCAGCAGATTTCTCAGTTTCAATATAAATTAGAGTTGCGCTAGGTATGTTTTTGTTATCAGCTGTAGCTTGTAAGCATGGATTAGCAAGCTTTTTGTTAAAAGGAGGGTCTAAGAATATTATCAAATTATCGCTATTAGGAACAATATCTGCTAAGGCAACTATACTATCTCTTTTATAGATTTCATAATTAGAAATTTCTAGTAGCTTGAGATTCTCTTTGATTTGAGTCGTTGCTTTAAAATTTAGCTCATAAAATATAGCTTTCTCAGCTCCACGAGACAAGCTTTCTATACCCAAGCTACCACTACCAGCAAAAGCATCGATACAAGTACTACCATTAATATATGGAGCTATCCAGTTAAAGATAGTCTCTTTGATCTGGTCAGAAGTAGGGCGTAAGCCATTGATGGACGGAAACTTCAATCTGTGATTTTTATATTTACCAGCTATTACGCGAATTGTATTTGTCTTCAATGCTAAACTTCTCCAACCAATATGGTTATAAGTTGATTATCTTTAATACTTTCAAAAGCATCTTTGATTTGCTTGGCTGTAACTTTATTAATATTTTCAGAATATGTATCAAAAAAGCCTAATGACAAATCTTTATTTGCAATAGATGACATCATGCTAAGTTTTGAACTATTTCTAACTGAGCTAAGTAGTTGTGTACCTTCGATATATTTTTTTGTGTTTTCTAAGGTTTTTTCACTTATCTGTTTAGCTTTAAAATCTTTATAAATGTCATTTATAGTTTCAAGTGCTAGGTTAGGATTACTTGTTTGAGCTGAAATTACAAAGCTACCATATTCAGGGTTTAGATTGATACTGCTTCCGATATTGTAAACCAAACCAAGCTCTTCACGGACTTTGTTAAAAAGTAGTGAGTTTAATCCGCCACCACCAAGTATCTCATTACCAATTTTAAGTGGGAAATAAAGCGGACTTTCGATATCAAAGAAAAGCTGATGCCCTGTTAGTATAGAAGTTTGCTTACTATTGTGAGCTATTTTAATGGTGTCTGAAGAGTTTTTTATTTGCTTAAAAGTTTGTAAATTCTTCTGACCTTTGGATAGTGACTTAACTATGGTGCTAGCTATCTTTTGCGCTTTTGAATCATCAATATCACCGATAATACAGATGTTAGCATTATTTGCACAAATTAGTCGTGCATAAAAGTCCTCTATATCTTTAACCGTTATATTCTTGATAGTATCAATATGACCAATAGTCGGTTGGCTATATGGGTTATTAGCAAATAAGTTTTTTGAAAACTCTAATGAAGCAAGGTAGTTCGGTTGATTGTAAAGATAACTTATATGAGTGATAGTTTGAGATTTTTCTCTAGTGAGTATTTTTTCATCAAAATAAGCTTGAGTGAAAACCTCTTCGAGTATCTCTAGTAGTGTATTGACTACGCTATCATCACTTAAAACCCTAATCTTTACACTAAAGTATTCTTTAGTAGTTTCTGCATGAATAGAAGCACCAATGTCTGTCATTTTATTTATAAGCTCTTGCTCACTAGAAACTTTTGTCTTAGTGGAAAATAACCCGACAGATAGGTCTGATAGCCCATGAAGCTTGCCATCAAAAGCAGAGCCTGCACGAAAGTTTAGTGCTATGTCAATCATAGGCAAATCATTGTTTGCTTGGAAGTAGATGTTTGTCTTATCAATAGTAGATTTCTGAATCATAATTAGTCTTTAAGTAAATGTAGTGAAGTTAGATTTTCTTTAGCAAAATATCTATTTATTACTCGGCTTATATCATCAAGAGTTACATCATATAGCTTGTCGATGTATTTGTAGTAATCAACATCTAAGCCAATACTAGCTAATGAGCCTATAAGGTTTGCTTGTGTTTCTAATGAATCCATTGAGAATATTTTGTCGGATTTTATAACGACTTTTGCTCTATTTAACTGAGCTTCAGTGACACCTGTGTTTTTCAAATAATCAATGATATTTTCAATTTTTAGCTGAATATCTTCAAGGTTCTGGTCATGGTTTGCAATTGCTGTAATCACAAAAATATCTTCACCGCGGATAAATGGACAATATTCGCTATCGACATTACAACATAAGCTTTCATCTCTAGTAAGTTTCTGCTGTAAGATTGAGGCATCAGCATCACCTAATAAGCTATTTAGTATCATCAAGGCAAAAGGGTCATTATCTTGATAATCTGTCGTAAGTGATGGCGTTATATAACCCATAATTATAGCAGAAGTGTCGTTTGGAGATTTTTGAATCTGAGCGTGACGATGACCTATATTAAAAAGAGATTTTCCCACTTTAGTTTGTTGCAGTTGAGATTTTGGTATATTAGCAAAATGCTCTTCTATCATTTTATAAGTATCATAAGGATTTACATCACCAACAATTACAATACTTGCATTGTTTGGAGTATAGTTTTGTTGATACCATTCTTTCAGGTTTTCTAAAATGTAACCTTCGATATCTTCTTGCCAACCAATTATAGGTACATGACGAGCATTTTTCTGATAAGCAAGTTGCATAAATTTCTCAAAAGCGTAGCTAAAAGGTTTGTCATCAACTCGTAAGCTTCGTTCCTCAAGTACTACTTTTCTTTCTGGATTAAATTCATTTGCATCAAATAAAAGATTGCTCATACGAGATGATTCAAGAGAAAGACTTAGTTCAAGATTTTGCTTGTGCCAGAACTGATAGTAAGTGGTATAATCAAAGCTTGTAAAAGCATTTTGAACACCACCGTTATTTTCTACAAGACTATTCATCTGTTCTTTTGTGTATTTATCAGTACCTTTAAACATCATGTGCTCAAGCATGTGTGATATACCTGTGATACCTTTAGGCTCATAAGTAGAACCAACTTTGTACCATATCTGTGATAAAACTACAGGTGCTCTAGAATCAGGTTTGATATAGATGTTTAGACCGTTGTCTAGTGAATAAGAATGTATGATCATGTATTATGTTTCTTTTGCCTTTATAAATAAATAAGTTAATAAGCCTATAGCTATAAGTGTAGGGGCGGCCGCTCCATATATAGGTGGAAGATGGAGGATTAATGTAATTGGTCCAAATATCTCATTGAAGATAAAGAATGCGAAACCAAAGAATGCTCCTAAGAGTAATTTAAATATAAGTGTTGAAGATCTGTTTGAACCAATACTTAATGGCACAGATAGCAGAATTAGGACCATTAGCGAGATTGGTTGGAATACTTCTTGCCAGAACTTCAAGTTTAAATCGTCATCTTTCGCTTGGCTCTTTAACAACATAAAGCTTGTTAGCTGGCTAAAGTTGAGGTAGTCATTGTCATTGATAGTAATAACTTGAGCTACTGATAATGGTAGAGGGTTTGACCATTTATCTTGCTCTTCATTTTTGGTAATAGTAACTTCTTTTTGACCATCTTTTGTGGGAAAAACAAGTCTATCAATATTGTAAACATCAGCTTTATTATTTGATGAATATTTTGCCTTTTTAGCGAAGCGAACTTCTTCAAGTTTGTTATCTTTGATAAGGAATTTTCTTATGTTGTAAGCGATTTTTTTCTTAGGGTCTATTTCCCCTATATTCATTACGCCACTAGGTGTTTTAAGCCATATATTATGGGATTTGTATGCAATCATATTTGAGTCTGTAAGTTTTTGTAATGAGGGCGCAATATACCCACCAAAAATCATAGTGGTAATTGAACCAATAAGCCCAACTATAATCACACCTTTAGCAATTTGAGCAGTAGATCGACCAGAAGCTCGCAAAATAATAATTTCAGAATGCCCAGCTAGCAAACTTAACCCCATCAAGGCTCCAACCATTGCACAGGCTGGTAGCAAAATATAAAGTATTCCAGGAAGTTGATAGAGAGTGTTTAATATGAGATCCCAAGTAGTAGAATGACTATTATCATTACTTACTTGTGCTAAGTACGTGAATATAAAAAATAAAACACAAAAAATAATGGTAACTATTAAGAAACTACTCAATACTGTTTTAAAAATATAACGATCAATCTTATTTAATAACATAGGTTTATACCTTTATGGATGAGCCGTTTTGTTTTCTAATCGTGCGTATAGCAAATATTACAAATAATATATGTGGCAGCCATATTCCTATCCATGCTGGTATTGTGCCAATTGCCATTAAACTACTTGTAAATATATTAGAACATAAGTAGATAGCTAAAACTACAACAGAGGGAAGTAGTTTTACATATTTATTTTGGCGAGGTCTTAGCTGGCACATTGCAATTGCTAATAAGCCAGACACAATAACGGCTATACAGCTGTTTAATCGAGAAAATAACTCTGCTATATATTCTTTTTTACCTTCCCATGATTTTTCAACAAGTTGTCCCATATATTTTCTATCCATAAGAGCATGGTCATAGTCTCGTATATAGTTATCGTAAATTATATATATCGCTTTATCGGCAGTACCATAAGAAGATTGATATGTTTCAAGTTCGCGAGAGTAAAGGTTTACTTTATTGAAATTTACAAAAGCTGCGTTTTTATCTGATTCTACTGTAGCACTAGGGGCTGTAATAACTTTGTAGTCAGGATCTCTGGAGGTGTGTTGATATAAAAAAACATTATTAAGCTTGTTGCCTGACTTATTGGTTATATAGAAAGTTCTACCATTAGGAAGGTTTATTATTTTGTTATCTGTAATAGATGATAATAATGCTCTAGCAGATAAAGAGGTCTGGAATATATCTGAGGTTTGTTTTGCTAGAGGTATAAGAAACATTGACGTGAGAAATACAACACCAGCAAGCAAAAATGTTGGCTTTAAAGTGTTTTTAACCATCTCCATCCATGTAACACCACCTGCTAGGGTTACAAACATTTCATTGTTTGAGAAGTATCTACCAAAGCATACAACAATTGCTAAAAATAATGAAATTGGAGCTATTACGGTAACATTCTCAGGAATAGTCAAAATAACAAATTTTACAATAGCATCAATCCCAAGCCCTTGAGAATAAGCTTTTTGGAATAGTCTAATAAGAAGGTTTGCTGATATGATAGATATTATAAATAGGGTTATAGAGGTAAAGGTATTGACTATATCTTTGTTATAATATTTTTTTAAAATCAAAGCATTTGCTCTTTTATTTGAAGTTAGTTAGTAATTCTATAGTTTTTATGATAAAAAGTCAGCAATTTATGTTTATGATGTTTATCCAAACTGATAATGCTGAACTGAAAGAATTGCGTCATTCTACTATTTGATCGTAGAATATCTATTTTAAATAGAACCTATGGTCAAGCTACTGGGTGACAAAGCACCTATTTAAAAATCAGAGTTAATCACTTTCAACTAGTTTGAATCTGCTTTCTTGTTATACTATTAAGTAATGGTAGAAGCTTTTTAATAAGAGTTTATATATGAATGATTATAAATATTGTATAGGAATTATGTCTGGTACATCACTTGATGGTATAGATGTTGCATTATGTAAGATAAAAGGGTTTGGTTTAGATACTGATATAAAATTAGTCAAAATGAAAACTTATTCGTACTCTAAGGAATTGTTGAGTGATATAAAAAAATCATTAGATCTAAATACTAGTGATGCACAACTTTTATGTAGTCTAAATTTCAAGCTTGGTAAAGAGTATGCCAAAGCCACTAATTCTCTTATAAAAGAAGAAGGATTAGATAATAGTGATATTAGTTTTATAGCAAATCATGGGCAGACTATTTATCATCAAGCACAAGCTAATAATGGATTAGTGAAATCATCATTACAACTAGGCGATGCTGCTACTATTGCCTATGAATGTAAGACGACAGTGGTTTCTAATTTCAGGGCTGGAGATATAGCTGCTGGGGGAGATGGAGCTCCATTGGTGCCTTTTGTAGATTATTTGCTATATCGCTCAAAAGAAAAGTCTATAGCTTTGCACAATATTGGCGGGATTGCTAATACAACTATACTTCCTAAAAAATGTAGTATCAAAGAGGTCTCAGCATTTGATACAGGACCTGGAAATATGATGATAAATCAAGCAATGGAAGTCTTGTATGGTAAAGCTTATGATAATAATGGAGACATCGCTTCATCAGGAAGCTTAATAATAGAAATGTTTGATGAGCTAATGACAAATGACTATCTAAAACAAGAGCCACCTAAATCTACCGGACGAGAGCTTTTAGGTGTAGAGTATACAGATGCTATTATTGGGAAGTTTAGTAGTCAGAAAAGTGAAGATATTGTCCATACTCTTACTGTTTTTGCTGCAGAAAGTGTAATAAAAGCTTATAATGACTTCGTGCTGCCTAAGCAAGATTTAGATCAGATTATATTTACAGGTGGTGGAGCTTATAATAAATTTCTTATTAGTTACATAAAGGCACATTTACCGGGCATTGAAGTTTTGACATTTGAAGATGTAAATGAAAATAGTTATGTTAAAGAAGCTATAGCGTTTGCAGTATTAGGTAATGAAACTCTTAATAGAAGCTACAATAATTGCCCAAGTGCAACGGGTTCAATAGATAAAGTGATTTTAGGTCAGGTTAATTTTGGCAGTGCTTAGTAAAGTGAGGTTCTATCGCAATGTAGTAGCTCAAACTTAATCTGACAGACACAGGTTCGAGTTTAATGTACCTATAGCATTAAATTTTGTTGTATTTGGAACTGGAAACAAATATGATAGTTTTTTGTAGCTTAAATTCAAGTACCAAGTGCGACAACTTTATTTTTAGATTCTACCTGAAGAGGAGTTTTCTGACAACGCAAATAAGTGTGTAAGTCACCGCCTCTTTCTTTATTCCCATAGATATACTTATAGATGCTTTCAGCACTTATGACATCTAACCCACCCATTAGATGTTAAACCGCCACTTATTTGCTCTGGATACCAATACTGTTTGATAAGATGCTCTACATAGCTCCAACCAAATTGCCTAATTTGTTTGTTGCCTTTACATTTTCTTGAGTTTGCAAGTTATTGTGCTTGTTTAGGTCTATAACCTCGTTTGCCGTTGTTACGGTTTATCTCTTTGTATATGCTACTTTGGTTACAACCAACTTCCATGGCTATTTGTGTTTTAGAAACACCTATTATCAATAGTTATCCAATCTGGTATCTTTGTACTTGAGTAAGTTGTGTGTAGGATGGTCCTATGGTTATTCCTTAAGTAGATTTTTAGCAAGTGAGACAATATCTAACTTATTTTTTTAGTGCAACAATTATTTTGTCACACTTACAATTTGAATATATGTAATAACAAAAAATATATGGTGGATTTAATATGAAAAGAGTAAATATTTTTTTTTGCTAAAGCATTAATATTATTTATAGTAATTGGCCTACTAATATTAGTTTTTGGATCATTAGCATATAAAGAGACATCAAGTATAATTCCTGATCAGTATCAAATATGAGGTCAAACATGGGATTTATTCTCATGTTTTGCTGGAAACTGTGAAATAACTTCTTTATTGGACAATGTCCCTAAGGTATTATGGGCTGGTAAATTTATGATATTATTTGCAACCTTAATATCTATTGCCTTTATTCTTATTCAGATTAGAACTTATTTCTTTAGGTAAAGGAGATAATAGTGTTAATATCCAGGCTGATAGTATAGCAACTTTAGGAGTAATAGTGTGTATGCTTAATGGTTGCCTTTTCTGTTCTAATGGATCCAACAGAAGTGTTAGATAGAAATATTCATACTACAGCAGCTATATCTTTTTTTGTATGTTTATTGATCGTTGAATATTGGTATTCTATATTAGAATTTTTTTTAAGAAAACAGAATGGAACAATTAGTACAAGCTATAACATAAGTATAACTCTTAGATTAGTGTGTGTTATATGCACAACTATATTAGTGATTATAGGAATATGTATAGGGATATTTATTCCAGGTAGCTCGGATAAGGCTGTACCATTTTTAGAATGGTGAACATTTTTAAGTAATCTGGTTGTTTACGTTTAGTATTGATGCCAATGGATTTAAGGCTAGTTGCTCTAAGTAAATCTAAAAAATTATTTTTTAATTATGAAGTATTAATAAGTTATTACCAATATATATAATATAATTATTAATGTAAAATTTATTTTGAATTTAAGATTGTTTGTTGTGTAAGGATTAGTTACAATTTAGTTGATATAAATTGCTACGCTATTTTAAAAAATGTACAAAAAAATATTTCTACTTTCATTACCATTAATCTTCTCTAACATCACGCTACCATTAGTGGGTATAGTAAACACTGCGTTGATAGGACATTTGCATAATAGTGATTATTTGGCAGCTACTACTTTAGGGGTGTCATTTGTGATGCTTGTTTGCTTCTTGTTTAGCTTCTTTCGAATGAGTGTAACAGGTTTCATAGCTCAAGCTGTTGGTAGTGTTGATATTGAAGAATTAGCTATACTAGTTGTTAGAGCTTTGATGGTAGCTTTTGTCATAGTTGTATTTATTCTTTTAATCAAGCCTTTACTATTGATGATTTATCTATATCTCATTAGTGCCAATAGAACAGTTATTATAATGATAGTAAGATTCTATGATGTTGTTATTTATCTAATAGTTTTTTATTTAGTGAATTATATATTTCTAGGATTTTTTATCGGAATAGGTAAAACAAAGATTGTATTTTATTCATCATTAGTAACAATGATTTTTGCTGTTTGTCTAAGTTCTTTTTTTATTCTAAAGTGTGGTATGAATATTATGGGAGTAGCTTATTCTTTACTTATAGCTTATGGTTCCACAAGTGTTTTTTTATTAATCTGTATTATTAGTTATTTTACTTCAAATAGATTCAATTATAAAAAGATGTATTGGAAAATAAATTTGTTTAGCTATAAAGAATATAGACCTTTTTTAAAGTTAAATGGTGATATATTTATTCGTTCTGTCTGTCTGTTACTTAGCGTTAACTCTTTTTATATGTTTTCTAGTGCTTATGGTAGTAATGTACTTTCTGCAAATGCAATCTTAGTTGAGATAAGTCTTTTTATGGCAATGTTTTTAGATGCTTTGGCAAATGTTACAGAGTCTCTTGTTGGGAGTTCTTTCGTTGAGAAAAATAAGGAGTATCTTAAAGAGGTTATAGTTAAGACATTTATTTATTGTATGCTGATCACAGAATTTTTTGTAGTTGTATATATGGTTTTCAAAGTACAAATTATAGGCTTGTTTACTTCAATAGAGCCAGTAAAGATAGAGATAAATAAATATATAATCTTTTCAGTATTTTTACCCATAGTCGCAAGTGTAAGTTTTTGGATTGATGGTGTATTTGTTGGTATGTTGAAAACAGTAGCAATGAGAAATTCTATGATACTTTCAACTATAGTGTATGTGATTTCTGTATTTGCATTGTTTTGGCTAGGTAATGATGGTCTATGGATAGCTTTGATAATATTCTATTTAGCTCGAGCTGTGTTTCTTGGTTTTCCTTTGAGTAAATATTTAAAGGTTTAAGTTATTATCTACTAATATTTAAGTATTAGAGTTTTTTTATATGGCAGAATCAACTATACTATTGAGCTAGATTGGTATACATATTTAAAAAAATAATGCAAAAATATAATAAACTTTTTTTCTCAAGTCTTGGTGTGTCTTTTGAGTACTATGATTTGGCTATTTATTATTTATTTGCTGGGGCGGTTGGTAATAGTTTTTTTGGAGAAGGAAATGTTGCGCAAGGAATATTTTTTGTATCTGTAATTTATATAATTACTTATATAGCCAGACCGTTAGGAGCATTGTTACTTGGTCGCATTGCTGATAAAAAGGGTAGGGTTTTTGTATTGCGTTTAAACATGTTTGTACTTTTTGTATCAACATTTAGCATAGCAATACTGCCTGGAGTTGAAACAATCGGTATCATAGCACCTGTACTCTTTATATTACTCAGGTTTATTCAATGCATAGCAATAGGCTCTGAAATACCTGTATCAACAGTCTATGTTTCAGAGAGTTATCCTCATAGGCGGGGCTTGATGTTAAGTACTATGTCAGTATTTTTAAGCTTAGGAATAATGATGACATCAGTCGTTTACTTCCTGTTGAACCATTATACTTCTAAAAGCTTTATGCATGATTATGGTTGGAGAGTTGGGTTTTTAATAGGGGCTTTATTTACGCTATCATTATTTTTCTTAAGAAGAGGTATTTCAGACATTCCAAATGTTTATAGACAAATAAAAAACCATGAAATTAAAAAATTCTCCTTTTTCTCAAAAGTGTTTGTAGGGACGCTATTAGTAGCATTTATAGCTTTAGCTTATAGTGAATTATTTCAGTTTTTGCCACCTTATGTAGAAATCTATATAGAGCCAAATCTTGATATTTCTGGGATGTTAATATTAGGATCATTAGCTATGGCTATTGGAGCTCCTATAGGTGGTTTTATAAGTGACTATGTTTCTCGTTCAAAAATGCTCGCAACAATAGTTATCATATCTATGCTGCTATCATCAGTTTTTTATATGAACTTAATTAAAGAACATAATTTTTATATTCCTTTCATAGCTCTAACATTTGTAATAGGTTTCTTCTTTTCGACATACAATATAATAATATTGGACTTTTTTACATTAGAGCGAAAGTGTCAAGGTTTGGGGCTTTCTTATACTTTAGGGTATTTGTTTTTTTCATCAGGGATTCCTGCTTTAACTATATTATTAAACTCTGTGACAGACTCATTACTAAGCCCGTTGTATCTAATATATTTTGCTGGAATAGTTACATTGATGGGTGTAATCTTAACAGTAATCCTTAAGAAAAAGGCTTAAAAATCATTGTAGATGGATCTGATTTAAATTGGTTGTATAACTCAATAATATACCTATCTGTCATTGATGAGATATAATCACTTATAATCCTAGCTCTTTGCTGTTGAGTACTAGCACTATAAAATATCGCGCCAATATCATCAGGCAAAAGACTTTCATTTAAGCTAGAAGACATCAATATATCAAAAATTTCTGAGATTATCTCTCTACCACGATAGCGTAATATATTGAGCTTAGGCGATTTTATGATTTTATATAGAATGTATTTTTTAAGTACTTCAACTTGCTTCTGAATTTCGTTGTTTAAGTATACTTTTGAAATAATAGGAATTTCACTATTAATATCTATGGATATATTTGCAATACAGCTGTTTACAAGTTTTGAGGTAAGTTTTGTACGAAATAAACTGTTGTTTGCAATGTTTTTTGATTTTTTATAAATATCTCTACAATCAGCAGAAAAGTCTATTACATCTATAAATATGTTTTTTAAAATATCTCTAATATCATCTTTCGAGATATTGATAGCTTTTGGCATTGCAGAGTGTATTTTATCAAGTAGTCCATCATCAATACTTGCCATAGATAGCGGGTCGATAAATCTACCTTTTAGAGCATCTTCTACATCATAAGTCGAATATGCTATATCATCGGCTACATCCATTATATAGCATTCTATGGTTTTGAAATGATCTACAGTTTTTGCACCATATGACTTTAGTAGGTTTTTCTTAATGTCATTTACAAGCCTAGCTTCTTCTTGATAGTAGCCTTTTGTAACTTTACTAGAGTCTATGGGAATTAATTTATCATACTTTATAGTTGCAGCTAGTGTTCTATAGGTTAGATTTAGCCCAAAACTTTGCTTCTGATCTACATCTTTTTTTGCAGTATGCGAGATAAGTCTTAGGGTTTGAGCATTACTTTCAAAACCTCCGTATTCTTTCATCTTTTTATTTAGTGCAACTTCTCCATTATGTCCAAAAGGAGGGTGTCCAATATCGTGGCACAATGCCGCAGTTTCTATCAAATCATAGTCAATGTTTAAGTTGTGCTCATTGTTTAGTTTTACAGCTATAGACTTGGCAATCTGAGCAACTTCTAAAGAGTGAGTAAGCCTATTGCGGAAAAAGTCATTTTCAAAGCTTGGAAAAATCTGAGTTTTTGCCTGAAGTCTTCTAAATGAAGATGAATGAATAACTCTAGCATAGTCTCTTCTAAATGATGAAAAATGTTCTTTAGCTGAGATATTTGAATTCTGCCTTAGATAATCATTTTCTTTGTATATGTTTGTGTTCATTTTAGAATAATGTGCTTTTAGATAGGTGGTATTATATCTTTTGGTGGCTATAAAACCAAGTTTTCACAAGAATCTGTATTCTCTAGTGAAGAAGCATTATCTAAAGTTGTTGATGCAATACCATTTAACGCTTCTTTTGTTAGAAATGCTTGATGTGCAGTTACTAGTACATTAGGGAATGTAAGTAATCTTTCAAAAATATCATCATTAATAATTTCACTAGACATGTCTTTAAAGAAAATGTCTTTCTCATATTCATAAACATCAATAGCTAATCCAGCAATAGCCTTAGATTTTAGAGCTTTAATTATTGCTTTTGTATCTACTAAAGCACCTCGACTAGTATTGATAATGTAAGAAGAAGCTTTGACTGTACTTAATGCTTTTTCATCAATCATGTATTTTGTATCGGTAGTAAGAGGGCAGTGTAAGCTTATAACATCAGACTCTTGAAGCAATGTTTCTAATGATGCAAACTTTGCTTTATTTGGCAGCTTAGTTTTTTCAGCGAAAGGGTCGTAGATAAGTATATGACCACCAAATCCAGACATAATTTGAGCAAAAGACTGACCAATATTACCAAAACCAACTATACCTATAGTTTTTTGATGGAGGTCGAACCCTACTAAGCCTTCAATATTAAAATTTCCTTCTTTTATTCTGTTATGTGCTTTATGGATTTTTCTATTTAAAGTCAGTAGTAACGCTACGGTATGTTCAGCTACAGAAAAAGGTGAATAAGCTGGTACTCTGACAACTTTCATACCCAATTCTTTAGCTTTGTCTAAATCAACATTATTAAATCCTGCACATCTGAGTAGGATGTTTTTGACACCTATAGAGCTTAAAATGCTTAAGACTTCAGCGTCGCAAACATCATTTACAAATATACATATAGCATCATAATCTTTCGCTAGCACTACAGTATCTTTGTTTAGTTGATAATCGCTAAAAGTAAGCTCATGACTAGAGTTTTGTTTTAAGAAATATTCTTGATCGTATTTTTTTGTAGAATAAGAGTAAATTTTCAAAGGAGTGCCTTATATTAGTATTTCATATTTTTTAATCTTATCATTCTAGCTCTTGTTTATAAAATACTTTTATGCTTTAAAGACGCAAAATCGGTTGATTATATTTTGCGTAATATTACTTATAATTTTCGATATACGCTCAAACTACTTCATGATGATCTTTAGTTTTGAATTTATTAAAAACATGGTTGATCTTGCCATCTTTGTCACTCAAGAAGCTAATTCTATGGATACCATCATATACTTTGCCCATAAATTTCTTCTCGCCCCAGACACCAAATAGCTCAGCATCTTTGTGATCTTCATCACTTAGTAGTGGTACTGTTAGGTTATCTCTTTTTTAAAATTTTTTGAGGCGTTTTGGTGCATCTGAACTAATACCTAGCACTACAGTATTAAGCTCAGCTAGTTTGTTACTAATGCTACTTAAACCTATAGTTTTAGTAGTACAACCTGGGGTCATTGCTTTTGGGTAGAATTAAACTAAGACATTTTTTTGTCCTTAAAATTACTTGATGACATTTCTTCATTATTTTGATTTTCTAGTTTAAAGTTCGGATCTAATTGTCCTTGTTCAAGTGTTTTCATTGAGTTTCCTTTTTATACAATTATTGGTTTGCTATTAATGGCTATAAACACATTATGTAATTGAAAATTAGTTTAGTAATTTTATATCAATTCTATTCAACTGATTATCTACTTTTCTTGGAAGTTCCTTTCTGAGGTTGTATAGGTTTTCCCCAAGAAGAAATTTTTTCTACACAGATTTTTGTTAGAGGTTCTCTAATAGCTTGCTTATAATGAAATCCTAAAAGTTGCATGGTCTTTAATGTATCCATACTTATTAAGTTTTTAAATTGCTCAAATTCTGCAATATTTGTAGATGGGATAAAACTTTAAAATATTGTTAATATCTTTGTAACTGTCTCATGCAGATGTTCTATATCCTTGTCACTGATTATAAGTCTATCCAATTCACCCTTGTATATTTGAGCTATTCTTATAGCTTCTTCTCTTTCTGATATGAATTCATTAATAATCTCTTCATCACCATTTCTAACATAGTCAAGAGATTTATTGTTACTTAGATTCAAGTACCAAGTGCGACAACCTTATTTCTAGATTCTACCGCCATTAAAACCATGATTTTTAGACATATATTTAATAGCTTGTTTTGCACAAAGTATGTTGCCGATAGCATTTACACTAAACACTTTTGTAAGTCTTGCAGTAGAAATGTCCTCTAGTTTTGAGCTTATAAATATTGTCCCAGCATTGTTTACTAAAGCACCTAAGCTACCAAGTTCATTATTAAATTTTTTTACATTTTGATGATATCATCTTTATTAGAAATATCAGCTTTAAGCAGAATAGATTTTTGACCTAAATTTATAATTAGTTGATGTAGTTTAGTAACTATTTCATCATTTCTATGATAATGTAGACCTATGTTATAGCTAGTTTTAGCCGCCATAAGAGCAGTTGGTGCACCAATTCCGCCATTAGCTCTTGTGATTAGGATGTTTTTAGTCATAATTATTTAGTTTCTGCATTTTCACTTAGACTCGTTAGATTCCAGCACATAGCTAAAAGTATAGAAGCTATTACACATGAGCTTATTAAGAATGCAAATACAGCATTACAACCTATATTTGTTGCGATAAAACTAATCACATCTTTATCTCCTACAGTACCCAAGAAATAACCAAAAAGTCATGTAAATCCACCAATAGTACCACCGTCTTTTTTTGGAACTAAATCTAAAGCAAGTATACCTATAAGAGCAATAGGACCATATATAAGTATTCTCATTACATATAATGAAAGTAGAAGTATCCATGCTGTATCACTATACCAGTATACAAATAACACACCAATAAACAAAATTATACAAATAACACTTATAGGAGCGCGTTTGCTACCAATGTATCTGTCTGTAAGCCAGCCTACTACGATTGTGCCTGGTATAGCAGGAAACTCAAATAAAGCAAATTCAAGTAAGCCTGTTGAGGCATACATGTGTTTAACTTGTACTAGGTAATATGTAGATCAACTTAGCATACCGTATCTAGCACAATACACAAATGCATTAGCTATCTATTGTCCAAATACACTTGTTGTTTAATACATGTTTAAAGAATATTTCTTTTTCTGAAAACTCTTGTGCAACAACTGCCTTTATCACATAGCCTTTGTTAACCTCAATAGCTGGCAGACCTACAAACTGAGGAGTATCTACACCAAATACGAAAATTAAAATAGCTACAAATATACATAAACCTCCAGCAACATAAAATCATCCCTGCCAATTGCTGTTAAAGAGATACAAACTTATAGGGACTATTGCAACTGCTAAAAATCCAGCGCCGACATTATGAGCAGTATTCCATACCCCCATTTTTGTACCTCTTTCATTAGCACAAAACCAGTGAGTCATGATTCTAGCAAAAGCAGGCCAGCCCATACCTTGAGCCCAGCCGTTTACAAACATAATTACAAACATTACAAGTACACCTAGTGAAAGCATACTTGGCATAATGAGGTTAATTATACCTGTTATGAGCAAACCAATAGAGAGAAATACTTTAGCATTACTTCTATCTGAAATATTTCCCATCAAAAACTTACTTAAACCATACGCAACACCGAGACCTGAACCTATAAATGCAAGCTCTTCAGCTGATAATTCAGTGATGTATTGCCTTGAGACATAAAAACTATTTCGACCAAAGTAGTATGTCAAGTAACCAATATAAGAAACTAAAAACATTCTAAGTCGCCAGTGTGGATATTTGTGTTTGATCTTATCTTGAGTGAGTAGAGTAAGGTTTTTCGCCGGTTTGAGAATGTTTATGTCATAAGATTATTACAATGATTTCGTTAGTTGATATTATATTTTTGTTGATATCAATAAGTACTAATAGGCTTAAACTAACAAAGCTTTTATGTTAATCTATATGCCTTAGTTTAATTAGAAAATAATGGTACTATTATTTTGTTATCAAATTACAAAAATTCTTTCATAGGTAAAAATATAAAAAAAGATATGCTTTCAGGCATAGTTGTAGCAATAGCTTTAATACCCGAAGCAATTACATTCTCGTTTATAGCTGGAGTATCTCCAACAGTTGGTTTGTATACAGCTTTTATACTAGGACTTATTACCGCCTTAATAGGTGGTAAGCCTGGTATGGTATCTGGAGCTACTGGAGCTGTGGCTGTAGTGTTGGTTGGGCTTGGTGTACAAGTAAAAGCCTCACTATCACCAGAGATGTTTCAATCATTGACTGCTGCAGGCGAGATTATTACTTACATTTTGCAGTATATAGTTTTATGTTCGATATTTGCAGGGATTATCCAGATTACAATTGGAGTATTGCGATTAGGTAAGCTTATTCGTCTTGTACCACAACCTGCGATGTATGGTTTTGTAAATGGTCTTGCTATAGTTATTGCATTAGCTCAGATTCCATTGTTTAGTCATGAAGGTCCTGCGATGTATGGCTTGGTTTTCTTGACTATGCTTATAGTGTATTTCTTCCCTAAATTTACTGACAAAGTACCATCTGGCTTAGTAGCGATAATTGTAATTACAGCTATAGTGATAATCTTTAAAGTACAAACCAAAGATGTAGGAGATCTAGCAGATATCTCAGGAGAATTACCTACTTTTGCAATTCCTAATTTACACCTTACATGGCAATCTATAATGATGGTATTACCATTCTCTATTATTGTAGCTTTGGTAGGGCTTATAGAATCATTGCTTACTTTATCTGTACTAGATGAAATGGATGGGAAACGAGGTAATGGTAACCAAGAATGTATCGCACAAGGTACGGGGAATATTGTCTGTGGTTTCTTTGGTGGTATGGCTGGTTGCACAATGATTGGTCAATCAATCATTAACTTTACAAATGGAGGACGAGGTAGATTATCTTCAGCTACAGCAGCAATACTACTTATATCATTTGTAGTAGCATTATCTGGTTATATTTCTTATATACCTGTAGCTGTGCTTGCTGGTATTATGTTTATGGTGTGTATAAATACTTTTGAGTGGGAAAGTGTCAATCGTATACGATTTATGCCAAACTCTGATAAATTCATACTAGTTGCTGTGACTATCATTACAGTGTATTCAGATTTAGCAATAGCTGTTATATCTGGTGTAATTATTTCATCATTAGTATTTGCATGGAAAAGCTCACAAGTACATAGCCGTACTCATCGCGAAGATGATAATACTAAAGTTTATGAATTTTTTGGACCATTATTTTTTGGTTCAACTTTGTCATTTAAAATCTTGTTTGATATGAAGTTTGACCCTGAAAATATTGTTTTAGATTTTGCTAACTCAAGAGTTATGGATATATCTGGTGCTGAAGCGATAGATGAAATAACCAAGAAATATCTTGAGCTTGGTAAAAAAGTTACGTTAAAACATCTAAGTGAATGCTGTAGAGATGTTCTTAAAAATGCAGGTCCATACTGCGTATTTGAAGAAATTGATCCAACTTATAAAATAGCGAGGGATGCATAAGATGCAAAAAACGCAAATCAATACTACAAATGCACTACAAGCGATAGGTGTTTATTAGTAAGCTATAGTTACAGGTAATATGGTTTATACTTCTGGTTAAATTGGTTTAAAACCAGATGGTACTCTAGCTGTAGAGTGTATAAAAGAGCAAACAATTCAAGTTATGCAAAATCTCAAGGCTGTGCTTGAAGAGGCTGGATCTATTTTAGAGAATGTTGTTAAAGCAACTTTTTATCAAAGATATGACTGAATTTCAGGTCATTGATGAGGTTTATAGTGCATTCTTTGATTGAAATTATCCTGCTCGCTCTTGTGTGGAAGTGGCAAGGCTACCCAAAGATGTATGAGTTGAGGTTAAAGCAGTGGCTTTAGTTGACTGATTTAGGCGCTGCCCTTTAGGTATATTTTACTCAAAAATTTTTCATTATCTCAAAGAGATATTATATTAAATATAAGCCATATCAACTTTAAAACCGTTATGAAAATATTTCGTCACCTATATGCCCAAGTTTTGCTGGATATTTTTATTGGTATTCTAATAGGTATATTTGCCCTAACCGTAGCTGTTGCACTTAATCCTTTCGAAGATGTTTTTGTTAAGCTTATAAAGCTGATGATAGCTCCCATTATATTTCTAACTCTCGTTTCAGGAATCGCTGAGATGAGTGATTTAAAAACTGATGGCAAATGATGGTATAGCACTGATATAATTCTCTTTAATGACTATTGTAGCGCTTATTATAGGTATGATTGTCGCAAACCTGCTTCATCCTGATTTGGGAATGGATATAGATCATTAATCTCTTGATGCAAGTGCTGCCAAATCATATATGGGGCATGTTGATATATCCAGGATTTTTTTATGAATATTATCCCTCATACTTTTGTGGGGGCATTCACTGATGGCAATATTTTACAGGTTTTATTTGTGTCGATATTGTTCGCTTTTGGCTTAGTACTCTATGGCGAGCGAAGTAAACCAATAATAGAAGTTATACAGAGTTTATATAAAGTCTTCTTTAAAATAATTCATGTGATTATGTACTACTCGCATATGACTGCTTGTACGGCTATAGAGTATACAATAGGGATGTATGGTACAAGTACTTTATTAGGTCTTCTTGGACTATTGTTATGTTTTTATATAACTTGTTTTTTGTTTATTGTTGTATTTTTAGGTTTTATACTTAGAGTGTATTATGGTATCAATATTTTTAGATTATTAACTTATATAAAAACAGAGAGATTTATAGTGTTTGCTACCTAATCATCAGAGACAGTTTTGCCTAATATTATGGAAAAGTTAGAAAGGCTTGGCTGTGATAAATCTGTGGTTGGTTTAGTTATTCCGACAGGATACTCATTTAATTTAGATGGCACGGCAATTTATTTATCACTAGCAGCCATATTTATTTCACAGGCATTAGGTGTTGACCTTACTCTAAGTCAACAAGTTTTTATGTTACTTATTATGGTGATTAGTTCAAAAGGAGCTGCAGGTGTTACAGGTATAGGTTTTATAATATTAGCAAGCACCCTTAGCGCTATAGGAGTTGTTCCTGTGGCAGGTATTGTCATTATATTATGCATTGATAGATTTATGTCAGAAGGGCGTTTGATTACAAATATGATATGTAATACTATAGGGACTCTTATAATATTTATATTAAAGCAATATATAGTATCATTACTTTAGGTAATTTAGGGTTATTAATTTTTAAGTGTGTTTGTTATATTTTAACAACCCTATCAAATTTTTCTAAAAGTTTCACATTATGCGTAATCAAAATCACAGTTTTTTCTTGCATAAGATTATAAAGGTTTTCAAAAACAACTCTTTCAGTCTCTTTATCTAAGCCTTCTGTTGGTTCATCAAGTATAAGAATAGGTCTATACTGTAAGAATGCTCGTGCAACGGCTAAGCGTTTTTGTTGACCGCCGGATAAGTGCTTACCTAGCTCACCTGTCCAAGTGTCTAAACCTTTTGGTAGTGATTTTACATGATCCGCTAAAAGCACATTTTCTAAAGCAGAGTAAAGCCCATCATCAGTAGCGTTTTGATTGGCTAATAAAAGGTTTTCTCTAATCGTAGTATTGAAAATATGTGGAGACTGATTGATGATAGTCATGCTTTCACGCAGAGTCTCTTCTGATAGGGTTTTAATGTCTGTCCCACCTATAGTGATACAACCTTTATCAGTGTCCCAAAATCTTGCAAGTAGATTTATAAGCGTGGATTTACCTTCTCCAGTTGGTGAAAATAGAGCGATTTTTTCTTTATTTTTTATATCAAGACTAAAGTTTTTAAAGATGTTCTGATAGTTATTATAACCAAACGATATATTATTAAATTTAATACTATAATCAGTTGTTGTTGCAGATTGAGTAGGGTAGCTAACGTTTGGTTTTGAGTTGGTTATATTTAATATTCTTTTAGAAGCTGATAGTGTTTTTCCAAGGTATTGATAAGCTAATGGTAGTGGCATTAATGCTTCAAACCCTGCTATAATTGCTAAGAATATCAATGCTATAAATGCTCCGTTCATCTGACCAGTAGCTGTTAGATTGACTGCAAATATCGTAACCATGATTATTGTAATACCCAAAGATAAAGTCATCAAAGCACTTGATAAGCCTGTAAGTATGCTTAGCTTAGCTTCTTGTTTTAGCAAATCATCACTAGTTTGTAGTATTTTATTTGAGTTAATATTCTCAAGATCAAAAATCTTTAATTCAGCTAATGAATTTATATGCTCGGTTATATCTGTTTTTAAGTCATTTGATATTTGATTGAGTTTATAAGATTTTTTATATCCTAAAATACTTGCTATTGAGGGGATTGCAAAGCCAATTATTAGTAGAGTTAATGCGGTAGATAAAGCTAAGACGAAACTAAAGAAACAAAAAAGTATTGTAATAGATAGTGTCGCTAACAAAAATACAATAGTAGGAGAAAGTATACAAATATATAGATTATCTAGTGCAGAAATATCATTTATAATTCTCGATAATAAATCTCCACTTTTATACTTAAATAAATGAGCCGGTGCAAGGGGTTCAAGCTTGTTGTAGAACCATACACGGATATCTGTCAAGATTTTGAAAGTGGCTTCGTGAGTTAGTATTCTTTCTCCGTAACGGCTGACTATTCTACCAAGAGAGAATGTACGCACGCCAGCCGATGGAAAAAAATAGTTAAATGAAGTCGCTACAGCATAAAAAATAGTTGCAAGATATCCAGTATAAGATATAAACCAACCCGATACAGACATAAGGCCTATACCCATAAGTATAGTAGACCATGCTAGTAGCGTACCCATTATCATCAATTGTGTTTGGTTCTTAAATAGTTTTATAAATGGAATTAGATTTCTCATTTAATCACCTCATTTTTGTAAAAACTATAAAACTCTCGATCTTGTTGCTCTACTAGTTCACTAAATGTTCCTTGTTGAACGATTTTACCATTTGCTAAAACTATGATTTGATCTACACACTCCAAAAAGCTTAACTTATGAGTTAGAATAACTACTGTTTTGTCTTGCCATGAAGATTTTAATGAATCTAACACTATAGTTTCGCTTTCTTTATCTAAGCTTGCTGTTGGCTCATCAAGTATCAGTAAATCATGAGGTTTTATATATGCTCGAGCTAATGCAAACCTTTGAGCTTGTCCGCCAGATAAGCCTATGTTTTGTTCACCGATTTGAGTATCAAGTTTGTTTGGTAGAGAATTTATAAAACCATCTAAATTTGCTTGAGATATTGCACTGTATAGCTCTACAACTTTAGCATTTGGTTTTGCTAGTAGTAGATTGTCTTTTAAAGATCCTTTAAATAGAGAAGCTTTTTGACCAAGCCATGAGATGTTTTTAAGCCAAGATTTCTCTTCGATATTTTTAAGCTCTATATTTACAAATTCCCATGCAAGGGTTGAAGGAGTGGATTGCGAAGCAAGACTGGGTAGTACTTTTACAACTATACTCCCATCATACTCAATAAATCCTAAAAGTGTATTTATCAGCGTAGTTTTACCAGCTCCACTTGCACCAACTATAGCTGTTTTTTGATTACTTTTTAGAGTAAAAGAAATATCGTCAAGAGCTTTTTTATCGCCATATTTTACAGTTAAGTTTTGGATGTTTATTTGATTAAATCTATCATCTAAAACTATATTTTCATTCTGTGGTGATGGCTCAATTTCAAAAATCTTAGCTACTTCAAGTGCAGCTCCTACAGCATCAGCTTTTGCATGATAATGAGTGCTTAATTCTCGCAGAGGCATAAAAAATTCTGGAGCAAGTAGTAGTATAAATAACGCATCTTGCAAGTTTAGACCTGGTAATGACCACCATATATGATTATCAGCACCTTGATTTATAAATCCCATTCCGAGATATATCGCCACCAAAGCTATTGATGAAGCTGAAAAAAGTTCCAGTACAGCTGAAGATAAAAAAGCTAACTTTAAAACCTTCATTGTACAAATACGATAGGTATCAGATGCTTCAAATATTTTATCGCTTTTAGATTTGGATTTATTGAAGAGTTTAAGAGTGGTTAGACCCTTTAAAGTGTCCAAAAATGTTAGGTTCATTCTAGCTAATTCTTTAAAATACTTTTGGCTTTCTGATTCTGCACCTAAGCCAACTATTATCATAAAAAGAGGAATTAAAGGCATGCAGATTAGCAAGATAATTCCAGTAACTATACTTTGATAAAACACAAAGATTAGAATAATTATTGGCATAACAGCAGATAAAGTTACTTGAGGTAAAAACTTAGTAAGATAGTTTGTGAGACCATCTACTTGTTCCATCGCTGTGGTTATCAAATTTGCATTTGAAGTTTGATTGGATTTTATAGGACCTAGTTTACTTATATGTGAAAGGATATCTTTACGAAGTTGTTTTTTGACAATAACAGCAGCCTTATAGCCAATAACTTCTCGTAACCAACTTAGTCCAGCTCTTAATACTACAATCAAGAGTATGAGCAGGAAGTAGTTTTTTAGACTAGATAATGCATCATCTAATATATAAGTATCGTAAGCGATACAAGCTAGTAAATATAATTGAGCTATAAACAATAGTCCGCTGCTAATGCTTACAAGTACAGCAAGCTTAACCCAGCTCTTTGCAGGTTGAGATATTTGTTTGAGCCATGAACGAGCTCGCTTCTTATCATCTTTTGTGGAAATTTCTGACATGAAATATACAAGTTTATTTGTTATAAAAATAATAGGGTAATTATAACATTTATAAATTCTTATACGAGTATGTAATATAAGATTGAGATATGAGTAAAAAAATTACTAAGACTAATAAGGTGTAGATATATCCTAGTAAATACAGTTCATTTATGTTAGTTTGTTATAATTGATGTTAAACATTAGTTTATAAAAACTTAGATTCAATTACCAAGAGCGACAACCTTATTTCTAGATTCTACCTGAAGAGGAGTTTTGAATCCAAGACTTTTTCTATGTCTGTTGTTCAATAGGTTTTCAACTCTTCTAGTTTGGTCTTAAGTAATATTATCTAATCTCAGGTTTTTAGGGAAGAATTATCTAATTAACCCATATGTATTTTCATTGGTGCCACGTTGACAAGAAGAGTATGGATCAGCAAAAAATATATCTATATTTAATACTTCTGATATTAGCATGTGTTTGGAAAACTCTTTATCATTATCAAAAGTGATCCAATCTGGTATCTTTGTTCTTGAGTAAGTTGGGTGTAGGATGGTCCTATGGTGATTCCTTAAGTAGATTTTTAGCAATTGTGACAATATCTAACTTACTCTTTGAGTGCAACAATTATTTTGTCGCACTTACAACTTGCATTTAATAAATATGGAAAGCAACTCAATAAAGAGGAAATAAATATAAAAAAATAAGTCTTGCATTAGTAGCGTTAGTTTTAGCTGGTTCACCATTAATGGTTTCAGCGATGTGATCTTCAAAAACTGCAGATAGTTCTTATTAAGCAGGTCAAAAAGTTGGAAAAATTGTTCAAGCTACACAATAGAACGTACAAGATACAGCTGATAAAGAAGACAAGATGGTAGATAATGCTAGTGATGTAGCATATAGTTTTCAACAAGGTGTAGAAGACAGCAATAACTAATAGAATACTTAAAGAGATAATATAATAAATATGAAGAAGGCATTTAAGCTGATCAGAAGAAAACTAAATATTCCACTTGTTATATTTTTATTGTTAGTTGGTTTATTGCTCTTGATAGCAAATATTAAGAGTAAGCCTTTTAAACAAGTAAAAGAAACAGTTAATGAGACTGTTGACAAGGTTTCTGAAAATATAAATCAAGTTGCACATGATAGTAGTTCATCTTCAATTGCAGATTCTTAATTTACAATAGGTCTTACGAATATTGTAGGGTTTATTTTCACTACAGTCATAACTTTATATAGTAGATGTATATTCCAGTAAACCATAGATAGACTAGATGCTATTGCTAGGCCGAATACTCCCCAATAGCTTGTTAAAACTATTCCTAATGTGATGTTCAAAGCAAATGCTATGTAAAATGCCATGCATGTGCTTTTTTCATGACCTGCCATATTAAGTATAGTAGCAACACAGCCAGATAGGATATTTACAATCTGTCCGACCATCAATATACAAAATATATAGTACGAAACTACAAACTCCTGACCATACAATAAAGTGATAGGGTAGCCACAAATTATCAGTCCAAGTATTGTAAAGATAGATAGTACAAAGATTATTCTGGTATAAGATGTGATCTTAGTTTGAAACTTTTTTAGTGTACATTTTTTATAATCATCGGCAATTTGTGATAGTACATTAGAGTTTACTGCATTAAGCACAAAGCTCACCAAAGCTCCAAGTTGTAAAGCCACGCCAAAAAGGGCTACATTTGAAGTGGTGGAAACACCTTTTAATATTAAGATATCAACTTGAGAAAGTAGCAGTAACCCCCATTGCATTAATGCAAATGAAATATTGCTACCTACAGGTTTTGAGCTCTTAAAGCCAAAGTTTTTTAGTAGTTTTAACCATATTGCAAATATATAACCAACCATACATAAGACCATTGCCGCGATTAGTATAGTTGAATTTTGCATATATGAAAATATAAATACGCAAGTGGTAGTTAGCATAATAATTCTTAGGCCTAACTGTATCAAGTTTGCGTACACAACTATTCTTTTAGCCACAAAAAATGACTGTAAAATATTTGCAATAAAAAATGGTATCGCAAATAGTAGGGCAAAAGTTTCGATAAGATTTATAGAATAATTACGAGAGTTTGGTAGGATAATTATCGCAAGAAATAGTATTATTAAGCTAAATCCTCGTTTAAAATACCAGTTTTGCACTTGAAATGTCTCTTGATCGCGTGAATAATCTAGCAAATCAGATTTACCCCAAGTCCTTGCAAGTATGCCACCAGCACCCATTGTAGCTATCACAGCTAGTATAGTTGCTACAGTTACACCAAAGATATAGTGACCATATTGATTTATGTCTAAGTGTCTTGCTAATAATATAGCTGTTATAAATGCACAACCTTGACCTAAGGCTTGCACTATCATAGTTAATAAAGACTGAGATAGGATTTGGTTTGAACGGATTCTTTTAATCAAAATATATGCTTCGCTTCATAAGTTCTACAAAGATTCTAGCAAAAAGCTTGAGAAAGTATAGTTATTTATCTTTCTTTAGAAAACTAATAAGTTCTTTCAGCTCTTGTTTTTCAAAATCATATAGGAGTTCTTTATTTGTTTGTTATAACACTTATCAGCGTATTTCAGAATAAACTCATTGTTTGGTTTTTTGAGTTGTTTTGATATATGGATTAGACTTTTTTGGATTCGTTTAGTTACCATTAAGTTATTGCTGCCATAGATTCTAATATATTCAAGACTACTTTTTATAAATCTGTTGATTGGAATATATTCAATATATAAATGCTTATAACAAATCTTTTGATCTGCATTAGATTCAAGTACCAAGTGCTACAACCTTATTTCTAGATTCTACCTGAAGAGGAGTTTTGAATCCAAGACTTTTTCTAGGTCTGTTGTTCAATAGGTTTTCAACTCTTCTAGTTTGGTCTTAAGTAATATCATCTCATCTCAGGTTTTTAGGGAAGAATTATCTAATTAACCCATTTGTATTTTCATTGGTGCCACGTTGCCAAGAAGAGTATGTATCAGCAAAAAATATATCTATATTTAATACTTCTGATATTAGCATGTGTTTGGAAAACTCTTTACCATTATCAAAAGTGATTGAGTGAGTATGTGACGCATTAAGTGTTTGTATTAAACTGTTTGCTAAGTTTTCAGCATTCTTACTAGCCAAAGGTTTAATTTTAGTTACTGACCCTTACGTAGTAAATGTATAAATAGAGTATAATGTAGAAATAAAAATAGATTATACAGAACTTTATACTGATTATTTAATCAGTGGAAATGGTTACGCTACAGCAACAGGATTGTCATCAATAATGTAAGGAGATGTCAGTCATGATAAAATAACTTGTTTTTTATCTAAACAAAAATATGATTCAAAAGACTTATGTAAACAAGTAACGTCGACTGTGCGATAAATTGAAAGAGAAGATGCTTGTCTAATTTTTGATGATACTATTCAAGAGAAAAAATGGACTAAAGAGAGTGATATCATGTGTTGGCATTTTGATCATACAGTTGGCAAATCAGTTAGAGGTATCAACATGTTGAACGCTCTATACTACATCAATGAAGTATAAATACCTGTGGCATTTGAAATAGTGAGTCAGCCTGTACAGTTTAGTGACATAAAGACTAGAAAGTTAAAACGAGCGTCAGAAGCTACAAACGAATTGATGCAAGATATGATTAAAGTCGCAATAAACAATAAGCTTACATTCAGGTATATTCAAATGGACACATAGTTGTCAGCGAAAGATAATTTTGATTTTATTACTAAGCATGAGAAAGACTTTATAGCTGCTTTGAAATCTAATCGTCTTTTTGCTACAAGTCTAGAGTATAAACATAACGGCGAATTCATTAGCGTAAGTGAACTAGAATTATCAGACAAACAATCTATACGAGGATATGTGAAGGGTTATGATAACGAAGTTGTTATAGTTCGCCTAATCTTTACAAACAAAGATGGAAGTACAGGTGTTTTGAATTTGATATATAGTTATACTGATCTTGATGTAGATGCTATTTCAACAATCTATGAAAAACTCTGTAAAGTTGAAGAATTTCACAAATCTTTAAAACATAATATTGATTTAGCTAAATCACCAAATAAGACTATAAGCACTCAGAGCCATCATATTTACTTATAAGTTTTATCATTCTTCAAGTTTGAGTGTTTGCAAATAAAGCACAAGATAAATCATTTTGCTCTGAGGTCAAAGCTATTGATAAAAGCTAACCAAATCGCATTTGCTGAATTGCAGTATTTAAAAAGTACGTAAGGTCAGTTATTAAAAACTCTCGACACTTTTTCGGTTATATTTGTCTCTACTGGTGGTATGATCGGTAGCGTCTGGCTTTTCTTTCCATACTATGTATATAAGACTGCTGGTGGAGGGGTAATTTTCTAATGGCTAATAAAAGCATTACTGACTTTGTTTATAGCTATTTGTTTTGCAGAAGTAGCTTCTATTATAACTATTACTATTTAGTTGCTTATCTTGACCTGTTTTTTTGATTATGTTTAGAGATAAATTTCCAACTATGCAAAGAAAATTTAGGTTCACATTTTATCAACTGTTTGGTTATTTAGGTTTTGTTTATTGTACTTATTTTATTGATTAGTATTTCAGAGAGGTAACTTTATAAAGATATTTAAGCAAGTTTGGTTTGTCTGTGTTTATATTATAGTTTTATGGTTAGTTTATGTAGTACATGAGTTAGGTTATGTAGCTTTTATATATGATAATTTAATTATTGTATTTTTTGGTATTCTTTTTTTAGAATATTTTTTCACATCAAGCATCTTTAGACATTATAAATACCAACATTAAAAACACTCTTGAAGAGATAAATAACCTCGAGAGTTTGCTAAAAATTTGATGTTACGCATTTTAATTTTGAATTGATTTTTAAATGTAGTTACAGGCAATTGGTCTTTCTTTTTAAAATGATAGAGCCATACACTATCATTACAAAAAATCCTTAACATCAATAAAAATCACAATTATTCCTATAAATTTAAATACAAATAAGCTTATTTAGGCTAAAATAACCCATTAATATTTTTTTTTAAAACAGTAATGCCTGATATACATAAGCATAAAATTTTAATTTTAGACTTTGGTTCACAATACACTCAACTTATAGCTCGAAGAGTTCGTGAGGCTTGTGTTTTTTGTGAGATATTTCCACATGATATTGAACCTAGCTTTATTAAAGACTACGATGCAAAAGGAATAATCCTCTCAGGTGGTCCAGAGTCAGTATATGATTCAGATATAAGAGCACCTGAAATTGTATTTGAGCTTAATACTCCTATACTAGGAATTTGCTATGGTATGCAGACTATGATTATGCAATACGGTGGAGAAGTTAAAGGTTCAGATCAAAGTGAGTTTGGTAAGTCTATAGTTAATATACTTGATAAAGAAGATAAACTTTTCGCTGAATTGAACCCAGAGCAATTAGTATGGATGAGCCATAGTGATAAAGTTACAGATACAGGTGAGTATTTTGATGTTATAGCATCTTCAACTAGTGCACCAGTTGCAGCAGTTACCCATAAAACTAAAACATTTTATGGTGTTCAGTTTCATCCAGAAACTACACATACTGAGCATGGTCAACAAATCGTTGAAAACTTTGTAGTGAAGATTTGTAAATGTGACACTCTTTGGAATATTGAAAACATTATTGAAAATGATATTGAAGAAATCAAAGAAAAGGTCAGTGCTGATAAGGTAATCTTAGGTCTTTCTGGTGGGGTGGATTCATCTGTTGTGGCTGCAATACTCCATAAAGCTATTGGTGACCAACTTACATGTATATTTGTAGATACTGGATTGCTTCGTTTGAATGAAGGCGATCAAGTTATAAAAGTATTTGCTGATAATATAGATATAAATGTAATCCGTGTAGATGCTGAAAATAGGTTTTTAGATGCTTTAGCTGGAGAATCTGACCCCGAGAAAAAGCGTAAGATAATTGGTGGATTATTTATAGAAATATTTGATGAAGAAGCTTCTAAGATTGAAAATGCTAAGTGGCTTGCTCAAGGTACTATTTATAGTGATGTAATTGAGTCTGCAGGAAATAAGAGTTCAAAGGCGCATGTAATTAAATCTCATCATAATGTAGGTGGATTACCAGAAGAAATGAAGCTTGATTTACTTGAGCCATTACGCGAGCTTTTTAAAGATGAAGTCAGAAAATTAGGTGGAGGTCTAGGCTTACCGCATAGTATGCTTTATCGTCACCCATTCCCTGGACCTGGTCTTGGTATAAGAATTATTGGTGAAATCAAGAAAGAGTATGTTGAGACTTTACAAAGAGCTGATGCTATATTTATAGAAGAGCTCGTAAAGAACAATATTTATCATGACATTTCTCAAGCATTTGCAGTATTTTTGCCTGTTAGATCTGTGGGTGTAGTTGGTGATCAGCGTAGGTATGAGTATGTGATAGCTCTAAGAGCTGTAGAGAGTATAGACTTTATGACAGCGACTTGGGCAAACTTACCTCATGAATTTTTATCTTTGGTCTCTAATAGAATTGTAAATGAATTAAAGACTGTTTCACGAGTAGTCTATGATGTAACAGGTAAGCCACCTGGCACTATTGAGTGGGAATAAAAATAAATAGGTTTACCATTACTTAATCATGGTATGTCTAAAACAATTTGCATTCAAAATATAGCCATTAATAAGATGGCTTAGAAAAGTCGAAGCCTCGCTGCTTAATCGATTTAGCAAACAGATTTCGGCTAAAAAAATCCCCAGTTAAGCTGAGGATATTGTATTATTTTTATTGTATTAAGCGTAATATTGGATTTTAAAAAATATAAGATATGCTAGATTATAATATTTTAGACAACATAAATAACCCTGATGATTTAAAGCTAATACCAGAATTTCAGTTAAAAGAGCTATCTGCAGAGTTGCGTAAGTTTTTAATCAATACGCTTGATGTAAGTGGTGGTCACTTTGCAAGTAGCCTTGGTGCTACTGAACTTACAGTAGCTTTACATTATGTTTATAATACACCTTTTGATAATATCGTATGGGATGTAGGCCATCAAACATATATTCATAAAATTTTAACTGGTCGTAAAAATAAACTTGTCAATATCAAAAAAGATGACGGTATTTCTGGGTTTCCAAAGCGAAGTGAAAGTGAATATGATTCATTTGGAGTAGGGCATTCAAGTACCTCTATAAGTGCTGCTTTAGGTATGGCAACTGCTGATAGGTTGAAAAATAAAAACTCTGAAACCGTTGCTATAATTGGTGATGGTGCTATAACTGGTGGAATGGCTTTTGAAGCTCTAAACCATGCTGGTGGCATTAAGGAAGATCTGTTAGTTGTTTTAAATGACAATGATATGTCAATCTCTGATAATGTTGGTGGATTATCCGCACATTTTAGTAAGATTATTTCAGGTGGGTTTTATAACTCAATTCGTGAGCAAGGAAAAGAAGTTTTAAAGAAAATTCCGCCAATGTTTGATTTTGTAAAAAGATTTGAAACTCAAGCTAAAGGCATGTTTGTCCCTGCAAATTTCTTTGAAGATTTAGGCTTTTATTATGTAGGTCCTGTTGATGGTCATGATGTAGAAGACTTAGTAAAAACTTTAAAAATACTAAAAAAACACAAAGGGCCTAAACTTTTACATATAGTTACTCAAAAAGGTAAAGGTTACGAACAAGCTGAGTCTGATCCGATCAAATTTCACCATGTAGCTCCAAGTTTTCATACGGGTATTGAAAGTACCAAAACAGCACAACCTACTTTTTCAAATATTTTTGGTAATTGGATTTGTGAGAAAGCTACAAAAGATAAGAGGTTAGTAGGTATTACGCCTGCTATGAAAGAAGGCTCTGATTTAATTAGGTTTTCTAAAGAACATTCAGATAGATACTTTGATGTAGCTATAGCAGAGCAACATGCTGTTACATTTGCAGGAGGACTGGCTTGCCAAGGTCTTAAACCTGTAGTGGCTATTTATTCGACATTTTTACAACGAGCTTATGATCAGGTTATTCATGATGTAGCGATTCAAAACCTTGATGTGCTATATGCTATAGATAGAGCTGGGCTTGTGGGGGCTGATGGATCAACTCATGATGGTAATTTTGATTTAAGTTTTATGCGTTGTATACCAAATCATGTAATTATGGCACCAAGTGATGAAAATGAAGCTCACCATATGTTTGAGCTAGGTTATGAATACAATGGTCCAGCTATGGTTCGTTATCCTCGTGGTGCCGGAATCGGAGCTGAGGTTACTGATTCATTAGATATAGAAATAGGTAAGTCAAAACTTATTCGAGATGGCGAAAAGGTAGCTATATTAAGCTTTGGTACGCTACTACCAATTGCAAGCGAAGTTGCTGATAAATACAATGCTACCGTTATAGATATGCGTTTTGTGAAACCACTTGATGAGAACGCTGTAGCAAATGTATGCAACAATCATTCTACAGTAATAACTCTTGAAGAAAATTCTATATCTGGAGGGGCTGGTTCTACAGTTAATGAATATATATTAGCTAATGATTTGCAGCAAAATATAACTCTAAGAAACTTTGGTTTACAAGATAAGTTTTTCAATCACGGTACTAAAGATTTATTGCTTGAAGGAAGTAATATCTCTGTTAAGAAAATCTGTGAAGAATTGGATAGAATATTAATAGAGTTATAGAGGGATTGATATGGAGTTGTTATTTTCATATAGAACATGACAACAAAAAGATGTACAACTTAAAACTTTTGGTAGACTTTTAAATGGTACTAAAGACATTCTTTTAGGTTACTTTATATCTACAATAGAAATATTTGATGAAAATGTTATAGCTACTAGTGGAAAGCGCTACCATCCAATATAAAATATACTGATAATAGTGCTTATATAGTTGAAGGTACATTATTTGAACTCACTTCTGAAGAGTTAATATCAAGATGATGAATATGAGGTTGATGAATATTTGTAAGCACAAGCAAAATTAAAATTAGGCAGAAATACTTGGATATATACAGCACATTAAGCATTTTAAATAAAAAATATTTTGGAAAATAATAATGAAAAGTGAAAATAAAAATATGGGCTTTTGGGCTCGTATAATTCACATGCTTGGATTTGAAGTCTTTGGAATTATAATATTCACTCCTTTTGCTATGCTTGTTTTAAATGAAAGGATCTTTCATATTGGGGTTATAGCTATTGTCATATCTTTGATGGCAATGGTTTGGAATTTTATCTATAACTATCTTTTTGATTTTATTGAAAGCGCTTTAAACGTTCATCGTTCTACTAGAAAAGTATCTATACGATTTCTTCATGCTCTTTTATTTGAGGGTGGTTTGCTTATAGTCACAGTTCCTTTAGTAGCGTATTGGTTAGAGATGAGTTTAATAAACGCATTATTGGTAGATATTGGCTTAGTGGTTTTCTATCTTATATATGCTTTCTTCTATAATTATATTTTTGATAAAATTTATTTCACTTACGTTGCGTAGTAGAAAAGTGCTATGAAAAAAATTCTTTTAATAATTTTCATTATTGCAATCGGCTACTATTTCTATTTTAAAAATGAAATTAATAATTGGCAGATTATCAATGCAAAACCTACAGGGCAAACCATAGTAGCGTTTGATGATAGCTTAATAGCAGGATACGGTGTTGATAAAAATTACAATTATCCGTCTCAATTATCTAAATTGATTAATCATCCGATTATCAATAAGGGTATATCTGGTTAGACTACAGCACAAGCTTTAGCGCACATTGATACCGTTATTGCAGAAAACCCTAAAATTTTCATGATAACCCTAGGTGGTAATGACTTAAAGAAAAAACTGCCAGCAAGCGAAGATTTTGGAAACCTTAAACAAATAGTTGATATACTTCATCAGCATTGTGCTTTAGTTATTATAGGTGGTCTTGATATACCATTTTATAGTAAAAATTACGCTGATGATTATGTTAATTTTGATAAAGAGAATGGGGTTGCCTACTTGTTCCAAATATTTTAGGTGGACTTTTTGGGTATAGTAATTTAATAGTGGAGACTATTCACCCAAATGCTAAAGTCTACAAAATAGTAGCAGAAAGTTTTTATGAGGTTATAAAAAATTATGTTTAGAGTAGAAGTAAGAATCATATCTAAAGATTTTCACTTAATTTAGTTAAACCATCTTTACGATTTAAATGTTTAAGATCTAAACCAATTTTTCTACGAATAAATGCTAAAGAAAAATATCCTCTGATGTATTTATTGCCATTTTCATCAGTATCATAAACTATGATATGGTGTCTATCTGAATTAATTAGCGTATTCAAAATATGCCCAATTTTAGAGCTTTCAATAACTGAATATGAGATAGTATTGACATTGGCTAGAGAAATTTTTGCATCATTAGCAACCATATCTGAAATTTTTAAACCCTCATCATCAGCTCTTTTTTGGACAGCTCTACCTTCAAGATAATGTAAGGCTAGCGTCCCTATAACTTTATTATTAGTATTTGTTACTAGTACTATGTCTTTAAGGGTGTCTATAAGTTTCTTCTTAACATCAATAATTGGCATATCTTCTGCGACAGTAAGAGCTTTGTGCTTTTTAAAATCTCTAAAAACATTTAACGCTGAACTATCTAAAAATAGTAATTTTTCCGCATCATCGTGTAGATAGTCTACAGATTTTGTATTTTCAAAGTGTGAAAGTTCGATTAGTTTAAAATCCTTAAGATCCATGGTTTATTCCCTAAAATAGTAAAATATATAATTGACATTGTAGTCAAAATATTTGCTTTTTTCAAAGTATATCAGCTATTATACTGTAAATAATCACAGTGAATTTATATGTATGAAAAACTATTTGGTAACTGGCGGTACAGATGGTATCGGAAAAGCTTTTGTAGAATTACTTCTAAAAGATGCAAATAATTTCGTTATAAATCTTGATATGAAAAGTGATTCATCTCAAAACAATAATATTAAATTTATAAAAACAGATCTTTCTAATCAGTAACAAGTTTCTTATGCAGTTAAACAAATCAAGGATATAAACTTTGATGGTTTATTTTTGAATGCAGGTGTACTTGTAAAAGGTTCGATATTTGATGTAGATATAGAAGCCATAAAAAAAACTTTTGAAATAAATGAATGGGGTAGCGTCATTCTTATCCAAGAATTAAAAGAGCAACTAAAAAAAAACTAATCTATAGTTTTTAATGGCTCTGATCAATGTGCTTTATCACTAAACCCAAAAGTTTTGCCTACACAGTGTCAAAAGGGGCTATTGCTCAGATGACAAAGTCTTTAGCTTTAGATTTGGCAGATCAAAAGATTAGAGTTAATGCAATATGCCCTCGTACTGTTGATACTGCTTTATATAGAGATACTATTCAAAATTATGCTAATAAGGTTGGGATAAGTTTTGCAGAAGCTCAAAAGGGCGAGGAGAAAGAATTCCCTCTTGGTAGAATAGCTAATCCAAAAGAGATTGCAGAGTTGGTGAGTTTTTTACTTAGTGACAAAAGTAGATTTATGACAGGTGGACTTATGACTATAGATGGTGGCTATACTGCTACATAGCTGAGATTATTTTTGGTTTATATCATTCTAACATTTTTGTAGGGACAGCTGATTGGGCGTCCGAGACCATATTTATTTGATAGCCATAAAAAAATCAAACCAAGATAAATAGACTCTGGCTCGGTGTTCGGAGATTCGTTATGTTTATATTGTATAACTATTGTGAAATTTTTGAATTCAATCAACAATCTCTAGTTTTGAAATATAATGCTATAATAATGTAAAAGACTTCAATTTTTTAATTATGATGGAAACAGATAGAATAATTTCAGCAAATATAGCACAGTCAAATGATGAAAAAGTCATTGATAGAGCTATTCGCCCTAAAACATTAGCTGAATATGAAGGTCAACCAGTTGTGCGTGAGCAGATGGAGATTTTCATCGAAGCAGCAAGGTCTCGTGGAGAGGCTCTTGATCATACTCTTATATTTGGTCCTCCAGGCTTAGGTAAGACTACACTTTCAAATATTATAGCTACAGAAATGGGTGTAGAGCTAAAACAAACTAGTGGGCCAGTAATTGAGAAAGCTGGTGATTTGGCTGCTCTTCTTACAAATCTTGAAGCAAACGATGTGCTTTTTATTGATGAAATTCATCGCTTGAGCCCAGTAATTGAAGAGATACTGTATCCTGCAATGGAAGATTATCAGCTAGATATAATGATAGGCGAAGGTCCAGCAGCTAGATCTATAAAGATTGATTTACCACCGTTTACTTTAGTCGGAGCAACAACTAGAGCAGGGCTTTTAACATCTCCATTACGAGATAGATTTGGAATTATTCAAAGATTAGAGTTTTATAATATTGCAGATTTATCAAGGATTGTCTATCGCTCAGCTGATCTTTTAGGATTATATATTACAGATGATGGAGCGAAAGAGATAGCTAAACGCTCAAGAGGTACGCCTCGTATTGCAAATAGACTTTTGCGTCGAGTGAGAGATTACGCTCACGTAAAAGGTGATGGTCAGATAAATACTGACATAGCTCAAAGAGCTTTAGAAATGCTTAAGGTAGATCCTATAGGGTTTGATCACATGGATCATAAGTACTTGCTGACTCTCATGGAAAAATTTGCCGGAGGACCTGTAGGTTTAGATACTATAGCAGCTGCTTTAAGTGAAGAGAAAGGTACTATAGAGGATGTGATTGAGCCTTACCTTATCCAACAAGGTTACATAATGCGTACAGCAAGAGGGCGTATAGCTACACTTCTTGCTTACAATCACTTTAAGCTAAAAATTCCTGATAGTATGAATAGTGCTAATCAGCAGGATTTGTCTATTTAAAGTTCTGTATTTTTAATCCACATAAACAATAATACAGCAGCTCCTAGTTTTGCAATACAAGGGAATATACAGTAAATAATCTTTAGAGTTACCTCAAGATGCTCACTTGATCTATTTAATTGAGAGTTTAGTAAAGGAAGAGCAATTATAGTAGCTAACGCAAAACAAAATTTACCCAAGAAAGCTAAGATTGCATAGTAGCCATTACCTAAGTTTTTACGCTCTTTACAGTCTATCCATTTTGCTAAAAGTATACTTGGTAATATAAGCTCACTTGCAAAACCAGACCCAGCTAAAAAACTAATAATTGAAAAACCTACTATATCTCCTTGAACAAGTAACGTAGCAAAAGCAAAAACTATTACACAAAAAACTAAAGCTACGCCCCAAGTTTTAATTATGCCTATTTTCATAGCAAGTTTTTTTATCAAAGGTATAAATAGTATTGCACCTAAAAAATATACAAATATATATAATCCAGCATATTCAGGAGTTTTTAAGATATAACGACTGAAGAAAACCAAAGTAACTGCAGGAATTGCAGACCCTAAGGCACTGATGATATATGCAATAAATAAAAATACGCCATCTCTATCAAAAGACTCTATATAATTAGCTAGTTTAAAGGAATGAACAATTTTTTTTGATATTTTAGTAGAATCTAGCCATTTCATGAAGAATGTAGCAGAAATGATTATAATTACGCTAGCGATTATAGAGTAGATTGTATAACTAGTCTTTTGTGAAAAGAATATCAATAAGATAAAAGGTATTACCGAAGCAATTAGAACTCCAGTTATATTAAATATTTCTCTTATACTAATAATGGTTGATTTATCAACATCACTTTTTAGCCACAAAGCACCTTGAGTAGCTACAAAAATTGTAAGGTAACTAAAGGATATAGTTGCTAGTAATATACCTATAAATAGATTTACAAGTTTATTATCAAAAATAGGAGTGCAAGTAATTGTTATACCCAAAATAAATAATATAACTATAACAATAAAACTAGATTCCTTATGAGCTTGAAAACGATCACAAAACCAACCAATAAAGGGGTCTAAGACTGCATCAAGTATTCTTAGGCTGAAAAGCACTATGCTTAGAAGAGTCAAATTTACCCCAAAACTAGTATGGTAATAATCTGGTAGAAATATGTAGATAGGTACACTAGCAAAAGCTATGGGTAGGGCGATAAAGGAGTAATTAAAGATGTTTTTTTTGGTAACGGACATATTTTCAAAAAAATATATTATTAGCTAATAGAATATTAGCATTTTAAGAGGGGTAGGGGGATTAATTATTTGTAAGAAATAGGGTTTTTTAAGTTGTTGGAATATAACTTACAGCAACAGTACTAGGGTTATTAATATCAAAAAAACCAGTTTACCTATTAACATGATCTCCTGAAAAGCATCACTAGCATTATTAGCTTATAATGAATCGTTAAATGCAGTATTTGCTGACTGTACTTGATTGTCATAATCTTGATAGGTTTTAGCTTCAGAATCAATTCTATTATATTATTACTTTCGGCTATAGACTTTGTTGCTTGTGCGGCATTTCTATTAGCAATAGATGCATCGTGATTTGCTTGTATAGCGATTCTATTATTGTTTTAGGTTATTCGCTATAGTATTTTGAGCTGTAACCTCATCATCATATTTTTCAGTAGCGGCTGCATCAGCTTAAGCAGCAGTTTCATCATTTTCTAGCCTATTTGCTCTTTCATCCAGATACGTTTTTAAAGCAGATGATAAAGCTTATCTTTGCTATGTAGATTTTATTCTAGCTATAGGAAATACTCTTCTTAGTTATAGTAGTATTAAATATGTAGATAATAGTGTTGGTCATTTAAGCTTAGGTATGGGTGTATATTTACGCTTGGTATTTGTGGCATACTATATACAGTGTTTTTATTAAGTGTGATTTTGGCCTATGGGGATTTAGCTTATCTTGTTTTATTGGGTGGAGCATTATTGATATTTACTATATTTGGTATGCAAATCTTTATTGAGAAAGATCCTTTAGCTAAAAGAAAGATACTCGTTGCTATAGCATTATTATTTTATGCGGTATTTTTTTATATTACTTATCAGCAGAAATTCATATCACTTTTTTTATTTAACATTCATCATGTAGATTTACACTTCTTAGGTTTTAGCGTAAATACTCAGTCTGTAACAGGAGTTTTAAATACAGCTGTCGTGGTAATAATGTCACCGATATTAGCAACTCTATATATAAAACTTAAAGATAAGGATTTATGTTTACCTCATAAATTTGCACTAGGTTTATTGCTATGTGGCTGTGCTTATGGTTTATTATTCTTAGCTTGCCTCCTCAATACTCCTACTACTAAGATAAGTATTTGGTGGGAAGTTTTAGCTATTACAGTATGTTTTTTTTCTGCTGAACTTTTGATAAATGCATTAGGTCTATCTCTTATGGCAAAACTTTTACCTAAGCGAATTATGGGATTTGCAATGGGTGCTTGGTTTATCACATCTGCTATAGGTATAAAACTAGGTAATATGATAGCTAAATTATACTAGTAGTGCAGTTAAATATAATCAGAATATTAGTTTTAGTATAAAAGATACTATTCACTAGTTATCACGTCTATCAGCATTTATTCGGTCAGATATTTTTAGTAGCAATTATTATAACAATTTTTGCCTTTATAATAGGTGAAAAAATTAATAAAATGATTCGTGAGTAAATATAAAATAATTTAGTTAATGAATTGTTTAATATGCTTGTAAACAGTTGCTTAAGAGATCAACAGTAAAGCTGAGGATTTAGCATTATTTTATTTATTTATAAGTATTGATTTTAAATATAGCTTAGATTCAAGTACCAAGTGCGACAACTTTATTGCTAGATTATACCTGAAGAGGAGTGTTGAATCCAAGACTTTTTTTAGGTCTGTTGTTCAATAGGTTTTCAACTCTTCTAGTTTGGTCTTAAGTAATATCATCTAATCTCAGGTTTTTAGAGAAGAATTATCTAATTAACCCATTTGTATTTTCATTGGTGCCACGTTGCCAAGAAGAGTATGTATCAGCAAAAAATATATCTATATTTAATACTTCTTATATTAGCATGTGTTTGGAAAACTCTTTACCATTATCAAAAGTGATTGAGTGAGTAGGTGACGCATTAAGTGTTTGTATTCAACTGTTTGCTAAGTTTTCAGCATTCTTACTAGCCAAAGGTTTAATTTTAGTTAGTTTAGATACTCTATCAACTAGTGTTAATAAGTCACCCTTGTGATCTTTGCCAATAATAGTGTCTCCCTCAAAATCTCCAAGTCTACTTTGTTCATCTATAACAAAGTCTCTCGCATGTATTGAAACTCTATGTTGTATTTGGCCTCTATGCTCTTGCCTAGCCGTACCTCTTTTACGATAAGTTTTCTGACAACGCAAATAAGTGTGTAAGTCACCGCCTCTTTCTTTATTCCCATAGATATACTTATAGATGCTTTCAGCACTTATGACATCTAACCCACCCATTAGATGTTAAACCGCCACTTATTTGCTCTGGATACCAATACTGTTTGATAAGATGCTCTACATAGCTCCAACCAAATTGCATAATTTGTTTGTTGCCTTTACGTTTTCTTGAGTTTGCAAGTTATTGTTCTTGTTTAGGTCTATAACCTCGTTTGCCTGTGTTACGGTTTATCTCTTTGTATATGCTACTTTAGTTACAACCAACTTCCATGGCTATTTGTGTTTTTGAAACACCTATTTTCAATAGTGATCCAATGTGGTATCTTTGTTCTTGAGTAAGTTGGGTGTAGGATGGTCCTATGGTGATTCCTTAAGTAGATTTTTAGCAAGTGTGACAATATCTAACTTACTTTTTTAGTGCAATAATTATTTTGTCGCACTTACAACTTGAGTCTAAGTAGTGATAGACCATCGGTCTGTCTTTTTAAATTGACAATGCAATTAATTATCATTACAAAAAGTTCGTAATTCTTGAAATAATGGACAAGTTTCGGCTTGTCTCTATAGAATGCCTAAAATTTCAGGAGGATAATAAATGCCTTTTTATTGTCACTATCAATTTTAATAATTTCCATATTTGTTATAATAGTTCTCAAGTTTTATAAAGGACAAAAAAATGCAACAAGTCAATGAGATGAAAGATAAAGCTCTAATTGAGCTAAATCTTGTTACAAATAAAAAATCAGTAAAAGATTTAAAAGTAAAATATCTTGGTAAAAATGGCGAACTTACCGGTATGATGAAACTAATATCTACATTACCAAATGAAGAAAAGCCAAAGTTAGGTCAAGCAGTAAATATTGCAAAACAAGCACTTCAAATAGCAATTAATAAAAAGCTTGAAGCCTTTGAGCAAGCAGAGCTAAATGAGAATCTAGCTACTGAAAAAATAGATGTAACTTTAAATGGTGTAGGTCAAAATCAAGGCTCACTTCATCCTGTTACAAAAACTTTAAATCGTATAGAGGAGTTTTTCAAACAAAATGGTTTTGCTGTAGAAGTCGGCCCTGAGATAGAAATTGACTACTACAATTTTGAAACTTTAAATATCCCATCTCATCATCCAGCTCGTGCGATGCATGATACTTTTTATATAGACCCAAGCCATGTACTTAGAACTCATACTTCTGGTGTGCAGATTCGTACTATGGAAAATCAAGAGCCACCAATTAGAATTATAGCTCCAGGTAGAGTATATAGATGTGACTCAGACATAACTCATACGCCAATGTTTCATCAAGTAGAGGGCTTACTTGTAGGAAAAGATGTTTCATGTGCAGACTTAAAAGGATTGCTTCACGCATTCTTAAATTCATTCTTTGAGAAAGATTTAAAAGTGCGCTTTAGACCATCTTATTTCCCATTTACAGAGCCATCTGCAGAAGCTGATATGGAATGCGTAATGTGTAATGGAAAGGGCTGTCGAGTATGTAAGCATCATGGTTGGTTAGAAGTGTTAGGTTGTGGTATGGTGCATCCAAAAGTTTTAAAAGCTGGTAATGTTGATTCTGAAAAGTATCAAGGCTTTGCATTTGGTATGGGTGTAGAAAGACTAGCTATGCTTAGATACGGAATTGATGATTTGAGAATATTCTTTGAAAATGATCTAAGATTTTTGAAACAGTTTTAATATATAGGAATTTACATGAAATTTTCACATAATTGGTTAAATGAATATCTTGAAAATACTCAAAACAGCCAAGATTTAGCAGATACTCTAACTTTAGCAGGTTTAGAAGTCGATGCGATAGAATCAGTAGTAGCCGAAAAAATAAGCGGTGTAGTAGTAGGGCAAATAAAAACTATAAACAAGCATCCTGATGCAGATAAGCTAAAAATCTGTAGTGTAGATGTAGCAGAAGATGAGCTTCTGACTATAGTTTGTGGTGCTAAAAATATTTATGAGGGTATGAAAGCGCCAGTTGCAAAAATTGGTGCGGTATTACCTGGTAATTTTAAAATCAAAAAATCCAAGCTAAGCAGACAAGAATCTTTTGGGATGATGTGTTCTGAAGAGGAGATTGGTTTAACAGAAAATGCTGACGGTCTTATGGATTTACCAGTAAATGCTCCTGTTGGACAAGATGTGAATGAGTATTTAAGTCTAGATGATAATATTATCGAAGTTGATTTAACTCCAAATAGAGCAGATTGCCTAAGTGTATACGGTATAGCTCGTGAAGTATCAGCTCTTACAAAAGCTAAGCTTAATGATGTTGAGATAAGAGCTACTGATACAGTTTTAGAAGATACAAAAGATGTGCAAATCAAAGCAACCGATGCTTGTAAGTCATATCTAGGTTGTATTATTAAGAATGTAAATAATAATGCTCAAACTCCGTTATGGATGGTTGAAAAGCTTAGAAGAAGTGGTGTAGGTAGTATTTCTTTTTTTGTAGATGTAACAAATTATGTAATGCTTTTGACAGGTCAACCAATGCACGCATTTGATTTAGATAAATTAAATGGTGGTATCAATGTTCGTTATGCCAATGATAAAGAAGAGCTAATTCTTTTAGATGAAACTAAGGTAAAACTAGAGTCTGATACTTTGGTAATTGCTGATGAGAAAAATGCTTTAGCATTAGCTGGTGTGATGGGTGGGCTTGATTCATCTATTACAGATACTACTACAAATATCTTCTTAGAAAGCGCTCATTTTGTACCAGAAAAAATAGCGGGTAAAGCACGCAAATATAACTTACATACTGACTCATCTCACCGGTTTGAAAGAGGTGTAGATCCTTTATTACCAAATGAAGCGATGAAATTATCTATTAATCTCATAGTTGAGGTTGCTGGTGGTGAAGTTGCTCCTATCTCAGGTGCAGAAGAAGCTGATATTAATAGTAATCAAACAGCTATCAATCTATGTGTCAAAAAATTAAATAGAGTTTTAGGTACGCAGTTTGATATTGAATATGTAGCAGAAGAACTTACAAATTTACACATGAAAGTTACAAAAGCTGATGAGTGTTGTCTTGAAGTAATTGCTCCATCATATCGTTTTGATATGGAAATTCAAGAAGACCTAATCGAAGAAGTTGCACGAGTATATGGTTACTCAAACTTACCAGAGACTATGCCAAGATATAGTGCTTCAAGGGTAAATATCTCAGAAACTAATCAATCCCACGATACTCTAAATGCTAGATTAGTCGATAGAGGTTACCATGAAGCGATTAACTATAGTTTCATAGATCCTAAATATGATGAGTTTTTCTTTGAAGAAAAGGGTATAGCAATTCAAAACCCTATATCGCAAGACTTATCTGTAATGAGACAATCTTTGATACCTGGTTTAATAAACTCATTTAAAGCAAATACAGATCGCCAACAAAATAGAATTAGAATTTTTGAAAAGGGTGCTTGTTTTAAATTAGAAGATAACCAAAGAATACAGTTTGATAGAATTGCAGGCTTAGCTTATGGAGAACTATTAAATACTAGATGGTCAACCACAAAAAAAGTAGATTTCTTTGATGTAAAAGCTGATATAGAAGCTCTTTGTAGTGATGTGGCAGATCTAAGCTTTGAAGTTTGTGATGATGTTAATTGGCTTCACCCAGGTCAATCAGCTTATATCTTAGCTAATGGTAAAAAGATTGGTTTAGTTGGTGTAATTCATCCAACAGTATTAAAGACATTCCAAATTAAAGCAAAAGCTCCTATAGTTTTTCAATTAGATTTGGATATTTTGACTAAAAAAGGAATTCCTAGTTTTAAAAAAATCTCTAAGTACCCATCAGTATCAAGAGATATTTCATTCTTAGTTGATAAGTCTGTATTAGCAGGTGATTTAACCAAATCTATAACAGATTTGAATATTAATCTTTTAAAAGATGTAAGTATCTTTGATATTTATGAATATGCAGCAAATGAAAGAAAGAGTATTGCTCTAAGTATGCTTTTCCAAGATAATGCTCAAACGCTAGAAGATAGTGTAATTGTTGAAAGTACTGAAAAAGTATTAGAAACTTTAAAATCTCAGTTTGATATTGAGCAGAGAGTTTAGGTAGTTATTTAGTTATTTAATAATCTTTTCGAGACTTTTGATTTAATAAACAAAAGCACATTGAACAAATTCGACAAGGTCAGTGACTGCCTGTCGAAATGTTTGCTATAAACCTAAGAAAAAAAGGCTTTGACTCCGCTCAGCCATCTTATTTTCTTAAATAATTTGATTAAATCAACAGTCTTTTTTCTTATGAGTAAATTTGTTTACCCAATAAAGTATTCCGAACCTCAGTACTTGATCCGGAGTATCTTTATTTAAATCCGAGATTTCTTAATGTAGTGACAGACCACGGGCTTGTCTTTTTAACGCTATCACTACAAAAAAAAGATGAATTTAGAGCATATATATTTTAGAACTTTATAAATTTATTACCTTATGTTATATTAACAAGTGTTACCTTGTAACACTTTGATTTGTGGTATAAACATACTTATAAGAGGTTATAATGAATCTATAATTTGAAGTTAAATCTGAATCAAGTGATAAAATTGTTTGATCTAATATTTATAAAAACTTAGATTCAAGTACCAAGTGCGACACCCTTATTTCTAGATTCTACCTGAAGAGGGGTTTTGAATCCAAGACTTTTTCTATGTCTGTTGTTCAATAGGTTTTCAACTCTTCTAGTTTGGTCTTAAGTAATATTATCTAATCTCAGGTTTTTAGAGAAGAATTATCTAATTAACCCATTTGTATTTTCATTGGTGCCACGTTGCCAAGAAGATTATGGATCAGCAAAAAATATATCTATATTTAATACTTCTGATATTAGCATGTGTTTGGAAAACTCTTTACCATTATCAAAAGTGATTGAGTGAGTATGTGACGCATTAAGTATTTGTATTAAACTGTTTGCTAAGTTTTCAGCATTCTTACTAGCCAAAGGTTTAATTTTAGTTAGTTTAGATACTCTATCAACTAGTGTTAATAAGTCACCCTTGTGATCTTTACCAATAATAGTGTCTCCCTCAAAATCTCAAAGTCTACTTTGTTCATCTATAACAAAGTCTCTCTCATGTATTGAAACTCTATTTTGTATTTGGCCTCTATGCTCTTGACTAGCCGTACCTCTTTTACGATAAGCTTTCTGACAACGCAAATAAGTGTGTAAGTCACCGCCTCTTTCTTTATTCCCATAGATATACTTATAGATGCTTTCAGCACTTATGACATCTAACCCACCCATTAGATGTTAAACCGCCACTTATTTGCTCTGGATACCAATACTGTTTGATAAGATGCTCTACATAGCTCCAACCAAATTGCCTAATTTGTTTGTTGCCTTTACGTTTTCTTGAGTTTGCAAGTGATTGTTCTTGTTTAGATCTAGAACCTCGTTTGCCGGTGTTACGGTTTATCTCTTTGTATATGCTACTTTGGTTACAACCAACTTCCATGGCTATTTGTGTTTTTGAAACACCTATTTTCAATAGTGATCCAATCTGATATCTTTGTTCTTGAGTAAGTTGGGTGTAGGATGGTCCTATGGTGATTCCTTAAGTAGATTTTTAGCAAGTGTGACAATATCTAACTTACTTTTTTAGTGCAACTATTATTTTGTCATACTTACAACTTTAATGTAAGGAATTAAAAAGCTCTATCGACAATTTTATTAGAAATTATAAAAAAGATTCTACTCTTCCTGCTATTGTAAAGCCTGATAGTGTTTATGATACACTAATGAATGAACTACCTAATTTTACTTTGAAATCTTATCTGATTGAAGACATCTCGGCTATTGTTGATATGTTTTGTTATTTATTTGACTTAGAGCAATCAGGATTAAGATTAGCAACTATTAACACATCTATGTGTCCTCGCTTTCATGTTGATCGTGTACCTTGTAGATTAATTAATTCTTATTCAGGTCGCACAACTGAGAGGCTTAATAATATTGGTGTTGATCGCAATGTATTGGGTATTACAAATGCTTCTTTCAATGATAAAAATACTGAAATTCAAAGATTAGATATAGGTGATGTTGCTTTATTGGAAGGGGAGGCATAGGAAGATAATGAAGGTAATGGGCTTGTGCATCGATCACCAAGTTATCTAGATAATAAAACTAGACTGCTATTAACACTAGATTTTGCATAAAATTTAATTTTCTATACTATTCATACATTTTTGGCATATACCTTTTAATTCAATATTCCAACTTTGCACTTTATATTGAGTAAGTTGTTGGAGTTCTTTTAATATTTGAGAGTTACAAAAATGTGATTCATCAACATAGTTGCATTTTTCACAGACAAATACTTCAAAACCTTTATGATTATGATGCTCTTTACATATAATATAAGCATTTAGACTTTCAACTCTATGAATAAAGTCGTGCTTCAACCAAAAGTCTATAGCTCGGTATACAGTTGGTGGCTTAACTGACTTATCTTTAGATAAAATTTCTAAAATATCATAAGCTGTTAAGTGCTTAGTTTCGTTAAGTATTGTTTGCAAAATGATTTTTCTAGGTTCAGTAAACCTGTAGCCATTTTTTTCACAAAAGTTTTTTGCAGTTTGTAGTTTGTCATCCATACTAGGGTTATAACCTTAATCTTTTAAATGGAAATTTTTGTTAAGTATACATTATTTTCTATGTTTATTTTATGTGTTATGTTGTAACACTATGTTTTATTGTGTATAATTCTGCACGAATTAATAATATTAATGGATAAACAATTTATGAAAAAACTTCCCGTTACAGTACTATCTGGATTTCTAGGTGCTGGCAAAACTACATTATTAAGCCATATTCTTAATAATGCTACTGGTCTTAAAATAGCGATGATTGTCAATGATATGAATGAGATAAATATAGACGCTGAAATTATTGATACTGATTTTTCAAAAGTAGCGCAAAATACAGTTGTTAATACTAAAAAGTTTGATCTTGAAGAAGCTGAGAATCATCCTTTATGGAGTAAAGAACTTTATAATTTTAAAGAGCATGTACCTGAGACAGAAGAGTATGGCATAAGATCATTTGTTTATCATTAAATCAATTCTTTTGAACCTGTAAATTTAATGAGCTTTTTTAATAATGTTGACTGGTCAGGTATTGTTAGAGCTAAAGGCTTTTTTTGTATATCAACTCTTCCTTATTTCGTAAGCTAAATGTCTCAAGCTGGTGCTTTAATAAGACATCAGGGTATGAGAATGTAGTGGGCTAGTATGGATAAAGACCAATGGCCTGATACTCCTGAATTTGAGCAACTAGTCAAAGATAGATGGAATGGTGTGAGTGGAGACAGGAGACAAGAGCTTGTGTTTATAGGTCTTAATGATGAAATTAAAGAAGATCAACTCACAAAAGCTTTAGATGAGTGTTTGATAAATGATTGTTGGGATAATCCTAGTAAATACGAAAATATAACATATCCATTTCCTAGGTGGTTTTAAAGATGAGGGTGAGGAATAAATAATGAGTAGTTTTCAAATAACAGTTTTACTAGTAATATTAGTTGTAACAGCGGTATCTGGAATATTTCCATTTGTTAAAAGGGCTGGCAATCCTGAAGGATTTAAATTTCCTATTGGCGATGCTTTAGCAAATGGGGTGTTTTTAGGAGCAGGTTTGATTCATATGCTTTCAAATTCTGCAGGAGACTTTTCTGAGCATAATGTAGATTATCCAGTACCATTTTTAATAGCTGGGTTAACGATATTATTATTTTTATTAATGGAACATGTAGGTGGGACATTATCTAAAAATAATAAAGGTAATTTGTCATTTATAGCGATAATGGCAACTATAATGTTATCAATTCATAGCTTTTTTGAAGGTGCAGCATTAGGGGTTTCAGAAGAGTTAAGTGTCGCATTTTTGATATTTTTAGCAATTATTGCACATAAATGGGCAGCTAGTTTTGCATTAGCTATAAATATTAATAAAACCAGTCTAACGTTTATAACTAGACTTTCATTATTCACAATATTTATACTTATGACTCCATTGGGCATAATTTTTGGTCAAGTAGCACAAAACTATGTTTCTAATCCATTTGTAGAGCCTACATTTACAGCTATCGCTGCAGGTACTTTTATTTATATGGGTACTTTACATGGATTAGATAGATCGGTACTTATTAAAGATTGTTGTAATACTACGCAATATACTTTTGTTATCTTAGGTTTTGTTATCATTGCTGTAGTTACCATTTGGACTTAAAATATTTACATCAACGGAGTTAATATCTTCAAAATACTCTCGGCAAATAAACTAGAGCTTTTATTTGTTAGATGATAACTATCTTTTGATGATTCATCTAGTATGCTCTTTGCCCAAGCGTATAGTTTATCAACTTGCTTTGTACTATATACAAATGTAGCAACTTCATAATTTAAAAATAAACTTCTGTTATCAAGGTTTACAGAACCAATCATTGCTAAATTATTGTCTATAAGCACAGCTTTGGCATGAATCATACCCTCTGTAAAATATACATCTATATCACAGTTAAGTAAATCTCTAATATAACCAGCTCTAGCTTTATCGACAAGTTTATGATTAGAGTTTCTAGGAGTTATGACTTTTATATCTACACCCCTATACTTGGCTAATACTATAGCTTGGTATAAATCAGCAGATGGAATAAGATAAGGTGTAATAATCCAAACTTTATCAATAGCAGAGTTTATGGCAGTTATAAGTCCGCTATAGAGTTGGTCTTTTTGCATGTCTGGACCAGATGGAATTACTTGCAAAAAAGTCTCTTCTGTAACGACATTGTTTATCTTAAATTTAAGTTGCTGGCTCGTAGCAAAACGCCAATCAGAACAAAAAACCTTTAGATAATATGCTATAGATTCGCCTTGAACTCTAAAGAGTAAATCCTCCCACATTCCTTCATGTTCAAATGGAGACATATATTCATCTCCGATATTCATACCACCACTAAAAGCAGTAGAATTATCTATGATATAGATTTTACGATGGTTTCGGTAGTTTACATAATTACGAAAAGGGTTAGATAGTAGGGGCATAAAAAACACAATCTCAGCACCTAGTTTGCGTAGATTTTTAAATATTCTCTTATTGTGTCGATATACATAAAAAGATCCTAGTGAATCTATAAGCATTTTGATTTCTACACCTTCAGAAGCTTTTTTCTCTAAAGCTTGTAATACAAGTTTTGATGTTGTGTCATTCTTAAATACATAGGTTTGAATGTATATATTTTCTTTTGCAGAATTTATAGCTTTTATGAAGGTATTGAAAGAATCTACGCCATTTGTATATATTTCGAATGAATTTCTTGTAGTAAGAGTTGATAATTCTAGGCTGGAAAATACATTTATTACATTTGTTGGCAAATCTCTACAGCTAAGGTGTTTATATATGTAGATATTCTCAGCAGGATATTCACGAATACTCATCTTTTCCTTTTGCCAAAATTTACGAGTATCTTTTCGCTTAAAGATAAAGAAAAAAGGTATCGCAATATAAGGTATAAACAATATAGCTAAAAGCCAAGCGAGTATGTTTGAGGCAGACTTTTTATCAACTATAAGTTTTAATACGACAATTATCGTAAATAATTGGCATACAAATAAAATTGCATTTGCCTCTAATATATATACGTGATTTAGTAAGAAATTCTCCAATTATATCTGCTCACTTTATCCTGAATTGCTTAATTGTATCATACTGGCGAAAAACATTCTTTTTATAAAATAGCTAATAAAGTATAATTATTTCCAACTATATAGATTGGTGTAAAATTAGATACATGACAAAAATAGCAAATACTATAAAAAGAAAAGTCCAAGATGGAAAAAAACTAATTCCTAATATCAAAAATATAATATTAGTAGCGTCAGGAAAAGGTGGGGTTGGTAAGTCTACCGTTACATCTAATCTAGCTGTTTCATTTGCAAAAATGGGAGCTAAAGTAGGCGTGCTAGACGCAGATATATATGGACCTAGTCAACCAACTTTATTTGACTTAAAAGAAAATCCAAATACTACAGATAAAAAAAAAATCATACCACTAGAACGCTATGGTGTAAAAATGATATCTATTGGTAACCTTATAGATCCTGAATCTGCTGTGATATGGCGTGGTCCTATAGTTTCAAAGGCATTAATGCAACTATTAAATGATACTGATTGGGGAGAAATTGATTATTTGTTTTTAGATTTACCACCTGGAACTGGTGACATTCAGCTTACAATTTCAAAAAATATGCCTGTAACCGGTGCTGCAATTGTGACTACTCCACAAGATTTATCGCTGATAGATGCTAGAAGATCTGTTGCTATGTTTGCTAAAGTTAAAATCAAAACTCTCGGAGTTATTGAAAATATGAGCTATTATGTATGTCCAAAATGTGGCAATAGCGAACATATATTTGGTGAAGATGGAGCTCATTTGCTTTGTAGTAAAAATGATGTTGAGTTTCTAGGTAATTTACCATTACATAAAAGTATTCAAGAGAATTCAGATAATGGCAAACCATACATAAGTTTAGAAAAAAGTGATAATATTAGTGATAGCTATATGAGCGTAGCTGAGAATTTGTTAAATGAAATTGAGAAGCTACCAAAGGCTAGTAGCTTAGATTCTATCGGTGTTAAACTAGACAATTAAGAGAGTATAAAGATGGCAATTAAAGAAGATAAGTGGATTAAAAAAATGTCAGAATGTCATGAGATGATTGAACCTTTTGAGGCTGGACAAATCAAACAAGTCAATGGTGAGAAAATAGTATCTTATGGGACTTCTAGCTATGGTTATGATGTAAGATGTTCTGATGAGTTTAATATTTTTACAAATATTAATTCATCTATTGTAGATCCTAAAAACTTTGATGATAAAAATTTTGTTGATTTTAAAGGAGATGTTTGTATTATCCCGCCAAATTCATTTGCACTTGCTAGAACAGTTGAGAAATTCAAAATCCCTAGAGATGTCTTGGTAGTTTGTCTAGGCAAATCTACTTATGCTAGATGTGGAATAATTGTAAATGTAACGCCACTTGAGCCTGAGTGGGAAGGGTATGTAACTTTAGAGTTCTCAAATACTACACCATTACCAGCTAAGATTTATGCAAATGAAGGTGTCGCTCAGATGTTGTTTTTCCAATCAGATGAAGATTGTGAAACCTCTTATGCAGATAAAGGTGGTAAGTACCAAGGTCAAGAGGGTGTAACTTTACCTAAGTGTTAAAAATAAGCTCTAGAGAAAAAAGAAAGAATATATTTTTATAACGTTATAATTCTAATATTTTTTAGAAATTCTACTTGTTATTTTTGAATCAAAATTAAAATTTTTTAAGTACTTTACTTTTTTTAATGTAGCTTAGATTCAAGTACCAAGTGCGACAACCTTATTTCTAGATTCTACCTGAAGAGGAGTTTTGAATCCAAGACTTTTTCTAGGTCTGTTGTTCAATAGGTTTTCAACTCTTCTAGTTTGGTCTTAAGTAATATTATCTAATCTCAGGTTTTTAGAGAAGAATTGTCTAATTAACCCATTTGTATTTTCATTGGTGCCACGTTGCCAAGAAGAGTATGTATCAGCAAAAAATATATCTATATTTAATACTTCTGATATTAGCATTTGTTTGGAAAACTCTTTACCATTATCAAAAGTGATTGAGTGAGTATGTGACGCATTAAGTGTTTGTATTCAACTGTTTGCTAAGTTTTCAGCATTCTTACTAGCCAAAGGTTTAATTTTAGTTAGTTTAGATACTCTATCAACTAGTGTTAATAAGTCACCCTTGTGATCTTTGCCAATAATAGTGTCTCCCTCAAAATCTCCAAGTCTACTTTGTTCATCTATAAGAAAGTCTCTCTCATGTATTGAAACTCTATTTTGTATTTGGCCTCTATGCTCTTGACTAGCCGTAACTCTTTTACGATAAGTTTTCTGACAACGCAAATAAGTGTGTAAGTCAACGCCTCTTTCTTTATTCCCATAGATATACTTATAGATGCTTTCAGCACTTATGACATCTAACCACCCATTAGATGTTAAACCGCCACTTATTTGCTCTGGATACCAATACTGTTTGATAAGATGCTCTACATAGCTCCAACCAAATTGCCTAATTTGTTTGTTGCCTTTACGTTTTCTTGAGTTTGCAAGTGATTGTTCTTGTTTAGGTCTAGAACCTCGTTTGCCGGTGTTACGGTTTATCTCTTTGTATATGCTACTTTGGTTAAAACCAACTTCCATGGATATTTGTGTTTTTGAAACACCTATTTTCAATAGTGAACCAATGTGGTATCTTTGTTCTTGAGTAAGTTGGGTGTAGGATTGTCCTATGGTGATTCCTTAAGTAGATTTTTAGCAAGTGTGACAATATCTAACTTACTTTTTTAGTGCAATAATTATTTTGTCGCACTTACAACTTGAATCTAAGTAGCTATTAGCTCTTCATTACAGAATTTAATTGTATCTATATCTACTATATTGATCGACCTTTTGATTCTTCTACCACCTGTTTCAAACATACCACACCAGTTTTGTACACTGTCATTAATCAAAGTATAGGTTGGTACTGTTGATATAGTCTTATCAAAGTTGCGTATTTTAAAGGTATTGATAGATACATACATTACATCACCGTCTAAAACAGCAGATGGTATAGTAATACAGTCACCTACACGAATCAAATCAATGGCAGTAACTTGAATATTTGTCACAAACCCTAGTATAGTATCTTTAAAAACTAACATTAACACAGCAGATAAAGCACATAAACCGTTTAAAAATGCTATAGGAGACTTGTTGAGTAATAGTGACACTAACAAAACAAAAGCTATAAAAAACAAAATAATTTTAATAATTTGAGCATAGATTTTTAAAGAGTGATGCTCAAAGTAATGTAAAGTTTGTATATAACTAAACATCGCGTCAACAAATGCTAATAAGAACCAGATGATTGTAACTATTATATAAACTTGAGCCATAAGTTGAATAGCTGTTACTAAACTTATAGTCCATTCATGATTAGGGTATGCAGCAAGACCAACTGTCAATAAAATAAATACACCAGGGGCAATATGGGAAAGTCTTTTAAAAACATTGAGCTTGGTAAGTATTTTTCCAATATTTTAGTTTGATTTTCCAAGATAGTATACTTTATTGCTTTAACTATATATATTGATTATAGCCCCCATTAGATATGAAAATAACAGTACTATTAATGAGATAATTGTAAAGCTGAATATAACAGCAATGTTATGATTTTGAATCATATCAAAATATAATCATTTTATACTTTCTAGCATAATTTTGTCCTTTCAATCTATTTATATTAGATGCATTTTTGTAGTCTATGAATTATCGTCACTAGAAGATTCTTCTGCTACATTTTTTGAAGATGTAATTTTAAAATTATTTTTTTTAGACTTACTTGTAGATGAAGATTTACTATTTGTATGCAGAAGTATCTTTTTCTGGCAACAACACAGCTATTTGATGTAGCATCTTATTTACAAGTTGACCTTGTAAGTAAGTGTATTGTATGTTTGCTGCATCACTTTGAGATAGAGATAAACTGGCATTAGATTGCCAAAACTTTTTAGTACTTAGTGATTTATTTGGAATAACTGGTTCTTTCACACCAGATCTGACAATGTTATAAGCTACAGTAAGTTTTAATTGGTAAGTATTGTTTGATGATCCTCCAACCACACTTGTCATTTTAGAAGTCTTTGCAACATTTTGAAGATTAATAATATAATCAGCATCTTTATCATCAGTCACAATTATAGCCTTATAAGAGATCAAACTCTTTCTAAGATCATTTGCATAACTACTAAATTTATTATCTTCAATAAAGAATTTAGAGCCTACAATACTACCAAAAACGCCAGAGTTTCCATCTAGCATAACACCGCGAGGATGAAAGCCGCAGGCAACCAGCATGAAAGAAAAAAGAGCAATGAAATATTTCTTTAAAAGCATATTACTTAACCACTATGTTTATAAGTTTTTGAGGAATATAGATTACTTTGATAATTTCTTTACCATCAATAAAATCTACAACTTGACTGTCAGCCAATACTTGCCATTCGATTTCTTCCTTAGAAAGACTTGTATCTAACTCAAGCTTAGCTTTTAACTTACCGTTTATTTGTACAACAAGTAAGAAATCATCCTTAACTAAAGCGCTTTCATTTAATGATGGAAAGCTAGAGTTTAAGATATCATCGCCTAAACCAAGTTCTTGCCATAAGTTATGACATAAGTGTGGAGCGAATGGAGAAAGTATTCTAAGCATTATACTAAAACCTTCAGATTTAACTTCATTGCTTATATTTTCAAAATCATTTAATGTATTAAGAATTTTCATACAAGCCGAAACTACAGTATTAAATTGACTTTTATCCAAGTCAAAGATTGCTTGTTTTAGTACTGTATAAATTTCAAATCTAGCTTTTTTATCCTCTTTAGATAAATCATTAGTATTTATTTGGTTACTAGAAATAGCATCTTTATTTGCTTGTGAATAGTTAAACACTTTGCGCAAGAATTTATAAGCTCCTTCAACACCTGTATCTGACCATTCTAAAGACTGCTCAGGAGGAGCTGCAAACATACTAAATAGCCTTACAGTATCAGCACCGTACTTATCTATGAGTACTTGTGGGTCTACAGTATTGCCTTTTGATTTAGACATTTTAGCACCATCTTTTAGTACCATACCCTGTGTAAGTAGTTCTATAAATGGCTCATCAGTTGTTACTAAACCTTCATCACGCATTATCTTATGGAAAAATCTTGCATATAAAAGGTGCATAATAGCATGCTCGATACCACCAATATACTTATCGACAGACAACCAGTAGTTAGCTTCATCATCAAGCATTTTATCTGCAATAGGGCAAGTATAGCGAGCATAGTACCATGATGATTCAAAGAAAGTATCAAAGGTATCAGTTTCTCTTTTTGCTTTTGCACCACAGCTTGGGCAATCTACATCAATAAAGCTTGACATATCTTTTAATGGTGATCCTGCAGCTGTCAAAGTTACATCTATAGGTAGTTTTACAGGCAAATTTTCTTCTTTCTCTGGTTTTACACCGCAATTATCACAATGTATCATAGGAATAGGACAACCCCAGTATCTTTGGCGAGAAATTCCCCAATCGCGTATTCTGAAATTAGTAGTTTCTATACCTTTTTGATCGTCATAGATTTTTTTCTTGATAGCTTGGTATGCTTTTTTGAAGTTAAGACCATCAAATTCACCAGAGTTAATCAATATACCTTTTTCTGTAAAAGCTTCTTTATCTAAATTTGCTTTTAGCTTCTTATCATTTGACTCAATTACTTGTTTTAAAGGGATGTCATACTTTTGAGCAAACTCCCAATCTCTTTGGTCGTGAGCCGGTACACACATTACTGCACCAGTACCATAACTCATCAATACAAAGTTAGCTACCCAGATATTTAATTCTTCACCATAAATAGGGTGAATAACTTTAATATCTATTTTAAAACCATTTTTTTCTTGAGTGGCTAAATCAGCTTCCATAGTCGAAGATTTTTTACATTCTGTTATGAACTCTACAAGCTCAGAATTATCCTTTGCGGTTTCTAAAGCTAGAGGATGTTCTGGAGCGATTGCAAGGTAACTTACACCCATAAGTGTGTCTGGTCTAGTAGTGAAAACCTCAATGACTTGCTGACTTTCTTTCACTATGAATTTAATAGTTAAACCTTTTGATTTACCTATCCAATTTGTCTGCATAGTCTTCACTGCTTCTGGCCATTGAGCAAGCTTATTGATATCTGTAAGGAGTTCATCAGCATAATCTGTGATTTTCAAAAACCACTGTTGGATTTCTTTTTTCTCAACTAAAGCTCCTGATCTCCAACCTCGTCCATCTACAACTTGTTCATTTGCCAAAACTGTTTGATCAACAGGATCCCAGTTTACAACTGAATTTTTACGATAAGCTAAGCCTTTTTTATAAAGCTGGATAAAAAACCATTGTTCCCATCTATAATAATCTTCATCACAAGTAGCAATTTCACGTGACCAATCAAAACTAAAACCAAGTGTGCTTAATTGAGATTTCATGTGAGCAATATTGCTGTAAGTCCATTCGTGAGGAGATTTTTGATGTTTAATTGCGGCATTTTCAGCTGGCAAGCCAAATGCATCCCATCCCATAGGGTGAAGAACATTCTTACCTTGCATTTTTTGATAGCGAGCAATTACATCGCCAATTGTGTAGTTTCTTACATGACCCATATGAAGATTACCACTAGGATATGGTAGCATTGCAAGGCAATAAAATTTTTCTTTTGAATTATCTACTACAGCTTTAAAACTGTCATTTTCTACCCAAAAAACTTGAGCGTTTTTTTCTATCTGTTTGAAATTATATTCGTTCATAGCTGATTTAAGCCTAGTTTGATTAAATTATAAAATATACAAGAGGTAATTTTATGCGAAAATGATTAAAATATCTATTTTTCAGACATCCAAGTTTCAAGAATTACACAAGCTGCTATAGCATCTACCTTGATATGACTAACTTTTTTATCTTTTACGCTTTCTAGTCGCCATCTTGCTTCACGAGTTGAGTAGGCTTCGTTAATAAGATGAACAGGCTTTTTGTAGCGTTCTTCTATTTGTAGAGCAAATTTACGAGCATCACGAGTGATATCTGTATCTAAGTCTTTTGTATCCAAGGGCAGTCCGATGATAATGTCAGAAGGGTTCCATCTTTTCATTACTTTATCTAGATCTATCCAATTAGGTAAACCGTCGCAAGCTTCTACAGTTCCCACAGGAGTTGCTGTTTTTGTAATCATTTGTCCACTAGCTATGCCAATGCGTGCACGCCCATAATCTATTCCTAAGAGAACTTTAAACATTAGCCATGTCCTATGTTATCAAATAAAGTATAAAAACTTTGCATTGCATAACCTGCATGCTCTAAGTGATGTTGCCATTTTAAGGTATTTTCATAATTAAATAAGATTTTTTTACTAAGTTTTGTCGTTATAACCCAATCATTAGATTTTATTTCTTGGCTTAACTGTTCTGAAGTCCAGCAACTATAGCCTACAACAGGCAGAAAGTATTCTGGAAGTACATTATTTGCCAAATCCTCTAAAATATCCATAGACGCAGTCAGAGCAAGTCCAGCATCAAGCTTTATCGTTGACTCATAATTTCTACCATTAGTTGTATGAAGTATTAAGATCTTGTTTGGACTGATTGGCCCACCCATATAAAGAGGGTGAGTGAGAATTTCTTCAAAAGTGTTTGAATGTGGAATAAATAATTCTTCAAAAACATCTCTCAAAGTCTCGCCTGGCAGAGTTTTATTGATGATTAGACCCATAGCTCCATGCCTATCATTTTGGCATAAATATATGACGGATTTAGTAAAAATAGCATCATTCTTGATTAAAGGAGTTGATAATAAAACTTCACTTTTATGGGTTTGGAACATATTATTTAGTAATAATCCATATAATTATTTATAAAAATGGCACAAATCAATGCCTCAGTGGCAATCATTTTAGATTATAACAGATCTAAAGTCTACATTACCCAAGGACAAAAGCACCAAAGTTATAGTGGGTGTAGGGATTTTCCTGATGGCAAGGTCGAAGATAATGAAAATTTTTAGCAATGTTTAAACAGAGAAGTTTATGAGGAACTAGGATTTTAATCGAAAATATACAAAATTTTGATACTAATTATTATATCAATAATGCTGGTGTCGATGTATTAGTAGAGTATTTTATAGTTGATAAATTGAAAGATAGTGAAGAAAACATCGCTATATCAAAAGAAAATCAAAAACTTAAGTTAGTAGCAATATCTGAGCTAATCAATTACAAATTTAGCAGCAGTTACTAAGCTTAAAAATCTATCAATCATATAAATTTACATAACAAAATAATTATGACAGTAGAGTTGTACACAACGAATAGTTAACGGTTTAAATACTTATATATAATTTAACATAATATATATTATGCGAATGTTGGCATATTTGTGAACAAACAATGCCTTATTCTAAAAAACAACTTTAGAATGTTTTTTTTGGTTGTTCATGGATTAGTTAAGAAATTTAAAGATATTAGATGTTGATATATTTTACTTCTACTTGGGAATTAAAAGTTTCGATTGCATGCTTAGAATTATTATCTGCCCTAGTTACTATAAAGTTTAAATCATTTGATTTTTTATATAGTCTATTTATGAAGCTTTTTTTACAATTATTTTCTAAAAGTCTAATTTCAGAGCCTATAGTTATTTGTAGATCATGCCAGGCATTTTTAACGACAGTTCTAATATCTGAGTTATCAATGTTATTTAACACATGACCTAAATTAACTTCTTGTAATGAGTCTTTGTTATCAGAATGATAATGAGATCTTATTATAGATAAAAGCGTTCTCATCCTTTGATTTTCTTTAATTACACAGTATTTTCTTGACATTACATTTCTCCTTACAGTATAAAGTTGTATACATAAATAGGGTTGCTACAGCTAGTACAAATTGTATTTTACATTGCATATAATCCACCTATTTAAAACTTGTTTTTTTTAAAATTTATAAAAATTTCGTGTAAAAAGCACTAGTAAGGAGTTTGTCTGCCAGTGCAAAATCATAATTAAATGATCTAGAACATATTTTATACAGTAAAAAAAATAAATATAGTCTTGCAAAACAGCTAAAATCACTCTCAATATTGTAAATACTAGAATTTTTGCCTATATAAATAATTCTTATATAGAAAAAGGTTGACTTCTTTACCCTTTCTATAAATCAATTTTTTAAGTTGTATTTTATTTTCTGTAGCCCAATAAATAAAAGGTTTTTAGCTAGTTATACACAAGACTCATATTTTATAATTTATCTACAAATAAACATTGTTTGTTGTGTGGCAAATTTATGGCAAAATATTAAAACTTAAAAAAAATGTTTTTGCCTTATATTTTCTTTTTGGTTTCAGATAGTAGTAGCAATATTAGGGGTTTTAATATTCATTATATTATCAAATAGATACATAGATGAAAACACATAACAGTAATGAAATAAGCCATTTTGTGGTCTCATGTTATCTCTGAACACACTTTTTATTTTATATCTTCAATTACCATTGGATCTATTATCTGCTTCATGTAAAGTTCTATATGTGCTCTTTCATGAACGATACTCTCAATATAATCAATATTTGCTAAAGTTAATAAAAAACAAGTCTCTGCTTATGGAGTTATATTTGTTGCAGTACTTTCGTGTTTCTGCTTGGTAATTAAATTTGTAGGAGCTGAAAAACGATTTATATTAGTAGTATCATCATCTGTACTTTTTTCTAGTCTTGAGAATTTCACTTTAGAAAACCTTTCACTTAAGAGCAAGTTAGAAAGTTAAAATTCAAAGTTTGGGCTTTTCCAACAATTCCGTGTTTGAGTATTCTTTTTAATATATGCGTTATTCTAGGAATGCTTTGGGATTCTGATCAACACGTAGTGATTTACTCTGGCATAGTTCTTATAGTTGCTTTATCAACTATGTATAAACTTTATTATAAAAAGTAATCTAATAATATCTCCATCTAACTTTTTCTAAATTTTAAGAGTGCTCTAAACTATATAATATAAGTCTTTTAAAACTATTCAATAAATAGTACTATTATATTATTATTATATGGTTTTTGAAATATAATGCTTAACGATATCCTGCACCAACCTATTAGAACCAAGATTATAACCTATATTTACTCAGTTAAAAAAGCATCTTTTAGAGATATAAAAGCAACTCTTGAGCTTACTGATGGACATATGAGCACACATATTAAAGCTCTCATGGAGAATGGTTATATATCTAGTAGTAAATCTTTTAAAGCAGGTAAACCTCAAACTACTTATGTCATAACCATGAAAGGGATGAAGAATTTTTTGGCTTATATTGATGAGCTTGATTGTATTGTGAAGTTTGCTAAAAGTGTTTAGAATAGCTTAGAACTATTTTATAACCATCTAAAATATTCTCAAAAAAAGATTTTTTTATTGATAAGTATTTAATTTTGCTTCTAATGTAGTCTGAGTAAGTACACCATTGATGGTTTCTTTATTTTCACCATTTTTGAATATCAGTATAGTTGGAATGCTTCTTATCGCAAATCTAGCTGCTAAGTTCTGATTATCATCAACCTTTATTTTTACAATCATTACATCTTTATTATCGCGAGATAATTGCTCTAATATTTGAGCAAGCATTTTACAAGAACCACAACAGTTAGCATATAAATCTATAAGAATCAGTTTTGTTGTACTTGCTAGTTCCTGCTCAACTTTAGTTTGATTTTTGAGGTCTGTAGTTAAATAACCGGTAACTTGCACGAATATGCTATCGCTTTTGATACTTGTCTCAGCTTGTGTTGTGTAATTTATAGTATTATATTATTTTGAATTTGCATCAGCGTATACTGATGTCGTTATTGCTAAGCCTATTAATGCTGCAGGTAATATTTTTTTATAATAAACTTCCTTATTTTATTGTGAGTTATTCTAATTTTAGCGTGAGGCACTTTAATCCGCCACCTGCTTTAGCAAACTCTGAGATATTTATAATAATAGGTTCTACATCTAATTTAAAAAGTTCTTGTCTTAGTCGCTCACTACAAATATTCATTATTAATTTACCATCTATATATACGCTATTACATAATTGTTTTTTAACTTCATGGTGATTTAATATAATGTTGTTTGGTAAAGCTTTAACGATATATTGACTTGTCTGAGCTAGTCCTTGTGGATAAGATAAGCAACCTCTATCGCCCAATGGACAAAATAATAGATCTAAATCATAAAAAAATGGATCTACAATCTCTAAAGGAATTATTTCTGTATCTACAACTTTTCTAATCTCATCATATGCTTTTATATTACTTCTATAACCATGTCCACAATAAAGCTTGTTATTAGATAATAAAGCATCACCCTCTCCACTTTGATTATTTTCAAGAGTTACAACTTCATAACCATTTTTATGGAACCATTCTTGAAATAGTGCTTCTTCTGGCTTTCGTTCAAGAGGTACAAAATTACTACTTATAAATGTACTGCCGTGAACTATGCCAGCATTTGCTGTAAATACCATATCTGGTAGATTTTTGTCTTGCTCAATAATAGCTACTTTGACACCTAGCTTAATATAGGTGTTGTACAAATTTTCCCATTGTCTTAAAGCTAATCCTTTATCGGGCCTATTGCTTACATCCATCCAAGGATTAATTGAATATATAACATCAAACGCCTTAGGTGGGCACATTAGTACTTTTTTCATGTTTTTTTCTATATTAGAATAATATACTTTTTAATTTACCATATACACTATGTTTGAGGAATAATTATTTACAAGATAATAGAAATTTATGGGTATCTATGAGCTAATCACAAAAATGGTTTGGTTTTTCACTATTTTCTACCGTTATTTAGTAGATAGTAGTCAACCAAGTTTTTCTTCAATAATATAGATAAACCTCTATGTACTCTAATCCTATTTTTTAAATCTGAAAATTTACCACCATCAAGATGATTTGTTTTATTTGGAGTGCAAAATGCTTTGTTATTTTTATATGTGAAAAGATAGTACAGATTAGAGCATAAACTAGTGTAAGCTTCTCTTAGCTTATAGTGAGTGTAAGTTGCTTCACCAGTCTCATAATTGACTGTCATCTCAGCTAGAAAATTTTCATATTTAGCACGCCAACCTTGTAACTTAGGGTTTTTAGTTATGTACCTTTGTACTATTTGTTTTTGATGAAAGTGGCACATTGGTGTCATATACCCTTTGAACACAGTGTGTAAGACTCTTTTACCGTCCATAGTAAAATTATTAATCGTATATCCTAAGGGGAGAGTAATTGCTTGAATGATTTTTTGTAATATTCACACTTTTCTTTTTCAACATGCTCCCACAACAAGATCTTGCATTTTAGTACTTGAATCTAAGCATCATAAAAAATAACGGTTCCTAACTTATCTTTTCTCTTGCCATAAAAAGTTGTATCACATTCTCAAGTTACTGCTCTAAAGTCATGCCTTTTTATTTCTACTTGATAGTTATTTATTTGACTATAAATAGATCTTTTTGACTTAAATACTTTGCCACAAGTGTTGCATTTATATCTTTGTAAGCTGTTTTTTTGTGCCATACTTTTGAGTCTGTTTTGAATCACAATTTAAACATTTTTTAGTGTTTTCTTACAAGCATTTGTAAGTAATCCTTTTTAAATCCTTATTATATTTTATTTACAGTCGTTTTTTACCAACCCGTTTTTGCAATTAGCTCAATATTGGTGCTTTTTTACCTACTAATACCATACTCTTGCTTTGCTTCCACTTGGTAATCTAATTAGTGAACTGTCTTTCTAAATCCTAACAATTGTGCTAATAAATAGTATTTATGTCAACCTAAACTGTCGTATATAATCTATATATAAATAAAATCTTAAAGTTGATGAAATGTACCTACCTATAAGCAAGAAAACTAAGTTATTAATCTTTGATTGTGATGGCACTATCGCAAATAATATGGCATACATATAAAATCATGGTTTAGAGTTTTAGAGTCAAGAAATATAGTTGTATCTACAGAAGATCTCTCAAACTATAATGGTTTGCCTAGTGAAACTATCTTAAAAGATTTATATGGACTAAGTTATGATGAGATTACTGGCGGTAGCTGATTAGTTAAGAGATGAGACTTTTAGGCTCTTAGATGATACTAAGCCAATTGAACAATTAGTTAATTTGATAAAAGAGTATTACAATAAAATTCCTATGCTTGTGATTTATGTAGGTAAAGAGAAAAATGTTCGTAGAACTTTAGAAATCTTAAAAATTAACGATTGTTTTGATGAGATAATAACAGCAGACGATAATCACCCTTCCAAGAATACTACAGAAGCTTTTAGTCTTTTAGCTAAAAAATATAATGTAAAAACTGACTAGTGTCTCGTATTTGAAGATGGTGTACCAGGGCTTATAAATTCTATAAAAGCAGTTATGACAGTTATGGATATGCGAAATGTAGATTTATAAATACTATGATGAATGTAAGATTATTATAAATAAGAGGTAAAATAAATGACAAATAAATTACAGGTTGTTTATGTCAAGACTTATATAGATATTATTGGACAATCAGTTTGCAAGATTATTGATTATATTGATGATACGTAAAAATGTAGTGATTCTTGATATTATTTATTCATCAACTTTCTTTTAAATGGATAAAGTCCAAAAGACTGAGATTCAAGTTGTAAGTGCGACAAAATAATTGTTGCACTAAAAAAGTAAGTTAGATATTGTCACACTTGCTAAAAATCGACTTAAGGAATCATCATAGGACCATCCTACACCCAACTTACTCAAGAACAAAGATATCAGATTGGGTCACTATTGAAAATAGGTGTTTCAAAAACACAAATAGCCATGGAAGTTGGTTGTAACCAAAGTAGCATATACAAAGAGATAAACCGTAACACCGGCAAACGAGGTTCTAGACCTAAACAAGAACAATCACTTGCAAACTCAAGAAAACGTAAAGGCAACAAACAAATTATGCAATTTGGTTGGAGCTATGTAGAGCATCTTATCAAACAGTATGGGTATCCAGAGCAAATAAGTGGCGGTTTAACATCTAATGGGTGGGTTAGATGTCATAAGTGCTGAAAGCATCTATAAGTATATCTATGGGAATAAAGAAAGAGGCGTTGACTTACACACTTATTTGCGTTGTCAGAAAACTTATCGTAAAAGAGGTACGGCTAGTCAAGAGCATAGAGGCCAAATACAAAATAGAGTTTCAATACATGAGAGAGACTTTGTTATAGATGAACAAAGTAGACTTGGAGATTTTGAGGGAGACACTATTATTGGCAAAGATCACAAGGGTGACTTATTAACACTAGTTGATAGAGTATCTAAACTAACTAAAATTAAACCTTTGGCTAGTAAGAATGCTGAAAACTTAGCAAACAGTTGAATACAAACACTTAATGCGTCACATACTCACTCAATCACTTTTGATAATGGTAAAGAGTTTTCCAAACACATGCTAATATCAGAAGTATTAAATATAGATATCTTTTTTGCTGATACATACTCTTCTTGTCAACGTGGCACCAATGAAAATACAAATGGGTTAATTAGATAATTCTTCTCTAAAAACCTGAGATTAGATAATATTACTTAAGACCAAACTAGAAGAGTTGAAAACCTATTGAACAACAGACATAGAAAAAGTCTTGGATTCAACACTCCTCTTCAGGTAGAATCTAGAAATAAGGTTGTCGGACTTGGTACTTGAATCTAAGAAATAATAAATTTACTAATGGCTGTTATTATCCATGCTTTTAATGGTAGCTTAGATATTGCTACAACCTATATGAATTAAGGTTTTAAACTTGGTATAGGAGGTATTATTTCTAAGCCTAATACTAAGCTAACTGAAACTTTAAAAAGTATAGGTCCTGGCAATATAATACTAGAAACAGATTCCCCAGACATAAAACTTTATAATTGCGATAATGATTTCAATACTCCTGAAAGTATTCCGCGAATTTTTGATATTCTAAGAAGTATTTATGACTTAAAGCCTGTTATACTAAAGCAACAGATTTACAATACCAGCCTAGATTTTATATAAAATGTACATCGCTAGATTGAGATAGTTAAAGTAGCACTAATTCCTCAGCTTGACTGGGGATTTATTATATTGAAATGGAATAAATATAAAAATGTATATAGCTAAATTACAACTACAAAACTTTAGAAATATACAGTCTCAATCATATGATTTTAACCGAGATATGAATTTTATTATCGGTAAAAATGGTTCAGGGAAAACATCTATTTTAGAATCAATCTACTATCTATCTCATAGTAGGTCATTTAAAAGCTCCCAACTTAACAGAATAATTAACCATGATGCTGATGAGTTTGTTGTTTTTACAAAAGCATTTAATTATGATAATATTACAATTTCTCTATCTCGTAAAACAAATGGTAATAATATCTCAAAGTTAAACTATGAAATACAAAATAATCATACTGAAATTACACGAATTCTACCTATTCAACTTATAAATCCCGAGGCTTTTAATGTTATAAACTCTGGAGCTCAACAACGCTGTAAAATACTTGATTGGGGCTCTTTTTATCTTGACAAAACATTCTTAAAAATCTGGCAACAAACAAAATATCTTGTAAAGCAAAGAAACTCAGCTTTGAAGCAAAATTACCCTTATAGTTATATTCAAGGTATAGATAATAAACTGAATGAGTTTGGCAATATCCTAGATACTAAAAGAGCTGAATATTTTACAAAACTAGCTCCTAAGATCTACGAAATACTAGCTCAATTTAACACCGATATTAAAGTTGATATAAGCTACTACCGTGGCTGGAAAAATGATAAAAATCTCATTGAGGTGCTAACAGAAGCTTATGATAATGATAATCGCTATAATATTACAAAACACGGCCCCCACAAAGCTGATATTGTAATGACAATAAATGGGAAACCTGTACAAGATATATTATCTAGAGGGCAACAAAAAATTCTTATTTGTGCCATAAAATTAGCTCAAGGAGAGCTTCACAATGTAGAGAATGAAAACAGGTGTATATATTTAGTTGATGATATTACATCTGAGCTTGATAGTATTTATACTACTACCCTATTTGCATATTTACAGAAATTGAAATCGCAAGTTTTTGTTTCAACAACAGATAAGTCAAAAATATCAGTTTATTTAAATGCTGATAGTACTATAATAGAGTTATAACTTGGAGCTTAAAAATGAAAACTAAAAAACTTTTTATTATAGAGGCTGCACTTGTTCCTACTATGTAACTAACATCATCTAAAAAATGTGCTGATAATACTTATCAGATGAATCAATGCCTTAAAGCAAAAATTGATAAATTAGACGATCAGCTTAAAAAAGTAAAAAATCATAATATAAACGATTTCAAAGAATACCGAGATAAAGTTTGTAGTTATATAAGCTCAACCTATGAAGGAGGTAGCTACTAATTAGTCAAATATGGCAATTGTGTGGTTTCTCTCGATAGGTGGTATCTAAATCAAATAAAAATGTAATCATTATGAATAAAATACAAACTTTCTTGAAAGTTCTAGCACTTTGTATTTTTACTGTACTTGTTGGTTGCTAATACAAAAGCTTAAAAGTATGAGATAGCTACAATAGACTCAACGCCGGGATAACACCCGTTAGCTTAAAATTACATCATAAATATAAATCTTTAAATGATAGTACTGATAGTAATTTGTATTAGGGTTGGTATAAAGTATCAATGTTAAATTGTAATATAATCACTCGTATTATACTAAAATCTTAGTATCTATATGGTTAATGGTAATTTTATGCAACAACATAATATTACTCAAAAAGTTCTCTTTTTTGGGTAAGTAAATTGTGAAATGACACAAAAATCTATAATCTTTTTAAAATCACAAAATTGCGAAGTTACAGAGTATCTAACTACTTATGAGCCAGCAGCTAAAAAACAATCTTCACTAACAGATGAAGTCAAAAACTGGTGTGTCGATTATATAATATGATCTACCCTGTCAATTTGGGACATTTTATCCATTCATTTTCCATTATATATTCAAACTTATTTGGAGTCATATAATTGATTGTAGAATGTTTTCTTTTTGTATTGTAATAAGCTTCAATATATTCAAATATTGATAACTTAGCTTCTTCTCTAGTTTTATAGTTTTCATCATGTACTAACTCTACTTTTAAAGTTCCAAAGAAACTCTCACAAGCAGCGTTATTGTAACAGCATCCTTTAGAGCTCATACTTGATAGTAGCCAGTGTCCTTTAAATAATATCTTGATACTGTTTGCTACAGTATTGTGATCCTTTGGCAGAGTGTATAATCACACCACTAGGAAAATTTATTCTAAACAATGACATATTTAAAGCATTACAGACTAAATCAGCTTTCATTCTAGAGTCCATTGCCCAACTTATAACTGCTCTTGAGAATAGATCTATAATCACACAGATATATAACCATCCTTCTTGTGTAGGTATGTAAGTTATATCTGTAACCCATCTATGATTTACATATAAAGCAGTGAAGTTTTGTTCGTAAGCGTATCACGAAGTACATCTAAAAATTTATAAAATTTGTAAGGAATTATTTTTTTGATTTGTTTTTATCTATTTTTGCTACAAACTGTTGAGAATATTTAGGAGTTAATGCTCTTATTCTCAATATCATTATTATCAATAGGCAAATATTCAGCTTCTGTATAATTAATAAGCTCTTGCTAATTATCCAAAGTATAATTAATAGCTTTACCTAACAAACCTTTAGGTGGTGTCCTAAATTCAACATAATATAGTTTAGCTTATATTTTTTCCAATATCGGGACAGATTTGATTTGCCATATCTCATAAAGCTGATCAGGTGTTCTACCATCAGATCTGGCTTTTGCCTCAATAGCATAAAGCTTCTTTATAAGATCTATAAACTCATGGACATGTCCTACTTACTATCAGGCTTCACTTCAGGTTTAATATTATCTAGCCTAGTAAAACTGAGAGGCTCTTCAGATTCTTCTGCTAGCTTATGTCTCTATCTGCTACTAGCTGTAAATAATCCTTATGATATACTCTTAGTGCTCTAATATTTGAAATCATTGTGAGCTAGATTATTGTGTATACAAAATTATTGTTGGGTAAGCTCAGATTTCTCCCAGTCTTCTATTATCAAATACCAATCTGATTCTGCCATATATATCCTATGATAAATAAATTACTTTGGTATATATGTTATATGCTAGAAATCTTTATGGGAGATGTACTTCGTGAAACGCTTACTTTTATATCATTTAGGAAGTATAAAATCCAAAACTTAGCCTCCTCTTTCAAAGAGTAGTAACAGCTCCTCTCTTGTTAAGAGAGAAATTTGAAGATAGGCATGCCACTTATCACTCGTTTAACATAATACAAGGATAGAGAGACTCCTGACAATGTCCACGAAGCCGAAGTAAGTAACAGAATGACAATTAATTGAAGTGGAACATTGCACTATTAACATAACAAGACAGTCCAATGCTTTGTCACTACATTAAATAAGTGAAAGAAATTACAATGAAATCTCTTCTAACCTCACAGATTTAGTTTTTTTAATAAACTTATGAAAAATCATTAGAGCCAAAAATAAGATAACCCCGCTATATGTTGCTAGGAAGCTAGAAAATGAAGCTTCTACTTCAAAAATTAAAAGTAACTGTTGACCTACCATTATAATTATAATTGCCACCATTGACAAGATAGGTGCTACAGGGAACCATTTTGCTCTAAAAGGTAGTTCGGATAACTGCTTACCTTGCTTAAAATAAGCTTTTCTAAACCTATAGTGACTAAGACAAATTCCAAACCATGCAATATACCCAGCTAAGCTGATTACATGAATAAGCCAATTAAATATTATCCCACCTTCAGTAAATGATACAAGCAACAATATAAAGCAAACTATAGCTGTAGAAATCATCCCAATAATAGGGACATTTTCCTTGTTTGTCTTACTAAAAAATTGAGGTGCTTCTGTAGATTTGCCTATGTGCCATAGTACCCTAGATGCAGTATACATACTGGCATTTGCTGCTGATAATATAGCCGTAATTACAACTAGGTTAATTAATGATGCAGAATACTTTATCCCTGCTGATTCAAAAACAATTGTAAAAGGACTTAAAGCTACATCAGAATTATCGGATATAAGTGATGGGCTATTATAAGGAATCAGTAGGCTTATTATTATGATTGTTAATATATAAAATAATATTAATCGCCAAAATATTTTTTTGATTGCTTTAGGGAGAGTAACTTTTGGCTTTTCCGCTTCTCCTGCAGTTATACCTATCATCTCTGCCCCTTGGAGAGAGTAACCAGCAACTAAAAACACACTAAAAAAACCTAACCAGCCAGCATGAAAAGGACCATCGCCAACATGAATATTTCTAAAACCTACAGCTCCTTGTGAACCAACCAATCCAAATATAACCAAAGCCCCTACAGTTATAAAAATCACAACTGTTGCTACTTTGATTATTGAAAGCCAGTACTCAGCTTCACCATAGACTCTAACTGATAGCACATTAATAAAGCATATCAGCAAAAAGAATAGACCAATCCACCAGGATATATTTACATCAGGAAACCAGTATTGCATTACTAACCCTGCTGCGATTATCTCAGATGCTACTACTAAAACCCAGTTAAGCCAATAATTCCAGCTCATAGCAAAGCCAAATGACTTATCTACATACTTTGCAGAGTATTCACAAAATGACCCCGTAACAGGTGAATGTGCAGCCATCTCAACTAAGCTAGACATCAAGAAATAAACTATAATTGATACTATAATATAACCAGCTATAGCTCCTCCAGGTCCACCACTATGTATAGCACCGCCACTAGCCAGCAAGAGTCCTGTACCAATTGTTCCACCCAAAGCCATCATAATTAAATGACGAGACTTTAGTGACCTGTTAAGATTGCTCATAATTAAAAACTCCTTTAATAATAGTAATCTCCACTGGTTTTATGCAAGCTTAGAAATATCTGCTATTTTCACAAATATTTGATTTAGTTTTTTCAATAAAGCTATACGATTTGCTCTAACTTTCAAATCCTCATCCATAACCATTACATTATCGAAGAATTCACTAATAACTTTATCCAAAGTACTCAAAAGCTCAAAAGCATAACCATACTGTCTATTTCTAATATATTGAAAAATGTCACCAGAGACTTCTTCAATACTATCTGCTAGAGCTATTTCATAACCATTCTTTGTTTGTTTAGCTAGCTCAATATCAAAAGAACCTGAAGCATCACTAGAATTTTTATTTAAGATATTAGCAACTCTTTTATTTGAAGCTATCAAACTCTGAGCCTTATTAGATTGACTAAACTCCATAACAGCTTGTACTCGAACATCAAAATCTTTGATTGATTCGTAGTCCGTACTATTTATAGCTTCAAACGAATCTACTGAAACACCCTCATCTTTATATAAGTTTTTCAATCTAGCACTGCAGAAGCTTAAAATTTCTGTTTTAGTATCAGCCTTAAACTCAACTCCATTGATACTCTTATAACTTTCAATTGCAATATCAATAACTTGATCTAAGGCTATATCTAAAGTAGTATCTCGCAATATACGCAATATGCCAATAGAAGACCTACGCAGAGCAAATGGGTCTTTATTACCTGTTGGTGTTTGCCCTATATCAAATATACCTACTAGAGTATCTAGTTTTTCAGCTAATGCTACACAGTTTGCTATAGTTGTCTTTGGTAAGTCTGCACCAGAATATTTTGGCCAATATTGCTGCTCGATGGCATCTGCAACAATTTCAGATTCACCATGAGCTTTAGCATAGTACTTACCTATTATTCCCTGTAAATCAGTAAATGCAAAAACCATATCTGATATCAAATCAGCTTTAGCAAGTAAACCAGCTCTATATGCGAGTTCACTATCAGTTCCACAGAGCAGGGCTAGCTTTTGTGAACTAGTCGCTATTCTTTTTGCTTTTTGGTGCATATTACCAAGCTTATTGTGGAATGTAACACTTTCCAGTTTTGGCAATAATTTATCTAAAGGTGTTTTTAAATCCTTATCGTAAAAGAAAGCAGCATCTGCAAGACGAGCATTCATAACCTTCTGATTACCTGAAGTTACAAGCTCTGGTTTTTTACTAATGATATTTGATATAGTTATAAAGTGCTCTACAAGCTCATTGTTTTCATCAAGTAACGCAAAACACTTCTGATGCTCTTCCATCGAAGAAATTAAAGCTTCTTGTGGCACTCTTAAAAAATCTTTATCAAAGCGACAAAGCATTGCATTTGGGTACTCAACTATTGCACAAACCTCTTCTACTAAATCACCATCTAAAACTACTTGATAACCATTTTTTGTAGCTAACTCTTCTGCTTGCTTGATTATTTCTGCTTTTCGCTCTTGCCAATCTACCATAACCATTGCACTTGAAAGTAAATTTGAATAATCAGTAATAGAGCTTATAACTATAGCTTCTGGATGGTGTAATCTATGTCCATAAGTAGTATTTGTAGCCTTATGTCCAAGTATTTCTATATCTACCACATCATGACCAAACAAAGCTACAGCAAAATGTACAGGACGCACAAATTCAACATCTGAACTACCCCATTTCATCATTTGAGGTATAGGTAGTTGCTTCAGTGCTTTTGCTATAATTTCTTGTAAAAGCTCCGCTGTCTGCTGACCTTTTTGTGTAGTTTTAAAATAAAGCTTTTCGCCCTTTGGAGTATCTATTTTACCAAGATCATCTATCTCCACACCGCAGGACTTTGCAAAACCTAAACCTACTTTTGTAGCTTCACCATCTTTGTAAGATATACTTAGCAACGGACCTTGCTTTTCAATATCGATATCATTTTGGCATTCAGCTAAATCATTAATGACAAAAGCTAATCTACGAGGAGATGCAAACCACTTTGTATTACTAAAACTAATTTCTGCTTCTTTTAACTGCTTTTCAACGCTTGAAAGTAAAGACATAGCTAAATTTTTAAGGGCTTTTGGGGGTAACTCTTCCGTACCTAATTCAAATAAAAAATTTCTTGTAATATTACTCACTTATAGACCTTGTAAATAATTCTTATTTTTTAATAATCAAATAAATTCGGTTATTATAACATAATTAAGTAGCATAATTTAATAACTGAATAAACTTGTCATCCCTTATACTGCTAAAAGCAGCATATCCAAACATAAAAATTTTTGCCTAGAAATATGAGCTCTTTAACGATATTATTTTATCATTAAAATACTTCTCTCCTTATTCAGGTTAATATATAAATCAATGATAATTATGAACGATAAAATCGCAATGTTTGAAAACTTCCTAACACAACTTCAACCTAAAATTACATCTGCACTTGAAGAGTGTGAAACTAGTGGGCATAAATTTGTAAGTGACAAGTGGGAAAAGCCAAATACACCCAAACAAAAACTTAAAGGCTATGGTAATTCGATGATTATCGAAGGTGGTGAAATCTTTGAAAAAGGTGTAGTCTCTTTTTCACGCGTAAATGGATCATCTCTACCTCCATCAGCTACTGATAAACGACCTGCTTTAGCAGGTAAAGCATTTGTAGCTACTGGAGTATCGCTAGTTATCCATCCTCGTAACCCATTTGCCCCAACCTCTCATGCTAACTTTAGGTTATTTATGGCTGGTGCTGATACAGATAATCCTATATGGTGGTTTGGTGGTGGTTTTGACCTTACACCGTACTATCCTTTTGAGGAAGATGTTATACATTGGCACCAAGTTGCAAAAGATACTTGTGATAAACACAACAAAGATTATTACCCTAAATTTAAAAAATGGTGTGAAGATTATTTCTACTTAAAACATAGAGATGAATGTCGTGGAATTGGTGGACTATTTTTTGATGATATTAATGACGAGTGTTTTGAGAAATGTTTTGAATTTGTATCTGATTGTGCAAACTCATACATAACAGCTTATACCCCAATTATTGAAAAAAGAAAAAATACTCCATACACACAAGAACAAAAAGATTTTCAACTATATCGCCGTGGTAGATATGTAGAATTTAATTTATTATTTGATAGAGGTACAATCTTTGGTCTACAAAGTAGTGGTCGTACAGAGTCTATACTTTCTTCTATGCCTCCTATGGCAACTTGGAAATATAACTATCAACCAGAAGCAGGTTCAGAAGAGGCTAAAATTTACGATTACATAAAGCCTAGAGATTGGTTGTAAAGTCAAGAAAGAATCTAATATCCAACAGCTAAAGCTGCTGCTCTTCTTGGGTCAGCTGCACCATAGACATATTGACCATCAGTACTTACAGATTCAGCTGCCCCCATAGAAGCATAAGGTATGATATTATTACCCATCTATAGATATACCCTGCTCTACACCTAGCTTTTTTGGCTACAATTCGCTGTGCATACGAGGATGATTTACTGGAGAGTGATATCATGTGTTGGCATTTTGATCATATAGTTGGCAAATCAGTTAGAGGTATCAACATGTTGAACGCTCTATACTACAGCAATGAAGTATAAATACCTGTGGCATTTGAAATAGTGAGTCAGCCTGTACAGTTTAGTGACATAAAGACTAGAAAGTTAAAACGAGCGTCAGAAGCTACAAACGAATTGATGCGAGATATGATTAAAGTTGCAATAAACAATAAGCTTACATTCAGGTATATTAAAATGGACACATAGTTGTCAGCGAAAGATAATTTTGATTTTATTACTAAGCATGAGAAAGACTTGATAGCTGCTTTGAAATCTAATCGTCTTTTTGCTACAAGTCTAGAGTATAAACATAACGGCGAATTCATTAGCGTAAGTGAACTAGAATTATCAGACAAACAATCTATACGAGGATATGTGAAGGGTTATGATAACGAAGTTGTTATAGTTCGCCTAATCTTTACAAACAAAGATGGAAGTACAGGTGTTTTGAATTTGATATGTAGTTATACTGATCTTGATGTAGATGCTATTTCAACAATCTATGAAAAACTCTGTAAAGTTGAAGAATTTCACAAATCTTCAAAACATAATGTTGATTTAGCTAAATCACCAAATAAGACTATAAGCACTCAGAGCAATCATATTTACTTATAAGTTTTATCATTCTTCAAGTTTGAGTGTTTGCAAATAAAGCACAAGATAAATCATTTTGCTCTGAGGTCAAAGCTATTGATAAAAGCTAACCAAATCGCATTTGCTGAATTGCAATATTTAAAAAGTGCGTAAGGTCAGTTATTAATATAATATATAGTAATTACACCTTTTTCTTGAGACTCATCATAGTAATCAAAAGCTATATTTGTGTAATCATTAGTACATTTTATCTTAAAAAAATGTTCACGAAGGTAAAATAAAGTCCCCTCTTTTTCTATCATTTCTAATGCTTTTTTATCGCAAACAATCTTTTCTTTGGATACATCTATATTTTTATAAGATGTAAACACAAGCTTAGTAAAGAGAGATAACTTATTATCAGTAATAATATTTGCTAAGACATTTCCTATTTGCTCTGTCATTAAAGTGCCTTCAAAAGACTCTTCTGGTCTAAACACTTCGCTATCCCAGCTAACTAAAAAATAGTTTTACTGTGATTTATTGAGCTTTACGGCAGCCAAAGAGGCATAATCATACTATACCACTAGTACAGTATTTTGTGCTTTTTTTCGTCTTTTTTATAACCCCAACTATATCATAAAAAGCCTTATAAAAATTGAAGCTATTCTATTCCTAGATAAATAATCTTGTTTATTTTATAATTAAATTGATACTAAGTGCACTAAAGAGTAAGGTGAAAAACATAATGCGTATAATTTTATTAGGTGCTCCAGGTGCTGGAAAAGGTACTCAAGCAAAGAGAATCGAACAAAAACTTAATATTGCACATATCTCAACTGGAGATATGATCCGCGAAACAATTAAATCTGGTAATGAGTTAGGTGCTGAACTAAAAAAAGTACTTGATGCTGGACAGCTTGTTTCTGATGAGTTTATTATTCAGATTGTAAAAGATAGAATCTCAAAAGATGATTGCAAAAATGGTTTTATGCTAGACGGTGTACCAAGAACTATTGCTCAAGCAGAACAACTTAATGCTTTAGGTGTAAATATCGACTATATTGTCGAAGTTGATATCGCAGATGAGCTTTTAATAGAAAGAATAACAGGTAGACGTGTTCATCCTGCTTCTGGAAGAACTTATCACATAAGATTTAGTCCTCCTAAAAATGAATGTATTGATGATGTAACAGGTGAAGAGCTAATCCTTCGTACTGATGATAATGAAGTAACTGTAAAAGAGAGGCTTTCTGTGTATCACGCTCAAACATCTCTATTGATTGATTTTTATAGTAACTTTAAATGTACAAACACTAAAGCTCCAACATATATCCAGGTAAACGGCAATCAAGATGTTGAAAAGGTTACTAATGATATTCTTGATAAAATTCATAAGTAATACAAATTTTTTATTTGTATATGTGTCTAGCAAAAAAAAAAATAGGAATGAAGACTTGAGTCTTCGCCACAAGAGATGTGACTAAAGTCGCACTTCCAAAAAATATATCTGAGTTATAGATATGGACTGTAAATAATTGTGTGTCAAATTGATATAATTAATTTGATAACAGAAGGAATTACAAAAATGAAATGATAACTTGATGTAGCAGAGTTTAGAGAACAATTAAAATCTGGTAAAGGCATTAGCGTTAAAGATGGAGCATTAACTCCATTAATTAAACAGCTTAATGAAATGGCTTGACAAGCATAACTAGCAACCCACTTATCTCAAGATTTAGAGTCAAATCGTAAAAACGGTAAAACCTCTAAAACAATGAAATCTTCATCAGGTGAGTTTGTACTAGACACTCCTAGAGAACGTAATGGTAGCTTTGAACCTGAAATAGTCAAAAAGCATCAAAACTCATGTAAGCGATGAGTTAGAATCAAAAATGTTATCACTATTTGCTTTAAGTAATAGCTATTCACAGATAGCAGACTATATTGAAGATATGTATGGAGTGCATTTTTCAAAGCCTGCGATTACAGCTGTAATAGACAAGCTTATCCCTAAATTAAAAGAATGGAAAAAGAAACCTTTAAGTGAAATATATCCATTTATATACCTTGGTGCAGTACACTACAAAGTTAGAGAAGAAGGACGTTATATATCCAAAGCTTTCTATACGTTTTTAGGCGTTAATTTAGATGGCAATCAAAGAGATACTTGGTTTGTCTCTAAATGAGAGTGAGGTTTCAGATATGTATTGTTCATCAGATAAGCAATAGTCTTAAGTATGTAGGCTCTAACAAACAAAAACAGTTCACCAAAGACCTAAAGTGAGTATACCAGGCATTGACAAAATAAGAGTCTGAAATTGAGATTGATAAACTTGAAGAGAAATGGGGGAGTAAATATCCTATAGTATTCGAATCATGGAGAAATAAGTGGGATAATTTATATAACTATGTCATGTATGCTGAACCTATCAGGAGAGTGGTTTATAAAACAAATATTATTGAGTCAGTACATCGTCAATTTAGATCTTTGACCAAGACTAAGGGAGCTTTTCCAAACGATAATAGTTTCCTTAAATTGCTTTATGTTGGAATTAGAAATGCTCAGAAAAAATGGACTATACCAATTCGTGATCTGAGTTTGACTATTTCTCAGTTAAATATTCACTTGAAGGAGAGATTGAAAGATGCGTTAGATTTAGTATAATTATGAGGAGATAATATCAACTGACACAGAATTTCTTACACTCACTATAGATTTAATAAGTTTAAAATTGAAAATCAGATGATGTGCTTTAATTATTAATAAATAAACTCCGAATCCTTGAACTTGTTTCAGGGTCTATCTACTTATAAAAGGCTAAGGAGCTGTGTTCGAAGATACAGAATCTTATAGCCCCCTAAACTGAAACTCTACACTCTAAAAGTAATTCCACAAATGAGATATACTCTATCCTTCCATGATGGCTTAATCCTATTTGACAAGATCTATTAAAGCTTACCCCAATTTCGCAATCTTTTATTTGTGTATAAAGATTTTCCAAACTACTTGCATTAAGTTCTGGGGTTTTTAAACCCTTATCACCAGCAAAACCACAACAATATATTCTCTCTGGAGTTACTACTTTATCACAACACTTTTCAACAGTATCAATATATTTTTGGTCAATATTTTGCTTGCGTGTCGAACAATCTATGTGCAAGGCTATATTCTTATACTTCTTTTTTATACTCAATTTATCAATATTAACTAAAACAAGACTATTGATATCTATTATTTCAACATCTTTATCTTTAGCAAAATTTGAGCAAGAACTATTATCTGTGATTACAAAATCGTATTTTGAATAATTAATTTCTAATAGCTTGTTACTTATAATTTGCTCTTGTGTTTTATTATTTTTTGAGTGATACATCTGACCACAACATTGATTATTTAAGTTTTTTGGATATTCAACACTAAAACCTAATCTTTCAAGTATAAGTTGACTAGGATATTTTTCACTATTATAGGAGCCCGCAAATATTTTATTTGGACAAGCAGGTATTAGTAAGACTTTTTTAGAATTAGTAGCATTCTCTATAGTGTTTTCAAATTTAGTATTTTGAACTTTAGGCATCGTATCTAGGTAAATAGGTATAGAATTAAATTTACTATGAATACTTTTAGTTATCTTCATAAGATTAGACTTGCCTACTATACTTCCCGCAATATTACCTGCCTTGACTTTCTGTTTAGCTATAAAGATTTCTTTTGCGTGATTTACAGCTTTATTATGTAGATTTTTCTGTTTAAGAATAAATGCACCTGTATCAATATCTACAGGGCAACGAGTTTTACACAAACTAGTGGTTGCACAAGTCTCTACACCGTAGTAATCAAAATCTTTTTGCCACCTTTGCTTTTCTTCACCTTGTAAGGAGTTAATCTTTCTTGCAACTGTGTTGCGTTGTCTTGGCGTAAGAGTTAAATTTCTTGATGGGCAGACAGGCTCACAGAAGCCACATTCCATACATTTGTCAATTTCATCATCAACACTTCGTAACTTTTTTAGATTTTTAATATGAAGAGTATTATCTCGTGTAAGTTTTACATCAGGATTGAGAATATTCTTTGGATCAAAAAGGTTTTTGATTTGCCACATCATATCCCAGCATTTTTGCCCCCATTCAACTATTGCAAATGGTGAGATGTTACGACCGCTACCATGCTCTGCTTTTAATGAGCCATTGTATTTTACAGCAACTAAATCTGCAAGCTTGTGCATAAACTCATCGTATAGAATCACTTGCTCTTTATCTGCTAGATTTAGCGTAAGCACAAAGTGAATATTTCCAGCTAACACATGTCCAAATATAGCAGCTTCATTATAGTTATATTCTGTAAATAGCACCTTCAAATCTTTAACCAAGCTTGGCAATTTTAAAATATCTACTGCAACATCTTCTATAAGTACACTTGTACCTTCTGCCCTATTTCCTGCAATGGTTGGTAGTACACCGTTACGAGTTTTCCATAAAGTGTCTATCTCATTTTGATTACACCTAAAGCCAACCTCATCGACAAGCTTAGTCTTAGCCATATAATCTTCAACCTGTATAAGCTTTGTATTTAAAGACTCCTCAGAATCCTCACTAAGCTCAATCATAATCGCTGCGATATTTTCATCATCTAACGGTACTAGATACGGTTCTAATTCTTTTTTACCTGCTACAGATTTTAAAGATAAATAATCTAAAAGCTCTACCGAAGATGGTTCTAAATTTTTAATGTTTACTGTTAATTCAATAAGGATATTCAAATCCCCATAAATGAGATTAAGTGCTTTATGCTTGTAGTCAGGCAAAGTATGTAAAGTAACAGAATTTACAAAACCAAGTGTACCTTCTGAACCAACAAGTAATCGCTCAATAATTTTTATTGGATCATCAAAATCTAAAAATGCGTTTAAACTATACCCACTTGTATTTTTTATTGAGAATTTTTTAGCTATAAATTCTTTTAAATCATTATCAGTTTTTATTTGTTTATGCAGAGTTTCTATAGAATCAATAAAATCGTTATTATTAGCTTTAAAACTATCTATACTTTGCTGATTTGAAGTATCTAGCACACTACTATCAGCAAATACAACCTCTATAGATTCAATCGTTGCATAAGAGTTTTTAGCTGTACCACAACACTTGCCACTTGAGTTATTCGCTATTATCCCACCAATTTTTGCAGTGTTTATCGACCCAGGATCTGGACCAATCTTTCTACCAAAAATTTTAAGGTATTTGTTTGCTTCTGAACCAATTATGCTCGGCTCTAATTTAATTTGACGACCTTCATTTATGATTTGGTAATTAAGCCAACTGTTTGCTGCAAGCATCACCAGCACTTCATCTGTAACTGCCTGCCCAGAAAGGCTCGTTCCTGCTGCTCTAAATGTCAGTTTGATGTTATGTTGATTTGCCAGTTTGATTATTTCAACAACTTCAGTCTTAGTTTTTACTATCAGAACTAATTTTGGAATCATTCGATATGGACTAGCATCAGTAGAGTAAGCGTATCTTAGCAGCTCATTTTCAATTATTTGAGATGCTGATATATAGTTTGCTATAGCGAGTTTAAAGTTTTCTATCATTTAAAAGATGGATAAATATTTACTAATCAGATTATACGAAATAAGTTTTATTCATACCACTTGAAAATGCTAATTTGACATAAAACCTTAGCGTTTAATTTATATTTATCTATACTTCGATAGGTTTTAATACTAAAATAACTAAATAGATTTAAAATTCAAACTTACATTCAAGTTATAAGTGCGACAAAATAATTATTGCACTAAAAAAGTAAGTTAGATATTGTCACACTTGCTAAAAATCTACTTAAGGAATCACCATAGGACCATCCTACACCCAACTTACTCAAGAACAAAGATACCACATTGGTTCATTATTGAAAATAGGTGTTTCTAAAACACAAATAGCCATGGAAGTTGGTTGTAACCAAAGTAGCATATACAAAGAGATAAACCGTAACACCGGCAAACGAGGTTATAGACCTAAACAAGAACAATAACTTGCAAACTCAAGAAAACGTAAAGGCAACAAACAAATTATGCAATTTGGTTGGAGCTATGTAGAGCATCTTATCAAACAGTATTGGTATCCAGAGCAAATAAGTGGCGGTTTAACATCTAATGGGTGGGTTAGATGTCATAAGTGCTGAAAGCATCTATAAGTATATCTATGGGAATAAAGAAAGAGGCGGTGACTTACACACTTATTTGCGTTGTCAGAAAACTTATCGTAAAAGAGTTACGGCTAGTCAAGAGCATAGAGGCCAAATACAAAATAGAGTTTCAATACATGAGAGAGACTTTCTTATAGATGAACAAAGTAGACTTGGAGATTTTGAGGGAGACACTATTATTGGCAAAGATCACAAGGGTGACTTATTAACACTAGTTGATAGAGTATCTAAACTAACTAAAATTAAACCTTTGGCTAGTAAGAATGCTGAAAACTTAGCAAACAGTTGAATACAAACACTTAATGCGTCACATACTCACTCAATCACTTTTGATAATGGTAAAGAGTTTTCCAAACACATGCTAATATCAGAAGTATTAAATATAGATATATTTTTTGCTGATACATACTCTTCTTGGCAACGTGGCACCAATGAAAATACAAATGGGTTAATTAGATAATTCTTCTCTAAAAACCTGAGATTAGATGATATTACTTAAGATCAAATTAGAAGAGTTGCAAACCTATTGAACAATAGAACGAGAAAAAGTCTTGGATTCAACACTCCTCTTCAGGTAGAATCTAGAAATAAGGTTGTAGCACTTGGTACGTGAATCTAATATTTATCAAAATCATAGATGAAAAATTTAATAAAACCTTTTATAGTACTTATTTCTACTCTCAACTCTAGCTTACAGATATAGTAATCAGAAAAATGATAATATAAGTAGAGAGTTTCGTGGTGTGTGAGCTAATATGGGATAAAATCTTTAGGGATTATAAATACAGCCTGTCATATTTAAGAAGATAATCTGATAAATCTTGCTAGTCTTCTAATATCATGTTGATTTTTAAAATTTGACTTATGTAGCCATCGATTTGTTTTGGAGTTTGTAGCTTCTTGCTTGAAATGTACATAGTTCTAAGAATTGAGAATAATATGTTTTTTATAACCCAAAAATCAGATTCTTTAGAGTCTATATCTAATTTAAAATACTTATCTCCTTCCTCGGGTAAGGTTAAGCTTTGAATCTTTGGGCAATAGAATTGCGATCACAAATCACAAACTAAAGAAGCCACAATAAATGCAATACCAACAAAGTATAGGTAACTATCTCTAAAATACACACCGACTACAAATGCTTTGAGAAATAGCATAAATATATAAAATTTGAAGGTATTTACGAGAGATATTTAGATCCATGAAATTATCCATATGGGTACCCATACTACATAAGGTCATAGCCTAGAGATTTTAAAGCTCGCTCATCATCAGACCAACCACATTTGACTTTTACATAAGTTTGTAGATTGATTCTCATCTCGACCATGCGTTCGATATCTACTCTTGAGTCCATACCTATCTTTTTAATCTTAGAACCTTTTGATCCGATAATTATGCCTTTTTGACTATCTCTCTCAACAAGAATACTTGCGTAAATATCGACGATATTTTTTTCAACATCAACCTTATAACTATCTATCTCAACAGCTATTTGGTAAGGTACTTCACTTCCTATAGTTCGCATAATTTTCTCACGGATAATTTCAGCAACCATAAATTGCATACTTCTATCTGTAACTTGGTTTTCTTCAAAAAAGAAATTTTCTGACTCTGGCAAAAGCTTCTCGATTCTTGACTCAAGTTCATTGACATTATGCCCCTGCTTAGAAGATACATAAATTACATCGTAGAAATTCAATTTCTCTTTTATAGAGTTGATAAACACGGCAGCTTCCATAGATTTTTGCTTATCAACCTTATTTACAACTAGTATCACAGGAATATCAGTTCCTTTTAACTTGCATACAATATTATCTTCAAGCTCAGTCCACTTATCCATTTCCACTACAAATAAAATCACATCTACATCACGAATCATTGTAGTAGCGGCTTTATTCATAAATTTGTTGATAGCTTTTGGCTCTTTAGTATGAATACCTGGTGTATCAACATAGATAAACTGCGTAGCACCTAAAGTTTTAACACCTGTAATTTGATGTCTTGTGGTTTGGGGTTTACGCGAAGTAATACTAACCTTGTACTTTAAGATATTGTTGAGAAACGTTGATTTACCAACATTAGGTCTACCAATAATAGATATATAGCCACATTTTTTCATAGAAGTTTTTTCTGATATAAAACAATTAGAGATTGTAGCAGTATTTAGCTTGAGTGTCGATTTATTAGACTATCAAATTGAGTCACTAGAAATACTCAATATTTGAAAATGTTGTTTGACTTGTTGGGGTATTGTAAACATAGTTTTAAGTTGTCTAGTTACTAAGGGTAATATCTGGTTATGCTAGCTCTAATTCTAGCCCCCTTAGTTTTATTACAATCAAGTACTCACTATCTGTAAAGTCACCATGTGCTTCTAAACCATATAATGCCTTATTGCGCTATCGAATTTGAAGATAGAATTCAGAACTTCATGTAAGTGGATTGATACACTTAAATGGAAATGCTCAAATCAACAGTCTTTTAGATGTATATTGACTACCTTGATCAGTGTTAAATATTTCTGTATATTTTTCGTGATTTATTATATACCCATCTTTGTCTCTAACTAGAGACATACAACTATTTTTTATTTGATAATTAATGATTAAAAAATCATGAATATAAGACTTGGTTTTATTTGTAATAGGAATAGGGGCTTTTTTAGTTTGTTTATATTTGTAAGGGCATCTTTGTATATTTTATCTATATTAAAATCAAGATTATTTTTATAATAACTATCTACCCCTATTGATATTTCATAACAATTTTTCAAACATTTATATAAATATTACTAATTGTAATAAGACAAGATAAATATTTTTTTGCAATGTCATTAATATATTTAGAGCTTTTATATATAGTCTATCTTTATGGTTTCAGTCCCTCTCAGTAAAAAGCAACTAGCATAAACCTTTTTTTGTAATAAATTTACATGTATATATTTAATCGTTGGTATATTTAAGTTAAAATTATCATCTTTTAATGGAAGTCCAAAAGGATATCTTTTTTAAAGATTATCCATGATACAAAGCATAATATTATTAATAAAATTAGATAAAAAATACTCATTTTAAACTTCATTTTTATGTAGTTGATCTACCCCGTCAATTTGGGACAGTTTATCCATTAACTTTCCATTATATATTCACACTGATTTGGAGTCATATAATTTATTGTAGAATGTTTTCTTTTTGTATTGCTTAGATTCAAATACCAAGTGCGACAACCTTATTTCTAGATTCTACCTGAAGAGGAGTGTTGAATCCAAGACTTTTTCTCGTTCTATTGTTCAATAGGTTTGCAACTCTTCTAATTTGATCTTAAGTAATATCATCTAATCTCAGGTTTTTAGAGAAGAATTATCTAATTAACCCATTTGTATTTTCATTGGTGCCACGTTGCCAAGAAGAGTATGTATCAGCAAAAAATATATCTATATTTAATACTTCTGATATTAGCATGTGTTTGGAAAACTCTTTACCATTATCAAAAGTGATTGAGTGAGTATGTGACGCATTAAGTGTTTGTATTCAACTGTTTGCTAAGTTTTCAGCATTCTTACTAGCCAAAGGTTTAATTTTAGTTAGTTTAGATACTCTATCAACTAGTGTTAATAAGTCACCCTTGTGATCTTTGCCAATAATAGTGTCTCCCTCAAAATCTCCAAGTCTACTTAGTTCATCTATAAGAAAGTCTCTCTCATGTATGGAAACTCTATTTTGTATTTGGCCTCTATGCTCTTGACTAGCCGTAACTCTTTTACGATAAGTTTTCTGACAACGCAAATAAGTGTGTAAGTCACCGCCTCTTTCTTTATTCCCATAGATATACTTATAGATGCTTTCAGCACTTATGACATCTAACCCACCCATTAGATGTTAAACCGCCACTTATTTGCTCTGGATACCAATACTGTTTGATAAGATGCTCTACATAGCTTCAACCAAATTGCCTAATTTGTTTGTTGCCTTTACGTAAAATTATTTATGATATTTTATGTAAGTTGTTAGTATTTAGATTGTGTGTCGATTAATGAATTGAGATAACCTATCCATTGCTTTTTCAAGCTCAGACATCTCATTAGCACAACTTATACGAGCAAATCCACTAGAGCCAAATGCAATACCTGGCATCATAGCAACAAACTCTTCTTTAAGTAAAGCGTTGCAAAACTCCACATCATCTGCAAACTTAGTGTGCTCGATAAGCTTACGCAAATCAGGGAAAAGATAAAAAGTGCCGCCCGCTCTCTTAACATCTATGTACGGCATATCTTTTAAAGCCTTACTTACAAACTGCTCTTTCTCTAAGTATGAATCTGCAAAATACTGTAAATCACAAGCTGGCATATTCATCGCTGTTATTGCAGCAAATTGCGATATAGAGCAAGAACAAGTAGCTGATTGTGATTGGAATTTCTTCATCGCATCATTAAGCAGTTTAGGAGCTATAGTAAATCCTACTCTCCAGCCTGTCATAGCGAAGTTTTTAGATACTCCACTAGCTATCACATATCTATCAGCTAAATCAGGAGCTACATCTGTAATTAGTGTAATTTTATCTTTAAAAAATAGTTGATCGTAAATATCATCGCCTATTATCCAAATATCTGGGTATTTTCTAAGTAGGTTTGCAAGATCTTCTATACATTTTCTTGAGTAAATAAGTCCTGTAGGGTTGTTTGGCGAATTGATAATCACAGCTTTTGTTTTGTCTGTAATATGCTTTTCTAGCTCAACTACATCTATATCAAAGTTATTCTCGAACTTAGTTTCAATAGCAACAGGCTTTGACCCTGTCAATGAAATCATATCCGGATAAGAAACCCAATACGGTGCAAAGAAAATAGCTTCATCACTCTCTTCTAATATACAGTTAAAAATATTGTGTAAACTATGCTTAGCACCAGATGTTACACAAACTTGGTCTATAGAAAAATCAGCATCATACTCTCTTTTATAACGAGCAACTATAGCTTCTCTAAGCTCTTTTAAACCATCAACATTGGTATACTTAGTTACATTAGTATTTATAGCCTCTATACCAGCTTGCTTTACAATATCTGGAGTACTAAACCCTGGTTCTCCAATAGCTAAAGATACAACATCATTACCATCATCTTTTATCTGCTTAGCTAGCGTTGCCATTGCATTAGTTGGTGAGGTTGAAACATTCTGAATTTTTGTATTTAGTCCTGCCATTTTATTTACCCATTAGATTCAAGTACCAAGTGCGACAACCTTATTTCTAGATTCTACCTGAAGAGGAGTGTTGAATCCAAGACTTTTTCTATGTCTGTTGTTCAATAGGTTTTCAACTCTTCTAGTTTGGTCTTAAGTAATATTATCTAATCTCAGGTTTTTAGAGAAGAATTATCTAATTAACCCATTTGTATTTTCATTGGTGCCACGTTGACAAGAAGAGTATGTATCCGCAAAAAATATATCTATATTTAATACTTCTTATATTAGCATGTGTTTGGAAAACTCTTTATCATTATCAAAAGTGATCCAATCTGGTATCTTTGTTCTTGAGTAAGTTGGGTGTAGGATGGTCCTATGGTGATTCCTTAAGTAGATTTTTAGCAAGTGTGACAATATCTAACTTACTTTTTTAGTGCAACAATTATTTTGTTGCACTTACAACTTGAATCTAAGACCTTTCATTTTTATCTTTTTAAATTTTAACATAACACCTAAAATAAATCTCTATGATTCAGCTCGAGTCTTCCAGTGACTAGTTCCTCTCAAATATACAGGATAAGTCTCAAAAGTAAGCTTACCATCACTTTTTTGATTCAAATACTGCGATAAAACAAATTCACATATGGTTTTTACATCTATTTTAAAATCCTGTATCTCTGGCTCTAAGCCAATCTCTTTTATAGCTTCTCCGATTAAGCTATAGCCGTTGTATAGTTCATCGGAATACCCATCGAGCTTATAAACATTTTCAGAAATAATAATATCTTTTTTAACATCATATAAACCTAGATAAAAGTCATCCATTTTAGCGTCAAGTTCTACTGCTATTTTATAATTTTGTACTTGATCCTTGATATTTAATGACGGCACTTCGACTTCGCTAAGTGACCTGACTGTTTTTGCTATAGCAAACATGCTTGAAAAGCCTATTACGGGAATATCACAACTTACAGCAAAAGCTTGTGCTACAGATGCAGCTAATCTCACACCCACAAAGCTTCCTGGACCTACACCATAAGCAATAAAATCTAAAGATTTTTTATCTATATTTGCCGTATTAAATAAATTACTTATCATTTGTAATAAGTATTTATTGTGCTGACGGGGGATATGTCGAGTACTATCATAAACCTTACCATCTACACTAAGAGCTACTGAACAATAACTTGTTGAGGTATCTAAAACTAAAAATCTCATATTTTAACTAATCACTTGTTTGATTTGATAATTTTTATCTAAAACCACAAACTCGGCATCATAACCGACTTTAATTTGACCTTTTTTTAGTCCTAATGATTTCGCCTGATTTGTACTTGTCATTTTTACGGCTTGATGTAAATTACAATTTGAAAATTTCATCATATTTTCTAGTGCTTTATTCATAGTTAATACACTACCAGCTAACACTCCATTTTCCAAACGAGCTTCACCATTTTTGACAATTACCTTTTGCCCACCTAAGTCAAATACACCCTCTCCGGCTCCTTGAGCAGAAATTGCATCTGTTACTAAGGCGATATTGTCACTACCTTTTATCTCGTGTGTAAACTTAACCATATCAGGATGCAGATGTATACCATCGACTATCAGCTCTGCTAGTACTTCTTTAGACATAAGTAAAGCTGTAGCTGCACCCGGATTACGATGTTCAATAGGAGTCATCGCGTTAAAAAGATGTGTAGCATGACTACAACCTTGACCTATAGCATTTAATGCTTGTGCCATAGTACAACTCGTGTGACCAATTGAACTGATTATACTTTGTGAATTACAGTACTGTATTACTTTATCAGCATTTTGAATTTCTGGAGAAATCGTTATTTTTTTAATCAAATTGTTTGAAGCATGATGCCAGTTTGCTAACTTCTCCACATCTGCACCTTGTAGGTAGTTGGGATTTTGGGCACCAATCTTACCGGGTGAAATAAACGGTCCTTCTAAATGAATGCCTGCTATTTTGGCTCTTTGGCTTTGTTGTGTAGCAGAATACATAGCAACTGCCTGCATGGATTTGAGAATATCTTCATTTGAAGCTGTCATTGTCGTAGCAAGGTAACTTGTCACACCATGAGAATATATTGACTTTGAAATCACATCCAACCCATCAACACTAGCATTCATAACATCTGCACCTTGCGAACCATGTACATGAATATCTATAAACCCAGGAATTACAAAATCATCTTGATTAAGCTCCATACTTGGCAAATTATATTCAACCTCTTTAGCTTCATCACAAATTGCTTTAATAATACAGTTCTTAACGACTATATATCTGTACTCAAACTTATTATCGCCATAAATCTTAGCTCCTTTGAGAATATAACTTTGCATAAAAAACCATTGATAGGTAAAATCTTCTTTTATATTAACCAAATTTAAGTTTTTTTTCTACAATGTTGCATTGGTTTCCTGGGCATATGCATAAAGCCACCCAAGAATTTCGCAAAAAGATGCCTTCTATAGACATAGCTATAGAAATAGTTGATGCTCGCATCCCTGACTCAAGTAGTAATTATGTGCTACATAATATAGTCGGAGATAAACCAATTATTAAAATACTTTCAAAGGCTGATCTTGCTGATAATAAAATTACGCAACAATGGCTAGACCATTATAAAGGTAGTGCTATTGCTGTAAATACACTAGCAGACAAAACTCTTGCTAAAAAGATTATCACTTTAACTCAAAAGAAGCTCCCAAATCGTGGAACAGTCTTAAAACCCATTCGTGCAATAATTTTTGGTATTCCAAATGTGGGTAAATCCACAATGATAAACAAGCTAGCTGGTCGCAAAATCGCAAAAACTGGTAATGAGCCTGCTGTGACTAAGCTACAGCAACGCATAGACATTCAAAAAGGTTTTACTATTTACGATACTCCAGGAATTATGTTCCCAAGCCCCAAAAGCGAAGCTAGCGGATTTAGAATCGCAGCTATTGGCTCTATAAGAGATACTGCAATGGATTATAAAGGTACTGCTAATTATCTTATATCTAGTTTAATGAGATCAAACCCTAATAGCCTAGTTAAACGATATGGATTAAGCTCTACAAAAATAAAAGAACAAATCCCTCAAGAAATACTAAAAGATATAGCAGGATTAAAAAATAAACATAATACCACTCAGGCCGCTCAAAAAGTAGTTCATGACTTTAGATCAGGTATATTTGGTAAGATTTCTTTAGAAGAAACTCAAACCATAATAGATGATCATTTAGCTCTACTGGAAAAAATTAAAAACTAAGTCTTGAGCAAGAAAATTAATGACTGACGTTAATAATCCTTAAATATGCTTAAAAGATATCATACAATATAAGTTTAGATTAAAGTACCAAGTGCGACAACCTTATTTCTAGATTCTACCTGAAGAGGGGTTTTGAATCCAAGACTTTTTCTATGTCTGTTGTTCAATAGGTTTTCAACTCTTCTAGTTTGGTCTTAAGTAATATTATCTAATCTCAGGTTTTTAGAGAAGCATTGTCTAATTAACCCATTTGTATTTTCATTGGTGCCACGTTGACAAGAAGATTATGGATCAGCAAAAAATATATCTATATTTAATACTTCTCATATTAGCATGTGTTTGGAAAACTCTTTACCATTATCAAAAGTGATTGAGTGAGTATGTGACGCATTAAGTGTTTGTATTCAACTGTTTGCTAAGTTTTCAGCATTCTTACTAGCCAAAGGTTTAATTTTAGTTAGTTTAGATACTCTATCAACTAGTGTTAATAAGTCACCCTTGTGATCTTTGCCAATAATAGTGTCTCCCTCAAAATCTCCAAGTCTACTTTGTTCATCTATAACAAAGTCTCTCTCATGTATTGAAACTCTATTTTGTATTTGGCCTCTATGCTCTTGACTAGCCGTACCTCTTTTACGATAAGTTTTCTGACAACGCAAATAAGTGTGTAAGTCAACGCCTCTTTCTTTATTCCCATAGATATACTTATAGATGCTTTCAGCACTTATGACATCTAACCCACCCATTAGATGTTAAACCGCCACTTATTTGCTCTGGATACCCATACTGTTTGATAAGATGCTCTACATAGCTCCAACCAAATTGCATAATTTGTTTGTTGCTTTTACGTTTTCTTGATTTTCAGTAGCTAGATTATTTGATATACTACTGTTAGTTTGTACCCTGCTATAGTAGATCCCATAGAATCCCATGATTTAAATCCTAACATGGGTCGAGTCAATCTCTTTATATTCCTATGATCCTGCTCTATCAAATTACTGAGATACTTATTTTGTCTTATCTCTATACCATGAGTTAACCATATCCCAAGCAAAAATATAAAGATATTAATAGATAGCAAAGCAATTTCATTAGCACCAGACTTATCTACATTGACTTTTTCCGGCAAGCCATGTTTGCCAATGGTTTGTTTAAAGAACTTATGAGCAGCCCTTTCATCTCTTTTAGGAGAAATCATAAACTATAATGTATCTCCATGCTTATCTATTGCTCTGTAGAGATAAACCCACTTACCTTTATGCTTTACTTAAGTTTCATCCATCTTCCAACTTACATAAGCACTATACTTACTAAACTTTCTGCTGAAAGTAACTTCTAACTCTTTAGCATATTTGATAATCCAACGGTTGAGAGTACTATGATCTACACTAACTCCAAGCTATTTCATTAACTCTTCTACATGCCTATAGCTAAGTGGATATGATAAATACCAACGAAGAGCTTGGAGAATTAAAAGTTTGGTGAAGTGTCTACCTGTGAAATCTAACATAGAAAAACATAATAATATTTGTGATAAAATAATACTACAAAATTACACTATTATTAGTTTGCGACAGAACCAGATTTTATATTTAAATCATTTGTAATGTAAATAAGAAAATTAAAGAACACCTCTAAACTCCACTATGAAAACGAAATTGATTATCTGGAGATAAAATAAGATTTTTCTCAATCTCACCTATTCTTTTGATATGCTCACCAATATCATATCAGCGTACTTTTCAGCAAAATGCAAGTAAATGGTAAAGTGTCTTTTCTCTGATTCAAGCAAGCCACTATAAAATTTCTGCAAGTCTGGCTCAAGATGTGAGACAATCTTAGCAAACCTCTCACAAGAACGAGCTTCGATATATGCTCCTAAAATTAACCCATCAATAAACCTTCCATACTTATCAGTACGAGTGTTTCTAATAAGTTCACTAGCATAACGAGCTGATGATAATGACCTAAATTCAATATTGCTTTTTTTAAGAATTCTCATTACCTGCTCGAAATGAACTAATTCTTCTCGAGCAATCTTTGACATTTTTGTAATAAGTTCAGGCTTATCAGCATGTTTATAAACATACGCCATAGCTGATGATGCTGCTTTCATCTCACAATGAGCATGATCTATAAGCATAATTTCTTGATTTGCCAATGCGTTATCCACCCAATCTTGAGGAGTTTCACATGGTAAAAATGTTTCTATAGTTACACAATCTGCATAAGATTTTAATTTCATTATATTTAATAATTTATATATTTTGGGTATATTATATTAAAGTTATAGTCAAATATACAGAATGATTCAAACTGACAACCCCAAGTCTCTTCACCTAAAAGTTTTTTGATTACTAGCCCTGCAAAAATCGAAAAGCTATAGACACACTTTTCTTGCACACTACCTGCATAACAAAATCTTTGCCACATTTCCGTAAGGAAATAAATAGGTAACGTTTTAGGGTGTTTTTGAACTTCTGACATGAATATTGATTTTTAAATATAAACAAGGATTATATTTCATACAAAAAAATAAATTAAACTATTGTTTTGTTATTTTATTTTTTTGGAATAAGACGAAAAATTAAGATTTAATTTTGATGGTGGGATGTACAGGATTCGAACCTGTGACCAATTAGTTAAAAGCCAACTGCTCTACCAACTGAGCTAACATCCCGCCGATGAGAAGTATTATACTTTTTAAAATTATTATGTCAACGCTTTTTGTTGATTTTTTCTATTTAATTCCAATAACTCTATTGGATGCTTGATTGTATGTCCTGTCATGCGTTTAACTTGACACCGACATGAGAAGCCTGTAGCCATTGAACTAGTTATACCGTAGTCTTTTATTTTCTGCTTCCAACTTAGTCCATAAACCTGTTTTGAGATTTCTACCTTTTTACTTTCGTGCCCAAAACTACCAGACATTCCACAACACCCCACTTTAGCAACTTTTGTTTTTATGCCAAAATGCTCAAATACTTTTAACCATTGATCGCTTGCTACAGGTGATAGTGATTTTTCTGTACAATGATTAAAAAGGTTAAACTCTGTATCTGTAATTTTCTTCATAGTAGGCAGTACAGATAACCTCTCACTTAGCCATTCTTGTATCATCTTTACTTTAAACCTTACATCTTGACCTAATGATTTCTTATATTCATCACGATAAACTAACGTCATAGCTGGATCTATACCTACAAGCTCAATACCTGCATCTACTATTTGATTATAAAATTTAGTTGCTTTTGCGGCTTGTTTATTAAAGTATTTCAAAAACCCTTTAACAGCTGCGGGCTTACCATTTATCTTAAATGGTGTAAAATACACTTTATAACCGACACCTGTCAAGAAGTCATATAAACTCAATGCAACTTGAGTATCGTATAAAGATGTAAACAAATCTTGGACTATACAGACTGTTTTATTTTTTTGCTCTGTCGACAAACTTTCTAAAGCTTTTATACTAAACTCTGGTGCATTTCTTTTTTTAAGCTCTGAACGAAGATTTAAACTGTTTATAATCGGAGTATCTACAAAACCTACTATATTGGCAACACCTGAGTGGATAAACTGTGTATTTAAAATATCATCAAACAAACCAATACTATGAAGGCTTATACTTAGCATCGCTTCACTATACTTTACCAAATAATCAAGGACTGGTCTTTTATATTTAGAATGATAGTTTGCTAAAAATTGTGACTTCATAGTTGGAATATCTACTTTTATGGGACACCCTGTCACACAAGCCTTACATCCTAGGCATTTATCGAGCGACTCATAAACTTGGTGAGAAAAATCTTTAGGGAAATCTTTAGGATTATCGAACCCAATTTTGTAAGATTTGTTTGTAGTACTATAGCCTTTTTCAGATAATTGACCAAGCCACTCTCTAAGAATCGCTGAACGCCCTTTTGGCGAATACAGCCAATTACGACTCACTTTAGCAGATGGGCATATTGCAGTATCATAATCATAATTAAGGCACTGTGAGTTACCATTACAATTATACGCTCCAGAAAATTGCTCACGCATTTTTTTTGGCACTTGATTATCTACAGCACCTCTAAAAGGTCCATCTACCTTTACTATTTCATCAGTACTATTATTAGGAACCGTTATTTTACCTGGATTGAGCTGATTATACGGATCAAATGCTTTTTTTATAAACCCAAGTGAATCATATAGCTCTTCACCAAATAATTCTTTAAGATGCTCACTTCGATAGCCGTGACCATGTTCTGCACAAAGTATTCCGCCATGTTTTTTGACTAAATCGACTACTTTCTTAGTTATTTGAGCGACTTTCTCAGCATCTTCTTTTATACTCATATCTAAGGCTGGTCTTATATGTAAACAACCAACATCCACATGTCCAAACATTCCGTACTTAAGATCATAAGAATCTAAAAGCTTACTTAAATCTTTTATATAGTTCGCTAAATTTTCTGGCGCTACCGCTGTATCTTCTATAAATGGTACTGGCTTACGATTGCCTTTCATAGCACCCAATAAACCAACTCCTTTTTTGCGTAGCTCCCATAAGCTATCCATTTCACCAATATCTTCTGTAAAATGAAAGCTAATTCTTTTCTCAAGCAGTTGCCCTTCTAACTTAGCAGTCATAGAGTCTAAGGCATCTCTTGTATCTGCTATAAACTCGACAAAATTAATAGCCTCTACAGTTTGCTCAGAGTCTTTTTCAAACATATGCTTTATTTTATGATATACCTCATCATTTTTCGCAAGCTGGAAAATGTTATTATCAACAGTTTCAATAGCGGATGGGTTACTTAGAAGTAAATTGCTAGCACTTGCTAAAGCTTTATGAAAATCAGAATATAAAATAGCAAACAAAGCCTTATACTTAGGCTTTTTAGTGAGTTTTAACTTCAGTTCTACCACAAACGCTAAAGTACCTTCTGATCCTGAGATTAGATAACTAAGGTTTATAGCTCTTGCCTCTTTATCATAAGTTTTAGCTAAATTGTAACCTGTTAAAAACCTACTCAGTTTGGGTAATTTTGCTTCAACTTGACTATAGTTTGCTACTATTTGTTCATTTATAGTTTTATAAATTTCTTTTTCTGTAGTGCTTAGCTCATCACTGGTTATATCTGATAGTGAGATAGTTTTTGTAATTAAGGTATTACCTGTTACAAGCATAAACTCAAGCTCAACTATATGAGCACTTGTTCGCCCATAAATACGCGAGCCTTTACCGCAAGCATCGGTATTGACCATTCCACCAAGAGTTGCTCGATTACTTGGAGAAAGATTTGGTGCAAAGAAGTACTCGCTATCTGTCAGCTTATCATTTAACTGATCTAGCACAACGCCTGGTTGTACAATTACATATTCATTAGCTAAATTAATATCCAAAATCTCATTCATATAACGGCTTGTATCAATAATCACACCAGCACAAAGTGCATGCCCTGCAGTACCTGTCCCACCACCACGCGGTGCAAATTTAAGCTTTCGATACTTTTCTTGGCTAGCTAGCTGAAAAATCTTATTTACATCAGCTTTATCTTTTGGAAATAATAGTAGCTCTGGCACTACCATATATACACTATTATCCATCGATGAAGATATTCGTGAAGCGTAATCATTATGAATATCACCATCAAAGCCTAATTCTATAAGCTCATTCATAAAGATATCAATTAAATCATTTAGCTGCTTTACATTATCAAGCACTGGAAGAGAATTTTGTTTCATTAGAGAAATATCAATATTATAAAAACTAATTTAGATTATATAAGATATTAGAGTATTCATAAATAAAAACTTTTTGTATATCTTCGCAGACAAAAACTAAATATAACTATATAATTACTACAAAAATCAATTTGAAATCAAACCACAATTTGAGGATTAATATGAAACAAACTACTCTTTTAGTTATTTTAGATGGTTGGGGCTATAGTGAAGATGACTATTTCAACGCTATAAACAATGCAAACACTCAAACTTGGGATAGTATGTGGAAAGACTGTCCAAAGGCATTAATCAACGCCTCTAGTCTTGAAGTAGGCCTTCCTAAAGGACAAATGGGCAACTCAGAAGTAGGTCATGTAAATATTGGTTCTGGTCGTGTAGTTTATCAAGAGCTTACAAAAATTGATAAAGCTATTGCAGAAAAGACTTTTGAACAAAACCCTGCACTTTGTCAAGCAATGGATAATGCTATAAAAAATGATTCAGCTCTTCATATCATGGGCTTATTATCTGCTGGCGGTGTACATTCTCATCAAGATCACATATTTGCAGCTATAAAAATGGCAAAAGACAAATGTCTGAAAAAGGTTTATATTCATTCATTCTTAGATGGTAGAGATACTCCGCAGCGTTCTGCAAAAGCATCCATAGAAGCTACTGACAAGCTTTTAAAAGAATTAAATGTTGGTCATATTGCATCTGTATCTGGTAGATACTACGCTATGGATAGAGATAATCGTTGGGATAGAGTAGAAAAAGCTTACAATGCTATATTTAACGCTGATGCAGAATATACTTGCAATTCTGCTATAAAAGCTCTTGAGCAATCTTATGCAAGAGATCAGTCTGATGAATTTGTACTACCGACTTGTATCTCAAACAATGATTCTACTGTAAAAGTCGAAGATAATGATAGCGTATTGTTTATGAATTTTAGAGCAGATAGAGCTCGTGAAATCAGTCATGCTTTTACTGATGAGAGCTTTGACGGTTTTGAGAGAAAAAGGTTCCCTAAAATAAACTTCACAACTCTTACACAGTATGACTCAAAACTTGTATGCCATGTAGCTTACCCACCTGAGCAACCTACAAACACTCTAGGTGAAGTTCTTGCAAATAATAACAAAACCCAACTTAGAATTGCTGAAACTGAAAAATATCCTCATGTAACTTTCTTTTTAAACGGTGGTAAAGAAGATGAATTTGTCGGAGAAGATAGATTACTTATTCAGTCACCTAAAGTTGAAACTTATGATTTACAACCTGAAATGTCTGCTCCTGAGCTTACAGAAAAGCTTGTAAATGCTATAAATAGTCACAAGTACGACTGTATAATTTGTAACTATGCAAATTCTGACATGGTCGGACACACAGGCAACTATGAGGCTGCTATGCAAGCAGTTGAATATCTTGATACTTGTCTAGCAAAACTTAAAGATACTATACTAGCAAATAATGGTAATATGTTTGTAACTGCAGATCATGGCAATGCTGATGTAATGGTCAACCCTACTACTAAAAAAGCTCATACTGCTCACACAACAAATCTTGTACCATTTGTATATGTAGGTAACCATAAAGCAACTGTAAGCGTAGAAGCTAACAAAGGTAAGCTTTCTGATATTGCACCTACTATGCTTAGCATAATGGGATTAAACATTCCTGGTGAAATGACTGGCACACCAGTTTTTAAATTTGATAAATAAAGGATTATCATAATGCTTGATGCAAAATACCTAAAAGACAACTTGCAAGCAGTAGCTAAGAGACTAGCTACGCGTGGTTATAAACTAGATATAAACCTTTTTGAAACTCAAGAAGCAAAAAGAAAAGAATTACAAGAAAAAACTCAAGAATTACAATCTCAACGAAATACTATATCTAAAGATATTGGTCAAAGAAAATCTAAGGGCGAAGATGCTAGTGATATTTGCGCTAAAGTCAATGAGATAAATGAAGAGCTAAAAACTGTAGAAAAAGATTTAAAAGTTTTACTGGATGACATCAACAACCACCTACTTTCTATGCCAAACATTCCAAATGAAGACACTCCTATTGGCAAAAATGAAGATGAAAATGTTGAGCTTAGAAAATGGGGAACTCCAAGAGAATTTACTGAAAAATACCCTGCAAAAGACCATGCTGATTTAGGCAAATCTCTTGACATGATAGACTTCCAAGTTGCTGCTAAAATTACCGGGAGTAGATTTGTAGTGCTCAAAAATAAAATGGCAAAACTACAACGTGCTTTAGCTCAGTTCATGCTTGATACACACACAGAAAAGCATGGTTATGAAGAGCTTTATGTACCTTTTATGGTTAATAATGACAGCCTATATGGTACAGGTCAACTACCTAAGTTTGGAGAAGATTTATTGAAGCTTGAGGGCGATTTTAATTACAATCTAATTCCTACTGCTGAAGTACCAGTTACAAATATGGTTAGAGATGAAATTTTAGATAAAGAATCTTTACCTAAGCATTTTGTAGCTCACACTCCTTGCTTTAGAAGTGAAGCAGGTTCTTATGGTCGTGATACAAAAGGTATGATTCGCCAACATCAATTTGAGAAAGTCGAGCTTGTACATATCACAACTCCAGAAAGTGGTGAAGAATCACTTGAGTTACTAACATCTCATGCTGAAAAGATACTTCAAAAACTAGAACTTCCATACCGTGTAATGCGTCTATGTACCGGTGACATGGGTGCTACAGCTAAGAAGACTTATGATCTTGAAGTATGGTTACCATCTCAAAATGCTTATCGTGAAATTTCTTCTTGTAGCTGGTGTGGAGACTTCCAAGCGCGTAGAATGAAGGCTCGCTATAAAAATGCAGGTATGAAAAAACCTGAGTTAGTTCACACTCTTAACGGTTCTGGACTTGCTATTGGTCGTACACTTCTAGCAATCATAGAAAACTATCAGCAAGAAGATGGTTCAATTATAGTTCCAAATTCTTTGGTTAATTATATGGATGGCGTTTCGGTTATTAGGTAGATAAATAACTATCAGAACCTGAAACAAATTCAGGGATTCGTCAGCTTAAAAACATGTCCGAATTACTGAACTCGTTTCAGCATCTTCTGAACAATAGTAAGAAACTGTTTATGCTCTTTAAAAGAGAAATCTATGTGGAGTTTAAAACATTAAAGTTGATCTACATATCGTAGTCAAAGAAAGGCAAATTAGCGTCTAGCAGCTCAAACAAAAATTATCAGAAAATAAAACTGTTTGAATGAAATGAGTTTTTTATTTTCAATTTCTTGTTAGCTACGGTAGTGTATTGCTAAGCAATTTTGAATATTTTTTTTGCTATTGCAAAAAGTATGTCGTTACAGCGTACGCAGTCAGCAACGAAACATCATACAATACATAGTTTTTATATAGTGGGCACCTTTAAAACCCATGAGCACGCATTTTAATACCCAAATTCTCCACACCTGCATTGCAAATTTCAGCAATAGATGAACTATTAATCTGAATTTACGCCTTGTTGTGATAAATTTTAAACTCGTTAATCTGCATACACAGAGTTTTCAGAGGTACTCTAGTATTAAGATTATTCAACATACCAATTAAATATCTCATCATTTAATGATATTATTATTTATACAAATATTTTAAAAAATTTCACAATGTACATAGCAGAAATCGAAGCAGGCGGAACTAAGTTTTTTACTACAATTGGCGACCTAGAGGGCAATGTAATATAACGTCACCGTACAGATACTACTACCCCATGGCTAAAGTACTTGAGATTTTAAAAGAGTTTCAAGCCAAGTATAACATTAAGGCTCTTGGATTAGGCTGTTTTGGCCCTATAGATGTGGATTTAAACTCTCAGAATTATGGTTATATTACAAATACTCCTAAAGTAGCTTGGCAAAACTTTGATATCGTAAGCTCAATAAAATCAGTTTTTAACGTGCTAATCAACTTCAATACTGATGTAAATGCAGCAGCACTTTGTGAGCAGCTTTGGGGAGCAGCTACTGGACTCGAAAACCTACTGTACTTGACTATTGGTACTGGTGTTGGTGGTGGTGCAATCTGTAATAATCGCATAGTTCAAGGAGCTAATCATACCGAGCTTGGACACATAAACATAGCGCAAAACCCTTATGATAATTTTAAAGGCTCTTGCCCTTTTCATGGTAACTGCCTTGAAGGCCTTGCATCTGGAACAGCTGTTAATAAAAGATGGGAAGTTAGCCGTGCGAGTAAACTTGCTCATGACCATATTGCATGGGAGTTTGAAGCAGAATACCTAGCGAAAGCAATCGTGAGCTTTATTATTTACTCTTTCACCAGAGAAAGCAATATTAGGTGGAGGTATCATTCATAAAACTATACTTTTTGATATGGTTCGTGATAATGTCAAAAAACAAGTAAATTGTTACTTTGACTATCTTGCTCTTAAAGATATGGAAAGTTTCATAGTTACAGCATCATTTGATGATAATACAGGTGTAAAAGGTTCTTTAGCTTTAGCCTTAGATGCTTTAAACGGTTAATAGCAAAATCTCATTACTTATATTATTGTATACATGTTTATAGAATATAATCAAACAAGTATATTCAAAAGTTATAAATGAGAAATTCTATCAATTATACAGAGAGCCTTATATAACCTTAGTAGTAAACTTTGGTATAAACCACTATGTTATTGTATTATAGAGATTTAAGTATTTACTTTTGTTATTTTATTCAAAAATTACTTATAGGAATCTATTCAACAAAAATAAACATAAAAACAGTCAATACACTACTTGCGATAATAACTAGGAGTATACTTGATGTAATAGTTTTCACAGTAGGATCAATAGTTACTGCCTATAATTCAGCAAGTAATTCTGGTACACCAAGAATTTTAGCTTTGTTGTTTAGAGATAGCACTTCACACGATGCTACTTCATGTTTTATAGGAGCATTTATATATGGTGTAGTCGTAACTATAGGTATTAAATCAGAAGTTTTTGATGAAACAGGAATATTCCTAATTTTCATAATAACTATATTTGTATTTGCTTGGGTTATATTTACCTTTATTATATAAATTGATAGTATTGCAGAATTTGGGCAAGTTAAAACGATATTAGATAAATCTGAAAAATGAGCTTTAAAAGCTATCAAAAAATATGCCAAAGATCCATACTTAGGGTTCAACCACCTAACAAATGATTGCATTCCAGATAATGCTAAACCCATCTATGCAAATGAATATGGCTTCTTAAATGATATAAATTTAAAAAAACTTGAATGAGTCTTGTGAGAAAATAGATGCCAATGTCTTTATTACCAAATATAAGTGTGAACATTTAGCCTGCTCAGAGATTTTAGCATTTGTAAGTTCTTCAAAAAAATTACCAGAAGGAGCTTTAAAAAAATATAGCTGCCTACTTCACTTTATCTGCATAAAAAAGTTTTCTTGATGATCCTATCTTTAGCTTAGAAACTTTGAGTAAGATAGCTGCAAAAGCACTTAGTCCTTAAACCAATAATCATGGCACTGCAATAAATGTAGTAGATGTCCTCAATCGTTGTCTAAAAACATGATTGACAGAATACAAAAAACTTAGATTCAAGTTGTAAGTGCGACAAAATAATTGTTGCACTAAAAAAGTAAGTTAGATATTATCACACTTGCTAAAAATCTACTTAAGGAATCACCATAGGACCATCCTACACACAACTTACTCAAGAACAAAGATACCACATTGGTTCACTATTGAAAATAGGTGTTTCTAAAACAAAAATAGCCATGGAAGTTGGTTGTAACCAAAGTAGCATATACAAAGAGATAAACCGTAACACCGGCCAAACGAGGTTATAGACCTAAACAAGCACCATCACTTGCAAACTCAAGAAAACGTAAAGGCAACAAACAAATTAGGCAATTTGGTTGGAGCTATGTAGAGCATCTTATCAAACAGTATTGGTATCCAGAGCAAATAAGAGGCGGTGATTTACACACTTATTTGCGTTGTCAGAAAACTTATCGTAAAAGAGGTACGGCTAGTCAAGAGCATAGAGGCCAAATACAAAATAGAGTTTCAATACATGAGAGAGACTTTGTTATAGATGAACTAAGTAGACTTGGAGATTTTGAGGGATACACTATTATTGGTAAAGATCACAAGGGTGACTTATTAACACTAGTTGATAGAGTATCTAAACTAAATAATTGACCTTACGCACTTTTTAAATACTGCAATTCAGCAAATGCGATTTGGTTAGCTTTTATCAATAGCTTTGACCTCAGAGCAAAATGATTTATCTTGTGCTTTATTTGCAAACACTCAAACTTGAAGAATAATAAAACGTATAAGTAAATATGATTGCTCTGAGTGCTTATAGTCTTATTTGGTGATTTAGCTAAATCAACATTATGTTTTAAAGATTTGTGAAATTCTTCAACTTTACATAGTTTTTCATAGATTGTTGAAATAGAATCTACATCAAGATCAGTATAACTACATATCAAATGCAAAACACCTGTACTTCCATCTTTGTTTGTAAAGATTAGGCGAACTATAACAACTTCGTTATCATAACCCTTCACATATCCTCGTATAGATTGTTTGTCTGATAATTCTAGTTCACTTACGCTAATGAATTCGTCGTTATGTTTATACTCTAGACTTGTAGCAAAAAGACGATTAGATTGCAAAGCAGCTATAAAGTCTTTCTCATGCTTAGTAATAAAATCAAAATTATCTTTCGCTGACAACTATGTGTCCATTTGAATATACCTGAATGTAAGCTTATTGTTTATTGCGACTTTAATCATATCTTGCATCAATTCGTTTGTAGCTTCTGACGCTCGTTTTAACTTTCTAGTCTTTATGTCACTAAACTGTACAGGCTGACTCACTATTTCAAATGCCACAGGTATTTATACTTCATTGATGTAGTATAGAGCGTTCAACATGTTGATACCTCTAACTGATTTGCCAACTGTATGATCAAAATGCCAACACATGATATCACTCTCTTTAGTCCATTTTTTCTCTTGAATAGTATCATCAAAAATTAGACAAGCATCTTCTCTTTCAATTTATCGCACAGTCGACTTTACTTGTTTACATAAGTCTTTTGAATCATATTTTTGTTTAGATAAAAAACAAGTTATTTTATCATGACTGACATCCCCTTACATTATTGATGACAATCCTGTTGCTGTAGCGTAACCATTGCCACTGATTAAATAATCAGTATAAAGTTCTGTATAAGCTATTTTTATTTCTACATGATACTATATTTATACATTTACTGCGTAAGGTCAGATAATAATATATACCACATCTAATAAATATACATACTTTTAATATACTAGATAGATTAGCAAATTGAAACAGTAGTGTTTTAGGAGGTATAAGTATTTCTTGATAATGTGGCGACAGACCAGTAGTCCATCTTTATAGATTAACTGTACAATGGACGTTGGGATTTCTCACAAATCAATTAAACAATAGACTGTAAAATATCATCTAAGTCATCAACAACACCATCTATAACTTCATTAGAAAAAGGGAAATCATCTGATGTAAGCTGAGCTTTCACAAAACCTTCTAATAATAGATGTTGAGCACCTTCTGGTGTTAAGCCACGAGATTGTAGATAAAATAATTCATCTTTATCAAGCTCTCCAATAGTAGCACCATGAGTACAAACTACATTATCAGAATATATCTCTAGCTCTGGCTTTGTATTAATTTCAGCTTTTTTGCTAAGTTGGATATTCTTATTATTTTGATAAGCTTGAATTTGCTCAATATTTTTATTGACGATAGCCTTAGCGTTAAACCATGCCTTAGCACTGCCATTAACTACACCTTTGAAGTTCACATTACTATAAGTACTAGAAGAGTTATGATTAACTAAAAAACAAGCGTTAGCAACTGCATTATCATTAAGCAAATACAAGCCTCTAACATCAAATCTCGAATGTTCACCATTAAGGTTTACTACAAAGTCATTTCTTAAAAGACTATCTTTATTTAGTAGGCTAAAACCATTAAATTCAGCAGATTTATCTAAGTTTACTAAATAATTTGCTGTAGTTATAAGCTTAATGTTGTTAGGGTTATCAGCATTATTTGTAAAGTTTACTTTTGCAGATTCAGCTACAGATACATCTAAAAATACATTTAATGCAGACTCATCTGTTAAATTAACAAAATCAACATCTAAATCTAGGCTTACAAACATTTCCACATTAAGCTTCAAAGCTACATTTGTAAGCTTATTTTTTGCATTTGGTGTGTTTACAAATCTCAATGTAAGACTATCTTTAGTATTTTTAGGTATAGTTATACCAAATTTTTTTGTATTATATTTTGTAAGTACAGACATATCTCGAGCATCAGTGTTAAACTCAGCTTTTGAAATATGATTTAATCTCTTGTTATAGTCTATAGCTAATACACCATCTAAAATGATAATGATATTTTCTTCTGCATCAAGCTGAAAACCTTTAAGATAATCTTTAGTTTCTTGAGATTCTAATAAAATCTCAGAAATATTATTTTTATTATATATAGCAAACAAATTTGTATACTTCCAACTTTCTTGCTTTGTACTAGGTAAAGCATTTTTATCTATTTGCATGATTAAAACCTTTTAGCTGTTGATCCAAGAATAACCTTTTTCTTCTAACTCTAAAGCTAGCTCTTTACCACCAGTTTTGACAATCTTACCATCAGCTAGTACATGTACAAAATCAGGTTTTATATAGTCTAAAAGTCTTTGGTAGTGGGTAATCACTAAGAAACTTATTTCTTCTGAACGCATACTATTCGCACCATGAGAAACTACCTGTAAAGCATCGATATCAAGACCAGAATCAGTTTCATCTAAGATTGCTAGCTTAGGCTTAAGCATCATAAGTTGTAGCATTTCATTACGCTTTTTCTCACCACCAGAAAAACCTTCGTTTACACCACGAGTCATATACTTTTGATCAATCTCAAGAGTTTTCATATTAGCTCTTAGATTTTTCATAAAAGAAATAGCGTCTATTTCTTCTTCGCCCTTTTGCTTTTTAATACTATTTATAGCATTCTTTAAAAATTGTACATTGCTCACACCTGGTATTTCTATAGGATATTGTAAGCTTAAAAATATACCTGCGACAGCTCTTTCAGGGATGCTAAGGTCATCTAGATTTTTACCATCAAATGTAATCTCACCTTTAGTTATTTCGTACCCAGCCTTACCCGCAAGTACATTACTAAGGGTACTTTTACCAGCACCATTAGGTCCCATTATTGCGTGAACTTCGCTTTTTTTCATTGATAAATTAAGACCTTTTAGAATTTCTTTATCGCCGACATTTACATGTAAATTTTTTATTTCTAATAACATTTTCTATACCCTTTCTATTCGAAATCCTGAACTTAATTCAGGATCTTAATAAAACTTATAATTGGCTAATGAGACCCTGAAATAAATTCAGGGTTTCGTTTTTTTATTTAGTTTTTAGCCTACCGCACCCTCTAAACTTACTTCCATAAGTTTCTGAGCTTCTACCGCAAATTCAAGTGGTAGCTTTTTAAATACCTCTTTACAGAAACCATTTACAATCATTGCAATAGCATCTTCTTCTGAGATACCTCTCTGCTTACAGTAAAATAACTGTTCATCTGAAATCTGTGAAGTAGTTGCTTCGTGCTCAATTTGAGAACTATTACTTTTATTCTCAATATAAGGATAAGTATGCGCTACACATTTGTGCCCAATTAATAATGAATCACATTGCGAGAAATTTCTTGTATTATCAGCATTAGGAGATATTCTCACTAAGCCACGATATGCTTGTTGAGACTTACCTGCAGAGATTCCTTTTGAAATAATAGTACTTTTAGTATTTTTACCTAAATGAATCATCTTTGTGCCAGTATCAGCCTTTTGAGCATGACGAGTAAGTGCTACAGAATAAAATTCTCCTACAGAGTTATCTCCACGCAAAACTACAGATGGATATTTCCATGTTATAGCAGAACCAGTCTCAACTTGTGTCCAAGAGATCTTAGAATTATCACCTTTACACATTCCGCGTTTTGTCACAAAATTATAAATACCACCCTTACCTTCTTTATCGCCAGGGTACCAGTTTTGAACTGTTGAATACTTAATCTCAGCACCTTTTAAAGCTACAAGCTCAACAACTGCTGCATGAAGTTGGTTTTCATCACGCATAGGTGCTGTACAGCCCTCAAGATAGCTTACATAACTATCTTCATCTGCAACTATCAAAGTTCTTTCAAACTGACCTGTATTTAGAGCATTGATTCTAAAGTAAGTAGAAAGCTCCATTGGACAAGTTACACCCTTAGGAATATAAACAAAAGAACCATCACTAAATACAGCTGAGTTTAAAGCTGTAAAGAAGTTATCAGCTTGTGGTACTACTGTTCCTAGATATTTTTGGACAAGCTCAGTATATTTTTGTACAGCTTCAGATATAGGGCAAAATATAATGCCTGATTCAGCTAATTTTTCTTTAAATGTAGTTACTACAGATACCGAATCAAATACTGCATCAACTGCAATATTTTTCACACCTGCAAGAAATTCTTGCTCATACAATGGTATACCAAGCTTTTTATATGTATCTAAAATTTCAGGATCGACCTCATCTAAGCTTTTAGGATGATCTTCCATAGACTTAGGCGATGAATAATAGCTTATATTATCATAATCTATCTTAGGGTAGTTGAAATTTGCCCATTCTGGCTCTTTCATTTCTTGCCATTTTTTATAAGCATTGAGACGCCATTCTAATAGAAATTCTGGCTCATTTTTTCTATCAGATATAAGTCTCACCACATTCTCATTTAGACCTACAGCAATAGTCTCACTCTCGATATCTGTAGAGAAACCATGCTCGTAGTCCTGTTCTATTAATTTATCTAAGTTTGCACTCATTGTGATTAACTCTTAGTTTAGTTGATTTGGATTATTTTCATTCTCATTCACAATATCTGCTATCGAAGTATTTGAGAGTATTTCTAACACTTTTTTATTCATAAGTTTCCAGTAATTATGTACTGTACACTTTTTGATTACGCTACAACTTTTTTTTTACGGTCACAAAATTCTGTAATTCTAACATTATCTTCGACAGCTTTGACTATATCTAAAACTTTTATGATTTTAGCACTTTTTGTAAGGATACAACCACCTTCAGTACCTCGCTTAGATGCGACTATATTTCTACCAGATAGTAGATTTAGTAGCTTTCTAACAGTTGGCAGATTTAAGTCTGTAATCTCAGATATCTTAGAAGCACTATATTAGGTGTCATTGTTTTTAGCAATTGTAACAACAACTAACAGCCCATAATCTAAGAGTTTACTTATCTTTAGCATAATGCTTAATATACCAATTTAGTATCATATATGAGTATAATAATATTAAACGCTCTCAATGTAAATTAAAATTGCTTATATTATTCCCTGACCTTACGCAGTAAATGTATAAATATAGTATCATGTAGAAATAAAAATAGCTTATACAGAACTTTATACTGATTATTTAATCAGTGGCAATGGTTACGCTACAGCAACAGGATTGTCATCAATAATGTAAGGGGATGTCAGTCATGATAAAATAACTTGTTTTTTATCTAAACAAAAATATGATTCAAAAGACTTATGTAAACAAGTAAAGTCGACTGTGCGATAAATTGAAAGAGAAGATGCTTGTCTAATTTTTGATGATACTATTCAAGAGAAAAAATGGACTAAAGAGAGTGATATCATGTGTTGGCATTTTGATCATACAGTTGGCAAATCAGTTAGAGGTATCAACATGTTGAACGCTCTATACTACATCAATGAAGTATAAATACCTGTGGCATTTGAAATAGTGAGTCAGCCTGTACAGTTTAGTGACATAAAGACTAGAAAGTTAAAACGAGCGTCAGAAGCTACAAACGAATTGATGCAAGATATGATTAAAGTCGCAATAAACAATAAGCTTACATTCAGGTATATTCAAATGGACACATAGTTGTCAGCGAAAGATAATTTTGATTTTATTACTAAGCATGAGAAAGACTTTATAGCTGCTTTGCAATCTAATCGTCTTTTTGCTACAAGTCTAGAGTATAAACATAACGACGAATTCATTAGCGTAAGTGAACTAGAATTATCAGACAAACAATCTATACGAGGATATGTGAAGGGTTATGATAACGAAGTTGTTATAGTTCGCCTAATCTTTACAAACAAAGATGGAAGTACAGGTGTTTTGCATTTGATATGTAGTTATACTGATCTTGATGTAGATTCTATTTCAACAATCTATGAAAAACTATGTAAAGTTGAAGAATTTCACAAATCTTTAAAACATAATGTTGATTTAGCTAAATCACCAAATAAGACTATAAGCACTCAGAGCAATCATATTTACTTATAAGTTTTATTATTCTTCAAGTTTGAGTGTTTGCAAATAAAGCACAAGATAAATCATTTTGCTCTGAGGTCAAAGCTATTGATAAAAGCTAACCAAATCGCATTTGCTGAATTGCAGTATTTAAAAAGTGCGTAAGGTCAGTTAGTATATTCATATCAAATATACATACAAATATAGATTTTAAAGTATGAGAATAGCCATTTTAGGCGCAGGACAGCTGGGTATATATCTAACACAAAGGTTAAGCTTAGATCATCAGGTATCTGTAATTGATTTAGATGAAGAAAAGTTAGGCTTTATTTCATCAGCTTTCGATGTCCAAACAATTAAGGGCGACATCACAAAACCAAATATTATGGTCGAAGCAAATTTTAAAGATACTGACATGGTTATAGCAGTAACATCAAATGATACTACTAATATGGCAGTATGCGAAATGGCTTATAAACTTTACAAAACTCCTTATAAGATAGCTCGTATCAGAGAATTAGAATACAGTCGTTTTCCTAAGCTTCTAAACAACATTGACTTAGTTATCAAATCATTTTTTGAAACCACCAAACAACTTGAGCAGCTCATTGTTTTAGCTGGAGCTTACTTTATATCTAGTTTTTTTGATAGAAAAGTACAAATAATAGGTGTAGCTGTATCAGAAAACTCTCTATTAATTGGTTTCTCAATTAAGGATATTTATCTTGGTTTAGGCGATATTAAAGTGGATATAATATCCGTATATAGAGGTGATACAAAACTTGATATAGAAAACACCGAGATATTAGTTGAGCCAGGGGACAGAATTATGTACCTATCAGAGCAAGCATACTCATCACAAATACTTTCGATATTTCAACCTAAAAACTCTAATATTCGCAAAATATTCATCGCGGGAATTAATCATGCCAGCATTACCCTTGCAAAATCATTAGAAACAAAAGGTTTTGTAATCAAAATGATTGATCCTAGTGCGAAAAAATGTGAGATGGCAATCAAAGAGTTATCTAAATCAACAGTACTTCACTACAACCCTGTAAACAACAATCTCTTGATTACTGAGGGTATTGATGAAGCAGATATGTTTTTTGCTCTTACAAATTCCGATGAGATAAACATAATGTCTTCAATTTTGGCAAAAAAACTAGGAGCTAAAAAAACAGTAGCTACTGTAAACAGTGCTGAATACTATTCAATAACAAGAGATCTAAAACTTATAGATATATCAATCTCTCCTCATATTTTTTCTTATACAACTATTAAATCATTTCTTACCCAAGTCGATATTATTCGGATGTATGAGATTGAGGGTACTGATGAGTATTTAGTTGAACTAAAAGTTCATGGTGAAGAGACTATGTCGACTGTTGTTGGTAAAAATCTAGCACAATTTAAGCTTCCAAATGGCTTGGAAATATTAGCTATTATGAGAAACAACACCCCTCTTTTTTATGCTGATGATATTATAGTAGCAAATGGTGACAGACTTATAATCAAGACTGAAAATAAACAAGCCATGAATCTATTAGAAAAACTCTTTCAAGTAATGCCTCTATACATTGCATAAAATAATTGCCTAATGCTAATAGCTTGATTATTATATTAGGATTACACACATTAATTTGACAAAAAATATGACAAAAAATACATCTAAAGAAAAAATTGGACTGATTTTATTAGTACTATTGATGACAGGTGCTATTGATAATATCAGGAATCTACCATCAACAGCTACTTCTGTCTCATATATATTTTTCTTTTTTGCTTTAGCTATAATTTTATTTCTAGCACCTGTAGCTTTAGTCTCTGCCGAAATGACTGCCACATATACAAAAAAAGGTGAAGAAGGAGTTTATGGTTGGGTAAAAAAAGCTTTTGGACCAAATGTAGCTATGCTTGCAATATGGTTTCAATGGGTAAATACTCTTATATGGTTCCCTAGTATTCTTACTTTTTTAGCGGGTACTATGGCTTATTTATTTAACCCTAATTTTGCTCAAAACATCAAGTTTACTATTATTTTCATAACTTTAGTTTTTTGGGCATTAACAATACTAAATTTGAAAGGCTTAAAAGTCTCAGCAATCTTTGCAAGTATTTGTACTTTTATTGGGATGGTTGTACCGATGATGCTAATGGTTATATTTGCTCTTATATTTCTTAGCTGTGGTTCGTGCTCTACACAAATTCATTTTGAAGCTAGCAACCTTATTCCAAATTTCGAATCAACAGAATCTTGGATGGGATTAACAGCTATTATTGCATCATTCCTAGGATTAGAGCTTGCAACTGTTCATATTACAAACGTTAGAAATCCAAAAAAGACATTCCCAATAGCTCTTTTGATTTCTGTAATTTTTATTATCTTTACAATGATTTTAGGAGCTTTAGCTGTAGGACTTATATTCAGAGCATCAGAGATAGATATAGTTCATGGCACTATCAAAACTTTTAAAATATATCTAGACAATATGGGTATACCTCACTTCTTCTATTATGTATTAGGAATGATGATAGTTATTGGCTCTATAGGCTCTATGATTAACTGGATGATTTCGCCAGCGAGAGGTTTGTTACAAGCTGCAGACGACTACTTTTTACCAGATGCGTTAGATAAAACAAACAAATATGATGTACCTAGCGGCATACTTGTATTACAAGCGATTATTATGACTTCAATCTGCTTACTTCTGGAATTAGTTCCCTCTGTTCAAGCTTACTATTGGTTGCTTACAGCTCTTAGCACACAGATATACTCTTTGATGTATCTAATGATGTTTTTTGCAGCATTAAAACTTAAATTTACGAACAAATCAGCTCTCAGAAATACAGATGAATTCCATATTCCTGGCGGTAAAGCTGGTATGAGTATAGCTTGTCTTGCAGGTATGCTAGGAACACTTTTATGTTTAGCTGTTAGCTTTATACCTCCAGATAATATGTATGATAACCCTATAGAATTTATCCAAACTCTATCTATATGCTTGGTACTTTCTATTATTCCTGTAATTTTATTTATGTTATACAGAAAACAAAAACTTAAGTCGTTATAAACAAATGTTTGAATCTTGAATTCTTTTTGTGAGGCTATTGATAGGCTACCACTTCTTTAAATTTTAAAACCCCATAAAATATCTCCAAATAGCTAATCATAGCTTAGATATTATCGTGATTTTAATAATATATATGATGGGTTATAATTTTAGTATTTTTGCTCATACAAACAGCAGTATAATATTTGAGGTTTTAGGCTTAAGCTTAGTTTATACTGCGCTTATATTCATTAATAATGTTTTGGGTACAAGACTATTTCTAAAAGTCACAAAAGCAAAGAAATTTACAGTCTTTGATCAAAAGTCATCTCATGAAAATAAATTAATAAATTTTCTGATGCTAGTTGTAAAGTCTTCTCAATATATCGTATATCTTATATTGGGCTATATTCTGTGAGAGTACTTCGATATAAATATCACTCATATAATTGATAATTGTGTATTTGTCTTACTATTTGGACTTATGCTTATAATAGGTATACTCTTAAGACTAGAAGGCATCATAATATCAGAAATTTTTAACAATAGGTTCGCCCTTTTAATTGTTACAATTGTTATATTTACATCTATAATTTCAGCTATACTTATTGGGTTAGCTCTCAAAACATCACTAAAAGAAAGTATAATGGTAAGCTCTGGACTAGGCTGATACTCATTATCTGCGATACTAAATACTGAATTTATCGGGAAGTATTATGGAATGCTGACTTGCTTGGTAGATTTTGCAAGAGCAATAATAGTCATCGCTGCTATACCATTACTAAGAAGCATGTGAGTTTAGGGATGGTTGGCTATGCAGCAAATACTGCCATGGACTTTTCTCTACCAGTAATTAAAAGTAATTATAGCTCAAAGATGTTTCCATTAGCTATATCTATAGGTCTTATAATAACCATTCTGACACCAACAATTATAATGCTAGAAAACATTATTCTCTAGCACCGTTTTTAATACCAATCCCAACACAGAGACAATCATACCTATAAATAAGTATGAAAGTGTAATATACTATTGCACTATACAATCTCTTGGGTATAAAGTAAAGTCTACTATGAAGATATCTAAGGAATTATTTACTACGGAACTTGATGCGACCCTTTGTAAGGTCGTAGGGAGTAATTTCAACCACTACTTTGTCACCCGTAATAATACGAATGTAGTTTTTACGCATTTTACCAGATATATGAGCTGTAACAGTATGACCATTTTCTAGCTCTACTCGAAACATTGTGTTTGGAAGCGATTCTAAAACCACTCCTTCCATTTCTATACAGTCTTCTTTTGCCATTGTGGCTTATTCTCCGATTTTCAATTTTAAAATAAACATTTATAAGACAGGCTCTATTTTAAAGTATTTACACAAAAACACAATCGTTTTGAAAAATTACTTCTTTTATACTCAATACCAATTATCTTTTATATTGATATTTTTTTATTGTGGAAAGTATTTTATTAATGCAATTTATGATTTTTTTAGTAGCTATACTTGGTGGGACTATAGGCTCCTTGATTGGCTTAGGAAGAGATTTAATTATCATACCTGCTTTAGTTAGCCTAATGGGTGATCATATCCTCCAATTTGGGACACTTAGGTGTTAAGAAAAGGAGACAAATATGGTTTACCAAAGATATACAAAGAACTTAAAGATATGGGTTGGAAAGTTACTCAACCTAGAGTATCTAAACGCATAAAAATACTAGGTTTACAAGCTAAGGCTATTCGTAAACATAAAGCAACGCAAGACTCGCACCATAACAAACATGTGTCTGATAATTTATTAGAATAAAACTTCACTGCTTTATCTGTAAATCATAGATGAGTTACAGATATAACTTACATACCTACACAAGAAGGATGGTTATAGCTCTGTGTGATTATAGATCTATTCTTAAAGAGCAGTTATAGGTTGGGCAATGGACTCTAGAATGAAAGCTGATTTAGTCTGTAATGCTTTAAATATGTCATTGTTTAGAATAAATTTTCCTAGTGGTGTGATTATACACTCTGCCAAAGGATCACAATACTGTAGCAAACAGTATCAAGATATTATTTAAAGGACACTGGCTACTATCAAGTATGAGCTCTAAAGGATGCTGTTACGATAACGCTGCTTGTGAGAGTTTCTTTGGAACTTTAAAAGTAAAGTTAGTAAATGATGAAAACTATAAAACTAGAGAAGAAGCTAAATTATCAATATTTGAATATATTGAAGCTTAGATTCAAGTACCAAGTGCGAGAACCTTATTTCTAGATTCTACCTGAAGAGGAGTTTTGAATCCAAGACTTTTTCTAGGTCTGTTGTTCAATAGGTTTTCAACTCTTCTAGTTTGGTCTTAAGTAATATTATCTAATCTCAGGTTTTTAGAGAAGACTTGTCTAATTAACCCATTTGTATTTTCATTGGTGCCACGTTGCCAAGAAGATTATGGATCAGCAAAAAATATATCTATATTTAATACTTCTGATATTAGCATGTGTTTGGAAAACTCTTTACCATTATCAAAAGTGATTGAGTGAGTATGTGACGCATTAAGTATTTGTATTAAACTGGTTGCTAAGTTTTCAGCATTCTTACTAGCCAAAGGTTTAATTTTAGTTAGTTTAGATACTCTATCAACTAGTGTTAATAAGTCACCCTTGTGATCTTTACCAATAATAGTGTCTCCCTCAAAATCTCCAAGTCTACTTAGTTCATCTATAACAAAGTCTCTCTCATGTATTGAAACTCTATTTTGTATTTGGCCTCTATGCTCTTGACTAGCCGTACCTCTTTTACGATAAGTTTTCTGACAACGCAAATAAGTGTGTAAGTCAACGCCTCTTTCTTTATTACCATAGATATATTTATAGCAACCTTACAAATGCTATATAAGAGGCTCGTATGAAAAAATAAGATTGTACAAGAATATTAAAAATCAATTTAAGTATTGCTATTTTTATACTACTTGTTGGTTTTGTTATGCAACAAAACCACTATAACACATCAGGAATTATTATAAATATAGGGCTGCTATATGTAATCATAGTGCCTATTAATTAGAGTATTGTTATAGCTCATTTATTATCATTAAAGTGAAAAATTATACTCATATAATCATTTGTTTAGGATTATTTGCTGTTATAGTCATAATTATAGTATATATTTGCTAAAAATGTTAATATTATTCATAATAAAAATCAATATACTCTAAGAGCTAAAATTTAAGATTTATGTTTACAAGTTTATCCGACAAATTAAAACTATCCTTTGAGAAATTAAAAGGTCAAACATCTCTAACTGAAGAAAATGTACAAGCAGCACTGAGTGATATTAGAGTATCACTGCTAGAAGCTGATGTTGCATTACCTGTTGTTAAGAAATTTATAGCAAATATCAAAGCAAAAGCTATAGGTGAAAAGGTTAAAAAATGCCTAACTCCTGATCAAACTTTTATATCTTTTGTAAAAAAAGAATTGGAGATAGCTTTAGGTGAAGAAGCTGTACCTATCAATCTAAAAACTCAGCCTCCTGCTGTAATTTTGATGGTAGGTCTACAAGGCGCAGGTAAAACTACTTCAACTGCAAAATTAGCAAAATACCTAAAAGATCAACACAAGAAAAAAGTAATGGTTGTATCTGCTGATGTATATCGCCCTGCTGCTATTGATCAGTTGCGTAGTTTAGCAGGTAGTGTAAAAGCTGAGTTTTTTGAATCAGATATATCACAAAAACCTACAGACATAGTTACTAATGCTATGCAGGCAGCTAGAAACAAGCTTATAGATGTGTTGATAGTCGATACTGCAGGTAGACTACATATTGATGAATCTATGATGGATGAAATAAAGCAAATCCATAAAATCTCTAAGCCTATTGAGACTTTCTTTACTCTAGATAGTATGACAGGTCAAGATGCTGCTGTAACTGCAAAATCTTTTAATGATGCTTTAGAGCTTACAGGTATTATCCTAACTAAAACCGATGGTGATGCTAGAGGTGGTGCTGCTCTTTCTATAAGAGAGATCACAGTTAAGCCAATTAAATTCTTAGGTGTTGGTGAAAAAACTGATGCTTTAGAACCATTTCATCCAGATAGAGTAGCTTCTAAAATTCTAGGCATGGGTGATGTTCTTAGTTTGATAGAAAGTATCGAGCAAAAAACAGAAAAAGCTTCTACGGATAAACTAACTAAAAAGCTAAAAAGTGGTAAAAGCTTCGACTTAGAAGATTTTAAAAGCCAGATAACTCAAATGAAAAACTTAGGTGGTGTAGAATCTATAAAGTCTAAATTACCAAACATGCCAAATATACCTTGTAATGTTGGTGATGAGATGTTTAAGAAAACAGAGGCCTTGATTGATTCTATGACACCACTTGAGCGTAAAAAACCAGAATTAATCAAGCATAGTAGAAAGCAAAGAATCATCAAAGGTTCTGGTACTACTATTCAAGATTTGAATAAAATGCTACAACAATATACACAGATGAGAAAAATGATGAAATCTGTTGTTGGTAATAAAGGCGGCATGGCAAATATGATGAAGCGTATGTCAGTTATGCAAGGAATAGGCAATATGGCAGATCTTTTAGGCAAAAAATAACTTATAAAACAAGGATAATCATCGATGATAGGCGATAAAAATTTTGATAAGGTTTCTAATATAAACATAAAAAAGGAAAAGGTATTGATTCCTGCAGAAGTTCTAATTGATGAGACTCCTTTGCTAAAAGGTTCTTATGAAACAGTTCAAAGTTCTCGTAAAGCGATTGCAAAAGTCATTCATGGTACTGATGATAGAGCTGTAGTTGTAGTTGGTCCTTGCTCTATACACGACACTACTGCTGCTATGGAATACGCAACTAAATTAAAAGAACAAGTTAAAAATTTTGAAAATGAAATCATTATAGTTATGCGAGTTTATTTTGAAAAACCGCGTACAACTATTGGTTGGAAAGGTCTAATCAATGACCCGGATCTTGATGATTCTTTTAATATAAATAAAGGCTTAAGACAAGCTCGCCAATTATTATCAGATCTTACAGATATAGGTTTACCATGTGCTACTGAATTCTTAGATGTAATTACACCTCAATACTTTGCAGAGTTAATATCTTGGGGTGCTATTGGTGCTAGAACTGTTGAAAGCCAAGTCCATAGAGAGCTAGCTTCTGGTTTATCCGCATCTATTGGATTTAAAAATGCTACTAATGGTGATGTTCAAGTTGCTGTAGATGCTATAAAATCTGCCACATATTCTCATCACTTTTTAAGTACTACAAAGTCAGGTTCTACTGCTATATTTGAAACTAAAGGAAATCAAAACGGTCATGTGATTTTACGCGGTAGTGCATCTGGAACTAACTTTAGCAAAAAAGATGTTAATGAGTGTATTGCTAAACTTAAAAAGTCTGATTTAGATACAAAAATCATGATTGACTGTAGTCATGGTAATAGCCAAAAAGACCACGCTAAACAAAAAGCTGTACTTGCAGATATATGCGAACAGATTAGTGTAAGTAATGATATCTTTGGTGTAATGATAGAAAGCAATCTAGTTGCTGGTAATCAAAACATCAACAAAAATATTCTAACTTATGGCCAAAGTGTAACTGATGCTTGTGTTGACTTCGATGAAACTATCGAAATGCTAGAGATGTTATCTAATGCTATAAAAACCAGAAGAAATTCTCAAGAAAAAGAAGTAGCGAAAGAAGAAGCTCAGTTTTCTCTTCTATAAAAAAATAATCTGCTAATTTTAAACCTAACAATCAAAATCTTTTATTGTTTGTATAATTTTTTGCTTAATGTGAGGTTCTGCAAAAGCAGCATTAGCCGCGTTAGTATTCATAATAATAATATCTTCAAGAGATAACCCATTCTCTATATGTGCATTAAGATACTCACCTGTCAGACTTAGATCTTTTAGCATAAGTCTATCATCTGTATTTATAGCGATATTTAATCCCATATCATACATCTTTTTATAAGGATGGCTTTTAAAGCTATCCATGATACCTAATGCGATATTACTACTTGGGTTTGACTCTATATGAATATTTTTTTCTTTAATTAAAGATATAGTTTCTTCCAGGAGATTTTGATCTTCTGTTTTGAGAAGATTGCAAGCATGTCCAAGCCTTTTAGTACCATTATGTATAGCGTCTATAATATTATTGATGTTTGAAAATTCTCCGGTATGAGCGGTTAAATTGATATTGTTTTTATTTAAAAATTTTATAGTTTTGCTTTGAGTATTAGAGAGATTACCATTAGTATCCATACCTGCAAAATCATAACCCACAACCTTTTTGTGTTTTGTACATAATTTAGCCATCTCAAGATTTATAATATCGTCTAGATGATACATTCCACAAACAAGTATGCCTAAATGTATATTATACTGCTGCTCAGCCTTTTCAAAACCTCTACTTATACTTTCAATCATCTTATCATAACTTAGTCCTTGGAATATATGAAAGTATGGGCAAAACCTAGCTTCAGCATAAATAACATGATCTTTTGCATGATCTTCAGCAAATTCAAAAGCCACTCTCTCTATATTATCCGCTGTTTGCATTACTGCACAACTTATATCAAACGATTGAAAGCATTTTCCAAAATCTTTCGATGAGAACTCTTCATAAAACCAGTTTTGTAAGCTATTTCCATTTTGATATGGAAGTTCAATATTATTAACCTTTGATAGCTCAATAATTGTGCCTACCCTTAGGCCACCATCTAAATGATCATGTAAAAGTACTTTTGGCATCTTCTTTATTTTATTTTTTATCATTTTAATCACCTAATTTTTATTTTAAGCTATCATCTATATAATAACTACCTACACTTTGCTTTTGTTCTATAGTAATATCAATCGTAAGCTCTTCTAAGAACAATAACTTCTTAAAACTATCATATTCAAAATCAAATGTGGATCTATAATGATTGAGTGAAACTTCTATTTTTTATTTCATCTAATAATTTTTTCTTTAAGTAGTTCTTTTATCTCTGCCATATAAGCTTGGCTTTCATCAGCCTTAACTTGGTAATTAGGTAAGTCTGATCTTGCTTGAGCTATTTTAGCTTTTATTCAATCTTGGTTTAGCATTTTAAGTATTCCTTTAATACTTAAATTAAAGTTGTAAGTGCGACAAAATAATTATTGCACTAAAAGAGTAAGTTAGATATTGTCACACTTGCTAAAAATCGACTTAAGGAATCACCATAGGACCATCCTACACACAACTTAATCAAGAACAAAGATACCACATTGGTTCACTATTGAAAATAGGTGTTTCTAAAACACAAATAGCCATGGAAGTTGGTTGTAAACAAAGTAGCATATACAAAGAGATAAACCGTAACACCGGCCAAACGAGGTTATAGACCTAAACAAGCACCATCACTTGCAAACTCAAGAAAACGTAAAGGCAACAAACAAATTAGGCAATTTGGTTGGAGCTATGTAGAGCATCTTATCAAACAGTATTGGTATCCAGAGCAAATAAGAGGCGTTGACTTACACACTTATTTGCGTTGTCAGAAAACTTATCGTAAAAGAGGTACGGCTAGGCAAGAGCATAGAGGCCAAATACAACATAGAGTTTCAATACATGCGAGAGACTTTGTTATAGATGAACAAAGTAGACTTGGAGATTTTGAGGGATACACTATTATTGGCAAAGATCACAAGGGTGACTTATTAACACTAGTTGATAGAGTATCTAAACTAACTAAAATTAAACCTTTGGCTAGTAAGAATGCTGAAAACTTAGCAAACAGTTGAATACAAACACTTAATGCGTCACCTACTCACTCAATCACTTTTGATAATGGTAAAGAGTTTTCCAAACACATGCTAATATAAGAAGTATTAAATATAGATATATTTTTTGCTGATACATACTCTTCTTGGCAACGTGGCACCAATGAACATACAAATGGGTTAATTAGACAATTCTTCTCTAAAAACCTGAGATTAGATGATATTACTTAAGACCAAACTAGAAGAGTTGAAAACCTATTGAACAACAGACATAGAAAAAGTCTTGGATTCAACACTCCTCTTCAGGTAGAATCTAGAAATAAGGTTGTCGCACTTACAACTTGAATCTAAGATATTTTAACTTTCTATAGTCGTAGAGAAATATTCCATCAACTCTGATAATGCTCTATCGAAATCATCATTAATTAATTCACAGTCATAATCTTTAGCATGAGAAATTTCATTTTCGGCTTCATTCATGCGATGATCTATCACTTCTTTTGAATCAGTGTTTCTAGTTTCTAGTCGACTTCTTAGTTCCTCTAAAGATGGTGGAAGTATAAATATGCTTTTAGCTTTGTCTTTATAAATAGCTCTTGTCTGCTCGGCACCCTTCCAATCTATTTCCAGAATAATATTTTTACCTGTATCTAGGAGCCTATCTATTTCAGATTTTGATGTCCCATAGTAATTTTTAAAAACCTTAGCATACTCAATAAAGGCGTTTTGTTTTAGTAAACTTTCAAAATCATTAATGCTTGTAAAGTAATACTCCCTACCGTGCTCTTCGTCTACTCTAGGTGCACGGGTTGTGTGAGACACTGCCACAGCAAAGTCATTTTTACCAATTTCAGAGTTTAAAAATGCTTTTAATAGTGAGCTCTTACCTGCTCCAGATGGCGCTGATACTATAAATATATAGTTACTCATAAGAATATTTTAGAAATGTATAGCTAGTTTGATAGATTATACAGTTTTAGGATGCTAAATAGAATTTTTTGAGCTATCAATAAATAAAATAATGATCTACCCCGTCAATTTGGGACATTTTATCCATTCATTTTCCATTATATATTCAAACTTATTTGGAGTCATATAATTTATTGTAGAATGTTTTCTTTTTGTATTGTAATAAGCTTCAATATATTCAAATATTGATAACTTAGCTTCTTCTCTAGTTTTATAGTTTTCATCATTTACTAACTCTACTTTTAAAGTTCCAAAGAAACTCTCACAAGCAGCGTTATCGTAACAGCATCCTTTAGCGCTCATACTTGATAGTAGCCAGTGTCCTTTAAATAATATCTTGATACTGTTTACTACAGTAGTGTGATCCTTTGACAGAGTGTATAATCACACAGAGCTATAACCATCCTTCTTGTGTAGGTATGTAAGTTATATCTGTAACTCATCTATGATTTACAGATAAAGCAGTGAAGTTTTATTCTAATAAATTATCAGACACATGTTTGTTATGGTGAGAGTCTGTCGTTGCTTTATGTTTACGAATAGCCTTAGCTTGTAAACCTAGTATTTTTATGCGTTTAGATACTCTAGGTTGAGTAACTTTCCAACCCATATCTTTAAGTTCTTTGTATATCCTCACACTTCCATATCTAGATGCTCATTAAATATAGCGGTAATAGCATCATCTAGCTCAGCATCATTAGATTGCCTTTTACCTATAGGTTTATGTATACATCTGTAATATGAAGATGTGCGAACATTCAAAGATTTCAATAGTGTTGTTACTGGCATAACTTTACAATACTCTTTAATAAAGGCGTACCTTATAGAGTTTGCTTTGCAAAGTACGCTGCTGACTTTTTTAGTATTTCACGCTCTGGATGCCTGTTTGAGTTTTTTCTTCAAATCAGTATTTTCAGATGATAATTGCTGATACTGAGTTTTATAATCTATTTTTATATCTTTTTATGGGGTTAACATAGCTTTGGATATCCAAGTACTTAATGTCTTATATTTTATCCCTAAATTATCTGCTATTTCTCGTCTATTTGCATCTGGTTGCAAACATAATTTAACAGCCTCATCAATAAACTCTAAAGGGTATCTTTTGTATCACATTTTTATCTCCTTTTTCTGACATGGTTAGTGTCCCAAATTGGTATGATCATAAATCAAGGTAAATAGTTTGACTAGCCATTCTTTTTCCATTTATTAACAATAATATTTTTATTTGCTTCTTTACTATAAAACATTATTTTGAATTGAGATCCAAAGCTAAGTTAAGCAATTGCGTACCTTGACATACAGCACCTTTGATATGTACACTTATAATCGTACCTCCAAATGGAAATGATAAAGGTTTTTTAATCATACTCAAAGTTTGGATGTATTGCCCAATGACCTCATTTGCTTTAAAAGAGTCACCTGCTTTTACAAACCATTCATACAACCCACCTTCTTTTGCTCGGACTGACTTATAGTTAGATATTTCATGGTGAGTTATATCACTATGCAGCCCATCATTATCGTATTGAGTATTAATAATACCGCGATAACTTAGATAATTGAGTATACCTTGAGTTTGCATTTTAGCATCTTCGAAATTGATATATTCTTCAGAGCCAAGTTCTAGTGTAAAGCATTCTTTTAGGATAATCTCGTCTCTACCTTGACTTTTAAACTCTTCTTGAAGCTTCCACCATGGTACAAATATTGCTTCATCTAAAGCACCTGTAAATTCATTTGGAATCACTAGCGTATGCTTATAACCAAATTTTTCTGCTGTTACTTTTGCAAAAGAAGGCGTATATAAATATGTGATAGCATCTGTATCTGTATGTAAATCTAAAACAAAATCAGCATTTTGGGCTTCTTTCTGTACTATATAATTTAACCTTTTTGCTCGCGATAAAAACCAAACTTCACCCAAAGCTTGCTCTATCTGCTGTTGTAAGAGTTGTTCAAATGCTTTTTTATATTCTGTGGTGGTCGAGTTAAGATGCGCTTTAACAAACTCTTTATAATCAATATTTGGACTAAAATAAGATCTATTCCAATTATCTCCAGTTGCAGAGTCAAAACGCCCCTGATGTCCTGACCCTTGAAAATGGTCCATACCAATAGGGTTACATTGAGGAATCATAACTACTCGCCCTTCTGGTTGATATTTTTCAAAGTACTCTAAAAGCTCTATCATCACAGCATTACCTTGTAATTCAGAAGCGTGCATACTAGCTTGAAAGTATACGTTTGTAGCATTAGAGTTTTTACCGTCAATAGTGATTTTTTCGATAAAGATATCTTCCCCTGTAGAAGATTGACTTACTTTTATTTTTTCTTTTGATATGTAGTTTTTCATACTTTTATTGCTTTAAATAACTTAAATATTCTAATAATTTACCATAACTATAGTAAATAAATAATTTTTATATTTACATATTTATATCTTAGGAGCATAATTTGAATATATATCAAATATTTCAAAGAATAATATGGATTCATTACAACAAACTCGGCGTCGTTGGTTTATTAACTTATTTCAAATATAGATGTTGGGGAGCTATTCGCTTTTGTATTAATTTACATCTTTATTTATTTTATTCACTTTATCTATAGCTTTTTCAGAAAAACAAGCTTATATGATATTTGTTGTTTTTTCTGGCTTAGCATTTGGCTTACCTGTAGTTGGTGGTTTTATCGCCTATAGATTATTAAGTATTAAAAAAGCAATGATTGCTGAGGCATTACTTTTAACCTTTGGTTTTTTTGCTTAGGGTTATCTGAAAGCTACAATACTATTTTGATAAGCATATCAATAATTATAGTTGGTAATGCTTAATTTAAGACTGCAACATCCTCACTTATATGTATGATATACAATAAAAACGCTGCTCAGACAAGAGCCGCTTTTTCTATGGATTATATAGCAATCAATATAGGTGCTTTCTTAGCTGGGGTAGCAGCTCCTCTAATATCAAAACATAGTAATTTTTATATAGCATTTATAATTGCTGCTATAGGCATGCTTTTTTATATAGTTGTTTTTTTTTTTCAACAAAGTATTATTTGTTTGAGTCTTGATTATAATACTTAGATTCAATTACCAAGTGCTACAACCTTATTTCTAGATTCTACCTGAAGAGGAGTGTTGAATCCAAGACTTTTTTAGTTCTGTTGTTCAATAGGTTTTCAACTCTTCTAGTTTGGTCTTAAGTAATATTATCTAATCTCAGGTTTTTAGAGAAGAATTATCTAATTAACCCATTTGTATTTTCATTGGTGCCACGTTGACAAGAAGATTATGGATCAGCAAAAAATATATCTATATTTAATACTTCTCATATTAGCATGTGTTTGGAAAACTCTTTACCATTATCAAAAGTGATTGAGTGAGTATGTGACGCATTAAGTGTTTGTATTCAACTGTTTGCTAAGTTTTCAGCATTCTTACTAGCCAAAGGTTTAATTTTAGTTAGTTTAGATACTCTATCAACTAGTGTTAATAAGTCACCCTTGTGATCTTTGCCAATAATAGTGTCTCCCTCAAAATCTCCAAGTCTACTTTGTTCATCTATAAGAAAGTCTCTCTCATGTATTGAAACTCTATTTTGTATTTGGCCTCTATGCTCTTGACTAGCCGTAACTCTTTTACGATAAGTTTTCTGACAACGCAAATAAGTGTGTAAGTCACCGCCTCTTTCTTTATTCCCATAGATATACTTATAGATGCTTTCAGCACTTATGACATCTAACCACCCATTAGATGTTAAACCGCCACTTATTTGCTCTGGATACCAATACTGTTTGATAAGATGCTCTACATAGCTCCAACCAAATTGCATAATTTGTTTGTTGCCTTTACGTTTTCTTGAGTTTGCAAGTTATTGTTCTTGTTTAGGTCTATAACCTCGTTTGCCGGTGTTACGGTTTATCTCTTTGTATATGCTACTTTGGTTACAACCAACTTCCATGGCTATTTGTGTTTTAGAAACACCTATTTTCAATAATGAACCAATGTGGTATCTTTGTTCTTGAGTAAGTTGGGTGTAGGATGGTCCTATGGTGATTCCTTAAGTAGATTTTTAGCAAGTGTGACAATATCTAACTTACTTTTTTAGTGCAATAATTATTTTGTCGCACTTACAAATTGAATCTAAGACTTTTAACAATGTACCTTTCTAGATAATAATTACAATCACTATATTGATACTTACATATCAATTCTCAACCTCTTTAAAGTTTGAAAATCATAAAGATAAACTTAAGCTAATTGATTGTTTTTGTTTGTTTGTGCAGGCTATATTCTTTTTTATAAATTTGCTACAGCAATATTTCTATGTGGTCTAATTTTTAATATTGTATTTTAGTTGTATTACTGCCGGTAGTACTCCAAAAATTAGTAGCTTATGGTTAGTTATCTATTATTTTTTAGCCTTTATAGCTGAATAATTTATTTCAGCAATGGGACTAGCAGTAGCAGCTCAATATTTTCCTATAGAAAAAATGGGATTATGTATGAAAGCTTGGCTAATAGCACAAGGTTGTGGGCAGACTCTTGAAGGTAAAATAGCTGGTTATATTTCAATGCTTAGCACTAATATATCAGCACAAGAAAGTCTTAATATATTTACTGGTTATTTTGGTATATTCTATTTAGTATACTTTATAGTAGCAACAGTATTCTTTTTTTATATCTCTATATAAGAAAGGTATCTAGCAATAAGAATATTACTTTTGCATAACATCTTTTATCAAAACTTTTATTCACTTAATAAATAATAACTATTACACCACTACTCTTAAAATGCTAAAATACTCCTAAGATTTTTATAAATTTATAAAACAAAATGATCAAAGTAACTTCATTCAACGCTAATGGCATAAGAGCCGCTACTCGCAAGGGTTTTTGGGATTGGTTCAAAGCTCAAGATATCGACTTTTTATGTATACAAGAAACAAAAGCCCAATTTCATCAGCTTGAAGGAGATAGTCAGTACTTTCCTGAAGGCTACTACTATAACTTTAAAGATGCTGTAAAAAAAGGTTATAGTGGTACTGCTATCTATGCCAATAAAAAACCTCTAAAAGTTATCAAAGAGCTTGGTATTGATTGGGCTGATGATGAGGGTCGATACATACAGTTTGATTATGAAAATTTTAGTATTGCTAGTCTTTATCTACCAAGTGGTTCTAGTGGAGATGTACGCCAAGAGTATAAGATGCAATTTCTTGAAAAATATAAAGAAATACTAGCAGAACAAGCTAAATCTGGTCGTGACTTTATTGTTTGTGGAGATTTTAATATTGTCCATAAAGAGATAGATATCAAAAACTGGAAGCCAAACTACGGCAAAACTTCTGGTGTTTTACCCGAAGAACAAGAATGGTTAGACCATATCTTTGATGATTTAGGTTGGGTTGATACTTTTAGAGAGATAAACCAAGAGCCTCTTCAATACACTTGGTGGTCAAATCGTGGGCAAGCTCGGACAAATAATGTCGGTTGGAGAATTGATTACCATATAGCTACAGCAGGCTTAAAAGATAAAGTAGTCGCAGGTTCTGAATATGCCTATAAAGAAAATTGGTTCTCTGATCATGTCCCTTTGACTATTAGATATGATTATGAGGTTTAGGCATGAATAATTGTATATATAAAAAATCTAGCAATAATGAATGTAGATATCTGCTAGGTCAGTTTGATAAAAATATTCAAAAAAAAATGCTTGTTTGCATAGGTATTAACCCAAGTACTGCCGAAACAAATAATTTAGATGAAATTGAAAATTCTAAACATACTAAAATTAATATTGAAAGTATTAAACATTTACTAACCAATTATGATTGTGAGATATTGGCTGCATGGGGAACACTTATTTTAAAACGAGATTATCTAAAAGACTGCCTTAAAGACATCTACAAAAATTGTCCAAAAGATACAAAATGGATTTGCTTTTGGTAATTAACAAAAAATGGACATCCAAGACATCACTTATATTTAAAAGAAGACTTAAATGTTCAACATTTTGATATAACCAACTACTTAAAATAAAGGAGAATAAAAATGAAAAACACACATTTTGATGTAATAAGCTTAGGTGGCGGTTCTGGTGGTGTAGCTTCGGCTGTACAATCTGCTAAGTTTGGTAAAAAAGTAGCAATTATAGAAAAACTACAACTCGGTGGTACTTGTGTAAACCGTGGTTGTGTACCTAAAAAAGCAATGTTTTACGGAGCTATGATTGCTGAGCAATTAAAGCACGATGTAGCAGGCTATGGCTTTGATGTAGATATAAAAGGTTTCGACTGGGCTACCTTGAAGAAAAAGCGAGCTACTTATATTGGTAATATCCATGGTTTCTACGATAGACTACTAGAAAAATGGAATATCACTCATTTTAATAACTGGGGTAAATTTACAGACAATAAAACTATTGTTTTAGATGATGGCACTACACTTACTGCTGATAATATATTTATCGCACCTGGTGCTTACCCTATAGTGCCACAAAAGATTGAAGGTGCTGAACTTGGTATAACTTCTGATGAGTTCTTTGAGCTAGAAGATACTCCTAAAAAAGCTGTAATTGTAGGTGGTGGTTATATAGGTGTTGAGATTGCAGGTTTACTAAATACTCATGATACAGATACTACTATCATAGTGCGTAGAGAAAAGCCTCTAATTGAATTTGATGATACTATTAGTGATACATTAGTTGAATGTATGAAAATGACAAATATGAATGTTATGAATCATACAAATATCACAAAAGTTGAAAAATCAGGTAATAACCTAAAAATCACAACAGATACTGGCAAGATTCTTGAAGATGTAGATACTCTAATCTGGGCAACAGGTCGAGCTCCAAATACTCATAATATTGGTATTGAAAATACTGACATAAACATCACAGAAAAAGGTATAATACCAGCTAATGAGTATAGTGAGACAAATGTTGAAGGTGTTTACTCTATAGGTGATGCCTCTGGTGTTGCTCAACTTACTCCAGTAGCAATCAAAACAGGTAGATATCTTGCACGAAGACTTTTCAATGGTGAAACGGGCTTAAAAGCAAATCTTAAAAATGTTCCTACTGTTATATTCTCTCACCCTGCTATTGGTACAGACGGTCTTTCTGAAAAAGAAGCTCGTAAAGAGTTTGGTGATGATAATGTTAAAGTTTATAATTCTCGCTTTACAAATCTTTATTGTGCAATTTCTGGTCATAGAATGCCTACAGTGATGAAACTAGTTGTAACTGGTGATAATGAAAAAATTGTCGGTTGCCACATGATTGGCTTAAATGTAGATGAAATGCTTCAAGGATTTGCAGTTGCTATCAATATGGGAGCAACTAAAAAAGACTTTGATGATACTATAGCTATCCACCCTACTGCTTCTGAAGAACTTGTGACTATGGTTTAATACTATAATTTTTATAGTATTAATCAATAATAATACAGGATTCTAATTTTGATAAAAAAACAAATAGGCTAACTCCATGTATATTCTTTCTTTTACAGAAATGTGAGAGCGATATGGTTTTTATACCATTTAAGCACTATTACTTTTATTATTACTCAATCATTTTGATATAAAAAGCTCTAGAGCTTATTTAATCAAAGGTACTTGCACTTCCATTTCATATATATCACCTTTAATTGGCGGCTATATCGCAGATAAACTAATAGGTCAGCGTTTTAATTACGCCTATTGCTATCTTTTTTGTCTATATCCTTGTATCTGTTTCAGAAATTTTGCTTTCACCTGTTGGACTTTCTATGATTACAAAGCTTTAACCTCCAAAAATTGTCTCTTATATGATGGAATTTTTTATGCTACATTAAACATAGGAGGTTATTTAGGAGGTTTGTTAGCTAAAAACTTCTCTCATATTCCTAAGGAGATAACTAATAGCTCGAGTAATATAGTTTCTCAAGAAAAATTAGCTTGATATTAGTTCTTTTTTTTTAAGAAAATTGATGGGAAGTATCACATGAGGAAAAAATATGATTTTAACAACGGCTGACAAAATTGATAATCACGATGTGCTTGAAACAAAAGGTATAGTTACAGGGATTATTGTAAGAATCCCAACTATTGCTCAAGGCATACTTTCTGGTTTAAAAAATATCATGGGTGGAAAAAACACCTCTTATACTAATGTCTGTAAAGCTGCTCGACTTCATGCTGAAAAAGAAATGATTAACCAGTCTAAAGAGTTAGTCGCCAATGCTATCGTAGCTATTCGTTATGATTCTAGTAGCCTTGGTGGAAATACCAGTGGAACTGAAGTTTTTTGGTATAGCACAGCTGTAATTCTTCTATAAACCATGCGCTTCTTATTTTTGAACTAAATTCCCAACTCTGTTATAATAAGTCATCTAATAAATTAATGATCTAAATTATAATTTCTATATAAAATTTAAAATATTTGACAAAGTTTTTCAGCCAGGTGCAACAGCTACTTTAGCAATACCTCTTCTAAGCATGTAATCATGTGCTCCTATGTATCTACCAATCAAGATCATAAATGGTACAAAAGAGTGACCTTGTATACTTATCTTTGGAATGGTTAGTGGTAATGAGTTTCATGCCATTGAAATCATCAACAATATTCTTGATGATATAGATCCAAAAAATCTATAAGGGACTATTATTGCTATAGCAGTACTAAACATCTTTGGCCTAGTACACACAATAAAACATAACACACCATTAGAGCAATCATTTCCAGGTGATGAAAACGTGTCTTATATGCACCGTTATGCACATAGAATCAATCAAGAAATCATCAAAAAAAGCAGATTACTCTATAAAATGAAAAACAGGTTCGTTCAGTCGATCATGAAAGTATACCTCATGTATATTTTAATGAAGATGATGAAGAGTCTGTAAAAATGGCTCGTTAATTCCACACACCAGTAAATATGAATAAATCCAGTGTGCGCAAAATTCATCAAGATTTACATATACCTTTTATCTGTTACTAGGCTAGTGAAGCTAACAATTTTGATGAAGAAGCTATAAGAATTGGTGTGATCATACTCTCCAATTTGTGACACTTAGGTGTTCAGAAAAGGAGACAAATATGGTTTACCAAAGATATACAAAGAACTTAAAGATATGGGTTGAAAAGTTACTCAACCTAGATTATCTAAACGCATAAAAATACTAGGTTTACAAGCTAAGGATGTTCGTAAACATAAAGCAATTTAAGGAAACTATTATCGTTTGGAAAAGCTCCCTTAGTCTTGGTCAAAGATCTAAATTGACGATGTACTGACTCAATAATATTTGTTTTATAAACCACTCTCCTGATAGGTTCAGCATACATGACATAGTTATATAAATTATCCCACTTATTTCTCCATGATTCGAATACTATAGGATATTTACTCCCCCATTTCTCTTCAAGTTTATCAATCTCAATTTCAGACTCTTATTTTGTCAATGCCTGGTATACTCACTTTAGGTCTTTGGTGAACTGTTTTTGTTTGTTAGAGCCTACATACTTAAGACTATTGCTTATCTGATGAACAATACATATCTGAAACCTCACTCTCATTTAGAGACAAACCAAGTATCTCTTTGATTGCCATCTAAATTAACGCCTAAAAACGTATAGAAAGCTTTGGATATATAACGTCCTTCTTCTCTAACTTTGTAGTGTACTGCACCAAGGTATATAAATGGATATATTTCACTTAAAGGTTTCTTTTTCCATTCTTTTAATTTAGGGATAAGCTTGTCTATTACAGCTGTAATCGCAGGCTTTGAAAAATGCACTCCATACATATCTTCAATATAGTCTGCTATCTGTGAATAGCTATTACTTAAAGCAAATAGTGATAACATTTTTGATTCTAACTCATCGCTTACATGAGTTTTGATGCTTTTTGACTATTTCAGGTTCAAAGCTACCATTACGTTCTCTAGGAGTGTCTAGTACAAACTCACCTGATGAAGATTTCATTGTTTTAGAGGTTTTACCGTTTTTACGATTTGACTCTAAATCTTGAGATAAGTGGGTTGCTAGTTATGCTTGTCAAGCCATTTCATTAAGCTGTTTAATTAATGGAGTTAATGCTCCATCTTTAACGCTAATGCCTTTACCAGATTTTAATTGTTCTCTAAACTCTGCTACATCAATTTATAATTTCATTTTTGTAATTCCTTCTGTTATCAAATTAATTATATCAATTTGACACAAAATTATTTACAGACCCCAAAAAGTCTATCTATGAAGCCATGGCTTGGACCTCCGACTGCAATCCCTATAAACATCATTACAATTATATTTGCAGCTAAACTATCAGAAACTTTATAAACCTGCTCCAAGAAAAGTAATGAATTAACTACAATATCCACCATAAGACCAGCATAGATAGCAAGAAGACACAATTTCTTATTTGATAAAAGTTTAAAACTATCTCTAAAACTTAAGTAGCTCTTGATAGTTTTATTTATATTTGGATTAGGTTGAGCTGAGTATTTTAAGAAGCAAATAATCACTATACTTCAAAATATCCCTAAATAACCAATAAAACCTAGAGCAGATTGCCAATCATACATTTCTACTAGATTATGAATATATACTTGTCCAAATATCCTACCGAGTACACCTATAGAATTAGTAAATCCCACCGCAACAGGGAAAAGATTTTGAGGCAATACATCTGCAGCAACTTTTAAAGTACCAATAAATGCCACAGCAGAGCCAATAGCTATAAGTAACCTACCGATAAACATAGTATTTAAAGTAGGATCATAGATAAAAAACAATATTCCAAAACTCATAACCAAGCACGAGATGCTTAACATAATTTTTGAGCCGAATTTGTCAAGTAATATATCTGCAGGTATTTGAGAAATTGCATATATAGGGAAATATATATTCATGATATAGGCAATTTCTTCAACCCCAACACCCATACCTTGAGAAATTGGCTTTATAAGTACACTTGGTGCGGTATGTTGGAAATAATCAAGACCGTAGAATATATAGCGGCTATAGACCAAATTATTCAGACAACAAAAAGACTTTATTTTGTAGATTCCATAAATATTTTCACAGTGCATTAATATAATAAAGATTATAACTAATGTCATAGCGGATTGTAAAAGTATTGTAACTACTTGATAGACTTTCATTTTAGCCGAGATTATATGATAATTGTCGTAGATTATAAGATGACTGGATTTATGGTATATAAATAAAAACTCTCTCTGCGATAATAACGTCACTAGTTAGTATTGTTATAGCTATAATATCAGTGATATCAATACTACATACTTAAAGAAAAAGAATTTATCTGAAAAACAATTCTACAAATAAAAAATGCGTTTATTTCATATAAGCATAGTTATCCTTCTACTGATATTAATAAAAATTTAGATTGGAGGCATATCTCATTTACTCTTTTATCAGTAAATATAACTGCAGGCTATCTTTTAGTACCATACATAATGTGGGTAATTTTTGCTTGGGTGCTTAATTTATGTTTCCTACTATTAAATAACTGATTGATATAATATAAAATAATAAACTTTCTTAAATTTTCCTACATCTGCAACCCAAAGTAGTGTTGTTTTACTCTGTTTAACTTTTATATTTTGGCGAATATTGTTTATTTGTATTGTATAGTCACCACTATCTAATTGTTGCTCAAATAAATCCACACTGCTAGGTAGCAACAGTCAGCTTCTCAAATCAGCTCTTTTAGGGTCAGTCTTAGATAAATCAAACTTTAAACGACTACCTAAGATAACTCCTAGAGCAAAATTACTACCATAGTCATGTTTGTAAGCTTCTATAACTACATTTTGAGTTATTATATCTTGGATAATCATCTAAAAGTGACTTTATTGCAAATAGTGTTGTATCCATTAGAGTTTTAGCATAAGTATTTACTACATCCTTACCATCTGTAGAGATAACAACTTGCTTTGGTTCATGAAATTTATACTTAGTATTATAAACCGGTAATTCAATGTTTCTATCACCAATATTTCCCAAATCTAGCTTAGCTCATGCTGATTGGCGAGTGTTAACTAACCCTATCTCATAAAATATAACTACACTACCCATACCCATAGAGTATGGTGAGTTTCCATTTTCAAGAGCTGAACTAAACTCAGCTGATGTTTGTTCAAGATATTTATTACCAATAGTATAATCTTGGGCTGTATTTAAGCTAGTAAGAGCGTCACTATAGTCTTTTGATACGCTTGATAAAAGTATAGCCTTTAAGTAAGAAGAAAATGGATTACCAGAAGCATTTGGGATACTATTTGAATATCCCAACATTTCATCTAAATCTTTAAAGTCATTTAACGTTAAATCATCAATTTTGATATCATTATGCTCAAGGTTTTTCTTGCCTAAGTACTTGATACCTCCTGCTATTAAATTTTGCTAATTTGCCCATAATTTTGCATTATCAAGATTACTTAACATTTCTAATGCTTTGTTTGCATCATTAGTTTTAAGATAATTTAACGCCTGATAAGTATACAAAAATGTTCTAGCAAAGTTTGGAATATTATAAACACTTTTTATATCATAATAATTATATGTATTCTTATTTAAAAGAATGGCTTTAGCTTGTTTTAGAGACTCTTTTTAGACTTTTATTTATTTTCATCTACTTTTATCCATAGTAAAAAAATAATACAAAATATCTTGTCATTCTGAAGTTGTTTCAGAATCTCAATAAGACTTCCACATTGCGTGAGATGCTAAAACAACTTCAGCATGATAGTTTTTTTGTGTAACACCAATGCCACGGCTCATAGATAAAGCCATATTTATTATCTTTTGGGAAACTCATCACAAAATTAAATTTTTTTGCATTATTTTGTAACCATTTAAATGCTTTAGTATTATCAAATTCTTCGCTTAAAACTTCAAGCTCGCCATCGGTAGTAAAATCTATAGCACAACCAGTATGATGCTCACTTTCACCAACTAAAGCATTTATTTTTGAGATTTTCTCTAATGATTGTCCATTAGCTAGTTTTCTATCAATAATTGCTTGTTGATAAGAGTAGCTTCTAAAACCTGAAACTATATATAACTTCACACCATCATTAAGAGCTTCTTGCTGCATTTTCAGCCATGCTTGATGAGTATTTATTTCTAAGAAAACATCTCGGTTAAAGAAATCTTTACCAACTAAAACAAGGTTACACTCTAACTCTTCTTTAAATATCGGTCGCTTTACCATACTTCATCTGTCAACTTTAATATATCTTCAAGGTAATTTTCATGCGCACATATATCGTTTACTTCTACTTTGCGCAAATTTAGCGAATTCACATCTATCTCTATCTTATCTTTACTACCAGCTTTCTCAGTATTTAAAGATAATTTTGTTTGCCCACCTGTCATAGCTAGATATACATTAGCTAAAAGCTCACTATCTATTAATGCTCCATGAAACTGGCGGTGGTCATTTCGGATAAAGTACCTTTTACATAAAGCATCAAGATTATTTTTTTGCATTGGATGCTTTTTACGCGCTATAGCTAGGCTATCTATGATGTTAGACACATTATCTTCAATAGTTGTATAGTTTCTGGTTTTAGCAAGTTTAAGCTCATTGTTTAAAAATGGTACATCAAATGCTGCGTTATGAATAATAATCTCAGCATCTTTAAGATACTCCATCATCTCATCTACTTTTTCTTTAAAAAGAGGTTTATCCGCTACAAATTCATTTGTAAGACCATGCACATTTAATGCGCCTGCTTCAACTCCATAGTTAGGATTACAATAAAAATGTAGATTATTACCAGTTAACTTTCTATCTATAACTTCTACAGCACCAAATTCAATAATTCTATTACCAATTTTAAAATTAAAACCTGTTGTTTCTGTATCTAAAAATATTTGTCGTGACATATTATAAAATCCTCTGTCATCCTGAATTCGGTCGCTGAGCGAAGTTGAAGTGCAGGATCTTACTAGTAGCTTTATTTTAAAATTATTTTATTTGTAGTAACAAACCACTGATATATGTTTTATGTTGAAAGGACATATTCTACAAATCAAATATCATAAAACAAATTATACCACTACTAATACCAATCCCAATACATATTACCATATTTATCTCGAAGTAGTTTATGCCTAATTTAATTCTTTGATATGCTGATAATAGCAATAGCTATTGGCAAATATTAAAGAGTTAAATATCAAAGAGTTAAATTAGGTGTGAAATACAAAGAGAGTATGTGTAAATTTGTCTTGGAATTGGTATAACTATAAATAGAGAGTATAGTTTAAAGAAATATAATTTTGGCGTTCATTAAGATGCTCACTACGAGAATGTATATTTGTATAGTCAAGACCAAGCCATGAGCCATAAAAAATATTCCATCAAGCACCTGCACCATACTGATAAGAGTAGTTTGTACTGTTTTGTCTGATATGAGAATAATCAGCTTATCATAAAGTGTAGCTATATAACTTGTCAGTAGTGACCATGTAGCTATATTTTCCCCTGAGCCTACAAAACCAACATAAATAAGATTAGTACTTGGTTGAACTGATCCAAAGAAAGGGACTCCTGCAATATTATTTGGGCTAACAGATGATGAGCCATTGACCCCACTTACACCCTTATTAGTAAGTATAGCTACAGATTCAAAGTTAATATCAGATATTGACAAACCATAGTTGATATCTAATGCGCCAACATTACCACTATTGTTACGCTCAAACCCTGATGCATTAGAGTATGCAAATCCAAAAAATTGATACTCGCCAGCGTTTTCCATTTGATAAATATATTTACTATTTAATGAAAAACCTACCCCACTTTTACTAGCTGCGTTTGCTATACCAAAATAACTATCTGCATTTGCATCAAGTAATACAGCATTGAAATGTAAATTTGCCATGTGGTATGAGATATTTGCATTACTTCCTGATTGCATGAAATACAATCTTGTCAGCGTAGGGACATAGTTAGATACTATATCAAAATTACCATACATTACCGTTTAGTTTGCTAGATAACCAAATATAGTAGCCTATGCCAAATCACCAACAATAAAATATAGAGTACTAAGGAAAAAAATTAAGTCCATGTTGATGGTCTTGATAAAGAGAAAACCCAACTAAAGAACTTACCCACTTAGATATTGTGGAAGCCACATATCTATCTACATTATAAGAAAAATCCATATTTTCTCCGCCATTAGGAATATGGTTAAGCCTTTGATAGTCAATCAAACTTGCTCTTGCACCCATATAGATATAATCATCATCAAGTATACCTTGTTGGCGTGCCTGTAGCATAAATAAAGGCTCAACAGCATCTTCTTGAGTACTTAACATTGCATGAGTAAAAGTTTAACTCACTCTAAAAATCATTAAAAAAATGTTTTAATAGCATCTATTTTTAAAGCTTCATTGACATTCTTATCAAATATTTTTTAGCCAATGCTCTTTTTTCAGCCCCTGAAAGAGATTAGCCCTCCTTTACTGCTAAATCTTGTATCACTTGCTTAGAGTGACTACCGTTTTTTATCTTGTTATTATACTGCATAAGAAATCCTAGATTTTTAAAAATCTCTATTGGGGAATACTCTTATAAAAGCATTTGACTCTAATCTTCTAATTGTCTCTGGGGTATATTTAGTAATATCTGATGCTAGACCTATAGTAGAGCCTGAAGGTGAAGTTAAAGTATTTTATTACAGATTTTAAATTACTTGAAACTGTAGTATCACTCTTATCAGCAGATACTGTAATCTTTACAGTCAGTAAAGCTACCAATAAAATTTTTACTACAGATCTTTTTTTCATCATAATTATAAATCAGTATTGGTTGAGCCACTTGTATTAACGGTATTATCAATTTGATTTTGGTCTAAAGCTTCACCATCTTTCATTTCGATATCATCAATCGTTGTTGCTATACTTTTACTTATAGGAATATCTTTTCCATTTTTTTCTATAATAATAAGCTTGTATAGAAGATAAATATCCTAAAAATAGACAACTCACTATAACTTTTATAAGATTCCTATAAAACATAAACAACCATTATTCAAAAGATTATACTTTTTTCACAAATTGCGATTTTAATTTCATTTGACCAATTCCATAAACCTTAAAGTCGATATCATGATCAACCTCAACTCAACGAATGCTTTTAACTTTTGTTACAACCTTAATAACTTGAGAAGAACCTTTTAATTTCAAATCCTTTATAACTGTAACCATATCGCCATCTTGTAGTAAATTACCAATTTAAATCTTTAACAATTAACTTATCACTGTCATCTTAAACCTCACCGACTTGCCATTCATGGGCATATTTTGGGCATATTAATAGTCTATTATCCTCATATACATATGGAGATTGACATTTAGGGCATTCTGGTAAATTTTGCATTTTTTACTTATTATTTAATTTATTAGTAATTTTAACACAAAACCAATTAACCATCATAAGTGTGTATGTTATTATCATAGCTATTATACTTATGTGATTTTTTAACTGTGGAGAAATTCTATGCAGTACAATTATGATTTGATTATTATTGGAAGCGGTCCTGGTGGCGAAGGTGCTGCTATGAAAGCAACTAGAAACGGCTTAAAAGTAGCTATTATCGAAGATGATGCTTTAGGTGGTGCTTGTAACTACTGGGGAACTATTCCAAGTAAAGCACTTAGACATCTATCTCGTGCGATTTGGTACAAAAAAATAAATTATGATTTCCCAGAGATGCTTGATACTGCATATAAAATAGTATTTAAGCAAAGTGAAATCAAGAAAAATCTTTTCGCTGAAAATGAAATTGATGTATTTTATGGTTTTGCTAGCTTTTTAGATAATCACAAAATCAAAATTTCGCGTAAAAAAGGCTCTAGTGAGATTATTACAGGAAGGAAGTTTATTCTTTCTACAGGTTCTCGCCCATACCAACCTGATGATATTGACTTTACTCATCCGCGTATACTTGATAGTGATAAACTACTTAGACTTAAAGATAAGCAAATCAAATCTATAACGATCTATGGTGCTGGTGTTATTGGTTGTGAATATGCTTCTATACTTGGTACTTTAGATATTCAGGTAAATCTTATCAATATTAGAGACAAATTAATGTCTTTCTTAGATAATGAGATTATAGATACCTTAACTCATCACTTTACAGTTAACCAAAAAATTAACCTCATGCATAATGAAACTTATAAAAATATAAAAGCTGAAGGTGATAAGATACTTACTACTCTTAACTCAGGTCGCATCATAGAGTCAGATTATGTACTCTTTGCACTTGGTAGAGCAGGTAATACAAATGGTATAAACTTAGATGAAATAGGTATGGAATATAATAAACAAAGAGGTCTGATAAGTGTTAATGACAACTACCAGACATCATTAGAAAACATCTATGCTGTAGGTGATGTAATTGGTTTCCCTTCTCTAGCATCTTCAGCATTTAACCAAGGTAGATTTGCAGCTACTCACATAATAGATGGATCATGTAATGATAAATTGGTTGCAGATATTCCTACAGGTATTTACACTCGTCCTGAGATAAGCTGTATAGGCAAAACTGAAGAAGAACTAAAAGCTGATGAAATTTCTTATGAAGCTGGTAGAGCTTATTTTAAAGATTTAGCAAGATCTCAAATATCATATAGCCAAACAGGTATGCTTAAGATTCTTTTCCATCAAGAAACTTTAGAAATCTTAGGGATTCACTGCTTTGGTGATCGTGTGTCTGAGATTATACATATTGGACAAGCAATTAAATCTATGCCTGATAAACACAATTCTATCAAGTACTTCTTAAATACTACTTTTAACTATCCTACTATGGCTGAGGCATATCGTATTGCGGCAATTGACGGTGTTAATAAGCTAAAATCCACAAAACAAGTGCAAGCTAAGAACTCTACCAAGAAAGACTCTGATTAATTCTGTAAATTATGTATTATGACATTTATATTGTTTGAGCATTTGCTTTTATCTTTGGTGCAACTATTGGTATCTTCCTTAATGTTGTTATCTATAGAATTCCAAATAAACTTTTTTCTGAAGAAAAAACTATTGCCAGAGAAATACTTGGAATTGAAGAACCCTTAAATTCTGAAAACACACGCGTTTATAGCTTACTTGCACCATCTCGTTGTCAAACCTGTAAAAAGAAATTAAAGTATCGTCACAATATGCCTATTCTTGGTTACTGTTACGAGGTAAATGCTTTTTCTGTAAATCTAAAATCTCATTTCAATACCCATTAGTAGAGTTCATAACAGTATAATATATAAACCTATAGTTTACTATGTTGGGCTTAATACTTATGGCTTAGTTTTATGAGTTTTAGCAACAGTATTTATTCCTCTATTTTTCATAGATGCTAAACACCAAATACTGCCATATTCACTAACTTTAGCACTCGTTTGGTTAGGTATTATTATCAACTACTATGGTGTAATAACTTCATTAGAATCTTCTGTTTGGGTAGCTATAAACGCTTATCTTACATTATGGAGTATATTTTGGATATATAAGATACTTACAAAAAATAAGGTTTTGGTCATGGGGACTTTAAACTTTTAGCTGTAATTGGGTTTGGTTTGGTTATCAAATGTTATTATACACTATATTTGCTATCTGCATTATTGGTATATTTGTAGTTATAGTAATAAATATTTCTAGTAAAACAACTAATATCATAGCTTTCGGTCTTTCTATAATTTTAGCCACTATTTTTTACTTACTAACAAAAGATAATCTTTATATATGGAATAATTATATTATGTTGATTCATCAATAAATCAGATCATGGAAAAGAAAAATTTCACTATCTTGATGCTGATGGTAATAATATTAATATTGTTGCTTTACGCTTTTAGCATCACAAATTTTGGCTCCTCGAAAAAGGCTGGTCTTAATAGTAGTCAAATTATGGCCGAAGCATTCCCACAGTATAAAGTCATAAAAAGCTTTGATACGGGTATTAATTTACAAGGCTATCTTATTGAAGATAAGAAAAATCCAGAACAACGCACAGTCATTTTTACTAGTGAAGATGGTAGCGTAATTGTCAATGGAGAACTTTTAGCTTGGGATAGAAATGAAAAAAAGCTAACAAGCCTAAATCAAATCTATGCAAACTACTTCACAACAGATGACAAAGCAAATAAATTATATTTAGATATAGCAAAATATGGTTATTATATACAACAAGGCAGTGATGATGCTCCACATAAGTTTTATGCAGCTATTGATACCAGTTGTAATCACTGTGACTATCTATTTAATGCCACTCAACCGGCTATCAAAAAAGGTCTTCTGGCTTTTAGATGGATACCTGTTGGAGCTTTACGTAATAGTCATGCTATTGTGAATAGTATCTTTAACTCAAGCGATCCTCTAAAAGCATTTTTAGATTTTCATAAAACACACGACTATTATAAAACAAATATAGAAAAAAATCCTAAAGCTACAAATAATTTGAAGCTATCAAAAGACTTATTAGGATTCCCAACTATAGTTTATAAAACTAATGAAGATAATTTGAAGATATCTGGCGGGGATAAGCTTCCACTTGTTGATGTTGCAATTGCAAAAAAAGAAAATATCAAAAAAATAAACGAATTTTTACTTCTAACTTCTGATAAATTCTAATCATGAGAGAAACTATACTTCTAATTACCTTAATGCTTGGAATTAATAATCTATATGCTAACCACAAAAATATAAACCTAGCTTTTGATCTTAAAAAGATTGAAGCTAAATATGGTGGTAAAATAGTTACATACGTTATAAACAGAAACAACTGGAAGAACCTTGCGTATCAAGAAATCTTCTCCTTTCCTGTTTGTAGTACATACAAATTTCTTGTGGTCGGAGCTATTTTGAAGTAAAGTATGACAAACAAAGATCTGCTTGATGAGAAAATCAAAATTTTGCCTAATGAAATCACGGGATATTCACCTGTAACTAGCAAATATGTAGATAAAAAAATATCTGTAGCCGAGCTATGTAGAGCATCTATTCTTAGTGACAATACTGCAAGTAACTTGCTGATTCACAAAATAGGCGGTCTTAAAAAATTACGAAAATTTACTCATTCGTTAGATGACAAAGCTACAAAAATTGCAGATCTTGAACCTGCTATAAACAAAGTAGACCTAAATACAAAGCTTAATAAAACCACACCTAAAATCATGAAAAGATGCTAAACCAAATAATAAGGTACTACAGCAAGTTATAAAAATATTGCTCAAAAAATAGAGCTGGATGAAGCAAAATAAAAAATTAAAAAGTCATGAATAAAATTAAAATGATAGTTGGACTGGGAAATATTGGTAAAGAGTATGAAAATACTCGTCACAATGTAGGTGAATGGCTTATAGCTAAGATTGCAAAAGAACAAGGTGAATCCTTTAGCACAAACTCTAAACTGAATTGCCATATAGCAAAAGTAAATATATCATATAATAATGTACTACTAGTGTTTCCTACCACCTTTATGAATAATAGTGGTCTAGCAGTAAGTAAGGTAGCCAACTTCTATAAAATAGATCCTAGTGAGATACTTATAGTCCATGATGAGCTTGATATTGGCAATGGCCAAATCAGATTAAAGCAAGGTGGTGGACATGGTGGGCACAATGGCCTTAGAAGCATCCATCAGCATTTAGGTACTAAAGATTACCTTCGATTGAGAATTGGTATAGATCATCCTGGACATAAATCACAAGTTTCAAACTATGTATTATCCAACCCTTCTATAGTTCAAAAAAAGCTAATTGATGATTCTATAGACAATGCTATAATCTCGATAGATGATATAATAAACGGCAAGATTGATCCAGCAATGCAAAGGCTTCATACAAAATAATATGATACATACCGCTATTTACGTGACTGAGCTAAGTTTAATGTGTAATATCGGTATCAATTTTTTAAAACTTAGATTCAAGTACCAAGTGCGACAACCTTATTTCTAGATTATACCTGAAGAGGAGTTTTGAATCCAAGACTTTTTCTAGGTCTGATGAGCCTTTCCATCTAAGTGTGTAAATTAACTTACATGAAGTTCTGCATTCTATTTTCAAACTCTATAGCGAAATAAGGCATAGAATCATTCCAATATCTCACAGGCATAGACCATTTTTTAGTTATATAGTCTATAGCTAAAAATAACGATTTGAACACAGAATCATATTTAGGAAATAACTTCTTGTTTTTAATAACTTTCCTAAACTGACTATTAAGCGATTCTATCGCATTAGTAGTGTAAATTACTTTACGAATTTTTGATGTATATTGCAAGAATACTGTCAAATTATCCCAGTTATTTCACCATGCTTTCTATATCAGTGGATATCTAGAATCATATTTAGCTCCCTCATTTTGACTGATCCATAAGCCTAATACATCTTTGTGACCAGTAAGAGATATACCTAAAGCAACATATACTGCTTTATTGATTATTCGTTTATCTTCTTTAACCTTAACAACTATGCAGTCAAAAAAGACTATTAGGTAAACTGATTCTAAGGGTCTATTTTGCCACGCTCTAACATCATCTATTACGGCTTCTGTGACATTGCCTATAAAGCTTGTGATTATCTGAGTATCATACAGTTCAAATAACTATTGCTGTATATCTTACAGACTCATACCTTTAGCATATAATGACAATATTTTTTTATCTAAACCATTTATCTTTGTTACGCTTTTAGGAATTATGTGAGGTTCAAAGTCACTTTCTCTATCTCTAGGTACTGATATATCTAAATTAACTGTATCTGTAGATGTTGTTTTGCTATTGTACCCATTTCTAGAATTTGTAGTGGTGGTTCTTTGATGCTTTGAATAACCAAGATGGCTATCCATCTCAGCATCTAAGGCTTTTTCTAATAATCTTTTAGTTAATTGCTTGAGTAAGCCATCTTTTTCAAATATTTGACTAAGATCTGCAACTGAGTCAATTATTTGATCTGCAATAGTGGCGTAAATATCATCTGATTTGTTTTTTCTAGACATTGTGTTTATCCTGAATATTTTACTAGATTAAATCTAGCATCTTAATTAAGAATTTACACACTTATTTGGAAAGCCCCGGTCTGTTGTTCAATAGGTTTTCAACTCTTCTAGTTTGGTCTTAAGTAATATTATCTAATCTCAGGTTTTTAGAGAAGCATTGTCTAATTAACCCATTTGTATTTTCATTGGTGCCACGTTGACAAGAAGATTATGGATCAGCAAAAAATATATCTATATTTAATACTTCTCATATTAGCATGTGTTTGGAAAACTCTTTACCATTATCAAAAGTGATTGAGTGAGTATGTGACGCATTAAGTGTTTGTATTCAACTGTTTGCTAAGTTTTCAGCATTCTTACTAGCCAAAGGTTTAATTTTAGTTAGTTTAGATACTCTATCAACTAGTGTTAATAAGTCACCCTTGTGATCTTTGCCAATAATAGTGTCTCCCTCAAAATCTCCAAGTCTACTTTGTTCATCTATAACAAAGTCTCTCTCATGTATTGAAACTCTATTTTGTATTTGGCCTCTATGCTCTTGACTAGCCGTACCTCTTTTACGATAAGTTTTCTGACAACGCAAATAAGTGTGTAAGTCAACGCCTCTTTCTTTATTCCCATAGATATACTTATAGATGCTTTCAGCACTTATGACATCTAACCACCCATTAGATGTTAAACCGCCACTTATTTGCTCTGGATACCAATACTGTTTGATAAGATGCTCTACATAGCTCCAACCAAATTGCCTAATTTGTTTGTTGCCTTTACGTTTTCTTGAGTTTGCAAGTGATTGTTCTTGTTTAGGTCTATAACCTCGTTTGCCGGTGTTACCGTTTATCTCTTTGTATATGCTACTTTGGTTACAACCAACTTCCATGGCTATTTGTGTTTTAGAAACACCTATTTTCAATAGTGAACCAATGTGGTATCTTTGTTCTTGAGTAAGTTGGGTGTAGGATGGTCCTATGGTGATTCCTTAAGTAGATTTTTAGCAAGTGTGACAATATCTAACTTACTTTTTTAGTGCAATAATTATTTTGTCGCACTTACAACTTGAATGTAAGAAATAAATATAAAAGAACAAAAGGAATATAATCATGGGATTTAAATGCGGCATCGTAGGCTTACCAAATGTAGGCAAATCAACTCTTTTTAATGCTCTTACAGCAGCAGGTATTCAAGCTGAAAACTACCCTTTTTGTACTATAGAACCAAATGTAGGTATCGTTTATGTACCAGACCAAAGACTTGATGCTTTAGCAAAGATTGTCAATCCGCAAAAGATCATTCCTACAACTATCAAATTTGTAGACATTGCAGGGTTAGTAGCTGGTGCAAGTAAAGGTGAAGGATTAGGTAATAAATTCCTAGCAAACATTCGTGAAACTGATGCTATCGCTCATGTGGTTCGTTGTTTCGAAAATGACAATGTAATTCATGTAAGCAACAAAGTTGACCCTATTGATGATATTCATACTATCAATATGGAGCTAATTCTTGCTGATATAGAATCATGTGATCAAGCTATACAAAGATTTGCTAAAATAAAAAAATCAGGAGATAAAGAAGCTTTAGCTAAAGGAGAATTCTATACAAATCTAAAAGAGCATTTAGAATCAGAAAAACCTGCTAGAACTTTTGAGATGACAGATGATCAAGCTATATGGTTAAAACACACTCCTATACTTACTAGTAAGCCTATACTTTATATTGCAAATGTAAGTGATGAAGGCTTCGAAGATAATTATCTGCTTGATTTAGTTATTGATTATGCTGCTAAAGATGGTGCTAATGTAGTCCCAGTTTGTGCGTCTATAGAGCAAGAAATATCTGAATTTGAAAAAGAGGAAAAGCTTGAGTTCCTAGAAGATATGGGTCTTACTGAAACTGGTCTTGATAGAGTTATTAAAGCTGGCTATGCCCTTCTAAACCTTCAAACCTATCTAACAGCAGGTGTAAAAGAAGTTCGTGCTTGGACTATACCTGTAGGTTCTACTGCTCCACAAGCTGCTGGTGTAATTCACACTGATTTTGAGCGAGGCTTTATCCGTGCTGAGATTATTTCATTTAATGACTATATAGAGTTTAATGGTGAAAAAGGTGCTAAAGAAGCTGGTAAAGCTCGCATAGAAGGTAAAGAATACATAATGAAAGATGGTGATGTTGTCAACTTTAGGTTTAATGTTTAAAAAATGGTTGTTGTCACGGCTGGAGTATGTAATGACTATTAGGCAAAAGCTTGGTCAATTAATAATGATGGATTTTCGCTATTGGGGTAAAGACTCTAATGATGTGAATATTCCTTTTACTCAATCAAATCAAAAAGTTTGTGAGTTATATAAAAAGTTTAATCTTAGTGGTTTTATTCTCTTTAAAGAAAATATTGAAACTAATGAGCAAACAATTTCACTACTTCGAGATTTACAAGCTAGTGTGGAGACACCCTTGTTTTTTGGTGTAGATCAAGAAGGTGGTCGTGTACATAGGCTAAAACAAGGTGTAAGTGGTTGTGGTAGTATGGCAATTACAGCTACAAATAACCCTAAAAATGCTTATGCGATGTCTAAGCTCATTGGAGATGAACTCTATAGCCTAGGTATAAACATTAATTTTGCACCTGTTATAGATGTAAACTCAAATAAAGATAATCCTATAATTGGGGTTAGATCTTATTCTAATGATCCTGCTGTTGTTATACAATACGCAAGCCAATCACTTAAAGGCCTTGATGATGCTAGTGTTATATCTTGCGTGAAACATTTCCCTGGTCACGGAGATACTGCATTAGATAGCCATCACAGTGCTGTAACTTTAGATAAAAGCTTAGATGATCTTGAAAAAGTAGAGCTACAACCATTTCGTAAGTTAGCAAATAGCTATGATATGATTATGACTGCTCATATAAATATGCCAAAACTTGACACAACTCAACATACCTCTATAGCCACAGGTGAAAAACTTTATATACCTGCAACTTTATCACATAAAATAATAACCAAGCTTTTAAAACAAGATATAGGCTTTAAGGGCTTAGTTGTATCTGATGCTATGGATATGAAAGCTATTACTACTCATTTCGGTGAGATTGAAGCTACTAAAATGGCTATCTATGCTGGTGTAGATATAGTTCTTATGCCAGTAAGAGTTTGGTGTCAAGATAATATTTATAAGCTTAAAGAATTATATACAACTCTTGAGAAAGAATATGCAGAAAATCAAGATTTTGCTAAAGCTGTAGATACTGCTTACGATAGGGTTATTGCGTATAAAAAACAACATAATCTAGAAGAAAGTCTGCTCTATACTCATAGCTTAAATGAGCAGGTAGGTTTTGCAAATAAATTAGTAAATTGTAGTGAGCATCAAAAAATAGCTTTTGATATTGCTAAGCAAAGTACAAGTATTGTTAATAATAATGGATTAATTCCATTTACTTTGAGCAATGATCAAAAAATTGTCATAGTAGATTCTGATGAGTATAGATTAAGAGATTTTCAAAGTTATTTAGAAGTTATTATCAAAAGTAAAAGCTTAGACATTGAAGTAATGTCTCAGACTATTAGAAATGTAGAAAAGAATCTTATTTTATCATCCGATTTAGTCATTTTAGTATCTGCAAACCTTAAAAAATGTTGTGAGAAATATAGTAATCTAACAACTCTTAATCCTAAAAGAACCATTAATATAGCTGCTATAAATCCTTATGATAATGATTATATAGATGGTATTGAAAACTATGTCTGTATTTATGGTGCTACTTCTTTAGATCAGACTAATTATACAAAGACTTCTTTAAAAATAAATATAGAAACTTGTTTGGATAATATTTTTAATAATTGAGATTAGAAATTCTCAAACACCGGACTAAGTATTATCGCTAAAAAAAGATTTCGCTAAAGCTATAGTTTTTTCAATATCCTCATCACTATGAGCAATAGATATAAATCCAGCTTCAAAAGCTGATGGTGCTAGATACACGCCGTTTTCAAGCATATAAGCAAAAAAGCTATTAAATAACTTTAAATTAGTTTTACTTAAATCTGTAAAAGTATCTACTTGAGTTGTTTTCTTACAGAAATATAAGCCAAACATCCCACCAATACTTTTTGCATGGAAGGCAAAACCTATAGCTTCTGCAGCTTCATTTAAGCCATCAACTAGCTTTATTGCTTTTGCAGATAACTCTTTGTAAAAATCTATTTGAGATATTTTATCCAAAGTTTTTAGTCCTGCAGTCATTGCTATAGGATTACCCGATAATGTACCTGCTTGATATACTGGACCTACTGGGGCAACCATCTGCATGATTTCTGTACGACCACCAAAAGCCCCTACTGGCATACCGCCGCCAATAACTTTACCTAAAGTTGTCATATCAGGCTTCACATCATAAATCTTTTGAGCACCACTTAAACCAACTCTAAAACCAGTCATTACTTCATCAAATATTAGCAATGCTCCATGCTCATCACAAAGGTCACGAAGCTTAGCAAGAAAGTCATTTTTAGGCATTATCAGATTCATATTACCTGCTATTGGCTCTATTATGATGCACGCTATTTCATCTTTGTATTTTTCAAAAAGGGCTTTTATAGTGTCTATATCATTAAAGCTAGCAATAAGAGTATCTTTAACAACATTTTCTGGTACACCAGGTGAGTTTGGCTGACCAATTAATAGTGCTCCAGAGCCTGCAGCAACTAAAAACTCATTTGCATGCCCATGGTAACAACC